>NZ_CP063373.1:4800000-6260000 GCF_015160855.1 Streptomyces ferrugineus | reverse complement strand
GTGCGCGCCTCGGCCTCCTCGGGCGTGAGGCGGGCCGGGCGGCGTACGGCCGCGCGGACGCGGGTGCGGACGAGGGCGGGGATCGTCGCTGGCAGCGGGCTCACAGGGGGCCTCCGGCAGGGGTGTCGGACGTACGGCGGCGCAGGGTGGGGATGCCGAGCATGACCTTGCGGGGCTCGTCGGGGACGGAGGATTCGACCGGGCAGCGGTTCTCCATCGCGGTGAGCGCGGCGGCGTCCTCCTTGTGGGCGGCGGGGACGACGTACCGGTCGGCGTACTTGGCGACGGCGAGGAGCCGGTGCAGGTCCTCGGCCTCACGCCCGGTGAGGCCGACCGCCTCGAGCGCGGAGTCGTCGCCCTCGTGTCCGAGGGTGCGTTCGCGCATGTACGAGCGGAGCGCGGTGAGCTTCATCAGCACACCGGCGACGACGTCGGTGTCCCCGGCGGTGAACAGCTCGGCCAGGTACTCCAGCGGGATGCGCAGCCGGGTGACGGCGGCGAAGACGTGGTCGGGGTCGTCCTGGTTGCCGCCGGCCGCGTCGACGGCGTCGAGAACGGGGGAGAGCGGCGGGACGTACCAGACCATCGGCATCGTCCGGTACTCCGGGTGCAGCGGCAGCGCCACCTTGTAGCGCATGACCAGGTCGTACACCGGGGAGCGGCGGGCGGCGTCCAGCCAGTCCTCCGGGATCCCGGACTCCCTTGCCGCGGCGATGACGTCGGGGTCGTGCGGGTCGAGGAAGACACCGCGCTGGGCGTCGAGGAGGTCCGCTTCGTCCGGGGTGGCGGCCGCCTCGCCGACGCGGTCGGCGTCGTACAGCATCAACCCCAGGTAGCGCAGCCGACCCACACAGGTCTCCGAGCAGACCGTCGGCTGCCCGGCCTCGATGCGCGGGAAGCAGAAGGTGCACTTCTCGGCCTTGCCGGTGGCGTGGTTGACGTACACCTTCTTGTACGGACACGCCGTCACGCACATCCGCCAGCCCCGGCAGCGGTCCTGGTCGACGAGGACGATGCCGTCCTCGACCCGCTTGTACATCGCGCCGGACGGACAGGCGGAGACGCAGGCCGGGTTGAGGCAGTGCTCGCACAGACGGGGCAGGTGGAAGAGGAAGGTCTGCTCGAACTCGAACTTGACCTTCTGTGCCCACTCGCCGCTGAGATTGGGGTCGCCGCCGGCGTTCTCGGGCGCGCCGCCCAGGCCGTCCTCCCAGTTGGCGCCCCAGGTGATGGCGGTGGGCCGGCCGGTGAGGACCGAGCGCGGGCGGGCGACCGGGATGTCCTTCTGGGCGGGGGCGCTGACGAGGTTGTCGTAGTCGTAGGTGACCGGCTCGTAGTAGTCCTCGATGCCGGGCAGGTCGGGGTTGGAGAACAGCGACAGCAGGCGCTTGATGCGGCCCCCGGAACGCAGGACGAGGCGTCCGCGCTTGTCGAGCATCCAGCCGCCCTTCCACTGCTGCTGGTCCTCGTAGCGGCGGGGGTAGCCGACGCCGGGCTTGGTCTCCACGTTGTTGAACCAGGCGTACTCGACGCCGGTGCGGTTGGTCCACGTCTGCTTGCAGGTGACGGAGCAGGTGTGGCAGCCGATGCACTTGTCGAGGTTCATCACCATCGCGATCTGTGCCATGACGCGCATGTCAGTACTCCACTTGCTGGCTGCGGCGGCGGATGACGGTGACCTCGTCGCGCTGGTTGCCGGTCGGGCCGTAGTAGTTGAAGGCGTAGGTGAACTGGGCGTAGCCGCCCGCGAGATGGGTGGGCTTGAGCAGCAGCCGGGTGAGCGAGTTGTGGATTCCTCCCCGCTTGCCGCTGACCTCGGTCTTCGGGACGTTCACGTTGCGGTCCTGGGCGTGGTACATGTACACGGTGCCCTCGGGCATGCGGTGGGTGACCACGGCGCGGGCGGCGACGACGCCGTTGCGGTTGTAGGCCTCGATCCACTCGTTGTCCTTGACGCCGATCTTCTCGGCGTCCTCCAGGGACATCCAGATCGTGGGACCGCCGCGGGACAGGTCGAGCATGTACTTGTTGTCCTGGTAGTTCGAGTGGATGGACCACTTCGAGTGCGGGGTCAGATACCTGACCGTGACTTCGGCGCGCTCGCCGCCGAGTTCTTCGTTGCCGTAGTGCCGGGGTGTGTTCAACGGCGGCCGGTAGACCGGCAGTTGCTCACCGAGTTCGGCGATCCAGTCGTGCTGGACGAAGAAGTGCTGCCGGCCGGTGAGGGTGTGCCAGGGCTTGAGGTGCTCGGTGTTGATGACGAACGGCGAGTAGCGGCGCCCGCCCGTCTCCGAGCCCGACCACTCGTAGGAGGTCATCACCGAGCGCGGCTGGGTGCGGGTGTCGGCGAAGGTGATCCGCTCGGCCTCCCGCTCGGCGGCCAGGTCCACCAGCCCCTCGCTGCCGGTCCTGCGCTCCATCTCGCGGAAGCCCTCGGTGGCCAGACGGCCGTTGGTGGTGCCGGACAGGGCGAGGATCGCCTCGCACATGTCGGAGGCGGTGGCCAGGGAGGGGCGCCCGGCGGCGACTCCGTCCCTGACGGTGCCGTTGCGGCGCCGGAGGTCATCGATCTCCGGGCCCACCTGGACCGAGACACCCTTGGTGGTGGTGCCCAGGGTGTCCAGCAGAGGGCCGACGGCGCGCATCTTCTGCGCGATCGCGGCGTAGTCCCGCTCGATGACGGCCAGCTTCGGCATGGTCCGGCCCGGAACCGGTTCGCACGCGCCGTCCTTCCAGTCCCGTACGACCCCGCCGGGCTGGGCGAGTTCGTCGGGGGTGTCGTGCAGCAGCGGCACGGCCAGGACGTCGGTGCGGGTGCCCAGGTGCTCGGCGGCCAGTTCGCTGAACCGGTCGGCGATGGTCAGGAAGGTGTCGTAGTCGGTGCGCGCCTGCCAGGGCGGGGCGATGGCCGGGGTGAAGGCGTGCACGAAGGGGTGCATGTCCGTGCTGGACAGGTCGTCCTTCTCGTACCAGGTCGCCGCCGGCAGGACCACGTCAGCCATCAGACCGGTCGAGGTCATCCGGAAGTCCATGCAGACCAGCAGGTCGAGCTTGCCCTCGGGCGCCTCCTCCCGCCACACCACGTCCTTGGGGCGCCCCTGCGGCGGTGTCTCCTCCGAGCGGACCGCCGCGTCCGTGCCCAGCAGATGGCGCAGGAAGTACTCGTTGCCCTTGCCGGACGAGCCCAGCAGGTTCGCCCGCCACACGGTCAGCACGCGCGGGAAGTTGGCCGGGTCGTCCGGGTCCTCGACGGCGAACCGCAGCCGCCCCGACTTCAGCTCGTCGACGACGTGCTCGGCGACCTGCTTGCCCTGGGCCCGCGCCTCGTCCGTCAGATCCAGCGGGTTGCGGTTGAAGCCGGGGTGGCCGGGCGTCCAGCCCAGCCGCACGGCCTGGGCGAGGCAGTCGGCGAACCCCTTGCCCGCGAACCGCCCCTCCCCGAGCGGGGACGCCAGCTCGTCGGGCCCGAACGCCTCGTAGCGCCACTGGTCCGAGTTCAGGTACCAGTAAGAGGTGCCCGCCATGTGCCGGGTGGGCCGCTGCCAGTCGAACGCGAACGACAGGTGCTGCTGACCGGTGACCGGGCGGACCTTCTCCTGGCCGACGTAGTGCGCCCAACCGCCGCCGTTGACACCCTGGCAGCCGGTCATCGTCACCAGGGCGAGGAAGGCACGGTAGATGGTGTCCGAGTGGAACCAGTGGTTGGTGCCGGCGCCCAGCGCGATCATCGAACGGCCCCGGGTCTGCTCGGCGTTGCGGGCGAACTCCCGGGCGATGCGGGCCGCCTGCGCGGCCGGCACCGAGGTGATCGTCTCCTGCCAGGCGGGGGTGCAGGGCTCCGACGCGTCCTCGTACGACGACGGCCAACTGCCCGGCAGACCCGGCCGCCGCACTCCGTACTGCGCCAGCATCAGATCGAACACCGTGGTGACGAGCCGCCCGCCGATCCTGCGCACCGGGACCCCGCGCACCATGACCGAGCCGCCCTCCGTGCCGCCCTCGTCGAAGCGGGGCAGCGCCACGGCCACGGTCTCCTCCGCACGGTCGAACAGGCTCAACTCGGGCACGACGCCGCCCAGGTCGAGGTTCCAGCGGCCGGGCTCGGCCTCCCCCCAGCGGAAGCCGAGCGAGCCGTTCGGCACCACCGGTTCGCCGGTGGCCGAGTCGAGAAGCACCGTCTTGGACTCGGCGTGCTCCGTGTCGCGTCCGAGGTCGGCGGCGGTCAGGAACCCGTCCGGGACGAGGCCGCTCCCGGCGCGCTCGCGCAGGCTCACCAGGAACGGGGCGTCGGTGAACCTGCGCAGGTAGTCCTGGAAGTACGGCACTTCGCGCTCGACGAGGAACTCGCGCAGGATCACATGCCCCATCGCCATCGCCAGCGCCCCGTCGGTGCCGGGGTGCGGGGCGAGCCACTCGTCGGCGTGCTTGACGTTGTCGGCGTAGTCGGGGCTGACCGCGACGACCTTGGTGCCGTTGTAGCGGGTCTCGGTGAGGAAGTGGGCGTCGGGCGTGCGGGTAACGGGGATGTTGGAGCCCCACATGATCAGATAGCCCGCGTTCCACCAGTCCGCGGCCTCGGGGACGTCCGTCTGGTCGCCGAACACCTGCGGTGAGGCGATCGGCAGATCGGCATACCAGTCGTAGAACGACAGCAGGGTGCCGCCGATCAGCGAGTGAAAGCGCGCCCCGGCCGCGAACGACGCCATCGACATCGCCGGGATCGGCGAGAAGCCCGCGACGCGGTCGGGGCCGTACGCCTTGACGGTGTGCACCTGGGCGGCGGCGATCAGCTCGCTGACCTCGTCCCAGTCGGCGCGCACCAGACCGCCCTTGCCGCGGGCCCGCTTGTAGGCCCGCGCCTTGGCCGGATCGGACGTGATCTCGGCCCAGGCGGCCACCGGGTCGCCCAGCCGCCTGCGGGCCTCGCGCCACAGCTTCAGCAGCGCGCCCCGCACATAGGGGTAGCGGACCCGGCTGGGGGAGTAGGTGTACCAGGAGAAGGACGCCCCGCGCGGGCAGCCCCGCGGTTCGTACTCCGGGCAGTCCGCGCCGATCGACGGGTAGTCGGTGGCCTGGTGCTCCCACGTGATGATGCCGTCCTTGACGTACACCATCCACGAGCAGGAACCGGTGCAGTTCACACCGTGCGTGGAGCGCACCACCTTGTCGTGCGCCCACCGGTCCCGGTAGAAGCCCTCCCACTTGCCGTCGTTCGCGCCGAACACCGCGCGCCCGTCGGCCGAGATCTCACGGCGGGTGAGCAGGCGCCGGGCGGCCAGCGGCCAGGCGTGCGCGGCGCCCGACAGTCCCTGTCGTGCGTTGTCGTCGTTCTCCATGGTTGAGAACGCTAGGTTTCGGCCGCCGGTGGGGCCTTGGGCCGAACGGCCCTGCCGGTGCGTCCTTCCGGCCTGTCCTCGTCCGCGTCGCCGGGACCCAGGGCCCGGTGGCGGCCGTCGGACGGCTGTTGCCGGGCCACGCCTGCCGCGACGAGGGACTTCTGGCCCCCGCACAAGGGCCCACCGGCCGCCGCGCCGCCCCCGCCCCTTGCCCCAGGCTGACCAGTGACCGATCCGGAGGTAACCCGTGTACGACCGCACCGAGCACCCGCGCGGCTGTCTCCATCCCCGTCCCCCGTCGCGGGTGCCGTGCACGGGCCGGTTCCGTCACCGTCCGGCCGCCCGTCGCATCTGCCCTGTCTCCCGGGCGGCCGGACGCACGCCGCGCACCCAGGTGGGGCGGAGGGCGGGCCGGTGAGCGGCACCCGAGCCATCCGCCGACAGCGTCAGGACGTGGCCGAGCGGCCGTTCATCGTCATCTGGGAGTCCACCCGGGCCTGTCCGCTGGCCTGTCTGCACTGCCGCGCCGAGGCCGTGCCGGACCGCGACCCGAGGGAGCTGGACACCGCCGCGGCCAAGGACCTGATGCGTCAGGTCGCCGCGTTCGGGCAGCCCGCCCCGCTGTTCGTGATCACCGGCGGCGATCCGTTCCAGCGCCCCGACCTGACGGAACTCATCGCCCACGGGGCGGAGGCGGGCGTCCGCGTCGCCGTCTCCCCCTCCGGCACCCCCACCCTCACTCCGCTCCGGCTGCGGGAGATCCACGCGGCGGGCGCGGTCGGGCTCTCGCTCAGCCTGGACGGCTCCACCGCCGAACTGCACGACGGGTTCCGCGGTGTGCCAGGCGTCTACCGCTGGACCCTGGACGCCTGGGACGCCGCCCGTGCCCTGGGCATGAAGGTGCAGATCAACACCACGGTCGCCCGCCACAACCTGCACGACCTGCCGGACGTCGTCCGTCTCGTCCGCGACCACGGGGCGATGCTGTGGAGCGCGTTCTTCCTGGTGCCCACCGGACGGGGCCGCGGGCTCGGCGTCCTCACGCCCGCCGAGACGGAGGACGTCCTGAACTTCGTCTACGACGTGGGTCTGACCGTGCCCGCCAAGACCACCGAGGCCCACCACTTCCGCCGCGTCGCGCTGCAGCGCCGGATCCTCTCCGACACCGGCGACGACCCCGTGACGGTCCTGCGTCTCGGGCCGCTCTACCGGGAGTTGCGCGAGCGCGCCGCCGATTTGGGCCTCGACTCCGGCGGCCGGCGCGCCCGACGGCCACCGCTGGACGTCAACGCGGGACGGGGCTTCGTCTTCGTCTCCCACACCGGCACCGTGCACCCCAGCGGCTTCCTGCCGCTCGGCGCGGGCAACGTCCGCGAGACGCCGCTCACCGACATCTACCGCGACGCCGGCCTGTTCACCGGCCTGCGGGACGCCGACCGCCTCGGCGGCCGGTGCGGGCGGTGCGAGTTCCGCCGCGTCTGTGGCGGCTCCCGGTCCCGCGCCTACGGCGTCACCGGCGACCCGTACGCCGAGGAGCCGTGGTGCGGCTACCGGCCCGGTTCCTTCCCCTATCCCGGTGAACTGGAGGCGCTGCTGGGCAGCGGCGTTCCGGCGCACCCGCGAGGAGCACAGTGAACATCGAGCAGGACGGCCGCGAGCCCACCGGCGGCCGGTACCCCAGCAGGTTCCGGCGGTCCGGACTGAAGGCCCGCCATCTGCACGCCCACATCGTGGTGGTGGCATGGCTGGCTCTGGCGCTGGCGGCGGCCACCGCCCAGCAGACGCTTCCGGTGGCCCGCTGGCTGGCGATCCACCTGTTCCTGCTCGGCGCCGCCACCACCGCCATCGTGGTCTGGAGCGAGCACTTCGCCGTCGCCCTGCTGCACGCCAGGCTCCCCGACGAGCGGTGGAGCGACGCCCGGCTGGCCGGGGTCAACCTCGCGGTGGCGGGGGTGCTGATCGGGGTGTGGGCGGACCGGCCGGTGCTGACCGGCGCCGCGTGCGCACTGCTGGTCACGGCGGTCGCCGCCCACCTGGTGGTGCTGGTGCGGATGGGCCGGGGCGCCCTCGGCGGGAGACTCGCCCCGGTCGTCGGCTTCTACCGGGCCGCCGCGGTGGCGCTGATCGTCGGCGCGGCACTGGGCGGGCTGCTGGCCACCGGCCATGCCGGTGCGCGGAATTACACCGGACTGCGGCTGGCGCACGTCCACGTGACCCTGCTCGGCTGGATCGGCCTGCCGGTGCTGGGCACCCTGTTCATGCTGTGGCCCACCGTGCTGGGCGTACGCATGGCCGAGCGCACCACGAAGGTGGCGCCCTGGGCGCTCGCCCTGACCGGGGGCGGCCTGCTGACGACGGTCGTCGCCCTGGCCGCCGGGTGGCGCTGGGCCGCCGTGGCCGGAGTCGGGCTGTACGTCGCCGGGGTGGGCGTCGCGGTGGAACTGTTCGCCCGGACGGTGCGCCGGCGCAGCCCGGTCTCGGCGGCGGCCGCCTGGATGCTGGGCGCGGCCGCCGGCTGGCTCCTGGCCGGGACGGTGGCGGACGGGGCGATCCTGGCGGCCCGTCAGCCCGCCGAGGCCCAGGAGGGGGTCGGGTCCCTGGTTCCGGTGCTGCTGGTCGGGTTCGTCGCGCAGGTCCTCATCGGGGCCCTGACCTATCTGCTGCCGGTCGTGCTCGCCAGTGGCCCGAAGGAACGGGCCGCGCTGCGGGCGGTGCTGGAGCGGGGCTGGGCGGTCCGGGTGGTCACCCTCAACGCCGGTGTCGCACTGCTGGCGCTGCCGCTCCCCGACCCCGCCGGCGCGGCGGGCATGGTGTCGGCCGCAGCCGCCGGAGCGGCGTTCCTCGTGCTGACCGCGTCCGTGCTCGTACGCGGCGCCCACCGCGCGGGCGAGGGCGGCTCCTCCCGGCGGCCGGTCCTGCTGGGTACCGCGGCCGGAGCCGTGCTGACCGTGCTGGCCGTACTCGTCGCGAACAGCGGCGGGGACACGAGCGGCCCGGCCGTCGCCGCCGACGCGGGCAGCGGTGGCTCCAGCGCCGCGCGCACCGTCGACGTCACCCTGTCCGGCATGCGCGTCCGGCCGAGCCGGATCGAGGTGACCCGCGGCACGACCCTGCGGCTCGAGGTCACCAACAAGGACGCGCAACGCCACGACCTCAAGGTCGAGGACGGTCCGGCCACCCCGCTGCTGGCCCGGGGCGACGACCACACCCTCGACCTCGGCCCGGTCACCGAGGACCGCGAGGCATGGTGCACCCTCCCCGGGCACCGCGCCGCCGGGATGACCCTGGACATCGTCGTCAAGGGCAGCACCGGCGAGGACGCCGATGCCCACGACGGACACGCGTCCCTCGCCGACAGCGCCGGCCTCGACCTCTCCGGCGAGTTCTCCGGTGGATGGCGGCCCCGCGACGCCGACCTGGCCCCCGCCCCCGGCGGCACCGTCCACAAGGCCGAACTGCGCGCCGCCCACACCACCGTCGAGGTCGCCCCCGGCGTCAGGCAGCAGATGTGGACCTTCGGCGGCACCGCTCCCGGCCCCACCCTGCGCGGCAAGGTCGGCGACGTCTTCGAGATCACGTTGGTCAACGACGACCAGGGCATGGGCCACGGCATCGACTTCCACGCCGGCTCCCTCGCCCCCGACCGGCCGATGCGCACCATCCAGCCCGGCGAACGCCTCGTCTACCGGTTCCGCGCGGAGCGGGCCGGGGCGTGGCTGTACCACTGCAGCACCGCACCCATGCTCCAGCACATCGGCAACGGCATGTACGGAGCCGTCGTCATCGACCCGCCCGGCCTGAAGCAGGTGGACCGCGAGTACGTCCTGGTCTCCTCCGAGCTCTATCTGGGCACCCCGGGCAGCACCGCCCAGGTGACCAAGATGCGCGAGGGCACCCCCGACGCCTGGGCCTTCAACGGCGTCGCCGCCCAGTACGCCAAGCGGCCACTGACCGCGAAGGCGGGCGAGCGGGCCCGCTTCTGGGTGGTCGCCGCCGGCCCGGGCGACGGCATCGCCTTCCACGTCGTCGGCACCGTCTTCGACACCGTGTACAAGGAGGGCGCCCACCTGCTGAAACCGGATCAGCCGGGCGGCGCGCAGGTCCTCGACCTGGCACCCGCGCAGGGCGGCTTCGTCGAGACGACGTTCCCGGAGCCCGGCCACTACTCCTTCGTCGACCACGACATGCGCCACGCCGAGTCCGGCGCGCACGGCACCGTGGAGGTGAGCGAGTAGTGGACACCGTGGGCCTGTGGTCCCTCGTGCGGTTCGCCCATGTGGCCGGCGCCGCCCTGTGGGTGGGCGGGCAACTGGCCCTGTCCCTGGTGATCCTGCCGCTGGCCCGCCGCATGCTCGAGCCGGAGGCCAGAGACCGCTTCACCGCCCGGGCCGGCCGCCGCTTCGGGATCCTGACCGGCGCGGTGTTCCTGCCGGTGCAGCTCGCCACCGGCTGGGCCATGGCCTGGCACAAGGGCGTCACCTGGGCCTCGCTGGCCGAACCCGGCTACGGCCGCACCCTGGCGACCAAACTCGCCCTGTTCGTGCTCGTGATGCTCGCCGCGGCGGGACACGGCATCGCCCACTCCAAGGGCCGCACCGAAATGGCTCGCACCCTGGCGGTCGTGTCCCTGGTCGGCTCGCTGGGCGTCGTCCTGCTCGCCACCGCCCTGCCCGCGACATGACCCGCGAACACCCGGACGAAACAGGAGACATCGTGCGCACCCCGGTCCTGGACGCGGCCGCTGTGGAGACACTGCTGGCAGCGGCCGTAGCCGCCCCGTCGATCCACAACACCCAGCCCTGGCGTTTCCGTATGGACCCCGACACCTGGACGCTGGAGATCCGTACGGCGCCGGAGCGGTCATTGCCGCTGACCGACCCCGAGGGACGCGCCCAGCATGTCTCGGTGGGTGCCGCGGTGTTCAACCTGCGCCTCGCCGCGGCCCGTCTGGGCCGACGCCCGCAGGTACGGCTGCTGCCCGACCCGGGCAGGCCCGAACTGCTCGCCACCCTTCACCTGACCGGTCCGGCCGTGCCGGACACCGACCACGCGCGGGAGCCGGACCTCTACGGTGCGATCGCGCGACGGCACACCAGCAGGCTGCCGTTCACCGGCCGCCCGGTGCCCGAGCCGGTCGTGGCCGCGATGACCGGGGCCGCGCACACCGAGGGCGCGCGGATGCAGGTGCCCGACATCATCGAAACCCGGCGACTGCTGCGTCTGACCGCCGTGGCCGAGACGCGCAACCACGCCCACCCGGCGCGCACCGCGGAAACCCGCACCTGGATCAACGCCCCGGCGGCGCACAGTCCGTACGGCATCCCGCTCGCCGCCCTCGGCCCGCCGGACGCGGCCGGCCGGATGCCGGTGCGCGACTTCACCGGCCCGCTGCCGGCGCCGCGGCTGCCGGCCCTCCGCTTCGAGCGTCACGCCCAGGTGGGCCTGCTGTGGACCGCGCACGACCGGCCGGAGGACTGGCTGCGCGCGGGCCAGGCCCTGCAACGCGTGCTGCTGACCGCGACCGCGCACGGGGTGCGCACCTCGATGCTGCACCAGGCCATGGAGTGGCCGGACCTGCGGGCGGCGATGAGCGGACCGAGGCGTCGGTGCCGCCCCCAGCTGCTGATCCGATTCGGCTACGGTCCCGACGGCGGCCGCACTCCGCGCGCCTCCGGAGAGGCGGCCACGACCTGAGTCCGCCGGGTCCGTGCGCCGTTTCAGTTCCGCGTGCCGATGATCTCCCGGCCGGTGACCAGCTCGGGCTCGATGCGGACGAAGACGCCGTCCTCGGCGACCACCCAGGAGCTCGGGCCGTGCCGGGACAGCCGTTCGTGTTCGGCGGGGTCCGTCACCACCGTGGCCCGGCCGGTGACGACCACGCTCCACCCCGAGCACCGGACGGCATCGAAGTCGTCCGCCTCGAAGGCGACCACGGACCCGTCGGTCGCACGGACGAGGTCCGAGGACGCCGTGCTGCGCAGCAGCACGGCGGAGTCCGTGTCCAGCGAGAAGTTGACGGGCAGGACCGCGGGCAGTGCCTGCCGGGTGTACACGATGCGGCCGACCGGCACCTTGGCCAGCAGGCGCAGACACTCCTGCCGGTCAAGTGCGCGAAAGCCGTCGTTGTGGAACATCAGTCCATGTTCCCCTGGACGGCCGGGGCCGGGTTAGGGCCGGACGGCCCTCATACGGGGACCCGCCGGGGGAAGGCGGGGGCCTGCTGGGCCGGGTGATCAGGACTGTCGGCCCACGCCGCGCGGCCGCCGAGGTGCGGATAGTGGCAGCAGGTCACTGGCACGCCATGGGCGACCAGAGGACCCGCGGCCCTGGGCCCACCTCCAGGGCCGCACCTACTCCCAGCATGGAAGGGACGGGCGGCATGCTTCAGCCGTCGAGAAACCACAGCGGCGCACCGGTGGCGTCCGTGTCCGGGCGGGCCTGGCTGATGTTGACGCTGGCCACGGTCGGCTTCGCCCTCAACTTCTGGGCCTGGGCGCTGCTCAGCCCCCTCGGCCCCAGGTTCAAGGACAGCCTGGACCTGAGCTCGTTCCAGCAGTCCCTGCTGGTGGCGGTGCCGGTGGTCGTCGGCTCGCTGGGCCGGATCCCGGTCGGGGCGCTGACCGACCGGTTCGGCGGCCGGGTGATGTTCCCGCTCGTCTCGGCCGCCACCATCGTGCCCGTCCTCTACCTCGGCCTGGCCGGTCACTCCTCGCTGGCGGCGCTGCTGGCCGGCGGCTTCTTCCTCGGCATCGGGGGCACCGCGTTCGCGGTCGGCGTGCCCTTCGTCAGCGCCTGGTTCCCGCCCGAGCGGCGAGGTCTGGCGATCGGGATCTTCGGCGCCGGCATGGGCGGCACTGCGATCAGCGCCCTGACCACGGTCAAGCTGGTCGACGCCCATGGCATGGCCAACCCGTTCCTGATCACCGCCGCCGTCCTGGCCGCGTACGCGGTCGTGGCCGCGCTCGTCCTGCGTGACGCGCCCGGCCGCCAGGTGCCCACCGAGCCGCTGGCCCACCGGCTGACCGCCACCCTGCGCCTCGGCGTCACCTGGCAGGCGTCCGCGCTCTACGCGGTGGCCTTCGGCGGCTACGTCGCCTTCTCGGTCTACCTGCCCACCTACCTCAAGACCGGCTACGGCCTCACCCAGGCCGACGCGGCCAACCGCATGGCCGGCTTCGTGCTGCTCGCGGTGGCCATGCGGCCGGTCGGCGGCTGGCTGTCGGACCGCATCGGGCCGGTCCGGGTGCTCACCGGATCGCTGGGCGTGGTGCTCGCGGGGGCGTTCGCGCAGTCCTTCACCCCGTCCCTGGCACCGGTCGGCACCATCGCCTGCCTCGCCATGGCCGGCGCGCTCGGCGCGGGCAGCGGAGCCGTGTTCGCCCTGGTGGCCCTGCTGGCCCCGGCCGACAAGGTCGGCTCCGTCACCGGCGTCGTCGGCGCCGCCGGCGGACTGGGCGGGTTCGTCCCGCCGCTGGTGATGGGCTCGCTGTACGGCGCGTACGGCAGCTACGCGATCGGCCTGGCCCTGCTGGCCGTCGTCGCGGCCGCGGCCCTGGCCTTCACCGGCACCGGCGTACGCCACGCGGTCACCCGCACCCGCCGCGTCCTCGCCACCCAACCGCACTGACCAGGCAAGGAGAGTCCCGCGATGTGCGAGTACTGCGGCTGCCAGGCGCTGGAAACGATCGACGAGCTGACCATGGAGCACGAGAGGGTCGTCCACCTCATCAGCCACGTCCGCGACGCCCACCGCGACGGCGAGGTCACACGCATGGCGCAGCTGGCCCGGGAGATCGCCGCCGTCCTCGGCCCGCACACCCAGGTCGAGGAGCAGGGCCTGTTCCCGGTGATGGCCGCCGAGTTCCCCGAGAAGATCGCCGCACTGGAGGCCGAGCACCGCAGGATCGAGGCCGTGCTGGCCGAGGCCGACGGACCGTTCCTGGCCGATCCCACCTGGCCCGGCCGGCTGATCGAGACGCTCGGCCTGCTGCGCGAGCACATCCTCAAGGAGCAGGACGGCGTCTTCCCCGCCGCACTGGCCCTGCTGGACCCCGAACAGTGGGAGGCCGTCGAGGCGGTCCGCGCCCGCGCCGGCAACCGGCTGCCGCAGCCCTCGCCGTGACCTGGCGTCCCGGGCGGAGGGCGGGCCTGCGGCACCGGGGGCACCGCGTTCGCGGTCGGCGTGTCCTGGCCGGCGGGCGCGCCTGACTCAATGACCACTCGGCGGTAGCCGGTGCGAAAAGGACACCCGGCCCCTGATGCAGGCCATCGGGGGCCTCGCGCCACGAGGGCCGCGTCCTCGCCGTGTTCCTCAGGTCGCGCCGTCCGCCGCGACGAGTCTGATGCCGGTGACCAGATCGGGGTGGATCCGTACGACCTGGTCCATGTGCTGGTCCGACCAGGTGTGGAGCATCGTCTGGTAACGGGCCACCTGTGCCGGGTCGGTGACCAGCCGGCAGTAGCCGGTGGCGACGACGCTCCAGCCGAGGCGGGATTCGATGTCGATGTCGTCGGCCTCGTAGGCGACGACGATCCCCTGCGGACCGCCCTGCTGGGCGGACGAGACCAGCGCGGCGCCCTCGTGGGTGCGGATGATGATGTCCCCGGCGTCGAGGACGTGGTTGACCGGGCGGGCGGTGGGCAGCGCGTGCCGGGTGAAGATGATCCGCCCGATGGGGATGCTGCCGAGCAGCCGCAGCGCCTCGTCCGGGGCCAGCTCGATGGTGCGACGTGGCGCGGGCGCAGTCGAGACCGGCCATGGGTTGTCGGACCGGCTCGCGGTGGGGCGGCGTGGCTGGTGCGCCATCGATGGTGTCCTTCTCGCACGCGGTACCTGCCCGCCGCACGGGGGCTGCCGGCAGGTCTGATGGCCTCCATGGAAAGCGCGTCGAAGGCTCCTTGCCAGGGCCGTTCGGCCCTTGTTGCCCGTCGGGCGCGCCGACTTCACTCGGCCAAGCCTCCAGTGGGCCGCTCCACGACAGGAGGGGCCGTTGGTCCCTGTCCGTGATCCCGGGCGGGGGCTGTTCGGCCCTACCCGGCCCCCGTACCCCTGTGGCGATCATGTGGCGGCGGCCGGGAAGCGCCGTACCGACCCCCGCACGTACGGCACTTCCCGGTTCGTCATGCGACATGAACCGATGGGGAGGACACCGTCCGGTGGACGAGGCACAGACAGAGCAGGCACGGCACGTGAAGGAGGCACGGACCCGCCCAGCGGTCCGCGCGCAGGCCGGGCCGGTGGCCGTACGGACGGCGAGCCGTCCTTCGTGGGTGGAGTGGCTGACCACCACCGACCACAAGAAGATCGGGACGATGTACCTGGTCAGCGCGTTCGCCTTCTTCATCGTCGGCGGCGCGATGGCGCTGATGATGCGCGCCGAACTCGCCCGCCCCGGCATGCAGATCATGTCGAACGAGCAGTTCAACCAGGCGTTCACCATGCACGGCTCGATCATGCTGCTGCTGTTCGCGATGCCGCTGTTCACGGGCTTCGCCAACTGGATCATGCCGCTGCAGATCGGCGCCCCGGACGTGGCCTTCCCCCGGCTGAACATGCTCGCCTTCTGGCTGTTCCTGTTCGGCTCGACGATCGCGGCCGCCGGCTTCCTCACCCCGGGCGGAGCCGCCGACTTCGGCTGGTTCCTGTACGCCCCGCTGTCCAACTCCGTCTACTCGCCGGGCCTCGGCGCCGACCTGTGGATCATGGGCGTGGCGCTCTCCGGGTTCGGCTCGATCGCCGGCGCGGTCAACTTCATCACCACGATCATCTGCATGCGCGCGCCCGGCATGACCATGTTCCGCATGCCGATCTTCACCTGGAACGTGCTGCTGACCGGCGTACTGATCCTGATCGTGTTCCCGGTGCTGGCCGCCGCGCTGTTCGCGCTGGAGTGCGACCGCAAGTTCGGCAGCCATGTCTTCGACGCGGCCAACGGCGGTGCGCTGCTGTGGCAGCACCTGTTCTGGTTCTTCGGCCATCCCGAGGTGTACATCCTGGCACTGCCGTTCTTCGGGATCGTCTCCGAGGTGATCCCGGTGTTCTCCCGCAAGCCGATGTTCGGCTACATGGGTCTGATAGGCGCGACGATCGCGATCGCCGGTCTCTCGGTGACGGTGTGGGCGCACCACATGTACGTCACCGGTGGTGTGCTGCTGCCGTTCTTCTCCTTCATGACCTTCCTGATCGCGGTGCCGACCGGCGTGAAGTTCTTCAACTGGATCGGCACGATGTGGAAGGGCTCGCTGAGCTTCGAGACGCCGATGCTGTGGGCCACCGGCTTTCTGGTCACCTTCACCTTCGGCGGTCTGACGGGCGTGATCCTCGCCTCGCCGCCGATGGACTTCCACGTGTCCGACACCTATTTCGTCGTGGCGCACTTCCACTACACGCTCTTCGGCACGGTCGTGTACGCGATGTTCGCCGGATTCCACTTCTGGTGGCCGAAGTTCACCGGCAAGCTGCTCGACGAGCGCCTCGGCAAGATCACCTTCTGGACGCTCACGGCGGGCTTCCACCTCACCTTCCTGGTCCAGCACTGGCTGGGCGCCGAGGGCATGCCGCGCCGATACGCCGACTACCTCGCCGCCGACGGCTTCACCGCCCTCAACACCCTGTCCTCGATCGGCTCGTTCGTGCTGGGCCTGTCGCTCCTGCCGTTCTTCTACAACGTCTGGAAGACGGCCAAGTACGGCAAGCGGGTCCAGGTCGACGACCCCTGGGGCTACGGCCGCTCGCTGGAGTGGGCCACCTCCTGCCCGCCCCCGCGGCACAACTTCGTCCTGCTGCCCCGGATCCGCTCCGAATCCCCGGCGCTCGACCTGCACCACCCCGAGATCGCCGAGGCAGAGGCGGTGCGGTGAGCCATGGCCCATGCCGTCCTGGCGCTGGGCGCCGCACTGGTGACCGCCTCCGGCTGTGTCTGGTACGTCCCCGCCCTCGCCGAACTGCGCGCCGGCGCCGACCGCCCGGACTTCCGCCGGACCGCGGCGGCCGCCTGCCTGACCGGCTGGTCCACGACGGCGGCCGTCGCCGTTCTCCTCCTCGTGGCCGACGCCTGGTGGGCGCCCGTGGGCACGGCCGCCGTGGGTGCCGCGGCCACGGCCGGACTGCGGATCCGCGCGGCCGTCCGGCGCCGCTACGAGGCCCGGGAGATCGCCCGCCACTGGGCGGCCCTGCGCCACACCGCGCCCCCGGACCACCGCGGCGACGGCCCCACGCGCTACACCTTCGTCGCCCTCGTCGGCTCCGGGCTGCTCGCCGCCCTGGTCGTCGCGGCCGTCCTGCTGGCCGCCGGGCCCGAGGACGGCGGGGACTGGCTGCTGGCCGTCACCGCTCCCGCCGCGGTCGTCGGAGTGTTCCTGGCTGTGGCGGCAACGCATGCGCGCGGGCGGAGCCACGCTGGCCGCTGAGCCGCTCCCGGGCAGACCGGGGGCTCGAACCGACCGATGTGCAGATCGCCACATAACGAATATCGGAATTGCGAAATTTTGCAATTGGTTAGATGCTGTGATGGCTGTGCCTGCAGGTAGCCGCGGGCACAGCCTTGCGTGTGCCCCCGCGGGGCGTTGAAGGAAGCCGAGGCGTCGTGTCCGTTCCGCTGTACCAGGCCGTGGTACGGGACCTCGTCCGCTCCGCACGAGAGGGCCAGGCGGTCGTCTACGCGCCGGCCGAACTGCGGGATGCCGAGGTCATCGCGCGATGAGCACCCTCCTCCGAAGCGCCTGGTCCCGCATCGCCTCGCTGCTCCCCTCCCGTACCGACGTGGCCGAGATGGGCCGCGGCCCGCGCCGGGATCTGCTGGCCGGACTGACCGTGGCCATCGTGGCCCTGCCGCTCGCCCTCGGCTTCGGCGTGTCCTCCGGGCTGGGGGCGGAGGCGGGCCTGGCGACCGCCGTCGTCGCGGGTGCGCTCGCGGCGGTGTTCGGCGGCTCGAACCTGCAGGTGTCGGGGCCGACCGGGGCGATGACCGTGGTGCTCGTCCCGATCGTCGGACAGTACGGGCCGGGCGGCGTCCTCACGGTCGGTCTGATGGCCGGCGTGATGCTCGTCGTCCTCGCCGCGCTGCGGGCCGGGAAGTACATGCGGTACGTGCCCGCCCCGGTCGTCGAGGGCTTCACGCTCGGCATCGCCTGCGTGATCGGTCTCCAGCAGATCCCGAACGCCCTCGGCGTGCCCAAGCCGGAGGGCGACCGGGTGCTCGTCGTCACCTGGCGGGCGATCGAGGAGTTCGCGAAGTCCCCGAACTGGACGGCCGTCGGCCTCGCCGTCGCGGTGGCCGTGGTGATGCTGGTCGGTGCCCGCTGGCGCCCCACCGTCCCGTTCTCCATCGTCGCCGTGATCGCGGCGACCGTCGTCACGCAGGTGGCCGGGCTGGACGCGGCGCCGCCGATCGGTGACCTCCCCGCCGGTCTGCCCGCACCCTCACTCGCCTTCCTCGACCTCGGCTCGCTGGGCACCCTGCTCGCCCCCGCCGTCGCGGTCGCCGCCCTGGCCGCGCTGGAGTCCCTGCTGTCGGCGTCCGTCGCCGACGGCATGACGGTCGGCCAGAAGCACGACCCGGACCGGGAGCTGTTCGGGCAGGGACTGGCCAACGTCGCCGCGCCCCTGTTCGGCGGAGTGCCGGCGACCGGCGCCATCGCGCGCACCGCCGTCAACGTCCGCACCGGCGCGAACTCCCGCCTCGCCGCCCTCACCCACGCCGCGATCCTCGCCGTGATCGTCTTCGCGGCGGCACCGCTCGTCTCCAGGATCCCGCTGGCCGCTCTCGCCGGCGTGCTGCTGGCCACCGCGGTCCGCATGGTCGAGGTCGGCTCACTCAGGGCGATGGCCAGGGCCACCCGTTCAGATGCGCTGATCCTCGTGCTGACCGCCGTGGCCACCCTCGCCCTGGACCTGGTCTACGCGGTGATCATCGGCCTGGTCGTCGCGGGCGCCCTCGCCCTGCGCGCCGTGGCCAAGCAGGCCCGCTTCGACCAGGTGCCGCTCGACCGGGGCGACCACAGCGTCGAGGAGCACACGCTGCTCGCCGAGCACATCGTCGCGTACCGCATCGACGGGCCGCTGTTCTTCGCCGCCGCGCACCGGTTCCTGCTGGAGCTGACCGAGGTCGCCGACGTACGGGTCGTCATCCTGCGCATGTCGCGGGTGTCGACGATGGACGCCACCGGCGCCCTGGTCCTGAAGGACGCCGTCCAGAAGCTGCGGCGGCGCGGCATCCTCGTCCTGGCGTCCGGGATACGCGCCGGCCAGCGTCAGGTCCTCGACTCCGTCGGCGCGCTGGACCTGCTGGGCCGGGAGGGCGGGGAGTACGCCACCACACCCGAGGCGATCCGGGCCGCCCGCGCCCACTTGGAGACCTCCGGCGTCCTGACCGCCGTGCCCGCCCAGCAGCCCCGAACGTCCAGCGAGGAAGGCCTTCGATGAGCAATCCCCCCGCCACTTCCCGCATGGTCGAGGTCTCCGGAGCGGAGGCCCTGTGGCTGCTGGAGGGCAGCAGCCTGGGGCGACTGGTGTACGTGCAGCGGGACCTGACCGCGGTGCGGCCCGCCCGTCATGTGTGGGAGTACGGCCGTCTGGTCGTGCGCACACCGGCCCCGGCCGCGGCGGTGCCCGCGACGGCGACCTACCACGTGGACGAGATCCGCGCCGTCGCCGGCACCGGCTGGACGCTCACCGTCTCCGGCCCCGCCGAGGTGATCACCGACCCCGACGAGGCCGCCCACTATCGGCGCACCCTCACCGGCTGGAGCCACGGACCGCACGACACCCTGCTGCGCCTGGCGCCCAAGTCGGTCGCCGGCTTCCGCCTCGCCCGCGCGGAGGTGTGATGCCGACGCGGCTCGAAGCCCTGCCCCACCGGCACGTGCTCACCCTCCCCAGCGAGCCGTCCGCCGTCCGCCTCGCCCGCGAGACCGCCGAACGGGCACTGGTGGAGTGGGGGATCGGCCTGGGCCACCCCACCGTCGGCCCCGCCCTGCTGATCCTGAGCGAGCTGGTCACCAACAGCGTCCGCCACGCGGCCGCGCTCTCCCCTCAGCTCACCGTGATCTACGCGGCCGGTGCCGACTGCCTGGCCCTCGCCGTCCACGACCGCCATCCCCATCGGCCCCTGCTGTACGGCGCGGTCACCGGCGTCGGGGCGGGTGGCCTGGCCACCGTCATGGAGCTGGTCCTCGGCCTCGGCGGCACCGCGGTCGTCCGTGCGGACGCCGACGGCAAGGGCAAGAGCATCTGGATCACCCTCCCTCTGACGGAACCCGAAGAGCGGCACACGCAAGGAAGTTCACGATCATGACCATCGAGTGGCGCTACACCGTCGAGCGGGATCTCGGCGTCCTCTCCGTCGCCGGCTACCTCGGCCCGGAGGCGGTCCGCCGCTTCAGTGGAGCGATCGGCTGGGTCGTCGCCCGCGGCGCCGGACCGGTCATCGTCGATCTGACCGAGCTGCGCGGCTGGTCGGCCGAGGGCCGGCTGGCCATCACCGAGGCCGCCCGCCGCCTCGCCGCGGCCGGCCGCGGTCTGGAGCTGGCCGCGATCCCCGCCGACGGCTCCCTCGTTCCCGACGGCGACTGCCCCGAGATCCCGGTCCACAGCGACCTGACGGCCGCCTTCTCCGCCCATGCCCGGCACTCCTCGGACCCCGAGGAAGGGCAGCAGGCGTGGCGCACCGACGGCTGGCCCACCTGACGTCCCCATCGGCTCACCGACTGAAAGACACTTGTGCCATGAACGACAGTCTTCCCCCCTGCCCCGAATGCTCCGGTGCCTACGCCTACGAGATGGGCGCGCTGCTGGTCTGCCCCGAATGCGGGCACGAGTGGTCGCCGTCCGAGGGATCCACGGCCGGTGCTGCGGACAAGGTGATCAGGGACTCGGTCGGCAACGTGCTCGCCGACGGCGACACCGTGACGGTCGTCAAGACCCTGAAGGTCAAGGGCAGTCCGACCGGCATCAAGGCCGGCACCAAGGTCCGCAACATCCGCCTCGTCGACGGCGTGGACGGGCACGACATCGACTGCAAGGTCGACGGGTTCGGCGCGATGCAGCTCAAGTCCGGCGTGGTCAAGAAGGCCTGACGGCGTCCGCACGCCGGTCACGGCCCTTCGACCGGGTGCCTCAGCGCAGCAGGCGGTAGCCGGTCACCAGCTCGGCCCGGATGCGTACGACATGCTCCATCTCCGTGTTGATCCACGGCGAGAGCTCGGCGTTGAAGCGGGACAGCTCCTGGGGCTCCGTCACCCGGCTCGCGGTGCCGGTGACCATCACGCTCCAGCCGGTCCGCGTGGCCGCGTCGATCTCGTCGGCCTCGTACACCACCACCTCCGACGCCCACGCCGACGCCAGCAGCGCGGCTCCGGCGTGGGTGCGGATGACGATGTCGCCGCCGTTGCTCACGAGGTGGTTGACCGGCCGGATCACCGGCAGTGCCTGATGGGTGAAGCCCACGCGTCCCATGGACACGCCGGCCAGCAGCCCGAGCGACTCCTCCCGGTCCAGTTCGACCATGCGGGAGCCGGCGGCGGAGGGAGAGGGCCGGGCGGTCATGACGGCTCCCCGCGGGCGGTCCGGTGCTCGGCCCCGCGCGGCCAGAGCACCTCGACGGCGACTCCGTGACTGCGGGCATAGGCCACGAGGTGGGCTGTCGCGTCCCGGCCGTTCGACGGTGAGCCGTCCCAGACGGCCAGCACGCGCGCGCAGGCGCGCAGCAGTTCCTCGTCCGCGCTCACGCAGGCACCGCGGTCGGCCGGGTCGAACTCCAGCAGGCGCACCTGCTCCGACAGCAGCAACAGCTCCCCGGCGGCCCTGCGATCGGGCTCGGTGAGCTGCGCGGGCACGCTGTTGTGGGACGGCAGGACCGTGACCAGGGCCAGCCCGGCCTTGCGGGCAGCCCGCGCGAAGGCGACCGGAAGTCCTCGCCCGGCCCGCACCACCCCGGCCCTGCCCGCCCGGGCGAAGTCGGCCAGCCGCGAGCGCAGCTCCTCCTCCAGCAGCGCGAGCGTCTGCGCGGTGAGATCGGGGTGCCCCACAACAGCGATCACTCCTGGTTTCCCTCTCTTCCCACCTCACAGCAGCTATGGCGACCGACTGGCAGACGCACGACCAGGGGTCCACTTGATCGTCTCCGGACGGGGTCCGGGTCCGCGAGGGTCTGCCGGGTCGGAGATAGGGCCGGTCGGCCCTTGCAGACCCTGCATCCGGCCTGTTCGCGCGCCGCGCGCCGCCGACGCGCACACTCACACGGGGACCTCGAACCGGACGAGAACGACCTTGCCGTCGTGATCGACGGCCGGCTCGGCGCTGACGTCCCCGTCGTAGTCGGCGGCCAGCTCGGCCACCATCCGCAGCCCGGTACCCATGCCCTCGAGGGTGAGATCGGGCAGCCGGGGCTCGGCGTCCGCGACGCTGACGACCAGCTGGTCGGCCGAGACCGTGAGCCCCACGTCCATCAGCGGCGAGTGCGCGGCGTGCCGCAGCACGTTGGTGACCAGCTCGCTGACCACGAGCAGCACCGCGTCCGCGAAGGCGGAGCCGGGAGCGACACCGACCTCGGCGAAGTGCTCGGCCACCGCCTCGCGGGCTTCGCGTACGGCGTCGGGCCCCACGCGCACCGAGGCGATGTGCCGGCGCACATGCGGGCGGACGTGCTCGACGCCGGCCGTGGGCCGGCCGCGGTGCCACGGCATCCGGAACCTGCGGGCGCCGTCCGTCACCGCGCCGCCTGCGTGCGGCGCAGCTCGTCGAGCAGGTCCTGGCGCCCGGCCAGCAGCACGGACAGGATCCGCCGGGCCGCGGCCAGCAGCTCCGCGACATCGCCGCCCGCCAGCTCGTAGACCACCGTGGAGCCGGTGCGGGTGGCGGTGACGATCCCGGAGCGGCGCAGCACCGCCAACTGCTGCGACAGATTGGAGGGCTCGACCTCGATCGCCGCGAGCAGATCACGGACCGGCTTGGGGCCGTCCTGCAGCAGCTCCAGTACCCGGATGCGCACGGGATGCCCGAGCATGCGGAAGAACTCCGCCTTCGCCTCGTACAGCGGAACCGGCATCTCGATCACCCCTCGTCCGCCACCGCTCCGTCGGCGCCGACATCGATGCCGTGCCGCCACGCCACACGCACCGCGTCGTCCAGCTCGTCCTGCGCCACGGCCACCTCGTAGGCGTCCTCGGCCTCCACAGCGACCGCGAGCGCGGCACGTGCCGCGCGCACCCGTTCCCTCAAGGCCTCGGCGAACCCGCCCACGAAGGACCTCCTCCCCGATGACCTGCCTGACCCGGCAACTATCGAATTGAAGAACTCTTCATGATGATAGAGGAGGGGGACGTCCCACCATGACGGCGATCACCGCGGCTCCGCAGGCGCGGCCGGCTCCGTGCCGCCCATGTCGAGCCGGAACGGCGGGTAGCTGTCGGTCATCAGCGCGGCGTAGGCGGCGACGCGCAGCACCCAGCGGTTCAGGCCCAGGATGAGGTCGAACAGGCTCGTCGGGTACTTCTCGGTGAAGGCCATGATCACCGCGGCGATCACCGCGAGCACGGCGACCAGCCCGCCGTCCCACCAGCCGAGGTGGTAGCCGCCGAGGAAGAAGCCGATCACGATGTAGTGCGGGATCGCCAGCAGCCACCACTTGACCAGCACCAGCCCACGGGAGAGGTGCTCGGGGTAGGCGATGTCCAGCCGTGCCGGGTAGTCGGGTTCCTCGCGCAGGCTGAACGGCGGGTAGCGGTCCGTGCCCAGGGCGCCGTACGAGTAGTACGCGACCCGCCAGCTCCAGCGCAGCACACCCAGGTTGAAGTCGAACAGGGCACGTGGGTAGCGCTCGGTGAACAGGATGGCGAAGAACGCCACCACGCTCACCGCGACGAACCCGATCCAGAGGAAGAGCAGCACCACGTAGTGCGGGATGACCAGGATCCACTTCACCAGCCACAGCCATCGCGACAGCGGCGCGTCGAGCACCGCGTTCACCCGGACCGGGCGGTCCGGGAATCCTGCCAGGGTCGTCATGGCGATCAGCTCCTTGACCCCGAGGGAGTGACGTGCTGAATCCGTTCTACGACCAGCGTGTCCACCGCCCGGGCCGAGCCGCGAGGGCCGAGTGGGTCCCACCGGGAGGCCCGATGGCCCGGGGCGCGGCTGGGAGGGACGCGCGGTGGACCTAGGGCCGTCAGGTCGTCTTGTGGCTCCAGCGGGGACCGATCAGGTCCCACTCCCTGCCCCACTGGCCGATACGGTGCCGATCGAGCACCCACCGCGCGGCGCCTCCGGCACCGAACGCCACGCCGGCCGCGGCGAGGGCGGCCGCGGCGCCCAGCAGCCCCGCTTGGGCCGCCGCCTCCGTCCGGCTCGGTGGGGCGGGGGTCAGGGCCCCCTGCTCGTCCGTCCAGAGCACGATCTTCCCTCCGGCCTTCTGCCCGGAGGCCACCAGCGTCTCGTCGGTGTGCACCGAGCCGTCGGGGGCCGTCCAGCGGACCTCCGCCTTGGCGCGGTAACCCCGGGCGGCGGCCTGCGGGGTGTCGGCGAGGAGCACGGCACGCACGGAGGTCCGTTCGGCGCGCTGCTGGGTGAAGACGCCGTCGGCGGCACCGGCCGTCACGACACCGGCGAACGTGCCGCCCACCGCGATGAGCGCCCAGACGGCGAGCACCAGCCATGCCTCGAGAACGTCGTCGCGCCGCCGCAGCGGGTTGCTCCGCCACCGCCACAGCCACCTCTTCGTACGCCTGCCGCCACGCATCGGTCCGCACCTCCCTGTCGCTGTCACTGCCAGGACCGTGACAGCCGCGAGCGCGTCCCGGCATGGGCCGATCAGGGGGCGTCAATGGGGCCGGTCGGGGCCAAGTCGCCGCACCGCGTGGGCCGTTCCGCCCCTGATTCGGAGGCGTGCCGGAGGGCCGCGCCGCCCGGCGCACTCCCGTACGGCCCGGCAGCGGTCGTACACCGTGCCCTGGTCGGCCCCGGACGAGGGACCATCGGCCCCTGACCCCCGTACCGACGGCCTCCCACTCTCGAAGGCACCCGGAATCCGTCCGACGCCCGTGCGGGAGGAGGGCTCCATGCACACCGCACCCCTGGACGCGGCGACCCTCGAAGCCTGTGTCTCGGCCGCTGTGGCCGCACCCTCGATCTTCAACACCCAGCCCTGGCGCTACCGGCTGGACACCGACACCGGCACCCTCGAGGTGCACGCCGCCCCGGAGCGGACCTTGCGCCACGCGGATCCCGTCGGCCGCGCCCTGCACATGTCAGTGGGTGCCTCGGTCTTCAACCTCCGGGTCGCGGTGGCCCACTTCGGCCGGTCACCCGTCGTACGGCTGCTGCCCAGCCCCGACCACCCCGGGCTGCTGGCCACCGTCCGGCCGACGGCGCCGCTGAACCGGCACACCGTCGGCCACCGCGCCGACCTCTACCCGGTGATCCGGCGCCGGCGCACCAGCCGCGTCCCCTTCTCCGGCCGTCCGCTCCCGTCACCCGTGGGCGCCGAACTCGCCGAAGCCGCCCACACCGAGGGCGCCTCGCTCACCTTCCCGGTGGCCGCCGAGACGGCCCGGCTGCTCCGCGTGGCCGCCGAGGCCGAGCAGCGCAACCGGGCCGACCCCGACCGCGGGCCGGAGAGTCGCCGCTGGGTGCACGCGGACCCGGACGACCCCGCCGACATCGGCCTCCCGCGGACGGCGCTCGGCCCGCAGGACGCGCGCGAACGCATCCCGCTGCGCGACTTCACCGCGCAGCGGCACTCCGAACGGCTGCCCGCCCGGGACTTCGAGACCACCCCGGTCATCGCCCTGCTGACGACCGAACACGACCGCCGCGCCGACTGGTTGCGCGCCGGCCAGGCCCTGGAGCACGTCCTGCTGCTGGCCACGGTCCACGGCCTGCGCGCGTCCCTGCTGCATCAGCCGATGGAGTGGCCCGACCTGCGCCGGGACCTGAACCCCGCACCGGACCACACCGGGCACGCGCAGATGCTGATCCGCCTCGGCTACGGCCCGGAGGGCCCCGCCACCCCGCGCCGCGACCAGCGAGTCGTGCTCGGCACGGGCCGGTAGGCGGTCCGCCGGGCGTCTCGCGCGGCACAGCAGGGCCGGTCGGCCCAAGCGGATACCGATCACAGTGGACACACTGGACATGCGGGGCCTTTCTGGCATCGCATCCCGCAGGCAACCCGGCCGTTCCGGCGGCCCGATGCAGAGGAGGCGAGAACCGTGCTCGGACAGGCGGCAGCAGGCGCCGCGAAGGTGCCGCCCGAAACCGCACGGGCCGATCTCGGCCGCCGTCTCATGCGCCGGCGGGCGGAACTGGGCCTGACGCGGCGTGACGTGGCCGTCCGGGCGGGCATGGCCCCCGGCTATCTCCGCTATCTGGAGGAGTCCCCGGCCGCCGCACCGAGCATCAGCGCCCTCGTGCGACTCGCGGGCGCCCTGCGGACGAGCGTGACGGTGCTCACCGGCGGCGACGTCGACCTGCCGCCCGGCCGGGGGAGGGCCGCCCGGAACGCGGAGTTCGTGGAGCTCGGCGTCGAGGAGTGCTGGCGGCGGCTGTCGACCCACGGTGTGGGCAGGCTGGCGGTGACCCGGGCCGAGGGGCCGGTGGTGCTCCCCGTCAACTACAGCGTCGTGGACGGCTCGATCGTCTTCAGGACCGCGCCCGGCTCCGTTCCCTCACAGGTTCTCGGCACCCGAGTCGGCTTCGAAGTCGACCACATCGACGAGGCGTTCAGCCGGGGCTGGAGCGTGCTGGTGCGCGGCCGTGCCCGCGGTGTGACGGATCCCGAAGCCAGGCGCCGGCTGGAGGAGCGGGCGTACAGCAAGCCCTGGGCGGGCGACGGGCGCGACATGTGGGTGTGCGTCGACCCGGTCGAGATCACCGGCCGCGAGATCAGGGAGCGCTCGCCCGCGCACAGGTGAGATCCCGTGCCCCGGCCGGCCGCGCTGTGGTGGACTGGGCGCCATGGAAGCGCGGGTGGTCGGGGTGGACGTCGGCTCGGTTGCCCTCGGGCGGTTCGCCTGGGCGGCACTCGACGCGCCGGCACTGTCGCTCACCGGCCAGGGGACCGACCCCGAGTCGGCGGTCCGGGCGCTGGCCGCGGCCCTGACCTCCGGCGGCCGGGCGGCACTCGTGCTGGAGGCACC
This sequence comes from Streptomyces ferrugineus, assembly GCF_015160855.1. NCBI lineage: Bacteria > Bacillati > Actinomycetota > Actinomycetes > Kitasatosporales > Streptomycetaceae > Streptomyces > Streptomyces ferrugineus. The sequence goes on along the minus strand of NZ_CP063373.1, from coordinate 6,233,535 downwards.
CATGTCCGTGCCGGTTCCGGTCACCGACCGGGCCGACGGATGGCAGGCGCTCGGCCGGGCCCGCACCGGCGAGGGGAACCGCCCGTGGTCGGCGGGCGCCGGCGCCGGCGTGCTGGCCACCGGAGTCGCACAGGCCGCCTGGATGCTGGGCCGGGTCGTCGACGCCGTACCCGGCGTGGCGGCGACCACCCGGCCGGACCGGTGGACGGCCGCGCACGGCCCGCGGCTGCTCCTCACCGAGGCCCTGGTGTCCGGCGCGGGAAAGCCCGTGCCCACGGAGGCCGGACCGCACGCGGCCGACGCGGAGGCGGCGGCCCGGATCCTGGCCGAGCGCCTGCCGCGGCTGCCCGCCCTCGCGTCCGACGTGAACTGCGCCCCGCACCGCCCCTTCAATCTGCTCGCCGCCGCCGCGCTGTGGGCGGGCCTGGACATCCCTCGCGACGAACTCCACCAGGACGTGCTGGTCCTGGTGGCCCGTCCCGCCGCCCAGGGGGACGCCGGTCGGCGGTAGCCGCCGCCCGAGTGCCGGTGCGGGACAGACGTCCCTGCCGCAGGGCCGCTCGCCGTCAGGGCCGGGACTCACGGCCCCTCACCGCCGGGCGCGGCCGGGCGACACGATGGAGTCCACAAGGCAGCTTCAGGCGAAAGACGGACTGGCCATGTACCCCAACGACGGTTTCCGTGAGCTCGATCGGCGGGAGTGCCTGCGCATGCTGGCGAAGGCGCCTGTCGGCCGTATCGTCTACACCCGCTTCGCCCTGCCCGCCGTACTGCCGGTCAACTTCTGTCTGGACCCCGGCGGTGCGGTCCTGCTGCGGACGTCGGCGGCCTCGGAGCTGGCCCGCGCCGTCGACGGCGCGGTGGTCGCCTTCGAGGCGGACGCGTTCGATGCCGCCGCGCGGTCCGGCTGGAGCGTGGTCGTCACCGGCCGGGCCGGCGTGGTGCGGGACCCGGCCGAGCACGCGCGCCTGTGCCGGGAGGGACCCCGCTCCTGGGTGCCCTCGCCCGAGGAGGTGTTCGTGCGGGTCGAACCCGATCTGATCACCGGACGGGAACTCGTCGGCGGCCGCACGATGTACGGCGTGCACCTCGCCTCCTGAGGCGGAGCCTCACCCACTGGACGGGGGACGGCTGACCGGAGGCTGAGAACAGGGACGTTCGGCCCCTTCCCGCGGGCCGCGCGGCCCCTCCGATCCCGGGCGTCGAAGCGGGACATTGAGGGCGCGACGCGAGTCGTCGACGTCTCGAGCGGCACGCCTGGAAGGGATGAGCACCATGGCAGTCCACGACCACCCTCACCGGCACCCGGGGTTCCGCTTCCCGTCGCTGCGCGGGACCGGCACGGCACCCGCGGCGGCCGCCACGACGACGGCGACCGCGACGAGCGCGTACGTCTTCGCGTCCCTGCGCCTGCTGACCGGGTTCGTCTTCCTGTGGGCGTTCCTGGACAAGGCCTTCGGCCTCGGCTACGCCACCCGGTCCGGCAACGGCTGGATCGACGGCGGCTCGCCCACCAAGGGCTTCCTCAGCGGTGTCGCGGCCGGGCCGATGGAGTCCACGTTCCACGACTGGGCCGGGGCCGGCTGGGCGGACTGGCTGTTCATGCTGGGCCTGCTCGGCATCGGCCTGGCGCTGGTCCTGGGCATCGGGCTGCGGCTGGCCGCCGTCGCGGGCACGTTGATGATGGCGCTGATGTGGATCGCCGAGTGGCCGCCGGCCAAGCACCTCTCCGACGGCTCGCCGAGCATGTCGACCAACCCGTTCGCCGAGTACCACGTCGTCTACGCCGTCGTCCTGATCGCCCTCGCGGCTGTGGGAGCCGGAGCGGTCTGGGGACTCGGCAGGGCGTGGGCACGCCTGCCGTTCGTCAGCCGTCACCGGTGGCTGCTCTGACCTTCGGCATCCGTGGCGCTTCGGGGCCGACCGGCCCTGGTCTTTCGGCCCGTCGGCGAGAAGGATCCAGTGAGGGAGCCGGTACCGTCGACGACGGGGCATCGGTGTGAGACCGCAGGACCGTGAACCAGACACAAGGAGCATCCCGATGGCTGACAGCGAGCAGGCCGACCCCGGCAACCCGATCCGGGTCTTCCTGCTGGACGACCACGAGGTGGTACGGCGGGGGGTGCACGACCTGCTGAACGACGAACCGGACATCAGCGTGGTCGGCGAGGCCGCCACCGCCGAGCAGGCACTCGTCCGCGTCCCCGCCCTGCGCCCGCAGGTCGCGGTGCTCGATGTCCGACTGCCGGACGGCGACGGTGTGACCGTGTGCCGCGAGCTGCGCTCGCGACTGCCCGACCTGGCGTGCCTGATGCTGACCTCGTTCGACGACGAGGAGGCCCTGCTGGACTCGATCATGGCCGGGGCGTCCGGATACGTGCTGAAGCAGATCCAGGGATCCGACCTGGTGGCGGCCGTGCGCACGGTGGCCCGCGGCCAGTCGCTGCTCGACCCGAGCGCCACCACCAAGCTGATGGCCCGGTTGCGCGAGGGGGAGCAGAAGGAGGAGGAGCCGGACGCCCTGCCGGGACTGACCGACCGGGAGCGGGAGATCCTGGAGCTGATCGGAGAAGGGCTGACCAACCGGCAGATCGGGCAGCGCCTCTTCTTGGCGGAGAAGACGGTCAAGAACCACATCTCCCGCCTGCTGGCCAAGCTCGGCGTGGAGCGGCGCATCCAGGCCGCGGTGATCGCCACCCAGGCCCGCGACAGGCTCAAGCAGGACGGCCACTGAGCCCTGCCGACGCGATGCCCGGCTCCCGGCCGCCGGACCTGATCCCGTATCGTCCCTGCGCAGCACCACTACGTGACACATGACGGGCAGGTTCGGCCGCGGGTGTGTCGAGGGGATCGGAGGACCGCCGGTGGGAAGCTCCGAGGAGTCCGGGGAGGCCCGCGTACGGCTGCCGCAGCTCAGGCTGGACGAGTTGCTGGAGGAGCTGCAGGCCCGGCTGGACGCGGCCCGGGGCACCCGCGACCGGGTGCACAGCCTGCTGGAGGCGGTGCTCTCGGTCGGCCGGGAGCTGGACCTGGAGCAGGCGCTGAAGAGCATCGTCGAGGCCGCGGCGGCGCTGGTCGACGCGCAGTACGCCGCGCTCGGCGTGATCGGCCCCGACGGCAAGGGGATCGCGGACTTCCTCACGGTCGGCGTCACCGAGGAACAGGCCGCGAAGATCGGCCACTACCCGGAGGGGCACGGCATCCTCGGCGAGCTGATCCGCCATCCCGAGCCGCTGCGGCTGACCAGGCTCTCCGAGCACCCGGCCTCGTACGGCTTCCCGGCGCACCATCCCCCGATGAACTCCTTCCTCGGCGTTCCGATCCGGGTCCGGGACCAGGTCTTCGGCAACCTCTACCTGACCGAGAAGCGGGGCGGGGCGCAGTTCGACGAGGAGGACGAGTCGGTGCTGTCCACCCTGGCCGTGGCGGCCGGTGTGGCGATCGACAACGCCCGTCTGTACGAGGAGTCCCGGCTGCGCGAGCGCTGGCTGCGGGCGAGCGCCGAGATCACGCACAGTCTGATGTCCGGCAGCGACCGCGGCGAGGTCCTCGGGCTGATCGCCGAACGGGCCCGGGAGATCACCGGCGCGGCCCTCGCCGTGGTCGCGGTGCCCATGGAGGGCACCGACTCGCTGACCGTGGAACTGGCCATCGGGCGCGAGGCGGAGGCGCACCGGGGTCTGGTCCTGCCCGTGGACGGCAGCCTGATCGGCAAGGCCTTCGCGGACGCCACGCTGGTCTCCAGCCCGGACATCTCCGAGGACGAGCGGAGCGAGACGTGGAGCCGCCCGGCCGAAGGGCCGGGCAAGGCCGCCCCGGGTTCGCGGCGCTTCACCGGCCTGGGGCCGGCCGTGGCGGTGCCCATCGGCGCCGGCGAGGGACTGAGGGGTGTCGTGCTGCTCGTGCGGGCGGTGGACCAGCCGGTGTTCGCCGAGCGGGAGACCGAGCCGCTGCGGGGTTTCGCCGCCCAGGCCGCGGTCGCGATGGAACTGGCCGAGCGCCGCGCGGACGCGGAGCGGATCGCGGTGCTCCAGGACCGCGACCGCATCGCCCGCGACCTGCACGACCTGGCGATCCAGCGGCTGTTCGCCACGGGGATGACGCTGCAGAGCGCCGGGCGGTTCATCGAGCACCAGCAGGCCTCGGACCGCGTCGCACGGGCGGTGGAGGACCTGGACGAGACCATCAAGATCATCCGGTCGACCATCTTCGGGCTGCGGGAACGCGAGGGCGCGGGCGGCCCCGGCCTGCGGGCCCGTGCGGTGCGCGTGGTCGGCGAGGCCGCACCGGTGCTGGGCTTCGCGCCCGGCGTGCGGATGGAAGGTCTGCTGGACACCCACGTGCCCAAGGAGGTCGCCGACCATGTGGTGGCCGTCCTCTCCGAGGCCCTGACCAACGTCGCCCGCCACGCCCACGCGGACCGCGCCGAGGTCGTACTCGAGACCGACGGCAGGGAGGTGCGCCTGACCGTCTCCGACACCGGCGTGGGCATCCCTGCCGACGGCCGCCGCAGTGGCCTGCGCAACATGGCGGAACGCGCCGCGCAGTTGGGTGGCGCGCTGCGGGTGGACTGCCCCGCCGGTGGCGGCACGACGCTGGTGTGGCGGGTGCCGGTGGGGGAGCGGTAGGGCCCGCATGGGCCGGTCAGGACCCCGGTAGGGCCGTTCGGTCCCTGTCGTGCCGTTCCGTGCGCTGCGAGGGTGGTGCCGAGTCCGGCGAGGCGGATCTGCTGATGGGGGGATCGCCTCGGACGGCCTCCCGGAAAGGGCAGGGCCGCGTTCCCCTGCCCTGCGTGCCGGGCCTGCGCGGATCGTGGGGGGCGGGCGGTTTCGGTCCGGATACGGGCGTTCCCGTTCGTTCGGCCCGTCGGGCCCGGCACGCACCCCCGTCTCGCGGGCTTCTCGTACGGCTGTCCGGCCCGTGCCCCGCCCCTGCCGGAAGCCCAAGAGGCCCCGCCGCAGGGGACGTTCGGCACCTGGGCCCGCTGCCCCGTGCGGGTGAGGCTGGTGCGGACGCACGGCAGGCTCGTACAGGGGAGGTGCCATGGAGGCTTCCACCGTCGCCTCGCTGTCCGCGCTGCGCACCGCACACGAGCGGTTCATGACCTCGCCCGGAGCGCCGCCGGCGGGCCGGGCCCTGGTGGCCGACTCGTGGCGGCGCTGCGCGGCCCGCGGCGTACGGCCCGACGGCAGCGGACTGCCGCCCCTGCGGGGCACCCGTGCCGAGCTGGACGACTACCGGCTGACCCACCCGCTCGTCGCCGTACTGCCCCTGTTCCGGGAGCTGCTGGGCGCCGGTGCGGCGGACGACGGGCATGTGTTCGCGGTCGGCGACGCCGACGGGACGCTGCTGTGGGTCGAGGGCGACGCCGCGACCGTGGGCCGGGCCGAGCGGATGCGCTTCGTCGAGGGCGCCGTGTGGTCGGAGCAGCAGGCCGGGACCAACGCCCCCGGTACCGCACTGGAGTTGGGCCGCGCCGTCCAGATCGTGGCGGGCGAGCACTACAGCGCCGCCGTGCACGCCTGGTCGTGCGCCGCCGCCCCGGTACGCGATCCGCGCACCGGACGTGTCCTCGGCGTGGTCGACCTCACCGGCGGCAGCACCATCGCCACCCCTCCCGCCCTGGCCGCGGTGCGCGCGGCGGCGCTGGCGGCCGAGGCCGAGCTCGCCCGTACGCCGGCCGCGCGCCTGGTCCCCGACGGGCGGGTCCCGCACGCCGGGGCGACGCCGGTGCCCGCCGCACGGCTGTGGGCGCTGGGCCGGGACCGCGCCGTGCTGGAGTGCGCCGACCGGGTGCGGCACCTCAGCCCGCGGCACAGCGAGATCGTGCTGACGCTGACCCTGGCCGGCCGGGGCGTGACCGGCGACCGCCTCGCGGTGGACCTGTCGGAGCGCGAGATACCGCCCTCGACCCTGCGCGCCGAGATGACCCGGCTGCGTGCCGTGCTGGGACCCGATCTGCTCGGGTCGCGGCCGTACACGTTGCTCCGCCCGGTGCGCACCGACTTCGGGGACGTCGAGTCGCTGCTCGCCGAGGGACGGGCGGCCGAGGCGCTCACCCGCTACGCCGGTCCGCTGCTGCCGCGCTCTCAGGCGCCGCTCGTGGTGGAGCGACGGCGTTCCCTGGAGCAGCAGTTGCGCGGCGCCGTCCTGGGCAGCGGCGATCCGGGGCTGCTGCGCCGCTGGGTGGGCACGGACGCGGGAGCCGACGACGTCTCCGCCTGGGCGGCGCTTGCCAGGACCCTGCCGGGCGGCTCACCGCAGCGCGCCGCCGCCGCGGCCCGCGCGCACGCACTGGACATCGGCCTGGCCGTCCCGCCACAGGTGGGGCGGCATGCAGCGCTGTTGCAGCGTTCCGGCTCCTAACGTGCCCAGCATCACCCGATCGTCGAGACCGGCAATGATCCGAAAGGGGACGGTCATGAAGTACGAGCCTCCGGGGAGGCCGGGCAGCCCGGTCGACGTCGCGCCCCGGTACGAGAACTTCATCGGCGGCAAGTGGCAGGCACCCACCACGGGCCAGTACACGCCCAACCTGTGCCCCGCCACCGCCAAGCCCATCTGTGAGGTCCCGAAGTCCGGGGCCGCCGACATCGAACTCGCCCTGGACGCCGCGCACGCCGCCAAGGACAAGTGGGGCGAGGCGTCCACCACCGAGCGCGCCGCGGTGCTGAACAAGGTGGCCGACGCCATCGACGCCCACCGCGAGGAACTCGCCGTCGCCGAGAGCTGGGAGAACGGCAAGCCGGTCCGCGAGACCCTGGCCGCCGACATCCCGCTCGCCGCCGACCACTTCCGCTACTTCGCGGCCGCGATCCGCGCCCAGGAGAGCGAGATCACCGAGATCGACAAGGAGACGATCGCCTACCACTTCCACGAGCCGCTGGGCGTGGTCGGCCAGATCATCCCCTTCAACTTCCCGCTGCTGATGGCCGCGTGGAAGCTCGCCCCGGCCCTCGCCGCCGGAAACGCCACGGTGATCAAGCCGGCCTCCCCGACCCCGTGGTCGATCCTGAAGCTGATGGAGGTCATCGGCGACCACGTGCCCGCGGGCGTCCTCAACGTCGTCAACGGCCCCGGCGCCGAGATCGGCAAGGCGCTGGCCACCAACAAGCGCATCGCCAAGGTCGCCTTCACCGGCGAGACCACCACCGGCCGCCTGATCATGCAGTACGCGTCCCAGAACATCATCCCGGTCACGCTGGAGCTGGGCGGCAAGTCGCCGAACATCTTCTTCAACGACGTGGCCGCGGCCGACGACGACTTCCTCGACAAGGCTGTCGAAGGACTCGTGCTCTACGCGTTCAACAAGGGCGAGGTCTGCACCTGCCCCTCCCGCGCGCTGATCCAGGAGGACATCTACGAGGAGTTCATGGGCCGCTGCCTGGAGCGGATCCGCGCCATCAAGCAGGGCGACCCGCTCGACACCGACACCATGATCGGCCCGCAGGTCTCCAGGCAGCAGGTCGAGAAGATCGCGTCGTACGTCGAGATCGGCCTGAAGGAGGGCGCCGAACTGCTGGTCGGCGGTCACCGTCCGGCTGTCGGCGCGGAGTTCGAGGACGGCTACTTCTTCGAGCCGACCGTCCTCAAGGGCCACAACAGGATGCGGGTCTTCCAGGAGGAGATCTTCGGACCCGTCCTCGCCGTCACCACCTTCAAGGACGAGGCGGAGGCCCTGGAGATCGCCAACGACACGCTGTACGGCCTCGGCGCCGGCGTGTGGAGCCGCGACACCGGCCGCACCTACCGGATGGGCCGCGCCATCAAGGCCGGCCGCGTCTGGACCAACTGCTACCACCAGTACCCGGCGGGCGCCGCGTTCGGTGGCTACAAGGTCTCCGGCATCGGCCGCGAGACGCACAAGATGATGCTCGAGCACTACAGCCAGACCAAGAACCTCCTGGTCAGCTACGGCACCAAGCCGCTCGGGCTGTTCTAGGGGGTATCGGACATGCCCGGACACGCCCACGACGACACCGCCGGGCGCGTCACCGTCACCGAGGCGGCGCGCGAGGCCATCGCGGCCCTGCGCGCCGCCCACGGGGGACCGGTGATGTTCGTCCAGTCCGGCGGATGCTGCGACGGCAGCGACCCGATGTGCTTCCCGGCCGGCGAACTCGCCCTGGGGGAGGGGGACCTGCTGCTGGGCGTCGTGGACGGCTGCACCTTCCACATCGACGCGGACCTGTACGAGGCGCTCGGCCGCCCGCGCCTCGTCCTGGACGTCGCCCCCGGCACGCCGGGCGGATTCTCCCTCGCAGCCGGGGACGGGCTGCACTTCGTCAGCCGGGTCAACCCGCCCGGAAACGTACCGAGTTGAGGAGCGAAACATGAAGGCAGCGGTCGTCACCGACTTCGGCAAGCCCCTGGAGATCCAGGACCTGCCCGTCCCCGAGCCCGGCCCCGGCCAGGTACTCGTCCGCATGGAGGCATCCGGCCTCTGCCACACCGACATCCACGCCGCCCACGGCGACTGGCCGGTCAAGCCGCGGCCGCCGTTCGTCCCCGGCCACGAGGGCATCGGCCCCGTCCGGGCCGTCGGCGCCGGCGTCTCCGAGGACCTGATCGGCAAGCGGGTCGCCGTCCCGTGGCTCGGCTCCTCCTGCGGCTCCTGCCGCTACTGCGTCTCCGGCTGGGAGACCCTGTGCGAGAGCCAGGTCAACTCCGGGTACTCCGTGGACGGGTGCTACGCCGAGTACGCCGTCGCGAACGCGGGCGCGGTCGTCCATGTGCCCGAGGGTGTGTCCTCCTTCGACGCGGCGCCCCTGACCTGCGCGGGCGTCACCACCTACAAGGCCATCAAGGTCGCCCACGTGCAGCCGGCCGAACGCGTCGCCGTCTTCGGCATCGGCGGCCTCGGCCACCTGGCCCTGCAGTACGCGCGACTGGTCGGCGGCTTCGTCACCGCCGTCGACCTCGAACCGGACAAGCTCGGCCTGGCCCACCGGCTCGGCGCCGACGAGATCGTCAACGCCCGCACCCACGACCCGGTCGAGGAGATCAAGAAGGCCGGCGGCGCGGACGTGGCCGTCGTACTCGCCGCCGCACCCAAGGCGTTCGAGCAGGCGTACCGGTCCCTCAACCGGGGCGGGCGCCTGGTCATGGTCGCGCTGCCCGCCGACAACGCGGCGATCAACGTGCCGATCTTCGAGACCGTGCTCGGCGGGATCTCCGTGATCGGCTCCATCGTCGGCACCCGCCAGGACCTGACCGAGGTGTTCGCGCTGCACGCCGCCGGACGCACCCAGGTGATCGCCGAACCGCGACGCCTGGAACAGGTCAACGACTCCTTCGACGAGGTCCTCGGCGGACGGGCCGAAGCCCGGCTCGTCTTCGAGTTCTGAGGCCCGGCACCCACCGGGACACAGGGAGAGGCAGCAGATCATGGCAACCGTCACCGTAGGCGCCGCACGGGAGCGGGCACCCGGCGAACGCCGGGTCGCCCTCGTCCCCGAGGCCGTCACCCTCCTGCGCCGGGCCGGACTCGACGTGCTGATCGAGACCGGCGCGGGCGCCGGCGCCTGGTTCACCGACGCCGACTACACGGCCGTGGGCGCACGTGTCGTGCCCCCCGACGAGCTGTACGCCCGCGCGGACGCCGTCCTGTGCGTCGGCCCGCCGGACGAGGAGACCGCGACCGCACTGCGCTCCGGACAGACCCTGATCGGCCTGCTCGAACCGCTGCGGCACCCGGCCCTCGTGCAGGACCTGACCGAGCGCGGCATCCGCACGGTGAGCCTGGACCTGCTGCCCCGCACCCTCAGCCGCGCCCAGTCCATGGACGCGCTGACCTCCCAGGCCAACGTCGCCGGCTACAAGGCGGCCCTGCTCGCGGCCGACTCCTACGACCGCTTCTTCCCGATGCTGACCACCGCGGCGGGCACCATGCGCCCGGCGCAGGTCCTCGTCCTCGGCGCCGGCGTGGCCGGGCTCCAGGCGATCGCCACCGCCCGCCGCCTCGGCGCCGTCGTCACGGCGTACGACGTACGCCCCGAGTCGAGAGGGGAGGTGGAGTCTCTCGGCGCCCGATTCCTCGACACAGCGCGCCTGCCAGGCACGGGATCGGGCGCCGGCCGGGGCGGCTACGCACGCGAGCTGACCGAGGAGGAACAGCGGGCCCAGCGCGAGGCTCTCGACACGACCATCGCCCGCAGCGACATCGTCATCACCACGGCCCAAGTGCCGGGCCGCAAACCGCCGTTGCTGGTGACGGCGGCCGTGCTCGCGCGGATGGCGCCCGGTTCGGTCGTCGTCGACGTCGCCGCGAGCGACCTCGGCGGCAACGTCGAGGGCACCGAACCCGACAAGACCGACGTCCTCGACAACGGAGTCACCCTCATCGGCGCCGGACGCCTGCCGTCCGCCATGGCGACCGCCGCGTCCACGGCGTACGCCCGCAACCTCGTCGCCGTCGTGCGCCACCTCGTGCGCGACGGCGAGATCGTCCTCGATCCGGCCGACGAGATCACGGCCGCGCTCATGGGAGGAGAACTGTCGTGAACAACCTCGATCTCCTCACCGCCATCACCGTGTTCGTGCTGAGCGTCCTCGTCGGCGTCGAGGTCATCAGCAAGGTCCCGGCCACCCTGCACACCCCGCTGATGTCCGGCTCCAACTCGGTGCACGGCATCGTCGTCATCGGCGCCATGCTGATCGCCGCCGAGTCCCACACCTGGCTCGGCCACGTCCTCGCCTTCGTGGCGATGGCGTTCGGAGCGATGAACGTCGTCGGCGGCTATGTCGTCACCGACCGGATGCTGGAGATGTTCAAGGCCAGGCCGGCGACAGAGAAGAAGCCGATCACCGAGGAAGTGCCGATCACAGAGAAGAAGGCGTGAGTGCCATGGACAACGTCTCCAACGCCGTCCACTACATCTTTCTCGCCGCGGCCGCCTGCTTCGTGATCGGCCTGCACCTGATGAACCATCCGCGCACCGCCCGCCGCGGCAACACCCTCTCGGCCGGGGCGATGGCCGTCGCGATCGCCGCCACCTTCTGGCTGGTGGCCGACGAGGGCACGATCAGCCGCACCGGGTGGCTCGTGCTGGGCACCGGCGGGCTGGTCGGCGCGGCACTCGGCCTGTGGGCCGCGCGCGGGGTGCGGATGACCGCCATGCCCCAACTGGTCAGCCTCTTCAACGCCGTCGGCGGCGGCGCGGCGGCCCTCATCGCCGTCAACGACCTGCTCCAGGCCGACGACGCCGCCCTGCTGGGCGCGCGGGTCTCCCTGCCGGGCGGGCTGGACATCGTCATCGGCGCGGTCACCTTCTCCGGCTCGCTGATCGCGGCGGGCAAGCTGCAAGGAGTCGTGTCCGGCGCGCCGGTGGTCTTCCCGGGTGCGCGGCTGCTCAACGTCCTGCTGCCCGCGTCCTTCGTCGCCGGCACGGTGTGGCTGGTGCTGGCCCCCGACTCCCGTGTGGCGCTGTACGGACTGGTGGCCGTGGCGCTGCTCTTCGGCGTGACGATGGTGCTGCCGATCGGCGGCGCCGACATGCCGGTGGTCATCGCCCTGCTGAACGCCTTCACGGGGTCGGCGGTCGCGATGGCGGGCTTCGTACTCGACGAGACGGCGCTCATCATCGCGGGCATGCTGGTCAGCGCCTCGGGCGGCATCCTCACCAAGCTCATGGCCGACGCCATGAACCGCTCCGTGGCCAACATCGTGATCGGCGGCTTCGGCACCGGCGACAGCGCACCCGCGGCGGCCGGATCCGGGGCGCCCGTCCAGGTGCGGTCGGTCTCCGCGGACGACGTGGCGATCCAGCTGGCGTACGCGCGCAAGGTCATCTTCGTCCCGGGCTACGGCCTCGCCGCCGCACAGGCCCAGCACGAACTCGGCGACCTGGCCAAGCTGCTGACCGACCACGGCGTGGACGTCAGCTACGCCGTCCACCCGGTCGCGGGCCGCATGCCGGGGCACATGAACGTGCTGCTGGCCGAGGCCAACGTGCCGTACCCGCAGCTCAAGGAGATGGACGACGTCAACCCCGAGTTCGCGCAGGCGGACGTGGCGTTGGTGATCGGCGCGAACGACGTGACCAACCCCGTCGCCCGCAAGCCCGGCAACGCCATCTCGGGCATGCCGATCCTGGACGTCGACAAGGCCAGGAGCATCGTCGTCATCAAGCGCTCCATGGGCCACGGCTACGCGGGCATCGACAACGAGCTCTACACCAACCCGAAGACCGGGATGTTCTTCTCCGACGCGAAGAAGGGACTCGGTGAACTGAAGGCAGCGGTGGGGGAGTTCGTCGGCTGAACCCGGCACGGCACGCGCGGTGCCGTATGGCCCACCTGCCAGGGACCATACGGCACTTGGGGAGCACCGGTGCGCGGGCGTTGGCTGGAAGGGGCGAAGGAGGCTGCGATGAACCGGATCTGCTCAAGGTGTTCCTGCGGGACGACGAGGACATCGCCGAGGAGGTACGCCGGGAGGTCGTCTCCTCTCTGTTCCCGGAGCCGCTCTGGCCGATCCGGGTGGAGGTGCGGGCCGGTGTCGTCACCCTCACCGGCCGAATCCCGGACACCATGCTCGTGCCGGTCGCCAAGCGCCTGACGCGAGCCGTGGAGGGGGTGGTGGACGTGGCCTGCGCGCTCATGGGCCCGTCCCTGCGCCCGAACCTCTCGGACGCCGAAGAGACGTCCCGGGCCGCCGGGGGCCGAAAGGCCTCCTGACACCGAAAGGGGGTGTCGACCCATGGCGGAAGAGCGTCGGACGCCACCTCGCACACGGCCGCCGAGGTTGGGGCTCTGGCGGTGGCGGCGCAACCCCCTGCGGCGCCGCAGCGACGTGGTCGAGGCCTGGATCGTGCTCGTCGGCTGGACGGTCGCCCTGATCGGCGGCCTGCTCGCGGGGCAGGCGGTGGCGGCATCGGTGGACCACACCCTCGCGGCACGGCGCGCGGAGGCGCACCCCGTCTCGGCCGTACTGACCCAGGACGCGTCGGCGGACTCCTCCCTGGCGGCGGTCGAGACCGGTGACGACCGGGTGTGGGTGAAGGTGCGCTGGACCGCCGCCGACGGGTCGGCGCACACGGGCCGGGCGAAGGCCGATCCCGGCACGACGGCGGGCTCCGCGGTCCCCGTGTGGACCGACCGCACGGGCGCGCTGGTCGCCGAACCGGCCTCGGCGACACAGGCACGGCTCCAGGCGGCACTGGCCGGTGTCCTGGCCACGGCGGGCGCCGGAGCGGGTGCGCTGACGTGCACATGGCTCGTGCGCGGTCGGTTGGTCCGGAGGCGTATGGCGGAGTGGGCCGAGGAGTGGGAGCGGGTCGGCCCGCGGTGGAGGAAGCGGATGTTCGGCTGACGGGGACCGGACGGTCCGCGAGGCGGAGGTCTCTCGCCCCGATCCGGGGGCGCCACGGTACCTCAGCCGTCGCCGGTGGCAGCCTCCGGGAGGACGGTGACGCGCAGCTGGTCGCCCTTGCCGCGAACGGGCCGTCCAGGGAGACGGACGACCATCGTCACGGTGTCCTGGCCGACCTTGGCGGTCGCGGACGCCATGACCTCTCCCCTCCCCGAAGCTCCCCTCGCACCCCCGGCCCGCTCCTGCGCGCATCGCGCTCGGCAGCCCCTCCAGGGCCCTGCCGGACAGGCCACGCGCCCTGTGCCGGGGAGACCGCGTGGAGGCGTTCCGGGGCCTTCGGCCCATGGCGTGTCCACGCCGACAGGGGGTGCGATGCGCTTGAGGGCGCGGGAATGGAAAGGGCGGGGACGGGAAGGACGTCACCCGCTTCTCGCGGATCCTGATTGCGCGGTGAGCGTCCCAGAGCCGCTGCCCCGCGTCCTGTCGGGTCCTTCCCGTCACATCCAGCACACCACGAGGACCACGCCCGCGACAGGGCCGATCGGCCCTCATGCACCGGCTCGTACACCGGGTCGGCCCGACGGTCGTCCACGGCGATGTCGGCCGCCCGGGACCGGTCCCCGGTCGTCGACCTGACCATGGGCACGGGAGGGCTCCCGAGTGGGTCAAGTCAGCATCGGGCGACGGCTGTCCGGGAGCCTCGGCGGTCGGTCGGGAAGCGCGGCCGAAGAAAGGGGCGCTGGTGGCACGGAACGAACGGGTCATCGCCGGGCGGTACCGGCTGCGGCAGCGGCTGGGCTCCGGGGGCGGAGGCGACGTGTGGCTGGCCGAGGACGAGGAACTCCGGGTCCGGGTCGCCGTCAAGGAGATCGACGTACCGCACGAGCGGACCGGACCCGGCGGCGACGACCCCGCCGCCCGGGGCCGCAAGGAGGCGCTGAAGGCGGCGCAGCTGCGTGAGCACCCGCATGTGATCACGGTGTACGACGTGGTGGAGGACGACGGCCGTCCGTGGATCGTGATGGAGTACCTGCCGGGCACACGGGATCTGCGCGCCGCCGTCGAGGAGCGCGGCGCGCTGCCGAGCGAGGAGGTGGCCGGGATCGGGACGGCCGCCCTGGACGCCCTGTGCGCCGGGCACCGGCTCGGCATCATCCACCGCGATGTGAAGCCGTCCAACATCCTGCTGGCGCCGGACCGTTCGGGCGCCGCCGACCGGCGGGTCCTGCTCACGGACTACGGCATCTCGCTGTGGCCGCGCGAGACCCGGGTCACCCAGAGCGGCATGGTGGTCGGCACCCCGGGGTTCCTGGCGCCGGAGCGGCTGTCCGGCGGCGAGGCGACGCCCGCGACCGACCTGTTCTCGCTCGGCGTGACCCTCTACTTCGCCGTCGAGGGCGTCTCCCCGTTCGAGCGGGACACGCTGGACGCCTCCCTGATGGCGGCGCTGACCACCGAACCCGCCGTGCCCCAGCGGGCGAGCGAGCCCCTGAACCGCGTGATCATGGGGCTGCTGGCCAAGGACCCGGCGAACCGTACGCAGGCGGAACGGGCGCGCGAACTGCTCGCTGAGGCCGCGGATTGCGGTGGCGCCGCCGGCCCGGCGGCTCTGCCCCCGCTCACCGGATCGGGGCAGTCCGCGGACGCCGGTGCACCCACGGGTCCGGGTCTGTCCGAGCCCCGGCAGCCCGGCGGCGCCACGACACGGCCCACCCCCTCCCCGCTCTCCTGGAGGGACCGCGCCCGGCGCGCCACGGGCTCCGCTCGCCGGATGCCGGGCCGGCGCACCCCCGTGCTGCTGGCCCTCGCCGCCGTACTGTTCGGGGCCGGCGGCTTCGCGCTCGGCGCCGTCACCCAGCGGGACGGGGCCGAGGAGCGGCAGGGCGCCGCGAAGGTGGCCGCGACCCCCTCCCCGACGGTGACCCGCAGCACCTACCCGTACGGCCGTCAGGCGGGCCTGCGCCAGGAGCTGACGCCGGGGCAGTGCGTCGACGCCGACTGGAAGGGCGGGGAGTTCGAGGGGCGGCCCGGGCTGAAGGGCCGTGACTGCTACGACGACGATCCCGAGGGGCAGGTCATCGCGACCGTCGGGGCCGGTGACGCCGCCGGGGGATCCGGTGCACAGGCGATACGGGACGAGTGCGCCCGGCGCACCGCGGAGCTGCGCAAGACCATGGCCGACCCGGTGCTGTACGTCCTCACCCCCGAGCCGGGACAGAGCGAGCCGCCCGCCGCGGCCTGTGTGCTGTTCCTGAGGCACGCCACGCTCGGCGGCCCGATCGGCGACTTCCGCAAGTTCGGCGACGAGGTGTACATCACCCAGCTCGGCCCGGGCGACTGCATCGACGTCAAGGAGCACGACGACGGCTCCTACACCAAGACCCTGGTGAGCTGCGACGATCCGCATGACGAGCAGCTCGTCGGCTGGACCCGGGCCTCCGGCGACAGCTCGGCCGACAGCGTCGACACCGGCGCCCTCTGTGAGGAGAAGTACGGGGTCAACTGGGCCCGCGGCAAGGGGCACGAGATGTGGGGCTGGTATTCCTCGGACGAGGAGTGGGACGCCGGATTCCGCGAGGTGCTGTGCAGCGTGGGCCGGGAGGACGGCGGGAAGCTTCCCGCGGGAGCGCTGAAATCGGCGTACTGACTCCCGTGCGGGTGCCGCCTCGGCCGGGCGACCGACCGGTTTGGGGAGGGGTCCCGTGCAAGGCGCGGACACTGGTCAGGACGCCGTGCGTCCGCCGAACGACTTCGAACCGAACAAGCCCATGAACCGAGGAGACCAGCGATGCCCCTCTCCGCCAGCCTCGCGCGTGGTGTCGCGCCCGGCACGCCCGGGACCCTGCACGCCCGTACGGTCACCGGTGAACTCAGCGCCCCGCCCCGCCCGGGGCTGACGGTCCGCTTCGGGCGCGGTGAGAAGCCCGATGTGGACCTGGGCGTCGGCGTGGACGACCTGCGAGTGAGCCGCCGCCACGGTGAGTTGACGTACCGTCAGGGAATGTGGTGGCTGCGCAACACCGGGCAGCAGCTCGTCCGGCTGCCACGCGGCCAGATGATGCACCTCGCCACCGAGCCGATCCCGCTCGCCACCGGCTACACCCCGCTGTTCGTGAAGGGCTCCGGCTACCGCGAGCACCTGGTCGAGCTGTATGTGGCCGGCCACGACGACCAGGGGCCGGTGTCGCGCCGGCAGGCCGAGACCATCCGACCGGAGACCTGGGCGCTCGACGACGACGAACGGCTGCTCCTGGTCATCCTCGGCCAGCGGTATCTGCTGTACGAGGAGGAACCGCGGCCCATGACCTACGCCGTGGCCGCCAAGCAGCTCAAGTACCTGCGCCCGGACGACAACTGGACCGAGCGCAGGATCGAGCACCGCATCGAGGTCGTACGCCACCGCCTGCACCGCACCGGCTTCCGGTACCCCCTGCTGCACGACAAGTCACAGGGCCGCCCCGGCGACAACAGCCTGCTGCACAACCTGATCAAGGGGCTCGTCGAGTCGACGACGCTCGTGCCGCCGGACCTGGACCTGATGGAGGACGACGCGCCCTGGCCCGAGTAGCCGGCGGCCCCTGGATCAGCCCCCGGTCATCGCGCCCGGAGTGCGGCGGCGGCCGAGGCCGCGAGCTTCTGCGCCATCCCGCACAGCTCGTCCGCGGGCCGCTGCCCGGCGACATCCAGGCGCACCATCTCCGCGGCGGTCTCGGCGTTCTGGCCGCTGTAGCGGCGGTACTCGACGAAGGCCGAGCAGCTGTCGCCGTCGTCGTCCGGTTCGACCACGGTGCGATAGCCGCTGAACGTGTGGGCCGTACCGTCCGCCGCGGACTTGGGCTGGTCGCGGAAGAAGGCCACCTCGGCGTCCAGTTCGTCGATGCCGCTGGACCACTCGCAGCTCCAGTTCGCCACGCCCTCGTCCGGCACGTCCACCTTGAGGCCGGGCACCGCGGACAGCGCCTTGGCGTCGAGCAGTTCGCAGGCGTTCGCCCAGGCCAGCGAGGCGCGCGGGTAGGCCGGCGAACGGCGCGGCAGCGGACCCCGGTCGAGGACCTCGGCCGCGCTGACGGCGGCCTTGTCGGCGACCGTGCACAGGGTCGCGGTGCCGCCGGTCACGGAGCCCTTGCCCATGTTGACGCGGACCCCGACCAGCGTGCCCTCGCCGTCGCCGTTGGACGTCAGCAGCAGATTGCACTCGTCGCTCTCCGACTCCTCCTCCCGGATGCCGATCCGCCCGACGGTGCGGGAGGGCTGCGAACCCTCCGGCGGCGAGCCCTTGCGCAGGCGGAGCGAGACGTCGATACGGGTCTTGTCGTCGACGCTCACGAGCATGTCGCAGCGGTCGAAGTTCCCGTAGTCCACGTCCACTTCCCCCTTGCCGAACTGGTCGAGCGCGGCGGGGTCGGCCATGTCGCACACGTCGGCCGTGTGCGGATCGCCGACGAGGGCGTGCGAGGCGTCCCCGTCCCGGAGGCTCTGGCCGGGTCCCGGCGTGGCCTTGCCGTCGGCGCCGTTGCCGTCGCCGGGGAAGACGACCAGCCCCAGGGCCAGCAGGGCACTGATGCCCAGGGCACCCGCGATCACCGGCCGGCGCCACCGTCGGCGCGCGGGGGCGGTGCTGGTGGTGGCCGTGTCCTTGGGCGGCTTCGGCTCGGACCCGGCGATGTCCGCCAGGAGCCGTCCGACCTCGGCGGCGTCGGGGCGTTGCCGGGGGTCGCGGCGCAGCATGGAGGTGAGCACGGGGTAGAGCGGCCCCACCGCGGCGGCGTCCAGCTCGACGACGCCCTGCTCGGCCTTCCAGTGCCGCAGCCGCTCGGCCTCCTCACCGTCCTTCCCCGTCCCCGCGGGGACGTCGTCGTCGGATGCGCCACCGCGCGGCGGCGCTCCGGTGACCAGCGCGTACAGGGTGGTGGCGAGGCAGAACACGTCCGAGGCCGGCCGGGGGACGTTGCCCCGGGCCAGTTCGGGGGCGGCGTAGTCCGGGGTGAAGCTGTACGGGCCGTTGACCGTGATGGTCTCGCTGCCGCCGACCCGGTAGGCGGCGCCGAAGTCCAGTAACTTCGCGGCCCCGTGCCGGGTGAGGCCGATGTTGGCGGGCTTGACGTCGCAGTGCACGACGCCCGCCTCGTGCAGGGCGGCCAGCGCGTCGGCGAGCTCGGCGCCGATGCGGGCCGCCCGCTCGGGGGAGACCGTCGGCTGCCGGTCCAGGCCGCCGCTCGGGACGTACTCCATGACGAACCAGTACGTCTGCGAACCGGGCCCGTCCTTCGCTTCGGTCACCACGTCGTACAGCGTCACGACATGGGGGTGGTCGCGGAACTTGGCCATGGCGCGCGGTTCGCCCAGCAGCCGCCGCAGCGCGGTCTCGCCCTCGCCGTCCGCCCGCTCCGGTTTGAGTGCGACGTCCTGGCCCACCACCGTGTCGTGCGCCAGCCACACGTCACCGCCCCGCCCCGCGCCGATGACCTCTCTGAGGACATAGCGGTCGGCGAACTCCTCCCCGGAACGCACGGAATCTTCCCCCTCGGTCGAGTCCGGAATCACACACGGCCACGGCCCATGGCCGTGCGTATGGGTCGAACCTACTGCGTATGCCGGGCCGCACGCAGTGTCTACCCAGAGCCTTCATCAGTCGCACGCATGCGTAGCCACCGGCCGGGACCGGCAGACCACGGGAGGGGTCCCGAGAAGGGCGCCTACGGTACGCGTCGACCCCTAGGGAGTCGTCTGAAAGTCCCGCACACCCCCAACGGGAGGACCCTCCATGCCCCGCACCCGGACCGTCGTGCTCGCCGGCATCACCGCGGCCGTCTCCACCGCCACGCTCGCCATGTCCGCGCACGCCGGCACCCCGGCGCCGCACGAGCGGGCGGCGGCCGCCCGGTGCGCCGACCCCGCCGACGTCCTCGACCTGACGGACTGGAAGCTGACCCTGCCCACCGGCGACGACGAGGACCCCACCGAGATCACCCAGCCCGAACTGGCGACCTTCTCCGCCGCGCCCTGGTTCCGGGCCGAGTCCGGCTGTGACGCGGTCAGATTCCGGGCCGCCGTCAACGGCGTGACGACGTCCGGCTCCAGCTACCCCCGCTCCGAGCTGCGGGAGATGACCGACGGCGGCGAGGACGAGGCCGCATGGTCCACCACGGACGGCACCCACACCCTCGTGGTCAGGGAGGCGTTCATGACGCTGCCCGAGGAGCGGCCCTACCTGGTCGGCGCCCAGGTCCACGGCGGGGACGACGACGTCACCGTCTTCCGCCTCGAGGGCAGCAAGCTCTACGTCACCGACGGCGACGACCGCCACCACCACCTCGTCACCGACGACTACGAGCTGGGCACCGAGTTCGAGGCCAAGTTCGTGGCCGAGGACGGCGAGATCGACGTCTACTACAACGGCCGGCGCGAGACCACGATCTCGCACGAAGGCGACACCAACTACTTCAAGGCGGGCGCCTACACGCAGGCCAACTGCGACAACTCCGAGCCGTGCGACGACGACAACTACGGCGAGGTCCGCATCTCCCGCATCGAGGTCACCCACACGTGACCCGTGCACGCTCCCGGGAGGGGTCCCGGCAGCGGCGTGTCACGGTGACGGTGACCGAGGCCAGGGAAGGGGCGCGGCGGATGGCGGGGGACACGACCGGCGTGGAGGGGACACTGCTGACCCGTGCGCAGCGGATCAACTCGGCGCTGGTCGTGGACCGCAGGCTGGGCGAGGGCGCCTTCGCCGAGGTGTACCGGGTACGGCACCACATCCTCGGCTGGCAGGCGCTGAAGCTGTTCAAGCACGTCGCCTCGCTGGAGGCGACCTCCAGGCTGTTCGACGAGGCCCGCATCCTCTCCACCCTCGGACACCCCAACATCATCCGGGTGTTCGACGCGGGCACCGTGCAGACCTCCGAGGGGATGCGCGGCTACATCACCATGGAGTACGTGGCGGGCGGCAGCCTGGAGCGGCTGGTCGCCTCGCACTCCGGCGCGGTCCCCGTCGACGAGGCCACGGCCGTACTGCGGCAGGCCGCCGAGGGCCTCGCCGTCGCCCATGAGCGCCAGCACCCGATCGTGCACCGCGACCTGTCGCTGGCGAACGTGCTCATCACCTACGACGAGTCCGGACTGCGGGTGAAGGTCAGCGACTTCGGACTCGCCAAGGAGACCGACCCCGGCACCATGGCGGCCAGCGCCCAGGGCACGGTCGCCTACATGCCGCCGGAGGTGCTGCGCCGGGGCACGGGCTACTCGTGCGCCGGGGACGTCTGGGCGCTGGGCACCATCGCCTACTTCCTGCTCACCGACCACTTCCCGTACAACGGCGGCGACCCGGTGCAGTCCTTCTCCCTGGAGCGGTTCAACCGGCCGCTGCTGCCGCCCAGCGCCTTCAACGACGGAGTGGGGGCCGAACTGGACCGGCTGGTCGTCGACATGCTGCGCGTGGACCCGGCCGACCGGCCCGCCTCGGCCCGCGAGGTCGTCGAACGCGCCGAGGCGCTGCGCCCCCCGGCCGCCGTGAGACCGCCACCGCACGGGGCGGCCTCGGTGGAGCGGTCGGTCGAGGAGCAGGTACGGGCGGCCATCGAGCTCTCCCGGATGCCGGGCCGGCTGGCCGATGCCGCCAACCAGCTCGAAGAGGCCGTCAGCCGCCACCCCCGGCTCCGGGAACGGCACGTGGCACGGCTGATGACGTGGCGCCGGGGGGTGGTCATGTGAAGGGGCCGACACGCCAGGAACGGGCGTACGGGCAGCGGACGTACGGGACGCGGACGTTTGGAGACCGGATGGACAAGACGAGTGCGGGCGGCCGGAGGGGCGAGCCGTCCGCCGCCCGGACCGGCGGCGGGAACCTGTCCCGCTTCACGGATCTGGCCGGGACGCGGCTGTACCGCGACAACGCCTTCGCCGTCACCGGGCTCCCGACGAACGCGCAAGGACGAGCCGTGCGGCAGCACCGGCAGAGGCTGGAGGCCCGCCTCGCGGTCGAGAGCGTCCGGCCCGCGGACCCGGACTCGCCCGTCACGGGCGACTATCGCAAGGACGAAGTCCGGGCCGCGTTCGAGGAGTTCCAGGATCCCCGGCGGCGGCTGGTCGACGAACTCCTGTGGCGGTGGGGCGCGCCCCTGGGATGCGGCTGCCCCGACTCCGTGCACGAGGAGCACGACGAGGCGGTCCGCTTCCACGCGCTGGCGCTCGAGGCGGAGGCCGGCCGCGGCCACGCCACCACGGACGGCCGGGACCTCCTCTGGCAGGGCGCGGCGAGCTGCTGGGGACCGCTGCTGGAGCGCCCCGAGTTCCGCCGGCACATCGCCCACCGGATCGAGGAGCTGGACGACCCGCGGCTGGGCGACCACTCGGTGGACGACTTCCTCGCCGCGCTGCCCGGCCTCCTCGTCTCCCCGTTCCGCGAACTGGCCACCGACCCCGACTTCAGGCCGCGCCTCGCGCAGGTCTGTGCCCGCTGGGCCGAACAGGCGGCGTTCTCGGGGCTGTTCACCGAGCTGTTCGAGGACGCCGTGGAGGAGGCGGTCCAGAAGATCACCGACGGTCTGCGGTCCGTGAACGACAAGAAGGACGCCAAGCATTTCAGGGACGCCGTCCGGGTCGTGCGCAAGGAGGTCCTCCCCGCGTTCGACCGGTTCGGTGACCTCCGGGCCTACGTCGCCGAATGGCGGCACGACGACGTGGCGCACATCGTCGCGGTGGGCGTCGGCAACCTCGCCGTGGCCATGCTGGGGTACTACCAGTTCCACCGGCCGACCGCCGCCGAGAAGAAGACGGTGGTCGAACTCGCGGAGCGGGCGTACGAGATCGCCCCGGAGCGCCATGTGAAGGCGTTCAAGGACAACTGGGACGTCATCTACGAGTGGTCAGCGGGAGTCGTCCACACCCGCACCGCTCCCGACTCCACAGACCGTGCGTGGCCGGGCTGTGTGGTGGCCATCCTCGCCATCAGCGTGCTGGTCGTGCTGTGGCAGGAATACGGCTGGGAAGCGGCGTGGGGCGGCTTCCTGGGCGTGGGCATGGTCGCCCTCGTCGTACAGAAGCTCACGCGGTGGTACGCGCGGATCCGGATGTACAGGGGCAGAAGGAGGTACCGGTGACATCCCGAGTCCACCGACGGGTACGCGAAGTGCGCGCCGCGCTCGGCCAGTTGCGGCACCCGCCCGAGTTCCGCATCCCCCGCCCGCTGCTGCGGCCGGACCAGGCCGAGTGGGCCGCGGCGGTGCTCGCCGACGCCGAGGCAGCCGAGGCCCTCGCGCGGCAGGCCCGCACCCCGCAGGGCGCCGGCACCGACGCGCTGCTCGGGGCCGCCGTCGGCATCTGGCGTGCCCTGCGCAAGCTCGACCAGGGCACCGGCGCCCTGTCCGCGGCCGACCTGCGGCAGGTGCGCCGCCAGGTGCACGCCAGCCGGCAGGCACTCGCCGACGACGGGCTGGAGATCCAGGAGCACGACGGGCTGCCGTTCGACTCCGGACAGTCCCTGGAGGTCCTGGTGTTCCAGGACGAGCCGGAACTGGACCGCGAGGTCGTGCTGGAGACCGTACGGCCGTCGGTCTACTTCCGCGGCGAACGGATCCAGATGGGCCAGGTCATCGTCGGCAGGCCCGCACCCGATCAGCACCCCGGCATCTGACCCAAGGAGAGCGACCATGCGCGAGACCATCGACTTCGGCATCGACCTCGGCACCACCAACAGCGCCATCGCGGTGGCCGAGGACGACGGCGTACGGATCATCAAGAACAACGACGGGTGGGACTGCACGCCCTCCGCCGTGTGGATCCCCAAGGAGGGGGTGATCCATGTGGGCAGGCGGGCCAGGGAACGCACGGAGAGCGACCCGAAGAACGCGTATGCGGAGTTCAAGCTGGAGATGGGCGCGGCGGGCGCGGAGCGGCTCTTCGAGCGCACGGGCCTGTCGCTCAGCCCCGAAGAGCTGTCCGCCGAGGTGCTCAAGTCCCTGCGGCAGGACGCCGCGCACGAGTACGGGTACCAGCCCGAGGCGGCCGTGATCACCGTCCCGGCCTCCTTCGCCCTGAACCAGAACAGCGCCACCGGCTCGGCCGCGGCCCTCGCCGGGCTCGGCGAGCACTGCCCGCTGGTGCAGGAGCCGACCGCCGCCGCCATCGCCTACGGGGTGCAGGACGCCTCCGAGTCCGCCCACTGGATGGTGTTCGACCTGGGCGGCGGCACCTTCGACGCGGCCGTGATGAGCAAGCGCGACGGCGAGCTCCAGCTCATCCAGCACGCCGGCGACCCCTACCTCGGCGGCAAGCTCATCGACTGGGCCCTCGTCGACGACCTGCTGGCTCCCGCGGTCCGCCGGGACCTCGGCCTGGCGGACTTCAGCCGTGACAACCGCGACCGCTGGCTCAAGAACTTCGCCAAGCTCAAGCTGGAGGCGGAGAACGCGAAGATCGCGCTGTCCCGCGCCGCTTCGGTCGAGATCTCCGTCGACCTCGACGACGGCAGCGGCGGCACCGAACTCTTCGAGTACACGCTGACCCGGGGCGCCCTCGACGACCTCGCCCTGCCGCACTACACGCGCGCCATCCGGCTCTGCCGCAAGGCGCTGGCCGACAGTTCGCTGCGCCCCGACCACATCGACCGGCTGCTCCTGGTCGGCGGCGCCACCCTCAGCCCCGGGCTGCGCGAACTGCTCGCCGACCCGGTCGAGGGACCCGGCATCCCCCTCGACCACAGCCAGGACCCCACCACCGTGGTCGCGCGCGGAGCCGCCGTGTTCGCGAGCACGGTCCGGCTGCCGAAGCAGCCGCGGAAGGCGGCGCCGGGCGAGTTCGCCATCGAGCTGCACTATCCGGCGCAGTCCGTCGACACCACCGGTATCCCGGTCTCCGGCAAGGTCAGCAGCGGCAGCGCGGTGGACTGGACCCGGTACACCGTCACGCTCAGCAACCCCGATGGGCGCCCGCCCTTCCGCGGCCCGCGCACCGAACTCGGCGCGGACGGCACCTTCTACACCGAGGTCGCCATCGACGCCGACACCCGCTCCCGCTTCACCGTCGAGCTCAGCGACAACTCCGGCACCCGGCGCACCCTCGCGGGCGACACCTTCTCCATCACCCACGCCACCGTCCTCCCCGGCGACGCCGTGCTCACCGGCACCCTCGGCATCGGCAAGGCCGACGGCACCTTCGACCCGCTGCTGCGCAAGGGCGCCACCCTGCCGGCCCAGGTGACCAAGCCGTACCGGACGACGATCCCGCTGCGCCGCACCGAGCCGGACGCCGTCATCCGCATTCCGCTGCTGGAGGGCGAGCGCAGGCGCGCCGACCGCAACACCCGGGTCGGACTGATCGAGATCCGCCCCCGCGACATCCGCATCGACCTGCCCTCCCAGAGCGAGGTCGAGGTGACCTTCGAGATCCAGGCGAGCAACCGCGAGGTCCTCGTCACCGCCGACATTCCCCTGCTTCAGCAGCAGTTCGAGGCGACGATCAACCGCTCCGAGCTGCTGGCCCCCGAGCACGCCGAGCTCGTGGACCGCCTGCACGATCTGGAACAGCGGGCGCGCCTCCTCCAGGACCAGGCCGAGGACGTCCACTCCGAGCCGGCCCGGACCCGGCTGGAGGACCTCACGGATCAGCAGGCCATCCCGCAGCTGCGCAAGGAGGTGGACGCGGCGGCCGTCGACACCGGCGCCGCCGTCACCAGCGACCGCCGCATCCGCGATGTGGAGGCGCAGCTCGACGACATCGAGGAGGCCATCGAGATCCCCGGCCTGCAACGCGAGCTGTGGGATCTGCTCAGCGCCTGCGAGGACGTCATCGAACAGGTCGGCGGCAGCCCGTCGGACCGGCGCGAGCTGCAGAGCATGCGCGACCGGGCCAGCTCGCTCGGCGACGACGCCTCTCCGGCGGATCTGCGCCGGCTCATCAAGCGGGCCGGGCAGTTCCACGTCGAGCTGCTGCGCCGCACCGACCAGTGGGAGTACGTCGTCTTCCACGCGCTGGTCGAGATGCGTGACGACATGTTCTCCCGCGCACAGGCCGACGCCGCCATCCTGGAGGGCCGCCGTGCCGTCGCCGCGGGGGACCGCCGTGCTCTCGCCGGGGTCAACGAGCGACTGCGCCGACTGCTGCCGCCCGGGGTCGCGGATGAGGCCGAGCGGCTGTCCGGCGGCATCAACTAGTCGGCCGACAGGAGGAGTTGACGGTGACCACATCCCGAGTCCCGGCGGGCGTCCCGTCCGGCGCGTTCCTGCCCGCCGACGGCGACAACGGCGGCGCAGCCGCGGACGGCACGGGGCAGGGCGTCACGGCGCCGGCCGCCGACTCGCTGCGCATCTCCCTGCTCGTCTCACGCGCCCGGACGGCGGCCCGCTCCGGCGACCTGGACGGTGCCCTGCGGCTGCTGCACGAGGCCGGGGATCCCGTCGCCGCGGCCCATCCGGACGTACTGGACCTGCTCGCCCGTGTGCACGCCCAGCGCGGCGAGCCGGCCCGGGCGGCGGAGTACTGGCGCCGGGTCCAGGAGCGGCAGCCGCAGGATCCGGCCGCCTCGGCCGGGCTGGCCAGGATCGACCTGCTGGGCCGACGCGGCCCACGCGCGGCACTCGCCCGGCACCGCACCCGCACGGCCCTGGTCGCCGCGATCTGTGCCGTGGCCGCGATCACGGCCGGCACGGTCGCCCTCACCGACGGCGCCGGCGAACGCCCGGCCCCGCCCGGCCTGTCGCCGGCCGACCGCGCGGAGCAGCTCGCCGAGCGCCTCGACGCCGAACGCCGGGCGGAGCAGGCACGCGAGCGGGACCGCGCGACGGCCCGGCGGACACAGGCGGCCACAGCCCTGGCCGACGTGCTGCGGGCGCCGGGCGTCGACCCGGTCGTCCAGGAAGGCTCCGTGGAGGTCGCCTTCACCGACGGGCTCTTCTCCGAGGGCGCCGAACTGACCCCGACCGGCGCCGAGCGGCTCGCCGTCCTGGGAGAGCGCCTGGCGGGACGGACGGCGGACGTCGAGATCTACGGCCAGACCGCGACCGTGCCCGGTGCCCCGACCAGCGGCGGCTCCGTCCTGTCCCTCTGGCGTGCCCTCATCGCCGCCCGCGAGTTGAGCGCCGCCAGCGGCAAGCCCCTCACCGCGTTCACCACGGCCAGCGCGGACCAGCGCGACGCACCGTACGCGAGCGTCGCGAGAAACCGGACGGTGACGGTGGTGATCACACCGCGCCAGCCGACCGGATGAACCGCGCCTCACTCACCACGGGAAAGCGCTACGGGTGGTTCGTCAGGTTGGCCACGCTGGTCGAGGAGTTGGACGGACCGCCCGTGTCGTTGATGACGTGCCGGATGGTGCCCGTGCCGCCGGGGGAGACCGTCACCATGCTGCTGAAGCGGACGCCCGCGTTGTTCGGCGCCTCGATGGCCCGCTCGGCGGTCACACTCGGGTCGACGTTGAAGAAGCAGTGGCTGCCGAGGCCGTACGCCTGGTCGCCGACTCCGTCACCGGCGGACCGGGCCGGGAAAGTCCCCGGCGACCCGGTCCCGGTGGCCCCGCCGCGCCGCGGTCAGTCGGCGGCGGTGCCGAACCACGTGCGCAGCGGTGTCAGCAGCTCCCGCTGCTCCGCACCGACCCACGCCACATGGCCGTCCGGCCGCAGCAGCGCCGCGGGCACGTCCAACTCGTCGCCGACGTCGACGACATGGTCGACCCGGTCCGCCCAGCCCGCCACCGACAGCCGGCCCGTCCGGTCGAGCAGCAGCCCGCGCCCGTCGCGCAGCAACTCGTAGAGGCGGCCGCGCTTCAGGGGCACGTCCCGCATCCGCCGGCCGAGCAGTTCGTGGCCCTCGCCGAAGTCGTAGCGGACCCCGACCGCGGTGATCATCTCGGTCACGTACCGGTTCACCTCCTCGAAGTCCATCAGCTTCGAGAACAGCTCCCGCAGCGCGCTCGCGCCCGGATCGGTGCCCAGCAGCGTGATCTGCGCACGGGTGTTGGCCAGTACGGCGGCGCCCACCGGGTGCCGTTCGGCGTGGTAGGTGTCCAGCAGCCCCTCCGGCGCCCAGCCCTCGACCGCCGCGGCCAGTTTCCAGCCGAGGTTGAACGCGTCCTGGATGCCGAGGTTGAGCCCCTGCCCGCCGGTCGGCGGGTGGATGTGCGCGGCGTCTCCGGCCAGCAGCACCCGGCCCACCCGGTAGCGCTCGGCCTGCCGGGTGGCGTCGCCGAACCGGGAGAGCCAGCGCGGCGAGTGCGCGCCGAAGTCGGTTCCCGCGACGGCCCGGAGCTGCTGCTGGAACTCCTCGAGGGTCGGCTCGCTCGCCCGGTCCTCGGACACGCCGTCGGCCGGAACGACGACGCGGTACACCCCGTCGCCGTCGGCGGCGGCGCCGAACCTGAGCTGGGTCTTGCGGACTTCGGCGACGACGGCCGCGATCCTCTCCGGATCCTCGGTCAGCTCCAGCTCGCCCAGCAGCGTCTCGACCGTGGCCGCCTCGCCGGGGAAGCCGACGCCGAGCGCCTTGCGCACCAGGCTGCGGCCGCCGTCGCAGCCCGCGAGGTAGCGCGAACGCAGCCGCGTGCCGTCCGCCAGCTCGACGGTCACCCCGTCCTCGTCCTGGCTCAGCCCCACCACCTCGCAGCCGCGCCGGATGTCGGTGCCGAGTTCGAGGGCACGCTCGTTCAGCAGCCGCTCGGTGACCGGCTGCGGTGTGGCGACGCCGTACGGGTGAGCCGTGTCCAGGCGCTCCGGCCACGGCTTGACGATGCCGCCGAAGAGCCCGCCGACCCGGAAGGTCTCACTGACCGCGAGGAACCGGTCCAGGATGCCGCGCTGGTCCATCATCTCCACGCTGCGCGCGTGCAGTCCCTGCCCCCGGGACTGCGGGGTCGGCTCGGTCAGCTTCTCCAGCACGACCACGTGCACGCCGTGCAGCCGCAGTTCGCAGGCCAGCATCAGGCCGGTCGGTCCACCGCCGGCAATGATGACGTCGATCATCACAATCCCCGTTTCCGCAGGTCCTGGCTACGATCGGTGATTGTGCGGCACCAGGGGGGCCTTGCCGCAAGCCCCCCGCTGCGCTATACGTTGAGAGTGGCAAGGAGTCGGTGCGCTCCTTGCCTTCGCTGTTTCACGCGGTCAGATCACACAGCCCACATGCGCCAGCGCCTGCTTCAGCAGCACCCCGTGGCCGCCGGGCATCTCGCTCTGCACCGCCGGTGACAGGGCCTCCTGCGGGCTGAACCAGACCAGGTCGAGGGCGTCCTGGCGAGGGCGGCAGTCACCGGTGACCGGGACGACGTAGGCCAGGGAGACCGCGTGCTGACGCGGGTCGTGGTACGGCGTGATGCCCTGCGTCGGGAAGTACTCCGCGACCGTGAACGGCTGCAGCGAGGTCGGCACCCGGGGCAGCGCCACCGGGCCGAGGTCCTTCTCCAGGTGGCGCAGGAGGGCGTCGCGGACCCGCTCGTGGTGCAGCACGCGGCCGGAGACCAGGGTCCGGCTGACCGTACCGTCCGGTCCGATGCGCAGCAGGAGGCCGATGCTGGTGACCTCGCCGCTGTCGTCGACGCGCACGGGCACGGCCTCGACGTACAGGATCGGCATGCGGGCGCGCGCCTGCTCCAGTTCGTCGCTGGTCAGCCAGCCGGGCGTGGTTTCGGTCATGTCAGACATTGCTTGATCATACTTTCCGGGAATTGCGAACGCTCAGTCGCGGTGCGGACGGGTGTCGGGGGCGGGGACGGAATCGGGGGCGGGCGGTCCGTGGAGGCGGCGGGCATTGTCGCCGGCCGGCCACGCCGCGATCCGCAGCGCGTCCGGCAGGCCCAGCTCGTCGGCGTCCACCCGCTCCTGGAGCAGCTCGCCCAGGCCGTGACGGAACGCCAGTGCGCCGAGCCGGTACGACTCGGCCAGCGCCGCCGGCAGCTCGGCGGCGCGGTCGTTCAGCTCGACCTGGCGGGCGGCGCCGTACGCCGGACCCGTCGCCGCCGGCACGAACTCGCCGTCGGCGCCCGGCGGTCGGGTGACGGCCCCCTCGATCTCGACGGCCGCCTCGAAGGTGACGCCGTGCCGCTCGGCGGCCTCCTGGGCCGTCCGCCGCACGAAGGTATGGCCGCAGCCGGGATGCCGCTCGCCCTCCTGGGTGATCCGGTCGACCGGCGCCCACGCCCAGCCCGGCTGCCCGGTGAGTTCCACCAGGTGGTCCAGGTCGGGATACAGGCGCAGATCGCCGTCCGGTGAGCCGAGGACGTCGGTGGTGACGATCGAGTCGTTCGCGAGGAGCGTGTCGAACACCGGCGACATCCCGACGCCCCAGGCCGCCGCCGAGGCCAGCTTGGCCGTCGGGATCGTATTCACCCGGCCGATGCGCGCCGTCTCCACGTAGGCCGGCACGATCCCGTGCACGCCCCGCCCGGACAGCTCGCCGCTCGGCGCGCCGGCCCGCTCGACGTCACCGGGACGCCCGCCCGGGACGGGGTCGGCAAGGGTGGTCATACGGTCTCCTCGACGAGCTCGGCCGGTCGGGTGCCGTTTCGCTCCGGCTGGTGCGGTAGTCCGCGCTGTGCGTCAGGGTTTCACGGCCACCGCGCCGTACTGCGGCACCGGCGCGGGAGAATCGGGGGCGCGCCACTGCGAGCAGGACACCATCCCCGGCTCCAGCAGCTCCAGACCGTCGAAGAAGGCGGCGATGTCCGCGCCGCTGCGGGCGGTGATCGGCGGGGTGGCGTTCTCGTTCCAGAACTTCATCGCCGGGATCTGGCCCTCGCCGCCCAGTTCGGCGTCGAACGTCGGGTGCGTCAGGACCAGCAGGCTGCCGGAGGGGACGGCGGCCAGGACACGCCGCACGATGTCGCGGGCCTTGTCGTAGTCGAGGACGAAGTTGAGGATGCCCAGCATCATCACCGCGACCGGCTTGCCGAAGTCCAGGGTCCGCGCGGCGCGTTCGACGATGGCGTCCGGGTCGTGCACATCGGCGTCGATGTAGGCGGTGACGCCCTCGTGGGTGCCGGTGAGCAGCGTGCGGGCGTGCACCAGCACGATCGGGTCGTTGTCGACGTACACGATCCGCGAGTCGGGCGCGACGCGCTGGGCGATCTCATGGGTGTTGTCCGCCGTCGGCAGCCCGGTGCCGATGTCCAGGAACTGCCGTACGCCCCGCTCCTCGGCGACGAAGCGCACGGCGCGGCCCAGGAACTCGCGGTCCGCGCGGGCGATGTCCCGGATGATCGGGAACATCCCGGCGACGTGCTCGCCGACCTGCTGGTCGACCTCGTAGTTGTCCTTGCCGCCGATCCAGTAGTTCCACACACGCGCGTTGTGCGCCACACCGGTGTTCAGCTTCGCCGACCCGCCCGACGGGGTGTGGCCATCACTCACGACTCGTCCTCTCCTCGCACGCACGACCGAAACCGGTCATCGCCGCCATTGTGCCGGTCCGTTGATCACGCTGTCCCGGGAATCGGCAGAGCCGGCACGGCCATGGGCAGGCCGGGGGGAGAGGCGGGCCGGGCTACTCGATCTCGCTGGGGCTCGCGGCGGGCGACTTCCCGGCCAGCACGTCCTTCAGCCGCTGGGTGCCGAGCTTCACCGCCTGCTCGACGGAGTCGTCCTCGTCCCCGTCGAACCCGCCCGCCGTGACGGTGATCGCGTCGTTGCCGACGCGCACGGCGGCCACGTCCTCGGTGAGGGTGACCGGATCGCCGTCCGCCGTGCCCTTGACCGTGACGCGCAGGCCGACGCGGTCGTCGCCCACCTTGGGCAGGGACGTCTCGATGACCTGGACCGTGCGCTTCTCACCGTTGTCGGTCACCGTGAACTGGTCGCACTCCTGCGGCAGGGTCTTCAACCAGGCCAGGGACTCCTGCGGGTCGCTGCGCTCATAGGCGGCCACCTGGTACAGCAGCCGGGAGTCGTCCTGCTGGAAGCCGCGCAGCGCGGACGCCCCGGACGGCTTGCCCAGCAACTGGTCGGTGTAGAGGCCGTCGAGCAGCCGCTGGCAGTCCGCGGCGTCCGTCCTGCCGGTGAGGAAGTCGTCGGCGTCGACGGTGCCGATGACCATGGTGTCGTGCCAGGTGGCGACCTCCGAGTCCGTCACCTGCGCCCAGTCGTCCTCGATGTCCGCCTCGGTGATCAGCGCGGTCTTCGCGCCGGCCTCGGTCAGGGTGGTGGTGGGCGAGGGGGTCGGCGTCTGCCGGGCCACCGCCGCGGCCCGCGCGACGTCCTCGCCATCGCCGTCCGAGCAGGCCGCGGTGGTCAGCAACGCACCGGCGGCCAGGGCCGAGCAGAGAACACGGACGGGTCGGGGCGACGGGCGACGGGTCATCTGGGCTGCCTCCTGTGGACGTGACACGTGTCCCCAGCGCACCACCGGACCTGACGGCCCACCAGCCGCACCGGACCGTTCGAGTGAGCGCCGTCCGCGGGGCAGGACCGTCACCCGCCGGGCTGCCCGTATCCGTTCTGCCAGGCCCAGGCGGCGATCTCGACGCGGTTCCGGGCGGACAGCTTCAACTGCACGCTGGACAGGTGCGTCTTGACCGTGGACAGCGAGACGTACAACTCGGCGGCGATCTCGGCGTTCGTGCGGCCGAGGGCGACCAGCCGGACCACGTCCAGTTCACGGTCGGTGAGGGGCTCCATGGGCGTGGCCGCGGGCCTGACCGGGGCGGCGGTGGCGGTCTGCGGGGCGGTGACGTGTTTGAGCAGCCGGACCGTGATCGACGGCGAGACCAGCGAGTCGCCGGCCGCGGCGGCGCGCACCGCCTCGGCGAGCAGCGTGGGCCCGGAGTCCTTCAGCAGGAACCCGCACGCACCGCCGCGCAGCGCCCCGTACACGTACTCGTCGAGGTCGAAGGTCGTCACCACGACCACCCGCATGGGATCGGCCACATCGGGCCCCGCGAGCAGCCGGGTCGCCTCCAGCCCGTCCAGTTTCGGCATCCGGATGTCCAGCAGGCACACATCGGGCCGCTCCCGCCGCGCCAGCGCCACCGCCTCCTCGCCGTCGGCGGCCTCGGCGACCACGGTCATGTCGGGCTGGGCGTTGAGGAAGAAGCGGAAGCCGGTGCGGACCATCTCCTGGTCGTCGGCGATGAGGACGCGGATGGGCGCCCCGGACGGGGGTGGGGTGGTCATGGCTCGATCATGCCTCAGGGGTGCGGGTCGGGAGCTGGTGCAGCAGCTCGGCCGGCGGGGGGGACACGTACACCTCGTCGGGCTTCGGGAAGCCGCCGAGGCCGGGCGGCGCCGCGGTGGCCTCGTGGCCGGGCAGTTGGGCCGGGGAGGCGACGGTGACCGGCTCCTGGCGGACGTAACGGGTCCCGGCGCCGAGGGTGGTCGCGATGACCACCAGCATCACGAAGGCTCCGACGGCCCCGGCCCCGGCCCCGGCCCCGGCCCCGGCACCGGCGGTCGGCAGGTGGCTTTGGAGGCCGCGGCGGCCGGCGGACCTGGTTCAGGTGCCAGGTCAGGGGAAGGACGGGGGAACACATGGCGGGCTCCGGGGAAGGCGGGGTCAGGCGACCGTGAACTGGCTGTGGTTGCTGATCCGGCCGTCCCGGACCTGGAGGACGCGGTCGCAGTGGGCGGCGACGTCGGCGTCGTGGGTGACCATCACCAGGGCGGCTCCGGTGTCCCGGGTCGCGAACGTCAGCAGTTGGACGACCTCCGTGCTGGTCTTCTGGTCCAGGGCGCCGGTCGGCTCGTCGGCGAAGACCACGTCCGGTTCCACGGCGAGTGCGCGGGCGATGGCCACGCGCTGGGCCTGGCCGCCGGAGAGCTGGCCGGGGCGGCGGCCCTCCAGACCGTCCAGGCCGAGGGGTGCGAACCAGCGGCGGGCGCGTTCGACGGCCCGCTTGCGCGGTGTGCCCTCCAGCATCAGCGGCAGGGCGGCGTTCTCCTCGGCGGGCAGCTCCGGCAGCAGCTGACCGAACTGGAAGACGAACCCGAACCGCTTGCGGCGCAGCGCGCTGAGCCGGTTCTCACCGAGCCGGTCAATCTGCTCGCCGCGCAACAGCACCTGGCCGTCGTCGGGCCGGATGATCCCGGCGAGGGTGTGCAGCAGGGTCGACTTGCCGGACCCCGACGGGCCCATGATCGCCAGCGAGTCGCGCTCGCCGACCTCCACGTCCACGCCCGCGAGAGCGGTGGTGGAGCCGTACTTCTTGATCAGGCCGTACCCGGCCAGGACGGTGCTCATGGTGTGGCGTGGCCTTTCTCAGCGCTCGAACTTCCAGGTGACGCTCTTGGCATCGGCCTTGGTCACCCGGACGGGGATGCGGACGACCCCGCCGTCGCTCTTCTTGCCTGCGCAGGTGATGCTGGCTCCGGCCACGGCCTTCAGGCCGCCCGGGCAGGTGACGCCGGTGACCTTGTCGCCGACCCAGGGCAGCGGGTGGTACTTGCTCTCGGTGCGGCCCGCGACGATGTTCGACGCGAGCGCCTTGTGACCGTCCACCGACGCCGTGCTGTATTCGTCCAGGCGGCTGGTCGACTCGGTGCCGGAGAGCAGATAGGTGCCGAGGCCTCCGAGCGCGACCACGGCGGTCGCCCCGCCGATGACGCCGACGGCGAACTTGCTGCGGTGCATCGCGTGCTCCTGGTGTCAGTGGTGAGGATGCGACACCACACTCGCCCGCGGGCCGGGGCGCGCGCCTCGGCCATAAGGTCGGCCTTCTCACCCGGCCCATCGGCCGATCGGCTGATCCGGCCGTGCACCGCCTCGCCTACCGTGATCGGCATGAAGTCCTTCTCCTCCCGTGGCTGTGCAGGGGGCTTCGCCGTCGGCCTGCTGCTCGCCGCCTGTGTCGTCGACGTCCTCTACGCGGGCGCCGACGGGACGAGCGTGCTGCCGATGGCGGGGCCCGTCTGGCCGACGCTGGCCGTGCTGCTGGTGGGCCTGGCCGCCCTGCTGTGGCCGGCCGGGCGGCGGCCCGAGTGGCTCGCCCCGCAGGTGCGCACCGTCGCGCCCGCCGTCGCCTCGATCCTCTACACGGCGGGCTCGCTGCTGGTCGCCGTGGGGAACCCGTTCGGCCCCGGCGAGGTCGCGATCCTGCTGTGCCTGCTGTTCGTCGCGGCACGGCACTGTCCGCCGCGCTGGGCCTGGGGGTGCGGCGCCCTGGATGTGGCCGCGCTGTTGCTGCTGCCGGTTCGGTATCTGGGGTCGTTGGACTCCACCGTGCTGGGCTTCATGGTGGTCGGCCTGGTCCTGATCGGCCTGTTCGCCGGGCTTGCCGTGTATCTGCGCACGATGGACTACCGGCGGGCGCTCGCGGTGAGCGAGACCCGGCGCGGCGAACGCGTCGCCATCGCCGCCGACCTGCACGACTTCGTCGCCCACCATGTCACCGGCATCCTCGTGCAGACACAGATGGCACGGATGATGGCGCAGACCCAGCCACAGGAACTCGACCCGGTCCTGGGCGGCATCGAACACGCCGCCACCGAGGCCCTCGCCTCGATGCGCCGCACGGTCGGGGTGCTGCGCGACACCGGTTCCGAGGCGGCCGATCACCGCCCGGTCGGCGACCTGGCGGGCATCGCCGAGCTCACGGACGGCTTCGCGAGCCC
This sequence comes from Streptomyces ferrugineus, assembly GCF_015160855.1. Taxonomy (NCBI): domain Bacteria; kingdom Bacillati; phylum Actinomycetota; class Actinomycetes; order Kitasatosporales; family Streptomycetaceae; genus Streptomyces; species Streptomyces ferrugineus. The sequence goes on along the minus strand of NZ_CP063373.1, from coordinate 6,198,696 downwards.
GGTCCAGCAGGTCACCCTGCGCCGCGACCCCGCCGTGTCCGACGACATCCCCCACGAGGTGCAGGCCGCGGCCTTCCGGGTCGTCCAGGAGGCGCTGACCAACATCCGCCGCCACGCCGCCGACGCCACGCACATCGAGGTCCGCCTGTGGGGCGACGCCGGGCGCCTGGCGGTGTCGGTCGCGGACGACGGCCGCGGCGGCACCCAGCTGCCGGCCGCCGCGCACGGGGGCGGCTTCGGACTCGTCGGCCTGAAGGAACGGGTCACGGCACTGGGCGGCGAACTGCGAGCCGGGCCGCGGGGCGCGGTGGGCTGGGAGGTGCGGGCGGTGTTCCCGGCGGGGAAGGCCTGACGCCGCCCGTCTCGGGTGGCGAGGCCCGCCCGATTCCGGTGGCGAGGCCGACCTGTTCGTCTCGGGTGGGGATGCCCGTCCGTCTCGGGTGGCGAGGCCGACCTGTTCGTTTCGGGTGCCGGATGCCCGTCCGTCTCGGGTGGCGAGGCTGGCCTGTTCGTTTCGGGTGCCGGATGCTCGTCCGTCTCGGGTGGCGAGGCCGACCCGTCCGTCTCTGGTGGCGTGGCCCGCGCGATTCCGGTGGCGACGCCGACGCCCGTCTCCGGTGGCGACGCCGACGCCCGTCTCCGGTGGCGACACCGACCCCCGTCTCCGGTGGCGACACCGACCCCCGTTTCCGGTACCCATACCGTTCGGGCGCTTCGCACTGTTCAATGGGAGCGAACGCTGCCCGTTTCCCACCGCCGCAGAGGAGTCGCCCCATGTCTCCCGCCGCCGTCCCACCCGTCGGTGAGCGCATCCGGCAGGCACGCCTGCGGCGTGGGACGAGCCTGCGCGGGCTCGCCCGCGAGATCGGCGTGTCGGCGAGCCTCATCTCCCAGATCGAGAACGGCAAGAGCCAGCCCTCGGTCAGCACCCTGTACGCGATCACGACCGCCCTCGGCATCTCCATCGAGGCACTCTTCGACTCGGCCGAGGCCACGGCCGAGGCCACGGCCGAGGCCACGGCCGAGGCCACGGCCGCGTCCCCGGTGGCGGCACCCGGCGCAGTGCCCGGCAGCGCCCCCGGCACCGTCCTGCACGCCCTGGCCGCCTTCGCCGCCGACCCCGGCCGCCGCATCGGCCCGCTGGTCACACCGGACGAGCGCGAGGTGCTGGAGCTGGACTCGGGTGTGGTGTGGGAGCGTCTCGGCCATGTTCCGGGCACCCCCGTCGACTTTCTGCAGGTGACCTACCGGCCCGGCGGCTCCTCCTCCAGCTCCGGCGGCCTCATGCGCCACACCGGCACCGAGTACGGCTGCCTGACCTCGGGCGAGCTGATCCTCACTCTCGGATTCGACGAGTACACGTTGCGCCCGGGCGACGCGGTCTGCTTCGAGTCGACGACCCCGCACCGCTACCGCAACGATGGAGACGTACCGGCCATCGGTACCTGGTTCGTGTTCACCGAGATGTTCAGCGAAGATGTTCAGTGACACTTGACACTCGCCCTGGACAGTCGTTGACTCCGCAGTGGGGGTGGTCGCCATGGCGATCCGCACATTCGGACCCAATGCCGTCGACTGGGAAGAGCGAGTGGACCTGGACCGGCTGCGCAGGCAGCGGCTGGCCCGCCTCCACGAGACGCTGAACCGCTCCGAGCTGGGCGCCGTGCTCAGCTTCGACTTCGCCAACATCCGCTACATGACCGCCACACACATCGGCACCTGGGCGATGGACAAGCTGATCCGCTTCGCCCTGCTGGTGCGCGGCGGCGAACCCATCGTCTGGGACTTCGGCTCCGCCGCCCGTCACCACCAGCTGTACAACCCGTGGCTCGACTACAGCGACGGCAAGGAGGGCCCGCCCACCGGCGCCCGCGCCGGAATCTCCACACTCCGCGGTGCCTTCCACCCGGACGCCGGCATCGCCCAGGACGTCGCCGCGAAGATCGCCACGGAACTGCGCGAGCACGGCCTGGCCGGCGAGCCGCTCGGCATCGACGTCGCCGAGATGCCGATCCTCACCGCCCTGCGCGCCGAGGGCATCGACGTCGTCGACGGCCAGCAGGTCTTCCTGGAGGCGCGCCGCATCAAGACCCCGGACGAGATCTCCCTGCTCACCCAGGCCTGCGCGATGGTGGACGCCGCGTACGAGGAGCTGTACGGCTATCTGCGGCCCGGCGTACGGGAGAACGAGTGCGTCGGAGTCGTCAGCAAGGTCCTGTACGACCTCGGCAGCGAGTACGTCGAGGGCGTCAACGCCATCTCCGGCGAGCGCTGCTCACCCCACCCGCACGTCTACAGCGACCGCCTGATCCGCCCCGGCGACCCGGCCTTCTTCGACATCCTGCACAGCCACCTCGGCTACCGCACCTGCTACTACCGCACCTTCGCCGTCGGCAGCGCCTCCAGCGCCCAGCGCGACGCCTACGTCCGCTGCCGCGAGTACATGGACCGGGCCATCGCCCTCGTCCGTCCGGGCGCCACGACCGCCGACGTCGTCCAAGTGTGGCCGCGCGCCGAGGAGTTCGGCTTCGCCGACGAGACCGCCGCCTTCGCGCTGCAGTACGGCCACGGCGTGGGCCTGTCCATCTGGGAGAAGCCGATCTTCAGCCGGCTGGTCTCCCTCGACCATCCCGAGGTCCTCGAAGAGGGCATGGTGTTCGCCCTGGAGACCTACTGGCCGGCCGCCGACGGCTGGTCCGCCGCCCGCATCGAGGAGGAGGTCGTCGTCACCGCCGACGGCTGCGAGGTCATCACCAAGTTCCCCGCCGAGGAACTGCTGGTCGCCGGCCGCAAGTACTGGACCGTGGGCGGCGAGCTCAACACCCGCCGCGAGGCGCAGTCCCACCTGAACACCGGGACGCGGTAATGGATCCGGCCGCGCTCCTCGCAGCATACGAGCAGATGACCGTCATCCGCCGTACGGAGAAGGCCGCCCACGACCTGTTCCTCCAGGGCCTGGTCAAGGGCACCACCCACCTCGCCGCCGGACACGAGGCCATCGCCGTCGGTGCGAGCGCCGCCCTGCGCCCCGACGACTACGTCTTCGCCACCTACCGCGGCCACCATCACGCGATGGCGCGGGGCGCCACCCCCGAGGAGTGCCTGGCCGAACTCATGAGCCGGGCCACCGGGTTGTGCAAGGCCAAGGGCGGTTCCATGCACCTGACCAAAGCCTCCACCGGCATGCTCGGCTCCTACGCCATCGTCGGCGCCCACCTCCCGATGGCCGCCGGCGCCGCCTGGTCGGCCCGGCTGCGGGGCACCGATCAGATCGCGGTCGCCTTCTTCGGCGACGGCGCCACCAACATCGGCGCCTTCCACGAGGCGCTGAACCTCGCCGCCGTATGGAAGCTGCCGGTGCTGTTCGTCTGCGAGAACAACCTGTACATGGAGTACACGCCGATCGCCGACGTCACCGCCGTGGCCCGGCCCGCCGCCGACCGGGCGCCCGCCTACGGCATCCCCGGCGAGGTGGTGGACGGCAACGACGTCGTCGCCGTCCAGGAGACGGTGGCCCGGCTCGCGGCGCGGGCCCGGGCAGGAGACGGGCCGGCGCTGCTGGAGGCGCAGACCTATCGGCACTTCGGGCACAGCCGCGCCGACCCGGCGACCTACCGACCGGCCGAGGAGGTCGAACGCTGGCTGAAACACGACCCGTTGGACCTGGCGCGGGGGCAACTGGCCGAGATGGGCGTGGCCGAGGCCGTGCTCGGTGAGGCGGACGAGCGTGCGACGGCCGTGGTGCGCAAGGCCGTCGAGGCCGCCAAGGCCGCACCGCCGGCCGATCCGGACGAGGCGCTGACCGACGTGTGGGCCGACGGAGGTGCGGCGTGGCGGACGTGATCAGCTACCGGGAGGCGGTCGCCGAGGGCATCGCCCGCGAGATGCGGCGCGATCCGTCCGTCGTCTGCCTGGGCGAGGACATCGGCGAGGCGGGCGGGGTGTTCAAGACGACCGTCGGGCTGTTCAAGGAGTTCGGGCCGCAGCGGGTCTGGGACACGCCGATCTCCGAGCAGGCCATCGTGGGGGCCGCCATGGGCGCCGCGATGACCGGGATGCGGCCCGTCGCCGAGATCATGTTCTCTGACTTCCTGGCCTGCTGCTGGGACTACCTCGCCAACGAGATCCCCAAGGTGCGGTACATGACGGGCGGTCAGGTCACCGTCCCGCTCGTGGTGCGCACCGCCAACGGCGGCGGGCTCGGCTTCGGCGCCCAGCACTCCCAGGCCACCGAGAACTGGGCGCTGACCGTGCCCGGCCTGAAGATCGCCGCACCCGCGACGCCCGCCGATGTGATCGGCATGATGGCGGCCGCGATCCGCAGCGACGACCCGGTGGTCTTCTTCGAGCACAAGGGGCTCCTCGCCTCCAAAGGCACGCCCCCGCCCCCGGACCACGTCGTCGAACTCGGCCGGGCCGCCGTCGTCCGCGAGGGCGCCGACGTCACCCTCGTCGCCCTCGCCTCGATGGTCCCCGTCGCGCTGAAGGCCGCCGAACTGCTGTCCGGCGAGGGCATCGAGGCCGAGGTCGTCGACCTGCGCTGTCTGGTGCCGCTGGACGTCACCACCGTGCTCACCTCGCTCGGGCGGACCTCACGGCTCGTCACCGTCGAGGAGAACCCGTACCAGGGCGGCTGGGGCGCCACACTCGTCTCGGTCGTCGCCGACGAAGGGTTCGACCTGCTGGACGCGCCGGTCAGACGGGTGGCGGGGGACTGTGTCCCACTGCCGTTCGCCGACGCCCTGGAGGAACGCGTGATCCCCACCGTCGAGAAGGTCGTGGCGACCGTACGCGGACTCGCCGCCTACTGAACACCCCATGGGAGGAAGAGCGATGCCCCATCGGATACTCCTGCGAGGCGGTCACGTACTGTCGATGGATCCCGACATCGGGGACCTGCCCCGGGGAGACGTCCTCATCGAGGACGGGCGGATCGCCGCCGTGCGGCCCGAGATCAGCGCCGACGCGGACGTGCTCGACATGACCGGCCGGATCGTGATCCCCGGCTTCGTCGACACCCACCGGCACACCTGGGAGGCGCCGATCCGCAACGTCGCCCCGGACGCCACGCTGGACGACTACTTCGTCGACATCCTCGACACCTTCGCACCGCTGTACACCCCCGAGGACGTGTACGCGGGCAACCTCGCCGGATCACTGGAGTGCCTGAACGCCGGCATCACGACCCTCGTCGACTGGTCGCACATCAACAACACGCCCGCCCACCCGGACGCCGCGATCCAGGGCCTCAAGGAGAGCGGCATCCGCGCCCAGTACGCCTACGGCAGCGCCAACACCTCGCTCGCCGACTACTGGTTCGAGAGCAAGATCGCGATGCCGGGCGACGACGTACGGCGGATCCGCGGCGGCTACTTCGCCTCCGACGACGGCCTGCTGACCATGGCCCTGGCCACCCGCGGACCCGGATTCTGCGTCAACGACGTCGTCACGGCCGAGTGGGCCCTCGCCCGCGAACTGGACGTCCCGATCACCGTGCATGTGGCGATGGGCCGGCTGGCGGGCCGCTTCGGGATGGTCAAGCAGCTCAACGACCTGGGACTCCTCGGCGCCGACACCACCTACGTCCACTGCTGCTACTTCAGCGAGGAGGAGTGGCGGATGGTCGCCGACAGCGGCGGCACGGTGTCGATCGCGCCGCAGGTCGAGCTGCAGATGGGGCACGGCTGGCCGCCCGTGATGAAGGCCGTCGAGCACGGGCTGCGGCCGTCTTTGAGCATCGACGTCGTCACCACCGTGCCGGGCGACATGTTCACCCAGATCCGCGCGGCCTTCGGCGCCGAACGCGCCCGCGTCAACGCCGACTGCTGGAAGGCCAACATGCCCGTGCCCGACACCATGCTGACGGCCCGTCAGTTGTTGGAGATGGCGACGCTCAACGGCGCACACGTAGCGGGCCTGGAGAACCGCACCGGCTCCCTGACCCCCGGCAAGCGCGCCGACGTCGTCGCCGTCGACGCCACCGCGCTCAACGTCGCCCCGGTGCACGACGCGGCCGCCGCGGTGACCCTCTCGGCCGACGTCTCCAACGTCGAGACGGTCATCGTCGACGGCGTGATCCACAAGCGCGACGGCAGGCTCGTCGCCGACGTCGACCGGGCCCGGCGACTGGTCCAGGAGTCCCGCGACCGGCTGCTGGCCGCGAAGGAGGCGAAGCGCGCGGCATGACCCGACACCTGGTGCGCCTCGCAGCCGACGTCCCGGAGCCGCCGTACGACGAACTCGGTCACCGGCGTCAGGAGTTGGTCGGCGAGGACGACGGCAGTACGCACACCGGCTTCGGGCTGTGCGAGATACGGCCCGACGGCCGGGTCGGCGCGCATGTGCACTCGTACGAGGAGAGCTTCCATGTGCTCGACGGGGCCGTGATCCTCGATGTGCCCGAGGGGTCGTACCGCCTCGAAGAGGGTGACTACGGCCTCCTGCCGACCGGCGTCCCGCACTCCTGGCGGGGCGCCGGCGACACGGGCGGACGCTGGGCCGACATGCTCGCCCCGGTGCCGCGGGCCCGCTACGGGCACGACACCCAGGCGGTGCCCGAACTGCCGTCCGGGGAGCCCGTGCGCATCGACGTCCGCGATCCGCGCACCCGGTCCTTCGGCCACTTCGAGCCCGCGCAGATGGACCCCGGCAAGCAGTCGCAGGACCTGCTCGCGGTGTCGGCGAGCATGCGGACCGCGCTGCTGGTGTACAGCGGGATCACCGTGAAGATGATGGTCGACAGCGACCTCGGCGCGGTCGCCTCGACCATGTTCATGGTGCAGTACGCCCCGGACGGCGTCGCGGGCAGCCACGACCACCCCTTCGAGGAGACGTATCTGATCCTCGAAGGCCTGGTCGACGCCACCTTCGACGGCGAGCGGTACCGGCTCGGGCCCGGCGACGTCGCCTGGGCCGGCGCGGGGTGCGTCCACGGGTTCTCCAACGCGGGGGAGGGGCCCGTGCGCTGGCTGGAGACACAGGCGCCGCAGCCGCCGCCGCGGCACTCGTACCGGTTCACACGGGACTGGGACTATCTGAGGGAGGCCCTGGGCTCATGAGCAGTGTCCTTGTGGTGGGCGGCACGTCCGGGATCGGCCGCGAGTTCGCGCGCTTGCGTGCTCAGCGGGGTGACGAGGTGGTCCTCACCGGCCGGGACGCCCATCGCGCCGACACGGTCGCCAAGGAGATCGGCGCCCGCCAGGGCCTCGCCCTCGACCTCGCCCGGCCGCGCGGGATCGCCGCCGCGCTGGCCGGCGTCGGGCGCGTGGACCATCTGGTGATCGCGGGCGTCTCACGGGACGAGAACCGGGTCGCCGAGTACGACATCGACGCCGCCCTGCGTCTGGTCACGCTCAAGCTCGTCGGCTACACCGAGGTCGTGCACGCGCTTGGCCCACGGCTGCACGAGGACAGCGCGATCGTGCTGTTCGGCGGCCAGGCCAAGGAGCGCCCCTACCCCGGGGCGACGACGGTGGCGACGGTCAACGCGGGGGTGCGGGGTCTGGTGAACACGCTCGCCGTCGAGCTGGCGCCCGTGCGGGTCAACGCCGTGCATCCCGGGGTCGTGGGGGACAGCCCGTACTGGGCGGGCAAGCCCGAGGAGGTGCTGGCCGGGCTGCGCGCCAGGACGCCCAGCGGGCGGCTCGCCACGATGGCCGATGTCGTGGACGCGGTGGACTTCCTGCTGCGCAACCGGTCCGTCAACGCCGTCGAACTCACCGTGGACGGCGGGTGGATGCTGGGCTGAGCGGGGTGCGGATCAGCGCTTGAGGCCGACCGCGCCGTACAGCGACACGAGCCCTTCCCGCTCCCCGTCCGCCGCGGGCCGCCAGTCCGACAGCGAGACCAGGCCGGGTTCCAGCAGGTCGAGTCCCTTGAAGAAACGGCCCATTTCGGTGTGCGAGCGCGCCACGAGCGTCACCCCGCTCGCCGTGTAGGCCGCGATGCCCCGACGGACGTTCTCCGGGTCGAAGTCCGCCGTCATCGCCGACAGCACCAGACAGCTGCCCGGCGCCAGCGCGCCGACCAGCGTGTCCACCAGCTCATGGGCGCCGTCGTCGTCCGCGATGAAGTGCAGGAGCGCGATCAGCGACAGGGCGACGGGCCGGTCGAAGTCGAGGACGGACGCGGCCCGTTCGAGGATCCGTCGCGGCTCACGCGCATCGGCCTGCACATACTCGGTCACCCCCTCCGGGGTTCCGTGGAGCAGGGCCGCCGCGTGAGCGAGCACGATCGGGTCGTTGTCGACGTACACCACCCGCGCGTCCGGTACGGCGGACTGGGCGATCTGGTGCAGGTTCGGCTCGGTCGGGATGCCGGAGCCGACGTCGAGGAACTGGCGGATTCCCGCCTCCCGCACGACCGCCCGCGTGGCCCGCTCCATGAACCGGCGGTTGGCACGCGCGTGCCGTGGCGCGTCGCCCTGCATCGCGGTGATCCGCCGTCCGAGTTCCTCGTCGACGGGGTAGTTGTCCTTGCCGCCCAGGAACCAGTCGTACACCCTGGCCGGATGCGGCCGGCTCGTGTCGATGCGCGGTACGGCCGACTCGGTCCCGGTCACACAGGCCTCCCGTGCTCGACGACGCGCGCTTGCCCGAGCAGTCTGTCACGATCATGAGGCCCGGCGGAGACTGTCTTCGGCCACCTCCTTGTCGAGCGAGGCCCGCACCAACGCGGCGGCGAGCACGGCCGGTTCGGTGTCCCCGGCCAGGTCCGTCAGCCGGTCCGGGTCCTTGGGCAGGCCCAGCCGCTGGGCGCCGGAGAGCGCCTTGTCGTCGAGGCGGGGCGCCACTTCGGGCCAGACCCGCTGGGCCTCGCGCAGGAAGATGTCGGCGCCGGACGGCCCCATGCCGGGGAACTCCTGCAGCAGCCGGCGCAGTTCACCGACGTCGCCGTCCGCCTCCTTGCGCAGCCGGCGCAGGTCGCCGCCCCACCGGTCGTTCAGCAGCTCGGCGGCGTCGCCGAGCTGGGTGGCGGTGCGCTCGTCATAGCGCCGGTAGCCGCCCCGGCCCAGCGCGTCCACCCGCTCCTGCCAGTCGGCGTCGGCCATCCGGCGCGGATCGCGCAGGCCCGCCTCGTACAGGGCGCGGGCGGTGTCGATGGCGACCGAGCCGCGGATCCGGGCGCTGAGCAGATGCGCCAGGACCAGCAGCCGGTACAGCGGCTGCGGGGTGTCCTTCAGCGGGATGTCCGCCTCCTCGGCGAACGTCCGACCGTGCGCCCGCACGAGTTCCCGTACGACGCGCCTGTCGTCGCTCATGGCTTGAGCGGGTCGTGGCCGATCGTCATCAGCTGATGGCGACGGCGGGTCTGCTCGGGCTCGGGCTCGTTCTCGAGGTCCGCCTCGGCGGTGACGGTGTCCACGACGTCGTACATCACCTGGATGTCGTCGTCCGTGAGGTCCGTGCGCCGCTTCTGCAGGATCGCGAGGACGTGCTGCCCGGTCGGCGATCCGGCCTGGTCCGGCAGCGGCTCGGTCTCCTCGTCCGCGTCGCTGACCCGCAGCCAGGTGGCCAGCTCCTGCGAGGTCATGTTCACCACGCGGTGGAAGTCCTCCCACAGCGCGTCGAGTTCGAGGGCGTCGGTCACGGTGTGCCCCTTCTTGGCGGGTGCGGCTGCGCCTTCGGCGTACGGCTCTGCGCATGCGGCCGTGTCCGTATGGCTCTGCGTGTACGGCCGAGTCACTCGCCGCGCGGCCAGTTCTCGGCGTCGAACATCCAGCGCTGCTTCTCCAGCTCGCGCGTGATGCCGATCAGCAGGTCCTGGGTCATCGGGTCCGGCTCGGCGGTGGCGTCGACCCGTTCGCGCAGCCGTCCGATGGCCGTCTCCAGTGTGTCCGCGATGAGCTGGACGACCTCGCCGTCGCGCACCCAGCCCTCCTTGGAGCCGGGCAGGGTGTAGGCCGCGGCGATGGTCTCCGGCCGGCCGTCGGGCGGCACGCCGAGGGCCGCGGAGCGTTCGGCGACCGTGTCGGCGTACGAGCGGGCCACCGAGACGACCTCGTCGAGCTGGAGATGGATCGACCGGAACCGCGGGCCCACGATGTTCCAGTGCGCCTGCTTCCCGATCAGCGAGATGCCGAGAAGATCGACGAGCGTGCTCTGCAGGGCGTCCCCGGCGACCCGGCGAGCCGGTTCCGGGAGCGTGCTCTTGACCACGGTCATGGCGAGCTCCTCCTTCTGCCTTGGTCATGGCCGGTGGGGAGCGGCGCGGCAGGGCAACCGCTCCATGCGGGCGCGGGTGCCCAGGGCGAACCGGTGCAAACGCGGCATGTCTCAGTGAGTGAGCACGTCGTCCAGGAAGTGGATCAGGTCCGCGAAGACGTCCGCCTTGTTCGTCTCGTGGAACACCTCGTGCCGCGCCCCGGGGTAGACGCGCTCGGTCGAGTCGGCTCCGCGCAGCTCCTCGATGCCGACACGGCTGCCGGCGAGCGGGACGAGCCGGTCGTCGTCGCCGTGCAGCCACAGCAGCGGCAGGCGCCCGATGTCACCGCCCTTGGCCACGGTGTCCAGCATCCGGGCAAAGGCCTCCACGGTCGGCCGCTTCATCGGCCCGTGCCAGACCAGCGGGTCCTCGGCGTACGCCGCGCGCACCTCGGGGTCGCGGGAGAGGGCGGCCGGACTGACGGGGGTGTCGGGGATCTCGTCGAGGGCGAGCAGCCGCCGGGGCAGCTCCCAGTCGCCGATCACGGGCCCGGACAGCACCAGGGCGGCGAGTTCGGCGCCGTGCAGCTGTGCGTACCGTGCCGCGACGAGCCCGCCCATCGAGTGCCCGACCAGCGCCATCGGCACGTCCGGATGCGCGGCCCGGGCCAGGCCGGCGACGGCGTGCACATCGGCGACCACGTCCTGGAGGTCCTCGATCAGCACCCGCTCGCCCGCCGACCTCCCATGCCCGAGGTGATCCGGTCCGAACACGGCCGCACCCTGCCCGACCAGCACATCCGCCACCTCGGCGTAGCGGCCGGCGTGCTCGCCGTAGCCGTGCACGACGAGCACGAGGCAGCGGGGCCGCGGATGGGGCCATTCGCGCACGGCGATCGACCCCCGGCTTCCGTCGAGGACGTGCTCACGCGACTCGGTCATGGCTCCTCCGGCTCCGGTCGGCTGCGGTGGGTGAACGTCTCCGGGGATCTTCCCAGGGTGCGGCAGGTCGGTCTATAGTCCAAAACTAGCGGTGCTAATTAAGAGGGTGCCGATTCAAACGGCCCGGTCAGGAGTCCTGTCGTGCGTCCCGTCCACTTCGCGGCCGCCCGCCGCACCCCCCTGGGCAAGCTGCGCGGAGCCCTGTCGTCCGTACGGCCCGACGACCTCGCCGCGACCGTGATCAGAGGGCTCGTCGCCGACGTCCCCGCACTGGATCCGGCGCGCGTCGACGACGTCTACTGGGGCGCCGCCAACCAGGCCGGCGAGGACAACCGCAACGTCGCCCGCATGGCCGCACTGCTCGCCGGCCTCCCGGAGTCGGTGCCCGGCGCCACGGTCAACCGCCTGTGCGCGTCCGGACTGGAGGCGGTGACGACCGCCGCCCGCACCATCGCGGCCGGCGAGGCCGACATCGTGCTGGCCGGCGGCTCCGAGTCCATGAGCCGCGCCCCCTTCGTCCTGCCCCGCCCCGACGAGGCGCTGCCCCACCGCATGGAGACCTTCGACACCCGGCTCGGCTGGCGCCTGGTCAACCCGGCGATGAAGGAACTGCACGGCCTGCTGTCCATGGGCGAGACGGCCGAGGAGGTCGCCGCCCGGTACGGCGTCGCACGCGAGCGGCAGGACGAGTTCGCGCTGCGCAGCCACCAACGGGCCGCCGAGGCCCGCAAGAACGGCCACTTCGACGAGGAACTGCTGTCCGTCGAGCGCCCCGACGGAAGCCTGGTCGACAGCGACGAGTGCATCCGCGAGGACACCTCCTACGACAAGCTCGCCCGGCTCAGGCCGGTCTTCCGCGACGGCGGCACCGTCACCGCGGGCAACGCCTCGCCGATGAACGACGGCGCCGCCGGACTGCTCCTGGTCAGTGAGAAGGCCCTGAACGAACTGGGCCTGGAGTCCCTCGGCCGCTATGTCGCCGGCGCCTCCGCCGGCGTCCACCCCGACGTGATGGGCATCGGCCCGGTGCCCGCCACCCGCAAGGTGCTGGCCCGCGCCGACTGGACGATCGGCGACGTTCAGGAGGCCGAGTTCAACGAGGCGTTCGCCGCCCAGGCGCTCGCGTGCGTGGACGCACTCGGCATCGACCCCGAACTGGTCAACCCGAGTGGCGGCGCGATCGCGCTCGGCCACCCGCTGGGCTGCTCGGGCGCACGGATCCTCACGACGCTGCTGCACCGCATGCGCAGGACGGGGGCCGGGCGAGGGCTGGCGACGATGTGCGTCGGGGTCGGGCAGGGCAGCGCGGTGCTGGTGGAACGGCACTAGCAATCTCCCAACTGGCGAGACGCTCCTTACCAGGACCTGTTGTCTGCACATAGCATCGGTCTCCGCATGGACACGATGACGCTTTGGCACATCACAGGCTGGGAGTTCGCCGCGCTCGCCTTCGCGGCCCTGGTCGTCGGCTTCTCGAAAACGGCCGTGAGTGGGGCCAACACGGTGAGCCTGGCGGTCTTCGCCGCGGTACTGCCCGCCCGCGCCTCGACCGGCGTCCTGCTGCCGGTCCTGATCGCCGGCGATGTACTCGCCGTCCTCACCTACCGGCGGCACGCCCACTGGCCCACCCTGTGGCGGCTGTTCCCCGCGGTCGCGGGCGGTGTCGTCCTCGGCACACTGTTCCTGGTGTGGGCCGACGACGAGATCGTCCGTACCTCGATCGGCGCGATCCTGCTGATGATGTCCGCCGTGACGGTCTGGCGCCGCCGCATGGCCGACAAGGAGGACGAGCCGGACGCGGTCACCACCCGGACCGGCCGCCTCAAGGCCCGCTCCTACGGCGTCCTCGGCGGCTTCACCACGATGGTCGCCAACGCGGGCGGACCGGTGATGTCGATGTACCTGCTGTCGGCCGGCTTCCGAAAGCTCGGTTTCCTTGGCACCTCCGCCTTCTTCTTCCTGATCGTCAACGTCTCCAAGGTGCCCTTCAGCGCCGGGCTCGGCCTGATCGACGGCCGCTCGCTCCTCCTCGACGCGGCACTCGTGATCTTCGTCGCGCCCGGCGCGCTCCTCGGCAAATGGGCCGTGGACCGCATCAACCAGCGGCTGTTCGAGCAACTCGTGATCGCGGCGACGGTCGTGGGCGGCCTGCAGCTACTGCTGCGCTGACTCCCGCAGCTCCGCCAGCAGGGCGGGCAGATCGGCGAAGGAGTCGATCACATGGTCGGGCGTGCCGCTCGCGTCCCGGTGGGTCTGCGGCAGATACTTCCCGGTCCTGACCAGCACGCCCGGGACACCGGCCCGCTGAGCCGCCAGCACATCGGACTCGATGTCGTCCCCGACCATCACCGCGTCCTCCGCCCCGACCCCCACATGCGCCAGCGCCGCCTCGAAGAACGCGGCCGACGGCTTCCCGGTGATCTCCGCCGTGACCCGCGCGGCCTGCTCAACGCCGGCCAGGAAGGCACCGGTGTCGAGCTGCAGCCCGGCGTCCGTACGCCAGTACAGATTCCGGTGCATGGCCACCAGCCGCGCCCCGCGCTGGAGGTGTCCGAAGGCCCGGTTGAGTGCCTCGTAACCGAACTCGGGCCCGGCACCTCCCACGATCACGACATCCGGCGCGAGATCGCCGTCGCCCTCACCGACCAGGGCGATCCCTGCCAGGTCCTGCGCGATGTCCCCGCTGTTCAGCAGCGCACACCGCGCACCCGGGCAGTGCTCGGCGAGATACGCGGCCGTGACGGCGGGCGCGGTCAGGATGTCCTCGGCGGACACGGGGAACCCCGCGTCCGCCAGTGTGCGGGCGATCGACGCCCGGGTCCGGGAGGTGGTGTTGGTGACCAGCGCGACACCGAGCCCGGTCTCGCGGATCTCCCGCAACGCCTCGACCGTGCCGGGCAGCGGCTGCCACGACACGGTGAGGACTCCGTCGATGTCGATGAGGACGGCCCTTACGGATCCCATACCAGGACGATAACCACCGACCCGGCCGTCTTGCCCACGGGAACGGTCCTCCGCCCACGGGAACGAACGGTCCTCAGGGAGCGATCCCGACACCCTCGATCCTGCTCCACTCCCGCTCCTGACCGGCCGTCATGGCCGGCCACCGCAGCCCGCCCGGCCGCGGCTCGACACGGGAGGCGTACGGGTCCGGACGGAACCCGGGGTCGTAGAAGCAGCCCGTGCCGTACGTCTCGTCGAACGCCCCGCACGACGCCGCGACCGACCAGGGCGTCGGCTTCCTGTCCTTGCGCACCCACGTGTCCAGGGCCGCGATGGACGTGGCGTACTCGGCGTCGCTCAGCTCGCTGTGCTCGTGCTCCCGCGTGAACGTCTGCACCAGGTGCCCGTCGCGCCCGGCCCCCTGAAGCGTGGCCCGGTAGGCCGCCTCGTGCTCGACGAACGCCGTCGGGTCGTCGATGGCGTGCAGCGTCAGCACCGGGATCGAGACCTTGCCGGTGAGATCGCTGTCGTAGGACAGATCCCGTACGGCCGTGGGGTCGGGGGCGAACCGCTCGACGCCGGCGTTGAGGGCCTCGTCGTCGTGCGACCCGGAGTAGCGGACGCCCTCGTTGCCGAAGGGGTTCCGGCCCCCGAGGCGCTCGTGCACGATGTCCCGGAACGTGAAGGTCGCGAACCGCAGATGCGACTCCAGGGTGCGCTCCGGGATCCGCGTGACCGCGAGGATGTCGTCGAGATTGCGCTGCTGCGGCGCGGACCGCTCCTGCGGCGGGGAGGCGTAGCCGGTGCACTCCTGGAGACGGGCGCGCAGCCCGGCGGACGTCATGGTCGAGCCGGCGCGCAGGCCCTGCCACAGCGGGTACTGCGGCTCGGTCGGGCGGGGGTGGTTGCCGCAGTAGTACTGGTAGACGACGCGCAGATCGACGCGGTAGTCGTAGCCGCGCGAGCCACCGCCCAGGACGCCGTTGGTGAGCAGCGCCCCGTCGTACGCCCCGCGCTGCTCGCCGTAGGTCTCCACGACCTTCGCGGCGACGTTCCCGCCCCACGACTGGCCGTGCACATACGTCCGCCGCGGCTTGCCGAACTCGTCGACGAACAGCCGGCGCACGCTCTCCGTGTCGGCGGCGGCCATCCGTGTCCCGTAGCCGCCCCGGCGGTAGGACGAACCCGCCCAGGCGTAGCCCTCCTTCACCATCACCGACCAGCGGTCCAGATCGCCGACGCTGCGGTCGGGGTCGGACTCCGCGCCGAGGCCGGGGCCGCCGTGGGCGTGCACGACGAGGGAGCCGTTCCAGTCGTCGGGTACGGCGATGGAGTAGTAGGCGCCGTTGGCGTCACGGCCGGTGTAGCAGTCGGCCTCGCCGACCAGATCGGCGGGACAGTCGCCGAGGACCGGACCTGCCGTCTCCCCGCGGGCGTTGGAGGCGCCGACGAGGATGCCCACGGCGAGGGCACCGGCCAGCAGGGCGGCCAGCGTCGTACGCCGCTGGGCCGGCGACGGCACAGTCCTGCGGATCACCGCGTGGGTTCTCGTCCAGTCCATGACGCTGCTCCTCGTCCTCGTCGGCGCGTCGTCGAGCCGTGCGCGGCGATGCTAGGGAGCGGCGGGGCGAGGGACCACGGTCTGATCGTTGTGTTCATACTGTTCGCCGCGGCAGGGCCGGGACGGGCAGCAGGTGGCGGACTTCGGGCACCGGCGAGCGTGATTCGGGCACCACGGCGTGCCGTTCGGGCAAGCCACCGGCATGCGCACCCGGCGTCCCGCTCCCCGCGCCCCACCTCGTACGCTCGCCCCATGTCCCCCCGCCACATCCTGATCCTCGGCGGCACCACCGAGGCCCGCGAACTCGCCGCCGCGCTCACGGCGCACCCCGGCGTCCGCGTCACCACCTCGCTCGCGGGACGGGTGGCACGGCCGGGCGCGGTCGAGGGGGAACTGCGCATCGGGGGCTTCGGCGGCGCGGAGGGCCTGGCGGACTGGCTGCGCGCCGAGCACGTGGACTTCCTCGTCGACGCCACACACCCCTTCGCCGAGTCGATCACGGCGAACGCGGTGCGCGCCGCGAGGTCGACCGGTGTCCCGGCGGTGATCCTGCGCCGCCCCGGCTGGCGCCCGGCCACCGGCGACCGCTGGCACGAGGTGGCTTCCCTCGCCGAGGCCGCGGCCCTGCTGCCCACCCTCGGCCACCGTGTCCTGCTGACCACCGGCCGCCTGGGTCTGGCGGCCTTCGCCCACCTGACCGACCTGCGCTTCGTCGTACGCTCCGTCGACCCACCCGAGCCGCCCATGCCCCCGCACACCGAAGTGCTCCTGGCCCGTGGCCCGTTCACGCCCGACGACGAGCTGTCCCTGCTCCGCGCGCACCACATCGACGTCCTGGTGACCAAGGACAGCGGCGCGACCGCGATCTCCGCCAAACTCACGGCCGCCCGCCGACTCGCCCTCCCCGTCGTGCTCGTACGCCGCCCACCACTCCCGGAGGGAGCGGACCCGGTGCCGGACGTGGCGGGGGTGCTGGAGCGACTCGGCCTCGGGGGAGCGGGACGGAGACGCTGATGCGGTCGATGGCCCGCAGCGGCGCGGCCACGAACCGCCTGAGCAGGTCCAGGTGCTCGAGGTTGTACGCCCACACGACGCCATGCCTGGTCCCGGTCTGCAGCCACAGCGCCGGGTGAACGCACCGTCCACCGCCGCACGACGAGTTCCGCGCCAGCCCACAGGACCGACAGATCAGACGCCGTACGCCGGGCCCGTCCTCGGCGACGGCGGGGCGACGCTCGTAGTACGCGAGTCCCTCGCAGCGCGGGCAGCGCACCAGGACCGAGTCGGTGAACTCGTACAGCTTGGTCAGGGGGTCACGGAATCGCACGGGCGCGGCGGACATGCGGCGGCCGGACCGACGCGGTGTGCCTACCGCTCCTTCGGGTTCCGGCGCAGCAGATACGTGTCCATGATCCAGCCCTTGCGCTCCCGCGCCTCGGCGCGCAGCCGCTCGATGCGGGGCCCGGCCTCGGCGATCGGACCCGAGGCGAGGATCTCGTCCGGGGTGCCGATGTAGGCGCCCCAGTAGATGTCGATGTCCTCGTCGGCGTACCGCCGGAAGCTCTGGTGCGCGTCCAGCATCACGACCACGTCGTCCACGCCCTCCGGGAAGCCCTCGGCCAGCCGCCGCCCCGTGGTGATCTGCACCGGACGCGCGACCCGGTTCAGCCCCGTCCGATGCCGGGCGACGAGCGCGGAGACGCTGCTGATGCCGGGCACGACGTCGTACTCGAAGTCCACCGCGCCCCTGTCCAGCACCTCCTCCAGGATCCCGAGCGTGCTGTCGTACAGCGCGGGATCACCCCACACCAGAAACGCGCCGGTCTCGTCCTCGCCCAGTTCCTCGGCGATCAGCCGCTCGTAGATCCCGGCACGGGCACTGCGCCAGTCCCCGACGGCGGGGGAGTAGGCGGTACCCCCGGCCGACCGGTCCCGCTCGGGATCCCGGGCCTGGACGACCCGATACGTCCCCTCCGGTATGTGCGCGTCCAGCATGTCCCGGCGCAGCCCCGTGAGGTCCGCCTTCACCTCGCCCTTGTCGAGGATGAAGAACACGTCCGTACCGCGCAGCGCCCTGACCGCCTGAAGCGTGAGCTGCTCGGGGTCGCCCGCCCCGATCCCGATGACATGAATCTTTCGCACGCCCCGAGTCTGCCGCACGCCACTGACAACGCGGCCACCGCATCCCCGCAGGCCCCGGCCCAGCGGCCCGCTACGCCCGCCCCCGCAGCCTCGGCGCCCGCTCCCGCGCGTCCACGGCCGCCCCGCCACTGTCCTCCCCGACCTCCGCCAGCTCCCGCGCCCACACCACGAGCCCCGCAAGATCGATCCCGTACGGCCGCTCCCCGCCACCGCCGGCCGCCCACTCCTCCACGGCCCCGGCACCCCGCCGCAGCAGCCTCGCCCCGCCCGTCGCATTCCCCCGCGCCGCATGCGTGAGCCCCACCGCGAGCTGCGCCAGCCCCCGCCACAGGGCCCGCTCCTGCTCCGGCCCCGACTTCCAGGCGTCCTCGAAGACCTCGTGCGCGTGGAACGGCTTCCCCGCGTCCAGCAGCGCCTGCGCCTCGGCGACGGTCTCCTGCGGTGTGCGTACGACGCCCTCGGGCTGGCGTTCGACACCGTCCGCCCCGTACGGCAGGGGACGCCCGAGGCCGTCCCGGGGCCGTGCGTTGCGCGCCCGCCCTTCGCTGTCCCGGTCCCGTGCGGCCGCCTGCTCTTCCGACGATGTGCTGCCCATACCCCCGATTGTCCACCGGCTCCGGCCCGCGCCGGACGGCGCCCGCTTCGGCGCGGTCGCTCACGTGAGGTAAAGTGCTGTTCGCGCGATCACGCGGTTCTCCGCGGGACACGCACCGGGACGTGGCGCAGCTTGGTAGCGCACTTGACTGGGGGTCAAGGGGTCGCAGGTTCAAATCCTGTCGTCCCGACGGTGCGAAGGGCCTTCGCAGGCGAGAGTCTGCGAAGGCCCTTTTTCTGTTTGCCTGATCAGCCGTGCCCGGTGAGAAGGCAGTGCATCGCGGCCGCCGCGCTGTGCGGACTGTCCCGTTCGGCCACGGTCACCTCCATGTAGCGGGTGCCGCTCGCCGCATGGCGGTCCCGCACGGCGGTGACGCTCTGTGCGGCGCAGGGGACGATCACCACGACCCCGTTGCGCGCCAGCACCTCGGCCAGCAGGCCGGTGCGCCAGGTGTCGGCGCCCAGGTCGTGGAACCGGTCGAGCACCTCGACCCGGTGCCGCTCGGCGGTCAGCCGTTCGGCCAGTGTGTAGGCGGCTGCCAGTCGGTCGGCGGTCGAGGGGCCGGTCACCCAGACCGTCGCGCCCTGGCAGGTGCATCGACAGTGTGCGTCGTTCAACACCCGTACCCCCATGCGCGCGTGATGTCGCGCAGCGCCGGCGGCACGTCCTCGGGTTCCGGCAGGGGCCGGGCCTTCTGGATCTTCCCGGACTTGATGTTGTCGCTCCAGTCGCCGATGAACGGCACGAACGGACCGTGATCGCCTTTGCGGTAGTCCAGCATCTTCGCCGTCCACTCGACTCCGAGATGCGCGCAGATCTCCCGCGTGACCCGCTCGGGGTTCTCGGTCAGCTCTTCGTAGCGGACCGTGAGGCCGTCCAGGTTGTCGCGGGCCGCCTCCACCGCGTCGACGTAGGTGCGCACCTCACGCACCGTCGCGTCCAGGTCGCGGTCCGGGCGGCCGTTGATCAGCGAACTCACCATCGATGCCGGGTGCCGGAGCAGGAAGAGGTACCGGGCCTTGGGCCAGCCCTCGTGCAGGCGCTCCCACGCGCCGGCGTTGCCGGGCGTCTTGTCCACGATGATCCGCTTGCCGCTGCGCACGAGTTCGCGGTGCATGACGCGGTCCCACAGCAGGTACTCCAGCTCGCGCTGGTCGAGGCCGAGCTCGGTCATGGCCTTGGCGGTGTACGGCTTGGTGAGGCTCACCGAGAGGGTGCGCAGGTGCATCTCGTGCGGGGCACGGATCTCGGGGTGGCTGTTGAGCAGGACCCGCAGGAGGGTGGAGCCGGAGCGTACGGAGGACAGTACGAACACCGGGTCGGGCACGAGCCGTCGGGCCGAGGGCGGCACCGGAGGCTCGGCGAGTCTTCGCATCCGCCGTCTCACCCCACGGGCGACCTGGCGCATCGTCGGACTGCCTTTGACCATCGCTGGTGCCTCCCTGCCCACCCGCGCGAAACCTGACCCTCCCGTTGAATGCTTGACCATACTGCGGTCGGCCCTTGGTTCCGCCATGGGCAGGAGATGAGAATCCTGTGAGGCAAGCCACGGCGGAACGGTGACGTGCACGGATCGGGGGCCTGTCCGGTGCCGCCGTGCGGGCGGGTGAGGCCCCTGTCGCTCACGGTCCCAGCCATCTGCCGCACAGCCGGTGCGTGTGCCGCCTCAGCGGGCCCCGCAGGTGGGAGCACAACGGCGGGCCGGAGGGGAAGCCGGTCGACACCTCCCGGGCCATCGCGCGGAAGAAGTACCGCCCCTGTCTGGACTGCGTGGTCGTGGTCCACCGGTGGTGGGGATGGAGGGTGAGCAGTATGTGCAGAGCCTCGCGGCCCAGCCCCTGCCCCTGCCAGGACTCGTCGATGCCGATGTCGAGGACCCGTCCCGTGCGGCAGGCGGTACAGACCCGATAGCGCAGCCGCCCGACTTCTCTCCGCCCGGGTTCGAGCAGCACGATCTCGGCCGGGCCGCCGGGGCGGACCGGATGGACGTGGCGCAGCCGCAGCGCCCAGGTGCCCTGCGTGCCCACGCTCCAGAACCGAGTCATATCTCGCCAGTTGTCGCGTTCCGTAACGACCGCTTCACCACATCCGAACGGGCCCCGCTCCACCGCACGATAGCCGACTCGGGCAGGGATCGACGTTGCGCCGGCGGAGAACGGACGGTGGGTGATTGCGTGATTCCGCCCGGAACCAGGGATATTGGGCGGCTGTCTGCCACGATGTACGTTGCTCCCACGGGGAGTGAGCGAGGGGCCTGGGGCCCGGAGGCTGTCCCTTGTCCCTTGAGTCGCGGGGAGTGGCCACCGGGTGTTGGAGGGGGATGTGTCCGAGCAGAACGGCCGGTTCGCCGTGCTGTCCGCGCTGCCGTTCGTCATGATGGCGGCGGTGACGGTGGCCGACGTCGCCACCGGACCGGCGGTGGGGCTGCTGCCGTTGCTGTCGTTGGGGCCGGCCTTCGCCCCGCTCGTCGGCGGCCCGCGACGCACCGTGTGGATCGGTGTGATCGCGCTGGTGCTCACTGCGGGGCTGGGCGTGTACGACGACCTCATCGACGGCGTGCGCGGCTATGTGAGCATCGCCTCGGTCGTGGGGGTGACCGGCGCCGGACTCGTCGCCGTGTCCATGCGCAGGCAGCGGGAGGCCGAACTGGCCAGCGTACGGTCCATCGCCGAGGCGGCCCAGCAGGTGTTGCTCAAACCGGTCCCGAAACTGGCGGGTCAGCTCCGGGCCGCCGTCCGCTACATGTCCGCGGTGGCCGAGGCGCGCATCGGCGGCGATCTGTACGAGGTGGTCGCCGCGCCGCAGGGTGTGCGGGTGATCGTGGGTGATGTGCAGGGCAAGGGGCTGGACGCGGTGGAGACCGCGGCACTGGTCCTGGGCGCCTTTCGGGAAGCGGCACTGGACGAGCGGGATCTGCTCGGCGTGGGACGCAGGCTGGCGCGCTCGGCAGACCGGCAGTTGGAGGGGGAGAAGTTCGTCACCGCGATCCTCGCCGAGGTGCGGGACCGTGAGGTCACCTTCCTCAACTACGGCCATCCGGCGCCCCTGTTGCTGCGTGCCGACGGTTCGGCGGCACTGCCCGAACCGGCCGCGTACGCGCTGCCCCTCGGCCTGGGAGCCCACGGTGCGTCCGCGCCGGAGCCCTTCCGGACCGACTTCCTGCCGGGTGATCAACTGCTGCTGTACACCGACGGGATCACTGAGGCCCGGGACGACGACGGCCGGTTCTACCCGCTCCCCGAACGCGCCCATCTCCTCAAGGACTCCGACCCCGAGTCCGCGCTGGAGACTCTGCGGCAGGACCTGATCCAGCATGTCGGCGGCCCCTTGCAGGACGACGCGGCCATGCTCCTGCTCCGCTATCGGTGAACCGCGGCCGCCGTCCGTCGCCAGCCGGTGTCACCCTGTACAGGTCACGAAACCTTGCGGTCATTTTCGCGCTATATCTAAAATAATTTCGCTGCTTCTCGTATTAGGCGAAAGATCTTCCGTGAACGGCTATCGAGGGTAGGTGCTCCATGACGGTTGCTGCTGCGTCGACGGTCCGCCCGGACGAGGTGCACGACAGGCTCGGCCGCTTCGTACTGACCGATGGTTTCAAACTTGTGCTCGACCCGCTCGCCAGCCGGGGCTCGTGGATCGTCGACGCGCGCACCGGTGAGAAGTTCCTCGACCTCTACTCGTTCTTCGCGTCCGCCCCGCTGGGGCTCAACCCGCGGGGCATCGTGGACGATCCGGAGTTCATGACCCTGCTTGCGCAGGTGGCGGCGAACAAGCCCGCCAACCCGGACGTCTACACCACGCACTACGCCGAGTTCGTCGAGACCTTCGCCCGCGTGCTGGGCGATCCGGACCTGCCGAGACTGTTCTTCGTCGAAGGTGGGGCGCTGGCCGTCGAGAACGCGCTCAAGGCGGCGTTCGACTGGAAGAGCCGCCGCAACGAGGCCGCGGGCCGCTCACCCGAGCTCGGCACCAAGGTGCTCCACCTGCGGCACGCCTTCCACGGCCGCAGCGGTTACACCCTCTCGCTCACCAACACCGAGCCCAACAAGACGGCCCGCTTCCCGAAGTTCGACTGGCCGCGCATCGACGTACCCGCCATCCGGTTCCCCCTCGAGCACCATCTCGCCGAGGTCGAGGAGGCCGAGCGAAGGTCCCTCGAGCAGGCGCGGCGCGCGTTCGAGGACAACCCCCACGACATCGCCTGCTTCATCGCCGAGCCGATCCAGGGCGAGGGGGGCGACAACCACATGCGCCCGGAGTTCCTGCGGGCGATGCAGGCGCTGTGTCACGAGTACGACGCGCTGTTCGTGCTCGACGAGGTGCAGACCGGGGTGGGGATCACCGGCACCACCTGGGCTTACCGGCAACTCGGACTCGAGCCGGACATCGTCGCCTTCGCCAAGAAGGTCCAGCTCGGCGGAGTCATGGCCGGCCGCCGGGTCGACCAGGTACCCGACAACGTCTTCCGGGTCTCCGGGCGGATCAACTCCACCTGGGGCGGCGGGTTGGTCGACATGGTCCGGGCACGCCGCATCCTGGAGATCATCGAGAGGGACGACCTGGTGGGCCATGCCGCTGCCGTGGGATCGTGGTTCCTGGACGGACTGCGTGATCTGGAAGTCCGGCACGCACCGGTGGCGTCCAACTCGCGGGGGCGCGGACTGATGAGCGCCATCGATCTGCCCGACAGCGGTGTGCGCGACGAGGTGGTACGCCGACTGCGAACCGAGGAGCAGGTGATCGCATTGCCGTGCGGTGAGCGTTCGGTGCGCTTCCGCCCCGCCCTGTCCATCACCCAGGACGAGCTCGCGGTCGCCCTGCGGGCCCTCGACCGGGTCCTCGCCGGTCTGCACTGACCCGTACCAGCCGACAAGGAGCTAAGCCATGGCCCGTTCCGTCGCCTCGATCGTTGCCGGCCACCCGGTCGCCGGCGCTCCCGGCGGGACTCTTCAGCGCCCCAATCCCGGCCGTACCGCCGAGCTGGTCACCGAGGTCTCGCTCGGGGATGTCTCGACGTTCGTCGAGGCCGCCAAGGCCGCGAAGGCGGCTCAGCGGTCCTGGGCGGACACCCCGGCGCCGGTGCGCGGATCAGCGATCGGAAAGATCGGCCGGCTCGTCGAGGCCAACAAGGACCGGCTCGCCCGCATCGTGACCGAGGAGATCGGCAAGCCGCTCGCCGAGGCACTCGGCGAAGTCCAGGAGATCATCGACACCTGCGACTTCTTCCTGGGCGAGGGCCGTCGGCTGTACGGGCAGACGGTGCCGTCGGAGATGCCCGACAAACAGCTGTTCACCTTCCGCAACCCCATGGGCGCGGTCGCGGTGATCACCGCGGGCAACTTCCCGGTGGCCGTGCCGTCCTGGTACCTCGTGCCGGCGCTCGTGACCGGCAACACCGTGGTGTGGAAGCCCGCCGAGTACGCCGCCGCGAGCGCCAAGGCCCTTTTCGAGCTGTTCGTGCACGGAGGCGGCCTGCCGGACGGCGTACTCAACCTCGTACTCGCCGACGGGGAGCAGACGTACGCCGGTCTGGAGGCCTCCCTCGAGGCCGGGCTGGTCGACAAGGTCGGCTTCACGGGGTCCACGGCCGTCGGCCGGAAGATCGGCGCCCTGTGCGGAAGCCACCTGCAGACCCCGTGCCTGGAGCTGGGCGGCAAGAACCCCCAGGTGGTCACCCCGAGCGCACAACTCGACCTGGCGGTCGAGGGGGCGCTGTTCTCGGGGTTCGGCACCGCGGGGCAGCGCTGCACCTCCCTCGGGACGCTCGTCGTGCACGAGTCGGTGCACGAGGACTTCCTCGCCCGCTTCGACGCCGCGAGCCGCGCGGCCCGGATCGGCGACGCGTTCGAGGACGTCCTCTACGGCCCGATGCTCGACGAGCGCTTCGCGCGGCGCTACGAGACCTTCCTCGGCTGGATCAGGGACCACCACCGGACGTACGGCTCCGACGGCGTCGGACGGATCACGGCCCACAACCCCCGCAAGGGCTTCGTCGGGGACCCCGAAGCGGGCATGTTCTACCACCCGGTGATCGTCGACGGAGTGCGTCGCGACGACGACCTGTTCCGCACCGAGACCTTCGGCCCCATCGTCTCGGTGACCACCTACCGGGACTTCGACGAGGCCCTCGACCTGGCCAACGCCCACGGCTACGGGCTGTCCGCCGCGATCTACACCACCGACCCGCACGAGGTGTGGACGTTCCGGCGCGGCATCTCCGCGGGCATGGTCAGCGTCAACAACACCACCTCCGGAGCCGAGGCACACCTGCCGTTCGGCGGCAACGGCAAGTCGGGCAACGGCAGTCGCCAGTCGGGCCAGTGGGTGCTCGACCAGTTCACGCGCTGGCAGTCGATGAACTGGGACCACTCCGGCCGTCTGCAGAAAGCGCAGATGGACGTGGCCATGCTGGAGCCCGACATGTCCTTCCGCCTGTGAGCGGCGTCGAGGACCTGGACCGGCACTTCCGCGAGGCGGTGGCCGGACTCCGGTCCACGGACGAGGCGATCCGGCCGCAGCGCGGCGGGCTGGACGCCCGCACCGCGCTGGACCTGTTCGACGCCCAACTGGAGAGCCGGCACGCCGACGCCGCCGCCCGCTGGATGCAGCAGCAGGGCCGTGGCTACTACACCATCGGATCGAGCGGGCACGAAGGCAACGCCGCAGTCGCCCTCGCCCTGCGCCCCACCGACCCGGCGTTGCTGCACTATCGCTCCGGCGCCTTCTACTGCGCCCGCGCCCGGCAGGCCGGCGGCGTCGACGCGGTCAGGGACATGCTGCTGGGGGTGGCCGCCGGGGCCGACGAGCCGATCGCCGGTGGACGGCACAAGGTGTACGGGCGTCGCGAACTGGCCGTCATCCCGCAGACGTCGACCATCGCCTCCCACCTGCCCCGGGCGGTCGGGGTGGCGTGGAGCATCGCCCGCGCCAAGCGGCTCGGGACCGAGTGCGCCTGGCCCGGCGATGCCGTCGTCTGCTGTTCCTTCGGGGACGCCTCGGCCAACCACTCCACGGCGGCGGGCGCCATCAACAGCGCCTGCCACGCGGCCTACCAGGGCCTGCCGATGCCGGTGCTGTTCGTCTGCGAGGACAACGGCCTGGGCATCAGTGTGCCGACACCGCACGACTGGGTGCGGCGCGCCTACGGCAACCGTCCTGGTCTCGCCTACTTCGCCGCGGACGGCTGTGATCCGTCGGCTGCCTACGACGTCGCGTGCGAGGCAGTGACCCATGTCCGCAAGAACCGGCAACCGGCGTTCCTGCACCTGTCGATGGTGCGCTTCCTCGGCCATGCGGGCTCGGACGCCGAAGCCGCCTACCGGGTGCCCTCGGAGGTCGCCGCGGACCTGGAACGCGACCCGCTGGCGGCCACGGCCCGGCTGCTCACCGCGGCAGGCGTCCTCTCCGCCCAGCAGGTTCTCGACCGGTACGACGAGGTGGGCGGACGGGTCTTCGCCGTCGCCAAGGAGGCCCTGGAGAGTGAGCCCCTGACCACCGCCACGCAGATCGCCGCCCCCATCGCACCGCGCCGCCCCGACCTCGTGGCGGCCGAGGCACGCCGCACCGGCGAACCACCCGCGGTGCCGCCCGTGGGCGAGCCCGTCACCGTCGCCCAGGCCATCACCCACACACTCGCCGACCTGCTCGGCAGCCACCCGGAGATGGTCGTCTTCGGCGAGGACGTCGGCCGCAAGGGCGGGGTCTACGGGGTCACCCGGGGACTGCAGCGGCGATTCGGCACCGCTCGCGTCTTCGACACCCTGCTCGACGAACAGGCCATCCTCGGCCTCGCGCTGGGGGCGGGGCTGTCCGGGCTGCTGCCGGTGGCCGAGATCCAGTACCTCGCGTACCTGCACAACGCCGAGGACCAACTGCGCGGCGAGGCCGCCACGCTGCAGTTCTTCTCCCAGGGCCAGTACCGCAACCCCCTGGTGGTCCGCATCGCCGGCTACGGCTACCAGCGCGGGTTCGGCGGTCACTTCCACAACGACAACGCGCTGGGCGTCCTGCGGGACATCCCCGGTCTGGTCATCGCCTCCCCGTCCCGCCCCGACGACGCCGCCCCGATGCTGCGCACATGTGTGGCGGCCGGGAAGGTCGACGGGACGGTCAGCGCCTTCCTAGAGCCGATCGCGCTCTACCACACGCGGGATCTCCACACGGAGGGGGACAACGGCTGGCTCGCCGCATACCCCTCACCCGCGCAGCACGTACCGATCGGCCGGGCACGCACCTACGGCGCGGGCTCCGACCTCACCCTCGTGACCTTCGGCAACGGCGTGCCCCTCTCGCTTCGAGCCGCACACCGGCTGGAGCGGCAGGGCATCGCGTGCCGGGTCGTCGACCTGCGCTGGCTGGCACCCCTGCCGGTCGACGACCTGCTGCGGGAAGCCCGTGCGACGGGCCGCGTCCTCGTGGTCGACGAGACCCGCCGCACAGGGGGCGTGTCGGAGGGAGTCGTCACCGCCCTGGTCGATGCCGGATTCACCGGCTCCGTCCGACGGGTCGCCGGCCAGGACAGCTTCATCCCGCTGGGGCAGGCAGCGCAGTTGGTACTCGTGTCCCAGTCCGACGTCGAGCGCGCCGCCGGCGACCTGCTCTCGGCGGGCCCGCACGGTCACCGGTGACGGACAGTGTCCGGCCTGCTTCGTCGAACCGGTCGGCAGGCCCCGCACTACCGCCGCCCACGCCCGGTGGTCAGTAGCCGAGGTTCGGGTACCAGTCGTCGCGGCCCTGCGGGGTCAGGTCGAGCAGGTGCCAGACGGGGGCCAGGAGGTCGATGCCGCGCTCGTCGATGTCGTCGGCCATGCGGGGGTGGGTGGAGTAGAAGTGGCGGACCGTGCCGTCGCCGTCGCGGGTGAACACGGAGACGGTGGAGTCCTGTTCGCCGTCCTTGTCCTCGCTGCCCAGGTCGTACTTGAAGGTGCTGTCGCCGCAGCTCAGCAGCCGTAGCCGGTGCCAGCCGCGGTTGCGGGCGTGGTGGCGGAGGGCGGGCAGGTCGGCGGCCGCGGCGATGGCGAAGTCGGCGTTGCGGGTGACGTGGTGGGCGATGCCGTTGAAGCCGTCGATCCACAGGGTGCACATCGGGCAGGGTTCGGTCTGCAGCTTGCCGTACATGAAGTGGTAGACGATCAGCGGGCGGTCCGCGGCGGTGAACAGCTCACTCAGAGTGACCTCACGGACCGGAGTGTCGCCGGCGTCGAGGTCGGCGGGGCCCTCGACGAACACGTAGTCGTCCACGGGTGGCCCTTGCGGGAGCGCCCGTCGCTGGGCCGCGACCTTCTCGCGGTGGCGCATGAGCTCGACCTCGGCCAGGCGCAGCTCCTCGCGGGCGTCGAGGTAGGCCGCCGATTCGCCGGCCAGTCTGGTGTGCCGCAACATCGCGTCCTCCTGGGGTGGCCGCCCCCCGGGCTCCCGGTCCGGCGCACGAACTCCCCATCCCCGAACCGGTCCTCCGAGTCTATGGCGGCTCCACGGTCCACCGAAAGTCGAGCCGAAGTCCGGCTCCCGAGGAAGCGGCCTGTGCCGTTGGACCCCGGTCATCGCCCACCGCTGCGACCCCGGTCGCCATGGCGGGTCCGCCGACCGTTCCGGGAGGCCGGAGGACGTCCCGCGGCCGCCGCACGCGCCTCCTACGGCCTGTGCACCAACGCGGACGACCCCTTCAAGGGCTCGGCCGGCTTCCGCGCCGTCACCCGCATCCCCCTGACGGGCACCCCGCGCGGCATGCCCACCCTCGTCGGCGGGATCGAGAACCTGTCGGCACCGGTCCTGTCGACGAGGTACGACTCCCCCTACATCGCCAACCGCTACGGCCGCCGCCCGCTCGCCCTCAACCGAGAGACCGGCGCCACACGGTGGACCACGGACAAGCTGGACGGCGAGGGGCGCAGCGTGGGAGTGGTGTCGCCGGGCGACCCGCGAGGAGTCCGGACGCGGTGGACGGCCGGGCCGCTTCTCACGCGCCCTCGGAGAGACGGGGCTGGTAGGCTCCCCCTGCCGATCATGGACATGGTCATACGGTGAACGGTGAGAGGGAGCTGGGGGGCTCGATGCGAACGGTTCCCATGACGGTGGCGTGCCTGCTCGTCGGAGCCGCGCTCACCGGGTGCGCGGCCGGCGACGACGGCGCGGAGAAGTCCGCGGCCGAGCTGCTCGACGAGGCCAACGACACGATGCGCGCGCTGCGTTCCGTGACCATCGATGTGAGCAGCGCCAGGGACAGCGGCACGGTGACGACGCGCCTGCGGACGGACCTGAAGGACCGGTGCACGGCCAGGACCACCTGGGCCGACAAGGGCAGCCTCGAACAGATCAGGATCGGTGGGACCGACTACGTCCGCCCGGACGAGACCTACCTCGAGAACTGGAGCGGCAGGCCGGTCGCCGACATCCGGCCCAAGCAGTGGGCGAAGGTCCCCGCCGACGAGGCACAGCCGGGCGACGGGCTGGCCGCGTGCACCTGGACGTTCGAGTCGTTCGGCACCGCGAAGAAGGGCGAGGCCACCCGCGTCGGCGGCCGGGACGCGATCGCGCTGCACGTCACGGACGAGGCGGACAAGGAAGGGACGTACACCTTCCACGTGGCCACCGAGGGCACGCCGCATCTGCTCAAGGCCGTCCACCAGGGCGGCGGAAACGTCACCACCACGTCGTTCGGCGCCTTCGACGAGCCCCTGGACATTCGCCCGCCCGCGGCGGAACCGGTGGTGGACAAGGCCGACGTCGAGGACTGAAGGATGGTAGAAGCGGGCCATGACCAACTCGCTCATCCGACCGGCCGGTGCCCGATGACCGCCGGTATCGACACCCCCGACCGTCGCGGCCGCACCGGACTCGACCAGGCCGGCCGGGACCTGACCGGCAACCCCCGCGTCAGGGTGCGGGACGTGAGACTCCTGTCCAGCCACTGGTACGTCGAGCGCGCCACCACCTTCGACTTCCTCCGCGCCGACGGCACCTGGAGCACCCAGCAGCGCGAGACGCACGACCGCGGCAACGGCGCGACCATGCTGCTGTACGACACCGAACGCGAAACCGTCCTGCTCACCCGCCAGTTCCGCTTCCCCGTGTACGTCAACGGCCACCCCGACGGCATGCTGATCGAGACGCCGGGCGGGCTGCTCGACGACGATGACGAGCACCCGGAGATCGCCGTGCGCCGCGAGGTGGTGGAGGAGACCGGGCACACCATCGGCGACGTCCAGCACGTCTTCGACGTCTATATGAGCCCGGGCTCGGTCACCGAACGCGTCAGCTTCTACGCCGCCGCATACGGCCCCTCGACCCGCACCCACGAGGGCGGCGGGCTGGACGAGGAGGGCGAGGACATCGAGATCCTCGAACTGCCCTTCCGCCGGGCCCTGGAGATGATCCGCACCGGGGAGATCAACGACGCCAAGACCATCATGCTGCTGCAATGGGCGGCGCTGGAGGGCCCGTTCGCCAAGTGACCCCGCAGGCACTTGACTTGAAGTGCGCTTCAAGATGAAGACTCCCGTTCGTGCCCCGAGAGACGGGCGCGCGAACGGGAGGGACTCACCCATGAAGTACCGCACCATCGGCACCGGCCCCGACACCCGCCGCGAGGTCAGCGCCCTCGCGCTCGGCGCCATGCTGTTCGGCTCACGCACCGACGAGGAGACCTCCTTCGCCGTGCTCGACCGCTATGTCGAGGCCGGCGGGACCTTCATCGACACGTCCGACAACTACGCCTTCTGGGTCGACGGGGGCCAGGGCGGCCAGAGCGAGGAACTGCTCGGCCGCTGGCGCCGCAGCCGTGGCGTCGGCGACGAGATCGTCATCGCCACCAAGCTCGGCGCCCGCCCGCTGGCCCCCGGCACGGGCTTCGTGGACAACCCCGAGGGCCTGTCGGCGAAGGTGATCCGCGAGTCCGCCGAGCGCAGCCGCGACCGGCTCGGCGTGGCCAGGCTGGACCTGCTCTACGCCCACATCGAGGACCGGACCGTGCCCCTGCGGGAGACGGTCGAGGGGTTCGCCGAACTGGTCGCCGAGGGCACCGTCGGTCTCCTCGGCGTCAGCAACCACGCCGTCTGGCGCGTCGAGCGGGCCCGCGCCCTCGCCACCGCGGCCGGACTGCCCGGCTACGAGGTGCTGCAGTACGCCCACAGCCATCTCAAGCCCCGCCTCGACGTCCCCGACGGACTGTTCCCCGACGGCAGCCTCGGCCACGCCGGCCCCGACCTGCTGAGCTATCTGCGCGCCGAGCCCGGTCTGACCCTGGTCGCCTACTCGCCGCTGCTCAAGGGCGCGTACACCCGCCCGGACATCGAGCTGCCCGCCGACTTCGACCACCCGGGCACCCCGGCCCGCCTGAAGGTCCTTCGCGAGGTGGCGCGGGAGACCGGGGCCACCCTCAACCAGGTCGTCCTCGCCTGGCAGATCGGCGCCGAAGTGCCGATCATCCCCCTGGTCGGAGCCTCGTCCGTGGCCCAGCTCGAGGAGAGCCTGGCCGCCGTGGACCTGGAACTGTCGGCGGAGCAGCGGGCCCGGCTCGACGCGGCTCACTGACCACCCCGGGAGTACGCTCCGAAGAGGAGCCGAAGGAGAGTGGCCATGCCCCTGTTCCCCAACGAGCGGAACGTCCGAACGACGCCCGAAGGCCTCCTGTGGGAGCCCAGCGAGCGCTGGGTGCGTGGCCGCAAGGGTGACGTCACCGTCGTCGACAGCCGGCATCCCGTCCTGGTCTGGGAACCCGATCTGCCCGTCCCGTGCTACGCGTTCCCGCGCGAGGAGGTCCGCACGGACCTCCTGCGCCCGGCCAGGAGTCCCTCGCCGGGCAGGCACACGGGATCGCAGATCTTCTACGACCTCGAAGTCGACGGAGAGCTGGTGGAGAACGCGGCGTGGACCTTCCCCGCCGCCGACCTCGCCGGACACATCGCCTTCGAGTGGTTCCGGCGCTGGGGGAGTGGCCTCGACCACTGGTACGAGGAGGAGGAAGAGATCTTCGTCCACCCGCGCGACCCGCACAAACGGGTGGACGCCATGCCCAGCAGCCGCCATGTCCAGGTCGAGATCGGCGGCACCGTCGTCGCGGACACCCACCGCCCGGTGCTGCTGTTCGAGACCGGCCTGCCGACCAGGTACTACGTGCCCCGCGAGGACGTCCGCCTCGCCCTGTTCGAGCCCACCGACCACCACACCGGCTGCCCGTACAAGGGCACCGCCCGGTACTGGACCTGGCGCGGCGAGGGCGACGTCCCGCGCAACGTCGTCTGGAGCTACGCCGAGCCGCTGCCCGCGGCGGCCCCCGTCAAGGGGCTGCTGGCCTTCTACAACGAGGCGGTGGACATCGTCGTGGACGGTGAACGGCTGCAGCGCCCGGTGACGCCGTTCACCGCGAGCCTCAAGGCCTGACCAGCAGCTGGAAGTCGAACGCGTACCGGGACGCCCGGTAGATGTGCGTCCCGTACTCCACCGGCCGACCCGTGTCGTCGTACGCCGTGCGCTGCATCGTCAGCAGCGCCGAGCCCTCCCGTTCGTCGAGCCGCTCGGCCTCCTCGGCGGTGGCGCAGCGGGCGCCGATGGTCTGGCGGGCGCTGTGCAGGGTGATGCCGACCGCGCGCATCATTCGGTACAGGCCCGTCGCCTCCAGTCGGCCGGTGTCGAGGTCGAGCAGGCTCGCCGGCAGGTAGTTGCAGAGGATGGCCACCGGCTGGCCGTGTGTGCAGCGCAGCCGCTCGAGGAGCGTGACCTCCGCGCCCTCCGCGATGCCGAGCGCGGCGGCGACGTCGGCGGTCGCCGGCACCCGCTCGTTGCGGACGACCTCGGTGGTCGGGCCCTGCCCGGCCGCCTCCAGGTCGTCGTAGAGGCTGCTGAGCTCCAGCGGGCGCTTCACCTGGCTGTGCACCACCTGGGTGCCCACCCCGCGCCGCCGCACCAGCAGCCCCTTGTCGACGAGCGACTGGATCGCCTGCCGGACGGTGGGCCGGGACAGGCCCAGCCGCACCGACAGGTCGACCTCGTTGCCCAGGAGGTTGCCCGGGGCGAGGACCCCGTGCTCGATCGCCGACTCCAGCTGCTGGGCGAGCTGGTAGTACAGCGGCA
The DNA here is from genome assembly GCF_015160855.1 of Streptomyces ferrugineus. Lineage (NCBI taxonomy): Bacteria > Bacillati > Actinomycetota > Actinomycetes > Kitasatosporales > Streptomycetaceae > Streptomyces > Streptomyces ferrugineus. The sequence goes on along the minus strand of NZ_CP063373.1, from coordinate 6,166,298 downwards.
CGGGACTGCCCCGGTCCAGGGCGAAGTCCAGCGAGTCCAGCGCGGGCGCGGACACGGCACGTGCGGAGCCGCGGGTCTTCGCCATGGGACGACCTCCCTCTCAGGGTGTCAGGAGTTGCTGGGGAAACCGAGGTTGATGCCGCCGTCGGACGGGTCCGGCCAGCGGGTGGTGATCACCTTCCCCTGGGTGTAGAAGGCGATGCCGTCGTTGCCGTAGATGTGCAGATCGCCGAAGAGCGAGTCCTTCCAGCCACCGAAGGAGTGGTAGCCGACCGGCACCGGGATCGGCACGTTCACACCGACCATGCCCGCCTTCACCTCCAGCTGGAAACGGCGGGCGGCGCCGCCGTCCCGGGTGAAGATCGCGGTGCCGTTGCCCCAGCGGGAGTCGTTGATGAGCTTGATGGCCTCCTCGTACGTCTCCGCACGCACCACCGCCAGCACCGGGCCGAAGATCTCGTCCCGGTACGCGTCCGCCGTCAGCGGCACCCGGTCGAGCAGCGAGACACCGAGGAAGAAGCCGTTCTCGTGGCCCTCCACCGAGTAACCCGTGCCGTCCACGACGACCTCGGCGCCCTGCTCGGCGGCCGACGCCACGTACGAGGCGACCTTGTCGCGGTGCTCGCGCGTGATCAGCGGGCCCATCTCGGAGGCCGGGTCGTCGCCGGGGCCGATGCGCAGCTTCTTGGCGCGCTCGGCGATCTTGCCGACCAACTCGTCGCCCGTGTCACCGACCGCGACCACGACCGACACGGCCATGCAGCGCTCGCCCGCCGAGCCGTACGCGGCGTTGATCGCCTGGTCGGCGGCGAAGTCCAGGTCGGCGTCCGGCAGGACCAGCATGTGGTTCTTGGCGCCGCCGAGGGCCTGCACGCGCTTGCCGTGCTCGACCGCCTTGAGCTGGATGTACTTCGCGATCGGGGTGGAGCCGACGAAGGACACCGCCTCGATGTCCGGGTGCTCCAGGAGCCGGTCCACGGCGACCTTGTCGCCCTGCACGACGTTCAGCACACCGTCCGGCAGCCCGGCCTCGGAGGCCAGTTCGGCCAGCCGGTACGACGCCGACGGGTCCTTCTCGCTCGGCTTCAGCACGAAGGTGTTGCCGCACGCGATGGCCAGCGGGAACATCCACATCGGCACCATGGCCGGGAAGTTGAACGGCGTGATGCCGGCGACCACGCCCAGCGGCTGCCGGATCGAGGCCACGTCCACCCGGGTCGACACCTGCGTCGACAGCTCGCCCTTGAGCTGCACGGTGATCCCGCAGGCCAGCTCCACGATCTCCATGCCGCGCGCGACCTCGCCGAGCGCGTCGGAGTGCACCTTGCCGTGCTCGGCGGTGATCAGCTCGGCGATCTCGTCGCGGTGCGCGTCCAGCAGCTCGCGGTACTTGAACAGGATCGCCGTGCGCTTGGCCAGGGACGACTGGCCCCAGCTCTCGAACGCCGTCCGGGCGGAGGCGACGGCGGCGTCCACCTCGTCCACGGTCGCGAAGGCGACCTGCTTCTCCTGGGCGCCGGTGGCCGGGTTGTAGACGGGGCTGAAGCGGCCGGAGGTGCCCTCCACCGGCTTGCCGTCGATCCAGTGGGTGATGGTCTTCATGGTGCGAAAGGGCCTTTCTCGAGGGTGGGTTCAGAGGTGACGACGGCGTCCGGCGACATGCTGGTCGTACCGTTCGCGGGCTTCGACGGCGGGCTCGCGGGAGGCGACCTCGGCCACGGGCACGTCCCACCAGGCCTCGGGGCCCGGCGAGGTCGGGTTCATGATGTCCGTCTCGACGTACACACAGGTGGGCCGGGCGGAGGCGCGGGCCGTGGCCAGCGCCTCGCGCAGCTCGCCCACCGTCTTGGCGCGCAGCACGTCCATGCCGAGGCTGGCCGCGTTGGCGGCGAGGTCGACGGGGAGCGGGGCGCCGCTGAAGGTGCCGTCGGCGGCCCGGTAGCGGTAGTCGGTGCCGAAGCGTTCGGCGCCGGTCTCCGCCGACAGCCCGCCGATCGAGGCGTAGCCGTGGTTCTGGATCAGCACGATGTTGACCGGCAGGCCCTCCTGGACCGCGGTGACGATCTCCGTCGGCATCATCAGATAGGTGCCGTCGCCGACCAGCGACCACACGGCCGTGTCCGGGGCGGCCTGCTGGATGCCGATCCCGGCCGGGATCTCGTAGCCCATGCAGGAGTAGCCGTACTCCAGGTGGTACTGGCGCGGCGAGCGGGACCGCCACAGCTTGTGCAGGTCGCCGGGGAGCGAACCGGCCGCGTTGATCACCACGTCGTCGTCGCCGACGACCGCGTCCAGCGCGCCCAGCACCTGTGTCTGCGTCGGCACGGCGCTCTCGTCGTCGGCGCGGTAGGCGGCCTCGACGACCGCGTCCCAGCGCTCCTTGCCGGCGCGGTACTCGGCCTCGTACGCCTCGCTCACGCGGTGCCCGGCCAGGTCCTCCAGCAGCTTCTCGAGTCCGGTCCGCGCGTCGCAGACCAGCGTTTGCGCGGCGAGCTTGTGCGCGTCGAACCCGGTGATGTTGAGGTTGGCGAAGCGCACGTCCGGGTTCTGGAAGAGGGTGCCGGAGGCGGTGGTGAAGTCCGTGTACCGGGTGCCGACGCCGATCACCAGGTCCGCGGCGCGCGCGATGTCGTCGCTGACCGAGGTGCCGGTGTGGCCGATGCCGCCGAGGTCGGCGGGGTGGTCGTGGCGCAGCGAGCCCTTGCCGGCCTGGGTGGAGGAGACCGGGATGCCGGTGGCCTCGACGAGGGCCTTCAGCGCGGCCTCGGCTTCGCTGTGGTGGACGCCGCCGCCCGCGACGATCAGCGGGCGCTCGGCGGCCCGGATCGCCCCGACGGCCGCGGCCAGCTCGACCGGGTCGGGCGCGGGGCGCCGTACGTACCAGACGCGCTCGGCGAAGAACTCCTCCGGCCAGTCGTACGCCTCCGCCTGCACGTCCTGGGGGAGGGCCAGGGTCACCGCGCCGGTCTCGGCCGGGTCGGCGAGCACCCGCATGGCGTTCAGCGCGGACGGGATCAGGGCCTCGGGGCGGGTGATCCGGTCGAAGTAGCGGGAGACCGGGCGCAGGGTGTCGTTGACCGACACGTCCGCCTCGGTCGGGTGCTCGAGCTGCTGGAGCAGCGGGTCGGGAGCGTGCGAGGCGAAGTAGTCGCCGGGGAGCAGCAGGACCGGGAGGCGGTTGATGGTCGCCAGGGCCGCGCCGGTGACGAGGTTCGTCGCACCCGGGCCGATGGACGTCGTCACGGCCTGCGCGGACAGCCGGTTGAGCTGACGGGCGTAGCCGACGGCCGCGTGCACCATCGACTGCTCGTTGCGGCCCTGGTGGTAGGGCATGACGTCCTCGCCCGCCTGGAGCAGGGCCTGTCCGAGGCCGGCGACGTTGCCGTGGCCGAAGATGCCCCAGGTTCCGGCGACCAGCCGGTGCCGTACGCCGTCGCGCTCGGTGTACTGGGCGGACAGGAACCGCACCAGCGCCTGGGCGACGGTCAGACGGACGGTGGATCGGCTCATCGGGGACCTCACTGGGACGGAGCGGTGTAGAGGGGCAGACGGGGGTCGACGGGCTGGTCCGGCCAGGTGCCGCGGATCCAGGCGTGGTCGGGGTGGTCGCAGATCAGCCAGGCGCGCTCGGCCTCGGGACCGGCCATGACGTTGAGGTAGTACATGTGGTGGCCGGGCACCGCCATCGAGGGGCCGTGCCAGCCGTCGGGGATCAGCACGACGTCGCCGCCGCGCACCTCGGCCAGGACGTCGGTGTTCCGGCCGTGTCCGGAGGGGGAGACGCGCTGGTAGCCGAGGCCGGGGGTGCCCTCGTGGTCGGCGAACTCGAAGTAGTAGATCTCCTCGAGGACCGACTCCTCGCCGGGGCGGTGCTCGTCGTGCTTGTGCGGCGGGAAGGACGACCAGTTGCCGCCCGGCGTGATGACCTCGACCGCGATGAGCTTGTCGCACTCGAAGACCCCGGCCGCGCCGAAGTTGTTCACCTGGCGGCTGCTGTTGCCGGTGCCGCGCAGCTCCACCGGCACCGACGACGCGGGGCCGTAGCGGGCCGGCAGGCGCCGCGAGCAGCGCGCGCCGGTCAGCGCGAACCGTCCGCCGTCGGCGGAGGATACGGTCGCACGGGCGTCGCGCGGCACATAGGCGAAGTCGCTGACGCCGCTGAACACGCTGTCCCGGCCGGTGATCCGGAAGGTGTCATGGCCGAAATCGTCCGTCGCCTCGACCGTGCAGCCGCCGTTCAGCGACAGCACGATCCACTCGCTGTCGCCGGTCTCGAAGGTGTGCGAGCCGCCGGGCGGCAGCTCCAGGACCTTCAGGCTGGAGTAGCCCCAGCCGGCCTTCTCGGGCGTGACGTCCACGACGTACGGGCCGCCGAGCGCCTTTCCCGCGGGAAGGTGATACGTCATCGTGTTCCTCCGCCTCGCAATCCGTGTCACAACAGACCGACGGCCGTGTCCACCGCCGTCTCCACACTGCCCTCGGCCGGGTAGAGCAGCGAGCGGCCGACGACCATGCCCTGGACGGTGGGCAGCCGCAGCGCCTTGCGCCAGCGCTCGTACGCCCCCTCCTGGTCGCCCCCGACCTCGCCGCCCAGCAGGACGACGGGGAGCGTGGATGTCTCCAGCACCTCGGCCATGTCGTCGGGGTCGTCGGTGACGGGCAGTTTCAGCCAGGTGTACGCCGAGGTGCCGCCGAGGCCCGACGCGATGGCGATCGACTTGGTGACGGCCTCGGCGGACAGGTCGTTGCGCACCTTGCCGTCGATCCGCCGGGAGATGAACGGCTCGACGAACAGCGGGAGTCGCAGCGCCGCCATGGCGTCGATGGCGCGGGCGGTGGACTCCAGGGTGGTCAGCGAGCCGGGGTCGTCGTAGTCGACGCGGACCAGCAGCTTGCCCGCGTCGAAACGCAGCCGGGCCATGTCCTCGGCGCGGTGGCCGGTGAAGCGGTCGTCCATCTCGAAGGACGCGCCCGCCAGGCCCCCGCGGTTCATGGAGCCCATGACAACCTTGTCGTCGAGGACGCCGAGCAGCAGCAGGTCCTCCAGGATGTCGGCGGTGGCCAGCACCCCGTCGACGCCGGGCCGGGACAGCGCTATGCAGAGTCGTTCCAGCAGATCGGCCCGGTTGGCCATGGCCAGGCGCCGGTCGCCGACGCCGAGGGCCCCGCGGGCGGGGTGGTCGGCGGCCACGATCATCAGGCGGCCGCTGTCGTCGATCAGCGGGCGGCGCACTCTGCGGTCGGCGGCCTCCGCGATCGCCTCGGGGTTGCGGGCTCTGACCGTGGTGAGGTCGGGGATGCTGATGCTCAAGGAAAGCTCCGTTCGGGGAGGGCTCGGTGGGCCGTCACGACGCCTGGGCGAGGAGGCCCTCGACCTCGGACTCGGTGGGCATCGCGGAGGAGCAGGCGAGACGGGAGGCGACGAGCGCGCCGGCTGCGTTGGCGTACCGCATGACCTTCTCCAGCTCCCAGCCGGACAGCAGCCCGTGGACCAGCGAGCCGCCGAAGGCGTCGCCCGCGCCGAGGCCGTTGGCGACCTCGACCGGCACCGGCTCCACCTCGGCCTCGGTGCCGTCGCGGTGCACCGCCAGGACGCCCTTGGGTCCCTGCTTGACGACGGCCAGCTCCACGCCCATCGCCAGCAGCGCCTCGGCGCAGGCGCGCGGTTCGCGGACCCCGGTGGCGACCTCGCACTCGTCGAGGTTGCCGACGGCCACCGTCGCGTGCCGCAGGGCCTCGGCGTAGTACGGGCGGGCCTCCTCCGGGTCCCGCCAGAACATGGGGCGCCAGTCGAGGTCGAAGACCGTGGTGCCCGCCTTGGCGCGCGCCTTGAGGGCGGCGAGCGTGGCGGAGCGGCTGGGCTCCTCGCTCAGGCCGGTGCCGGTGATCCAGAAGACACGGGCCGCGCGGACCGCCCAGTAGTCCAGTTCGTCGGAGTGAATCTCCAGGTCAGGGGCCTTAGGCTGCCGGTAGAAGTACAGCGGGAAGTCGTCCGGCGGGAAGATCTCGCAGAACGTCACCGGCGTCGGATACGCGGCGACGGGCGTCACCCAGCGGTCGTCGACACCGAAGCCCTTGAGGGCCTCGTGCAGGTAGGCGCCGAAGGGGTCGTCGCCGGTTCGCGTGATCACGGCGGTGGTGCGGCCGAGCCGGGCGGCGGCGACCGCGACGTTCGCGGCGGAGCCTCCGAGGAATTTGCCGAACGTCTCCACCTGCGTCAGAGGGAGGCCGGACTGCAAGGGGTAGAGGTCGACTCCTATTCTTCCCATCGTGATCAAGTCGAAGGACTCGGCTGACTCGGCCATGCGTGACGCTCCTAGAGCTGGACAGGGGGTGCGGCTCCCAAGGAGCCTGCCGCCTCCCAGGTGTAGGACGTGGAGGCCGATGCTGTCAATAGTTTGTACTTACATTCGGACCTGAGCGTGAAATGATGTCTTAACAAAGTATTGACAGCGGGCGCATCCAGCGATTGGATCCCGTCCCAGCGCAACCGCCGTGTTCCACGGCACACGACCCGGACATCTTCCACTGGTCCGGGCCACTGATCCCAGTGATCACGCCCTTTCCCCCGTCGCACACCCCGTCGCACAGTGAGGTGCTGGAAAGATGGACCGCTATTACCCCCGCTCCCGCCGAATGGCTTCCGTGGTCGCCGTGGCCGCCGCTGCCACGTTGATCCTCGCCGGCTGCTCCAGCAGCTCCGGCGGCAAGGAGGCCGAGGAGAGCGCGGAAGGCGCCTCCGCGGGCAAGGCGAACACCCCCCGGATGACGGTCGCCCTGGTGACGCACCAGTCGCCCGGTGACACCTTCTGGGACATCGTCCGCAAGGGCGCCGAAGCGGCCGCCGCGAAGGACAACATCAAACTGGACTACTCCTCCGACCCGAACGCGGGCAACCAGGCCACTCTGGTGCAGAGCGCGATCGACAAGAAGGTCGACGGCATCGCGGTCACCCTCGCCAAGCCCGACGCCCTCAAGGACGTCATCAGCAAGGCGAAGGCGGCGAACATCCCTGTCGTCGGCCTCAACTCCGGCGTCAGCGAATGGCAGAAGCTCGGCCTGATGGAGTTCTTCGGCCAGGACGAGACGGTGGCCGGCGAGGCGCTCGGCAAGCGGCTGAACGAGGCCGGCGCCAAGAAGGCCGTCTGTGTCGTCCAGGAGCAGGGCAACATCGGTCTCACCCAGCGCTGTGACGGAGTGAAGAAGACGTTCGAGGGCTCCATAGAGAACCTGAACGTCAACGGCACGGACATGCCGTCCGTGAAGTCCACGATCACCGCCAAGCTCAAGACGGACAGCGACATCGACTACGTCGTCGCCCTCGGCGCCCCGTTCGCGCTGACGGCCGTGCAGTCGGTGGGCGAGGCGGGCAGCAAGGCGAAGGTCGCGACCTTCGACCTGAACAAGGAGCTGACCGGAGCGATCGACAAGGGCGACATCGAGTTCGCCGTCGACCAGCAGCCCTACCTCCAGGGCTACCTGGCGATCGACTCCCTGTGGCTTTACAAGAACAACGGCAACTACATGGGCGGCGGCGAGGCACCGGTGCTGACCGGACCTGCCTTCGTCGACAAGACGAATGTCGAGACGATCGACAAGTTCGCCGCGAAGGGCACTCGGTGACGAACATGACCCAACAGGCTGAGCCGGCGGTGACCACACCGCCGGCCCCCGGCCCCAGCAAGGAAACCGACGGGCGAACACAGCAGCGGCCTCTCGCGCTGCGTCTGCTCGCCCGTCCCGAGGTGGGAGTCTTCCTCGGCGCCGTCGCGGTGCTGGTCTTCTTCCTCATCACGGCACCACCCGTGCGTGACGGCAGCTCGATGGCCAACATCCTCTACCAGTCGTCGACCATCGGGATCATGGCCCTCCCGGTCGCGCTGCTGATGATCGGCGGCGAGTTCGACCTGTCGGCCGGTGTCGCGGTGATCACCTCGGCCCTGACCGCGAGCATGCTCAGCTACCAGCTCACGATGAACGTCTGGGTCGGTGTGATCGCCGCGCTGGTCGTGTCGCTCGCGATCGGAATGTTCAACGGCTGGCTGCTGGTCAAGACCGGACTGCCGAGCTTCCTGGTCACTCTCGGCACGTTCCTGATCCTCCAGGGCGTGAACCTGGCGGTGACCAAGCTGGTCACCGGCAACGTCGCCACCGACAACATCAGCGACATGGACGGCTTCGACCAGGCCAAGGCGCTCTTCGCCTCCTCGTTCGAGATCGGCGGCGTCAACGTCAAGATCACGGTCGTGTGGTGGCTGGTCTTCGCCGCCCTGGCCACCTGGGTGCTGCTGCGCACCAAGTACGGCAACTGGATCTTCGCGGTCGGCGGCAACAAGGGCAGCGCCCGCGCGGTCGGTGTCCCGGTGACGTTCACCAAGATCTCGCTGTTCATGCTGGTCGGGTTCGGTGCCTGGTTCGTCGGCATGCACAACCTGTTCTCCTTCAACACCGTCCAGTCCGGTGAGGGCGTGGGCCAGGAGCTGATCTACATCGCCGCGGCCGTGATCGGCGGCTGTCTGCTCACCGGCGGTGCCGGCTCCGCGATCGGCCCGGTCTTCGGTGCCTTCATGTTCGGCATGGTCCAGCAGGGCATCGTCTACGCCGGCTGGAACCCCGACTGGTTCAAGGCATTCCTCGGCGTCATGCTCCTCGGCGCCGTCATCATCAATCTGTGGGTCCAGCGCACGGCGACCCGGAGGTGACCCGAATGACCAGCAAAGAAACCGGCACCCACGGCGCCGTCCTCGAGGACAAGGCCCCGGAGAAGGACGCCCCGGTCGTCGAGCTGAAGGCCGCGGGCAAGGCCTACGGCAACATCCGCGCCCTGCACGGCGTCGACCTCAAGGTCTTCCCCAACCAGGTCACCTGCGTCCTCGGCGACAACGGCGCGGGCAAGTCCACCCTCATCAAGATCATCTCCGGCCTGCACCAGCACACCGAGGGCGAGTTCCTCGTCGACGGCCGGCCGGTGCGCTTCTCCACCCCGCGCGAGGCCCTCGACAAGGGCATCGCGACGGTCTACCAGGACCTCGCCGTGGTCCCGCTGATGCCGGTCTGGCGCAACTTCTTCCTCGGCTCCGAGATGACCAAGGGCCCCTGGCCCCTGCGCCGCCTCGACATCGAGCAGATGAAGAAGACCGCCGACCACGAGCTGCGCGAGATGGGCATCGTCCTCGACGACCTCGAACAGCCCATCGGCACCCTCTCCGGCGGCCAGCGCCAGTGCGTGGCCATCGCCCGCGCCGTCTACTTCGGCGCCCGCGTCCTCATCCTGGACGAGCCCACCGCCGCCCTCGGCGTCAAGCAGTCCGGCGTGGTCCTGAAGTACATCGCCGCCGCCCGCGACCGCGGCCTCGGCGTCATCTTCATCACCCACAACCCCCACCACGCCTACATGGTCGGCGACCACTTCAGCGTCCTGCGCCTGGGCACCATGGAGCTCAACGCCTCCCGTGCCGAGGTCAGCCTGGAAGAGCTGACCAACCACATGGCCGGCGGCGCCGAACTCGCCGCACTCAAGCACGAACTGAGCACCGTCCGCGGCGTCGACGTCGAGGAACTGCCCGAAGAGGCCGACCTCACCGCACCCGTGGCGAGCGCGGAAGGGAAGTCCTGACATGGCCCCTGTACTGGACCGCATCCGGGTCGGCTCGGCCCCCGACTCCTGGGGTGTCTGGTTCCCCGACGACCCCGTGCAGGTGCCCTGGGAACGCTTCCTCGACGAGGTCGCCGAGGCCGGCTACGACTGGATCGAGCTGGGACCGTACGGCTACCTTCCAACCGACCCGGCGCGGCTGACCGACGAGATCGACAAGCGCGACCTCAAGGTGTCGGCGGGCACGATCTTCACCGGCCTGCACCGTGGCCCCGCCGTCTGGGAGTCCACCTGGCAGCACGTCAGCGAGGTCGCCGCGCTCACCCAGGCCATGGGCGCGAAGCACCTCGTCGTCATCCCCTCCTTCTGGCGGGACGACAAGACCGCCGAGATCCTGGAGCCGCCGGAGCTCACCGGCGAGCAGTGGGCGCACCTGACCAAGGGCATGGAGCGGCTCGGGCACGAGGTGCGCGAGCGGTTCGGCCTCGACATCGTGGTGCACCCGCACGCCGACACCCACATCGACACCGAGGCCCACGTCGAGCGCTTCCTCGACTCGACCGACTCCGACCTGGTCAACCTCTGCCTGGACACCGGTCACTACGCCTACTGCGGCGGCGACAGCGTCAAGCTGATCGAGACCTACGGCGAGCGCATCGGCTATCTGCACCTCAAGCAGGTGGACCCGGAGATCCTCGCGGACGTGGTGCGCGACGAGATCCCGTTCGGGCCCGCGGTCCAGCGCGGCGTGATGTGCGAACCCCCGGCCGGCGTACCGGAACTGGGGCCGGTCCTGCAGGCGGCGCAGAAGCTGAACGTGGACCTGTTCGCCATCGTCGAGCAGGACATGTACCCCTGCGAGCCGGACAAGCCCATGCCCATCGCGGTCCGTACCCGCAAGTTCCTGAGGTCCTGCGGCGCCTGACGACCCGAAAGGACGGCCGATCACCATGACCCAGCGTCCGCACACGCTCGGAGTCGCAGTCATCGGTACCGGAAAGATGGGCGCGGACCATGTCCGCCGCATCGAGGACGTCATCAGCGGGGCGCGGGTCACCGCCGTGGTGGACGTCGACGCGGATCGCGCGAAGGCCGTCGCCGCCCGCGTCGACGGCTGCACGGTCCACACCGACCCGGCCGCAGCGATGGCGGCGGCCGACGTCGACGCGGTGATCGTCGCCTCGCCGGGCCCCGCCCACGAGGCGGCGCTCCTCGCGGCCTTCGAGCACGACCTGCCGGTGCTGTGCGAGAAGCCGCTCACCCCGGACGCGGCCGCCGCGCTGCGCGTGCTGGAGGCCGAGCAGGGGCTCGGGCACCGCCGGGTCCAGGTGGGCTTCATGCGGCGCTACGACGCCGAGTACATGAAGCTCAAGTCCCTGCTGGAGACGGGCCAGTTGGGCCGTCCCCTGATGGTGCACAACCGGCACCGCAATGTCGCCAGCCCGCCCGGCTGGACCTCCGAGATGCTCATCAACGACTCGGTGACGCACGAGATGGACGTGACCCGCTGGCTGCTCGGCCAGGAGATCACGGCCGTCACCGTGCTCGCCCCCACGCCGTCGGGGAACGCGCCGGACGGCATCCGCGACCCGCAGTTCGTCGTGTTCGAGACCGACGGCGGGGCCGTCGTCGACGTCGAGATCTACGTCAACTGCGGCTTCGGCTACCAGGTCCAGGCCGAGGTCGTCTGCGAACGCGGCACCGCCCGCGTCGGAGACGGCCACGCCATGATCACCCACGCCGCCGGCCGCTGGGGCGGCATCGTCGCCCAGGACTACATCGAGCGGTTCGCCGACGCCTACGACCGCGAGGTCCAGGCCTGGGTGGACGCCACCCGGCGCGGCGAGGTCATCGGCCCGAGCGCCTGGGACGGCTACGCCGTGGCCGCGGTGTGCGAGGCGAGCGTACGGGCGCTTCAGGAGGGCGGCCGGGTCCCGGTGGACCTGGTCGACCGGCCGGCGCTGTACGCGGCTTGACGGCACGCCGGCCCGCCGGCCCGACCTGGCCGAGGGCCGGCGGGGCGGACACGGCTGAGGGCCGGGGAACACTGTCCCCGGCCCTCAGCCGTGTCCGCCGTACGCTCCCTCAGCCCGCGAGCGACATACGCGGCCGCGGCTCGAAGCCCGCCGCGCGGTAGGACTCGTCGATCAGCGTCATCGTCGCCAGCGCGTCCTGCGCGTCCAACGGCAGCGGCGCGTCCCGCCGTATGTGCGCGGCGAGCGCCTCCAGCTGGTAGGTGTACGACGAGCGCGTGCCGAGCCGCTCCGTGCGCTCACCGTCCGCCGTGCGCACCACGACCCGGTCGTCCCGGTGCGGCAGCACGAAGTTCGGCGCGAACGCCTCGCCCCGGGTGCCGACGATCCGGCAGCTCATCTCCAGCTCGCCGTACGCCATGTGGCAGCGCGCGGAGGCGGTCGCCCCGCCGGGATACGCCAGCTCGGCGTCCAGCCACTCGTCGACGCCCGGTGCGCCCGCCCGCTCCCCGCCACGCGCGGAGACGAGGCGCGGCGCACCGCCCGCCCAGGGCGCGAGCATCCGCACCGCGTGCAGGCCGTAGCAGCCGAGGTCCATCACGGCGCCGCCCGCCAGCGGCAGCGACCAGCGGGGGTCGGAGTCGCCGGGTGCCGGGATGGCCACGAGTGTCTCCACCCGCTGGAGATCGCCCAGTTCACCGCTGGCCAGGATCTCGTGCAGGCGCCGGGTGACCGGGTGGAAGAGGTAGTGGAACGCCTCCATGAAGACCGTCCCGGCCTTCGCGCTCGCCCGCAGCACCTCGGCCGCCTCGTCGGCGTTGCTCGCCGACGGCTTCTCCGTCAGGACGTGCTTGCCGGCCGCGAGCGCGGCGAGGTTCCACGGCCCGTGCAGACCGTTGGCGAGCGGGTTGTAGACGACCTCGACCTCGGGGTCGGCGAGCAGATCGGCGTAGGAGTCCACCACCCGCTCCACGTCGTGCTCGTCGGCGAACGCCGCGGCGCGGGACCGGTCGCGCGCGGCCACCGCCACGAGGCGGTGGCCGGTCGTGCGGGCCGGGCCGACGAGGGAGAGCTCGGTGATGCGTGCCGCGCCCAGCACTCCGATGCGCAGCGGCTGCGGGCCCGAGTCGTTCATGCCTGCCGTACCTCCTCGATCGTCACCGGACGGTGCTCCTGAAGCGACAGTGTGCACGCGTCCGCGATCCAGCCGGCCTCCAGGGCGTCCTCGATCGTGCACGGGGAGGGCCGGGAGCCGGCCACGACCTCGGTGAACGCGGTGAGTTCGGCGCGGTAGGCCGCGGTGAAGCGGTCCATGAAGAAGTCGTGCGGGGTGCCCGCCGGGAAGGTCACGCCGGGCTCGACCGAGCGCAGCGGCAGCTTGTCCTCCAGGCCGACCGCGATGGAGTCCTGGAAGCCGTGGATCTCCATGCGGACGTCGTAACCCCGGGCGTTGTGGCGGGAGTTGGAGACCACCGCGATGGTGCCGTCGTCCAGGGTGAGGATCGCCCCGGTGGTGTCGGCGTCGCCCGCCTCCTTGATGTAGTCGGCGCCCTTGTTGCCGCCGACGGCGTACACCTCGCGCACCTCGCGGCCGGTCACCCAGCGGATGATGTCGAAGTCGTGCACCGAGCAGTCCCGGAAGATGCCACCGGAGGCGGCGATGTACGCGGCGGGCGGCGGCGCCGGGTCCAGGGTGGTCGAGCGGACCGTGTGCAGTTTGCCGAGCTCACCGCTGTGCACCGCGGCGCGGGCGTTGACGAAACCGGTGTCGAAGCGGCGGTTGTAGCCGATCTGGATCGGCACGTCCTTGCCCTGGACGGCCTTCAGCACCTCGACGCCCTCGCTCATGGTCCTGGCGACGGGCTTCTCGCAGAAGACGGGGATGCCGGCCTCGACACCGGCCAGGATCAGCGCCGGATGGGCGTCGGTCGCGGCGGCGACGACGATGCCGTCCACACCGGCCGCGAGCAGGTCCTCCGGCGAGTCCACGACCTCGGCGCCGAACCGCTCCGCGGCGGCCTTGGCGGCGTCCGCGAACGGGTCGGTGACGACGAGGGAGTCGACCGCGTCGAGCGCGGACAGGGTCTCGGCGTGGAAGGCGCCGATGCGGCCGAGGCCGAGGATTCCGATACGCATGGGGATGTTGCTCCTAGGGACGGTGCGGGTTTCTTGCGGGGAGTTCTCAGTCGAGTCCGCCGAGGACGTTCTGGTCCCAGTCGATCACCGACCCGGTGACCACCCCGGACCGGTCCGACAGCAGGAAGACCACGAAGTCGGCGATCTCGTCCGGCTGGCCCAGCTTGCCCATCGGCAGCTTCGCGGCCGCCTCCTGGAGCCAGTCGTCGCCGGCGCCGTGGAAGGCCTTCTGCGTGGCGTCCTCGCCCTCGGTCGCCGTCCAGCCGATGTTCAGGCCGTTGATGCGGACCCGGTCGAAGCGGTGGGCGTGCGCGGCGTTGCGGGTCAGGCCGATGAGGCCGGCCTTGGCGGAGACGTACGGCGCGAGGAAGGGCTGCCCGCCGTGCGCCGAGGACGTGATGATGTTGACGATCGTGCCGGGTGCCTTGCGGGCGACCATGTCCGAGACGGCGGCCTGCATCGCGAAGAACGGTGCCTTGAGGTTGATCGCGATGTGCTGGTCGAACAGCTCGGGCGTGGTGTCGAGCAGCGTGCCCCGGGACGTCAGCCCCGCCGAGTTGACCAGGCAGTTGATCCGCCCGTACGCGTCCACGACCTCCGCGACGGAGGCCTTCGCCCGCTCGGCGTCCGACAGGTCGGCCTGCACGAACATGGCTTTGCCCCCGTCGGCGGCCAGCTCGGCCACCAGCGCCTCACCGGGTTCCGGACGCCGCCCGGTGACGGCCACGACCGCCCCCTCGCGGACGGCGGCCCGCGCGATGGCGGCACCCACGCCCTGGCTGCCGCCGTTGACGAGGACGACCTTGTCGTCGAGAAGTCCCATGTGTTTCCGGGTCCTTTCAGCTCTGATCAGCTCTGGCGCCGCTCGGCGCCGGCCCGCAGTTCGTCGCGCAGCGACTCGGGCGTCCATGTCTCGCGAAGCGCCCGCCGTACGACGTCCGCCTGCGAGGGCGGGGCCATCCCGTCGACCGGCGGATCGCTGTCGAGGTTGGTGGGGAAGGGGTAGCCCTCGGCGCTCGCGGCGATCACGTTCGCCGCCCACGTCTCGTCCGCGCCCTCGCGCAGGCGCTTCAGGAGCACGGGGTAGACGGCGTTCGCGACGGCCTTGCGGTCCACCGTCTCCATGGCGCGCCCGAACGCGGAGGACACCTGCAGGAGGTTGGCCATGCGCCGGATGGCCGCCGACCGGTTGGTGCCGGCCGCGTGGAACAGTGCCGGGTTGAAGAAGGCCGCGTCACCCTTGGCGAGCGGCAACTGGACGTGGTGCGCCTCGAAGTACTCACGGAACCCGGGCAGCCGCCACGCGAGGTAGCCGGGCTCGTAGGTCTGCGAGTACGGCAGGTACAGCGTGGGCCCCGACTCCACCGGCATGTCGCAGTGCGCGACGGCGCCCTGGAGGGTGAGCACGGGGGAGAGGGCGTGCACATGGGCCGGGTAGGCGGCCGCGGCCTCGTTGGAGAGGATGCCCAGATGGTAGTCGCGGTGCGCGGACTGCGCCGCGCCGCCCGGGTTGACCACGTTGACCTGCGAGGTCACCTGGTAGCCGGGGCCGAGCCAGGCGGTCGAGACCAGGGCCAGGACGTCGTTGGCGTAGTAGTCGGCGAAGGCATCCGGGTCGTGGCGGGCCGCCTTCTCCAACGCGTTCCAGACCCGGTCGTTGGCGCCCGGCTTGGCGAAGTGGTCCCCGGCGGCCGCTCCCGAGGCCCGCTGTTCGGCGATCAGGGCGTCGAACACGGCACTGAGCCGGTCGACGACCTCCGGGTCCGGGAAGGCGCCCTGGAAGACCACGATGCCCGGTCCGTCGGTGAGGGCACGGACCAGTTCCGCCTGTACCCCACGGTGGTCGTCCGCCCTGCGGAGCCGGTCGCTGTCGTAGACCAGGACGCCCCGCTCCACGGCGGAGGCGTACGGGTAGTCGGCGAGGCCGGTCGTCCGCTCCACGAGCGCACGGAATTCCGCGAGGTCGCAGTCGCGCTCGGACAGCCAGGCCCGGCGGTGTACGGAGGTGAAGGACATCGGCGTCCTCTCGGTGACAGGGGCGACTCAGCGGTGCCATTCTTGTCATGACAATCCCGTCGAACAACCAGCAGCCGCCCATCAAAAACCCCTCAGGAGCCGACGCATGGGCCACCCCTTCCCGATCCGGGAGATCGCACGTCAGGCGGGCCTGAGCGAGGCCACCGTCGACCGTGTCCTGAACGGCCGGGGAGGAGTGCGCGAGAGCACCGCGCGGGAGGTCCAGCAGGCGATAGCCGACCTGGACCGGCAGCGCACCCAGGTCCGGCTGCAGGGCCGTACCTTCATGATCGACATGGTGGTGCAGGCGCCCGAGCGGTTCACCACCGCCGTACGCGCCGCCCTGGAGGCCGAGCTGCCGTCCCTGCACCCGGCGGTCGTGCGCTCACGCTTCCACTTCCGGGAGACCGGGCCGGTGCGGGAGCTGACCGGGACGCTGGACCGCATCGCCCGGCGCGGCTCGCAGGGCGTGATCCTCAAGGCCCCGGACGTCCCCGAGGTCACCGCCGCCGTCGCCCGGCTCGCGGAGGCCGGCATCCCGGTGGTGACCCTGGTGACGGACCTGCCCGCCACGGCGCGCCTCGCCTACGTCGGCATAGACAACCGGGCGGCGGGCGCGACCGCGGCCTACCTCATGGGCCAGTGGCTCGGCGACCGCCCCGCCCATGTGCTGACCAGCCTCAGCAGCGGCTTCTTCCGCAACGAGGAGGAGCGCGAGATGGGCTTCCGCAGCGTCATGCGGACCCGCCACCCCGACCGCACACTCGTCGAGATCGCCGAGGGACAGGGCCTGGACGCCACCCAGTACGACCTCGTCCGGGCCGCGCTGGAACGCGACCCGGACATCCGCGCCGTCTACTCGATCGGCGGCGGCAACATCGCCACGCTGCGGGCCTTCGAGGACGCGGGCCGCGAATGCGCCGTGCTCATCGCACACGACCTCGACCACGACAACACCCGCCTGCTGCGCGAGCACCGCCTGTCCGCCGTGCTCCACCACGATCTGCGCCAGGACATGCGCGAGGCCTGCCACACCGTGATGCGGGCCCACGGCGCACTGCCGCCCGCCGGGCCGACGACGCCGTCGCCGATCCAGGTGGTGACGCCCTACAACATGCCGTCCCAGCCGACGCTCGGCTGAGACCGAACCGCCCCAGGGGACGAGCACCCGAAAGGGCGCGGGGCTGTAGCGATCTGCGGCACTGGGGTGGTGCTGTCGGCGGGGCGCTGGGTGGGTTGGGTGGATCCGGTGTGGTGCGGTGAAGCGCTGAGGGGGCGCGGGGTTGTGGCGTTGTGCGGCTTCGCCGTGCGGGCGCGACCAGCCACGATGGCGCCGCAGCCGGTCGACGGCATGTCCCGGCACCCCCAGCGGAGCGCTCAGGCGGCGGGTGCCGGCTCGCCGGGAAACACGATGCCGCATCGCCGCCGGATCCCGTCCAGCACCCGCAGCGTGGCGACCGAGTCGGCGAGCGGGCGCAGCGGCGTCTCGAGATGGCCGTCCCCGACGCGCCGGGCGACCTCGGCGGCCTCGAAGTGCAGCCCGTCGTGCCCGATATGAGGTTCGGTGTACGTCAGTGGGGTGCCGCCCCCGGCCGGGGTGAACACCACGTCGCCCGGCTGGTAGAAGGGCCCCGGCAGGGTGAGCGTGCCCTTCGTGCCCGCGATGACGGCGGTGGTCGGCGTGTCGCTGAAGAGGGTGGTGTGGACGACCGCCTGGTCACCGCGAGCGGTGCTCAGCACCGCCCCGACCTGCCCGTTCACCCCGGCCGGATGCGCCACGCCGGACGCCTGGACGGTGTCCGGCGTGCCCAGCACCCACGTCGCCAGGGACACCGGATACGTGCCGAGGTCGAGCAGCGGACCGCCCGCGAGGTCGGCGCGCAGGATGCGGTGACCGCCGGCCGGGTCGAAGTACTCGCCCAGGTCGGCCAGCACGGAGCGGACCTCGCCGAGCAGCCCGGAGCCGAGCACCTGACGTACGACGTCGAAGCGCGGCAGGAAGAACGTCCACAGCGCTTCCGCGCAGAACAGCCCGCGCTCGGCGGCGAGTTCGGCGATCTCGGCGGCCTGCCCCGCGTTCAGGCCGAGCGGCTTCTCGACCAGGACGTGCTTGCCGGCCTCCAACGCCAGTCGCGCACCGGCGAGATGGGCGGTGTGCTCGGTGGCGACGTACACGACGTCGACCTCGTCGTCGGCCACCAGTTCAGCGTACGAGCCGTACGCGCGCGTGACGCCGTGCCGTACGGCGAACTCTTCGGCGCGGGCCGCGTCGCGCGAGGCGACGGCGGTGAAGCGCTGACGGGTGTGGCGTCGGACCGAGCCGATGAACCGCTCGGCGATCCAACCGGTGCCGAGCACACCCCAGTCGAGGGCCGGTGCGGACATCGGGTCGGGGGTGCGCGGAGAGGGGAGTGCGGACACGACGTGGCTCCCGGGGGTCACAGGGCGGGGACGGAGACGGGCACGGTCCGGCCGCCGTCGCGCATGGAGGCGATCACGGCATCGGCGACCCCGGAGGCGGTCAGGCCCGCGCGGGCGGAGGCCAGCGGGGAGGGCCGTCCGGCGACGAGGGCGTCGATCCACGCCTTGAGCTCCAGCCGGTAGGCGTCGGCGAAACGGGGCCGCCAGTCCGCCGGGTAGCCGGTGGAGCGGGCCCGGTCCAGGTGGCTCACGACCAGGGCGGGGTCGGCCAGTTGCAGCGCGCCGCGCTCGCAGACGACCTCGCAGCGGATGTCGTAGCCGTAGCCGGCGTTGAGGAAGGTCTCGACGGTGGTGAGCGTGCCGTCCGCCGTGTGCAGCAGCATGATCTGCGGGTCGCGCAGGCCGGGCGCCGACTCACCCTCGGGAGCGTGCCAGGAGACCGCCGTGACCGGCGAGTCCAGCAGCCACGGCACGGTGTCGAACTCGTGGATCGCCGACCCGGTGACGCTGAACTCGCTGACCGCGCCCGACGCCGAGGTCACACCCCGGCTCACGCAGTGCACCACCCGGGGCCTGCCGCTCCCGCCCTCGCCGAGCACCGCCTTCAGCGCGACGTACGCCGGGTCGAACCGGCGCATGAACCCGACCGAGACCAGCCCGCCGCCCGCCTTGTCGTCCTCCCGCACCACCTCGACGCACTCCGCGACGGTCGGCGCCAGCGGCTTCTCGCACAGCACCGGCTTCCCGGCGCGCACGGCGGCGACGGTCAGCTCGGCGTGGGTGGAGTCGTGCGAGGCGATGACCACCGCGTCCACGCCGGGATCGGCGATCAGCGCCCGCGCGTCGGTGCCGGACCGCGCGCCCGGCACGGTGTCCGCGAGGGCCCTGGCCCGCGCCCCGTCGACGTCCGCCACCGCGACGACCTCGGCGTCCGGGACACAGCCGTGCAGCAGCCGCACATGGTCGGCGCCCATCACCCCCGCACCGATCACGCCCACCCGGACCGTCATGCCGGCACCTCCACGTCCACCCAGGAGCCGCTCTCGGCGGACCGGGACATGGCGTCCAGGACGGTGGCGCTGTGCACGGCGTCCGCGAGGGTGGCCCCGTGCGGGGTGCCCTCGGCGACCGAGCGCAGGAAGCGCTGCGCCTCGATCACCTTCAGGTCGTCGTAGCCCATGCTCGTCGCGGCGCCCGGCTGGAACGCGCCGTACTCGCCGTGCGCCGGGCCGACGTACAGCGTGCTGACCGGCTGGTCCTGGTAGCTGGTGCCCTGGCTGACGCCGAGCTCGCCCATGCGGCGGAAGTCCCAGAACACCGCGCCCTTGGTGCCGTGCACCTCGAAGCCGTAGTTGTTCTGCTCGCCGACCGAGACCCGGCAGGCCTCCAGCACACCGCGGGCGCCGGAGGCGAAGCGCAGCAGGCAGTTGACGTAGTCCTCGTTCTCGACCGGGCCCAGTTCCCCGGTGGCGAGGGTGTGCCCGGCGGTGGCGCCGGTCGGGCGGGCCCGCTCGGGGACGAAGATCGCGGTGTCGGCGGTCAGCGAGGCGATGTCGCCCAGCAGGAAGCGGGCCAGGTCGGCGCCGTGCGAAGCGAGGTCGCCGAGCACTCCGCTGCCCCCGCGCTCCCGCTCGTAGCGCCAGGTCAGAGCGGACTGAGGGTGCGCCGCGTAGTCGCTGAAGAGCCGGACGCGGACATGTGTGACGGTGCCGATCTCGCCGGACGCGATCAGCTCGCGGGCGGTCTCCACGGCGGGCGCGTTGCGGTAGTTGAAGCCGACCGCGCTCTGCACACCGGCCTTGGCCGCCGCGTCCGCGACCGCGCGGGCGTCCTCGGTGGTCAGGCCCACCGGCTTCTCGATCCAGATGTGCTTGCCGGCCTCCGCCATCGCGACACCGATCTCGCGGTGCAGGAAGTTCGGGGCCGTGATGCTGACGGCCCGCACCCGCGGGTCGGCGGCCACCTCGCGCCAGTCGCGGGTCGTCGAGGCGAACCCGAACTGCGCGGCGGCCTCCTCGGCCCGGCCGGGCACCTCCTCGGCGACGGTCACCAGCCGCGGGCGCAGGGGCAGTTGCGGGTAGTGGTGCGGAATACGGGCGTACGCCTGGGTGTGCACCCGCCCCATCCAGCCGAATCCGACGACGGCGACGCCGAGCGTGTCCACCATTGCAGCCCCTCTTTGGACCGGTCCATTTTCTGTCCAGCTCACCTTGGGTGCGGCTTGGTGCCGCTGTCAACCCTGCCCGTCTCCTCTCCGCTTTCTCTCTGCCTCCTCTCTGTCTCCCTTTGACAAGCCGGGCGCCACATGGAACGGTCCATGTTCATGAGACCGCCGACCATCCGCGATGTCGCCGACCGGGCAGGCGTCTCCAAATCGCTGGTCTCGCTCGTACTGCGCGGCTCGGAGCAGGTGCGCCCGGAGAAGCGGGAAGCCGTCCTGCGGGCCGTACGCGAACTCGGCTACCGCCCGAACGCCGCCGCGCGCAGCCTCAGCGAGCAGCGCACCCGCACGGTCGGCGTCCTCCTCAACGACCTGCGCAACCCCTGGTTCGTCGACATGCTGGAGGGCCTGAACTCACTCCTGCACGACAACGGCCTGCACATGCTGCTGGCCGACTCCCGCCTCAACCGGCGAACCGGCCAGGACCCCACCGGCCCCTTCCTGGACCTGCGGGTCGACGGCCTGGTCGTGGTGGGCACGCTGCCCGACCCGGCCGCGCTCGGGACGGTGGCCGAACGGCTCCCGGTGGTGGTCGCGGGCGCGCGCGAACCGACCCTGCCCGGTGTGGACGTCGTCGCCAACGACGACGAGCGGGGCGCCCGCCTGGTCACCGAGCACCTCATCGGGCTCGGCCACCGGCACATCGCGCACATCGCCGGCTACGGCGCCGTCGGCGAGCTGCGCCGACGCAGCTTCGAGGCGACGATGCGGGAGCACGGCCTCGCGGACGAGGCGGTCGTGGAACCGAGCGACATGACCGAGGAGGGCGGCTACCGCACGACGGTACGGCTGCTGAGTCGCGCGCAGCGGCCGACGGCCGTCTTCGCCGTGAACGACATCGCCGCGATCGGCGCGCTGTCGGCGGCCGAGGAGTCGGGGCTGCGGGTTCCGGGCGACCTGTCCGTCGTCGGCTACGACAACACGAGCATCGCCCGTCTGCGCCACGTCTGGCTCACCACCGTCGACAACGCCAGCCACGAGGTCGGCCGCCGCGCGGCCCGCTGTCTGCTCGACCGGTTCGAGGGCGGCGGGGGAGCGGGCGAAGTCCATCTCGCCACGCCCGCCTTGGAGATCCGTGGCTCGACGGCACCCCCTCGTCTGACGCCCTAGCCCTGGCCTGGTCGTCAGCGCTTCCGCGCCAATACGGCGGACAAAATTGTTGACAATCTTGTTTGGCTAGATTTACGTTCGACAGGCACTCACGCAGGGAGGGCACATGCCGGACGAAGCCCAGCCGAGCACCGGAGAGCAGGCCAAACAGCATGCGCTCACGCAGTTGCGGCAGGCGATCCTGCACGGCGAGATGGCACCGGCGCAGCGGCTGGTGGAGAACGAGCTCGCCGAGCAGTTCGGTGTGACACGGGCCAGCATCCGCGCGGCACTCATCGACCTGGAGGCCCAGGGCCTGGTCGAACGCATCCGCAACCGCGGTTCGCGGGTGCGGGTGGTGACCGTGGAGGAAGCGGTCGCCATCACCGAGTGCCGCATGGTGCTGGAAGGGCTCTGCGCGGCCAAGGCCGCCGTCGCCGCCAGCGACGAGCAGCTGACCCGGCTCGCCGACCTCGGCGCGGCCATGACCAAGGCCGTGACCGACGGCGAACCGATGACGTACTCCGACCTCAACCAGGAACTGCACGCCAGCATCCAGGAGTTCTCCGGCCAGCGCACGGCCAGGGAGCTGCTGGAGCGGCTCAACGCACAACTGGTGCGCCACCGCTTCCAGCTGGCGCTGCGGCCCGGTCGTCCGCAGCACTCCCTGAACGAGCACCTGGCCATGATCGAGGCGATCCGGGCCAGAGACCCGCAGGCGGCCGAGGCGGCCGTCCGCGCCCACCTCGGAAGCGTGATCGAGGCGCTGCGCGACTGAGCGAGCCGGACGAGGCGGGCGCACCCTGTCACTCGAGGAGACCCCGCAATGACGCATCCCGACGCGCCCGCCACCACCCCACCCCGCTCGACCCTCGTCATCACCGCGCACGCAGGCGACTTCGTGTGGCGCGCGGGCGGAGCCATCGCCCTGGCCGCCTCCCGGGGCGAGAAGGCCACCATCGCCTGCCTCACCTTCGGCGAGCGCGGCGAGTCCGCCAAGGCCTGGCGTGAGGGCAGGCGGCTGGCGGAGATCAAGGCGATACGCCGCGACGAGGCCGAGCGCGCCGCCGCCACCCTCGGTGCCGAGGTCCGCTTCTTCGACGCCGGCGACTACCCGCTGCTCGCCACCCCCGAGCTGACCGACCAGCTCGTCGCCGTCTACCGCGAGACCCAGCCCGACGTCGTGCTCACCCACCCGGTCGAGGACCCGTACAACGGCGACCACCCGGCCGCCAACCGCATGGCCCTGCAGGCCCGGATCCTCGCGCAGGCCATCGGCTACCCGGGCGACGGCGACATCATCGGCGCCCCGCCCGTCTTCTACTTCGAGCCGCACCAGCCCGAGATGAGCGGCTTCAAGCCCGAGGTCCTGCTCGACATCACCGAGGTGTGGGAGACCAAGCGCAAGGCCATGGAGTGCCTCGGCGCCCAGCAGCACCTGTGGGACTACTACACCGACCTCGCCGTCCGCCGCGGCGTCCAGCTCAGGCGCAACGCCGGACCCAACCTCGGCCTGGCCCACAGGACCATGGCCGAGGCGTACATGCGCCCTTACCCGCAGATCGCGAAGGAGCTGGCATGAGCGGCGTGATCGTCACCGACCCGCCGAAGGCGAACCTGAAGGACGTCGACGCGCTGGCTCGCTTCGGCGTGGCGACCGTGAGCGAGGCCATGGGCCGCACGGGCCTGCTGGGCCCGGGGATCCGCCCCGTCCAGCAGGGCGTACGAGTCGCCGGTACCGCCGTCACCGTGCTCTGCTGGCCCGGCGACAACCTCATGATCCACGCCGCGGTGGAGCAGTGCGGCGAGGGCGACCTCCTCGTCGTCACCACCACGTCCCCGTCCACGGACGGCCTGTTCGGCGAACTGTTCGCGACCGCCCTGCACCGGCGTGGGGTGCGCGGCCTCGTCATCAACGCCGGCATCCGCGACACCCGGGAACTGCGTGCCATGGGATTCGCGGCCTGGTCCCGCGCCGTCTCCGCACAGGGCACCGTCAAGGCCACCGGCGGCTCGGTGAACGTGCCGATCGCCATCGACGGCCAGATGATCCGCCCGGGCGACGTGATCCTCGCCGACGACGACGGAGTGGTGGTCGTCCCGCGCGAGCGCGCCCGGGAGACGGTCGACAAGGCCGAGGCCCGCGAGGCCAAGGAGGCGGCGACGCGAGCGGCCTTCCTCGACGGCCAGCTCGGACTGGACCGGTACGGGTTGCGGGAGAAGCTGGTGCGGTTGGGGGTCGTCTACACGTCGTACGACGACTATGTGGGTGTCGGTGGTGTCGGTGGTGCCGCCGGTGGACATGTGGGTGACAACCGTGTGGGCGGCGCCCATGTGCGGGACGGCCGTGTGGGTGGCGCCTGTGTGCGTGATGCCCATGTGGCGGATGCCCATGTGGTGGATGCCCATGTGGTGGATGACCACGTGGCGGATGGCCATGTGGCGGACGGCCATGTGGGGAGCACCTATGTGCGAGACGACCACGTGTCCGGCGACCATGCCCGTGACGACCGCCCGCGCGACGGAGACCCCTCGTGACCGGGCGGCGGCCAGCGGAGGTCCGCTGCATGCTGATGCGCGGCGGCACCTCCAAGGGCGCCTACTTCCTCGCCAGGGACCTGCCCACCGCCCCCGCCGCCCGCGACGAGTTGCTGCTGCGCGTCATGGGCAGCCCCGATGAGCGACAGATCGACGGTCTGGGCGGAGCGCACCCCCTGACCAGCAAAGTGGCCGTGGTGTCGCCGTCGACCGACCCGCGGGCCGACGTCG
Organism: Streptomyces ferrugineus; assembly: GCF_015160855.1. Taxonomy (NCBI): domain Bacteria; kingdom Bacillati; phylum Actinomycetota; class Actinomycetes; order Kitasatosporales; family Streptomycetaceae; genus Streptomyces; species Streptomyces ferrugineus. The sequence goes on along the minus strand of NZ_CP063373.1, from coordinate 6,142,078 downwards.
ACTACCTCTTCCTCCAAGTCGCCGTCGACCGACCCGAAGTGAGCGCCCGACAGAACTGTGGGAACATCCTCGCCGGCATCGGCCCGTTCGCCGTGGAGCGCGGGCTGGTCGCGGCCGGGGAGGAGGAGACCGCCGTACGGATCCGTATGGTCAACTCCGGCGACCTCGCCACGGCGACCTTCCCGACCCCGGGCGGCCGGGTGCGGTACACGGGTGACGCCGAGATCTCCGGGGTGCCCGGTACCGCCGCCCCCGTCGTGATCGAATTCCCGCCCGGTGAAGGGAAGTTGCTGCCCACCGGCGACGTCCGCGACATGATCGACGGGATCCCCGTGACATGCGTGGACAACGGCATGCCCACCGTCCTCGTCCAGGCCACCGACCTCAAGATCACCGGCTTCGAGACACCCAAGGACCTGGAAGCGGACCTCGCGCTCGCTGACCGGCTCCACGAACTGCGCCTGGCGGCCGGCGAGTTGATGGGCCTCGGTGACGTGTCCGACACCACCGTCCCCAAGCTCACCCTCCTCGCCCCACCCCGCCGCGGCGGCGCGATCACCACCCGCACCTTCATCCCGGTCCGCTGCCACACGTCGATCGGAGTGCTCGGCGCGGCGAGCGTCGCCGCCGGTCTGCGCATCGCAGGTGGTGTCGGCGCGGACATCGCACAGCGTCCCGACACCGGCGACCGCATCCGCATTGAACACCCCACGGGATTCCTGGACATCGAGAGCAGCCTCGGCACCGACGCCGCGGGCCTCCCGGTCGCCCGCCGTACGGCCGTCGTCCGTACCGCACGCAAGATCTTCGACGGCGCCGTCTTCCCCAGCCCTGCCGAAACGGCTCCACTCCCCGTACTCACCCCCGGAGGCCCCCGATGACCCCGCCGCTCGGCGACATCGCCCACATAGGCCACGCCCAGCTCTTCACCCCCGACCTGGACGCCAGCGTCGCCTTCTTCACCGACTACCTGGGCCTCACCGTCAACGGCCGGCAGGGCGACACCGTCTATCTGCGGACCTACGACGACTACGAGCACCACAGCCTGGTGCTCACCGCCCGCGACCAGCCCGGCCTCGGCCGACTCGCCCTGCGCACCTCCAGCGAGGAGGCGCTGCACCGCCGTATCGAGGCCGTCGAGTCGGCGGGCGGCACTGGCAAGTGGGTCGAGGACGAGCCCGGACTCGGCAGGCTGTACCTCACCACCGACCCCGACGGGCATGAACACGCCCTGTACTGGGAGAGCGAGCACTACCAGGCGCCCCAGGCGCTGCGACCGGCGCTGAAGAACCAGCCGCAGGCCAAGCCCGACCGGGGCGTGGGCGTACGCCGCCTGGACCACGTCAACTTCCTCGCGGCGGACGTGCTCGCCAACGCCGAGTTCCAGGAACAGGTGCTGGGGGCCCGGCCCACCGAGCAGATCCAGCTCGACTCCGGGAAGATCGCGGCCCGTTGGCTGACCTTCACGGACAAGTCGTACGACGTCGTCTATACCTCGGACTGGACCGGCTCCACCGGCCGGCTGCACCACATCGCCTTCGCGACCGACACCCGCGAGGAGATCCTGCGCGCCGCCGACCTCGCCATCGACTCCGGCGTGTTCATCGAGACGGGTCCGCACAAGCACGCCATCCAGCAGACGTTCTTCCTGTACGTCTACGAGCCCGGCGGCAACCGCATCGAGCTGTGCAACCCGCTCACCCGTCTGGTGCTGGCCCCGGACTGGCCGCTGATCACCTGGACCGAGGCCGAGCGGGCCAAGGGGCAGGCGTGGGGCCTGAAGACGATCGAGTCCTTCCACACGCACGGGACTCCGCCGGTCGCCTGACGCGCGCCCCTCCTTCCGGACACCACTTTCAGACACCACTGGACTGTGCTCACCGTCGGCATGCTGATGGCCGCCCACTACAAGGGCGGGATCCACTCCGCCTACGTCGCCCTGTGGGTCGTCGAACCCCTCGGCTGGCGCGCCGCGTTCTGGTTCGGTGTGCTCCCGCTGCGAACCAGGAGCGATGCAATGTCATATCTAATGGCCCGTCATATGTACTGATGAGCCGAACTGGGATATTCGACGCTCTCGCGTATTGTTGCGTCATATGCCCGCTGTGACGCGTGGCGGCTTTCGGGATGCCGGGGGCAAGTGAGTTGGACGATGAAGGGGGAACGGGGGACGTGGTGGCATTTCTTGCGGTGGTGGCCGTCGTCGGGTACATGGCCAAGGCAGGTCTGCCGTGGTGGGTGGTCGCGGCGGTGGCCCTGCTGACGGCGGGGTTCGCCGCGGGGGTGTCCGGCGGCCCGGCCCGAGGCACCAGAAGCACCATCGCCTTCGGCCCGACGGAGCCTTCGACCGACCACCGTCCGGCCGTACCGCCCGCCTCGGTGCACTCAGGTGCGGTGGGCCCGGACGACTGGGACGCGCAGGCGCCGACCGGCGCGGCGGACCGCGCACTCAGGTGAGGCGGGGCACTCAGGTGAGACTGGTCCCGGTGGCCTCCCGCAAGCACCGGGCGATGACCGCATAGCTCTCCCGAGCCTTCTCGTCATCGCTCCCGTCGTACCCGTGATCCGCGCCGGCCACGTCATGGCGCCCGACCAGCGCCCCCGCCGCCCGCAGCCGCTCGGCGTACCGCTCGCCCTCGGCCCGCAGCAGGTCGTGCTCGGCGACGATCACCAGCGCCGGCGCGATGCCCTTCAGATCGGCGGTGTCCGAGGAGTGCGCGGGTGACACGAGCGGGTCACCGCGCCGCCGTACATCGGGGACGTACGACGTGTCGAAGACGTCGGCCATCCAGGGCCGCAGCACCGGACGGGCGATGGCCGCCCGCTTGTCCCGGGCGTTCGTCGCCAGGTCCAGCGGGGGATAGTGCAGTACCTGGAGCGCGATCGAGGGTCCGCCCGCTTCGAGCGCCTGCCGCGCGACGGCCGCCGCGAGCCCGCCGCCGGCACTCTGCCCACCCACGGTGAGCCGCTCGCCGTCCCACCCCTCGTCGGCACCGTGCTCCGCGACCCACCGGACGATCTCGTACGCCTGTCGGGGCGGCGCGGGGAAGGGGAATTGCGGCGCGACGACATAGTCCACGTTGATCACGACCACCCCCGCCTCCGCGGCGAGGAACCGGCACAGCGGGTCGTCCAACTCGGTCAGCGTCATGACATAGCCGCCGCCGTGGAAGTTGACGTGGACCGGCGGCGCGGTGTCGCTGTCGGTGTGCTGGGGGAGATACACCGTCGCCCGGGCGGGCGCGATCGAGGTGGGGATCGTCAACCGGCGTATCTTGCGCGGGTATTCGGGGAAGCGGGCGTGCGAGGCCGCGGCGGAATTCCGGCCGCCGGAGCGACGGTCCGCCATGACGGTCGCGCGTTGCATCACCTTGGCGACGAAGGTGGCCACCGCGGGTCGGGCCAGGAAGGACATGTGGCTCCGTTCGGTCGCGGCCCTTGGGGCCCGCCCACTCGGGGAATTCTGTTGAGTTGGACAATTGTAGGTGACGACAATTATGAGTCAAGGGTTGGACCGGCCGGGACGGTGCCCGTATGAGGTAGGGTTGACCTGCATGATCACGCGCTTCACCGCGCGGTATGCACCGGGACGTGGCGCAGCTTGGTAGCGCACTTGACTGGGGGTCAAGGGGTCGCAGGTTCAAATCCTGTCGTCCCGACGGTGTGAAGGGTCTTCGTGGGCGAGAGTCCGCGAGGGCCCTTTTCGTGTGTGTCACCCCGGCCTCGAGGTGATCGGGCCGGACCGCTCGTACGCGCCGTGTCCCGGCCGTCGAAGCCGTGCCGCTCATGTTTACGTAAGGACATGCCTCGCGGAGTGCGCGCCCTTGTCCTGCCGGCCTCCCAGCGCCGCTCGCTCGACGAGCTGGCGGAGGATCTGGATCTGGGGTCCGGGGACACCAGGTCCAAGCGCTCGGCCTTCTGGACCATGCTGACGCTGTCGTCGGTGATCGCGGCCGGCGGGGTTCTGACGGACTCCACGGCCACCGTGATCGGCGCGATGATCATCGCGCCGCTGTCGACGCCGATCATGGGCATCGCCCTGGGCTCGGTGCAGCGCCGGAGGAACGGAGCGGTCATGATCGTGCTGGCCGCCTGTTTGGTGGTGATCGCGTTCGGGGCGGTGTTCTCGCTGGTGCTGCCCGGCGACTACGACCTGCTCTCCAACAGTCAGATCGCGTCCCGGACGTCACCGGGGCTGCTGGACCTGATCGCCGCGCTGGCCACCGGCTTCGCCGGCGCGGTGGCGCTGGCCCGGCGGGACGTCGCCGCCGTGCTGCCCGGCGTCGCGATCGCCATCTCGCTCGTCCCGCCGCTGGTGGTCGTCGGAGTCTGCCTGGGAAGTCTGGAGGGGTGGCTCGCACTGGGTGCGCTGGTGCTGTTCGTGTCCAACCTCTTCGCCCTGGTCTTCGGCGGCATGGTGGTCTTCGCCGCCCTCGGATACGGCACTCGGGCCGAGGACGCAGCCGGACGGCCCGCCCGTCACGCCTACGCCGCCATGGCCCTGCTGTTCGTCGTCGTGTTCGTGCCGCTCGCGGCCAACACCACGCTCACCCTGCTGATCAACATGTGGACCGGCCGAGCCAAGGACGCGGCGCAACAGTGGCTGGCCGACTCCCCGGACGCGTCCGTCACCAGCGTCGACGCGACGTCCCGGACGCTGTACATCCACGTCCGCACGCCCGGAGACGTCCCGCCGGTCCAGCCACTGCTCGACCGGCTCGAGGGGCAGGTCCCGAACGGCGTCCCGGTCGTGGTGGACCTGATGCGCGGGCGACGTATCGACGTGGGAACGGTCGGCGACTGAGGGCCGGGCGTCGACGCCCCCGCGAGCGGCTGGCGCCGGCGGACGCGTACTCGCACATGATCAGGGCGGGAGCCCGGCCCTGTCGCAGCAGTGCGGCCATCGTGCGCATCGGGCGGGCGGTCCACATGCTGGAAGAACGCCTTGGAGCCGGCGCACAGGTGGTTCAGGCCCGGCTCGGCCGGACTTCCGCTGCCGCGGCGAGGGCACTGCCGCAGGTCCGCGAGTGGACACAGAGCGAGGGGGCGACGCGGTCGCCCTGCTGCCGGTACAGCAGCCGGTCCTTGGCGCGGGCGCCCCAGCCGTCGTCGGCCAGCGGCAGCTCATGCGCGGTGGCGCGTTCCACGATCGGGATGAACGGCAGGTGGGTGGCGCCGCAGTCGTCGCCGAGAAAGGCATAGACCTCGCGTCCGTGCCCGGCGTTGGCGTCGTGCAGGGTGGTCAGGGCGTTCCAGCGCGCACCGGGAGCCCGACCAGGAAGTCGTTGTCCCGGAAGAAGCGGGCCCACTCGGCGTCGATGAGCGTGCCACGGTTCGTCCCCCTGCCAGGCCACCGCCACCTCCGGCACCGGACCGCGCGCCTCGCCCGGCGGTCGGCGGCAGGTGATCACCCATGACGGGTGATGTCCCCGCGGTGGGGCTCTGGTGCCCTGGAGCGGACGCACCGGCCGAGGGACACGGCCGCGCACGGTGCAGGAGGCCCGGACATGAGCGGTGAGGCCTGGACCGGTGTGGCGGTGGCGGGCGTCCTCGGCGCGTACGCGCTGTGCTCACGCCGGCTGGCGTCGACGCCGGTGTCGTCGGCGATGGTGTTCGTCGGCTGCGGCGTGCTCCTGGGCCCCGCCGTCTTCGATCTCATCGATCCGGAGCGCGACATCGGCCCGGTCCTCACCCTGCTCGAAGCGGCCCTGGCCCTGGTGCTGTTCACCGACGCCATGGCGGTGCGCCGACGGGACCTGCGCTCCGGCGGTTTCCTGCCGGGTCGGCTCCTCGGCATCGGGCTGCCGCTGAGCATCGGGGCCGGCTGGCTGCTGGCGTGGCCGCTGCTGCCGGGACTGACCCTGTGGGAGCTCGCTCTGGTGGGCGCCGTCCTCGCGCCGACGGACGCGGCCCTCGGCAAGACGGCCATGTCCAGCCCCCGGGTCCCGCCGCTGGTGCGGCAGGGGCTGAACGTGGAGAGCGGACTGAACGACGGCATGGTGCTGCCGTTCTTCGTGCTGTTCCTGGCCGCCATTCCGGGTACGTCCGCCGCGGCGGAGGGGGTGGCCGGCGTCTTCTGGCGCGCGCTCGTGCTGAGCACGGCGCTGGGACTGCTGGTCGGGGCCGGCGGCGGCCGGCTGCTGTGCTGGGCGCAGGCGCGGGGATGGGTCGCCCGGGAATGGGCGCAGCTCTTCGTCCCGGCCGTCGCCATGGCGGCGTACATGTCGGCCGACGTGTCGGACGGCAGCGGCTTCATCGCGGCCTGGGTCGCCGGCTTCGCCTTCGGCCACGCGCTGCGCCGGTACCGCGCCACCAGCCCGCGGGAGGACCCGGACGGCCCCGATCGCCCCGCCGACTTCGCCGAGAACCTGGGCGGCCTCCTGGCCTCGGTCGGCCTGCTGGTCTTCGGGGCGGTCCTGCTCGGGCCGACGCTGGACGACCTGAGCTGGCGGATCGTCGGCTACGCGGCGCTCAGCCTCACCGTCGTACGGATGCTGCCCGTGGCCCTCGCACTCGCCGGCAGCGGGCTGCGGCCGCCCACGGTGGCGTACATCGGGTGGTTCGGGCCGCGTGGGCTGGCGTCCGTCGTGCTGGGGCTCATCGTCGTGGAGGAGCACGTCCGCGGAGTGGTGCTGCTGGGCCAGGTGGTGGCGGTGACCGTCGGGCTCAGTGTTCTGTTGCACGGCGTCTCGGCCGTCGCCCTCGCCGACCGGTACGGCCGCTGGCACAAGCGGACCACGGCCACGGGCCGGGAACTGCCCGAGGGCGGTCCCGTCCCCCAGGCTGCGCAGCGCCGGATCGTCGCGCGTTGACGTCACCCGTCGTGCGTCATCAGGCGTCAAGACGTGAGAGGAGATTCGTCCTGCCCGAATCCTTCAAGGGCAAGATCGCCCTCGACGGTCCGGCCCCCCAGCATGTCGCGGATGGCCGACACGGGTGTGCGCTACTCCAACTTCCACACCACGGCACTGTGTTCCCCGACCAGGGCCTCGCTGATGACCGGCCGGAACGCGTTGTACGGCTTCCTCGGCGGCGAGTCGAGCTGCTGGTACCCGGACCTGATCCACGACAACCACCCGATGGCACCGCCGGCAACACGACCGCCTCGGTGTGACCGGTGAGCGGGGAGCCCAGGTTCATGGTCGACTGAACGGCGTACCGAGGTGAGCAGGCCGGGGCATCCTGGACCTGATGTTCGTCAGGAAGGACGACGCCGGCACCCGGCATCCTGATCCACGAGAACCGGTGCGCCGCGCTCTTCACCGCCGCCCTCGACACCCTCGCCCCGGACGACGAACGGCAGTTCCGCCCAGCGGCTGGTCCCGTCGGAGTGCACGCGTACTCCGCATCGGGTCGACAAGGTGGTGACGATGTCGAGGCCGCGGCCGTGCTCGTCCGGGTCCGGTGGGGCAGTGAGCAGGCCCGGTGGCGTCGCGGGGCCCATGTCGGTGACCTCGACGCGTACGGCTCCGTACCGGTCCGCCCGGCTCCGTGAGAGCCTCAGCGTCGCCGGGGGCAGGGCGTGGACGATCGCGTTGGTGAGCAGTTCCGAGACGACGAGCAGTACGTCCTCGGCGATGTCCGCGGCGAGCCTCCAGTCGGCGAGGACCGCGCGGATGTGCCGGCGAGCGGTCGAGACCGCTCCCGGGGCGTGCGGCAGCGAAAAGACGTGCTCGGCTTCCCCGCGCGGCGCGGCGTCGAGCTGCGCTGTGATCATGTTTCCTCCTTCTCGGGGAAGCCCTGCCGGCGGCCGGCCGGACCCGAAGAACGCTAAGGGCGGCAAAGCGAGCAGTCAACGAACATCGGTCGGCATTACCGAACAGCAGTCCCGAATCGGAGCGAGCGGTACTACCATCGCTTCATGGCCGGCCCAGTCCAGTCGATAGAGCGGGCGGCGGCGATCCTGCGCCTGCTCGCCAGCGGCTCCCGTCGGCTGGGCCTCGGGGAGGTGGCGTCGTCGCTGGGGCTCGCCAAGGGCACCGCTCATGGAATCCTGCGCACCCTGCAACACGTGGACTTCGTCGAGCAGGACCCGGCGACGGGAAAGTACCAGCTCGGAGCGGCCCTGCTGCACCTCGGCACCAGCTACCTCGACGTCAATGAACTGCGTTCGCGCTCCATCAACTGGGCCGACGCCCTGGCCGCCCGCAGCGGGGAGGCCGTCCGCCTGGGCGCGCCCCTGGAGGGCAAGGTGCTCGTCATCCACCATGTCTTCCGGCCGGACGACACCCTGCAGACCCTGGACGTCGGCGCGTTGCTGCCGCTGCACGCCTCCTCACTGGGCAAGGTCCTGCTGGCGTTCGGAGTCACGCCCCTGGACCCCGTGATGGACGCCGAACCGGAGGCGTACACCCGGCACACCCTGGTCCACCCCGAGGAGCTCGACCGGGCGCTCGGCGAGATACGGGAGGTCGGATGGGGCGCCGAGGTGCAGGAGATGAGCATGGGCGAGGCCGGGATCGCCGCGCCGATCCGCGGGCAGGGGGGCCTCGTGGTGGGCGCGATCGGGGTGTCCGGCGCCGTCGAGCGGATCTGCGACACCGAAGGCCGGCCGCTGCCGGCCCTGATCACCGTGCTGCGGGAGGCGGCACGCGCGATCTCCAGAGACCTGGGCGCGGCCCGCTGGTAGGTCACCGGCACCTCCGCGACACATCGGAAGGCAGGGCCGATCATGGTTGACCGGTATGTGATGTCCATCGACCAGGGCACCACCTCCACCCGCTGCATCCTGTTCGACCACGCCGGGCGGCTGGCCGCGGTCGCCCAGCGCGAGCACCAGCAGTACTTCCCCCGCCCCGGCTGGGTCGAGCACGACGCCGTCGAGATCTGGCGCAACCTCCAGCGCGTCGTACCCGAGGCCCTCTCCAACGCCGGCATCGACGCCGGGCAGATCTCCGCCATCGGGATCGCCAACCAGCGCGAGACGTCCGTGCTCTGGGACCCGCGCACGGGCGTCCCCCTCGGCCGGGCGATCGTCTGGCAGGACACCCGCACCGCCCCGCTCGTCGAGGAACTGCGGACGGACCCGGGAGACGAGTTCTTCCTCGAACACTGCTGCCTCCCGCCGTCGACCTACTTCTCCGCACCCCGCATCCGCTGGCTGTTCGACAATGTCGACGGCCTGGAACAGCGCGCCCGCGACGGCGAGGTCCTCTTCGGCACCATCGAGAGCTGGCTCATCTGGAACCTCACCGGCGGCACCGAAGGCGGCCTGCACATCACCGACGCCACCAATGCCAGCCGCACCATGCTCATGGACATCCGCGCCCTCACCTGGGACGACGCACTCCTGGACTTCTTCGGTGTGCCCCGCGCGATGCTCCCGGAGATCCGTTCCTCCGCAGAGCACTACGGCGAAGCCCGCGCCCTGCTCCCCGGCGTGCCCATCACAGCCGCTCTCGGCGACCAGCAGGCGGCCCTGTTCGGACAGACCTGCTTCTCACCGGGCGAGGCGAAGTGCACCTACGGCACCGGCAGCTTCCTCGTCATGAACACCGGCACCGAGCTCGTACGGTCCGAGCACGGGCTGCTCACCACCGTCGCGTACAAGATCGGGGACCAGCCCACCGTCTACGCGCTGGAAGGCCCGATGGCCGTCACCGGCTCGCTGGTGCAGTGGTTCCGGGACCGGCTGGGCCTGATCCACAGCGCCCCCGAGATCGAGACGCTGGCGCGCACCGTCGAGGACAACGGCGGTTGCTACATCGTCCCCGCGTTCTCCGGACTGTTCGCCCCCTACTGGCGCAGCGACGCACGCGGCGTCATCGTCGGACTCACCTCGTACATCACCAAGGGCCACCTGGCCCGCGCCGTCCTGGAGGCCACCGGCTGGCAGACCAGGGAGGTCGTCGACGCCATGAACGCCGACTCCGCGCTCGCCCTGAAGCAGCTCAAGGTGGACGGTGGCATGACGTCCGACCATCTGCTCATGCAGATCCTCGCCGACGTCCTGGACGTCCCCGTCGTACGGCCCCTCGTCCACGAGACGGTGTCGCTGGGCGCGGCCTACGCGGCCGGGCTCGCGGCCGGCTACTGGCCCGACCTCCAGGTCCTGCGCCGCAACTGGCACATGGCCGGCCAGTGGCTGCCGGACATGGACCCCGAACGGCGGGAGTGGGAGTACGAGTCCTGGAAGCGGGCCGTCGAGCGGTCCCTGGGGTGGATCCGGCCGCCGCGCCGCCCGTGACGGTTCCCTGTTGCCGTTCAGCTCCTTGCCAGCAGACCGCGGCTGCGCAGTACCCGCCGTTCCAGCGGGCTGAAGATCAGCAGGTCGATGGCGATGCCGACGATCAGGATGAGCAGGATGGCGAAGAACACCATGGACATGCTGCTGGTGTTGCGGCCGTTCTCCAGGAGCTGTCCGAGGCCGACGCCGAGGTCGGGGGAGGAGGCGATGATCTCGGCTGCCATGAGTGAGCGCCAGGAGAAGGCCCAGCCCTGTTTCAGGCCGCCCAGGTAGCCGGGCAGTGCGGCGGGCATCACGATGTGCCAGGTGCCCTTGAGGCCGGTGGCGCCGAGGGTGCGGCCGGCGCGCAGGAACAGGGGTGGTACCTGGTCGACGCCGGAGACCAGTCCGTTGGCGATGGAGGGGACGGCGCCGAGCAGGATCACGGCGAACATCATGCGGTCGTTCAGGCCCAGCCAGATGACGGCGGGGGGTACCCAGGCGACCGAGGGCAGGGACTGCAGGCCGGACAGGATCGGTCCGATGGCCGCGCGTACGAGTTTCACGCGGGCCACGAGCAGGCCCAGGGGGGTGCCGATGGCCAGGGCGAGCAGGAAGCCGAGCAGGCCGCGGGAGACGGAGGTCCAGATGTATTCGTGCAGGGTGCCCTGCAGCCAGGACGCGCGCAGTTCGCCCCACACGTCGGACGGCGCGGGCAGCTTGGTCGGGTCGCCGGCCGCCCCGGTCGACACCAGCAACTGCCAGGCCGCCAGGACCAGGGCGACGGCCGTGACGGGCGGCAGCACCTTGCGGATCAGGGTCTCGCGCAGCGGCGTACGGCCGACCTGTACGGAGTCCAGCGCGTCGAGCCCGGCCTCAACGCCCGCCAGGTCCTCGGAGCCGTCCTTGGCGGTGGTGTCAGTGCTGGCCATGGCGGCGGATCTCCCCACGCAGTTCTTCGGTGATCTGTCGGGACAGTTCCGCCACGTCGGCGTCCTCGATGCGGCGGGGCTGGGGGATGGCGACCGTCCACTGGCGGGCCACCCGGCCGGGCCGGGAGGACAGCAGCACCACGCGCTGGGCCAGGCGGACGGCTTCGCGGACGTTGTGGGTGACGAACAGCACCGACAGCTGGGTCTCGCGCCAGATGCGGGTGAGTTCGTCGTGCAGCACGTCCCGGGTGATGGCGTCGAGTGCGGCGAAGGGTTCGTCCATCAGCAGCAGCTTGCTGTCCTGGGCCAGGGCGCGGGCCATGGCCACGCGCTGGCGCATGCCGCCGGACAGTTCGTGCACCCGCTTGCCGTGGGCGCCCTTGAGGCGGACCAGTTCGAGGAGTTCCTCGGCCCGCTCGCGGCGTTCGGTCTTGGCGATGCCGCGCAGTTTGAGGGCGAGTTCGATGTTCTTGCCGGCGGTCAGCCAGGGGAACAGGGCGTGTTCCTGGAACATCAGGGCCGGGCGGCCGTCGGTGGTGATGGTGCCGGTGCTGGGCCGGTCGAGGCCGGCCACCAGGTTCAGCAGGGTGGACTTGCCGCAGCCGGAGGCTCCCAGGAGGGTGACGAACTCGCCGGGTGCGACGTCGAGGGTGATGTCGTCGAGGACGAGCTGCTTGCCGGCGGGGCCGGTGAAGGACTTCGACACGTGGTCGATGCGGGCGGCGTGCGCGGCGGACACGTCCGTGTCCGCGGCCTTGGCGAGGGCGGTTGCCATGGTCGTCACCTCCTGAGAACTGTGGGAACGGGGCTTATTCGACGCCGAGGTGGGCGTCGTCGACCGCGGGTTCGCCCTCGGCCTTGAGGACCTTGTTCAGCGGGGTCAGGTCGTAGATGCCCTTGAGGTCGGGCTGCTGCAGCAGCCCGGCCTGCACGGCGTGCTCGGCCTCGGTGCGCAGCGTGGCCGCCAGCGGGTCGTCGGTGACCTGGACCGACGTCCACGCCGGGTCGATGACATCGGCGGGCAGCGGCTTGCCGGTGTCGGTGTCCGGCCAGTCGCCCTGGCCGCTCTCCGCGTCGACCTTCCAGCCCTGCCCGGAGACCCAGTTGAGTGATCTTCTCCGGGTTCACGACCAGCTTCACGCCGCCCGACGCCGAACCGGAGATGATCCGCAGATTGTCGCCACCGGCCTTGGTGTAGCCGTTGACCGCGGGCGAGGGTCCGATCCAGGCGATGTCGACGGAGCCGGAGTTGAGCGCACGGCGAGCGCCGCTGTGACGACGAGGGCGCGCATAGCCACCTCACAGTTTCCTAGTTTTCCTACCTGGTTGATGGGGATAGTGGCAGAAGGTTGCGCGCACCCGAAGGGCTTGTTCACATAGTGGACCGCGGGTGAGGGATAATCCCGGCATGCGGATCTCGGCCAGAGCGGACTATGCGGTGCGGGCGACCTTGGAGTTGGCCGCGGCAGGGGACGACACCTCGCTGAAGGCCGAGGCCATCGCCGAGGCGCAGGGCATCCCGCACAAGTTTCTCGAGGGCATCCTGGGTGATCTGCGCCGGGGCGGGCTCGTGGTCAGCCAGCGCGGTGGCAAGGGCGGTTACCGGCTCGCCCGCCCGGCCGGCTCGATCGCCATCGCCGACGTGATCCGCGTCGCGGACGGCCCCCTGGTCTCGGTGCGCGGCGTACGCCCGCCCGACCTCTCCTACAGCGGCCCCGCGGAATCCCTGCTGCCGCTGTGGATCGCCGTACGCGCCAACGTCCGCAAGATCCTCGGCGAGGTCACCTTGGCGGATGTGGCCGCGGCCAAGCTCCCCGACGACGTACTGGGCCTCGCGAACGACCCCGAGGCGTGGACGAACCCCTGACGCTCAGTCGGCAGGCTTCTCCCACACCGACACGTGCTTGCCGCTCTCGCTGGTGAACGGCTCGCGCGTCCAGTCCTCCCAGCGGTCGCGCAGACGGAGGCCGGCGAGCCGCGCCATCAGGTCCAGCTCGGACGGCCACACGTACCGGAACGGGATGGACGAGTGCTCGGCGCGGCCGTCGACGATGGTGACGTAGTTCGAGCTCATCGCCTGGGTGGCGGGGTCGTAGGTGTCGAACGCCCAGTGTGTGTCGCTGATGTGGAACGGTACGGCGCGCTGCCCGGGAGGCAGCCGTCGCAGATCGGGTACGCCGACCTCGACCACGAAGCGGCCGCCGGGCCGCAGATGGTCGGCGGCGTTGCGGAAGCAGTCGACCTGGGCGTCCTGGGTCGTCAGATTGTTGATCGTGTTGAAGACCAGGTAGGCGAGCGTGAACTCGCCCGCCACCCGGGTCGTCGCGAAGTCCCCGATCGTCACCCCGACGGCGTCGCCGCCGGGTTTGGCGCGCAGCCGGTCCACCATCGCCCGGGACATGTCGATGCCGTGCACGGGCACGCCCCGGTCGGCCAGCGGCAGCGCGATACGGCCGGTGCCGATGCCGAGTTCGAGCGCCGCGCCGTCGCCGGCGAGTTCGGCCAGCAGGTCGACCGTCCGGCCCACCACGTCGGGGCGGAACACGTCCGACTCCTCATCGTCGTAGCCGGCCGCGATGTTCTCTCCGAAGTAGCCGTCGTCATCGGTCACGCCGGGACCGTACTGCCTGCCCCCCTGCCGCGGCACCCGAATTTCCGCGGGCGTCGACACGGGTGCCGGCACCACCGCGACCGGGGGGGCTGGGACGACTGCCCTCGGCGTCCCGGCGACCTAGCTTCGTGACTGACGCGAGCGAGGCGAGGAGACACAATGAGCGCATTAAGTCGAAGGAACATGCTGCGCGGCGGCCTGATCGCCACGACGGCGGCCCAGGACGGGCACGGGACATCCTGCCCGCCCCACCCGGACCGGCCTGACCCGCACCGACCACGACCACCCGGGCGGCGGCGTGAGCCTCTACACCCACGGCGGCAAGGTCAACACCGTGGCCCCGGACGCGACCGCGACACCCCACCGCGACGCGAGCATCAAGATGTTCTACGTCAACGGCTGGGAGGACCCCGAGGACGACGCCCGGCACATCGGCTGGCTGCGCGAGCTGTACGAGGACCTGTACGCCGACACCGGCGGCGCCCCCGCGGCGGCCGACGGCGCGTTCATCAACTACCCGGACACGGACCTCGCCGACCCGGCCCGGAACACCGGCGCTCCCTGGCAGACCCTGTACTTCGGCGACAATCACCGCCGCCTCCAGCGCGTCAAGGCGAAGTGGGATCCGCGCGACGTCTTCCACCACGCCCTGTCGATCAGGCGAGCGTGACCTCCACCGGCAGTTTCTTGATGCCGTTGACGAAGTTGGAGCGCACGCGGGGGACGTCGCCGGCCAGCCTGATGCCGGCGATGCGCGGGATCAGCTCCTCGAACATGATGCGGATCTCGGTGCGGGCGAGCAGGTTGCCCAGGCACAGGTGCGGGCTGCCCTTGCCGAAGGTGACGTGGTCGTTGTCGGTGCGGGTGACGTCGAAGTCGTAGGGGTTGCCGAAGACCTTCTCGTCGCGGTTGCCGGAGGCGAACCACATGACGACCTTGTCGCCCTCCTTGACCTGTTTGCCGCCGAGCTCGACGTCCCGGGTGGCCGTGCGGCGGAAGTGGTAGACGGGGGAGGCCCAGCGCAGGAACTCCTCGACCGCCGTGGGGATCAGGGAGGGGTCGTCCTTCAGGCGGGCGAGCTGCTCGGGGTGCTGGAGGAGGGCGAGCATGGAGTGGGAGATGGTGTGCCGGGTGGTCTCGTTGCCGGCCACCACGAGGAGCAGGAAGTAGTTGTCGAAGTCCTGTGCGGAGAGCGGCACGCCGTCGCGCGGCATGGTGTTGACCAGCCGGGAGATCAGGTCCGTGCCGTCGCCGCCGCGCCGCTGCCGGGCCAGTTCCCGTCCGTACTCGAAGACCTCGACGGACGCGGGGGAGCGGAACGGCAGATCGCGGTACTTCTCGCTCTCCTCGCTGTGCAGCAGCACATCCGCGTAGTCGGGGTCGGTGTTGCCGATGATGCGGTTGCCCCAGTCGATGAGCTGCTGGTTGTCCTCCGGCGGCACGTCGAGCAGCCGTGCGAGGACGTTGATGGGGAAGTCCGCGGAGACATCGGCGACGAAGTCGAAGGTGCCCTTGGCCAGGGCGGCGTCCAGGGTCGTCGCGGTCAGCCCGCGCAGGAAGTCGGCGTAGCTGTTGATGACGCTCGCGCCGAACTGCCGCTGGATGACGCTGCGCAGGGCGCGGTGCCGGACGCCGTCCATCTCCAGGATGGAGGCGCGCTTGTTGATCTGGTCGTCGTCGACCTCTTCGAGGTTGACGAACCTCGTCGAGGTGAAGGTCTCCGGGTCGCGGTCGACGCGGGCGATGTCGGCGTGCCGGGTCACCGCCCAGAAACCGGAGTTGGGGGCCTCCTCGGGCTGCCAGTGCACCGGGTCCTCGTGGCGCAGGGTGTGGAACATGCGCCAGGGCGTCACACCGTCGGTGAAGTTGTCGAGGTCGGCGAGGTTGACGTCGGCGAGCGGCATCGGCTCGGTGGCGGAGGTCATCGATGGCTCCAGAAGGTCACAGGTGGTAGGCGTACTCGGTGAACTCCCAGTCGGTGACGTGCCGTTGGAAGCGTTCGACCTCGTTGCGCTTGTAGGTCAGATAGGAGGTGGTGAAGTCCTTGCCGAGCAGCTCGGCCAGGTCGGTGTCCGCCTCCAGCGCGTCCAGCGCGGCGGACAGATCGGTGGGCAGCACCGCCGATCGGGCGGTGTCGTAGCCGTAGCCCTCCAGCGGGGGCGGGGGCTCCTCACCGGCCCGGATGCCGAGGAGCGCGGCGGCGAGCGTGGCGGCGACGGCCAGATAGGGGTTGGCGCTCGCGTCGCCGAGGCGCAGCTCCAGGCGTGCGCCCGCGCCGCGCTCGGGCGGGATGCGGACCATGGCGCTGCGGTTGTCCAGGCCCCAGTCGATCAGCCAGGGCGCGAGGGTGTCCGGGCCGAACCGTTTGTACGAGTTCACGGTCGGGTTGAGCAGCGCGGCGAGGGCGGGAGCGTGGGCGACGATGCCGGCGATCGCGTGCCGGGCGGTGGCCGAGAGACCGTGAGCGCCCGCGGGGTCGTCGAAGGCGTTGCGGTGGTCGGCGTCGTCGCACGACAGGTGCAGATGGAAGCCGGACCCGCCCGCGTCCCCGAACGGCTTGGCCATGAAGGTGGCGAGCCGGCCCTCCTTGCGGGCCAGCTCCTTGACCGCGGCCTTGAAGCGGAAGGAGCGGTCGGCCGCGTCCAGCGCCTCGGAGTGGGTGAGGTTGATCTCGTACTGGCCGCCGTCGAACTCGTGGTTTCCGGTGACGACGCCGAGGCCCAGGTCACGCAGGTGCCGCAGGGTGCGCAGCAGATGGTTGTCGGGATCGGCGCGCAGCCCGGCCGTGTAGACGGCGCCCGTTGTCTCGGGTGAGCGGCGCCAGCCGGTGGCGGTGTCCGGGGCGGGCTCGAGCAGGAAGTACTCCAGCTCGGGGCCGACGATCGGACGCAGGCCCTGCTCCGCGCAGCGCGCGAGCACCGTGCGCAGCAGGTCGCGCGGCGACTCCGGGGCGGGGGCGCCGGTCGCCGGGTCGGTGACCTCGCCGAGACAGGTGGCGACGCCGGGCTCCCAGGGCAGCACGGCCAGGGTCGACAGGGCGGGGCGCACGGTCACGTCGGGCAGGCCGGCGTCCAGGCCGCCCGCGACGGGGACCACGTCGCCCTGCGGGCTGGTGTGGTAGACGGCCCGGCAGAAGGCCAGCCCGTGCGCGCAGGCCGACGGCAGATGGTCCACCAGCACGTCGCGGGCGCGGTCGGTGCCGATGAGGTCGGGATAGATCACCCGGACCACGTCCACATCCTCGGCGGTGAGCCGCTCCATGTGCCGGCGGATGTCTGGGATGTCGTGATCGCTCACCGATGTCTCCTCGGGGCGGATGGGGGAGGGGGTGTGCCGACGACCTGTGCACGGGCCGCCACGGGGCCGCTACTTCGTCGTTTGAGTCCGAACGGTATGGACAGGATTCGTGGTCCCGCAAGAGGGCGGCCCCAAAAATTTATCCACCTGGACAGGTATTGACCAGGGTCCCGCCGCTTCCTATGTTGTTTGAAGCCAAACGAGTCAGGGGTGCGGCTCTCGCGTCCCTTTGGCAAGGGCCCGGCCGCAGGCCGGCCGGGCCCTTCACCCCCTTCGTCACCGCTCCGACGCCCTCACTCCCAGGAGGACCGGCCATGAAGGTCGTAGTCGACATGAACAAGTGCCAGGACCACGGCCAGTGCGTCTTCGCGGCCCCCGACGTCTTCTCCATGGACGACGACGGACACCTGGTCCACGTCTCCGACCCCGACGACACGCTGCGCGACGAGGTCGAGGAAGCCGCCGACGTCTGCCCGCTCCAGGCCATCCGGATCGAGGGCTGAACCCCGTGACCGGACGCGTAGTCGTCGCCGGCGCCTCGATGGGCGGCCTGCGCGCGGCGGAACAGCTCCGCGCGGCCGGCTGGACCGGCGCGATCACCGTCGTGGGCGACGAGCCCCACATGCCCTACAACCGGCCTCCGCTGTCCAAGGAGGTCCTCGCGGGCAAGGCGCCCTTCGCATCGCTGGCCTTCACCCCGAAGGCGGCCACCGCCGACGTCGAGTGGCGGCTGGGCACGAGAGTCGTCGCCTCGCGGCTGGCCGAGCGGACCGTCGCACTCGACGACGGCTCGGAGCTGCCGTACGACGGACTGGTCGTCGCCACCGGCATGCGGCCCCGGCGACTGCGCTGCCCCGGCCCGCTCGCGGGACGCCACACCGTCCGCACGATCGCCGACGCACGGGAACTGCGTGACGAACTGACCCGCCCCGCCGCCCGCGTGGTCGTGGTCGGCGCCGGTTTCATCGGCTGCGAGGTCGCCGCCACGGCCGTAGGACTCGGTGTCCGCGAGGTGACCGTCGTCGACCCGCTGCCCCTGCCCATGGTCGGGCCGCTCGGAGACCTGCTCGGCAGGGCCCTGCTGCGGCGGCACGAGCAGCGCGGGGTGCGCTTCGCACTCGGCACCGGGGTCGCCGGGTTCGAGGGAGAGGAACGGGTCACCGGCGTCGTGCTGAGTGACGGCACCGTGCTGCCGGCCGACGTGGTCGTCGAGTCGGTCGGCTCGGTCGCCAACACCGAATGGCTGGACGGCAACGGACTCGACCTCACCGACGGAGTGCTGACCGACGAGCAGTTGCGGGTCGGCGGCCGCCCCGAGGTCGTGGCGGTCGGTGACGTGGCCCGCTTTCCCAACGCCCGCTACGACGGTGTGTCCCGCCGCGTCGAACACTGGTCCATCCCGACCGACACCGCCAAGCACGCGGCGCGCACCCTGGCCGCGCATCTGGCCGGCGGCCGACCCGACCCGGCTCCCTTCGCGCCCCTGCCCACCTTCTGGAGCGACCAGCACGACTTCCGGTTGCAGTCCTTCGGCGCGCCCGTGCTCGGCCTCGACGACGTACGTGTCCTGGACGGCGACCCCGCCGGCGACGTCCTGGTGGGCTACCACGTCGACGGCCGCCTCGTCGGCGTCGTGGCGCTCGGTGGACACGGCGCCGCCATGGGGGCCGCCCGCTGTCGCGCCCAGTTGCTGAAGCAGCCCGCTCTCACCGCATAAG
The DNA here is from genome assembly GCF_015160855.1 of Streptomyces ferrugineus. Lineage (NCBI taxonomy): Bacteria > Bacillati > Actinomycetota > Actinomycetes > Kitasatosporales > Streptomycetaceae > Streptomyces > Streptomyces ferrugineus. The sequence continues at coordinate 6,123,355 of NZ_CP063373.1, read as the reverse complement.
GAACATAAGGAACCCGTCATGTCCTCAGTCCGTGGTTACTTCCATCCCAAGACGGCGAGTGGTGCCTCGTCGCTGATTCCGTCGCCGCCCTGGCGCTACTCGGGTGACCTGCTGACCGTCGAGTACCGGACGGATCCGGCGCGCGTGCGGGAACTGCTGCCCGAGCCGCTGGAACCGGCCGACGAGGATCCCGGTGCGGTGGCGCTGATCTGGGCCGACTGGCAGTCGTGCGCTCAGTCGGGGGCCGAACTGCTCGATCCCGTGCTGTCCCAGTACAAGGAGGCCTTCGCCGTCGTCCGGTGCAAGTACCGGGGGCGGACCTATTCGCGGTGCGTCCACATCTGGGTCGACAAGGACTTCGCCATCGCGCGCGGGCTGCACCAGGGGTATCCCAAGAAGCTCGGGTCCATCCACCAGACCCGACCGCATCCGTTCGGTCCCGCTCCTCGGATCGAGGCGGGGGCACGGTTCGGGGCGACGCTGGCCGCAGCGGACCGGCGGTTGGCGCAGGCCGTGGTCACGCTGCGGGAGCCGGCGGAGACGAACGGGTTCGTCAACGGGCATCCGATGGCCCATCACCGGTGGCTTCCCTCGATCGAGAAGGGGAAGGGGCTTGCGCTCGACGAGCTGATCGAGTCCGGGGCGGCTTCCTTCGAGGGCGGTCAACCGTGGGTCGGTGACGCCGAGTTGGAGCTGTTCGAGGCGCCTACGGAGGAGCTGGCCCGGCTGGAGGTCCGCGAGCCGATCGCCGCCTACTACCGCCAGGTCGGCGTCGTCTGGGACGGCGGCCGACTGCTGGAATCCGGCACCTCCGACGCCGAGTAGACCCCGCCACCCAGTGAGACCGCAGGAGCAGACCATGAGCGAACACACCATCACCGTTGCCGGGGTGAGCGTCGATACCCGGCACTGGATCGGCGGCGAGCGCGTCGCCTCGGCACAGACGTTCCCGGACGTCTCACCGATCGACGGCTGCACGATCGGCGACATCTCCCGTGGCGCGGCCACGGAGGCGGCCGCCGCCGTGGCCGCCGCGAAGGCCGCGTTCCCCGCCTGGGCGGCCACCTCCCGCGCGGAACGCGCCCGCATCCTGCACGCGATCGCCGACGGGGTCGACAAGCGGATCGAAGAGCTGGCGATCGTCGAGACCACTGACAACGGGGCACTGCTGCGTTCCCACCGCCGGGGCGTCATGCCGCGCGTCGCCCACAACTTCCGCTTCTTCGCCGACTGGTTGCTGAAGCTGGAGCACGAGGACTTCGAGACGCGCGGCCACACCAACCATGTCAGCTGGGACCCGGCCGGGCCCTGTGTGCTGATCACCCCGTGGAACGCGCCGCTGATGCTGGCCACCTGGAAGGTCGCGCCGGCGCTCGCGGCCGGCGACACGGTCGTCCTCAAGCCCGCCGAGTGGTCCCCGCTGACCGCCTCGCTGCTGGCGGACATCGCCGCCGAGGCGGGGCTGCCCGCCGGGGTGCTGAACGTGGTCCAGGGCTACGGCTCGGAGGTCGGTGACGCCCTCACCTCGCATCCGGACGTACGCCGGATCAGCTTCACCGGCTCGGTGCCCACCGCCCGCCGTATCGCGGCGTCGGCCTCGGCGAACCTGACGCCGCTCAGCCTCGAACTCGGGGGCAAGTCACCGCTGCTGGTGTTCGCCGACGCCGATCTCGATCTCGCCGTCGATCTGGCCGTGGAGCAGTACGACAACGCCGGGCAGGTGTGCCTGGCGGGGACGCGTCTTCTCGTCGAGGAGCCGATCGCCGAGGAGTTCACCCGCCGGTTCGTCGAGAAGGCGGCCGCGCTCACACAGGGCGACCCCCGGGACGAGGCCACCGACATCGGGCCCAACATCCACCCCCGCCAGCTGGAGAAGATCGACGGCTTCGTGCGGCGGGCGCTCGACGCGGGAGCGCGCGCGGTCATCGGCGGGCATCGCAACGGCGGCCAGTACTACGCGCCGACGCTGCTCACCGACGTCGCCCAGGACTCGGAGATCGTGCAGGAGGAGGTCTTCGGCCCCGTCCTGACCCTGCAGACCTTCGCCGACGAGGACGAGGCGATCCGGCTCGCCAACGACACCCGGTTCGGGCTGGCCGCCACCCTCGCCACCGGCGACCCCCAGCGCGCCGAACGCGTCAGCGCACAGCTGGTCGCGGGCACGGTCTGGGTCAACTGCTTCTTCGTACGTGACCTGCAGGCGCCCTTCGGCGGCTCCCGCCAGTCCGGCGTCGGGCGCGAAGGCGGCACCTGGAGCTTCGACTTCTACTGCGACCTGAAGAACACCGTCACCGCACCGAAGGGGTGGAAGGACCATGGGTGAGATCGTCGGGGCCGGGCTGCTGGCCCATGTCCCCACCATCGTGCTGCCCGAGGCCGACCGGCTGGAGCTCAACGAGGGCAAGGAGATCACCCTCGTCACCGGTCTGGAACAGCTGCGCAGGGACGTCTTCGAGCGCGACGACTACGACACCGTCGTCGTCCTCGACTCCCACTGGGCCACCACCGTGGAGTTCGTCGTCACCGCGCAAGCGCGCCGGGCCGGGCTGTTCACCTCCGAGGAGCTGCCGCGCGGGATGTGCCGGATGCCGTACGACTTCGCCGGCGACCCCGAACTCGCCCGCAACGTAGAGAAGTTCGCGGACAAGCATGGCACCTGGATCACGGCGATCGACGACGACTACCTGCCGATCTACTACGCCACCATCAACCTGTGGAAGTTCCTCGGGGAGGGACTGCCCGACAAGCGGTGGGTGACCATCGGCGTCTGCCAGACCGGGGACATGGAGGACCATCTGCGCCTCGGCCGGGCCCTGGCCGACGGCATCGCCGCCACCCCGGGACGCCGGGTCCTGCTCATCGCCTCCGGGGCGCTGTCGCACACCTTCTGGCCGCTGCGCGAACTGCGTGACCACGAGGCCAGCGACCCGGTGCACATCTTCACCCCGCAGGCCCGCGAGGCCGACCACGAGCGGATCGCCTGGTTCAAGGAGGGCCGTCACGACAAGGTTCTCGACACCATGGACGAGTTCTGGAAGGTCAAGCCCGAGGCGAAGTTCTTCCACTACCTGATGATGGCCGGCGCCCTCGGCGAGCAGGCCTGTGTCGCCAGGGCCCGCCAGTACGGCGAGTACGAGAACTCCGTCGGCACCGGTCAGGCGCACCTCTGGTTCGACCGCCCCGAAGGCGGCTGGACCGCCACCCCCACCACGACCAACCAGGAGCCCGCCCATGCCTGAGTACCGCCGCATCCTCCTCGACGGCGCCGCCGTCCAGGTCACCGTCGACGGCGACGAACTCGTCGCCGGGGACGGCCGCCGTGTCAAGACCGACGACGCTCAGCACCTGCCGCCGGTCGTGCCCTCCAAGGTGATCGCCGTCCACCTCAACCACCGCAGCCGGGTCGACGAGTTCCGGATCGGCCTGCCCGACACCCCGACCTACTTCCACAAGCCGACCTCGGCCCTCAACTCCCACCGGGGCGCCATCGTCCGCCCCGAGGGCTGCAAATGGCTCAACTACGAGGGCGAGGTCGCCATCGTCATCGGCAAGACCGCCCGCAACATCTCCCCGGCCGAGGCGGGCCAGTACATCGCCGGCTACACCGTCGCCAACGACTACGGGCTGCACGACTTCCGGGACACCGACGCCGGCTCCATGCTCCGCGTCAAGGGCTCCGACACCCTCTGCCCGCTCGGGCCCGGCCTGGTCACCGACTGGGACTTCCACGGCAAGAGCCTGCGCACCTATGTCAACGGAAAGGTCGTCCAGGACGGCTCGACCGACGAGATGAAGTGGGACATGCACTACCTCGTCGCCGACATCGCCCGCACCATCACCCTCCACCCCGGTGACGTACTCCTGTCCGGTACCCCCGCCAACTCCCGCCCCGTCCAGCCCGGCGACGTCGTCGAGGTGGAGGTGGAGGGCCTCGGCCGGCTCACCAACCACATCGTCACCGGCCCCACCCCGATCCGCGCCGACGTCGGCGCCCAGCCCACCGAGTCCGAGGAGGTCCTGTCCACCGCGCTCGGCGGCGACTGGGAGTTCCGCGGCATCCGCCCGCCCAAGCGCTGACCGTGCGTACGGCCGGGGCCGAGCGTGCGGCGGTGTCCGAGGCTGCGGGTAAGGTCGCGAACATGACCGCATCCGACGAGGGAGCCGGGGGACCCCAGGGCTCCGAGGGCCGCAAGCCGCGCCGGCGCATGAACTACGGCGAGGGCCGCGAGGCCCTGCTCAACGCCGCGGTGCGGGTCGTGGCGCGGGGCGGGCTGCGCAAGCTCACCTACCGGGCGGTCGCACAGGAGGCGGGCACCACGCACGGACTGGTCGTGCACCACTTCGGGTCGCGCGACGCGCTGATCGAGGAGGCCCTCGCCCACGCCATCCGCACCTCGCTCAACACCAGCGCGCTCGAACCGGGCACCGGCAAGGTCGCCGACTTCTCGGTCGGCGTCTCCGACATGGTGATGGCCGACCCGGACATCCAGGCCTTCCAGTACGAGCTGCTCCTCGAGGCCCGGCGCCGCCCCGAGCTGCTCCCGCAGATCCGAGCCCTGTACGACGACTACTTCGACGCCACCGAGCGCGAGCTGTCCCGCATGCTGCCCGACGCCGCCGGCCGCCCGCTGACCCGGCTGGTGTTCGCCGCCCTGGACGGGCTGGTGCTGCACCAGCTCGTCTTCGGCGAGCCCGAGACCACCGACGCCGCGATCGAGGAGCTGCGGGGCCTGCTGCGGCTGCTGGCGGCCGACAGCGACGAGGCACCCGAGAACGCCAGCTGACCTGCGGTTTTGAGGACCCCGGGGAGCTGTGGCCCGGGGTCCACTCGCGTTGCCGTATCAATTCTCGGCAATTCTCGGCACCCCCCTTGCCAAACGGATAGTTCCAGCCCACCATGAGGCAACTCGTTTGGCCTGAAACGAAGTCCCCTTTCTCCTGGCAGGTGATCCGAGTGGACAGTCAGACAGCGGTCCCGAACAGACAGGCCGCGCCCGACGCCTCCACCGCAGGCAAGCTCAAGCCCAACTCCCTCGGCGTGCTGGGCATCCTCTTCTTCGTCCTCTCCGCCCAGGCGCCGCTGACCGGCGTCGCGGGCGCCGTCCCCATCGCCGTGGCCATCGGGAACGGGGCCGGCGCCCCGGCCGCGTATCTCGCCGCGGGCGTGATCATCCTGCTGTTCTCCGTCGGCTTCGTCGCCATGGGCCGGCATGTGGTGGACGCCGGGGCCTTCTACCGGTACATCGGCAAGGGGCTCGGCCGGAACATCGGCAACGGCAGCGCCGGCATCGCCCTCTTCGCGTACTGCGCGATCCAGGCCGCCATGTACGGCCTGTACGGCGCCACGGTCAGCGGTCTGCTGGCGCACCACACCGGCGCCGACGTCCCCTGGTGGGTGTGCGCCCTGGTCACCATGGCGATCGTGCAGGTCCTCGGCGCCCTGGGCATCGAGATGGGCGCCAAGGTGCTGGCCGTGTTCGTGCTGGCCGAGTTCAGCATCCTGAGCGTCTTCGCGGTCGTGACCTTCGCCAAGGGCGGCGGGCCCGAGGGGCTCGGCTTCGCGGACACCTTCTCGCCCGGTGCGGCCCTGGACGGGGCGCCGGGCGTGGCCCTGATGTTCGCCGTGGCGTCGATGATCGGCTTCGAGGCCACCGCGATCTACGGCGAGGAGGCGCGCGAGCCCCGCAGGACGGTGCCCCGGGCCACCTATCTCGCCGTCGCCCTCGTCACCGGCTTCTTCGCCTTCGCCTCCTGGATGCTGATCTCCTCCTACGGCGCCTCGAACGCGGCCGGAGCGGCCGGGCAGGCGCTGGAGGGCGGTGACTCCACGGCGTTCGTCTTCGCACCGATCGCCGCCGAGTTCGGCACCTGGGTCAACGACGTCCTGCCCGTCCTCCTGGCCACCTCGCTCTTCGCCGGCATCCTCGCCTTCCACAACTCGGCCAACCGCTACCTGTTCTCGCTCAGCCGCGAGGGCCTCCTGCCGCGCGGGCTGTCGGCGGTCAACCGCCGGCACTCGCCGGGTGTCGCGGGCTTCGTGCAGACATCGATCGCCGTCCTGCTGGTGATCCCGTTCGCCCTGGCCGGCAAGGATCCGGTGCTCACCCTGTTCTCGTGGGGGAGTGGCATCGCCGTACTGTCGATCATGCTCCTGTACTTCCTGACCTCGGTCTCGGTCGTCGCCTTCTTCCGGCGCGAGCGCCTCGACACCCGGCCGTGGAACACGCTGATCGCCCCGGCGCTGGGGGCGGTCGGAATCGCCGGTGCCCTCTGGCTGATCGTCGAGAACTTCACCACCCTCATCGGCGGCGACCGCACCACCGCCGTATGGCTCCAGCTGACGGTCCCGGCCGTGCTGGTGCTGGGCGTCGTCGCGGGTCGGCTGACGCGCTCGGCACGTCCGTAGGGCCCGCCCGCCATCCGGTCGCGGAACCCCGGCCGGATGGCGGCGGCCGTCCCTGTGCGGCCATTTCGTCGACATCGAAGAGTCTGATCTGGAGGTCCCGCATGCCCGCCGTCTCCCACGAGGAGTGGCTGCGTCGAGCCAAGTCCCTGGAACTGTCCGGCGCCCATCACATCGACGGCGCCGACGAGCCGGGCGGGGGAGGGGCCTTCGCGGTCGTCTCACCCCGGGACGGACAGGCGCTGGCCCAGGTCGCCGACGCGGGTGCCGCCGAGGTGGACGCCGCCGTCGCGGCCGCCCGCCGGGCCTTCGACGCCGGGTCATGGCCACGCCTCGCGCCCGTCGAACGCGGCCGGGTGCTGCTGCGCCTCGCCGACCTGCTGGAGGAACGGCGCGCGGAACTGGCGCTGACCGTCAGCCTGGAGATGGGCAAACCGATCACGGACGCGTACGACATCGAACTGCGCGCCGCCGTCCACACGTTCCGCTGGTACGGCCAGCTCGCGGACAAGCTCACCGACGAGTCCCCGCACACCGCCCCCGACGCCCTCGCCCTGGTCACCCGTGAGCCGGCCGGTGTCGTCGGGGCCGTCGTGCCCTGGAACTTCCCCCTGACGCTGGCGAGTTGGAAGGTCGCCCCGGCGCTCGCGGCCGGCTGCACGGTCGTACTGAAGCCGTCCGAGAACTCCCCGCTGTCCGCCCTGCTGCTCGGCCGGCTGGCCACCGAGGCCGGCCTGCCGCCGGGCGCTCTCAACGTCGTGAACGGCCACGGCCCCGTCGCCGGACGCGCCCTCGGACTCCACCCCGACGTCGACGTCCTGGCCTTCACCGGCTCCACCGCCGTCGGCCGCCACTTCCTGCACTACGCCGCAGACTCCAACCTCAAGCGGGTCTGGCTCGAACTCGGCGGCAAGTCGCCCAACCTCGTCCTGCCCGACGCCCCCGACCTGGAGCGGGCCGCCGCCACCGCGGCCTGGGGCATCTTCTTCAACCAGGGCGAGATGTGCACCGCCCCCTCCCGGCTCCTGGTGCACTCCTCCGTCGCCGAGCGCGTCACCGAGGCCGTCGTACGCCGGGCGCGCGAGCTGCGGGTCGGCGACCCCCTCGACCCGGCCACCGAGATGGGCGCCCTGGTCGGCGAGGCCCACCTCGGCCGCGTCCTCGGCCACATCGGCACCGGTCGGGACGAGGGGGCACGGCTGCGCACCGGCGGTGAGCGCGCCCTCGCCGAGTCCGGCGGCACCTATCTGGAGCCGACCGTCTTCGACCGGGTCGACCCCGGGATGCGGCTGGCCCGCGAGGAGATCTTCGGCCCCGTCCTGTCCGTCCTCGCCTTCGACGACCTGGACGAGGCGGTACGGCTGGCCAACGCCACCGAGTACGGCCTCGCCGCCGGCCTGTGGACCTCCGACCTCTCCACCGCCCACCGCGTCTCCCGCGCCCTGAAGGCCGGCACGGTCTGGGTCAACTGCTACGAGGAGGGCGACCTCACCGTCCCCTTCGGCGGCATGAAGCAGTCCGGCAACGGCCGCGACAAGTCCGTGCACGCCCTGGAGAAGTACACCGAGCTCAAGACCACCTGGATCCAGCTGTGACCCGCCCCCTGATCGCGATCCCCGCCCGCTTCTCCGCCACCACCTCGGCCCTCCGGTACGCCGCCGAGGTCAACGCCCGCGCCCTGATCGAGGCGGTGTGGCGAGCGGGCGGCGAACCGGCGGGCGTCCACCCCGCCGCCGGAGACGTCGCGGCCCGCCTGGTCCGCTTCGACGGCGTCCTGCTCCCCGGCGGCGGCGATCTCGCTCCCCACCGCTACGGCGCCACCGAAACCCACGCGGCCGTCTACGACGTGGACGAACTCCAGGACGCCTTCGATCTCGCGGTCGCCCGCCGGGCACTGGACCTCGGCCTGCCCCTGCTGGCGATCTGCCGGGGCATGCAGGTCGTGAACGTCGCGCTCGGCGGCACGCTGGAGCAGGACATGGGCGGCCCCGATCGCGAACACCGGCACCTCGTGCACCCGGTGGCGATCGAGCGCGGCACCTTGCTGGAACAGTCCACCGGCGCCGAGAAGGCGGAGGCGTCCTGCTACCACCACCAGCGCGTGGACCGCCTGGGCGAGGGACTCACGGTCACCGCGCGCGCCGCCGACGCAACGGTGGAGGGGGTCGAACTCCCGGGCGCGAAGGGGTGGTTCACGGCCGTGCAGTGGCACCCCGAGGACACCGCGCACCGGGACGAGTCCCAGCAGGGACTGTTCGACGCCCTGGTGCGGGCGGCCGCACACGAGCGCCGCTGAACAGGCTCTCAGGCCTTCGGCCGCCGCCCGCTGCGCCGAGGCGCCGGCTCGGCACCGTCGAGCAGGGCGAGCCGCCGCTCCTCGCCCTGCTCCTCGACCTGGAGCACCACCTGGCGCAGCCCGTCCGCGACGCTGCGGCACTCCGCCTCGCTCAGCCGCCCCGCCACGAACGCCTCCTCCTCGTTGAACGCCGGGAACAGCCGTCGCATCAGCGCCTCGCCCTCCTCGGTGAGGCTGAGCAGCACCAGCCGGCCGTCGCCGGGGTGCCCGGCCCGCTTCAGCAGGCCCCGCCCCTCCAGCGTCCGCGACACGCCGGTGAGCGTCCCCTTGGAGATCCCGGCCTCCTCCGCGACATGCCGGGTCTCCGACTCGCCCCACACCCAGACCACCCACAGCACCACGAACGCCGTCCAGGTCAGGTCGGCCCCGCGCAGCACGGAGTTCTCCAGGTGCTGGCGGACCGTGGAGGCCGCGCGGTAGATGTTGGCGACGACCGCCATCTGCTCCCGGTGCAGCGGGATGCCGCCGAGCTTGGCCTCGGCCAGCTTCTCGGCAGCGGTGATCGATCGTTGGCCGGGCATGGCACACTCCTTCGCCGCGGGCGCGTCGGAACGCGATGTCGTTCGGGACCAAATTGTACGGAGTGAGGGGCATCGCCCGTCCGGCGGGACATGGATCGGCCGGTGCACGTCGCCCTCCCCCGAAGGCGGCGTGCACCGGCCCTTTCCCCCGGCGCCGGACTGCGGACTCTGATCCCCGTACGCGGCAGCGGATCCGTGCCGTCACCAGCACATGACCGCTGTCTCCCCCGAACCCCAGTTGGCGTACAGGCGCACCCGGACGAAGTAGCGGCGGCCCTTGACCAGACGGGCCTTGAGCGTGGCGTTGTGCGCGGTGCCCCCGTCGTCCTGGGCGGTGAGGTAGCGGGGCTCGCCGTCCCGCTCCTCGAAGATCACCACGACCGTGTCGCTGTCGCCGAAGGTGCCCAGCGTGTACTCGCGGGTCTCCGGCGGCTCGATGACGAAGTCGGCCTGCTCGGCCGGGCCGAGCCGCAGCGGCACCGAGCGGAAGGGCACCAGCTCACGCGGTCCCGGGGCCTCGGTGGGCGGGTACCAGCGGCGGACGAACTCCTTGTCGGCCCTGGACAGCACACCCGGCGGGTTCAGGCCCGCACGGAACTGCTCCGGCTCCAGGATCAGCCCGTCCGAGAAGGGATACTCCATGATCGAGTGCGGGTCCCAGACGGAACCGTTGACCTCGTTCGGATCGAGCTTGCGCAGGATGTTGAAGAACGTCTTGTCCCGGCTCCAGAAGTTCGGCGGGCCCGCCAGATCGGCGTACACGGCCTCGTCGTCCCAGTGGATGCCGGCGAACGGGCTCTGGTGCTCGTGCAGCATGCCGAGCGCGTGCCCGATCTCGTGCAGCGCCGTCCCGCGCTCGCCGGGCACCGTCAGGTCCCAGCCGAAGTTCATGGTGCGCTCGTTCAGGCCGATCCGCAGCGAGTCCTTGCCCACCGTCGACCAGGACCCGTCGCCGAGCTGGAACCCGATCCGCAGCTCGGCCTCCGACCGGTCCCGCACCTCCTGGAACGACAGCCCGATGCCGAGGCCCTGCCACTCCTGGAAGCACTCGCGTACGACGTCCTGCTGCTCCTTGCTGCCGGCCCACGCGACGCGCCGGGTCTCGCCGGTCTCCGGGTCCGGGATCGAGGACGCGTCGGAGTCCCGGTCGAAGAAGTAGTAGTGCAGCACCGTGCCGTTGACCCACATCCGGTGCCCGCTGATGAGCGCGTTGAGCCGCTCGGCGGCCAGCCCCGGTGCGAAGGCGGGCGCCGACTGCTGCGCGAGGGAGCAGTAGCGAGCGGTCATGGCGAACAGGTTGCCGTGGGGCCGCGCCGGGCGCCTGAGTCGAGGGCTACTCAAGTACGCGTGTATCAGAGGTGAGTCACGGCGCTCCTATTGCCGTGACGATTTTCGAACGCGACGCGAAGACCCTGGAACTGCCGTGGCGGTTCACCGGCCGCGAGGACGAACTCGAACTGGTCCGGGGCGCCTTGAGCGCCGGCCGGCACGGCATCGTGATCACGGGACCGGCCGGCAGCGGCAAGACCCGGCTCGTCACCGAGGCCGTCCGCGGCACCGACTGCGCCCGGGTGGCCGGCACCCCCGGGACCCGCCGTGTCCGCTTCGCCGCGTTCGCACACCTCGTCCCCGAGACGGCCTCCCTGCACATCGCGTTCCAGCACCTGTCCGGCGTACGGCTGCTGCTGGTCGACGACGCCCATCTGCTCGACGACGCCTCGGCCGCCCTGGTCCACCAGCTCGCCGTGCACGGCCGCACCCGTCTCCTGGTCGTCACCGCCGACGGCGCCCGGGCCCCGGGCGCGATCACCCGGCTGTGGACCGGCGAACTCCTGCCCCGCCTCACCCTGGAGCCGCTGCCCCGCGAGGAGACGGCTCTGCTGCTCGCCGCCGAGGCCGCGGGCGCCGGCCTCGAACCGCTCACCGTCAACCGGCTGCACCGCCTGTGCCAGGGCGACCTGAGGCTGCTGCGCGACCTGGTGGGCGCGGTGCGCGAGCGCGGGCTGCTCAGCCGGGTCCCGGGCGCCGACGAATGGGCGTGGCGCGGCCCGGTGCCGCTGACACCGACCGTGCGCGAGCGCACCGCACCCGTCCTGGACCGCCCCTGCCCCGAGCAGCGCGAGATCCTCGAACGCCTCGCCTTCGCCGAGCCGTTGCCGCTGGACATGGAGCAGGACCGGCTCGATCCGCGCGCCCTCGAACACCTGGAGGCCGACGCCCTGGTCCACGTCGACGACCGGGGCGCCGTCCGCCTCGCCCACCCCCTGCACGGTCCGGTGCTGCGGGCGGCGACCGGCAGGCTGCGGGCGAGGCGGCTGTCCCGTACGCCCGAGGAGTGGGGCCCCGCCGTCGACGCCGAGCGGGCCGCGCTGAGCCGTCGTATCGAGCGGGCGGACGTACGGGCGATGCCGACGCCCGTGGGGGAGTGGCTGGTCGCGGAGGGCGCGCCGGTACCGGCCGGATACGCGGCCGTGCGCGCCCGGTTCGCGCGGCTGCGCGGTGAGCTGCGGGAGGCGGCGGCGTGGGCGCGGGAGGGGCTGCGGGCCGACGGCGCCGACCCGTCCTGCCGTCGCGAACTCGCCCTCGCCGCGGTGCAGTCGGGCGACCCGACCGCCGCGCACCAGATCCTGGGTGGCCGCCCCGACGGGGGTGGGGCGGTCACCCGGCCGGCAGCGGTCCGCGGCGAGGCCGGCCAGGCGGCCGAGGCGATCGTCGGCGATGACGTCTACGACGCCGTCCGCCTCGGCGTCCCCGAGCCTGCCGCGGGCCGCCTGACCGGCGTCTTCGCCGAGCACGCCGACGCCCTCGCCCGCGCCGACGGCCCGGCCCTCGACCGGGTGGCCGAACGGCTCCGGGAGCGCGGCTTCCTGCTCTTCGCGGCGGAGGCGCACGCCCAGGCCGTACGCGCCCACCGCGACCCGCGCGCCGCCCGCACCTCACGCACGCGTGCCGTCGCCCTGGCCCGCCGCTGCCAGGGGGCGCGCACCCCGGCCCTGTCCGGACTGGTCCTCGGCGAACTGACCGTCCGTCAACGGCAGATCGTCACGCTCGCGGCGAAGGGCCTGAGCAACCGGCAGATCGCCGAGAAGCTCACCCTGTCCGTCCGCACGGTCGGCAACCACCTCTACAGCGCCTACGCCCGCCTCGGCGCCAGCGACCGCGGCGCGCTCCCGTGGCTGGTGGAACTGCCGGACACGCAGTCGGCGTGAGCCGTCCCGGAGGGGCCGGAGCGGCCGGTGTGATCCGCGTGCCGATCCGCCGTGGTCGGGGGGCGCCGAGCCGACGGGTGAGGCGACACGCGCGCCTCGCCCGCCACGGCCCCGGGGACGTCGCCGAGTCCGCGTGGCCTGCGACCCGGCGCACGTCCCGGTTTCCGCTCGGCAGAACCCGCCGGTTCATGCCCAGCGCGGCGTCACGCCGCCCCGAACGCCGAGAACGCCCACCCCGTGGCCCGATGCAGCGCATCCCCCGGCAGGGCCGCCCGCGCGTCGCGCAGGGACTCCGCAAGGGAGCGGCCCTCGCCGAGACCCTTGTGGAGCGCGAGCATCAGCGGGACCACCGCGGCGTCGTTGACGGGAGCCGTGCACGCCACCACGCCCGCCGTGCCCAGCGGCAGCAGCGCGGTCACCAGGCCGAGCAGTTCGTCGGCGCCCACGGAGGCGAAGCGGGCGGTGTCGCAGCAGGAGAGGATGATCCGGTACGGGCTGCGGTCCAGGCGCTCGAAGTCGTGCACGATCAGCGGCCCGTCGGCCATCCGCAGCGACGAGAACAACGGGCCGTCCGCCCGGAACGTGCCGTGCGCGGCGATATGGGCCAGCGCGGCTCCGTCCAGCTCCTCCAGCACGCGCGGCACCCGCGCCTCGGCGTGCTCCAGGACGACGGCACCGCCGTACCGTCCGGCCAGGTGCGGCACCTCCGCGCCGCCCGTCGCCAGCCCCGGACCGCGCACCAGCACCTGACGGCCGCCCGGCGGCGGCTCGGTGTCCCGGGCGCGCAGCCAGCCGCTGGCCGACGGCGACACGCTGAGCACCCGCTCCCGCAGCGCCGGCAGCAGCGCCCACGGCACCCGGTGCAGCCGGGCCGGCGGCACGACCACGACCGGACCGTCGCCCAGCCGTGCCGCCGCCGGGCCCAGCAGCAACTCCTCCAGGCGCCGCCCGGCGGCCTCCACCACCGCCAGCCGCCCCTCCGCGCCCGGGTGGGCCAGCCGCCGCAGCCCGGCCTGGACGTGCTCGGTCTCCCGCTCCGCCTCGGCCAGCAGCCCGGCCTCGAACCGGCGCACCCGCCCCTGCCCGCACAGCAGCACCTGCACCCGCCCGTCCAGCACGGCGAGTTCGACCAGCCGCGTGTCGTCGCCCAGCCGCCGCAGCAGCCGGACCGGGTCGAAGCGGTGGCCGTCGCCGGGCGTGTCGCCGCGCAGGTGCAACGTCCGGGAGCGGATCTCGCGCTCCAGGCGCCGCTGCTCGCGCTCCAGCGCCGGAATCGGACGGGCGTCCCGGCGCGCCTCCTCGGCGCGCGCCGCGATCTCCCGGAACGCGGTCAGGTCGCTCTGCAGCTCCGGATCGGCCGGCGGCCGGGTCGGCGGCGTCGACAGCGCGGTGTTGCGCCAGCGCTCGCTCCACACCAGCAGCCGGCGCGGGCTGCCGGAGTCGAGGCTGGCCTGCTGGGCCAGCGCGGCCAGCTCGGCGCCCTGAGCGGTGGCGCGGGCACGCAGCTCCGAGGCGCCCAGCGTCATCCGGTGGGCGTCGAGCACGTCCAGGCCGCGCCGGCAGGCCTCCAGGACGCCCCGCCCCGAACCGGCCGCCCGCGCCCGCAGCGCCTGCGCCGCCCAGCCCGTCACCCGGGCCAGCGGCGGCCCGCTGTGCCGGCTGCGGGCGGCGACGCCCAGATGCCGCTCGGCGTCGGCCCGCCAGCCCAGGGTGAGCGCGATCCGGCCGGCGAGCAGCGACGCCTCCGGCGCGGCCGGGGCGCCGAAGGACGCCAGCCGGTCGGCGACCGCCGCCGTGTCGGCCACCAGCCGGCCCGAACTGCGCCCGGCGGCCACCCGCGCCTCGATCAGCACCAGCCGGGCATGCGTCTCCCACCAGCTGCGCCGCTGCCCGGCGAACAGGCGCACGGCCATGTCGGCGCGCGCGATCGCGGTGTGCGCGTCACCCGCGAGGCGGGCGGCCTGCGCGGCGGCCAGCAGCAGCTCGGCCTTGCGGGTGGACTGGCCGCCGATGCCGTCGAGCACGGCGATCGCCCCGTCCGCCTCGGCCAGCGCCTCCGGGGCCAGCCCGGCGGCCATCAGCACCTCGCAGCGGCGGATGTTGAGCATGAACGTCGGCGTGCCGAGCTTGGCGTACCGCTCCTCGGCCTCGTCCAGCAGCCGCAGCGCCACCGGGATGTCGCCCGACCGGAACGCCGCGAGCCCCCGGCTCTCCACCGCGTCGGCCTTGTCGTGCTCCTGGCCCGTGGTGTCCCACAGCGCCTCCGCTGCCGTGAAGTCGGCGTCCGCCCGGTCCACCGCGCCCAGCGTCAGATGCACGGTGGCCCGCAGGGTCAGCGCCCGCGCCGTCCAGATGACGTCGTCCACCTGCCGCAGCACGGGTATCGCCCGGCGTACGTCCTCCAGCGCCTCCCGGTGCCGGCCCAGGACCCAGCGGGCGTAGGCCCGGCGGAACAGCACCCGGGCGCGGGTGTGTCCGCTGCCGCGCTCGATCCCGCGCTCCAGCGCGGCGAGCCCCTGCTGAGTGCGCCCCGCATGCACCAACGCGACCCCGAGCGCCGCCAGGACATCCGCCTCCCGGTCGGCCGACTCCGCGCGTGCCGCGAAGTCCCGGGCGCGCCGCAGATGATGGAGGGCGATGCGCATGTCGCCCCAGTCCCGCTGCCAGATGCCGATCACCTGATGGGCGACGGAGGCGTGCAACGGCGACGGATCGGCGTCGAGCACCCCTTCCGCCCTCGCCAGCGCGTCGTTCGGGGCGGCGAACACCATCGGCAGCAGTTCGAGAACCGAGTCGCTTCCCGCTGTCACTCCACGGATGGTAGTTGCCTCGGAACCGTGCCACACGGGTTTGGCGCTGTATCAAACGCCGGCCCCACGGCTCTGACTGAAGAACGTCGCCTCAGGGGGAGGACACGCCATGGCACCACAGCGATTCCACGAGCAGTTCGAGCTGATCCAGCGCTCCATGCCCGACGTCCCGCTCGCGATGGGACCGGACGACTCGGCCGAGTTCATCTACGAGAAGGGCTATGTGCTGGTCCGCGACGGTGACGACGCTCGCCTCGTCGAGGACACCGTACGGGCGCACTTCACCGCCGAGCCCGACCTGGTTCAGGACAATGTGCGCCGCGCGGGTCCGCAGACCAACCGCTCGGGCATCACCCGCATCAAGGTCGGCGACCCCGGCGAGGGCGACCGCAGCGGCGACCGCACCGTGGCGCACGCCCTGCGCGCGCTGCGGGAGACGGAGGGCCGGGCCGGACGGCGGCTGGTCAGCCGCAACCACCTCGTGGGGATCACGGGCGGCGTCAACTCCTGCCCCGGCGACGAGCCCGCGCCCGCCCGGCGCGCCGAGGGACTCAACCCCGCGGCGGCCGAGGGCACTTACGACGCGGACACCGCCGTCGGCGTCCTCGTCGTCGACACCGGCCTCATGCACGACTACCGGTCCCACCCGCTGCTGGCCCACACCGAGGGCGACGCCCAGCTCAGGGAGTGCGACGACCAGGGCATCCTCCAGGAGTACGTCGGCCACGGCACGTTCATCGCCGGGCTCGTCGCCGCCGTCGCGCCCAACACCGACGTCACGGTCCGCAACAGCCTCACCGACGCGGGCGCCATCCTCGAGTCCGAGTTCGGCGAGAAGCTCTTCGAGGCCGTCGACGGCGGCTGGCCCGACATCCTCAGCCTCTCCGCCGGCACCGCCAACGGCCGCACCGACGGCCTGCTCGGCGTCGAGGCCTTCATGCGGGAGCTGCGGGAACAGCGCACCCTGCTGGTTGCGGCGGCCGGCAACAACGGCAGCGCCACGCCGTTCTGGCCCGCCGCCTACGCCGACCTGCCCGACTACCAGGACGCCGTGGTGTCGGTCGGCGCCCTGCGCACCGACGGCGAGTTCGGCGCCTGCTTCAGCAACCACGGCCCCTGGGTGAAGGTGTACGCGCCCGGCGAGCGCCTCACCGGCGTCCTCACCGGCTTCGACGCGCCCGTGCCGTACGTCTACCGGCACTCCACCTACGACGCCTGCCGCTACGGCTTCGGCTACGCCTGCACCTGCCAGTCCCCGCGCCACACCGGTGTGCTGAGCGAGGAGGGCGGCAACGCCAAGCCGGACCAGGTGATGTTCGAGGGGGTCGCGCACTGGAGCGGCACCTCGTTCTCCACCCCGCTCGTCGCCGGCCTGATCGCCGCCCACATGACCGCGCAGCAGGAGAGCGACCCGCGCGTCGCCCGGTACAAGATGCTCGCGGCGCACTCCGGGTACGCGGAGGTGCGGGGGGCGCACGTTCCGGCGCTCCGCCCCGCCACCTGGCGTCCTGCCGCCGTCACACCCCCGGCTCCTCGGTCATGAGGGTCGGAACCATCCCCTCCGCGGCGTACGATGACTTGCCGTACACGAGGGGTGGGACTGTGGACCGTGCAGATGTCGGTGCGTTGGTCCAGTCCGCCGTCGACGGGGACGCGGCGGCCTGGAAAGCGCTCGTGGAAGGGCTGAGCCCGCTGGTGTGGTCCGTCGTGCGCGCGCACCGGCTGGGGGACGCCGACGCGCACGAGGTGTACCAGACCGTCTGGTTCCGCTTCGCTCAGCACCTCGGGCGCATCCGCGAACCCGAGAAGGCCGGTTCGTGGCTCGCGAGCACCGCACGGCACGAGTGCCTGAAGGTCCTCAAGAGCCTGAGGCGGCTGACCGTCACGAACGATCCGCAACTGCTCGACCGGGTCAGCGAGGACCGCACGCCCGAGCAGTCGGTCCTGGACTCCGAGGAGGCCGCCGCCGAGTCGGAGCGCATTCGCTGGATGTGGCAGGAGTTCGAGGAACTCGGCGAACGCTGCCGCCAGTTGCTGCGGGTGCTGATGGCCTCGCCGCCGCCCAGCTACCAGGAGGTGTCCGCCGCACTGGGCATCGCCGTGGGCAGCATCGGGCCGCTGCGCCAGCGCTGTCTGCGCCGACTCCGGGACCGACTCGACGCACGGGGAGCGCTGTGAACGACGACATGCACGACGAGGCGACGGACGAGGAACCCTTCGACGACGACGGGTTCGACGTCGAACTGCTGGAGGAGGAACTGCGCCAGGCGGCGGCCATCCTCGACCCCGTGCCGCCCCAGCTCAGGCAGCTCGCCGTCGAGGCGTTCGCCCTGCACGACCTCGACGCCCGCATCGCCGAGCTGACCTTCGACTCGGTGGTGGACGCCATTCCGGTCAGGGGGGCCACGGACGTGCCGCGGATGCTGACCTTCCGCGCGGGCGAGGTGACCGTCGACGTGGAGGTGACCGCGCAGGGTCTGATGGGGCAGGTGCTGCCGCCGCAGCAGGCGCGGATCGAGGTGCTCGGCGGACCGCAGACGGCCATGTCGGTCGACGCCGACGACATGGGCCGCTTCACCAGCGACGCACCGCCCACCGGCCCGTTCGCCCTGCGGCTGCGGACCGGCGGGGAGGTCGTGGTCACCGAGTGGCTGCGGGCCTGAGCCCCCGGGTCAGCGGGAGGCGGCGTTCACCAGTGCCGTCAGCGACCGTGCGAGCCGGGTGAGTCCGGGACCGGCCGGACCGCCCGGCTCCGTCATGTACAGATCCCGCCGGATCTCGATCATCAGGGCACTGACGCGCGGCTCACGGCCGTAGAACTCCAGCGGGACGTACGTCCCGCTGAACGGACTGTCCAGCCCCGTCTCCCCGCACGGCGCGAACGCCTCCCGCGCCGCGGCGAGCAGCTCGGGCGGGGTGTGGAAGGGGTCCGTGCCCAGACAGACCGGTGGCCGCGGGCCCTCGCCGTGCAGCTCGTAGGGGAGCCGGGCACTCGGATAGGAGTGCACGTCGACGATCACGGCCCGGCCGGTGGCGGCCAGCCGGTCGGCCACGGCCCGGGTCATGGCCTTCGCGTACGGCCGGAAGTACCGCTCGACGAGGGGTTCGGGGTCGGTGCCGGCGGGCCGCAGCTCCGTGAGGTGCGTGGTCCGTGTGTAGACGGCGCCCATGCCCACGGCCAGCATCTCCTCCCGCTCGTCCGGGAACCGCTCCGGGTCGACGACCAGCCGGGACAGCCGGTTCACGAACCGCCACGGGACGACCTCCGACTCCCCGGCCGCCCGGACTGCCAGCTCCGCGGTGTGCGCGTCGACGATGTGGTCCAGCTCCCGCTCCAGCGCCCGGTCGTCCAGCACGATGCCCGCGCGCACCTCGGGCGGTATCTCGCGGGCCGAGTGCGGCACATGCAGGATCACCGGCGACCGGGCCGCCCCGGGGAGCAGTTCGAACGACGGCGCGGCAGAGGGCGTCACGGCTGCTCCCGGGGCGTTGTCAGTGGCGTGGTGCACCATCACAACATGACCATCGGCAACCAGCAGGTGACCACCCACCGGCTCTCCCGGACCGACGCCCGCCGCATCGCCGTGCGCGCCCAACTGCTGGACGGTGCCCGGCGGCCGGACGGACTGCTGGAGGTCGTACGGCGGCTGACCCTGCTCCAGGTCGACCCGACCGCCGCCGTCGCGCCCAACGCCGACCTCGTGGCCTGGAGCAGGCTCGGCTCCGCGGGGTACGCGCCGGCCGAGCTGACCGCCGCGCTGGCGGACCGGACCTTGCTGGAGCTGCGGGCGATGATCCGGCCCGGTGAGGATCTCGCGCTGTACCGCGCCGAGATGGCCGAGTGGCCGCAGCGGGGGACGCCGTCGTCCTGGCGCGAGTACCACGGCATGTGGGTGACCGCCAACGACTCCTGCCGCCGGGACATACTCGTCCGGCTCGCCGCCGCGGGGCCGCTGCCCTCCCGTGAACTGCCCGACACCTGCGAGCTTCCGTGGCGGTCCAGTGGGTGGAGCAACAACCGCAATGTCACCAAGCTGCTGGAGCTGATGGTGCAGCGCGGCGAGGTCGCCGTGGCGGGGCGCAGCGGTGGCGACCGGCTGTGGGACCTGGCCGAGCGGGTCTACCCCGACGCGCCCGCGGTCCCCGTGCAGGAGGCGCTGCGCATCCGGGACGAGCGGCGGCTGCGCGCCCTGGGCATCGCGCGCGCCCGGGGCCCGGAGTGCCAGGTCGAGCCGGCGGACGTGGGGGAGGCCGGTGAGCCGGCGGTCGTCGAGGGCGTGCGGGGCAAGTGGCGGGTCGATCCGGCCCAGTTGGGGCAGCCGTTCACCGGACGGGCCGCCCTGCTGTCGCCGTTCGACCGGCTGATCCACGACCGCAGACGCACCACGGACCTCTTCGGCTTCGACTACCAGTTGGAGATGTACAAGCCGCCCGCCAAGCGCCGCTGGGGCTACTTCGCGCTGCCGATCCTGTACGGCGACCGGCTGGTGGGCAAGCTCGACGCCACCGCCGACCGTGGGAAAGGGGAGCTCAGGGTCGACGCGATCCACCAGGACGAGCCGTTCGACCGGACCGTGAGCGCCGAGGTCGGCCGTGAGATCGAGGACCTGGCGCGCTGGCTGGAGCTGGAGCTCGTGCTGCCGAAGCAGCCGTGAACATGGCTCCGCCCCGGCCGGGCGAGGCACGGCCGGGGCGGGTTGCTCATGCGGACCTGTCGGACCGCTCGGCCCCTGTCAGGGGCGCCCGGGTCAGCTCAGGGACGCGAGCGCCTCGTTCCAGGTCGCCGACGGACGCATGACCGCGGCGGCCTTGGCCGGGTCGGGCTGGTAGTAGCCGCCGATCTCGGCCGGCTTGCCCTGGACGGCGATCAGCTCGTCGACGATCTTCTGCTCGTTCGTCGCGAGCGTCTCGGCGAGCGGGGCGAAGGCCTTCGCCAGCTCCGCGTCGTCGGTCTGCTTGGCCAGCTCCTGCGCCCAGTACAGGGACAGGTAGAAGTGGCTGCCGCGGTTGTCGATGCCGCCGACGCGACGGGTCGGGGACTTGTCCTCGTTGAGGAAGGTCGCCGTGGCGCGGTCGAGGGTGTCCGCGAGGACCTTGGCGCGGGTGTTGCCGGTGGCGGTCGCGTACTGCTCCAGGGAGGGCACCAGCGCGAAGAACTCACCGAGGGAGTCCCAGCGCAGGTAGTCCTCCTTGACCAGCTGCTGGACGTGCTTCGGCGCGGAACCGCCGGCGCCCGTCTCGAACAGGCCGCCGCCCGCCATCAGCGGGACGACCGACAGCATCTTGGCGCTGGTGCCCAGCTCCAGGATCGGGAACAGGTCGGTGAGGTAGTCACGCAGGACGTTGCCCGTCACCGAGATGGTGTTCTCGCCGCGGCGGATGCGCTCCACCGACAGCTTGGTGGCCTCGACCGGGGCGAGGATGCGGATGTCCAGGCCCTCGGTGTCGTGCTCCGGCAGGTAGGCGTTGACCTTGGCGATCAGGTTGGCGTCGTGGGCGCGGGTCTCGTCCAGCCAGAACACGGCCGGGTCGCCGGTGGCGCGGGCGCGGGTGACGGCCAGCTTCACCCAGTCCTTGATCGGCGCGTCCTTGGTCTGGCAGGCGCGGAAGATGTCACCCTCGGCGACCGGCTGCTCGATGAGCACGTTGCCGGCCTGGTCGACCAGCCGGACCGTACCGGCGGCCTTGACCTCGAAGGTCTTGTCGTGCGAGCCGTACTCCTCGGCCTTCTGCGCCATCAGGCCGACGTTCGGGACCGAGCCCATGGTCGACGGGTCGTAGGCGCCGTTCGCCCGGCAGTCGTCGAGCACGGCCTGGTAGACGCCGGCGTAGGAGGAGTCCGGCAGCACCGCGAGGGTGTCGGCCTCCTGGCCGTCCGGGCCCCACATGTGGCCGGAGGTGCGGATCATGGCCGGCATCGAGGCGTCCACGA
Source organism: Streptomyces ferrugineus (assembly GCF_015160855.1). Lineage (NCBI taxonomy): Bacteria > Bacillati > Actinomycetota > Actinomycetes > Kitasatosporales > Streptomycetaceae > Streptomyces > Streptomyces ferrugineus. The sequence continues at coordinate 6,102,124 of NZ_CP063373.1, read as the reverse complement.
TCACGTCGGACGGCACGTGCAGGTTGGTGATGCCCTTGTCGGAGTCGACCATGGCCAGCTCCGGGCCCTCGGCGATCTCCGCCTCGAAGGACGCCTTGATCTCGGCGCCGTTCGGCAGCGCGTCCAGGCCCTTGAGGATGCCGCCGAGACCGTCGTTCGGGGACAGACCGGCGGCGGCGAGGGCGGCGCCGTACTGGGCGAAGGTCTTCGGGAAGAAGGCGCGCACCACGTGGCCGAAGACGATCGGGTCGGAGACCTTCATCATCGTGGCCTTCAGGTGCACGGAGAACAGCACGCCCTCCGCCTTGGCACGGGCGACCTGAGCCTTGAGGAACTCGTTCAGCGCGGCGACGCGCATCACGGAGGCGTCGACGACCTCACCGGCGAGGACCGGTACGGACTCGCGCAGGACGGTGGTGGAGCCGTCCTCGGCGACGTGCTCGATCTTCAGCGAGCCCGCCTCGGAGATCACGACGGACTTCTCGGTGGAGCGGAAGTCGTTCTCGCCCATGGTCGCCACGTTCGTCTTGGACTCGGGGGTCCAGGCGCCCATGCGGTGCGGGTGGGTCTTGGCGTAGTTCTTGACCGAGGCGGGGGCGCGCCGGTCGGAGTTGCCCTCACGCAGGACCGGGTTCACGGCGGAGCCCTTGACCTTGTCGTAGCGGGCCTGGATGTCCCGCTCCTCGTCGGTCTTGGGGTCGTCCGGGTAGTTCGGCAGCGCGTAGCCCTGGGCCTGCAGCTCGGCGATGGCGGCCTTGAGCTGCGGGATCGACGCCGAGATGTTCGGCAGCTTGATGATGTTGGCGGCGGGCGTCTTGGCCAGCTCACCCAGCTCGGCGAGGTGGTCCGGGATGCGCTGGTCCTCGGTGAGGTACTCCGGGAACACCGCGATGATGCGGCCGGCCAGCGAGATGTCACGCGTCTCCACGGCGACACCCGCCTGCGAGGCGTACGCCTGGACCACCGGCAGGAAGGAATACGTCGCCAGGGCCGGGGCCTCGTCAGTGTGCGTATAGATGATGGTCGAGTCAGTCACCGGGTGCTCCGCTCCACGTCTGCAACATTGCTCGACATCAAGATATCTCGTGATCGGCCCGTACTCGACAGGGGTCCGCACACAGGTGGGGGATGTGTGCCGACATCCGGGATCCACGCAAGAGGAAGTACCTCCTCCGGGCAACCTGATCGCCTGCTCCAACAGTCATGCAGGCAGATCACCGATCCCGCGGCCGGTCCTGACCACCCGGCCGCCCCAGCGAAAGCGGACCATGAGATATCGCAGCAGAGTGACGGCCCCCGCGGCCGCCCTGATCGGCACCGCGGCGGCCCTGACCGTCGCGCCCTCCGCCCACGCCACGCCGACGACGGGGACGTCGGCCGCCGGGACCTCCGGCACCCCGGGCCCCGAGACCCTCGGCGACCCCGTCTACCCGGCCCTCGGCAACGACGGCTACCGCGTCGCCGCCTACCACCTCGACTTCTCCTACGACGCCACCACCCACCTGGTCGACGCCACCGCGACCCTGCGGATCCGCACCACCCAGGCCCTGAGCCGGCTCTCCCTCGACTGTCTCGGCCTCGACATCCGTTCCGTCCGGGTCGGCGGCCGGAGGGCGGCCCACGAGCAGGTCGACGAGAAGCTGCGCGTCACGCCCGCCCGCACCCTCCCGGCGAAGTCCTGGGTCACGGTCCGCGTGGAGTACTCGGCGGACCCGCGCCGTGCCCTGGCGCACACCGCCTGGGTCGACACGCCGGACGGCTTCGCGGTGTGCCCCCAGCCGAACTCGGCGCACACCGTCTTCCCCTGCAACGACCACCCCTCCGACAAGGCCGACTTCACCTTCCGCCTGACCGTCCCCGGCGGCCTGCGGGGCGTGGCGAGCGGCCTGCTGGTGCGCACCGAGAACCTGGACGGCGGCCGTACGGCGTACACGTACCGCTCGCGCGAGCCCATCGCCACCGAGCTGGTGCAGATCACGGTCGGCGACTACGTGGTCAGAGAGCGGCAGGGCCCGCACGGGCTCCCGCTGCGGGACATCGTCCCGACCGCCCGGGCCGAGGCGCTGGAACCGGCGCTCGCGCTGACGCCGGGCATCGTGGCATGGCTGGAGGCGAGGCTCGGGGCGTACCCCTTCGAGACGTACGGACTGCTGCCCTGCAACTCCGACGACCCGGAGGCCTTCGACTTCACCGGTCTGGAGACCCAGACCCTCACCCTGTACAAGCCGAACTTCCTGCTCCAGGAGGAGAAGAAGATCGGTTCGCACATGATGCACGAGCTGGTCCACTCCTACTTCGGCAACAGCGTCAGCCCCGCCACCTGGGCCGACCTGTGGCTGAACGAGGGCCACGCCGACTTCTACGGGCTGCTCTACCGCTATGAGCGCGGCTGGGCCGACTCCATGGGCCTGACCACCCTGGAGGCCCGTATGAAGGACACCTACGCGCGCGGCGACCAGTGGCGCCACGACTGGGGGCCGGTCGCGGCGCCGAACGCGGAGAACCTGTTCGAGTCCCAGCGCTACCTGGGCGGTGTCCTGGTCCTGTACGCGCTGCGCAACCTCGTCGGCGAGGTGGCCTTCAACGCCCTCGAGCGGGCCTTCCTCGCCCGGCACCGCGACTCCTCGGCGTCGACGCGGGACTACATCACCGTCGCCTCGGAGGTCACCGGTCAGGATCTGTCCGGATTCCTGCGGGACTGGCTGTACGGCACGAAGACGCCGCGGATGCCGGGGCACCCGGACTGGACGGTCACCCCGGTGGACCCGTCCCTCGCCGCGCCGCACCGCCGCAAGGGCGGCCACCACGACAACTCGGCCACCCTCTAGGGGTATCCGGGTACGTCAGTCGAGGCGGACGGGGGCCATTCCGTCCGCCTCCTCGGGGATGCGCTGCTGCGGGATCGCGACCGTCCCCTGCTGGATCGCCACCGTGCGCGTGGGCGCCGGGATGCTGATGCCCTCCTTGCGGTAGCGCCGGTGCAGACGCTTGATGAACTCGTGCTTGATCCGGTACTGGTCGCTGAACTCGCCGACGCCCAGGATGACGGTGAAGCCGATCCGGGAGTCGCCGAAGGTGTGGAAGCGGATGATCGGCTCGTGGTCCTGGACGGCGCCCTCGACCTCGGTCATGACCTCGCCGATGACCTCGTTCGTCACCCGCTCGACATGGTCCAGATCGCTGTCGTAGGCCACGCCGACCTGGACCAGGATCGTCAACTCCTGCTCGGGACGCATGAAGTTGGTCATGTTCGTCTTCGCGAGCTCCCCGTTGGGGATCACGATCAGGTTGTTGGACAGTGCGCGCACGGTCGTCTGGCGCCAGTTGATGTCCTCGACATAGCCCTCCTCGCCGCTGGCCAGCTTGATGTAGTCGCCGGGCTGGACGGTCTTGGAGGCGAGGATGTGGATGCCCGCGAACAGGTTGGCGAGCGTGTCCTGAAGGGCGAGCGCGACCGCGAGACCGCCGACGCCCAGGGCGGTGAGCAGGGGCGCTATGGAGATGCCCAGCGTCTGCAGCACCACCAGGAAGCCGATGGCCAGGATCAGGATCCGGGTGATGTTGACGAAGATCGTGGCGGAGCCCGCGACGCCGGGGCGGGACTGGGTGACCGTCCGCATCAGCCCGGCGATCCCGCGGGCCGCCGTCAGCGTCACCACGAAGATGAGCACCACGGTCAGGACCTGGTTGACGTTGTGCTGGACCGTCCTGGTCAGCGGCAGCGCCGCGCCCGCGGAGGCCGCGCCGCCGAGGAAGGCCGCCCACGGCACCACCGTCCGCAGCACGTCCACGATGAGGTCGTCGCCACTCCAGCGGGTGCGGTCGGCGTGCTTGCCCAGCCAGCGCAGCAGCATCCGCAGCAGGAAGGCCGCGAGCAGGCCGGCTGCCAGCCAGATTCCGGGGATGACCAGGTCGTCCATGGTGAGCGTCCGGTTCACCGGTCACCTCCGGGGCGGAGCGCTGCGGCGAATCCCTTCGCCGACGGCCCGATGTGAAGTCTCGTCACGTTGTCACCTGCTCGATTCCGCGATGTGCCGTCGCACCGGCCACCCCATCCCCCGAGACCGGCGCGAAGGCTCATCCTGCCGTATCTGGCACACGTGTTCGTTCCAGGATCGTCGGCCGGACGGCCTCATCAGTCGCTTTCGGGCATTCTCCCTCGGACCCGCGCCGCCTTCGAGGCCCGAACGACCGCACTCCGGGGCTCGCTTGATGCGTGAGCGACGCACAAGGGCCGCGCACGTCCGCGCGCGCTCCGGCGGCCGGGCCCCGTCACAGGTCCGTGAACGACCCGTGCCGCCCCGCACCCGAGGCGAAGCGGGCCGCGCCCTCCAGACTCTCCGCCAGCACACCCATGCCGTGACGCAACTCACCCCGCATCGCGGCCGGCTCGTCCAGCCCGTCCTGCTCGAGCACGGAGGCGCGGTCGGCGCGCAGGCACGCCTGCGGGAACCGTGCGATCGCCGCGGCCAGCTCCTCCGCCTCGGCGCGGGCCCGCCCGGTCGGCACGACACGGTTGGCGAGCCCCATGTCATGGGCCTCGGCCGCGGGCACCGGGCGTCCGGTCAGGATCATGTCCAGCGCGCGACTCGTGCCGATCAGCCGGGGCAGCCGTACCGTGCCGCCGTCGATCAGCGGTACGCCCCAGCGGCGGCAGAACACGCCGAAGACGGCGTCCTCCTCGGCCACCCGCAGATCGCACCACAGCGCCAGCTCCAGGCCACCGGCCACGGCGTGCCCGGCGACCGCCGCGATCACCGGCTTCGACAGCCGCAGCCGCGTCGGCCCCATCGGACCGTCGCCCTCCTCGGCGACCCGGTTGTCCCGCTCGCCGTCGAGCGCCTTGAGATCGGCGCCCGCGCAGAACGTGCCGCCCGCACCCCACAGCACCGCCACCCGCGCCTCGTCATCGGCCTCGAACTCCCGGAAGGCGGCGACCAGTTCGGCGGCGGTCGGGCCGTCGACCGCGTTGCGGACCTCGGGGCGGGAGAGGACGACGGTGGTGACGTGACCCTGGCGCTCGACTCGGACCGGCATGGCGGGGTCCCCTTCCGTGGGCGGACCCCGTACGTTACTGGCCGGTCACATGAGCTTCCACCGGAACCGCCCGGTCAGATGACCTTCCACCGCACCAGCGCCCCCAGCGTCAACGCCCCCGGCAGCAGCGGCAGCCACACCGTGATGATCCGGTACGCCAGCACCACCGCCGTCGTCACCGCCACCGGGCCGCCCGCCGCCACCAGAGCCACGATCAGCGCCGCCTCCACCGAGCCGAGTCCGCCCGGCGTGGGCACCACCGCGACGGCGACGGTCGCCGCCAGATACGCGAGCGCCATGTGGGCCGGCGGCACCTCCAGGCCCAGGGCGAGCCCGACCAGCACCAGCCCCGACGCCTGGAGCACCGGGAAGGCCAGCGAGCCGCCCCACAGCGCCAGCGCCCGGGAGGGGCGGGCGTGCACCGAGCGCGCCTCGCCCAGCGCGGTGCGCAGGAACGACGTCACGGCGGTGCGCAGCCGCCGTACGACGGCGAAGACGGCCACGACCACGACGGCCGCCGCGCCGGCGATCAGCAGCAGCGGGCCCCATGACCCCTCCGGGAGCAGGGGCCCGAGCCGCAGCGCGTGCGGGAAGGCGATGAGCAGCGCGGCCAGCAGACCGACCCGGGCGATGCTCTCCGCCAGCAGATACAGGGCCAGCGCGGCCGAGGAGCGGGCGAGCGGCAGCCCGCACACCGTCATGAAGCGCAGGTTGACGGCGCTCGCGCCCAGCCCGGTGGGCAGCAGGTGGTTGGCCGAGCCCGCCGCGAACTGCGTGACGAGCAGCCGCAGTCTGGGCAGCCGGTCGACCACCGCGCCCTGCCGGGTCACCGCGGCCGCCACCCACGTCAGGCAGGTGGCGCCGGCCGCGGCGAGCAGCCAGGGCCACTTGGCCGTCGCCAGATGCCCGATGCCCTCAATGAGCACGGCCCGGTGCCGCACCGCGATCACGACCACGAGGACGAGCGGGAGCAGGACGAGTATCTGGCGGAGCGGGAGCCGCCGGAGCAGGCGTCCCGGGAGGAGTCGTACCGCTGTCACACTCGGAGAGGTTCTCCGCGCCGCGCCAACGGCGGGTTGCGACAGCGCGGACGGCGCATGACGGACCGGCTGCGGACGGCCGTCGGCCTTCGCGAAGCCGCCGACAGGGCAGGGATTGACCTCAATGTTGCTTGAGGTTCTACGTTCCTTCCCATGAGCATGGAGACCACAGCCTGGACCCAGCTGCACAGCGTCATGAACGCCGAGCAGAAGCGCCGCCCGTTCGCCCGCGCCACGCTGCGCCGCATCAGCGCGTTCGCCCGCCCGCACCGCCGCCGGATCGCGCTCTTCGTCGTGCTCGGGGTGATGACCGCGCTGCTCGCCGTCGCGACCCCCGTGCTCGCCGGAAGCGTCGTCGACGCGATCGTGACGGGCGGCGACGAGGGCACCGTCGTCCGCCTCGCCCTGCTGATCGCCCTGATCGCGGTCGCCGAGGCGGTCCTCGGGATCCTCGCCAGGCGCCTGTCGGCGACCCTCGGCGAGGGACTCATCCTCGATCTGCGGACGGCTGTGTTCGATCATGTGCAGCGCATGCCGGTCGCGTTCTTCACACGTACTCGTACGGGAGCGCTCGTCTCCCGTCTCAACAACGACGTCATCGGCGCACAACGCGCCTTCAGCAACACCCTGTCCGGAGTGGTCAGCAACCTCGTCACCCTGCTGCTCACCCTCGCCGTCATGCTCACCCTGTCCTGGCAGATCACCCTGCTCGCCCTCGTCCTGCTCCCGGTGTTCGTGATCCCGGCGCGGCGCATGGGCCACCGCATGGCGCGGATGCAGCGCGAGGCGGCCGCGCTCAACGCCTCGATGGGCACCCGTATGACCGAGCGCTTCTCGGCCCCCGGCGCCACGCTGGTCAAGCTCTTCGGGCGCCCGCGGGAGGAGTCGCAGGAGTTCGCGGCCCGGGCCGGGCGGGTCGCACAGATCGGCGTACGGACCGCCACCGCCCAGTCGGTGTTCATCACCGCGCTCACCCTGGTCTCCGCCCTGGCCCTCGCCCTGGTCTACGGCCTCGGCGGCTTCTTCGCCCTGCGCGGCACCCTGGAGCCGGGCGCCGTCGTCTCCCTGGCGCTGCTGCTGACCCGCATGTACGCCCCGCTCACCGCACTCGCCGGCGCCCGTGTCGAGGTCATGAGCGCCCTGGTCAGCTTCGAGCGGGTCTTCGAGGTGCTCGACCTCGAGCCGCTGATCGAGGAGCGGCCGGACGCGAAGGAGGTCCCCGAGGGCCCGGTGCCGGTGGAGTTCGAGAACGTCCGCTTCGGCTACCCGTCCGCCGACAAGGTCTCCCTCGCCTCCCTGGAGGAGGTGGCGTCCCTCGACACCCGCGGCGGCACCGAGGTGCTGCACGGCATCTCCTTCCGCGCGGAACCCGGGCAGACCGTCGCCCTGGTCGGCTCGTCCGGCGCCGGCAAGTCGACCATCGCCCAACTGCTGCCGCGTCTCTACGACGTCGACGAGGGCGCCGTACGCGTGGGCGGCCTGGACGTCCGCGACCTGAGCGCCGAGTCCCTGCGCTCCACCCTCGGCATGGTCACCCAGGACGGGCACCTCTTCCACGACACCGTCCGCGCCAACCTGCTGCTGGCCCGCCCCTTGGCCACCGACACCGAACTCTGGGACGCCCTGCGCCGCTCCCGCCTCGACGCTCTCGTACGGTCCCTGCCCGACGGCCTCGACACGGTGGTCGGCGAGCGCGGCTACCGGCTCTCCGGCGGTGAACGCCAGCGGATGACCATCGCCCGGCTGCTGCTGGCCCGCCAGCGCGTCGTCATCCTCGACGAGGCCACCGCCCACCTCGACAACACCTCGGAGGCGGCGGTGCAGGAGGCGCTCGCCGAGGCGCTTCAGGGCAGGACCGCGGTCGTGATCGCCCACCGGCTGTCCACCGTGCGGGCGGCCGACCAGATCCTGGTGGTCGAGGCCGGCCGGATCGTCGAACGCGGCACCCACGAGGAGTTGCTGGCGGCCGGGGGACGCTACGCCGAGCTGCACCGGACGCAGTTCGAGGGCCAACTCGCCCCTCAGGAACAAACAAAGACCGACAGCGTCATTGCTTCACATGGGTTGGCATCCTAGGGTTCCGTTCGGTTTACCAACAGCACCGCACAAGATCTGACGCTCCCTCAAGCCGTGCAACGTACCGCCGTTGCGAGGAAGGCCATGGTCATGCCGGACACCCCCCTGTTTCCCGCCGGCCCGTCCCGTCCCCAGGGCGCGCCCGTCAGCCGCCGTCGCCTCCTGGAGGGCGGAGCAGCCGTCCTCGGCGCGCTCGCCCTGTCCGGCTCGTCGGCGGCCGTGGCACGCGCGGCCGACGGGGCCGCGGCCGAATCCCCGGAGTGGAACGGCAGGATCAACCTCTTCCAGGTGGGCGCCGAGCCACCCCACACCACGCTGATGCCGTACGCGAACGTCAGACAGGCCCTGGAGGCCGACCGCACCCGCTCGCCGTACCGCCTGAGCCTCGACGGCAGATGGAAGTTCGCCTACGCCGACCGCCCCGACGACCGCGACACCGACTTCTACCGCACGGATGTCGACGACCGGGACTGGGACACCATCCCGGTCCCCTCCGCCTGGCAGCTGCACGGCTACGACTTCCCGATCTACGTCAACATCACCTACCCGTGGTGGGGCCCCAACGGCCTCGGCGAGGAACCCCAGCCGCCGAACGCCCCCACCCGCTACAACCCGGTCGGCCAGTACAGAAGGACCTTCACGGTCCCGCGGGACTGGAAGGGCCGGCGGACCTTCCTGCACTTCGAGGGCGTCAAGTCCGCCCACTACGTGTGGATCAACGGCGAGTTGGTGGGCTACAAGGAGGACTCCTTCACCCCCGCCGAGTACGACATCACCGAGCACCTCAAGCCCGGCACCAACCAGATCGCCGTCGAGGTCTACCGCTACTCCGACGGCGACTGGCTGGAGGACCAGGACATGATCCGGCTGAGCGGCATCTTCCGCTCGGTCTACCTGTACTCCACCCCGGCCGTGCACCTGCGCGACTTCAAGCTGGACACCCCGCTGAGCGACGGCTGTCAGGCGGCCGCCCTGTCGGTCACGGCGAGCGTGCGCGCCTACGGCGGTGGCGACGGCGGACGGTACACGGTCGAGACGCAGCTGTACGACGCGCACGGACACCCGGTCTGGTCCCGCCCCCTGCACCAGCGCGTCGACGTGGGCGCCGTCGGCGAGGACGTGACCGTACGGGCCGACCGGGCCGTCCCCGCGCCCAAGCTCTGGTCGGCCGAACACCCGTACCTCTACACGGCCGTCCTCCGGCTGCGCGACCCCGCCGGAAGAGTGATCGAGACCCTGTCCCACCGCGTCGGCCTGCGCGAGTTCGCGCTCAAGGACGGCCAGATGCGCATCAACGGCAAGCCCGTCTCCTTCCGCGGCACCAACCGGCACGAGATGCACCCCGAACGCGGTATCGCCCTCACCCGCGCGGACATGATCGAGGACATCGAGATCATCAAGCGGATGAACATGAACAGCGTCCGCACCTCGCACTACCCCAACAACCCGCAGTGGCTCGAACTCGCCGACGAGTACGGCCTGTACCTCGTCGACGAGACCAACCTCGAGACCCATGGCATCCGCGGCGAGTACCCGGGCAACCACGCGGACTGGACCGAGGCCTGCGTCTCCCGCGCGCAGAACATGGTCCACCGCGACAAGAACCACGCCTCGGTCGTCATCTGGTCGCTCGGCAACGAGGCGGGCGGCGGCAGCACGTTCGTCGCGATGCACGACTGGATCAAGTCGTACGACACCACGCGCGTCATCCAGTACGAGGGCGACGACCGGCCGGCGATCAGCGACATCCGCTCGGAGATGTACGACAGCCCCTCGCGCGTCGAGTCCCGGGCCAAGGACACCGCCGACACCCGGCCGTACGTCATGATCGAGTACTCCCACGCGATGGGGAACTCCAACGGCAACTTCAAGAAGTACTGGGACCTCGTGCGCCGCTACGACGTCCTCCAGGGCGGCTGGGTCTGGGACTTCATGGACCAGGCCCTGAGCTGGCCCACCCCGACCCGCAAGCAGTTCACGGACGCCGGGCCGGCCGGCCTGCGCGGCGAGATCATGGCCCCCAGCGGCACCTTCGACCGCGCCAAGGGCGTCTTCGGCGGCACGGTCTTCGCCCGCGACGCGAGCCTCGACCTCACCGGCTCCCTGACGCTGGAGGCGTGGATCACCCCGCACCACCTCGGCTACCACCAGCCGATCATCGCCAAGGGCGACACCCAGTACGCCCTGAAGCAGACCGACGACAAGCTCGAGTTCTTCATCCACGGCGGCGGACAGTGGATCACCGCGAGCTGGGCGCTGCCCGACAACTGGACCGGCACCGAGCACCATGTCGCCGGCGTCTTCGACGCGGACGCGGGCAGGCTCACCCTCTACGTCGACGGCGAGGCCAGGGCCACCCGCACCACCACCCAGAAGCCCGCCCGCAACACCGCCTCCCTCGCGCTCGCCACCGACATGGACAACCCCAGCCGGGAGTTCAGCGGCACCATCCGGCGAGCACGCGTGTACGCCCGTGCCCTGAGCGCCGGCGAACTGGCCTCGGACGGCCGCGGCCCCGATGACGACGGGGTGCGGTTCTGGTTCGACGCGGCGACGGTCGCCCTCACCGAGAAGCGGCCGAGGCAGAAGACCTTCTTCGCGTACGGCGGCGACTGGGGCGACAACCCCAACGACTTCAACTTCGTCGCCGACGGCATCGTCACCGCCGACCGCCGGCACACCGGCAAGGCCGCCGAGATCAAGCGGATCTACCAGGCGATCAACGCCGCACCGGCCGCCGGCGACCGGCTCGCCCCCGGCGCGGCGGTGCTGCTCACCAACGAGAACCTGTTCACCAACCTCCGTGAGTTCGACGGGCGTTGGGCGCTCGTCGCCGACGGCGAGGTGGTGCAGCGCGGACGGCTGAGCCGCACACAGCTCGATGTCGCCCCGCTGTCCAGCAGGAAGATCACCGTGCCCTTCAGGGTGCCGGACAGGCCGGCGCCGGGCACGGAGTACTTCCTGGAGCTGTCCTTCACCACGAAGGAGACGACGAAGTGGGCCCGGGCCGGCTTCGAGGTCGCCAAGCAGCAACTCCCCGTCGACGCGGGCAGCCCGGCGGTGACTCCGGTCCCGCTGGACCGCGTTCCGGCCGTGACCTACGAGGACACCGACGGCGCGGTCTCCGTCTCCGGCCGCGGCTTCGCCGTCACCGTGGACAAGAAGACGGGCGTCATCACCTCCTACAAGGCTCGCGGCGCCCAGCTGATCTCCTCCGGCCCCGCCCCGAACTTCTGGCGGGCGCCCACCGACAACGACAAGGGCAACGGCCAGCACACCCGCAACCAGACCTGGCGTGACGCCGGCAGCCGGCGCGAGGTGACCGGCGTCGCCGTCCGCGCGCTGCGGGACAGGGCCGTCGAGATCAAGGTCAGCGGCACCCTGCCGACCACCACGGAGTCGTCGTACACCACCACCTACACGGTCTTCGGCAACGGCGAGATCAAGGTCGACAACACCCTGCACCCGGGCGCGGCCTCCCTGCCGTACCTCCCCGAGGTCGGCACCCTGCTGTTCCTGCCCGGTCGTCTGAACCGTCTGCACTACTACGGTCGCGGCCCCGAGGAGAACCACTGGGACCGCAACAACGGCACCGACGTGGGCCGCTGGTCCGGGACCGTCTCCGGCCAGTGGGAGCCCTACATCCGCCCGCAGGAGAACGGCAACAAGACCGACGTCCGCTGGGTGGCGCTGACCGGCGGCCACGGCGCCGGGCTGCTGGTCTCCGGCGAACCGCTCCTCGAGGTCAGCGCCTCGCACTTCACGCCGGAGGACCTGTCGGTGGGCGCGCGCCACGACTACCAGCTGACGCCGCGCGACGAGGTCGTCCTGCGGCTCAGCCACCGGCAGATGGGCGTGGGCGGCGACAACAGCTGGGGCGCCCACACGCACGACGAGTACAAGCTGTTCGCGAACCGCGACTACTCCTACACCTACCGGCTGCGCCCGCTGACCGACCTGGACGAGGCGATGACGGCGTCACGGAGGCCCACGGCGGCCGAGTGACGCCGAACGCGAACGGGGTCCCGGCGCGCTGCCGGGACCCCGCCGCGTGCACCCGCCCCTCACCTGCCCCAGATCTTCCGGTACGCCTCCTGGTAGCCCACCGGGTTCCATGTCGTCGCGCCCTCGCTGTTGTCGGCCGTGCTGATGTGGACCGGCGCCACATAGCCGCTCGCGGGCCGCCCGGAGAAGGCGCGGTTGAACTCGTCGACGATCTGCCAGCCCTGCAGGGACAGCGGTTCGGGCACGGTGGCCGCCTGGTACTGCTCGCTGTTGATGCGCTGGAAGGCGGAGGGATCGCCGTCTCCGGCGCCGATGTTGAGAGGCGGGCCGGAACCGTCCCGGCCGGCCGCGCGGAAGGCCGGTGCGGCATCGGCGAAGTACAGGTCGTTGATGGCGACGGAATGGGTCCACCGGTTCTGGAAGCGGGAGAGGAGCGAGGCGACCTCACGGGGCGTACGGCTGCTCGCGTCCGGGATCGGGATGTTCTCGTACGCCAGCAGCTCCACGCCCGCGCAGGTGGCGAGTTCGTCCCTGATCAGCTCGGACTTGTTCCTGGCGAAGGGGATCGAGGCATCCGTGAAGATCACGACGCCGGCGTCGCCGTCGGACTCGGAGATCACCCACTGCGCGCTGATCCGGGCCACCTCCTCGACGTCGGTGGTGACGTTGGTGAAGAGCGCGGGGCGCCGGCTGGGGCCCGGCGAGGCGACCGCGTGCCAGCCGATGAGCGGGATGCGGGCCGCGTTCGCCCGCGCCACCTGCCGCGAGGTCGAGTTGGGGTCGAAGCCGCCGATGACGATGCCCGCCGGCCTGAGGGCGACGGCCTCGCTCATGGCCGCCTGGATGCCCGCCGGGGTGCCACCGCCGTCGATCACCCGGACGTTCCAGCCGATGACCCGCGCGGCGGCCCGCACGCCCGCGGCGGCGCCCGCGACCCCGGGGTTGGTCATGGTCTGCGCGACATACACGATGCTCTTGCCGGATACGGCCCCGGGGCCGCTGGTCGGTCCGTTCCAGGGCACATCGGACCGCTCCGCCCGGCTGACGGCGGCCCGCGCCTCGGCGTGGGCGGCGGGACAGCCGCTCGGGCCGGAGGGGGAGTCCCGCTGCCCGCTGGACGAGCCGCGCTCACAGCCGACGACGGCGGTGGCCACGGCCAGCAGGACGGCGGCGGCGGATCTGGCCTTGCGATGGCGGTGCACGGGAACTCCTCGCGGCTGTGGGTCAGGGGGTGCCGCCCTCCTGCGGCGGGGGCGTCGGCGGCTGTGCTGTCGCGCCGGGCGAGTCGCGGGCCGCGGTGGCGCCGGTGCGCAGCCGGCGGCGCGAGGCGTAGCCGGCGAGGCCGACGGCGAGGAGCAGGGTGCCGCCGTGGAACAACGGGACCGTCCAGAATTCGGCGCCCATCTGGCCGATGCCGGTGAGGCCGACGGCGAGGACGGCGACGGCGACGAGGGTGCCCGGGGCGTTGGGGCGGCCGGGCTTGATCGCGGTGGAGCCGAGGAGCGCGCCGACGAAGGCGGGCAGCAGGTAGTCGAGGCCGACGCTCGGGTTGCCGATCTGCTGCTGGGCCGCGAGCAGCACTCCGGCGAAGCCGACGAGCAGCCCCGACGTGGCGAAGGCGTACACGGTGTACTTCCGCACCGGGATGCCGAGGAGGTCGGCGGCGCGCGGGTTCGAACCGACGACGTACAGGTACCGGCCGAGCGGCAGCCGCTCCAGCACCAGCCACAGGGCGGCGGCGACGGCGAGCACGTAGAAGGCGGGGACCGGGAGGCCGAGGAACGTGGAGTTGTAGAGGTCGGTGAAGGCGGGCGGAAGGCCCTGCGGGCCGGGGACGATCCGGCCGCCGTCGGTGATCCAGCCGGTGACGGCGTACATCATGCTGCCGGTCCCGAGCGTGGCGATGAACGAGTCGATCCGGCCGAACTCGACGATGACGCCGTTGAGGACGCCGACGACACACCCGCCGACGATCACCGCGAGACAGGCGAGCGGCCAGGGCCACCCGTCATGGACGACGAGTCGCAGCACCATGACGTGCGCCAGGCCGAGGCCGTAGCCGATGGAGAGGTCGAAGGCGCCGGTCACGATGGGGACCATGGCGGCGAGCGCGAGCACCGCCGGGATCGACTGGGTGGACAGGATCGAGTCGACGGTGTCCAGGGTGGGAAACGTACGCGGCAGGGTGAGGGAGAAGACCAGGAAGAGCAGGGCGGTCAGGGCCAGGAGGCCGTAGGCGCCGACGAGATGTCCGCCCGAGTCGCGCAGCCGGGCGAGCCGGGTCGGCCCGCCCGGTCGTCGAGGCCGTGGCCGGGTCGAGGCGGTCACCGGTCGGTCGCTGTTTCGGCGGGAGGCAGCGTCGAGGCCGCTCGGGTGAGCCCGGCGACCGTGAGGGACGGGCCGCTCAACTCCGCCGCCACCGACCCGCGGACGAAGACCAGGGCACGCCGGCAGACGTCCGCGACCTCCTCGAAGTCGGTGGAGACCAGGAGCACCGCGAGACCGGCGGCCAGCGCCTCGTCCAGCAGCCGGTGGATCGCGGCCTTGGCGCCGATGTCCACGCTGGCCGTCGGCTCCTCGAGGACCAGCAGCCGCAGGCCCACGCGGAGCCATCGCCCGATCATGACCTTCTGCTGGTTGCCGCCGGACAGGGTGGCGATGGGGGCCTCGCCGTCCCGGGGGCGCACCGAGAAACGGTCGATCAGGGCGGCGGCCTGGCGGCGTTCGCGTCGCGGACCGATCCAGCGCGGCGTCGGCGGGCCGCCCGCGCCCGGGTTGGCCAGGAGGTTCTCCCGTACCGTCAACTCGGCCAGACAGCCCTCCAGTTGCCGGTCGCCGGGTACGAGGGCGACGCCGTGCGCGACCGCGTCGGCGATCGCACGAGGGCGGTAGGGGCGGCCGCCGAGGAGGGCGCGCCCGGCTCGGAGCGGCCGGGCACCCGCGACGGCTCGGCCCAGCTCCGCGTGTCCCGCGCCCGTGAGGCCGACCAGTCCCACGACCTCCCCGGCCCCGAGTTCGAGGTCGACCGGCCCGGCGCCCGCGGTCCGTACGCCGTCGAGGGCCAGGACGGCCGGTCCGGTGACGGGGGCCAAGGCGCGGCGGCGAGCGAAGCGAGATGGGGGTCCCCCCGGACGGAGTCTGGGGGAGGTCGGCTCCTCGCCGGTGATGTCGCGCACGAGGCGTGCCGGGCTGTGGCCGGTCAGCGGGCCGTGGCTGACCAGGTGGCCGTCGCGCAGCACGGCGAAGGTGTCGGCGACCTCGTACACCTCGTCCAGGCGGTGGGTGACGTAGAGGATGCCGTGCCCTCGGTCGCGCAGGGCGTGCAAGGCGCCGAAGAGCCGGGCGCAGTCCGCGGCGGGCAGGCGTGCCGTCGGCTCGTCGAGGACGATGAGCCCGGCCCGTGCCGACAGGGCCCGTGCGATGGCGACCAGTGAGCGCTCGGCCGGAGCGAGCCCGGCGATCGGCGCGTCGGGGTCGAGCTGTCCGGCGACGCTCCGCAGGGCCTCGGTGCAGTGCTCCCGGGTCCGCCGCCAGGAGATCAGTCCGGCGCGGCGCGGATACCCGGTGCCGAGGGCGATGTTCTCGGCGACCGTCATCCACTCCACCAGACCGAGGTCCTGGTGGATGAAGGACATGGCGCGGGAGGCGCCGTGGCTCCCGAGCGGGTGCCCGCCCACCGTGATCTGCCCCGCGTCGGCGTGGTGGACGCCGGCCAGCACCTTGATGAGCGTGGACTTTCCGGCTCCGTTGGGACCGAGGAGGGCGAGGACGCTGCCGGCGTGGACGTCGAGATCGACCCCGGCCAGCGCGACGGTCCCCCCGAACCGCTTGGCGAGCCCACGGACACGGACCAGAGGTTGCACGGCGATCCCCGGTGATCGGCCTGGCGGGTTCTTCCCGACTGTCACGAGCGATACTAACGACGGTTATGTAGATGTATCGATCAGATTGATACCTTATGCCCCCAACGGGTCAGCGGCCGTCTCACCCGCCGTGGAGCTCGCATTCGGCCCAGATGACCTTGCCCTGCGGGGTGTAGCGCGTCCCCCAGCTCTGTGAGAGCTGCGCGACCAGGAAGAGGCCGCGGCCGCCCTCGTCGGTGATGGCCGCCCGGCGCATATGGGGCGCCGTGTCGCTGGTGTCGGAGACCTCGCAGACCAGGGTGCGGTCGTGCAGCAGCCGTACCTGGATGGGGCCGGTGCCGTGCCGGATGGCGTTGGTGACCAGCTCGCTGAGCATCAGTTCCGTGGCGAACGCGGCCTCGTCGAGTCCCCAGTCGGTGAGCTGCCGCATGGCCGCGGCACGGATGTCGCTGACCCGGGCCGGGTCGGCGGGCAGTTCCCAGGTGGCGATCCGGTGCGGGTCGAGGGCGTGGGTCCGGGCGACCAGCAGGGCGATGTCGTCGTAGGGTCCGGCGGGCGCGACGGTGTCCAGGACCGCCTGGCAGGTCTCCTCCGGTGTGCGCCCCGGGTGGGCCAGGGCACCGCGCAGCCGGTCGAGGACCTCGTCGACGTCTCGGTTCCGGTCCTCGATCAGCCCGTCGGTGTAGAGGACCAGTCGGCTGTCCTCGGGGAGGGCGATCTCGGCGGCCTCGAAGGGCAGGCCCCCGAGGCCGAGCGGCGGCCCGGCGGGCAGGTCCGGGAACGACACCGTGCCGTCGGGGGTGACCAGCGCGGGTGGGGGATGGCCGGCCCGGGCCATGGTGCACTGCTGCGAGGTCGGGTCGTAGACGGCGTACAGACAGGTCGCGCCGATGATGCCGGCGCCGTCGGAGGCGGGGTCCTCCCGGTCCAGTCGTGCCACGAGGTTGTCGAGGTGGGTGAGGACCTCGTCCGGAGGGAAGTCGAGCTCGGCGAAGCTTCGGGCGGCGGTCCGCAGCCGGCCCATGGTGGCGGCGGAGAGCATGCCGTGGCCGACGACGTCACCGACGAAGAGGCCGACGCGGGTGCCCGACAGGGGGATGACGTCGTACCAGTCGCCGCCGACGTCCGATTCGGCGGGCAGGTAGCGATGGGCGACGTCGACGGCGTCCTGGTCGGGCAGGCACTGGGGGAGCAGGTTGTGCTGCAGGGCCAGGGACATGGTCCGTTCGCGTGTGTAGCGCCGTGCGTTGTCGATCGAGAGTGCGGCCCGGGTGGCGAGCTCCTGGGCCAGTGAGCGGTCGTCGTCCTCGAAGGGAGCGGGATCCTCGGCGCGGTGGAAGCTGGCGACGCCCAGCACGACGCCGCGCGCGACCAGGGGCACGGCGATCAGGGAGTGGACCCGGCTCAGCGGCCGCGCGGAATGGTCGGCGTCCGGGGCGAGCGGGCCCGAGGCGGCCCTCAGGTCCGGTTCCAGCACGGCCCGCCCGCTCGTCAGGCAACGGAGCTGCGGCGTGGCCGGCCCGTACTCGACCCGCTTGCCGACCGGGTGGAAGGGATGGTCGTCGTGGATGCCGTGGACCACCGTGCGGTGCAGGTCATGGAGGGGATCGGTGGACTCCTCGCCCCGCAGTACGGGCTCGGGCAGATCGACGGTGACGAAGTCGGCCAGCCGCGGCACCGCGATCTCGGCGAGTTCCCGGGCGGTGCGGCGGACGTCCAGGGTGGTGCCGATGCGGGTACCGGCCTCGGACAGCAGCTCAAGACGGCGCCGCGCGGCCAGGGCGTACGCCCCTACCTGTGGCTCTCCGACCAGTACGAGCCCGCGCGCGGTGGACGGGGAGTCGTGGTGGTCGTCCGTCGTGTCGGCGGGGGCGGCCGAGGAGAGCAGGGCGACGGGGGCGCCGGTGGGCGCGGGGGAGAGGTCCAGCGGTTCGTGGACCTGGTGCGGGATGGCGGGGGTCGCGCCCGGTGGGTGGTCGCAGAGCACGGCCTCGACGGCGAAGCCCTCCACTCCGCCGGCGCCGGTCATCGCATGGCTCACGAGCGTGATCCGCCGGTCACCGGACAGGGGCACGTCGACGGCGCCCCGCTGGGCGCGTGAGATCAGCTCGGCCGCCTTCTCCAGGAGGACCGCCCGCTGCCCCGGGTGCAGCTCGGCGGCCAGTTCGTCCACTCCGACCAGGCGGCGCCGGTCTGCCGCGGCTGCGGCCCCGGCGTCCAGGTAGGCCCGCAGCAGCGCGCGCTCACGGGCGGAACTCTGCCGCAGCAGGCGCCGTTCGATGACGGCTGCCGCTCTGCGTATCACGGTTTCCAGGGACGGGTCCTCGACGTCGCGCGGGTAGCCGAAGCACAGGACACCCTCGATACGCCCGCTGAGCAGGTCGCGCAGGGGAAGCGCGCGGCAGGCGCTGCGCTGGGAGCGCTCGGCGAAGTGCTCGGCACCGTAGACCCGGATGAGCTGCCGCTCCGCCAGGGCGAGCCCGATGCCGTTGGTGCCGGCGACACGCTCGGCGAACACGAACCCCGGGACGCTCTGGAACGCGGGGAGACTCCTGACCAGCGACTCCTTGCCGAAACGGCGCAGGAGAACCGTTCCGTTCGCATCGGCGACGGAGATGTTCATCTCGCTGCCGTCGAACCTCGACCGCAACCGGTCGAGCACCGGCGCGGCGGCACGGACGATCGGGCCGTCCGGCTCGAAGTCCGCCCGGAACGGAAGGTCGGACTGGTCCGGCGACAGGCCCAGGTCCCGAGAGCGCCGCCAGGAGTCCAGGATCGAGGACCGCACACCCGTCTCGACCGGCTCACCCTGCAAGAACCGCTCACGAAAGCGGACGGGTCCCGCGCCGCCTGCCGCACTCCCCGTCAGCATCGATTCGCCGCCGGACCCAACCACGCTTCGCTCACTCGCATTCTCGACAATGCGCTAATCGGATAAATCTGGCACTGATGAGAATACGGGCATTGGGTACGTGAGTCACGGTTTGCAAGATTCGTTACGCACCGTGATCGGGGTGGAGGTGCGCCGCACCGTGAATCCGCTTACCGGGAGCGTCGGCGGCGGACTGCCACGGCCCCGATCAGCAGGGCGGCGAGGAGGACGGCGAGGACGGCGGGGCCGGTCGCGTCCAGGGCGTCGGCGAGGGAGCGCTGAATCGCGCCGGCCGTGTCGATGACCGGATCCTGGGTGGCCGGCGCGCGCTGGACGCGGATCTCGTACCAGCCGTAGTAGGCGACATACGCGCCGACCAGGAGCAGCAGTCCGCCGCCGATGCGGGAGGCGACGGAGCCGAGTCGGCGCAGCCGGCCGACGCGGGCGGTGCGGGTGAGGGCGACGGAGAGGGCCGCGGTGCCGACGATCAGGCCCATCCCGGCCGCGTACGCCGTGAACAGGGCGATGCCCTCCAGGGTGGATCCGCTGCGGAAGGCCGAGACGACGATGGCGAGAAACGGGGCGATGGTGCAGCCGAGGGAGGCGATCGCGTAGGCGGCGCCGAACAGGGCCATGGACGGCAGGGAGCGGGTGACGGTCGGGGCACGGCGCAGTCTCGGCAGCAGGCTGGGCAGGTCGCGGCCGGCCAGGATCCAGCCGCCGGCGAGGGCCAGAAGGAACCCGAAGCCGATGGTGAACCAGGGCAGGTGCTGTTGCACCTGCCCGGCGACGGGGGTGATGGCGAGGCCGAACAGGGCGAACACGGCGGCGAATCCGGCGGTCATCGCGGTGGTCGCCACCAGGGCCCGGGTGGCGGCGGTCGCGCGGGTCGGTGTGTCGTCGCCGAGGACGAGGAGGGAGAGGTAGGCGGGCAGGAGGGCGAAGCCGCAGGGGTTGACGGCGGCGAGCATGCCCGCGGTCAGGGCGAGGGCGAGGGGTAGATCGGACATGAGGATTCAGCCGACGAGCGGGCTGAGCTTGTCGGCGAGTCCCTTGCCGGCCGGGAGGCCGCCGGTGAACACGGTCTTGCCGTCCTTGTCGAGGATCACGTAGACGCTCTGCTCGGTGATCTCGAACTTCTTCCAGATGTCCCCGGCTTCGTCGGAGAGGTTCGGGAAGGCGCCCACCTTGGTGTCGGTGACGAAGTCCTTCATGGCCTGGGGCTTGTCGAGCCCGGCCACCCCGATCACATGCGCCTTGCCCTCGAACCGGTCGGCGACCCTGGCGGTTTCGGGGCCCTGGGCCTTGCAGGTGGGGCACCACGGAGCCCAGAACCACAGGACGGTGGGCTTACCCGCCAGTGTGGCCGCGTCGAAGGGCTTGCCGTCCACGGTGGTGCCGGTGAACCGGAGCGCCTCGGGGACCGCCGCTGCTCCGGATCCGTCCCCGTCCTGTGCCGCCGTCGAGGAGTCGGAGGCGGAGGAACTGTCCGTGGCCGCGGCGGCGCCGGAGGACGTGTCGTCCTGGGTGCCGCAGCCGGACAGGGTGAGCGCGGTGGTGGCTACGACAGCCGTGAACAGCAGGCGGGCGTGCATGGAGGACAGCTCCTCGTCGTCGGGGTCGGCTGAACTGTAAGCGGGGCCGGGCGGAGTCGGGGTCGGCCGGGGTGCTTACGGTTCGGTGACGTCCGCTCGCGGGACCCACCTGTCGAATTCCTGTCATCCCCGAGGCGTGGTTGCCCCTGCGCGCCGCCCGTTACTACCGTGCTCCTTGAGATTTCAACGGGAAATCCGATGGAAGGGTCTGTCATGCCCCTGCCGGAACGCACTGCACCATCCCTGGCTGCACCTGCGAACGAATCCCGAACTGCTCACCCTGGCCGCGAAGCACGGCCCGTCCGCACGGCCGGCTGACCCGCGTGGGCTGATGCCGGCCTGCGGGTCCATCTTCGGACGCCCGCTGTTCCTCCCCGTCCGCCGACGCGGATCGCACTTCAGGCTGCGTACCGGGCCCTCCCCGTCTCACCCCCCACCCGTCTTCAGGCATGTCCTCGCCTGGAACAGAAGGAGAGTTCCATGGACTCCACGCAGAGCGAGCCGCTCGACTACCTCGTGGTCGGCGGCGGCCCCGCCGGGCTCCAGCTCGGGCAGTTACTCCAGGCGGCCGGCCGCGGATACCGGATCCTGGAGAGCGGCCCGGCAGCGGGCACCTTCTTCCGTACCTTCCCCCGCCACCGCAAGCTGATCTCCATCAACAAGGTGCACAACGGCACCGACGATCCCGAGCTGAACCTCCGAATGGACTGGAACTCCCTGCTGTCCCCGGACGACCGGCTGCTGTTCACCCGCTACAGCAAGCGCTACTTCCCGCACGCCGACGACCTGGTGCGCTATCTCGCCGACTTCGCCGAGGCGTTCAAGCTGGACATCGCGTACGACACCCGGGCGGAGCGGATCCGGCGCGGCGCCGACGGCGGCTTCGTCGTCACCGATCAGCACGGGCAGGAGCATCACGCGCGCCGACTGGTGATGGCCACCGGCCTGACCCGGCCCAACACCCCGGAGATTCCCGGTATCGAGACCGCCGAGGACTACTCGGTCGTGTCGGTGGACCCCGAGGACTTCACCGACCAACGCGTCCTGATCCTCGGCAAGGGCAACTCCGCCCTGGAGACCGCGGACAACCTCGTCGAGACCGCGGCGGTGATCCATGTGGCCGGGCCGCACTCCATACGGATGGCCTGGAACAGCCACTACGTCGGCCATCTGCGCGCCGTCAACAACAACTTCCTCGACACCTACCAGCTCAAGTCCCAGAACGCCCTGCTGGACGGCCACGTACTGGCCATCGACAAGGACCCCGACGGAACCGGCTACCGCGTCCGCTTCAGTTTCTCCAGGGCCGACGAGGTGGTGAAGGAACTGCGCTACGACCGGGTCATCGTGTGCACCGGCTTCCGCTTCGACGCCTCGGTCTTCGCCCCGGACTGCCGGCCCGAACTGGTCATCGACGACCGCTTCGCCGCCCTCACCCCGGCGTACGAGTCGGTGAACGTGCCCGGTCTGTACTTCGCCGGCACCCTGATGCAGCAGCGTGACTTCAAGAAGTCCACCGGCGGCTTCATCCACGGCTTCCGCTACGCCGTACGCGCCCTGAGCCGCATCCTCGACGAACGCCACCACGACCGGCCCTGGCCGCACGAGCCGCTGGACACGTCCCCCTCCGCGCTGGCGGACGCCGTGGTGGCCAGGGTCAACCGCAGCTCGGCGCTCTGGCAGCAGTTCGGCGTCCTCGGGGACCTGATCGTCACGGCACCCGGCGAACCGGCCCGCTACCACGAGGAGGTCCCGGTCGCGTACGCCCACGAGAGCCAACTCACCGACGGCGCCGAGTACTTCACCGTCACCCTGGAGTACGGGCCCGACCACGACAAGGTCGACCCCTTCGACATCACGGTGCGCCGCACCGCCCAGAACTCGGTCGACGACGCTTTCGACGCCGCCTATCTGCACCCGGTGATCCGCCACTTCCGGGCCGGTGAGCCGCTGGGCACGCATCACATGGCCGAGAACCTGGAGAACGAGTGGGACCACCCGGAGGTCCATCGCGCCCCGCTCGCCCGGTTCTTCGCCCACGAGCTGGACCTCCAGCCGAGCGCCGTGCGGCGGTGACGGCCATGATGCTGACCGTCCACGACTTCGAGACCGCCGCCCGCGCGAAACTGGACCCCGTCCACGCCGACTTCATCGCCGGCGGGGCACGCGACGAGATCACCGTACGGGCCAATGAGGCGGCGTTCGGGCGCCTGCAGTTGCTGCCGCGGGTGCTGCGGGGGAGTGCCGTACGGGAGTTGGACATCGCCCTGCTCGGCAGCCGGGCGAGCATGCCCATCCTGTTGTCCCCGACCGCCTTCCACAAACTGGTCGATCCGGAAGGGGAGTTGGCCACCGCCCGTGCCGCTGCCGCCGCAGGCGCGATCATGATCGTGTCCATGGCGTCCACGGTGGCGGTGGGTGACATCGCCGACGCGGTCCGCGCGATGGGCGCCGACGCACAGCTGTGGTTCCAGCTCTACATCCAGCCCGACCGGGAGATCACCGAGACGCTGATACGGCGGGCCACCGACGCCGGATGCAGCGCCCTGGTGGTCACCGTGGACTCCCCGGTGCTGGGCGCGGGCGAGCGCAACCGGCGCAACGGCTTCCACGACCTGCCGCCCGGACTGCGCTGCGAGAACCTGGTGGACCTGCGCGACGGCGAGCGCGGGCACGTACGGCAGATCGCCATGTCACCCGAGCTGAACTGGCAGCACATCGACTGGCTGCGCCGCACCACCTCGCTGCCCATCGTGCTCAAGGGCGTGCTGCACCCCGAGGACGCCAGGCTCGCGGTCCGGCACGGCGTCGACGGGCTGCTGCTGTCCAACCACGGCGGTCGCCAACTCGACACCGTGCCCGCCACGTTGGAGCTGCTGCCCGAGTTCGTCGCCGCGGTGGCGGGCCGCATCCCGGTCATCCTGGACGGCGGCGTCCGGCGCGGCACCGACGCGGTCAAGGCGCTGGCGCTCGGCGCGTCCGCGGTGGGCATCGGCCGGCCCGTGATGTGGGCGCTGGCCGAGGGCGGCGAGGACGGCGTACGGCGGCTGCTGGAGCTGCTGCGCGACGAGCTCGACGACACCCTGGCCCTGTGCGGGGCGTCCAGGCTCGCCGACCTGACGCCCGAGCTGGTCCGCGTGCCCACTTGGGGGCCGACGCCGGGTCCCGCCGTGGCTCCGGGGGCGGACAACCGGTTCGGCGGGGTGATCGAGTGACGCCCACCGGATGGCTGATCGCCGGCGCGGCCGTGCCCCTGGTGGCCGGACTGCCGTACTGGCTGCCCGGGCTCGTGATCGCTCTGCGCGTGCGCATCTTCGCCTGGGTGGGCGGCGAGGAGGGCGTCAAGGCGCCCGGCCGGGAGGTGCCCGCCGAGGAGTTCAAGGAGGTGTACGGGCATCCGGCGGCCAACGGCCGCAGCCGGGGTGCCGCGCTGTCCGACCTGTTCTGGTACTGGCTGTCGCCCGGCCCGGAGGTGCACCAGGAGCACCTGGAGCCCGGCCCCCGCTACGACGACGTGGCCAGGACCACCCGGCAGATCCTGGCCGGGCTGTCGCGGGAGCAGTGGACGGAGCTGGTCGGCCGCTGCACCCGGCGGGTGCTCGACGAAATCCCCGACCGGGCACAGGTGCACCGGGTCAGGCTGCGCGACCTGATGATGCCCGTCTGGGCCGAGGTCTACTACGAGGTGGTCTTCCGCGAACCGTGCCCGCGCCACGTCCGGGACCTGATCACCGGCAATGCCGACGACGTGGTCAGCGCCCTGAAGTGCACCAGCCTCAGGCACATGGACCGGCGGGCCCGGCTCACGGAGCACCTGCTGGCCCGGCTGGCGGACGACCCGCCGCCCGTGCCGCTGCCGTCCTCGCTCTCCCGGCAGGAGCAGGCGTACTACCTGCAGGGCACGTTCTTCAACACCGCCGTGGTGCAGATGTCGGAGGCGATGGCCCATCTGCTGCTGGCCCTCGCCACACACCGGCCGGTGCAGGACCGCCTGCTGGCCGGCGAGGCGGACCCGGGCTTCCTGGACCGGGTCATCAACGAGACGCTGCAGCACTTCCCGCTGTTCGGGGTCGCCCACCGGATCACCTCCGGGGACATCCCCAGGCCGGGGCGGGACCCCATCCCGGCCGGCTCGGTCCTGCTGTTCAACTACCCCGAATACCAAGGGTCCGGCCCGGCCGGCGGCGAGCGGTTCGACCCGGACCGGTGGCTGTCCCCGGACACCAGGCCCGCGGCGTCCATCCCGTTCGGGGTGACCGCCAACCGGCCCTGCCCGGCCCGCGGTTTCGCCGTCCTCACCATGCGGGTCGCCGCCGAGGAGACGCTGCGCCGCTTCCGGCTGGACTCCACGGCCCGGCACACCCGGTCGCTGCCCAGCCGCGGCCCCTGCCTGCTCGTCCCGCGCGGCGACGCGGCGGACGGGAGCCCGCCCCGCCGACGCACCCGGCTCGCGGTGATGCGCCTCGCCGATCGCTGGGCCGCGGTCCCGCGCAGCCTCACGCAGCTCGTCCTCGGCAGCTACATGGTGTGGGACGCCCGGCGCCAGGGGCTGTGCCGGAACTACTTCGCCGCCTCTTCCGGCGGCTCCACCACCTCTGTCGCGGCCGGCCGTTGAGAGGGCCGAGACCATGACTCCCGTGGAGCTCGCTCCCGCCTTCTTCCTGGCCGTCGTCGTCATTCTGCTGACCTGCCGTCTGGTCGTGCTGGTGGCGGGCCGCTTCGGCCAGCCGCCCGTGGTCGGCGAGATGATCGCCGGTGTGCTGCTGGGCCCCTCGCTGTTCGGACTGATCGCCCCGGGGCTGTCCGCCGAGGTCTTCCCGCCGGAGCTGAAGCCGGTGCTGTACGTGGCCGGACAGATCGGTCTGGTGACCCTGATGTTCGCCGCCGGATACGAGTTCCGGGCGCATGCCGGGCGCGGACTGGCCGGCACCGCCGTCGCGGTCTCCTCGGCCGGCGTGGCGATCCCGCTGGCGCTGGGCATGGGACTGACCCTCGTGGCCCACGGCCATGTCGACATCTTCGTCGACGGGGTCTCGGTCTGGGTGACGGCGGCGTTCGTCGGTGTCTCCCTGGCCATCACCGCCTTCCCGATGCTGGCCCGCATCATCACCGAACGCGGCCTGTCCGGCTCCCGGTTCGGCTCCCTCTCCCTCGCTTCCGGGGCCACCGACGACGCCGTCGCCTGGATCATGCTCGCCGGGGTGCTGAGCGTGGCCTCCGGCCAGGCGGGGCCCGTCCTGACCGCGGCCGGCGGCTCCCTGCTGTTCGTGGCCGTCCTGTTCCTGCTGGGACGCCGCCTGCTGGCCTGGATCGTGAACCGGCCGGGCCTCGGCGATGACACCCGGCTGATGTTCACCGTCGCCGTGCTGTTCTGCGCCGCCTGGTTCACCGACATCATCGACCTGTACGCCGTGTTCGGGGCGTTCTGCGTGGGGATGGCCATGCCGCGCGGCGAGGTGTCCGAACGGCTGGTGCGGACCACCCAGTCCGTGACCCAGGTGGTGTTCGTCCCGATGTTCTTCACCTACTCCGGCCTCAACACCCGGTTCGACGTGTTCTCCGACCCGTCCGTGATGGCGTTCGGGGCGGCCGCCGTCGTCCTGGCCGTGATCGGCAAGTTCGGCGGCTGCTGGGCCGCCGCCCGGCTGCGCGGCGAACCCGGCTCCGTGGCCGTCCGGGTCGGCGCCCTGATGAACGCCCGCGGGCTGATGCAGCTGATCGCGCTCAACGTCGGGCTGGCGGCCGGCATCGTCAGCGAGGAACTGTTCGCCGCGCTCGTCCTCGTCGCCCTGGTCACCACGGTCATGACCGTTCCGGTACTGAGCCGGCTGGACCGCCGGGACGCCAGGAGGCGCCCGACTTCCGACATACGTCAGGACGAGGACGAGAAGACGGTGGCGACATGGAGCTGAGCGGGGCGCAGGCGCTGGTCGGCCAGCTGGAGCGGGAGGGCGTCCGCCATGTCTTCGGCGTGCCGGGCGTCCAGCTCGACCACGTGCTGGACGCGCTGGCCCGAGCCGGCGGCGCCGGGGGCTCGATCGAGTACGTCGCGGCCCGGCACGAGCAGGGCGCGGCCCATATGGCGGAGGCGTACGCCCGCACCACCGGGCGCCCCGGCGTCTGCCTGGTGGTCCCCGGACCCGGTGTGCTCAACGCCCTGCCCGCGGTGGCCACCGGGTACGCCTGCTCGTCGCCGATGCTGTGCGTGGCGGCCGACATCCCGTCTCCGCTGGCCGGCCGCGGCCTGGGCATGCTGCACGAACTGCCCGACCAGGACGGCGTCCTGGCCTCGGTCACCAAATGGTCGGCGCGAGCCGGGGCCCCCGACCGGATCCCCGGTCTGGTGCACGAGGCGGTGCGGCGGTCGCGGTCCGGCCGCCCGAGGCCGGTGGCCCTGACGATCCCGGCGGATGTGCTGACCGCCCGGGCGGAAACGGAGCCGGCGCCCGCCGGGCGGGGCGGGCGGGGCGGGGAGGAGGACCGGCCCGGCGCGGAGGGCCGTACCGACGGGTTCACGGGACCGGATGCCGACCCTTCCACGGCACCGGAGACGGACGTCCTCGCGAAGATCGCCGCCGTGCTGCGAGAGGCCCGCCGGCCTTTGCTCTACGCCGGCGGCGGTGTGCTCGCCTCGCGGGCCGGCGCCGCCCTGACCGCCCTGGCCGAGGAACTGGCCGCCCCGGTCGTCATGAGCCGCAACGCGGGCGGCGCCGTTCCCGCGCGGCACGGGCTCGCCTTCACCAGCCTCGCGGCGCCGCGCCTGCTGCCGGCGGCGGACGCGGTGCTGGTCGTGGGCAGCCGCTTCGTGTCCCCACGCGGCACGGCACCGCCGACCGCGCCCGGAGCGGCCGTCGCCCTGATCAACGCGGACCCGGCCGATCTGGGCCCGCCCCGACCCGCCGGGCTCACCCTGTGCGCCGACGCCCGCACGGCACTGGAGGACCTGCGTGCCGTACTGGCCTCCGCCCGGCCCAGGCCGGAGACCGGATGGCAGCCCGCCGAACTGGCCGAGGTGCGCGCCTGGTGCGCACGGAAGGTCGAGAGCGTCGAACCGCAGTGGTCGTACGTCCAGGCTCTGCGCGAGGCGATCCCCGACGACGGCTTCCTGGTCAACGAACTGACCCAGGTGGGCTATCTGGCCGCCGTCGGCTACCCCGTACACCACCCGGGAACGTTCCTCACGCCCGGGTACCAGGGCACCCTGGGCTACGGCTACCCGTCGGCCCTGGGCGTCAAGGTCGGCAACCCGGACCGGGCGGTCGTCTCCCTCAACGGGGACGGCGGATTCTGCTGGAACATGCAGGAACTGGCGACCGCCCGCAAGTACGGCATCGGCGTGACCGCGGTGGTCTTCAACGACAACGCCTACGGCAACGTCCGGCGCATCCAGGCGGACGAGTTCGAGGGCCGCTTCATCGGCAGCGACCTGACCAGCCCCGACTTCGTACGCCTCGCGGAGTCGTTCTCGGTCCCCGCCGTCCGGGCCGAGACCCCGGCACGGCTCGCCGGAGCCCTCAAGGAGTGCCTCGGCGAACCGGGACCGTCACTGATCGAGGTACCGGTGGCCGAGATGCCCAGCGTGTGGCCACTGCTCCTCGGGGGCTCACCCGGTTCGGTGCGGGACTGACCTGCCAGCCCGGAGATGCCGACGCGCCGGCTGATGGCCGATGACTTCAGCAGCGCCCGCCGGTCATAGGTGGTGACCACACCGCTCCGCAACCGGATGGAAACCGCCGACATGACTGACGCCGTCAAGGGACCTGCCAGCTACTTCCCGTCCATCGAGAAGAAGTACGGCCGCCCGATAGCGGAGTGGAAGGACCTGATCCGCTCCTCGCCCCTGACCAAGCACATGGAGCTCGTGAACTGGCTCAAGGCAGAGCACGGGCTGGGCCACGGCCACGCCAACGCTCTCGTCGCGCACACCCTCGCGGAGGCCTGATGACGTGACGGGGATCTCGACGAGTGGCCGGCGTCAGCCGGAGAGCGGGCCGTTAGGCTGAGCGAACAGCCTTTGACCTGCGAAAGCGGGCAGGGAGCGAATTCAGGGAGTTGCGAATGCTGCGTGCCATGTTCAAGTCCAAGATTCATCGCGCCACGGTCACCCAGGCCGACCTGCACTACGTGGGATCGGTGACCATCGACGCGGATCTGCTCGACGCCGCCGACCTGCTGCCCGGCGAACTCGTCCACATCGTCGACATCACCAACGGCGCCCGCCTGGAGACGTACGTCATCGAGGGCGAGCGTGGCTCGGGGGTCATCGGGATCAACGGTGCCGCCGCCCATCTCGTCCACCCCGGCGACCTCGTGATCATCATCAGCTACGCTCAGATGACCGACGCCGAGGCGCGGGAGTACCGGCCGCGGGTCGTGCACGTGGACGGCGCCAACCGGATCGTGGCCCTCGGCGCCGACCCGTCCGAGCCGGTGCCGGGCTCCGACCAGGAGCGCAGCCCGCAGGCCGTGCCGGTGGCCTGAGCGCACTCGTCGTCATACGCCGAGACGGACCAGGAGCGTGCCATGAGCGACATCGAGATCCGCGACGACCGGGCGGCGGGCCGACTGGAGGCCCTGCAGGGCGACGAAGTCACCGGCCGCATCGAGTACTTCGTCCTCGAATCCCCGGCGCGCGCCCTCGTCCCCGTCCACACCATCGTGGAACCGGCCCATGAGGGGCAGGGCATCGCGGGCTCCCTGGCACGCGAGCTGTACGGCATGGCGGCGCGCGAGGGAGTCGTCGTCGCGCCGCTGTGCCCGTACGTCGTGAAGTGGGCCGAACGCCACCCCGACGAGGCCCCGGCGGCCGACCCGGAACTGCTGGAGGCGGCGAAGGACTGGCTGCGGCAGCACCCCGAGCGCTTCTGACGACGCCGTGTCTTAGCCGACGGCGTCGCGGACAGGCCCACTTGGCCGCCCGCGTTGACGCGGCTGAGTGACTGGCCGCGCGGCCGTCGGGTACGTGGGGGAGTAGTCCAGAGCCGACGCCACGGACTGGCTGGAGGACACCATGACGAACCCGTATCCGGACCCCGCCCCTCCGGGTCCATCCCCGGGCCCGGAGCCCCAGCACCCCGAGCCACACCCGGTCCCGCCCCCGGAACCTCCACCGGCTCCCGAGCCGCCCCCCACTCCGGGCCCGCCTCCGGGACCCCCGCCCACGCCGGGACCGCCTCCACCGTCACCTCCGGGGCCGCCACCACCGCCATCCCCGCCCCCGGAGCCCTCCCCGTCCCCGATCCCGCCGGGACCGGAGCCGGTGCCGAACCCCGAGCCCGGGCCGCCGCTCACCTGAGCCCCATGGCCGCACGGCGGACAGCGGGACCATCCCCGGACACCCGGCGACAGTCCCGCTCCCGTGCGCCCTCCCGGCACTCCTCACCTCCGGAGGGCACGGCTGAGGCTCGGACGATTGGGGAGTGCTCATGTCAGGACGGTTCGAAGCGACGGCCGAGGTCGATCGACCTGTCGAGGAGGTGTTCGCCTACCTTGCCGACGGACGCAACGATCCGCAGTTCAGCCCCCGTGTACTGAAGATCGAGCGGGTCCCCGACGCCCCGACCACCGTGGGCACGGTCTTCCGCAGCACGGTCAAGGACGCCGGGATGAAGACGGCCAGGGAGTTCCGCATCACCGACCTCACGGCCCCGTCGAGGATCCGGTGGGCCGAGGTGTCGAAGAACAGCGTGACGGTCAGCGAGGGCGGCTACGATCTCGAGCCGCTGGCCGACGGCAGGACCCGGGTCCGTATCTTCAACGTCCTCGAAGGCCACGGCCTCGGCAGACTCCTCGTCGGCCTCGCCCTCGTCGCCGCCCGCAAGGACGCCGACGCGTTCGGCGCGAGGATCAGGACGGCGGCCGAAGCAGCGATCGCTCCGCGCTGAGGTGCCGCTCGCGGTCCCGGGGTCTCTCGGCGTACAACCCTGAGGCCGGGTGACCGGTCTTCACCACCGTACGAACCAATTCAGACCCTTCGGTACAACTCGGTTCAACGGGGGAACACATGAACCTGACCGGCAAACGTCACCGCAACCGCACCACCCGCGCCGCCCTCGCGTCCGTCACGCTCCTGATGGCCGGCGCCCTCGGCGCCGCGGGCGCCGGAACCTCCAACGCCACCGCCGCGGCACCGCAGAAGCAGCGGATCGCCTCGTCCGTCCTCGGGAGCGACTACAAGATCACGCTGACCGCGCTCCGGTCGACGCGGGACGAGTACGCCGCCTCCGTCCGGCTGCAGGTCTACACGCACAGCGGCGGCGTCTGGAAGGAGTCCGACCGGGTCACCGTGGGCGAGGTCGAGGGGTGGTTCTGGTACCCGCTCACGGGCAAGGGCGCTGTGTGCGAGTTCAGCACCGCGAGCACCGAGCCCGCGCCGCTGACGGTGAGCCTTCTGGTCACGCCGTCCATCGGCTGCTCCGAGCCGGCGCACTACGTCGTGAAGGAGGGCCGGGTGTACGCCGGCTGATCGCCGGGCACGCCACGGGCCGGGGCCGTCACCCTCTCCGGGCGACGGCCCCTTTCAGTCCTTCAGACCTTCTGACTTTCAGGCCTTCTGACCTTCAGATACAGCGACACAGGGGGCACAGCCCTCAGGCCGAGACCTCCGAGCGGTCCCCGCCCCACAGCGTGTGGAACGACCCGTCCCGGTCGGTCCGCCGGTAGGTGTGGGCGCCGAAGAAGTCCCGCTGGCCCTGGGTGAGCGCGGCCGGCAGACGCTCGGCGCGCAGGGCGTCGTAGTACGCGAGAGCCGCCGCGAAGCCCGGCGTGGGCACGCCCTGACGGGTCGCCGCGATCAGCACCTCGCGCCAGTCGTCCTGCGCGGCGGCGATCTCCTGCGCGAACGTGTCGTCCGACAGCAGGCTCGGCAGGTCGGCCCGGGCGTCGTACGCGGCACGGATCCGGTCCAGGAACGCCGCGCGGATGATGCAGCCGCCGCGCCAGATGGCCGAGACGGCTCCCAGGTCGATGTCCCAGTCGTACTCGGCGCGCGCCGCGTCGATCTCGTGGAAGCCCTGCGTGTACGACACGATCTTCGACGCGTACAGCGCCTGCTCGACCCGGTCGGCGAAGGCCGCCGCCTCCGACTCGCTCAGCGGCGTCGCCTTCGGACCGGCCAGCCCGCGCGAGGCCTCGCGCAGTGCCGCGTGCCCCGACAGGGAGCGGGCGAAGACCGCCTCCGCGATCCCGGACACCGGCACGCCCAGGTCCAGCGCGATCTGCACGGTCCAGCGTCCCGTGCCCTTCTGCTCGGCCTGGTCGACCACCACGTCCACGAACGGCTTGCCCGTCGCCGCGTCCACGTGCGACAGCACCTCGGCGGTGATCTCGATCAGGTAGGAGTCCAGGCGGCCCCGGTTCCAGGTGCGGAAGATCTCCGCGATCTGGGCGGGCTGGTACCCGGCGACATCGCGCAGCAGCTGGTACGCCTCCCCGATGAGCTGCATGTCGGCGTACTCGATGCCGTTGTGGACCATCTTCACGAAGTGCCCGGCGCCGTCCGGACCCACATGCGTCACGCAGGGGGCGCCGTCCGCCGCCTTCGCGGAGACCTTCTCCAGCATCGGGCCGAGGGAGTCGTACGACTCCTTGGGGCCGCCGGGCATGATGCTCGGCCCGTGCAGCGCGCCCTCCTCGCCGCCGGAGACGCCCATGCCGACGAAGTGGATGCCCTGCTCGCGCAGGTCCCGCTCGCGGCGCCGGGTGTCGGCGAAGTGCGCGTTGCCACCGTCGATGATCATGTCGCCGGGCTCGAGCAGCGGCGCGAACTCCTGGATCACCGCATCGGTCGGGTCCCCGGCCTTCACCATGATCACCAGCCGGCGCGGCCGCTCCAGCGCCGCCACGAACTCCTTGGCGGTCTCGGCCGCGATGAACTCGCCCTCGCCGCCGAACTCCTCCACCAGCGCGCGCGTACGCGCCGGCGTCCGGTTGTGCACCGCGACCGTGTAGCCGTTGCGGGCGAAGTTCCGGGCGAGGTTGCGGCCCATGACCGCGAGACCCGTGACGCCGATCTGCGCCGAAGTGCTCATGCGTTGGCTCCTAGTGACCTCGATATATCAGCGGTGCCGGTCATGCCCGCCAGTGTTGCCCCATCGTCCATCCTGACGTGCCGGTACTCCGAGCGCACATCCGGGGTGGCGCGATGTCGCAGGCACATACGCACGAAACGCCCCGGCGCACTCAGCCGTCCCGGCTGCCGGACAACGTGCGCCGGTTCCGCGCCACTTGGCGTGAACGAGCGGCTGATTTGCCGTCTTGTCATGGCCTGTTCGCAGCGCTTACTTTTGCCCCTCCTGACGCATGTCAATGGGGGGCTCCTTCATGGCCGTACGCGGCCGGCACCGCCGGTACCAGCCGAACAGGATCAACCGCGCCTCACTCACCGTCACCGCGGGCGGCGCCGGAATGGCGCTCCCGCTCATGGGCACCGGCGTCGCGCACGGGGCCGACCTGGACACCTGGAACAAGGTCGCCGCGTGCGAGTCGACCAACAGGTGGCACGTCAACACCGGCAACGGCTTCTACGGCGGACTGCAGTTCGCCCAGTCGACATGGGAGGCGTACGGCGGTTCGCGGTACGCGGCGCGCGCGGATCTGGCCACCAAGGACCAGCAGATCGCCGTGGCGGAGAAGGTGCTGGACGGGCAGGGGCCCGGCGCCTGGCCGGTGTGCTCGGTACGGGCCGGGCTGACCCGGGGTGGGGACACCCCCGCCGTCCAGCCGGCCGGCACCCCCAAGAAGACCCCGAAGACCCCGAAGACCTCCGTCCAGGACGTCCAGCCGCAGACCACGCCCCAGTCAAGGGCGGGAACCGCCGAGATGTACACCGTGGTCCGCGGCGACACCCTCTCCGGGATCGCCGAGTCACAGGAGGTCAGGGGCGGTTGGCGCGGCCTGTACGCCGCGAACCGCAAGGCCATCGGGGCCGACCCCGACCTGATCCTGCCGGGTCAGCGGCTCGCACTGCGCGGCAAGGCCGCCACGACGACCGAACCGGCGTCCACCCCCAAAACCACCCCCAAAGCCACCCCGAAATCCACGCCGAAATCCACCCCCAAGAAGACCTCCCGGGACCGGGACGAGCAGGCCACGACGAGCAGCCGCTCAATGGTCGCCCCCGTCAGCGCGTCCACCGGAACGCCGTACCGCAAGGCCGGCGCCCTGTGGTCGAGGGGCTACCACACCGGCGTCGACTTCGCCGTGCCGACCGGCACCTCCGTGAAGGCCGTCGGCGCCGGGCGGGTCGTGAGCGCCGGGTGGGAGGGCTCCTTCGGCTACCAGGTGGTGATCCGGCACGCCGACGGCCGCTACAGCCAGTACGCCCATCTCTCGGCGATCTCCGTGAAGGACGGCCAGTCGGTGGGCGCCGGCCAGCGCATCGGCCGGTCCGGGTCCACGGGCAACAGCACGGGCCCGCATCTGCACTTCGAGGTGCGGACGGGGCCCGGTTTCGGTTCCGACATCGACCCGGTGGCCTACCTCCGGGCGGGCGGCGTCAGGATTTGACGCGCGTACGGTGCCGGTCGAGGACCGGTAACGGGACGTACGGACCGCCGTAGAAGGGGCCGTAGAGGTTCGGGAGCCCGTGGTGCTCGGGACGCGGTGGCCGCGGATCCTCGTACGCCCCCTGCGCCGCCGGGGCCGGGATGAGGATCCCCTCGATCCCGTCCGGTACGACGATGTCCTCGTGCCGCCCCGCCCCGACCTGCTCCGGCACGCCGCCGAGCAGCTCCGCCGCGGGCATCGTGTCCAGGGCCGTCCCGACCGGGGCCCCGTCGGCCGGCACCGCCTCGGGGAGCGCCGCCTCCGTACGCGCGATCCGCTCCGTCGTCAGCAGGATCAGGCCGCCCGCCGCCACCACACCGCAGCTCAGGGCGAGCATCGTGCCGGTCGTGCCGTACCGGAAGGTTTCGCCGAACATCGTGATGCCGACCGCGGCCGCCACCACCGGGTTCACGACCGTCAGCGTGGCCAGTGGCGCCGCGAGTCCCGCACCCCGGTAGGCGGCCTGGGACAGCAGCAGTCCCGCGGTGGCGAAGACGCCGATGGTGGCCAGGGCGGGCAGGTCGGCCGCCGACACCCCGCCGTCCCAGTCGACCGCGACGATCTTGGTGAACACCGAGGACATGCCGAAGGCTATGCCGGAGCCGGTCGCGAGCAGCATGCTGCGCACCGCCGGATGCCGGTGGGCCGCCCGGCCCGCGACCATCAGCGTCACGACGATGCCGCCCGTCACCAGCGCCACGGCCGCCCGCTCGGCGGTGCCCAGCGACTGCGACTCGGAGGCGCCGACCAGGGACAGCAGCCCGGCGAGGCCCACGGTCGCCATGATGGCGCCGCGCCAGGCCGTCGACCCGGCCTTGCGGCCCACGAACAGCGCCGCCATCGGCAGCGCGAACACGATCGTCAGGGCGCCCAGCGGCTGCACCAGGCTCAGCGGACCGAAGGCCAGCGCCACCACGTGCAGCAGACCCCCGAGACCGTTCAGCGCGACCGCCGCCCACCAGCCCGGCCGACGCATCGGCGCGAACTGCTGCCCCGGGGAGGACACCGCGACACGCTCCTGCACGATCGCCCCGCCCGCGTAGGCGACCGCGGAGACGAGCGACAGGAGCACGGACAACGCGAGGGCGCTCATGAGCTGCTCCTCTGCGAGAGGCGGGGGCGGTCACCCCGGCGCGGCGAACGGTCGGCTTTCACAATCAACACGATGCCTCGGAAACCTCTTCCCGTCGTCGTACCAGAGCACGCACTGTGTCGTACTGCCGATGGAGTACGACGACGCCGAGGTCATCCCTCAGGCGGGTGACCCGAGGCGGACACCCTCAGGGGAACGTCCCGACAGGCCCTGCTACTACTGCTGTTCGTGGACCTCGACCCTGATCTCGCCGTGCTGCGGCCGCTCGGCGGCTTCTTCGTCCTACGCACGGCAGGGGAAGCTCTTCAGTCACTTCCGACCCTGGCGCGGGCGTACGGCAATCCGGTACCGGCGGGGCGCGCGGATCCCCTGACGTTCCGGGTTCGCAAGGTCGCGGACACCCTGCGCGCCCCCGAATCGCGGATCGCCGCCTCCGTGGCCCAGCAGGGCCTGGCCGCCCGGCTGTGGTCGGTGGCCCTCGGCTGCGCCGCCCTGTACGGCCACCTCCCGGACCTCGACGCGCGCCTGCTGCACTGGGACCCCGACGGCAGCGCCCCCGACGACCTGTGGCTCGCCGAGGTGCGCCCGCTGCCCGCGGATCCGGCCACCGTCGCGGACGCCGTCCTGCACGGCCACCTCGAACCGCTGGCCGCCGCCCTGAACGCCCGCCACCGCGTCGCCGCCGGACTGCTGTGGGGCAACGCGGGATCCGCTCTCGCCGGCGCGGCCCGCCAACTCGTCCAGTGGGCGCGCGCCCACGGCCGTACGGACGCCGCGGCACACGCCCACGCCCTGACCGCGGAGCTCTTCGCCCACCCGCTGCTCGCCGGCACCGGCACCCTCACCGGAACCGCCTTCCGGCGCCGCAGCTGCTGCCTCTACTACCGGGTGCCGGGCGGCGGCCTATGCGGTGACTGTTGCTTCACACGAGCCCCGCGCTCTTCCCCACGCGCCCCATCTGAGTGACCATGAAGGCAACCAGCCGCTGAGACAGGGGGTTCCGGGTGCGAGTGGGACTGCTGACCCGGGAGTACCCGCCGGACGTGTACGGCGGCGCGGGTGTCCATGTCGAGTTCCTCGCCCGGGAGTTGCGGGACCTCGTCGATCTGGAGGTGCACTGCTGGGGCGAGGGCCGCGCGGTGGGCGTCGTGCGTCACCGCCCCTGGTCCGCGCTGGACACCGCCAACGACGCGCTGCGCACCTTCTCGGTGGACCTCGCCATGGCCGCGGGCCTCGAAGGCCGCGAAATCGTCCACTCCCACACCTGGTACGCCAACCTCGCCGGCCACCTCGGCAAGCTCCAGTACGGCATCCCGCATGTGATGACCGCCCACTCCCTGGAGCCCCTGCGCCCCTGGAAGGCCGAGCAACTCGGCGGCGGCTACGCCCTGTCCAGCTGGGCCGAGCGCACCGCGATCGAGTCCGCCGACGCGGTGATCGCCGTGTCCGGCGCCATGCGCGAGGACATCCTCGGCTGCTATCCGTCACTGGACCCGGCCCGCGTCCACGTCGTGCACAACGGCATCGACACCGCCCTGTACCGGCCGGACCACCGCACCGACGTCCTGGCCCGCTTCGGCCTCGACGCCGACCGCCCGTACGTGCTGTTCGTCGGCCGTATCACCCGCCAGAAGGGCGTGCCCCATCTGCTGCGCGCCGTGCGGGACATCGACCCGGCCGCGCAGGTAGTGCTGTGCGCCGGTGCGCCCGACACCCCGGAGATCGACCAGGAGTTCCGCGACCTCTACCAGGAGCTGAGCCGGATCCGCGAGGGCGTGCACTGGATCCCGCAGATGCTGCCGCGGCCCGAGGTGATCCAACTCCTCACGCACGCGGCCGTGTTCGTCTGTCCCTCGGTGTACGAACCCCTCGGCATCGTCAACCTGGAGGCGATGGCCTGCGGTACTCCCGTGGTGGCCTCGCAGGTGGGCGGGATCCCCGAGGTCGTCGACGACGGCAAGACGGGCCTGCTCGTCCCGCTCGACGACGACTTCGAGCCGGGCCTCGCGCGGGCGCTGGACTCGGTGATCGGCGACCCGGAGACCGCCCGCCGGATGGGCGAGGCCGGACGGGAGCGCGCGGTGGGGGAGTTCGGCTGGGACGCCGTGGCGCGGCGGACGGTCCGGCTGTACCGGGAGATCCTCAAACAGGCTTAGCGCGCGCTGCTCAGGGGCAGGCTGGGATCAACCACGGTGAGGGGAGCGGCCATGCGTC
This sequence comes from Streptomyces ferrugineus, assembly GCF_015160855.1. Taxonomy (NCBI): domain Bacteria; kingdom Bacillati; phylum Actinomycetota; class Actinomycetes; order Kitasatosporales; family Streptomycetaceae; genus Streptomyces; species Streptomyces ferrugineus. The sequence goes on along the minus strand of NZ_CP063373.1, from coordinate 6,064,784 downwards.
GTGGCGGACCTTCGGTGCTCGGAATCGTACTGGCGGGCGGGGAAGGCAAACGCCTGATGCCCCTGACCACGGACCGCGCGAAACCCGCGGTCACCTTCGGAGGAACGTATCGCCTGGTCGATTTCGTCCTCTCCAACCTCGTCAACGGCGACATCCTGCGCATCTGCGTCCTCACGCAGTACAAGTCGCACTCCCTGGACCGGCACATCACCACGACGTGGCGCATGTCCAGCCTGCTCGGCAACTACGTCACCCCGGTCCCGGCCCAGCAGCGGCTCGGACCCCGCTGGTACCTCGGCAGCGCGGACGCGATCCTGCAGTCCCTGAACCTGATCCACGACGAGCGCCCCGAGTACGTCGCGGTGTTCGGCGCCGATCACGTGTACCGCATGGACCCGCGTCAGATGCTCGCCCAGCACATCGAGAGCGGCGCCGGCGTGACGGTGGCGGGCATACGCGTCCCGCGTGTCGAGTCCTCCTCCTTCGGCGTCATCAGCCCCGGCTCGGACGGCCTGACCGTGGAGCGCTTCCTGGAGAAGCCCACCGACCCGCCCGGTCTGCCCGACGACCCGGAGACCGTCTTCGCCTCGATGGGCAACTACATCTTCACCACCAAGGTCCTCATCGAGGCGCTCCAGCGGGACGCCGAGGACGAGAACTCCGTGCACGACATGGGCGGTTCGCTGCTGCCCCAGCTCACCGAGCGGGGCGAGGCCCAGCTCTACGACTTCAGCGCCAACCACGTCCCCGGCGAGACCAACCGGGACCGGGGCTACTGGCGGGACGTGGGCACCCTGGACGCGTACTACGACGCCCACATGGATCTGATCGCCGAGCGTCCCGCCTTCAACCTCTACAACACCAGCTGGCCCATCTACACCCACTCCAACCAGCTCTCCCCGGCCCGCTTCAACGCGGGCGGCATGGCCAGCGAGTCCATCATCAGCGCCGGCTGCCTGATCCGGGGGCAGGTCACGCGGTCGGTGCTCTCGCCGGGGGTGGTGGTCGACCCGGGGGCGGTGGTGCAGGGGGCGGTGCTGCACGACAACGTGCGGATCGGGCGGGGCGCGGTGGTGCGGGGCGCGGTGCTCGACAAGAACGTCGAGGTGCCCCCGGGCGCGACGATCGGCGTCAACCCGGAGCGGGACGCGGAGCTGTACACCGTCTCCAAGGGCGGGGTGATCGCGCTGGGGAAGGGGCAGCGGGTGCCCTAGGGGGTGTTCTGCTCGCGCGGGTGGCGGGTGAAGACCTTGTTCCGGGTGGAGGCGGTGGAACAGAGCTTCTTCTCGTCGGCCGTCATCTTGCGGGACTTGACCACGACCGCGCTGTGCATGCCGTCGGTGCCGTTCGGGGCGGGGCCGGTGATCACATCGGGGACGAACCAGTAGTAGTGGTCCCACTTGGGGTCGTCGTAGTGGGTCTGCCACGTCCCGGATATCCGCTGCATCACCTGCGAGCGGGAGACCCAGCCCACCTCTCCCGGCCGGATGTTCACGGTGAAGGAACTCGTCTCCGTGTGCGAGCTCTGCCATGTGTAGTTGTACGTCGCGGTCACACTGGCGGTGATGATTCCTTCGATGCCCCCACCGACCGTGACCGAGCCTCCGACCGAGTGGGCGGAGCCCACGGTGTCGGACCACGTCATCGACTGGGAGGCGGGCGAGGTGGTGCAGTTGTAGAGCAGGTCCGAGACCTGACGCGGTGCGCCGAGGTAAGCCCGGCCGATCTCCGGGGAGTTGAAGCTGCACTTGCCTTCTCCGGAGGCGCAGTCGGCCACGATCTGCTCCGCGGTGGGCTGCTCCTCGGCCACGGCGGGCACGGCCGCCGCGACCATCCCGAACGCCGTCGCGCCCAGCACCAGGGTGCGGCCGCCGTACCGCAGTGCGCGGTTCCTCGTCATGATTGTTGCCTCTCGTTGTGCGTGGTGCCCACGAGGCTCACGTAATCGACGGCCGAGCTACACCAAGAACTCGCAAAGTTGTACTTGATATCGCAACTGATGAACCGTCAATTGTCTGTTCGGTACCGCAAATTGACGAAGTCGAAGTCCGGCGCTGACTTGTCATGTTCCTGGACGAGTGGTCGATTCCGTGCTGTCATGCCAACTACTGTCCATGACAACGTTGTTATGGAGGCTCTGTGCACACACGACGGCTCAGAAACCGACTCGTGCTCCTCCTCGCCGGGGCTCTCGGCCTCGCGGGCCTGACCGCGACACCCGCCCCCGCCGCGGCCGACGACCCCGTGGAGATCCACGGACTGAAAGGCGAGTACTACACCCAGTCCGCCCCCGGCGCCTTCGACTTCCACGAGCTCAAGGCGACCGCCCTCGACCCCGGCCTCGACTTCGACGACCTGGAGCCGCGCCTGGCCTTCACCACCGGCCGTTCGGACGACGTCAGCGTCCGCTGGACCGGAAGGGTCGTGCCGGAGCGGACCGGCGCCCACACCTTCTCGATCATCGGCGACAACGGCTTCCGCCTCTGGATCGACGGAGAGCTCGCCATCGACCACTGGGTCGACGACTGGGGCCGCGAACAGACCGCGGCCCCCGTCGAGTTGACGGCCGGCACCGCCTACGACATCAAGGTCGAGTACTTCGAGCACTACGGCGGCTCCAATCTCCACCTGCGCTGGACCGAGCCCGGCGGCACCAAGGAGCCGGTCCCGCAGTCCGCGTTCCGCCTTCCCGACGGCTACGACTACGACGGGGCGATCGCGACCACGGTCCTCGGAGACGGCCGCACCCTCAAGCTCGACTTCGCCCGCACCCTCGCCGCACCCCCGGCCGGCGTCACCGGCCACCTGAAGGCGGTCATCGGCGGCGCCGCGTGGCCCCTCGGGTCCGCCAAGGTCGACCCGGCCGACTCCAAGGCCCTCCTCGTCGCGCTGAAGGAGCCCGTCGTCGGCAACAAGACCGGCACGGCACGCGGCACGGCCGACGTCCGCTACGACGGCGAAGGCGGCCTCACCGACGCCGACGGCAACGTTGCCAAGGCCTTCGTGAGCGGTTGCCCCAACCGCTCCACCCACGAGCTGCGCACGAAGTGGGCCGACGAGGTGGGCCCCGGCAACGCCCACCCCGAGTACCCGCGTCCGCAGCTCACCCGGAGCGCCTGGCGCAACCTCAACGGCCGCTGGCAGTTCGCGGCGGCCGAGGAGGGCGAGCGGCCCCCGGTCGGCAAGGACCTCGCCGAGCGGATCCTCGTCCCGTACCCGGTCGAGTCCCAGCTCTCCGGCCTGCAGCGCCACGAGGACCGCATGTGGTACCGCCGCACCTTCACGGTGCCGGCGGACTGGCGCATCGGCTCCGGCAAGCGCCTCAAGCTCAACTTCGGGGCCGTCGACTGGCGGACCGAGGTGTTCGTCAACGGCACCAAGGTCACCGAGCACACCGGCGGCTACGACAAGTTCAGCGCCGACATCACCGATGCGCTCGAGCCCGGCCGCACCCAGGAGCTGATCGTCGGCGTGTACGACCCGACCGACGCGGCCGATGGCGAGAACCCCCCGCTCGGCAAGCAGCGCCTGGACCCGAGCGGCATCTGGTACACCCCGTCCTCCGGCATCTGGCAGACGGTGTGGATGGAGCCGGTCGCCCCCGACCACGTGGCCGGACTCAAGCTCACCCCGGACGTCGAGGCGGGCACGCTCACCGTCGAGCCACAGGGCGTGCGCGACGGCGTACCCGTCACGGCGACGGCGTACGACGGACGGCGCAAGGTGGCGACCGCGAGCGGCCGCACCGGGCAGCCGCTGACGCTCGCCCTCCCGGACGCGCACCTGTGGTCGCCGGACGACCCGTTCCTGTACGACCTCAAGGTGAGAGTCGGCGCCGATCGCGTCGGCAGCTACTTCGGCATGCGCTCCATCGCCGTCGAGAAGATCGACGGGGTCCCGCGCACGGTCCTCAACGGAGCGCCGATCTTCATGATGGCCACCCTGGACCAGGGCTTCTGGCCGGACGGTCTGCACACGGCGCCGACCGACGAGGCTCTCGCGTACGACCTGAAGGCGCACAAGGAGCTGGGCTTCAACGCCGTGCGCAAGCACATCAAGGTCGAGCCGGACCGCTGGTTCCACTGGGCCGACCGGCTGGGTCTGCTGGTGTGGCAGGACATGCCCGCCATGACCGCGGGGGTGAATCCGAGCGCCGCGGCCCGCGCGCAGTACGAGCGCGAGATGAAGCAGATGATCGACGAGCACGTCAGCAGCCCGTCGGTGGTCATGTGGGTGACGTTCAACGAAGGGTGGGGGCAGTACGACATCGGCCGGATCGCCGAGCAGGCGAAGGCCTGGGATCCGACGCGGCTGGTCAACGGCCAGTCGGGGCTGAACCTCGGGGACGACGGCCACGCCGGCGACATCATGGACGAGCACGGTTATCCGAGCCCGGCCCTGCCACCGCGCCCCGACGGCGAACGGGCACTGGTCAGCGGCGAGTACGGCGGCCTCGGCCTCGCGGTGCCCGGGCACGCCTGGTCGGTGCAGCAGTCGTACGTCGACGTCGACCCGGCGACCTACACCGACGACTACCTCACCAAGCTCGACGAGGTGCGCGCCCTGGTCTGCCGGGGCAGCAACGGCGCCGTGTACACCCAGATCACGGACGTCGAGGGGGAGCTGAACGGGCTCCTGACCTACGACCGCGCGGTGCTGAAACCGGACGCGGCACGGCTGAGGGCGGCTCACGAGGCGCTGATCCGTGACGCCTCCCGGGTGACTCCCTCGGGATGCCCGGTGCCGCTACCCGTGGTGAAGTGACCTCATATGCACTATGAGTCCCGCCCCTTTCACGAGGGGCGGGACTTAATCTGCTGTTAACTGTGCGTAGCTTGATCGTACTTGACCGTAATCGCTTCAGGGCGATTGACTTCTGATCCACCCGTCGTCGACGCGAGGCAAGCCATTGACTTCTGACCTGCTCGCACCTCTCGACCTGGCGTTCTGGAACATCGAGTCCGCGGAACACCCCATGCACCTGGGCGCCCTCGGTGTCTTCGCGGCGCACTCGCCGACCGCCGGCGCCCACGCGGCCGACCTGCTCGCCGCCCGCGCCGCCGCCGTGCCGGGGCTGCGGATGCGCATCCGGGACGCCTGGCAGCCACGCGCCCTGCTCCAGCCGTTCTCCTTCGGCGGCGCCACCCGCGAGCCCGCCCCGGACTTCGACCCGCTCGACCACGTCCGGCTGCACGCCCCGACCGCCGACTTCCAGGCGGTGGCGGGCGGGCTGATGGAGCGTCCGCTGGAGCGCGGCCGGCCACCGTGGGAGGCGCATGTGCTGCCCGGCGAGGACGGTGTGTCGTTCGCGGTGCTGTTCAAGTTCCATCACGCCCTGGCCGACGGGCTGCGGGCGCTGACGCTCGCCGCCGCCGTCCTGGACCCGATGGACCTGCCCGCCCGCAAGGCCCGCCCCGAGGAGCCCGCGCGCAGCCGCCTGCCCGATGTGCGCAGGCTGCCGGGACTGGTGCGCGGCGCCCTGTCCGACGCGGGCCGGGCCCTGGACATCGGCGCCTCCGTCGCCGTGTCGACCCTGGGGATGCGCTCGTCCGCCGCGCTGGCCGCCGAGCCCAGCGGCACCCGCCGTACCGCCGGGGTCGTCGTCGACCTCGACGACGTGCACGTGATCCGCAAGGCCGTCGGCGGCACCGTCAACGACGTGCTGATCGCGGTCGTCGCGGGCGCCCTGCGCCGCTGGCTCGACGAGCGCGGCGACGGCAGCGAGGGCGTCGCGCCCCGCGCCCTGATCCCCGTCTCCAAACGCCGACCGCGCACCGCGCATCCCCAGGGCAACCGGCTCTCCGGCTACTTGATACGGCTCCCGGTGGACGACCCCGACCCGCTGCGCCGCCTGGCCGCCGTCCGCACCGCCATGGACCGCAACAAGGACGCGGGACCCAACCGGGGCGCGGGCGCCGTGGCCCTGCTCGCCGACCACGTCCCGGCGCTCGGCCACCGGCTCGGCGGACCGCTGGTCGGCGGGGCCGCCCGGCTCTGGTTCGACATCCTCGTCACCAGCGTGCCGCTGCCCGGCATCGGCCTGAAGCTCGGCGGCCACCCCGTCACCGAGGTCTATCCCTTCGCCCCGCTGGCCCGCGGCCAGTCCCTGGCGATCGCGGTCTCGACGTACCGCGGGCGCGTCCACTACGGGTTCGTCGCCGACGCCGAGGCCGTACCGGACCTCGATGTGCTGGCCAGGGCCGTGTCCGAGGAGGTGGAGACGCTCATCACCGCCTGCGCTCCTTGACCCCGGCGGGTTTTGGAGGACCGGCCCGGCGCTCCGTAGAATCCCCCGTTCGAAAGCGGACGCGGTCGGAGCGCCGCACGGTCAGCAGGGAAACGGCAGCGCGATGACGGTGACAGAGGAAGGCTCGGCGACCACGGACGAGGTGGTGTACGGGCCCGGCATCGACCCGGAGCGGCTGGCCGTCTGCCTCAGCGTGCTCGAGGAACTCGACCGGCTGGAGGTCGACCACCCCGACGCCATCGCCGTGCGCCGGGCCACCGCCGGCATCTACCGCACCGTCAAGCAGCGCCGCCGCCAGGAGCGCCGGGCCGCGAAGACCGCCCACGACAAGGCGGTCACGGAGGCCACGGCAACCGGCTCCGCCCAGCGCATCGACGACGAGACCGAGGGCCTGCTGCCGTCGTCGAGCACCGAGGAGGGCAGGGTCGCGGGGATACTCCAGCGCCCGCGCTCCTGCTACACCTGCAAGACCCGGTACGTCGAGGTCGACTACTTCTACCACCAGCTCTGTCCCGACTGCGCCCGACTGAACCGCGCCAAGCGCGACGCCCGAGCCGACCTCACCGGCAAGCGCGCCCTGCTCACCGGCGGCCGTGCCAAGATCGGCATGTACATCGCGCTCAGGCTGCTGCGCGACGGCGCGCACACCACGATCACCACGCGGTTCCCCAAGGACGCCATCCGCCGCTTCAAGGCCATGGACGACTCCGCGGACTGGATGCACCGCCTGGAGGTCGTCGGCATCGACCTGCGCGACCCGGCCCAGGCCGTGGCCCTCGCCGAGCAGGTCGCCGAGGCGGGCCCGCTCGACATCCTGGTCAACAACGCCACGCAGACCGTGCGCCGCCTGCCCTCCGCCTACGCCGCCCTGGTCGAGGGCGAGAGCGCCCCGCTGCCCGCCGGTGAACTCCCCGCCCACCACGTCATCGGCGCCTTCAACTCCGGCGCGGTCGACGGCCTCGCCGCGCTGCCCCTGGGCACCAGCGGCCTCGACGCCCAGAAGGTCGCCGACCTCGCCCTCGTCGCGGGCAACGCCAGCGTCGAGCGGCACCTGGACGGCACCGCGATCGACGCGGGCGGCCTGGTCCCCGACGTCGTCGACAGCAACACCTGGGTGCAGACCATCGACCAGATCTCCCCGGTGGAGCTCCTCGAGACCCAGCTCTGCAACTACACCTCGCCGTTCATCCTGATCAGCGCGCTGCGCCCGGTCATGGCCAAGGCGGCGCAGCAGGCGACGAGCGGGCGCGCCTACGTCGTGAACGTCTCCGCGATGGAAGGCGTCTTCGGCCGCGGCTACAAGGGCGCGGGCCATCCGAACACCAACGCCGCCAAGGCCGCGATGAACATGGTCACGCGGACCAGCGCGCAGGAGATGTTCCAGAGCGACGGCATCCTCATGACCTCCGTCGACACCGGCTGGATCACGGACGAGCGTCCGCACTACGACAAGCTGCGCCTGGCCGAGGCCGGCTTCCACGCCCCGCTCGACCTGGTGGACGGTGCGGCCCGGGTCTACGACCCGATCGTGCGGGGCGAGGCGGGGGAGGACGTGTACGGGGTCTTCCTGAAGGACTACGCGCCCGGTAAGTGGTAGCGGCCCGACACCGGCACCAATATCGACATCGCCTTCTGACTTGCCCGCCAGGAAAGTCAGGAGTAACTTTCCTGTCGGGAAAGTAATAACTCTTCTGGGGGCGATGTCATGAGCACACCGGTGGATGCCGAACAGGCCTGGAAAGATCTGCAACGTATCCGGGTGCCGCAGGAGCGCGTGTACGACGAGTTCGAGCGCTCCGTGTCCGGCGGGCGCGGCATGACCTTCGTCATGGCCGCGCTCATGTGGGTGTTCCTGGCCGGCATCGGCATGGACCCGCCCCTGTGGGGTGTCGGGCTGCTCATGGCCACCTACGCCGGCCTGCTGGTCGCGCTGATCGTGAGGAGCAGCCGCAGGAGCCGGATGCAACTGCACCGCTCCCGCGTCACCGGGCGGACATGGGCCGCGTTCGGCGCGGCCGGGGTGCTGGTCGGCGGGACTGTCGTGCTGGCCAGCCACCTGACCGAATCACTGGAGCCGATGTACGCCGGCCCGATCCAGGCCACGGCCGCGGTGGCCGTGAACCTCCTCTGCCTCGGCCCGGCCAACCGCTGGGCGGCCGACTCGGTGCGTGGCCGCGGCGACCGGGCGGCCGACGAGGGGGCGGGCCGATGAGCACCCCGGCCGGCTTCGACGAGCTGATCCATCCCGCCACGCGGCTGTCGGTGGTCGCGCTGCTCACCGCCACCGAATGGGCGGACTTCGCGTTCATCCGCGACAGCCTCTCGCTCAGCGACTCCGCGCTCTCCAAGCAGCTGCACACCTTGCAGGAGGCCGGATACCTGGAGATCCAGAAGGAGGGCGGCGGCCGCAAACGCCGTACGAAGGTACGGCTGACGGACCGCGGCCGCGCCGCCTTCGAGGGACACGTGGCGGCGCTCCGGGCGATCGTCGACAGCGCCGGGGCGGCCCAGCCGCAGCCCCGCACGGAGGCGGGACTGTGACGACGCACGTGCACACCCGAGCGCACCCCGTGATCCAGGTACGCGACCTGACCATGGCGTACGGCGATGTCGACGTCCTGCGCGGCGTCGATCTGGACATCCACCGCGGCGAGGTCTTCGCGCTGCTCGGTCCCAACGGCGCGGGGAAGACCACCACCGTCGAGATCCTGGAGGGCTTCCGGCAGCGCTCCGGCGGGGAGGCCGTCGTCCTCGGTGTGGATCCGGCGCGGGGCGACGACGCCTGGCGCGGCCGTATCGGACTGGTCCTGCAGTCCTGGCGCGACCACCGTCGCTGGCGGGTCGCCGAGCTGCTGTCGCACTTCGCGACGTACTACCCCGACCCGCGCGACCCGGCCGAACTGATGGCCCTGGTCGGCCTCACCGCCCAGGCGGACCGGCAGGTGGACCGGCTGTCCGGCGGCCAGCGCCGGCGGCTGGACGTCGCGCTGGGCATCGTCGGCCGCCCCGAGCTGCTCTTCCTGGACGAGCCGACCACCGGCTTCGACCCTCAGGCGCGGCGCGAGTTCCACGTCCTGGTCGAACGGCTGGCCCGCGAGGAGGGCGTCACCGTGCTGCTCACCACCCACGACCTGGCGGAGGCCGAGCGGCTCGCCGACCGGATCGCCATGCTGGTCGGCGGCCGGATCCGGGCCTGCGGCTCCCCGGCGGAACTGGCCCGCCGGGCCGCCGCACAGGCCGAGGTCCGCTGGACGGCCACCGACGGCAGGCCCCGGCGTGAACGCACCGCGGACCCCTCCCGGTTGGTCTGGGAACTCCACCGGGCCGCGCCCGGCCCGATCGCCGACCTGGAGGTCCGCCGCCCGACGCTGGAGGACACCTATCTGCACATGGTGCACCGGGAGGACGACGGCACGGACGAGGACGCGGACGGGGAGGCACAGGCCGCATGAGGAGCGCACACGTGACGAACGGGAACCTGCGGGTCGGCCTCCGCCGCGGCGGCATCGAGCTGCGGCACCTCCTGCGCAACCCCAAGGAGATGTCCGGGCATGTGAGCAACGTGGTCGTCGCGATCGTGATCGCCGCCTACGTCAGCAGCGACGTGCCCGGCACCCAAACCCCCATGGCCCACCTGGTGATCGCGGGCTTCGCCGCCTATCTGCTGTTCCAGGTCGGCCTGATCAACCTCCCGCAGTTGCTCGTCACCGAGCGGGAGGAGGGCGTCCTGCTGCGGATGCGGGCCACGCCCGGCGGGATCACGGCGTATCTCGTCGCCAAGTGCGTGCTGGTGATCGCCATGTCGATCGGCACCCTGGCGCTGCTGGTGGGAGCCGCGGCGCTGCTGGCGGACGGGCCGCTGCCACGTGGTCCGGGCGCCTGGCTGACGCTGCTGTGGGTGACCACGCTCGGGCTGCTGGCGGTCGTCCCGCTGGGCGCGGCCATCGGCGCCGTGCTGCCCAACCCGCGCGAGGCGCTGGCGCTGATCATGCTGCCCGTGATGGCGCTGCTGATGACCTCCGGAGTGATGTTCCCGATCACCTCGCTGCCCGTGGCGGTGCAGCAGGTGTCCGCAGTGTTCCCGCTGAAGTGGATGGCCCAGGGCCTGCGCTCGGCACTGCTGCCGGACGCGGCACGCGCCGCCGAGGCGGCCGGCTCCTGGGAGCTGTCCAGGGTCGCCCTGGTGCTGACCGCCTGGGCCGTCCTCGGCTTCCTCCTCGCCGTCCCCCTCCTGCGCCGCGCCGCCCGCCGCGAGTCCGGCTCGCGCCTGACCGCACGCCACCGCAAGGCGGTACAGAGCGGGGCGCCGGCCGCGTAAGCATGCTCGTGAGAGGGACGCGGTCTACCCAGCCCCGCGTCCCCGGGCCGGCCCGTGTGCCCGCAGACGTTCATGAACCGCATACGCGCCGGGCGCCCCCGCGGCACGCACCCGCGTCCCCCCGTCCACCAGCAGATCCGCCCCCGTCACCCACTCCGCCGCGTCCGACGCCAGCCACAGCACCGCCCGCGCCACGTCCTCCGGCTCCCCGATGCGCCCCAGCGGCAGCCCGGCGGCCAGCTCCTCCTCGCCCCGCTCCCACACGAACCGCGCCATCTCCGTGCGGACCAGGCCGGGGGAGACCGAGTTGACCCGCACCCTCGGGGCCAGTTCGCCCGCGAGCTGCCGGGTCAGATGAAGGAGGGCCGCCTTGCTGGTGCCGTACGCGCCGACGTTGGGGCCGACATGCGCGGCGCCCTCCGTGCAGACGTTGACCACCGAGCCGCCGTGCTCGCGCAGCCACGCACGCCAGGCGCACTGCACGAGGCGCAGCGGTGCCTCCACGTTCACCGTGAACGCCTCGCGCCACGCCATGGGATCGACGTCCATGAGCGGGCCGTACGGCAGGTTGGTCGCCGCGTTGTTCACGATCACGTCGATCCGGCCGAACTCTCGCAGGGTCAGCTCCACGACCGACGCCAGATGTTCCGGGTCGGCGACGCTGCCCGCCGCCCCGACGCCACCCAGCTCGGCAGCCGTGTGCCGCACCTCGTCCGCGTCCCGCGCGGTCACGCACACCCGCGCTCCGGCGGCCGCCAGCTGCCGGGCGACGGCGTGCCCGATGCCGCGCGTGGCGCCGGTGACGATGGCGGCCCTGCCCCGAAGACCGGCGTCCCCGCCCTGCGGACCGTACGACGACGTCATCGCCGTACCGTCTCATGACGGTGCGTCAGTTGACAGCCCCGAGCGGCGAGTTCCTGGCCGCCACCAGTTCCAGTACCGCCCGCCAGTCCTCCAGGACCCCGGCGTCGAACTCCGCGCCGCGGCCCTCCTCGTCGGCCTGGTGCAGGCGCAGCAGGTCGTCGTCGGCCACGTCACGGGCCCGGCAGTGGTCGCGGACGAGACGGGAGACCCGTTCGCCGAGGAGGGGCCGCACCGCGTCCGCCGCGCGGTCGGAGTGCAGGTCCGCATCGCCGGGGCACAACAGCGGGCCGATGGCATGAACAAGCCCCGCGACCTGGAGTTCCTTGTCGGCGGGGCGGACTCGGCGCAGCAGTGCGGCGGTCTGCAGGGCGTGTTGGTGGAGATCGACTCGGGTGTTCCCGAGGCCCGGAGCGTCCCGGGTGCCCCGGCAGGCGTACAGCAGATCCATCAGCTCTTCGACACTGCGCAGCTCCATGCGTCAGTCCTCCCGCCGGACAAGCCGTTGCCGTGCGCCAGCAGATCATGGCCGCCTTGCGAATCGGCCAACGGGACTTGAACTGCGCGGCGTCCTCCGGCTCCGAGCCGGGCGGCAAGAGGCTGTTTGAGCCGAACGGGTGACGTGTAAACGGCACATTAAGCAAGAAACGGGAGATAGTGGCCCAATGAAAACCGGTCGACTCCGGATAGTTACAGCTTGTTTGCAGCCCCATCGAGCGGACGTCCGCTCATTTGGTTAATCTGTAGCGGACGGACAGCAATACAGGGTCCCAACCCACACCCATGGTCCGTCCCGGGACAAGCCGGTGCACAACGGCCTGCTCTCACACCAGTTACCGGCGCCACCGCGTCCGAGCCGACTTTGAGTAAGACCCGAGCGGGCGTCAGGTACCGGACCGCAGACTGGGCCGGCCCGCCCCGAGGGTGATCCGACACAGAAGGAGTGCGCGGTGACACCTGAGAAGACGAATCGTGAGCAGCGCCCCAAGGAACGCACGGAGCGCGCGGGCCGCCGGTCGAAGGAGATCGGAAGTCTCGATGTGTGGGCCAGGTCCGCCCCCATCCGTCTGGCGGGGTACGAGGACGACCTCGCCGAGCCCCACATCCTGCCCAGCGTCGACTGACGCGGCAGAGCCCTTCGCGATCGCCGGACCGCATGGGCGTGCGAGACTCACGCCCATGCTGATCAGAGAAGCCGCGGCCGACGACTGGCCGCGGATTTGGCCTTTCTGGCACCGGATCGTCGCCGCCGGCGAGACCTGAGCCTGGGACCCCGACACCTCCGAGGACGCCGCCCGGGCCCTGTGGATGAGCCCGGCCAAGCGGGTCTACGTCGTCGAGGGCGAGCCGGAGCCGTCGTCGGCTCCGCCTGTGTCACCCCCAACTACGGTGGCTCCGCCGCCCGGATCGCCAACGCGGGCTTCATGGTCGACCCCGACCGCACCGGCCGCGGCATGGTCTTCAACGCCGTCGTCGAGACCAACCCGACCGTCCTGGGGCCGCCCCCGGCACGGTCGAGTGGGGCTGCACATCATGCACCGAGCCCTGTAGCCGACAGCCTTCGAGCCTCTCCGTTTGCCTAAACACTTTAGGTAGATGCATACTCGCTTTTGGCAAGCGAGAGGATGGTTATGGCACGCGTGGGGCTCAGTACGGAACGCCTGGTCCAGGCGGGCGCGGAGCTGGCCGACGAGGTCGGCTTCGAGCAGGTGACCGCGTCGGAACTCGCCCGGCGGTTCGACGTCAAGGTCGCGAGCCTGTACTCGCACGTCAAGAACTCCCAGGACCTCAAGACCCGGATCGCCCTGTTCGCGCTGGAGGAGCTGGCCGACCGGGCCGCCGACGCGGTGGCCGGGCGGGCCGGCAAGGACGCCCTGGTCGCCTTCGCGAACGTCTACCGCGACTACGGCCGTGAGCATCCCGGCCGTGCCGCCGCCGCACGCATGAAGCTCGACCCCGAGACGGCCGCCGCGAGCGCGGGCGTCCGGCACGCGCAGATGACGCGGGCGATCCTGCGCGGCTACGACCTCAGGGAGCCGGACGCGACACATGCCGTACGGCTGCTCGGCAGCGTCTTCCACGGCTACTCCAGCCTGGAGCTGGCGGGGGGCTTCAGTCACAGCGCCCCCGACTCCGAGGAGACCTGGTCCCGGATCCTGGACGCCCTCGACGCCCTGCTGTGCAACTGGCCCACCGAGCCCACCCCTTGATCGACAGGCTGAGGACATGGACACCCACCACGACCGGATCACCACGCCCGTCACCGCTGCCCTCCTGCGCGGCGCCCTCGAGATCGAGCGCACCGAGCACGGCGTACTGCCGCACCGGCTGCCGGCCCGGGCGCGTGCCCAGAACACCGACGGGCAGCTGGCCATGGCCGAGTCGCAGTCCTCCGGCGTACGTGTGGCCTTCCGCACCCGGGCCACCGCGATCGAACTGGACACGCTGCCCACCAAGCGCAGTTACGTGGGCGCACCGCCCCGCCCGGACGGCGTCTACGACCTGGTCGTCGACGGCCGCCCGGCCGGACAGGACACCGTGACCAGCGGCAATGTCGTGACCATCGACATGATGGCCGGAACCGCCGAGCCCCGGCCCGGTCGCCCCGGCACCGTCCGCTTCACCGGGCTGCCCGCCGGCGACAAGGACGTCGAGATCTGGCTGCCGCACAACGAGACCACCGAACTGATCGCCCTGCGCACCGACGCCCCCGTCGAGCCCGCGAGCGACCCGGGCCGCAAGGTGTGGCTGCACCACGGAAGTTCGATCAGCCACGGCTCCGACGCCGCGAGCCCCACCGGCATCTGGCCCGCCCTCGCCGCCACCCTCGGCGGCGTGGAGCTGATCAACCTGGGCCTGGCCGGGAGTGCCCTGCTCGACCCCTTCACCGCCCGCACCTTGCGCGACACCCCCACCGACTTCATCAGCGTCAAGATCGGCATCAATCTGGTCAACGCCGACCTGATGCGGCTGCGCGCCTTCGGCCCCGCCGTCCACGGCTTCCTCGACACCGTCCGGGACGGACACCCGACGACCCCGCTGCTGGTCGTCTCGCCCATCCTGTGCCCGATCCACGAGGACACGCCCGGCCCCTGTGCCCCGGACTTCAGCGGGCTCAGCGGCGGACGACTGCGGTTCGTCGCCCTGGGCGACCCGGCGGAACGCGCGAGCGGCAAGCTGACGTTGGGCGTCATCCGGGACGAGCTGTCCCGCATCGTCGAGCAGCGGACGGCCGACGACCCGAACCTGCACTACCTCGACGGCCGCGACCTCTACGGCGAGACCGACTCCGCCGAACTGCCCCTGCCCGACAACCTCCACCCGGACGCCGCCACCCACCGCCGCATCGGCGAGCGCTTCGCACAGCTGGCGTTCACGGGCGAGGGCCCCTTCGCGACGACGGCACCGGGCGTGCCCTCCTAATCCAGCGGCGCCGTCCGCCGCCACGGCCGCAGCTCCTCGATCCGCTCCGCCAGCGCCAGCAGCCGGGCCTCGGAGCCGGGGCGCCCGACCAGTTGTACGGCGGTGGGGGCGCCGGACGGCAGCGTGCCGCACGGAATCGCCATCGCGGGCCAGCCGGTGAGGTTCCACGGCGGCGTCAGCGGCGAGTAGTTGGTGTTGGCCATGACGTTCCGCAGCCAGCCCCGCTCGTGCCAGGGCTCGGACCTGGGGGAGCGGCGGGCGAGAGCCGGGGTGAGCAGCACGTCGTACTCGGCGAAGAACGGCTCCATGCGCCGGCGCAGCTCCTCCCGGCTGTCCCCGGCCCGCACCCGGTCGACGAAGCGCCGGCCGACGGTGGCGTGCACCCGGGTCCGGCGGGTGAGCTGCCGCGGGTCCAGGGCCTGGGCGTCCACGGAGGTGCCGGCGGTCCAGTGGGCCAGCGAAGTGACCCCGAGCGACAGCGGATACGGCGGGTCGGCGCGCCGTACCTGGTGACCTGCCTTCATGAGCAGCGCGGCGGCCTCGCGGGCGGCGGCGGTGTACGGCTTGCTGATGGTGACCCCGGCCAGCGGGCTGCGCAGGGACACGGCGATCCTGAGGGCGCCCGGCGCGTCGGGGTGTACGACCTCGGTGTCGGCGAGGACCGACAGCATCAGGCGCGCGTCCTCGACCGTCGTCGCCAGGGGCCCGTTCTCCGACATGCCGAACCAGTCGCCGTCGCCTATGCCGGCCGGGACCACGCCGGTGCCGGGCTTGATGGTGACCAGGCCGCAGTTGGCCGCCGGTATGCGCAGCGAGCCCATGCCGTCGTTGCCGAGGGCGATCGGCACCATGCCCGCGGCGACGGCGGCCGCGCTGCCGCCGGACGAGCCGCCCGCCGTGCGCGAGGTGTCCCACGGGTTGCGGGCGGTGCCGTGCACACCCTCCGTGGTGCCGAAGACACACAGCTCGGGGACGTTAGTCAGCCCCACGACCACCGCGCCGGCCGCCCGCAGCCGGGCCACGGTCACATGGTCGTGGTCGGCCGGGGTGTCCGGCGTCGCCGCGGAGCCGATGCGGTTGGACTCGCCGCGCACCGCGAGGTTGTCCTTGACGGCCACCGGCACACCGGCCAGCGGCAGTTCGGCGAGATCGCCCCGCGAGGCCACCTCGTCGGCCTCGGCGAGCGCCGCCTCGGCCCGTACCACCCGGAACGCGCCGACGCGGTCGTCGAGCCGCTCGATCCGGGCGAGATGCTCGGCCACCACCTCACGCGGCGTGGCCCGCTTCTCGCGTACGGCGGCGGCGATCTCGGCGGCGGTCCGGCCGACCCAGCTGGTCACGGGCGCTCCTCAGGATTACTCACGAGTATCTAGGAGCACTCTGCCGGGCGGCGGGCCTGGCGTCGAGAGGGTGTCGGGCTTGGATATTCGCGGGGCTCTTCTTGGACTTTTCGCGCGGTCCCTCATCCGCGCGGCCCTGCTGACCTGCGCGTCATCCGATCAATGAGCCAACTCGGCCCAACTCGGCTCCCATTGACAGCCCTTGGGGCCGGCTCAATGATCAGACATCCGATGAATGGGGGTGTCTTATGAGGAGACGCTGGAGAACGGTCGGAGTCCTCGTGGCCCTGACGCTCTTGCTCACGGCACCGCTGCCGGCGGTCGCGCGGGAGGAGCCGGCCACACCGGTCACCGTGCCCGCCCTGACCGCCTGGACACCGGCATCCGGCAGCTACACCCACGAGCGCTCCGCCCGCCTCGTGGCCGACGGCGCGAGCGAGCGGCGGGTCGCCGACACCCTCGCCGACGACCTGCGCGACGCGGGACACGGCACGGTGCCCGTCGTGCCGGGCGCCGCCCGCCCCGGCGACATCGTCATCGACGTACAGCCCTCCCGGACCTCCCTGGGCAGCGAGGGCTACGAACTCCGGGCGGGCAAGCGGCTGTCGGTGACCGCGGCGACCGAGACCGGCGCCTTCTACGGCACCCGTACCGTCCTCCAACTCCTCGCCCAGGGCGACCGCATCCCCGCCGGCCGTACGGTCGACGTACCGCGCTACAAGGAGCGGGGCGTCGGCGTCTGCGCCTGCTACATCCACGTCTCCATGCCCTGGCTGGAGAACCTGGTCCGCGAGATGGCGTACCACAAGCTCAACCAGCTGCTTCTCGAACTGAAGGTGAAGAGCGACGCCCACCCCGAGGCCAACACCTGGGGCTACTACACCGAGGACGAGATCCGCCGACTGGTCGCCCTCGGCAAGCGGTACCACGTCGAGATCATCCCCGAGATCAACTCCCCGGGCCATATGGACCCGTGGCTCGAGAACCGCCCCGACCTGCAGCTCACCGACTCCGACGGCGACAAGCAGCCCTCGCGCCTGGACATTACCCGGCCGGAGGCCTTCGCCTACTACACGAGCCTGATGGACGAGTACGCCCAGGTCTTCACGTCGAAGTCCTGGCACATGGGAGCCGACGAGTACATGCTCGGCTCCGACTTCGCCAAGTACCCGCAGATCCTGAAGTACGCCCAGGACAGATACGGCCCCGACGCCACCCCGCAGGACGCCTTCATCGACTTCGTCAACCGCGTCCACGACTACGCGGCCGGCAAGGGCAGGAAGCTGCGGATCTGGAACGACGGGCTCACCGGCGCCAACACCGTCCCGGTGGCGGCGGGAACGACGGTCGAGCACTGGCTGAACGTGGCGGTCAAACCCAGCCGACTCCTGGCCCAGGGCTACCCGTTGATGAACGCCGCCTACGCCCTCTACCTGGTCCGCGGCGGCTTCCACAGCGACACCGAGGGGCTGTACGACCAGAGCTGGGACCCGCGCGGCTTCGAGGGCGAGAAACTGGCCTCGGCCGACGGCATCACCGGCGCGAAGATCAGCCTCTGGCCCGACAACGGCCGGGGCGAGACCGAGAACGAGGTCGCCGTCGCCCTGTGGCCGGCGCTGCGGCACATCGCCCAGGCCACCTGGGGCGATCCGCACCCCGACGCCACGTACGCCGAGTTCGGGGCGCGCGGCACGGCCGTCGGCCACGCACCGGGATGGCGGGACCTGACCCGGGTGCCGGTGCCGGACGGCTCGTACACCTTCCGTACGGACGGCCGTTCCTTCGACGCCGAGGTCAGGCGCACCGCGGACGGCTACGCGACCGTACGGACGGCCGACGGCTGCCTCGAGATCCGCGGCGGAAAGCTCACGCTCAACGTGCCGCTGCAGCCCGCAGTGGAAGCGGCGCCGCAGACGTGCGAAGCCGGGAACACCCTCCAGCGCTGGCAGTTGGAGCCCGCGGCCGGTGGCTACCGCCTCGTCAACGCCATCACCCGGATGACGGTGAGCGTCACGGACGACGGCCGGCTCGTGCAGTACCCGCCGGACCGGCGCACCCCCGCCGTATGGCACCTGAGCAGCTGACCTGAGGACCTGACCCGAGGAGCCTTCCCATGGCCGTTTCCCGACGCGTCTTCGTCGCGACAGCCGCCGCCCTCGCCGCGACCGGCGCCACCGGACCCGCCCTCGCGGCGCCCGCGCCTGTGTCGCAGGACCCCCACTACCGCATCCCCGTCGGCCCCGACGACACCGAGGCCGACCTCGTCCGAAAAGCCTCCCAGGTCCGCCCCACCGCACGGCAGATCGCCTGGCAGCGCCTGGAGCGCACCGCGTTCCTGCACTTCGGCGTGAACACCTTCACCGGCCTGGAGTGGGGCACCGGCGACGAGGACCCGGACGTGTTCCAGCCGGCCGGCCTCGACACCGACCAGTGGGCCCGCGCCCTGCGCGACGGCGGTTTCAAGCTCGCCATCCTCACCGTCAAGCACCACGACGGCTTCGTGCTCCACCAGTCCCGCTACACCGACCACTCGGTGGCGTCCAGCACCTGGCGCGACGGCAGGGGCGACGTCCTGCGCTCCTTCGCCGACTCCATGCGCCGCCACGGCGTCA
Organism: Streptomyces ferrugineus; assembly: GCF_015160855.1. Lineage (NCBI taxonomy): Bacteria > Bacillati > Actinomycetota > Actinomycetes > Kitasatosporales > Streptomycetaceae > Streptomyces > Streptomyces ferrugineus. The sequence goes on along the minus strand of NZ_CP063373.1, from coordinate 6,045,983 downwards.
AGGTCGGCGTCTACATCTCACCCGCCGACGAGAACCAGTACCTCCACGGCGTCTACGCCAACGGCAGCGCCCGCGCCGACCGCACCATCCCCACCCTCGTCGAGGGCGACGACCGCACACCACCGAGGTCGTACACCCTTCCGGCCACCGACTACGGCGCCCATATGCTCAACCAGCTCTACGAGGTCCTCACCGAGTACGGGCCGATCGACGAGGTGTGGTTCGACGGAGCGCAGGGGCGCATCCCGCCGGACAAGGTGGAGAAGTACGACTGGGACAGCTGGTACACCCTCGTCCGCTCGCTCGCGCCGGACGCCGTGATCGCCGTCTCGGGACCGGACGTGCGCTGGGTCGGCAACGAGGGCGGGCTGGCGCGCGAGGACGAGTGGAGCGTCGTCCCGGTACAGGAGAAGGACTACGGCCGGACCGACTACGCCCTCGCGTACGACGCCCCCGACATGGGCAGCCGCGCCGCGCTGGTCAAGGCGCGGCCGACGGCGGACCACCTCCAGTGGTGGCCGGCCGAATGCGACGTCTCCATCCGCGACGGCTGGTTCTACCACGCCGACCAACAGCCCAAGAGCGTCGAGCGGTTGACGGACATCTACTTCCGGTCCGTGGGCCGCAACTCGGTGCTGCTGCTCAACGTCCCACCGGACACGAACGGCCTGCTGCCCGCCGCCGACGTGGCGCGGCTGCGGGAGTTCCGCGAGCGCGTGGACCGCGAACTCCCGGAGGACCTGGCCCGCGACGCCCGGACCAGCGCCTCGCCGGGCCGGGTGACGGTCGACCTCGGCCGGGAGCGGGAGGTGGACCGGATCCGGCTGGCGGAGGACATCCGGTACGGGCAGCAGGTGGAGAGCTTCGTCGTCGAGGCGCGGCGCGACGGGGCCTGGACGGAGGTGACCCGGGCCGGGGTGATCGGCGCGAGCCGGATCCTCCTGCTGGCGGCACCGGTGCGGGCTCGGCGGTGGCGGGTGCGGGTGACCGGTTCGCGCGCCGCGGCGCGGCTCGTGGAGTTCGGGCTGTACCGGTCGCGGGTCTGAAATTCGGTTGACCGGGGAGGGGCCGCGCGGGCTGGATGGGGCACATGGCCGACATCCAGGGGTCCTACGACGACCTCTTCCGCGCCGTCCCGAACGCGCTCGCCGCCATGCTGGACGCGGGTGACGCGGGCGGTTCCGCAGCCGTGTTCGTGGACGGCAGGCCGGTCGTGGACGTCTGGGGCGGATTCGCGGACGCCGACCGCACCGTCCCGTGGCAGCGCGACACCATCGTCAACGTCTGGTCCGTGACCAAGACGATGACCGCGCTGTGCGCCCTCGTCCTGGCCGACCGCGGCGCACTCGACCCGGACGCACCGGTCGCCCGGTACTGGCCGGAGTTCGCGGCGGCGGGCAAGGAGAAGGTGCTGGTACGGCAGCTGCTCTCGCACACCGCCGGCCTGCCCGACTGGGACGGATCGGTGGCCGACCTCTACGACTGGCCCTCCGCCACGGCCCGGCTCGCCGCGCGGGCTCCCCGATGGGAGCCCGGCACCGCGGCCGGCTATCACTCGCTCACCCAGGGCTTCCTCGTCGGCGAGGTGGTGCGCCGGATCACGGGACGCAGCGTGGGGGAGTTCCTCGCCGAGGAGGTGACCGGGCCGCTGGGCGCGGACTTCCACATCGGGCTCGCGGCCGAGCACGACCATCGGGTCGCGCCGGCGATCCCGCCGGCGGGGCAGGACGAGGACTACGCGTCGAGCGCGCCCGGCAACCCGGAGGGTTCCGTGGCGGGCAACGGGATGCGCGTCCGGGACGGCAACAGCCCGGCCTGGCGCCGCGCGCAGATCCCGGCGGCGAGCGGATACGGCAACGCCCGCTCGGTCGCGCTGGTGCAGTCGGTCCTGGCCTGCGGGGGAGAGGTGAACGGCGTACGGCTGCTGTCCCGGGCCGGCTGCGACCGTGCCGGGGCGGAGCAGTTCGACGGCGACGACCGTGTGCTGGGGATGCCGATGCGGTGGGGGCTGGGCTTCGGCCTGTTCGGCAGCGCGTACGGCTGGGGCGGCTGGGGCGGGTCGCTGGTGATGATCGAGCCCGACAACCGGTTGGCGGTGGCGTATGTGACACACCAGATGCGCGAGCCCGCCGAGGACACCCGGGGGATGGAGAGCGTCACGGCCGCCTACGAGGGCCTTCAGGGGCTGCGCGCCGAAGGGTTCCCGTCATGACGTCCCTCGAACTCGGCGAGCTGGACCATCTCCGGGAGATCGAACGCCTCGCGCTGCGGGTCCGAGAGGCGGCCTCCGACGAGGGCTGGCTCTCGTACCTGGACGACCCCGAGGGCGCGACCCCGCTCCAGCGCAGCGTGAACGCGCTGGCCCGGGTGCTGCGGCACCACCACTTCGACGGCGACGGCTGCCTGGAGGACGACCGGCCCCGGATCCGGCTCGTCGGAGCCTGCGTGCTCAAGCCCGGGGTCATGCCGGCCGGGGTGGAGGAGACGTACGAGGAGGTGTGCGCGCGGATCGGCGTGGAGCCCAGGCCCGAGGGCTGGGCCCTGTGGAACACCTGGAGTGACGGAGAGCTCAAGGTGACCATGGTGGTGACCGCCGTCGAGACCACCGAGGGGCTGTTCGCGAACTGGTCGCGGGGCAGAGCCGTCGATCCGCTGACCCCGCTGCCGTCCCAGATCGCCGTCATTCGCCATGGCTGGATCGGGCCGATCACCTTCTCACCCCGTGGCGTCAGCCGAACGGGCCTCGGCGGTCTGCCGCTGTCCTAGGCCACGCTGGTCACGCGCCCGGTACCATCTCCGAACCGTGCTTCACACGGCTCGGGCGGGAGGCACCCTCACGACGTCGCCGCGCCCCGCTTCGCGCGGACGACGGAACACTCGACACACACCCCAGCCGCGCTGGTCACGCGCCCCGCGCGACCCCCGTGCTGCCCCGCTCGATCAACCGCGGCACGGGCACCCGCACCGCCCGCGCCGATCAAATGGAAAGCGATCCGGAAGGACCATCTCGCGAACGAGACGGAGAACTACTCGGACATCGCCTACAACTACGGCGCCTGCCCGCACGGCCATCTCCTGGAGGGACGCGGCCTCGGCAAGCGCACCGGGGCCAACGGCGACCAGGAACTCAACCGCGCCCACTACGCGATCTGCGGCCTGGTCGGATCGGAGGGACTGACCAAGCCGACGGAGGCGATGCTGGGCGCGGTCCGCGACGGCATCGAGTTGCTGCGCCGCCACGGTGCCGGCAAGGAGATCAAGGGGCACCGGGACGGCTTCGCCACACAGTGCCCCGGTGAGCATCTGTACGCCTGGGTGCGCAAGGGTGCCCCGCGCCCCGGCGGCTCGCCCACCGTGCCGGGCCCGCGGCCGGTGATCGACCTGTCGAAGGTGATCGCCGCGGCCCTGCACGACCCGGACCGGGCCGGCACACCGGTGTCGTACCCGGGCGTGCGCACCGTGGAGAAGGCACTCGTCGCGGAGGGCCTGCTCGCCGCACGGTACGCCGACGGCCACTTCGGCGGGGCGACCGTCAAGGCGTACTCCGACTGGCAGCACCGGTGCGGCTTCAGCGGAACGGACGCCGACGGCATCCCCGGCCAGGTGTCCCTGGACCGGCTCGGCGAGGCCCACGGCTTCGACGTGCGGCCGTAGGACCCGGTGGCCGACGGGGGCGGGTGTCAGCCGCCGAGCTGCGCCCTCAGCCACTCCTCGACCTCGCCGACATGTGCGGCCGCCGCGGCCCGGGCCGCCTCCGGGTCGCGAGCCACCAGGGCGCGGTGGATCGCGGCGTGTTCGCGGCGGGTGCGGGTGAAGGCGCCCTCCTCCTGGTAGCCCCGCCACACGCGGGCCCGGAAGGTGCGCGACGACAGGCCCTCCAGGATCGCGGCCATGGTGTCGTTGCCCGCGGCGACCGCGATCTCGCGGTGGAACGCCAGATCGTGGGCGAGGATCTCCTCGGGGTCGTCCGTGGCGTTCATCGCCGTCAGATGCTTCTCGACCTCCGCGAGCTGGTCCGGTGTGATCCGCGCCGCCGCCATGGCGGTCGCCGTCGACTCCAGGATGCGCCGCACCTCCAGCAGCTCCACCAGCCGCGGGCCCCGCGAGAGGTCGGCCACCACGCCGAACGTCTCCAGCAGATCGCCGGCCTCGAGCTGGGTGACGTAGATGCCCGAACCGTGCCGGGCCTCCAGCACCCCCATCACGGTCAGCGCGCGGATCGCCTCGCGCATCGAGCTGCGGGAGATGCCGAGCCGCGCCGCCAGATCGCGCTCGGTCGGCAGCCGCTGGCCGGGCTCGAGGCGTCCCTCCGCGATCATCGCCTTGATCTGCTCGATGGCGCGCTGCGTCACGGTGCCCTTCTGCGGGGCTGTCTCATCCACGCCATGCCTCCTGTCGCCCGGTGCGCCGCAGTGTAGCCCCGGAGGTGGTCGGACCACTATCGGTCAGATCCCTGGAAAAGTGGCTCTGGAGGGTGTTCTTCCGAGGGAGTGGTCTGATAAGTATGCGGTCATCTGCTCGAACAAGCTCAACGAGGAGCCGCCAGATGCCCGGCAGGACAGTGAGCAAGAGGAAGCGGAACAGGACCCGGATCGTCGGCGCGGTGGCGGCGGTCGCCGGCGCCTCGCTCGTGCTCGCCGCATGCGGAAGTACCAACGACACCGGCGCGACCAGTGCCGAAGGCGGGGGCGGCAGCGGCAAGGTCGGGGTGATCCTGCCCCTGCTGACCTCGCCGTTCTGGCAGTCGTACAACGACTACGTGCCGAAGATGGCCGACTCCGAAGGCGTCGACGCGCTCAAGACGGTCAACTCCAACAGCGACCCCTCCCAGCAGATCACCGACATCAACAACCAGCTCAACCAGGGCGTCAAGGGCCTGGTCGTCGCCCCGCTGGACAGCGCCGCCATCGAAGCCGGCCTCGACCAGGCCGAGCGCAAGGGGGTGCCGGTCGTCGCCGTCGACGTGGCGCCCGACAAGGGCAAGGTCGCGATGGTGGTGCGCGCCAACAACGTGGCGTACGGCGAGAAGGCCTGCCAGTACCTCGGCGAGCAGATCCCCTCCGGCAAGGTCGTGCAGATCATGGGCGACCTGGCCTCGGTCAACGGCCGCGACCGCTCCGAGGCGTTCCGCGCCTGCGTGAAGAAGAACTTCCCCAAGCTGAAGGTGCTGGAGATACCGGCCAAGTGGGAGTCCGACGCCGCGGCCTCCAAGCTGGACACCCTGCTGAACGCCAACCCCGACATCAAGGGCATCTACATGCAGGCCGGCGGCGTCTACCTCGCGCCGACCCTGCAGACCCTGAAGTCGAAGGGCATGCTGAAGAAGGCCGGCCAGGCCGGTCACATCACCATCGTCTCCAACGACGGCATCCCGCAGGAGTACGACGCCATCCGCAAGGGCGAGATCGACGCGACCGTCTCCCAGCCCGCCGACCTGTACGCCAAGTACGGCATGTACTACATCAAGGCGGCGATGGAGGGGAAGAAGTTCGAGCCCGGCCCGACCGACCACGACTCGACCATCGTCGAACTCCCCAGCGGCATCCTGGAGGACCAGCTGCCCGCGCCGCTGGTCACCAAGGACAACGTCGACGACCCCAAGCTCTGGGGCAACACGGTCAAATGACAACGCCACTCGTCGACGCGCGGGGCATCGTCAAGCGCTACGGCCCCACCACCGCCCTCGCCGACGGACGCCTCACCGTCCTGCCCGGCGAGTCCCACGCCCTCGTCGGCCGCAACGGCGCCGGCAAGTCGACCCTGGTCAACATCCTCACCGGACTCCAGGCCGCCGACGCGGGCGAGGTCCGCTTCGACGGCCAACCGGCACCCGCCCTGGCCGACCGCGACGCCTGGCGCCGCAAGGTGGCCTGCGTCTACCAGAAGCCCACCGTCGTCCCCGAACTGACGGTCGCCGAGAACCTCTTCATCAACCGTCAGCCGCTCCGGCGCGGCTTCATCAACTGGCGAAGGCTGCGCACCGAGGCCGCCGAACTCCTCGCCACCTGGGACGTGCACGTCGACCCCGAGGCCCGCACCTCGGACCTCAAGGTCGAGGACCGGCAAATGGTGGAGATCGCCCGGGCGCTCAGCTTCGGCGCCCGCTTCATCATCCTCGACGAGCCCACCGCCCAGCTCGACAACCGCGAGATCGAGCGGCTGTTCGGGCGCATGCGGGCGCTGCAGGACTCCGGCGTCACCTTCCTGTTCATCTCGCACCACCTCCAGGAGGTGTACGAGGTCTGCCAGACCGTCACGGTCCTGCGCGACGCCCGCTGGATCACCACCGCCCCGGTCGCCGAACTGCCGCGCCGGGCCCTGGTGGAGGCCATGGCGGGGGAGTCCCTGGAGGCCATCGCCGAGCAGGCCGTCGACCCCCGGGACGTCGACCACGACGCCCCCGTCCTGCTCGAAGCCCGCGGGCTCACCTCACCGGCGTACCGGAACATCGACCTCACCGTCCGCCGCGGCGAGGTCGTCGGACTCGCCGGCATCAGCGGCAGCGGCAAGGTCGAGCTCGCCGAGTCCTTCGCCGGGCTGCACACCCCGACCGGCGGGACGGCCCAACTGGGCGGCAGGCGGCTGCCGTTCGGCGATGTGCGGGCCGCCCTCAGGGCCGGTGTCGCCTGTGTGCCCCGCGACCGGCACGACCAGGGCCTGGTCTTCGGCATGACCGTCGGCGACAACGCCACGATGACCGTCCTGGACCGGCTCGGGCGCTTCGGCCTCGTCGGCACCGACCGCAAGCGCGGCTTCGCCACCGCTCTCATCGAACGCCTCGACATCCACACCGAGGGCCCCGACCAGCCCGTCTCCGACCTGTCCGGCGGCAACGCGCAGAAGGTCGTCATGGCCCGCGCCCTCGCCCGCGACCCCCGGCTGCTCGTGCTGATCAACCCCACCGCCGGCGTCGACGTGAGGTCCAAGGAGTCCCTGCTGGCCCGCGTGGACAGCGCCCGTGAGGACGGCATCGCCGTACTCGTCGTCTCCGACGAACTCGACGACCTGCGCCGCTGCGACCGCGTCCTCGTCCTCTTCCACGGCCGTGTCGTCGCCGAGCACCCGGCGGGCTGGCGCGACCACGAGCTGATCGCCTCCATCGAAGGAGTGGACCATGGCTGACACCAAGGCCCCACCGGTCACGCCCGTCAAGGTCCCGGACGCCCGTGCGGCCAGGACGGTCCTGCTCCGCCGGGCCCGTGAACTCGCCCTGGTGCCCGCCCTGCTGCTGCTCATGGTGCTCGGCGCGGTGGTCAACGACTCGTTCCTCACCGAGCGCAACCTCATCTCCATCCTCGGGGCCTCCGCCGCCCTCGCGATGGTCGTCCTCGCCGAGTCGCTGGTCCTCATCACCGGCAAGTTCGACCTGTCCCTCGAATCGGTCGTCGGCATCGCGCCCGCCGTCGGCGCGCTTCTCGTGCTGCCCGCCGCCAACTCCGGCTGGGGCACCGAACTCCCGGCCGCCCTGTCCCTGCTGGCGATCCTCGCGGCCGGCGCGGCCGTCGGCGCCTTCAACGGCATCCTGGTCGTGAAGTTCAAGCTCAACGCGTTCATCGTGACGCTCGCGATGCTGATCGTGCTGCGCGGTCTGCTGGTCGGCGCGACCAAGGGCAAGACGCTGTTCGGGATGCCCGACAGCTTCTACTCCCTGGCCACCACCACGTTCTTGAGCATCCCGATGTCGGTGTGGCTCGCGGCGGCCGCCTTCGCGATCGCCGGGTTCGTGCTCAAGTACCACCGCGTCGGACGCGCCCTGTACGCCATCGGCGGCAACGCGGACGCCGCCCGCGCGGCCGGCATCCGGGTCGAGCGCGTGATGCTCGGCGTGTTCGTCGTGGCGGGCACCCTCGCGGCCGTCGGCGGCATCATCCAGACGGGCTACGTCGGCGCGATCAGCGCCAACCAGGGCAACAACATGATCTTCACCGTGTTCGCGGCCGCGGTGATCGGCGGCATCAGCCTGGACGGCGGCCGGGGCACCATGTTCGGCGCCCTGACCGGCGTACTCCTCCTGGGTGTCGTGCAGAACCTGCTCACCCTCGCCCAGGTCCCGTCGTTCTGGATCCAGGCCATCTACGGCGGAATCATCCTGATCGCCCTCATGATCGCCCGTGTGACGACGGGCCGCGCCCAGGACTGACCCCCGGCCGCCCACCGCCCCTGACGGAAAGGACTTCAGTGTCCCAGGCCCCCGGCACCCCCGCCCGCGTCACCGCGGTCGACACCCATGACATCCGCTTCCCCACCTCGCGCGAGCTCGACGGCTCCGACGCGATGAACCCGGATCCCGACTACTCGGCCGCCTACGTCGTGCTGCGCACCGACGCGGCGGACGGCCACGAGGGGCACGGGTTCACCTTCACCATCGGGCGGGGCAACGAGATCCAGGTCGCCGCGATCGAGGCGCTGCGCGGCCATGTCGTGGGGCGGTCCGTCGACGAGCTGTGCGCCGACCCGGGGACCCTCAACCGCGACCTGATCGGCGACAGCCAGCTGCGCTGGCTCGGCCCCGAGAAGGGCGTGATGCACATGGCGATCGGCGCGGTCATGAACGCCGTGTGGGACCTCGCCGCCAAGCGCGCCGACAAGCCGCTGTGGCGGCTGCTCGCCGACGCCGACCCGGAGTGGATCGTCCGCCAGATCGACTTCCGGTACATCACCGACGCGCTCACCCCCGAGGAGGCGCTGGCCCTCCTGCGCCGGGGCCGCGAAGGCGCGCAGGAGCGCATCGCCCGGCTCCTGGAGCGCGGCTACCCGGCCTACACCACCTCCGCCGGCTGGCTCGGCTACGACGACGACAAGCTGACCCGGCTCGCCGCCGAGGCCGTCGCCGACGGCTTCCGGCAGATCAAGCTGAAGGTCGGCGCCGACCTGGAGGACGACGTACGGCGCTGCCGCGTCGCCCGCTCGGTCGTCGGGCCCGACATCCGCATGGCGATCGACGCCAACCAGCGCTGGGACGTGGCCGAGGCGATCCGCTGGACCAAGGCCCTCGCCGAGTTCGACCCGTACTGGATCGAGGAGCCCACCAGCCCCGACGACGTCCTCGGCCACGCCGCCATCCGCGAGGCCGTCGCCCCGGTCAAGGTCGCCACCGGCGAACACGTGCAGAACCGGGTCGTCTTCAAACAGCTCCTCCAGGCCGGCGCCCTCGACGTGCTCCAGATCGACGCGGCCCGCGTCGGCGGCGTCAACGAGAACCTCGCCATCGTGCTGCTCGCCGCCAAGTTCGGCGTGCCGGTCTGCCCGCACGCCGGCGGCGTCGGACTGTGCGAACTCGTCCAGCACCTGTCGATGTTCGACTACGTCGCGGTCACCGGCACCACCGAGGACCGCGTCATCGAGTACGTCGACCATCTGCACGACCACTTCCTCGACCCGGTGGTGATCAGGGAAGGTCACTACACGGCACCCACCGCGCCCGGCTTCTCGGCCGCCATGCGACCCGAGTCGATCGCGCGGTACACGTTCCCGGACGGCGCCTTCTGGGCCGCCGACCTCCAGACTTCCGGAAAGAAGGGGCACGCGGCATGAGCGACTTCGACGGTCTCAAGGCGCTGGTGACGGGAGGCGCCTCCGGCATCGGCCGGGCCACGGCCGAACTCCTCGCCGCGCGCGGCGCCCAGGTCGCCGTACTCGACCTGGACCCGTCCTCCGTCGACAAGCCGCTGCTCGCCTTCCGCGCCGACGTCACCGACGACACCTCCGTGCGCGAGGCCGTGGCCGCCGCCGTGGCCGAGCTCGGCGGGCTGGACGTGCTGGTCAACAACGCGGGCATCGGCGCACAGGGCACCGTCGAGGACAACGACGACACCGAGTGGCACCGGGTCATGGACGTCAACGTCGTCGGCATGGTCCGGGTCGCGCGTGCCGCCCTCCCGCATCTCCGCGACTCCGCGCACGCGGCGATCGTCAACACCTGCTCCATCGCGGCCACGGCCGGGCTCCCGCAGCGGGCGCTGTACAGCGCGACCAAGGGCGCCGTGTACTCGCTCACCCTCGCCATGGCCGCCGACCACGTCCGCGAGGGCATCCGCGTCAACTGCGTCAACCCGGGCACGGTCGACACCCCGTGGGTCGGCCGCCTCCTCGACGCCGCCGCCGACCCGGCCGCCGAGCGCGCCGCCCTGGAGGCCCGCCAGCCCACCGGCCGCCTCGTCTCGGCCACCGAGGTCGCCGGCGCGATCGCCCACCTCGCGAGCCCGCTCTCGGGTGCCACGACCGGCACCGCCCTCGCCGTCGACGGCGGCATGCAGGGCCTGCGACTGCGGCCGGTGGGCCGGTGAGCACCCCGAGCGGACTCGGCTTCGGGGCCGCCGCCATCGGCAACCTCTTCACCGAGCTCGACGAGGAGCAGGCGTACGAGGCGGTGGACGCCGCCTGGCAGTGCGGTATCCGCTACTACGACACGGCACCCCACTACGGCCTCGGCCTGTCCGAACGCCGCCTCGGCGCGGCCCTGCGCGAGCACCCCCGCGAGGAGTACACGCTCTCCACGAAGGTGGGCCGCCGTCTGGAACCGTCCACCGACGGCGGCGACGACATGGCGCACGGCTTCGCCGTGCCCGCCACGCACCGCCGCGTCTGGGACTTCACCGAGGACGGCATACGGCGCACCCTGGACGCCAGCCTGGAACGCCTCGGCCTCGACCGCGTCGACATCGTCTACCTGCACGACCCCGACGACCACGCGGAACAGGCCTTCCGGGAGGGCTACCCGGCCCTGGAGAAGCTCCGCTCGGAAGGGGTCGTCGGCTCGATCGGCGCCGGCATGAACCAGGCGGAGATGCTCACCCGCTTCGTCCGCGACACCGACGTCGATGTGGTGCTGTGCGCCGGCCGCTACACGCTGCTCGACCAGAGCGCGCTCGACGAGCTGCTGCCCGCTGCCGCGTCGAGGGGCACGTCGGTCGTCATCGGAGGGGCCTTCAACTCCGGCCTGCTCGCGGATCCCGAGCCGGGAGCGACGTACGACTACACGCGGGCGCCCCAGGAGTTGCTGGACCGGGCCCTGCGCATGAAGGAGGTCGCCGGGCGGCACGGCATCAGCCTGCGCGCCGCCGCGCTGGCCTTCTGCGCCGCCCACCCCGCTGTCAGCAGTGTCCTGGTGGGAGCCCGGTCGGCACACGAAGTCCGGGACGCCGCCGACCAGTTCGCCACGCCGGTCCCCGACTCCTTCTGGCAGGAGCTGCGGGACACCGGACTCCTGGCCATCGAGGAGCCGTCATGAGAGTCGCCCTGCACACCAAGGTCCGTGCGGACCGCATCGCCGAGTACGAGGCCGCCCACCGCGAGGTGCCGGTCGAGCTCACGGACGCGATCCGTGCCGCCGGCGCCACCTCTTGGACGATCTGGCGCAGCGGCACCGACCTCTTCCACGTCCTGGACTGCGAGGACTACGGCCGCCTCCTCGCCGAGCTGGAGAGACTCCCGGTCAACGTGGCCTGGCAGGCCCGCATGGCCGAACTGCTCGACGTGGTGCACGACTACTCCGGCGAAGGCGCGGACGCCGGCCTGCCCGTCGTATGGGAGCTGCCGTGACGCTCGTCGACGCCCACCACCACGTCTGGGACCTGTCGGTGCGGGACCAGGACTGGATCACGGGCCCCGAACTCCAGCCGCTCAGAAGGAACTTCGGCATCGCCGACCTGGCCCCCGAGGCGCGCGCGGCCGACGTCACCCGCACCGTCCTGGTCCAGACGGTCACCGTGCCCGAGGAGACCCCGGAGTTCCTCGCCCTCGCCGCCGAGCACGAGCTGATCGCCGGCGTCGTCGGCTGGAGCGACCTCACCCGCCCCGACGTCGCCGAGGAACTGGCCCGGCTGCGGGAGCTGCCCGGCGGGCGGTACCTCAAGGGCATCCGCCACCAGGTGCAGGGCGAGCCCGACCCGGAGTGGCTGCTGCGTGCGGACGTACGGCGCGGACTGGCCGCCGTCGCCGAGGCGGGGCTGAGCTACGACCTCGTGGTCCTGCCCCACCAGCTGCCCGCCTGCGCCAAGGCGGCGGCCGCACTGCCCGAACTCACCTTCGTCCTGGACCACTTGGGCAAGCCGCCCATCGCCTCCGGCGCCCTCGAACCCTGGGCCACCCACCTCCGTGCCCTGGCCGCCCACCCCAACACGGTCTGCAAGCTCTCCGGCATGGTCACCGAGGCCGACCTCGCCTTCTGGGCGGTCGACGACCTGCGCCCGTACGCCGAAGTCGTGCTGGAGTCCTTCGGCCCGGACCGGATGATGTTCGGCTCGGACTGGCCGGTGTGCACCCTGGCGGCGTCGTACGGTCAAGTCGTCACCGCGGCCCGGGAGCTGACGGGGGAGTCCGACCACCGGCAGCTCTTCGAGGCGACCGCCACCCGCGTCTACGACCTCTGAGCCACCCCGGCCAGCCTGGTCGGCGGCAGATACTCCCGCACATACGTCCGCTCCCAGCACGCGCCCGTCTCCCGCAGCTCACGCCAGGTCGTGTACCGGTAGCGGAAGAGGCGGGCGCGGACGAACCGCGGCGGCTCGTCGGGCGGGAAGGGCGAGCGGCGCAGCAGCTTCAGCGTGTCGCGGTCGTTCTCCAGGAGCCGTTCCACCAGGGCGCCGAACCAGGAGCCGGCATAGGCGGGCGACAGCGCGGCGAACCACATCAGCCAGTCCAGGCGCAGATGGTAGGGAGCGAACTGGCGCGGCCAGCGCCGGGGATCGCCCGGCTTGCCCTTGAACTCGTACTCCCGCCAGTCCGACTCCTCGCGCGGCACGTCGTCGGCGGTGCCCTCGACGACCACCTCGTACCGGATCCGGCTGACGCTGCCGAAGGCGCCGTAGGTGTTGACCAGGTGGAGCGGGTCGAAGGAGCGGTTCATGATCTGGCGGCGGGAGATCATGTTGGCGACCGGGTGGTAGCTCAGGACGACGAGGAGGGCGGCGACCGCGAGGACCACGACCTCGTACCACAGCGGCGCCTCGGCCACGGACCCCGGATCGCTCGGGAACCGCAGCGCCGACAGGGCCAGCACGATGGTGATCCAGTTCAGCCAGGAGAAGTTGCCCGACAGGACCAGCCACAGCTGGGTGACGATCATCAGGGCGGCGGCGGCCGACGCGACCGGCTGCGGGGTGAAGAGGAGCACCGGCACGACGAGCTGGGTGAAGTGGTTGGCGGCCACCTCGACCCGGTGCAGGGGCCTGGGAAGATGGTGGAAGAACCAGCTCAGCGGGCCCGGCATCGGCTGGGTCTCGTGGTGGTGGTCCAGGCAGGTCAGCTTCCGCCAGCACTCGTCCCCGCGCATCTTGATCAGACCGGCGCCGAACTCGACCCGGAACAGGATCCAGCGCAGCAGGAACAGCACCAGGATCGGCGGCGCCACCTCGTCGTTGCCCAGGAACACGGCGAGGAAGCCGACCTCCAGCAACAGCGACTCCCAGCCGAACGAGTACCAGGTCTGGCCGACGTTCACGATCGACAGGTACAGCGCCCACGGCACCAGCCACAGCAGCATGGCGCCCCACAGGGGTACGACGGAGTCCAGTCCGGCGAGCAGCGCCGCGGAGACCGCGCAGCCCGCCCAGGCACAGACGGCGAAGAACCGGTCCGAGTAGTGCAGTTGGAACAGGCTGGGCGCGGCCCTGAAGCGGACCTGGGCGACGAAGCGCGGCACGGGCAGCATGCCGCGCGAGCCCATCAGCGCCCGGAACTGCAGGGCCGCCGTCAGGAACGCGACGAGGTACACGCCGGCCAGAGCCCGCTGGAAGACCAGCCGGCTCGTCCAGTAGTCCGGTGCGACGAACCAGTCCATGGCCGTACCCCTCCTTTCCTCATTGTCGCGCCACGCGACTCAGGTGACTGTCCGTATACCACCTCTCCGCCTGTGTGACCCAAGTGAGTGAAGCAGACCATGGCGATGCCCGCGGCTGGTGCCTTTGGCGAAGCACGTTCTGTCACACCGGTCGAAGAATCCGGCAAACCCTGGCAAGGTGGCTCCATGGTTGATCGGGGAGCGAGCGCCCTGTCACTCCCGGACGACTGGCCCGCCCACCCGGACCCGATCCTGGCGCTCAACCAGATGGGCACCTTCGACTGGGACCTGGACAACGGCGTCTTCCAGATGGACGCCCAGGCCCACGAGGTCTTCGACCTGCGCCCCGACGAATACGACGGAAACCCCGTGACCCTGGCGATCCGGGTGCCGCCGCCGGAGGCCTACCGGCTGGACGGCCTGGTCTCCCAGGCCATGAAGGACGGCAGCGAGAACTACGGCGCCTACTTCCGCATCCGCTGCCGCGACGGCACCCTGCGCTGGACCCACACCCAGGGCTACATCCGCCGCGACGAGACGGGCCGCCCGCGCCGCATCATCGGCATCGTGCGGGACGCCACCGACGAACTCGCCCAGAGCGAGGAGCGGCGCGAGCAGGCCGCCGACGACGAGGCCCGCCGGCAGCAGACCAACGTCGTCCAGCTCACCACGGCCGCCCTCGCCCACGCCCGCACGATCCAGGACGTCATCGACGTCCTCAAGGACACCCACGGCCTGACCCACCTCGGCGCCACCAGCCTCGTCATGGGCCTGGTCGAGGCCGGCCGCATCCGGCTGGTCGCCGAGGGCCCCGCCGGCAGCTTCGTGCCCGGGACCCTGGTCACCCGGATAGACGAGCAGTACCCGATGAGCGAGGTCGTACGGACGCTCAGCCCGCGCTTCATCGAGTCACCGGAGGAGTTCGCGGAGCGGTACCCGATCCTCTGGCCGCACATCACCGACCTGAACATCACGTCCGCCGCCTATATGCCGCTGATCGCCCAGGCCCGGCCGATCGGCGCCATCGGCCTGCTCTACAGCGACCGGCGCGGCTTCTCCACCGACGACCGCAACGTGCTCGTCGCCCTCGGCAGCAGCATCGCGCAGAGCCTGCAGCGGGCCATGCTCTACGAGCAGGAGAAGGACCTCGCCACCGGTCTCCAGCAGGCCATGCTGCCCCGCACCATCCCGTCCGTGCCCGGCGCCGACGTCGCCGTCCGCTACCGCTCCGCCTCCCTCGGGCGGGACATCGGCGGCGACTGGTACGACCTGATCCCGCTGCCCGGCGGTCGCGTCGGCGCCGTCATCGGCGACGTCCAGGGCCACGACACCCACGCCGCCGCCGTCATGGGCCAGCTGCGCATCGTCCTGCGCGCCTACGCCGCCGAGGGACACACCCCGGCCACCGTGATGGCCCGCGCCTCGGTGTTCCTGCACGAACTGGACACCGACCGCTTCGCGACCTGCCTGTACGCCCAGGCCGACCTGTCCACCGGCGTCGTGCAGGTGGTGCGGGCCGGCCATATCGACCCGCTGATCCGGGAGCCCGGCGGCGCCTGCCGGCGCGTCCTGGTCGAGGGCGGGCTGCCGCTCGGCCTGTCCGCGGAGTTCGGGCGGCTCGAATACCCGGTCGGCACCATCGAGCTGGACTCCGACCACACGCTCCTGCTGTGCACCGACGGCCTGGTCGAACAGCCCGGCGCCGACCTGGACGACGGCATGCAGACCCTGACCGCGCTGATCGCCACCGGCCCGGACGACGTACGGGACCTCGCCGACCGCCTCATCGACGTGGCCGAGGAACGCGGCGGCGACGACGACGTGGCCCTGCTCCTGCTGCGCCGCCGCGTCCTGGACGCCCCGCGGGCCGGTGGCCGCCTCCAGCAGCATGTCGCGCCCGGCGATCCCGAGGCCCTCACCGCGGCCCGGCACATGATCCGCGCCGCCGTGCGCGCCTGGGGCGCCGGCGACCGGGCCGACGAGGTCGAACTGGTCGCCGACGAGCTGATCACCAACGCCCTGATGCACACCGAGGGCTCCGCCGTCGTGACCCTGCGGGTCCTCACCGGCTCCGAGCGCCGGCTGCGGGTCGAGGTCGAGGACTCCTCCAGCGCCCTGCCGCGGCGCCGCGAGGCGGGGGCGTCGGGCGTCTCGGGCCGGGGGCTGCTCCTGGTCGACCTGCTCACGGACGTGTGGGGCGTGGAGGCGCGGGGCGGCGGCAAGGCCGTGTGGTGCGAGTTCCTGGTACCGGAGCGGTCCGGCGGGTGAGGGGACTCGCCTGGCACTGTCGGTGCCGGATGGCACTCTGGACGTATGCCGGAACTCCCCGAGGTCGAAGCGCTCAAGGACTTCCTGACCGAGAACCTGGTCGGTCATGAGGTCGTGCGGGTGCTGCCGGTCGCCATCAGCGTCCTCAAGACGTACGACCCGCCGGTCACCGCGATCGAAGGCCACACGGTCGCCGCCGTACACCGGCACGGCAAGTTCCTCGACCTGGAGACGGCCGACGGCCCGCACTTCGTGACCCATCTGGCGCGGGCGGGCTGGCTGCACTGGAAGGACCAGCTCCCGAGCGGTATGCCCCGCCCCGGCAAGGGCCCGCTCGCGCTGCGCGTGGCCCTGGAGACCGGCGCCGGCTTCGACCTGACGGAGGCGGGCACGCAGAAGCGCCTCGCGGTCTACGTCGTCCAGGACCCTCGGCAGGTCCCGGGCGTGGCCCGGCTGGGCCCGGACCCGCTCGCCGACGACTTCGACGAGACGCGGTTCGCGGCGCTGCTGAAGGACGAGCGCCGCCAGCTCAAGGGCGCCCTGCGCGACCAGAGTCTGATCGCCGGGGTCGGGAACGCCTACAGCGACGAGATCCTGCACGCGGCGAGGATGTCCCCCTTCAAGCTGGCGTCGTCACTGACGGCACAGGAGACGGCGCGGCTGTACGAGGCCCTGCGGACGACTCTCACCGACGCGGTCGAGCGCTCACGCGGGGTCGCGGCGGGTCGGCTGAAGTCCGAGAAGAAGAGCGGCCTGCGCGTCCACGGCCGCACCGGCGAGCCCTGCCCGGTCTGCGGCGACACCATCCGCGAGGTCTCCTTCAGCGACTCCTCCCTCCAGTACTGCCCGACCTGCCAGACGGGCGGCAAGCCGCTGGCGGACCGGAGGATGTCGAGGCTGCTGAAGTAGGCGTGGCGTCGGGGAGGGACATGCGCGAGGCCGCCCGCCGCGCTCCTCGTCGAGGAGGCGGCAGGCGGCACCCGTGCGGCGCCCCGCCGTTCAGGTGCGTGGCGTCGTCTCGTCGGTCACGGCCCAGCGCTGGTTGGCGCCCGACGTGGGCGTCCAGGTCGTCACCCTGGAGCCGTCCGCCGTGGCGTGCCCGGCGACGTCGAGCAGCCGGCCGGTGGCGGCGTTGACGAAGGTCCAGGTGCCGTCACCTGTCGTCGACATGATCCACTGCGCTGCTCTGTCCGCCGGGGCCGAGCCCGGGTCCTCCAGGACCGCTTGGCCGTCCCGCATCGCGAGCCGCTTGCCCGTCGCGGAGTTGACGAGCGCGTAGCGCTCACGGTTGCTGTCGCCGTGGCTCAGCTTCCGTACGGACCACAGCTGGGCGTCGGCGGCGGTGTCGGTGGTGCGGATGACGAGTCCGGTGCCGTCGTCGTTCGGCGCCAGTGACCTGCCGCTTTCCACGCCCTGCAGCCGGTAGGTGTGGCCGGGCTGGACGAGCGCGGCGTCCCGGGCGGTCCCGCCGATGCCGGAGACCCGGAACGTCGTGACCGACTTGGCGGGGACGGTGAGGGTGGCGGAACGGTCGCGCACGCGCACCGGTTCGCCCTGGACGAGGGCTCCGTCCGCGCTGGTCACCACCGGCGTGACGGAGGCCCACGGGGCGACGTACCCGAAGCGGGAGAGGTCCAGGGTCACCGTGCGCGCCGCGGTGCCGTCGTTGACGTGCACCACCGTGGCGCCCGTGCCCCACTTCTTCACGGCGGCGACGCTGGAGGCGTCGTCGGTCTTGACGAAGCGGTCCCCGGGACGGATGTAGTGGGTGAAGTTCCGGATGGTGTGGAACTTGCTGTTGGCCTTGATCGGGCAGGTCTCCAGGGTGTCGGAGGCCGTGCAGTCGAACGGGATGTGGATGCTGCCCCAGTTCTTGCCGGCGGCGGCCTGCGGGATGGAGTCCTCGATCGGCTGCCAGAACACCCAGGCGGACGGCTCGAGTTCGCGTATGTCGCCGACCATGCGGGTGGCGATCCCGAGCCCGGGCTCCATGCTGGTGAAGTCGGTGCCGGTGCCCCAGGTGCCCTCGACCTCGCTCATCCAGAGCTTCTTGCCGGCGCCCTTGGCACCGTCACGGGCGCTGGTGCGCATACCCGTGCCGTATGTGTGCACGTTGAGCTGGTCCACGGCCGCCCGCGCCGTCGTGTCGTAGGCGTTCCAGTTGTCCGTGAAGATCTTCGGGTTGGTCTCGTCCATCGCGGAGATCGTGGCCCGGGTCCTGGCTTCGCCGAGGGCGCGCTGCAGGGCCAGGACCACCTTCTGCTGGAGTTCGGGGCCGGCGTGGGCGCCCTCCTGGCGTCCGCCCGTCGGCTGGCCGTCGGCGCCCAACTGGGTGCCCCAGTAAGGCGTGTTGGGCTCGTTGAGCGGGGCGATGGTGTCGAACCTGATGTGGTGCTTCTTCTCCAGGCGGTCGGTCACCTCGGTCAGATACGTCGCGAAGTCGTCGACGCGGTCGGCACGGATCTGGTCCGTGCTCGCGTTGAAGCCTCCGGAGACGTATCCGCTGACCGTCTGGAACCAGGGCGGTGAGTTGCTGAACGCCTCCCAGTGGGTCACCTTCCCCTTGATCTGGTCGATCCACCAGCGCTGGTTGGCGTCGGCGGCCCAGTTCCAGTGGTCCGGGTTCTCGGGGTCCCACCAGTCCATGTCCTCGCGGGTGGTTCCCTCGGGGGCCTTCCAGAAGCCCTCCATGGTGGCGCCGACCTTCATGTAGTCCTTGCGGACGTCGGGGGCGTTGCCGCCGCCGATGTTGTAGCGCGCGATGTTCAGGCGCAGCCCGTCGCGGCCGAAGAGCATGTCGACGAGCCGCTTGCGGATCGGGTCCGGGTAGCCACCGGTGACGTTGGCGAACCAGACCAGGCTCGTGCCCCACCCCTCGAACTCCTGCTGCCGGTACGAGGGATCGATGCGCACCGTGACCGTGCTCGGCGGGTCGGCCGCGGAGGCCGAAGGTACGGCGACGAGTCCCGCGCCGAGCGCGAGGGGGACGGTGAGCGCCAAGGCTCGGACTGTGCGACGTCTGCTGGGCATGACCATCCGATCATCGAGAGCAAACAAAAGCATTCAGAATCCATCGGGCTGAAGGGATGCTGGATGACAGATTTGAACACGTCAAGACATCGCGCGTGGTTTGGTGTGATCGCGCAGTCGCCGTCGGCCCCTGTGGGCGCCTGTCGTTCCCTACGCGCCCTGTGGACCGTAGTGGCGCAGGAACATCTCGACGCCGCTGGTGATGAGACGGTCCGTCAGGTCTTCGTCGATGTCCGTGCCGTAGGAGCTGAAGACCATGTGGGGGAAGACCAGGAGGCCGTAGAACTGGATGATCGCGACCTGGAGGTCGGGGATCTCCAGCCTGCCCTGCTCGGTGAGGGTGCGCAGGGCGCTCGCGACGGCGGGGTGGTGGCTCTCCGTGCCGCGGTGCCTCCAGGCCTCGCCCAGTTCGGGGAAGCGGTGGAGTTCGGCGGCCACGAGGTTGCGCAGGGCGGTGACCTCGTGGTTGCCGCGCACGGCGTGCACCCAGGTGCGGGCCGCTTCGACGAGGGCGGCCCGCAGGTCCTCGGCCTCGGCCAGGCCCTCCAGGGCGGCCGATGACTCACCGGCGAGCGGCTCGTCGAGTGCGCTCGTGATGACCGCCGTGAACAGGGCTTCTTTGCTGCCGAAGTGGTTGTAGACGGTCACCTTCGACACGCCGGCCTCGGCGGCGATGGTGTCCATGCCCACGCCGAAGCCCTCCCGCAGGAACAACGTGCGGGCGGCCCGCACGATCGCCTGCCGCTTGAGCTCGGCGCGGGGTCCGCTCGGAGGCCGTTTGGCGCTGTCCACGCTCATGGCACGACCCTAGCAGCCATCTGAACTGTACCGTTGAGTTCATTTGAACTGAACGGTACAGTTCAGAAGTGTCCCAGGTCCGCCAACGCACCAGAAGGACTCGCCATGACCCACTCCGCAGCCGGTGCGCCGCACACGGCCGAGCATGACCCGAACGCGCCCGCCGACCCCCGCCGCTGGGCCGCCCTCGCGCTGATCTGCCTCGCCCAGTTCATGCTGATCCTCGACGTCACCGTCGTGAACGTCGCGCTGCCCGACATGGCGGCCGACCTCGCCCTCGGGCGGCAGACGCTGACCTGGGTGGTCACCGCCTACACCCTGTGCTTCGGCGGGCTGATGCTGCTCGGCGGCCGACTCGCCGACGCCCTCGGCGCCCGCCGCACCCTGCTCGCCGGACTCGCGCTCTTTACCGCCGCATCCCTGGTCACCGGCCTGGCCCAGAACGCCCCGACGCTGCTCGGCGGCCGGATCGGCCAGGGCGTCGGCGCGGCGCTGCTGTCCCCGGCCGCGCTGTCCCTCGTCACCACCACCTTCCACGGCGCCGAACGCAACAAGGCGCTCGGCGTCTGGGCGGCGATCGGCGGCAGCGGCTCGGCGGCCGGCGTGCTCCTCGGCGGGGCCCTGACCGACGGACCCGGCTGGCCATGGGTGTTCTACATCAACGTGCCGGTCGGGCTGCTCCTGCTGATCACCCTGCCCGCCTTCGTGGCGGCCCGTGCGCCACAGCCCGCACGCCTCGACGTGCCGGGCGCGCTCCTGGTCACCGCGGGCACCGCCGCACTGATCTACGGCCTGGTCGAGGCGGGCGACAGCGGCTGGGCGGACGCCTCGACCCTGCTGCCGCTGGCCGGGGCGGCGGTGGCGTACGGGGCCTTCGCGGCGGTCGAGCGGACCGGCCGGGCCCCGCTGATGGACCTGCGGATGTTCACCCGGCGGCCGGTGCTCGCGGGCGCCTTCCTGATGCTGGTCGCCACGGCCCTGTTGATCGCCTACTTCTTCCTCGGATCCGTCTACCTGCAGCACATACGCGGCTTCAGTCCGCTGCGGACCGGAGTGCTGTTCCTGCCCGTCGCCGTGGCCACGGGCATCGGCGCCCACCTGGGATCCCGCCTCGTCGGCCGGATCGGCAGCCGTCCCACGGCCGTCGCCGGACTGGCCGTCGCCGCCGCCGGCACCATCCCGCTGACCCGGCTCTCGGAGACCGGCAGCGTGTACGCCGGGCTCCTGCCGGGATTCGTGATCGCCTCCCTCGGCCTCGGCGCGGTCTTCGTCACCGCCACGACGACCGCCCTGGCCATGGTGGAGCACCGGGAGGCGGGGCTCGCCTCCGGAGTCGTCAACACCTTCCACGAGGTGGGTGGCTCGATCGGTGTCGCCGTCGTCTCCACCGTCGCGGCGGCCGGCTTCGAGCGAGGCTCGGCGGGCGGCTTCGGCGACGCGTTCACGGTCTGCGCCGTGACGGCCGCCGTCGGCACTGTCGTGGCCCTGGCCCTGGTGCCGCGAGGCAAGCCGCAGTCGACCGGTGGCCCGCACGTCCACTGAACGGGCCGGTCGTCGACCGAGGACAACCGGTCGGGAGCTCATTACCCCCTCGGGGTATATTGGGCGCAGCCGTCCCGCCGGAACCCGGAAGGAAGCGATGACAGCGCAGGAAGCCTGTACCTCGCGGACCCGTGCCTCGCACGGCGCCGTCCGCTGGGCCCGGGCCGCTGTCATCGCCCTGCTCACGGCGATCGCCGTACTGATGCACCACGAGACGACCGCCGTGCCGGCGGGCTCGCCCTCTTCGTCCGCCGCCCACGCGGCGATGCCGGGCATGGTGACGCCGGCCGGCCCCGCCGCACCGTCGGCCATCCCGACGAAGAGCAGTGCCGACGACCCGGCCTGCTCCGGTACGGCCATGCAGCACTGCTCGGCCGCGGGCCTCGAGGTCGTGAAGCTTCCGGTGCCGCTACGGACCTTCGCTCCGGGGAGCCTGGCCGCGCCCGGAGCAGCGGCCACCGGCCCCAAGGCCGCCGGGACCGTGGAACGGGCGCCCCCGGACCTGTCCGTCCTCTCCCAGCTGCGCATCTAGGCCGTGCCCAGCAGCTCCTCGCGCCCCTGTCGCGCCGAGGAACTGTCCAGCACGCCAACTCCCGTATGCGCACACCGAGATCGAGGACACCCATGAATAGCATCAACCGCCGGTCCGTCCTGCTCGCCGGGCTCGGCGTCGCGGGCGCCGGCGCGCTCGCCGCCTGCAGCAGCGGTTCCGGCGCGACGCCCGCGCTGGTCAGCCCCTCCGGACCGGCCGTCGCCGCGGCGGAGAATAAGCGCAAGGGCACCGGCAGGACGCGGCAGGTCCCCCTGACCGCCGCAGCCGCCACGCTCGACCTCGGCGGCGGGGTCACGGCCAGGAGCTGGGCCTTCAGCGGCCGGACCCCGGGCGAGGAGATCCGGCTGTCCGCCGGCGACACCCTGTCCGCCGAACTGTCCAACCGGCTTCCGGACAAGACCCCGACGTCCATCCATTGGCACGGCATAGCCCTGCGCAACGACATGGACGGCGTGCCCCCGGTGACCCAGCGGGCGGTACGCGCAGGCGCCGACTACACGTACCGCTTCGTCACCGACGCCCCCGGCACCTACTTCTTCCACCCCCACGTCGGCGTCCAGCTCGACCGGGGCCTGTACGCGCCGCTGATCGTCGAGGACCCCGACGAACCGCTGTCGTACGACGACGAATGGGTCGTCGTCCTGGACGACTGGGTCGACGGCGTCACCGGCACCCCCGACGAGGTCCTCGCCGAGCTGCGGCACGGCATGGGCGGTATGGACATGGACGGCATGGGCGACATGTCGACGAAGTTCATGCTGATGGGCGCCGAGAGCGAACTGCTGGGTGGCGACGCCGGCGATGTGAAGTACCCGTACCACCTGGTCAACGGGCGTGTGTCCGCCGACCCCGCGGTCTATCGAGGCAAGCCCGGCCGGCGGGTCCGGCTGCGCGTCGTCAACGCGGGCGGCGACACGGCGTACCGGGTGGCGCTCGGCGGCCACAAGCTGACCATCACGCACACCGACGGCTTCCCCGTCCGGCACGAGCAGGTCGACGCCCTGCTGATCGGCATGGGGGAGCGGTACGACGTCCTGGTCACCCTCGACGACGGTGTCTTCCCGCTCGTCGCGCTGGCCGAGGGCAAGGACGCCACCGGCATGGCCCTGGTCCGCACGGGATCCGGCGGCGCGCCCGGGACGACCGTCCGCCCGGCCGAGCTGAACGGCAGGATCCTGACGGCGTCCCAGCTACGTGCGGCCGACGAGGTCCGTCTGCCCTCCAGGAAGGTGGACAGGGTGCACCGGGTCGAGCTGACGGGCGGCATGGGCAAGTACAACTGGGCCATCAACGGGGAGGCGTTCGACATGACGGATCCGGCCGCGCATCCCCTCACCGTCGAGGAAGGGCAGCGCGTGCGGCTGGACTTCGTCAACACCACCGAGATGTGGCACCCGATGCACCTGCACGGCCACACCTACCAGCTCGGCGGCCACGGCCCGCGCAAGGACACGTCCATCGTGCTGCCGAAGAAGAAGCTGTCCGTCGTCTTCGACGCCGACAACCCCGGTCAGTGGATGCTGCACTGCCACAACGCCTACCACGCGGAGGCCGGAATGATGACGCTGGTCGCCTACCGGTCCTGACCGTCACCGCTGGTGGCCGTTCCCATCCGCAGGTTCCACCGGCCGCCCCGGCCGGTGAGCTGTACGACGGTGAGCGGTGGCACGTCGACGCGCCAGAAGGAGCGCTCCGGCGCGGACAGCGCGTGGACGACCGCGGCACGTGCCACCGCCTGGTCCACCACGGCCTGCACCCGCCCCGCGTCGGGCAAGAGCCCGTCGGCCCATGCGGCGACCCGCCGGCACAGCTCGGCGACCGACTCGCCCGCGTGGGGCGCGGCCTGGGGATCCGTCAGCCAGGCACCGAGCGCGTCCGGCTCGTCGGCCGCGACCTCGTCGAGGCTGCGGCCCTGCCAGCGGCCCATGTCGAGCGCACGCAGTGCGGGTTCCTCGGGTACGGCGTCCCACCCCAGGGCCGTGGCCGTCCGGCGGCACCGCTGCGACGGCGCCGTGCACCGGAGGCCGGCCGAGGGCAGCCCGTCCCCGATCGAGCGCGCCTGCCGCAGCGCCCGCTCGTCGGGGACGGTGTCGGCGAACCGCACCTCGCGTCCCGTCGGTGCCGCGGCGCACACCAGCATCAGCCGGACGGTCATGACATCCCCCTCATGGCAGGTCCACGGCATCGGCCGCCCATCGTAGGTGGCGTACGCCATGTTGGCCGAATCCCGTATTGCCCCTACGCTCTGGGCGACAGGACGACGGCGGAACGGAAGCCCGGTGCAATTCCGGCACGGTCGCGCCACTGTGTGCCACCCCTCGACAAGAGGAGGTGGTGAGTCAGACCCAACGCCGTCGTCGAGTGCTCCACACGATTGCGGGACGCGTGTTCCCGAGGAGGTCTCGCCATGGCGCAGTCCACCGCTGCCCCCACCCCCACCACTCAGGCCGTCACACCGCTGCCGCTGCGGGCCATCGCCCTGTGGGCGGTCTTCTTCGGCATCCTGATGCTCGTCCTGCTGTACTTCGTCGGTGCCGAGCAGGGCGCCACCGCCGTCCTGTCCGGTGAGGGCGTCCACGAGTGGGTGCACGACGCACGCCACCTGCTCGGCTTCCCCTGCCACTGAGGCGGGTCGAGCACCGATGAACTCCACTGTTGTGCGCACCCTGTTGGTGCGCGGCATGCTCGCGGGGCTCATCGCCGGGATACCGGCGCTGATCTTCGCGTATCTGGTGGGCGAGGGACCGGTGGACGCGGCCATCGCCTTCGAGTCCGCCCAGTCCCCTCACGAGGCAGGAGGGGAGGAATCGGTCAGCCGTGGTGTGCAGGCCACGGCCGGCCTGGCCACGGGCGTCCTCGTCTACGGGGTCGCGGTGGGCGGCATCGCCGCGCTCGCGTTCTGCTTCGCGCTGGGCCGCGTCGGCCGCTTCGGGGCGCGTGCCACCGCGGCGCTGACCGCGCTCGCCGCGTTCGGGGCCGGGTATCTGGTCCCGATGCTGAAGTACCCGGCCAACCCGCCCGCGGTCGGCAACCCCGACACCCTCGACCAGCGGACCGCCCTGTTCTTCCTGATGATCGCCCTCAGCGGACTGCTGACGATCGCGGCGGTGCTGCTCGGCCGCCGCCTCGCACCCAGGCTGGGCAACTGGAACGCCTCGGTCACCGCCGGCGGGGCCTTCGTCGCGGCGCTGACCGTCGCGATGGTGTTCCTGCCGTCCGGCGAGAACGTGCCCAAGGGCTTCCCGGCGACCGACCTGTGGGAGTTCCGACTGGCCGCCATCGGCGTCCAGGCGGTGCTGTGGACGGCGTTCGGGGTGCTCTTCGGGTACCTGGCGGAACGCGTCCTCGAACCGAAGCCGGTCGGACGGCAGACATCCACCGTGGCGGCATAGAGCCCGCCGGAACAGGGCAGGACCCGCCGGGGGCGCGCCCGGCGGGTCCTGCGCGTTCTGTGCCGCGTGGCCCTGCCACGCGACTCTTCGGGGCCCGAGGTCAGGTCTTGGCGGCCATCGCCCTGTCTGGCACCGGCGTCGTCGGCCCACCCGGCCCTCGACCGGCGTAACGCATGGCGACGTATGCCCCCAGATACAGGGTGGCGACGACCAGCAGCAACGCCTGATAGCCCGTCACCAGCGCCAGATACTCCAGCGCACCGCCGGTCAGCGCGCCCAGCAGATTCGCGCCGAACGCGGACGTCGGGTCCGGCGCCTTCGCGAGGCGGTCCGAGAAGATGAGGTTGGCGCAGAAGATCGGGGCGAAGGCCAGGGCGATGGCCGCGGCGAGCCGCCCGGCGAACGGCAGCGACAGCACGGCCTGCGTGGGAACGAGCCAGGCCACCGCGAGCGAGCCGAAGAGGAGGAGTTGCAGCAGTCGCTGGTCGGCACCGCGCATCCTGCGCCGGACCTCGACCGCCGCGAGGACGGAGAGCAGGACGCCGAAGAAGACGAGGGCGTTGACCAGCCATGTCGTACCGAAGTAGAGCGCGAAGCCGATCACGTTCTTCGTTTCCAGCAGCATGAAGGCCGCACCCAGCAGGAACATGTCGAAGTAACGGAACGTGCTGCGGATACGGACCCCGGTCATGCGCACCGACAACAGCGTCACCAGCAGGATCGCGCCCAGGGCACCCACGTAGAGCGTCGGGATGGTCCGGTGGAGCAGATAGGGGAAGGGATGGTCGTCGCTCGCGGCCGCCGGGACCGGGCCGCTGGGCTGCCAGGTCTGCTTGCAGGACTGGTCGGCGGGGCTCATCCCGGCCACCAGCACGGCCGCGTTCCGCTTGTACGTCGTCATACAGGGGGCGTGGCCGTAGATGCTGTCGAGGTCTCCGGCGAAGCGGTCGACCAGCCAGGCCTTGCGGTAGTAGTTGTACATGGCGAACGCGCCGTCCGGCGCCAGGTGATCGCGCGCGGCCTGGAACGCCTGCCGGGTGAACAAGTAGCTCTCCAGCCGGAGATTGCTCGCCCCCGACACCAGGGTCAGGGAGTCCGGCAGCGCCAGCACGATGAGGTCGTACTTGGTGTCGGTCCGCTCCAGGAACGCCCGTCCGTCGTCGATGTGGGCGTGCACCCGGGGATCGTCGTAGGGCCTGGCGGGGTGCAGTGTCGCGCCGATCTCCTGCAGCCGCGGATCGATTTCGACCGCGTCGACACGCTCCGCTCCGTGCGCCAGCGCGACCGCGACGTCGTTGCCGTTGCCGGCCCCGATGACCAGCACCCGCTTGTGCGGGTTGTCGGGTGTCTGGTCGTACGCCTGCCGGTAGGGCGAGTTCTCCCGCATCAGCACCGGGAGCGGCGCGGTGCTCTGATGGGGGACGCCGTTGGCGGAGATGTTGTACGTCCGGGTGGCGGTCGGCGAGGGCTTGAGCTGGATCTTGTAGTACGGCGACCAGGAGACGCCGGCCGCGGTCGTCTCCAGGAACAGCGCGGCGACCATCGCCGTGAGGGGGATCCCGTACAGCAGGGTGTTGCGGCGCCCGCCGAGGACCAGCAGGGCCGCGGCGGCCAGGAGGCCCCAGGCGACCGAGGGGGCGCGCAGCCACGACAGTACGGCGAAGGAGACCGAGCCGGCGATGCTGCCGAGCAGATCGTAGCGGTAGGCGTCGAGGGAGGTGAGCTGGCGGAAGAGATCGGCGGTGATCTTGCCGATGCCGGCCATGATCACCGCGGTCAGCAGGAAGATGGCCGGCAGAGTCACCCACTGGGGCAGGCCGGTGGTCTTCACGGCGGTGAAGTAGATGACCTCGCTGCTGCTCTGACGCACCTGCACCGGATAGGCGCGTACGAGGATGACGAGCAGAGCGAGCGGGATCGGCGTCCAGCGTTTGAGCCACTGCCCGCGCGCGGCGGGGATCAGGAAGCCGATGCCGATCCCGAGGAAGGATCCCAGCAGGATGAAGTTGGAAAAGTAGCTGAGGTGGACGACGTTGGCGCCCGCCCATCTGATCAGCGCCAGCTCGACGAAGAGCATGGTGGTGCTGGCCAGCACGAGCCTCCAGCGCACCGAACTTACCGTTTGCCCGTTTTTGGTCAGGTTCACGCTGGTTTACGGTGCCAGTTTCCGGGCGGCGAGTCGAGATGCCTTGCCGAGCGGGGGGCGGAACGGCCCTGACGGGCGGCCGCCCGGCACCGCAGGACACTCTGTTGGGTCGGGACGGGAGGGTCAGCTGTAAATGTCCCGGCCCGGCGCGCACAGGGGGTCCTCCGGGGCGGCATCGCGACGGATGAAGATGGCGGATTCGCCGCCGTTCACCGGGATCACCCAGCACAGCTGATAGTGCCGGCGCAGGACTTCCCGTTTGACGATCTCCGCTGGAGTGTTGTCCCGTGGCTGGTCAGGGCGGTCGCGCAGGACATTGATCTCGCGATGCCGGAGCATGCGCCGCTTGATCACGTCAGGCGACGCTTCGACGCCGTACAGCGTGCCAGAGGCAGCCGGCGTCTGCTGCAACGCGATGTCGTCGATCGGCCCGAAGACGGCAGGCCGGGCCAGGACCCACACCCGGCGCCGCGCGGGCTGGAACAGGACCGGTTCGGGGTCGTCCGGCGATGTGGCGGTGAGTCCCCAGTAGCTTTCCACGCTGTCGGTGCGACTTGCGGGAGTGCGCTGCTGCCAGTACCAGGGGCCCAGAGCCGAGAAGATGACGAACCCGGTGGCCGCGGTGGCATACAGCCGACGCCTCCGGCGAGCCGGGTCTGCCTCAGCTCGGAGGACCAACTGCCAGTGCCGTAGGGCTTGGCCGACAACGAGCGCCAGCCCGGACATGCCGTACAGGACATAGCGGTCCACGTACCAGGGGCGCGCGAGGGACACGACGAGCAGGAAGCCGGCCGGGACGATCAGCAGCGGCAGTCCCACGGCAGGAAGAGTCACCGCTCGGGCCGGCGTTTCACGTCGTCGACGAAGCGGCACGCTCAAGGCGAGCGCCGCCGCGACAGGCAGGGCGAATCCCAGCCAGTCCTGGACGCCGGGCCGGCCCAGCCACTCCAACTGCTCCGCCGCCTGACCGGCGCTGACCACGGCCAGCGGAGCCACGGCACAACCGACAAACGCGGTCGTGGACAACCAGCGCCGCCCGAGTCGATGCAGGCGGCCGCTGCACCAGAGCGTCACGGCGTGTCCGAGGAGGACGAGCAAGGCGAACACGTGCAGCCACCCGGCCAGCAGGAGCAGCCCACCGTACCCGGCCCACCAGCGTCGCCGACCGTCCTGCAACGCACGCACGAAGAACCAGGTCGCCCACACCACCGCCGCGCTCACCAACGCGTACGAGCGGGCTTCTTGCGCATAGAACTGCACCTGCGGGACGCACAGGAAGGCGAACCCGGCCAAGAACCCGGTCGCCGGGTCGCCGAGGCGGCTGCCGATGGCATAGACGCCCAAGACCGCGAGCAGCGTGCCCAATACCGACAGGACACGCAGGGTCAGGACACCGTCGTCCCACACGGCGAGTGACACGTGGGCAAGGAAGTAGTACAGGCCGTGGACGGCGTCGATGTTCTGCACCAAGAGCCACAACTCGCCCAGCGACCGCTTCCCCACGTCATAGCTGACGGCCTCATCCCGCCAGGAGGATGCGTCACGGTCCAGCTTCCACAGACCCACCAGCCCGACGAGCAGGGCGAGAAGGGCCGCGAGCAAGCACCGGTACCAGCGGTTCACACGATCTCGATCGTGCACCGGATGCCGCAGGTCGCAGGCTCCTCGCAGCTCCAGATACCCAAGCATCGCCGTCGCTGAGATCCGCGGCCGACGCACATGAACTCCCCCCGCCGTCAACTCGCCCTGGCGCATGTACATCATGCCTTGAGATTGCGGCAACTCATCCTGTTCGGAGGCGAGTTGGGGAGGGCGTGGTGAGCAGTGCCCGCCGCCACCGAGCGAGCCCGGCGGTGAACACCCCCGGTCGATCGAGGCGACCGCCCGGCAGACGGGGCCTCTCGGAGGGCCTACCGGCCCTCGTGCGGGCCGTCCCGTATCTGGTAGGCCGAGAGAAACGACGGGTTTCGAGGAGGACACGATGCTTGAGCAGCGATCATGCCGACGGCTGCCGGGAGCCCGTCTGCTCCCCTTCGCGGCGGTCTCCGCCGCACTGGCCCTCTACCTGCTGCGGCTGCGGCCGAGGCTGCTGACCTGGGGCGCGACACAGGACGAGGCCGATCGTGCCTACCCGGGCGACGAGCTCTTCCCCGACGCCGACGGCACCTCGACCATGGCCACCACCCTTCCGGCGCCGCCCGAGAAGGTCTGGCCCTGGCTGGTGCAGATGGGATTCGACCGCGCCGGCTGGTACAGCTGGGATCTCCTGGACCACTACGGAGCACCGAGTGCGGAACGCATCGCGCCCGAGTGGCAGCACCTGGAGGAGGGACAACGCCTGAAGGCGACGCCGGACGGCGAGTCCTGGTTCACCGTGGCCCGCCTGGAGCCGAACCGGACCCTGGTGCTGCGCTCGGATCTGCGCCTGCCCTCCGGCCACTCCTTCGACCCGCAGTGGGATGTTCTCCCGCAGGCCCGCATGGACGGGATCTGGGGCTTCCACCTGCGGCCGACCACCGACGGCGGCACCCGTCTGGTGGTCCGCACCCGCGGACAGAGCCGTCCGCGTGCGCTCACCCGGCCCTTCGACGTGCTGCTGGGGGAGCCCGCTCACTTCATCATGCAGACCCGCCAGTTCCACAATCTGCGCGGCAGGGTCGGCGCGAGGGTTTCGTCGCCGTCATGACGCCTTCGCACTCGGCCCTCGAGGTCAGGCCTCAACGACCCCCAACTGCCGCAGCAGCCCGAGGTCGTCCCAGTTCCACCAGCTCTCGGCGATCTTGCCGCCCTGGCAGCGGAACGTGGCGTGTCCGGTCCCGGAGACGTCTCGGTTGGTGGGCTCCATCCCCTGATAGCTGCCGGTGTGCCGGCCTCGGTAGTCGATCCGGCAGGTCACCAGGTCGCCCTCGGCGATCAGGCTCCGCAGCGTGATCCGCGGGTTGAAGGCGTTCAGGATCTCGCCGTTCTCACGCTTGGCCTGGGCGAGGTCGACGTCGTCGGAGGAGAGCGCGGGGTCGTGCTCCCGGTAGTTGCCGGTGCACAGCTCGTCGGCGAGGTCGAGGTTCTTGGCGTTGACGACCTCGTCGAAGAAGCGGCGGACGACGATCTTGTTGAGCTGTTCGTCCCGTACGACGTCGAGATCGGTGAAGGTGGGCGTCTCCTCGCAGGCGGCGACGAGTTCCTCGAAGATGCGGTTGGTCTCGGGGAGGTTGGAGTTCCTCATCGCCTCCTCGTACGACGGGAACTCCACGATCTCGACGACATGGGTGGGGTCCGAGTGGTCCTGCCCGACGATCGAGTGTGTGGCGGTCCGCTTGCCCTGAGTCGCCTCGACCCAGGTGTCCATCAGCCGGTTGAGTCGGTCGACGTTGCTTGTCTTGCAGTCGATGAGCTGGACGAAGGTCATGATCCCCTCCGGAGCGATGAACGAGGCGCGTGGAGAGATTGGGGCTATTTCAGGCTATACCGGACCTTCCGCCCCCGCTCCCGCTGTCGTTCTCGCCGGTGGCCGGGCGGGGCCCGGCGCTGGCGTAGTACGCGGCTCGTGCCTGCCTGACGCGGTCCAGGGTGGTGCCGTCCCGCGCTCCGTCCACGTTCAGCGGTGGGCGCAGCCGGGAGATCAGCGCTGTTTCCAGGGGCACGGGGTCGGGGTGCTCGCTCCAGGTGAGGGCGAGGTTCCGGTGCATCCAGTCGGTGAGGCGTTGCTCGTCTTCGGGGACCAGGACGACGCGGTCGGTCCATGTGGTGCGGTAGCCCTGGGTGTCGATGAGGAGTCCGGCCAGGGTGCGGCGCAGGGTGGAGCGACCGGAGTCCCTGAGGTGGTTCGAGGCGATACGGGAGCGCAGCCGTTTGGCTTTGCCGAGGTAGAGCAGGCGCCGACCGCCGTCACCTGAGTCGGCGGGGCCATGGAAGGGGGCCAGGACCTCGGGCGGCGCCCACCAGGCGTACAGGCCCGCCGTGGTGGGCAGGGCGGCGAGCGCCGCGTTCAAGGCGTGCGGCGCGCGGAACAGGTCTGCTGCGGCCTGCTGGACGGTCGCGTCGTTCGGCACGTGCGCACCAGACTTCCGTTGCTGTCGCTGTCATGGACTACCCGATATCGCGGGGGAGTTGCTCACTATGGTGTGACGGGGTGCACCAAGCGTCGATCACGATGTCGTGGCCCAGCGAGTCGTCGAGGTTGCGATGCAGGGCGAGATCGACGACGCGGTCGTCGCAGGGCCGGAAGGGGCGGTGCGGATCCGGCATTCCGAGCAGGGGCCCCAGGGCGTCGATGGCCGGCTTCCAGAGCGTGGACCAGTTGCGTCCGCCGGACACCCGGAAGCAGAGCTCGACCGCCAGCGGCCCGTCCGCAGCCGGTTCCGGGCACGCCGCCCGGCATGCCGCGTGGATGGCGCCCTTCCACGCGACCGAGGTGGCGGACACGCTGGTGCGCACGGACAGCAGGGGCGGGACGGCGGCGCGGTGCGAGTCCGGCGGTGGGGCGGCCGGTCCGACGGTGATCGTGGAGGACGGGGCGTGGCGCTTGCGGGCGAAGACGGCGTCGAACCGACCGGCGCCGAACCTGCGGACCAGCGGGAACAGGTAGTTGTCGAGGTCGTGGCCGCCGCGCGTCAAGGACACGTGGTCGGCGAGACCGACATCGAGCGCCATGGCCAGCCGGGTGCCGCCCTCGGCGGCGGCCGGGCCGACCAGCTCCGCGACGGAGTCCAGGTAGGCGCGCAGACGCTGTTGGCTCGGGTGCCCGGCCGCGTCCCAGCTCTCCAGGACGGGCGGGCCCGACAGCGTGACGGGGGCGACGGTGGGCGGCGCGAAGAGTGTGGGCACGTGGTTCGGTCTCCTGCCGCTCCGAGTCGGTGTGTCAGACGTCCCTCTGGCGTCGCGCCTTCCGGCGCTGACGTCCTTGCAGGCCCTTGAAGCTACCTTTGCATGACGCAAAATGGCACGGTGGGTCCAAAGCGCCGTGACTGCCGGGCAGGGTGCGAGCAGGCGCGCAGGCTCAGACCGCGGCCACCCGCGCCTGGAGGCGGACCAGTCCGGCCACGCCGAACTGGAGCGAGATCGGCAGTGTGTGATGGGCGGTGACGCCCTGCACATGACGCAGCATCACGCGCGGCCCGCTCCCGCCGAAGGTGACCGTCGTGCCGCTCTGCACCATGATTCCCGCCACGGACAGCGCCCCGTTGCCCTCGTCCGACCTGCCGCCCACGAGCGTGCCGCGGCCGCCGCCCGGGGTGGCGACCATGCCGAGGTGCTCGGGAACGCCGTCCTCGTTGCGCACCTCCATGGTCAGCGTGCCGTCGCCCGCATGGTTCAGATGCGCGACGGCATGCGTCACCGTCAGGTCCACGCCAGGGGCCCGGACCTCGGCCCGGCCGAGTGCGGTGGTGCCGCCGGCGGTCTCGGGTGCGGAGGCGGTGGAGCTCGGGTTCGTGCAACCGGCCGTCAGCGCGATGAGGGCGGCTGCCGACGCCGCTGCCAGGACCGTGCGGCCACGTTGATTGTTGACTGCCATCTTTGCATTATGCGCGGGTTGCTCCGTGCCCCTGATCGCCACCCCCGGGCGATCGCCGTGCGGAGGCGTACGTCGGGCCCCAGAGCACAGAGTCGGCACTTCCTTGTCACAGACGTGTCATCCGGCGCATCCGGCGGGGCGGGCTGGGCAGGGCGTATCCATGTTCGCCTGTGCCTGCGCCGACGTACCCGGTATCGCCCGTTCCACCGTGGCGTTCGGGGTCATGATGCCGATCATGCTCCTGCTGCTCGTCGGAGCCATCCTGACCGCCGTGTTCGTGATGGCGTGGGGAGTGGACCGGCTGCTGCGTCCTCGCCCTCACGGCAGGGGGAGCAACAGCGACGCGGCCCCGGGCGACTCGCCTGGTCACTCCTTCGACGCCGAGCCGGAACGCGGCGGCCTGGACGCGTTCACCTGGACCGAGGAAGAGCCGTGGGAGCGGCGTTGATCCGGCGTTGATCCGGTGTTCAGGACGGGGCGGTGACCACGACCGCGTAGCTTCCGACTCCCAGGAGTTCGGTGCCGGGAATCTGCTCCTCGTCGGTCACCAGGTGACTGATGTCTCCCGTCTGCTCGTCGAATTCGATGTCGCGCACGGTGCCTTTGACCAGCCCCGTCTCCGTGAGCACCGGCTTTCCGACGGGGTCGTGCACCGCATGGGCGTGGTCGCCGGGCTCGATGGTCTTCTCGTCGCGGACACGGTCGGCCGCTTCGACGGCGACCGCGTCCGGGCCGAACGACTGGACGTCTCCCCAGGCGAGGGTGCGACGTCCGCGGCCTCGGGTCTTGAGCCGCAGCCCGGCGATGCGCGCCGGTGCCGGCGCCACGGTGCACGCGGACACCGTCCCCACCGTCTCGGCTGTCGTGAGGTCCATGACGTCCCTGCCCAGGACCTTGGTGAACAGCATCGTCTCAGCCCTCCCGCGCCTCGTGCCGGAGGTGGTCGCGCAGGTCCTCGGCGGCGGCAGCGAGCCCTCCCAGGTCGCCCGCGCTGTGCTGTGCGGTGGCGTCCGGAACGAGTACCCGATCACCGGAGACGGTGACGGGGCCGGTCACGGGCAGCAGACTGCGGCGGCGCTCGGCGGTCTCGATCTCGTAGCCCGCCACCCTCGGCGCCCTCCCCGTCTCGACGACCGCGTCGGTGACGACACCCAGCCGGGTGCCGCCCCGGGTCGTGACCGCGACACCCAGCACATTGCCCCCGCCGCGCGCTCCGGCGTCCGAGCGGGCGGCCGAATCGTCCTCCTCCAGCGCGCTCTCGTCGCGCACCATGACCGCGTGCGGTCCCAGGGCGTGGACGTTCTCCCACAGCAGGGCACGGTGGAGCGGACCCGCCAGCAGGCCGCGGCCGGCGAGAGTGAAGCACCGGATGCTGCCCGTGGAGGGATCGAAGACGAGGTCCTTGACCTGCCCGATGTCTTCCCCTGCCAGGGTGACCACCGGCTTCTTGGCGATCTCACTGGCCCGCATGTACGTGGTCACGGCCTCCGCCCTCCTCTCCTCGGACGGCCCTGGGCGATGACGCCACCGGAGCGGCGCCGTGCCTGCAGGGACACGAGAAAGGTGGCCGCGGCCGCGATGACCGCGACAGCGACGACGAGCCAGGCCCACCACTCCATCTCCGAACCCCTTTGATCATGTCTATGCCTGTATGTACCTCCTGTTTCATTTCCAGGGTCTCACCGACCGGGGCGGCAGGATCTGCGGCCCTCCTGCGCCGTCCCCGCAAAGGGCCGGAATTCGGTCAACCAGTTCTGGTGAACGGGGATACTGGTGCCTGTCGCGACGTGGCGATCAAGGGAGTGGATCGGTGAACTCTGCGGGAGAAGCGGGCAGTTGGGGCTCGGCCCGTGGCCGGGGCGGACGGCACGCGGTCGTCGTCGGCGGGAGCCTCGCGGGGATGCTCGCAGCGCACGTTCTCGCCGGGTACGCCGACCGGGTGACCGTCGTGGAGCGCGACCGGTTCCCGGACGGGACGGCGTCGCGGCCCGGGGTGCCGCAGGGCCGGCATCCGCATGTGCTGCTGGAGGGCGGGCAGGAGGCCCTGGAGTCGCTGCTGCCGGGTTTCCTGGCGGAGCTGCGGGCCGCGGGGGCGCCTCGGGTGGGCATGCCGTCGGACATGGTGCTGTGCCAGAACGGCCACTGGTTTCGCAGGCTGCCCTCGACGACGCACATATACACCGGTTCCCGCGCCCAGCTCGAGGAACTGGTGCGGCGGCGGGTACTCGCCAACCCTGTGATCAATGTGGCGCAGGGCAGTGACGCCGTCGGATTCCTGGGCGACGCCGCTCGCGTGCGGGGCGTGCTGCTGCGGGAGCGCTCCGTTGACGACCGCGGGGAGCAGCAGGCCCTCGAGGCCGACCTGGTCGTCGACGCCTCCGGCAGCGGCACGAAGGCCCCGCAGTGGCTCACGGCGATCGGAGCCGAGGCCCCGCACGAGGAGACCATCGACACGGGGCTCGCGTACGCCTCACGTGTCTACCGCGGCAAGAGCGGTGTCCTGGACGGCGACACCGTCGGCTACTACGCCTACCCGAGCCCCGACCAGGTGCACGCCGGCGGAGCGCTGCCGCTGGAGGACGGCAGCCATCTGGTCATCGTCTCGGGGCTGCGTGGGGACGAACCGCCCCGGGGCGACGACGAGTTCGTGACGTACGCCAAGAGGCTGCCGCATCCGCCGCTGCATCGGTGGCTGGAAGAGGCCGAGCCGCTCTCGTCGGCGTTCGGCTACCGGCGGACCGCCAACGTCCGCCGCCGCTACGACCTCACCGGCCGCAGCCCGGCCGGATTCCTCGCGGTCGGCGACGCGCTGTGCACCTTCAACCCGATCTACGGGCAGGGCATGGCCGTCGCCGCGATGAACGCGGTCGCCCTGCGCGACGCCCTGGCCGATCCGCGCCGTACCCCACGACGCGGCGCGTACAGCGGGCGCTCCTCGCGGCCTCCCGGCAGGCGTGGGACATCTCCGCCGGGGCGGACCGCAAGATGCCGGGCGCCATCGGCAACGCGGTCGAAGGCCGGCCGGCGGACCGTGTCGCCGACTGGTACCTGCGGCGCGTCCAGGAGCACTACCCCGGCGACCCCGTCGTGGGGCGCGCCTTCCGAGCCGTACTGACCCTGTCCGCGCCCGTCACCGCCCTGTTCGCCCTGCCCGTGGCCCGAGTCGTGCTCTTCCGCCCGCCTGCCCCCACCCCCGCCGAGCCGCCGGTGACACGGGAGGAAGCGGAGGGCTGAGCGCGGTCGGCCCACAGATGCCTCGGCATCCGCTCGCAGAGCGGCATCCGCTCACAGGGCGTGCGCCGCCGCGCCAGGCCGTG
Organism: Streptomyces ferrugineus; assembly: GCF_015160855.1. Lineage (NCBI taxonomy): Bacteria > Bacillati > Actinomycetota > Actinomycetes > Kitasatosporales > Streptomycetaceae > Streptomyces > Streptomyces ferrugineus. Next base: position 6,009,645 of record NZ_CP063373.1, on the reverse strand, counting down.
TGTAAGCCTGCCGTGGGGCAAGAGGCCCGTGCTCGCCCGCGCAGACGACGACCGTCTCCAGCGGTTCGCCGCAGTCACGGTGGCGCACCTCCAGGGGCGGCCCCTCCAGGTCCGCCGTGTACCGGTCGCCCCATTGCTTGAGGGCGAGCATCACCGGCCACAGGTCCCATCCCTTGCGCGTGAGCCGGTACTCGTGGCGCGTGCGGTGGCCCGGTTCGCGGTACGGGACGGTGTCCAGGACCCCGGCGGCGACCAGCTTGCGCAGCCGGTCCGCCAGCACCGCCTCGGACATTCCCATGTGCCGGCGGAAGTCGTCGAAGCGGCGTACGCCGTTCATGGCGTCGCGCAACACCAGCAGCGACCACTTCTCGCCGATCAGGTCGAGGGTGCGCTGCACCGTGCAGTTCTCGGTGCTCGTCTCCAACCAGGTCATGGCGCCATCGTAGGCTGGCTTCGACATTGACAGCCAGGTGCGTGCCAGCTAGCTTCGGTTGTCGAAGCCAGATGGGGAGGAAGAGACGTATGACGAGGTCACGCACCGTCGAGTGGCAGGATCCGAGTATCTCCGCGGCCGTCGTCGGCCAGGAGAGCGGTCTCGACTTCCTGCGCAGCATGCTGAGCGGACGTCTGCCCGGCCCGCCCATCGCCGCGACCCTCGGATTCACCCTGGAGCAGGTCGAGTTCGGCCACGCCGTCTTCGCCCTGGAACCGGGGGAGGAGCACTACAACCCCATCGGCAGCGTCCATGGCGGCGTCTACGCCACCCTCCTCGACTCGGCCGCCGGCTGTGCCGTGCAGTCCGTGCTGCCGGCGGGCATGGGATACACCTCGATCGACCTGAGCGTGAAGTTCCTGCGGCAGATCAACGTCGACACCGGCAAGGTCCGTGCCATCGGCTCCGTGCTCAACCACGGCCGCCGCACGGCCCTGGCACAAGCCGAATTGTTCGATTCCGAGGACCGTCTGCTCGCCCACGCCACCAGTAGCTGCATGCTCTTCCCCGTCTCTCCGGCGTCGAGCTGACAGCGGCGATCGCGAGAGATCCTCCCCGCTGGCGCCGACCGGGCGGGAATCTCTATCGTCAGGGGGACGAACGAGACCGCGGGGGAGCACATTCTGGTGAGGAAGTGGCGGCAGCCGCGCCTGCCGGTGGACGAGCAGCACCCGCCGCCTCCCGCATCGCGCCGCTCACGGCGAAAGCAGGCGGTCTCCGAACTGCGGGCGCAGGGCCGGTACGGCCCCGGACTCCGCGACGTCCTCCCGGCCTTCGCGGGCCTCGGTCTCGCCGTCCTCGTCCCGGTGTTCCTGCTGGTCTGGTTGCACCGCGGCTTCGGCGTCGCCGGACTGGCGATCGGCGTCGGCGTGCTGGCCGCGATCGCCTTGGTGGCCCTGCGACTTCGCCGGGGCGTCGTGCGTCGGCGCGGTGGCCGCTACACCGCGCAGGAGCTCGCCCTGCTGGATGAGCGCGGGCTGGCGGAGGCGGTGGGGCGGATCCTGCGGCGCGACGGCTGGCGGGTGGTCGACCTGACCCTGACGAAGGGGCGGCGACGCCTGCACGCCCGGGACCGCCAGGGCCGCCGGCTGGACGTCAGGTTCCGCGCCGAGGAGACGGCCGAGGCGGAGGACAGCCCCGCGACCCTCGTCGAGCCGGGTGAACCGGACGCCGACAGCACGGTCCAGGTCATCGTCCACCCCGGCAGCTTCAGCCGCGCGGAGACGAGGTGGGCGTCCCTCCAGGAGGACGTCCGCCTCGTGGACGGCGGTCGGCTGCAGCGCTGGGCGAGAGGCGTCCCCCTGGATGAGCTGGAGATCACGTCGTCTCCTTCAGGGAGAAGATCCAGTCGCCGTTGACCAGGCCGGACGACGTGATGCCGTAACTCCCTTGATGATCAGGCGACTTCCCCTGTTCACTGACCCGGGGGAACAGCCGCGTCGTCACCTCCCTCAGCCGATCGGAACCCGTCATGCTCAGTCACTCCCTGATCCGGCCGCTGCCGGAGCTGCTGAAGGAGCACGCCGAGCGGGCGGCGCGGCGGGTCGCGTACGCCGACGCCTCGCGCAGGGTCACCTATGCCGAGTTGGAGCGGCGGACCCGCGCACTGGCCGGGCATCTCACCCGGACGGGACTGCGCCGCGGCGACCGGGTCGCGATCTGCCTCGGCAACCGCGTGGAGACGGTGGAGAGTCACCTCGCCGTCCTGCGGGCCGGGATGGTCGGCGTCCCGCTCAACCCGCGGTCCTCCGACGCCGAGCTGGCCCACTTCCTCCAGGACAGCGGCGCCGCCTTCGTCATCACCGACGCCGCGCACCTCGCACAACTGCGGCGCCTGGGGCCGCCGTACGACGCACTGGGCGCCCTGGTCACCGGAACCGGCCCGACCCCGGAGGGTACCCACCCGTTCCAGCACGCGGCCGAGAGCGACGAGTCCGCCGAGATCGACACGCTCGGACTCGACGAGCCCGCCTGGATGCTGTACACCTCCGGCACCACCCACCGCCCCAAGGGCGTGCTGTCCACGCAGCGGGCCGCACTGTGGTCGGTGGCCGCCTGCTACGCCCCGGTCTTCGGCCTCTCGCCCGACGACCGGCTGCTCTGGCCGCTTCCGCTGTTCCACAGCTTCAGCCACTCGTTCGCCCTCCTGGGCGTGACCGCCGTGGGCGCGAGCGCCCGCATCGCCGGGGAGTTACCGGCACCCGGCGGGCTGCGGAAGGAGCTGGTCACGGCCTACGAGGGGCTCGGCGGGCCGTTCACCGTCGTGGCCGGCGTACCCGCGACGTATCACCGGCTGGCCGACACGGCAGGCGCCGCCCCGCAGGCGCTGCGGATGTGCCTGGTGGCCGGTGCCCCGAGTGGTCCGGCGCTGCGCGCGGCCGTGGAGGAGGCCCTCGGGGCACCGCTGCTCGACCTGTACGGCAGCACCGAGACCTGCGGCGTGATAGCGGCCGATCGTCCCGAGGGCACCCGGATCGACGGCTCCTGTGGGACGCCCGCGCCGGGCGTCGACGTACGGGTCGTCGACCCCGGGAGCGGCGAGGACGTCCGCGACGGTGCCGAGGGCGAGGTCTGGGTGCGTTCGCCGGGCCTGATGACCGGATACCACGAGCAGCCCGAGGCGACGGCCGCCGCACTGGTGGACGGCTGGTACCGCACCGGCGACCTCGGCCGCCGCGTCGAGCACGGCCATCTCCAACTCACCGGCCGCCTCAGCGAACTGATCATCCGCGGAGGCGAGAACATCCACCCGACGGAGATCGAACAGGTCCTGTCGCAGTGTCCCGGAGTGTCCGACGCCGTGGTCGTGGGCGTGCCGCACGACGTGCTGGGCGAGGTGCCGGTCGCCTTCGTCGTGCCGGGGCCGGAAGGGCTCGACGCGCGGCGGGTGCTCGCCGAGTGCCGTAGCCGGCTGGCCGACTACAAGGTCCCGACCGAGATTCGCGAGATCGCCGCCGTCCCGCGCACCGCGTCCGGCAAGATCGCCCGGCAACAGATGGTCGTCCCTGCTCCGACCGCCGTCGACCTCGCTCCTGCCGTTCTGCGCGAGCGGCTCCTGCCGCTCTCGCCCGACGAGCGGGAGCGTGCGCTGCGCGAGGCGGTGCTCATCGAGACCGCCGGGGTCTGCCGGACCGGGCCGGACGAACTGCCCGACGCCGACGGCTCGTTCGCCGATCTCGGCATGACGTCCGTCGGCGCGGTCGAACTGGTGGACCGGCTCGGTGAGCTGACCGGCCTGAGCCTGCCGCCGACGCTGGTCTTCGACCACCCGACACCGGCCGACGTGGCTCGACACCTGCGCACCGCGCTCTTCGAGGACACACCCGAGGGAGGACGCTCCCGGATCCACGGCGGACAGGACCGGTCCCACGAGGACGATCCCGTCGTGATCGTCGCCATGGGCTGCCGGTATCCCGGTGACGTCAACTCCCCCGAGGAACTGTGGGAGTTGGTGTCCGAGGGGCGGGACGCCATCACGGAGTTCCCGGCCGACCGCGGCTGGGACCTCGACGCCCTGTACGACCCCGACCCCGACCGGCTCGGCACGTCGTACACGCGCCACGGCGGATTCCTGCACCGGGCCGCGGAGTTCGACGCCGGACTGTTCGGAATCTCACCGCGCGAGGCACTCGCGACGGATCCCCAGCAGCGGCTGCTCCTGGAGACGTCCTGGGAGGTGTGGGAGCGGGCCGGGATCGCCCCGGCGTCGCTGCGCGAGAGCGACACCGGCGTGTTCGTCGGCGTGATGTACGCCGACTACTCCACCCGCTTCACCCGCGTCCACGAGCTGGAAGCCCACCTGGGCCTGGGCTCGACGGGCAGCGTGGCCTCCGGCCGGATCTCGTACCTGTACGGACTGCGCGGCCCCGCGATCACCGTCGACACCGCGTGTTCGTCCTCCCTCGTGGCGCTGCACTGGGCGGCGCGGTCGCTGCGCTCCGGCGAGTGCTCGCTGGCACTGGCCGGCGGGGTCACGGTGATGGCCACGCCCAAGCCGTTCCTCGCCTTCAGCCGGCAACGCGGGCTGTCGCCGGACGGGCGCTGCAAGTCGTTCTCGGCGGCCGCCGACGGCACGGCCTGGGGTGAGGGCGTGGGGCTCGTCCTGCTGGAGCGGCTGTCCGACGCGCGGCGCAACGGCCATCCGGTCCTGGCCGTGCTCCGCGGCTCCGCCGTCAACTCCGACGGCGCGTCCAACGGGCTCACCGCGCCCCACGGCCCGGCTCAGCAGCGGCTCATCGCGCAGGCACTGGCGGACGCGGGACTGCGCGCCGGTGACGTGGACGCGGTGGAGGCGCACGGCACGGGAACCCGGCTCGGCGACCCCATCGAGGCACAGGCCCTCCTGGCCGCGTACGGACAGAACCGTGAGCGGCCGCTGTGGCTCGGCTCGGTCAAGTCCAACCTCGGGCACACCCAGGCGGCCGCCGGAGTCGCCGGCGTCATCAAGACGGTGCAGGCCATGCGGCACGGCGAACTGCCCCGCACCCTGCACGCCGACTCGCCCACACCACACGTCGACTGGTCCTCGGGCCAGGTGGAACTGCTGACCGAGCCCCGGCCCTGGCCGCCCTCGGAGCGTCCACGGCGTGCCGGGGTCTCGGCCTTCGGAATCGGCGGCACCAACGCCCACGTGATCCTGGAGGAGCCGCCGGAGCGGGAGACGCCGGTCTGCCGGGAGACAGCCACGCCCCCGCCCGTTCCGCTGCTGCTCTCCGCCGCCGACGAGAGCGCCCTGCGCGCCCAGGCACAACGGCTCGCGACCGAAGCGGCACACCGACCGGACCTGTCGGCCACCGACATCGCCCACTCGCTCGCGGTGTCGCGCTCCGCCCTCACCCACCGGGCGCTCGTGCCAGCCGCCGACCGGACACGGATGCTGGACGCGCTGAGCGCGCTGGCAGCCGGCCGGGACACCCCCGGAGTCGTACGAGGACTGGCGGACCCGGAGCTCCGTACGGCCTTCCTGTTCACCGGACAAGGCGCGCAGCGCCCCCGGATGGGCGCCGAACTGCGCGCCGCCTTCCCCGTCTTCGCCGAAGCCTTCGACGAGGTCTGCCGACACCTGGACGACCTCCTCCCACGGCCACTGAGCGCGGTGCTGTCCGCCGAGCCGGGCTCACCGGAGTCGGCACTCGTGGACCGCACGGACTTCACGCAGGCCGCACTGTTCGCCTTCGAGGTGGCGCTGTTCCGGCTGCTCGAATCGTGGGGCGTTCGAGCCGACCGCCTGGTGGGCCACTCCGTGGGCGAGCTCGCGGCCGCGCATGTCGCCGGCGTACTCGAGCCGCCCGACGCGGCCACCCTCGTCGCCGCGCGTGGCCGGCTGATGCGGGCGCTGCCCGACGGGGGCGCGATGGTGGCCCTGGACGGGAGCGAGGAGGAAGTCGACGCCGCGCTCGCGGAGTTCGCGGCGAAGGGGGAGTCCGCATCCGCCGCCGTGCCGGGTGCGGTGGCCGTCGCATCCGTCAACGGGCCCCGCTCGGTGGTGATCTCGGGCGCGCGGGACGCGGTGCTCGCGGTCGCCGCCGGCTTCGAGGCGCGCGGCCGCAGTGCCGTGCGGCTGCGGGTGAGTCACGCCTTCCACTCGCCGCTGATGGACCCGGTCCTCGACGAATTCCTGGACCTCGCACGCCGGTTGACCTTCCGCCCGCCGCGCATCCCGATCGTCTCCACCGTGACCGGCCGGCCCGCCGAGGCCGCGGACCTGTGCTCGCCCGAGTACTGGGCCCGGCACGCCCGGCTGCCCGTGCGCTTCGCCGACGCCGTACACCGGCTCGCGGACGACGGGATCTCGGCCTACCTGGAACTCGGCCCCGGTCCCGCACTCACCGCGGCGGCCACCGACTGCCTGGCCGAGACGTCCACGCACGCCCCCGTTCTCGCCGCGACCACACGAAACGGTGCGTACGAACCGGAGACGCTCCTGTCGGCCGTGGCGCGGCTGCATGTGGCCGGGGCCGCCGTCGACTGGACGGCGGTGTACGCGGACCGCGACACGGGGCGCGTGGATCTGCCGACGTACGCCTTCCAGCGGCAGCGGTACTGGCTGGACGTACCGCCCACGACGGGGACCGATGCCGCCGACTCGCTGCTGAGCCCGGCGTTTCCGGTGCCGGACACCGAGCGCACGGTGCTGAGCGGGCAGTTGTCCACGGCGGCCCACCCCTGGCTCGCGGACCATGTCGTCGCCGGCAGGGTGATCGTGCCGGCGACGGTGTTCGTGGAGATGGCCGTGCGGGCGGGCGACGCGGTGGGCTGCGGTGCGGTCGACGATCTCGTGATGACGGCGCCGCTCGCCCTGTCCGGTGCCGTGGGGGTGCGGGTGCAGGTGGTGGTGGGTGCGCGGGACGGCTCGGGGCGGCGCCCGGTCGACATCTACTCCCGGCCCGAGGAGGCCGCCGAGGACGCCCCATGGACCCGGAACGTCTGCGGGCGGCTCGGTCGCGCACGCGAGGCGGAGGGCGAGCCGATCCCGTGGCCGCCCCAGGGCGCCGAGGCGCTGGATCTCACCGACGCGTACGCCGCCCTCGCCGATACCGGGCTGGCCTACGGGCCGGCCTTCCAGGGGGTCGGTGCACTCTGGCGGCGCGGCGACGACGTCTTCGCCGAGGTCCGGCTGCCCGCGCCGCACACCTCGCAGGCGGGCCGATTCGGGCTGCACCCGGCGCTGTTCGACGCCGCGGTGCACGCGCCGCTGCTGGCCGCGCCCGCCGACTCGGGCACGGTGCGGGTGCCGTTCGCGTGGAGCGGGGTGAGCCTGCACGCCTCGGGAGCCACACAGCTGCGGGTCAGGGTGACGGCCACGGGCCCGGACACGGTCTCGGTCACCCTGGCCGACCCGTCCGGCCGCCTCGTGGCCCGCGTGGAGTCGCTGGCGACCAGGGAACTCCCGCCCGACGGGGCCGACATGACGGACGACCTCGTACGAAGGGCTCTGCTGCGCCCTGACTGGGTCGTTCTCGAACTCTCCGTCGACGGCGACGGCGACGGCGACGATGACGGCCACGACGACGGCGGCGATGGGCGCGGCTGGGCGGTGCGCGGGCCGGACGAGCTGAACCTCGCCTCGTATCTGCCCGGCGCCGGGAACCCCGAGTTCGTCGCCGTCACGGCCGTCGCCCGCGCGACCGGCTCCGATCCGCTGCCGGCCGTACACGCGTTGACCGGCCGGGTGCTCAAGGAGCTCCAGGACTGGCAGGACGATCCGGGGGCGGCAGGCGCGCGGCTGGTCGTGGTGACGCGGGACGCCACCGGGCCGGTGCCGGACCTGGCGGGTGCGGCGGTCTGGGGGCTGGTGCGTGCCGCGCAGTCGGAGCTGCCCGGCCGTGTCGTGCTGGTGGATGTGGACGGGCACCCCGAGTCGCTGCGCGTACTGCCGTCGGCCGTCGCCACCGGTGAGCCGCAACTCCGGGTGCGGGACGGGCAGGTGACGGTGCCACGACTGGCCGCGGCCGGGGACACCTCCGACCCGGGGGCCGGCTTCGGCGCGGGCGGCACGGTGCTGATCACCGGAGGCACCGGCGCGCTCGGCGCGGAGCTGGCCCGTCACCTGGTCGCCGAACACGGCGTACGGCATCTGCTGCTGACCGGACGCCGGGGGCCGAAGGCGCCAGGAGCGCGGGAACTGCGTCTCGAACTGGCGGAGTCGGGGGCCCAGGTCGACATCGTCGCCTGTGACGCGGCCGACCGTGCCGCGCTGGCCGAGGTGATCGAGCGCTGCGACCCGCCGCCGGGCGCGGTGGTGCACGCGGCCGGGATCCTCGACGACGGTGTGCTGGACTCGCTGACCCCCGAGCGGATGTCGGCCGTGCTGCGGCCGAAGGCCGACGCGGCCTGGAATCTGCACGAACTGACGCGGGGCATGGACCTGTCGGCGTTCGTCGTGTTCTCCTCCGTCTCCGGCCTGCTGGGCCGAGCGGGCCAGGGCAACTACGCCGCCGCGAACTCCTTCCTCGACGCCCTCGCCCAGCGCCGCACCGCCGAAGGACTGCCGACGCTCTCGCTGGCGTGGGGCCCGTGGGAGCACGCCGACGGCATGGCGGCGGGACAGCCCTCGCGGGCACGGGACCCGCTGGTACCGCTGTCCATCCGGCAGGGCCTGACCCTCTTCGACGCCGCGCTGCGCTCGACGGAGCCGGTGCTGGCGCCGGCCCTGCTGAACCGGGCGGCGCTTCGGTCCGGCACGGGGCACCTGCCACCGCCGTTGCGCGGCCTCGTCCGCCGGAGCCGGCCGACCGCCGCGGCGACGGTCTCCGGATCCGAACAACCGGCGGAGCCCGGGGCCTGGCGGAAGCGGCTGGCCGACATACCCGTGCCCGAGCGGGAGACGGCGCTCCTGGCACTGCTGCGGGCCGACGTGGCCGCGGTGCTCGGATACCCGCACGCCGACGCGCTCCCGGCCGGCAAGGCCCTCACCGACCTGGGGTTCGACTCCCTCACCGCCGTGCAGATCCGCAACGCGCTGAGCACGGCGCTGAACCTCCGTCTGCCGGCGGCCGTGGTGTTCGAGCACCGCACGGCCGAGGAGTTGGCCCGCCACCTGCTCGGCCTGCTGGACGACGAACCCCCCGCCCCAGCGGCCGAACGGCCCGCGCACACCCTCTCCTCCCTGTTCCGGACGGTCAGCGCCGGCGGCCACCCGGTGGCGGCGATGCACCTGCTCGTCACCGCGTCCCTGGCCCTGCCCACCTTCACGGCCACCGACGGCCGCGAGCACGCACTGCCCCCGCTCCGCCGCTCCCACGGCCGCCCCGGCTCCGGAAACCCGACGGTCGTCTACTTCCCGGCCTACCATCCCTCGCCCGCATCGGACGGCGGCGACTTCCCACGGTTCCACCGCGCCTTCCAGAACCACCTGGACGTCCTGGAGTTCCCGCACCCCGGCATCGGCGCCGGCGCCGCCGTACCGGAGGACCGCGCCGCGCTGGCGCGCACGCAGGCGGAGAACGTGCTGCGGCATGTCGGGGACGGGCCCTTCGTGGTCGTAGGACGGTCGGCGGGCGGCAATGCGGCGCACCTGGTGGCCCACGAACTGCAGACCATGGGCCGGACACCGACCGGTCTGGTCCTGCTGGACACCTACCACATCACGCCCGGCAACAGCGGCGAGGACTGGCTGCTGTCCCTCGCCGCCCCACCGCCGCACGACACCGATGACGACGACACCGCCCTGGCCGCGATGGGCGCCTACCAGCGGATCTTCCTCGACTGGAATCCCGGGCCGGTCGCCACGCCCACGCTCCTGGTGCGCGCGCGGCGGCCCACGCCCGCGATGGCGGCCGCCGCGGACGGGGACCACTGGCGGACGTCCTGGCCGACGGCCCACGACGTGGTGGACGTCCCCGGCGACCATCTGACGATGATGCGGGAACACGCGGAGACGACCGTGTCGGCGATCCGCGGCTGGGTCGAGGCGCGAACGCCGAGGGGAGAGCGGTGAGTTCCGCCGCCACCGCCGCCCGCTTCAGATCCAGGTGTCGAGCCACATCCTCGCGTGCCAGTCGGCGTACGGGATCGTCTGCCCGGTGTAGAGCGGGAAGAAGTAGATCAAGTTCCAGGCGATCAGGAGGACGAGTACGCCCGCCGCCACCGCACCCCGCGTCCGCCGTCTCCAGGCCGCCCCCGGTGGGCCAAGCAGGGCTCCCAGCATCATCGTCACGGCCAGGCACAGGTAGGGCACGAACACGACGGCGTAGAAGGAGAAGATCGTACGGTCCTGGTAGAGGAACCAGGGCAGATAGCCGGCCGCCACCGCGCACAGGACGGCACCGGCGCGCCAGTCACGGCGCAGCGCCCAGCGGTGCAGCAGATACACGAGGGCGCAGCACGCCGACCACCACAGGAGCGGCGTGCCCAGGGCGAGGACGGTCTGCGAGCAGTCGACCGTGGTGTGACACCCGTCCCGGCCGGGGTCCGGCGACTCGTAGTCGAACAGCACCGGGCGGCCGAGGACCAGCCAACTCCAGGGGTTCGACTCGTACTTGTGCGGGGTGTGCAGTCCCACGTTGAACCGGTAGACCCCGTACTCGTAGTGCCACAGGCCGCGCAGCGGGGCGGGAATCCATGACCAGGTGCCGCCGCGGCCGTCCGCCCAGTGGCGCGCGTAGCCGCGGTCGGACAGGAACCAGCCGGTCCAGGTCGCCAGATACGTCACGGCCGCGACCGGAGCGAGGGACAGCACCGACCGGCCGAGATCCTTGCGCAGCACCGCGCGGTACGGGCGGCGCGCTCCCGTGACACGGCGGGAGCCGACGTCCCACAGCACCGTCAGGACCATGAAGAAGGCGAGGAAGTACAGGCCGTTCCACTTGGTCGAGGCCGCCAGTCCCAGGAAGGCGCCGGCGGCCAGTCGCCAGGGGCGCAGGCCGGTCCCGGCACGGTCACCGGTGCCGGCGTCCGGGCGCACCCGGCCGTCCTCGCCCACCGGGAGGGCCGCCGCGAGCCGGGCCCGTGCCCGGTCCCGGTCGAGCAGCAGGCATCCGAAGGCCGCCAGGACGAAGAACATGACGACGAGGTCCAGCAGCGCCGTCCGGCTCATCACCACGTGCAGACCGTCCATCGCCATCAGGGCCCCGGCCAGACAGCCCAGCAGCGTCGACCGGAACAGGCGCCGGCCTATTCGGCACAGCATCAGCACGGACAGCGTGCCCAGGACCGCCGTCATGAAGCGCCAGCCGAAGGGGGTGAGGCCGAACATCGACTCGCCGAGGGCGATCACCCACTTGCCCGTCGGCGGGTGGGCGACGAAGGCCCCGGTGTCGGACAGCGGGACGGCCTGCGGGTGCGCGAGGACCTGCGGGTCGGCGATCTCGCGGTCCGGCCAGGTGCCCTCGTAGCCGAGTTGCAGCAACGACCAGGCGTCCTTGGCGTAGTAGGTCTCGTCGAAGACGAGGTCCCGCGGCCGGCCGAGGCGCCAGAAGCGGATCGCTCCCGCGAGGACGGCGACGAGCACCGGGCCCAGCCACTCCATCGCCTTCGCGGCGCGGTACGCCGACGCCGGGCTGAGGCGGGTGGACGCCCACAGGTGGGTCGGCGGCTTCGGGAAGGGCGGGACGAGACGCTCGCGGATGTCGGTCGGGCGTCGGCCGACGTACCCGAAGCGGCGCAATCGTTCCTGCCGATCGCCGCGTGCCGGAGGGCGACTCGTCCCGTCGAGGACGGGGAAACGGGTCGCGCCGCTCGCGAACAGGCTCCGGGCCAAGGTGATCAGGCTCATCAGACCAGAGGGTAGATCACCGGGCAGACCACCCTTCGGCGATGAGCCGGTGGGAGCGACGGCCTCCGGCCATACGTCAGCTCGTCGTCGGCGGCTCACCGTCGCTTGGGCGCCCCGCAGTTGACGGATCGTCCCACCTCGCCTCCGGGTCGCGGACCTCGCCGGTGCCCAGTGTGATCACGGCCCGGGGACGCATGGGCTCCTCGCCGCGACGGGAGAGCAGCACCACCTCCTCGACCGCCGCCGACAGCGTGCCGAGCCGGGCGGCGCACTCGGCCGCCAGGCCCTTCGGGTCCCGGGTGCGGCCGAGGGACAGATGGGGAGTGAAGCGGTCGCCGCGCCCCTGGCAGAGCGGGAAGCGCCGCCGCAGTTCGCGGCGGAGGCGGGCCCATGGCGCCGGGTCCGCCGCGGCCGGATCGAGCCAGACCGTCGCGTAGTGGCGATGCCGGAAGTAGCGCACACCGGCCAGGCGCGCCGTGAACGCCGTACCGGCCGTCGCCCCGGCGGCCAGCAGCGGCACGGCCCGAGCGAACTCCTCCTCCGGCACGAAACCGAACAGCAGATTCACATGGGGCGGCCAGCGCCGTACCTGTGGATCGTGCTCCCAGCGGATGTCCTGGATCGGCGGCCAGAGCTCGCGCGGAGGCAGCCACGCCACCGCCGTCCGGGGCGTCGGCGCCACCTCGAGCACATCCACCGGCTCGGCCGCGCCATGAGCCGGAATCCCGTCCACGAGGTCATGGTCCCAAAACGGGACGACGACCTCTACACAGTCCCGCCCGGGCCGGACCCGACAACGGGGACAAGATCATCCCATCGGGGACCGGTCGAACGATTCGCCAGGTGAACGGAGCCGCAATCGATCAACAGCGCCCGTGCGGCACGGCGATTCTTGTGCGCGTATCCAACGAATGGGCAGGCACACGGGCCACCGGGCCGGTTGCCTCCACTGGTCAAGGAGTTCCCCTTGAGTCTTCGTCGCGTAGTCACCGGCGCCCTCGGTTCCGTCGCCCTCGTGCTCACGTCCCTCGGCGCGGTGACCGCCCAGGCGATCCCCGCGGCAGCCGACCCGTGCGGCTTCTACGAGACCAGCTCCGACGCCTACTACAACCACTGCACCTCCGACGGCTCGCGGGTGGTCATCAAGGTGCGCGTCGCCTATGCGTCGGACTACGAACGGTGCGTCGGGCCCGGCACGACCTGGCTGGGCTCCGCCGCCAAGATCCAGGGCGCTCACTACGTGGGCCGCACCTGCTGACAGCCCGACACGGGCTGCGGTCCTCCTGGGGTCGGCCGACAATGGGACATGCTCGCCATCGGCTGTTCGCACCGATCTCCCTCGGCCTGCTGTCCCCGATCCCGGATCCGGTCGGCAGCGGGCCGAGGTGATGCTCAGGGCACTGCCCGTGGGCCTGCCGCTGGTCGCGCTGGGGACCGCCGGCCTGACGGCGTTCCTCCTCGGACCCGAGGGTGGCGCGGCCGCCTCCCGCGCGCCAGGACGACTTCAGCCGCCCAGCACAGGCAGGGACAGCCCACAGCGGACGGGTCGTGCGTGGGCGGGATCGAGGGCGTTGCGCACGAGCTGGGCGGCGTTGGTGTCGTACGCGAGCGACAGGTGCTCGGACATGTCCTGCGGGCAGATCCGCTGGATCAGGATGTTGCGGACGGTCGCGCCCGGTCCCGCGGTCAGGAAGTTGTTCCGGTACGGCGTGGCGAACTCGTCGTACCTGGTGGCGATGACGGTGTAGCGGACCCCCGGCTGGGTGTCCCCGCCCCGGTCGAGCTTCCTGTTCACCGCGGAGCCGACCATCTGGTCCGACCACGCCTGGCCGACGACGGCGGACACGGTCGGGTTGAGACCCAGCTTGGTGATCAGGGTGCCGACGCCGGAGACGTTCCCGCCGTGGTTGGACGGGGCGAGCGCGATGAGGCTGCGCACCTTGTTCCGCTTCGGATGCGCGGGATCCGTGCCGCCCTCGAACCGCAGATACCAGCGGGGCGTCGGACCGCCGCCCTGGGAGTGCCCGACGAGATCGACCTGGCGGGACCCGGTCGCCTTCAGCACCCGGTCGACGTAACGGGCGACCTGGCGGGCGGACTCGGGGATGGGGCCCGTGGCCTGGAACGGACTGCCGGGCGGGCCACCGTAGTTGGGGGCGAAGACGCAGTAGCCCTCCCGCTTCAGCCACGGGGACAGCATGCTCCAGTTGTTGAAGGCGTTCCCCGCGGATCCGTGCAGCAGCACGACCGGGCGCGGATGCCGGCGCGTGGGCCGGCAATCCCAGTCATTGGCCCCGGCCGGCGGCGCGTCCGGGTTCCGGAGCCCTCCCGCCACCGCCGCGGAGACATCGAGGACCTGGCCCAGCGGTCGCGAGGGTGAGGGAGTGTCGGAGGCGGCCGCGTCGCCCGGCAGGCCGGCCGTCAGTGACAGGGCCGCGCCCGCACAGACCGCCGCCCACCTGCTGCGCCGCGGGTTCGACCGACTCCGGGAAACCTTCCGATCCGACATCGGGCCACTCCTCGTCTCCATGCCGGCCGTGCGCCGACGCGAAGATGATCGAGGAGCCGGTCCCCGCCGTGCCCAACAGCCGCTCGCGGCACCTCATATGGAGCAGACGGCTTTCATCCGTCCAGCTCACGGAAGAGCAGAAAGGCGTATCGGCGAGCGGAGTGCGGTCGAACGTGTGAGCGTTGGGGGATCGGATGCGCTAAGGTGGACCACGAGCTGGTCGCCGCAACTCCGGGTGACTGGTGTCGCGTTGGTGGTCCAAGGAAAGACGTCCCGCTTCCTGCGGGGAGATGCAGGTGCAAGGCCTGCCCGGCGCTCGATCACGAGGCCCGTCCGCACACCGCGGACGGGCCTCATGGCGTTGGCTGGCGAACAACAACGACGCCACATTTTTTCCGGGCGAGCACGGGAACTCACCCGGCTCCCCATCCGACTTCTGTGAAGAGACCGCCGTCCGGCGGTCGGCCAGCGAGCCCGTCATCGGTACAAGGGAGTCGTACGTGTCCCGCTCCACTCTGATCCGCAGTCTGCGCCGTACCGGCGTTCTCACCTCGGTCGCCCTCGCCGTGACCGTCGCCGTCGCGGGACCGGCGGCGGCGCACGCCGAGGTGGAGGCCGCGGGCGCCCGGGCCCTCGACCAGAACGTCGCGCTGACCTTCTCCGCGGCGTCCGAGTCGGCAACGGCCGGAATCAGCAAGCTGGAGGTGATCCTGCCCGAGGGCATCAGCCCGCAGGACGTCACCTATGACGAAGGGCCCAAGGGGTGGAAGTTCGCCCCCACCGGCCGGGGCTACACGGTGTCCGGGCCGAAGCTCGCGGTGGGGGCGGACGCCGAGTACGTCGTGACCGTACGGCAGTTGCCGGACGCGAAGGAGCTGGTCTTCAAGACCCTCCAGAGCTACAGCGACGGCAAGATCGACCGCTGGATCGAACTGGAGGAGGAGTCCGAGGGCGACGGGCACGGGCACGGCCATCCCGCGCCCCGGCTGGAACTGAAGGCGGCCGCACCCGGCGCCGAGCCGGTGAGCCCCACTCCCACCCAGGACCCGTCCGCATCTGCGTCGAACACCGCCTCGGACGAGCCCGCCGCCAAGGAGTCCTCCGCGGAGCCGGTGGCGGACGACTCGAAGGACGACGACGGCATGCCGGTGGCCGTGCCCCTGGGCGTCGGTGCGGCCGTCGTGGTGCTCGGCGGCGGCGCGTGGTGGATGCGCAGGCGCCGGAGCGGGGCCGCCTGAGTATCGCGGTTCGCCTTACGAGAGAGGGGCACCGCTCAGCGCCCATCGGTCCGGGCGCGGAGGCTCCGCGTCAGGGTGGGGATCATCACCGTCGCAGGGACGAGGTGCAGCCCGAGGAGGGCGGCGGTGGTGGCGGTGTTCGCCCCGGCCAGGAGGGGCGGGACCAACGAGACCGCGGTCAGCGACACCGCCGCCCACACGAATCGCTCGGCGGGGCGAGCGCTCCAACGAAGAAGAGCGACGGCGATGACGACGCCCACGGCCGAGGAGAAGCCGGTCACCACGGCGAACCCGGACAACGGGATCGTCTCACCACCATCGGGGACCTGGAAGTCGACGCCAGCGGCCCCGGCAAGAGCCGCGGCGAGGGTGGTGGCCACCGTCGCCGCGAGCGTGGCGATGAAACCGATGCCGGCGAGCCCCCGGAGCCGGTGGGTCTGGTCGGTCCGGCTCGATGCCGGGGCTGCGACGACCCCGGTGCCATTCGTCCTGCTCATGTCGATCCTCCATCATTCGGTAACGGGCGTACGGGGCCTGGCTCCGGGGGCAACGGCGAACGCGTCGCACCACTCCGCCGCGACCGCCACGACCACCGCGACACGCGCGCCACCGCCCAGCGCGCGCGTCCACCTCGGGACTACTCCGTGCCGTCCGCCGGCAGGCGCTCCGGCAGACCGAGCCGCGGGAACCGGTCGTCGTGGAACGTGACGATCTCGGTGATCGCCCCGCCGCTGACACGCAGGACGTCGATCGTCAGCGGCAGGTACGCGCCCTCCCGCTCCCGCCAGAGGTAGAAGGCGACGGCGGGCTGCCGGTTCACCGAGGTGGGGACGGCGCGCAGGCCCTTCATGCCCTCGAAGCCGCTCTCGACCCAGTCGTTCACCACCGCGTCGCGCCCGACGTACAGGCCCGGCGTGGGCGGCATCGAGCAGCGGACGTCGTCCCGCAGCAGGGCGGCGAGCCGGCCGACGTCCGTGGCCACGCTGGCGTCGGTGTAGCGGCGCACCAGCTCGCGCGTCCCGGCGTCCTGTTCGCCGCCGGTCCAGTCCTGCCGCTCGGCGGGCAGGTGCTCGCGCATGCCGGCGCGGGCTCGCTGCAGCGCGCTGTTCACGGAGTTGACGGAGTCCCCGAGGAGTTCCGCGACGTCCTTCGCCGGCCAGCCGAGGACGTCCCGCAGGATCAGCACGGCCCGTGGGCGCGGCGCGAGGTGCTGGACCGCGACCAGGTACGCCAGCTCGATCGTCTCCCGCGCGACGGCGACGGCCTCCGGCTCGTCCGCGTCGCCCGCGGGCAGCTCGTCGAGCAGCCGGTCCGGGTAGGGCTGCAGCCACAGCACCTCGCCGCCGGTCGCGGGCTCCGGGCGGCGCTTGGCGAGCAGGTCCAGGCAGGCGTTGGTGGCGATCCCGTACAGCCAGGCCCGGAACGTCGACCGCCCCTCGAAGGTCTCCCGCCGCCGCCAGGCACGGAGGAACGTCTCCTGCACGGTGTCCTCGGCGTCCTCGAACGACCCGAGCATCCGGTAGCAGTGCACGTGCAGCTCCCGCCGGTGCCGCTCCGCCAGCCCCGAGAACGCCGGCTCGTCGACCTCGCCCAGACCGCTCACGCCCAGCTCCTCCAGCCGCGTGTCCGCACTCATCACGTCATCCTTCCGCCTCGTCGTGCCCCGTCATAGGTGTGACGGGTGGGGGCGCGAAAACTCATCACTGCACCCTTGCGGTCGTCCGGAGGGGGCCGCAGCGCAGCTCGGTCAGGACATGGCGTGCCGGCCGGGGCGAGTCGGCCCCGGTGTCAGCGGCGACGGCTCACGCCACCCCGGTCACGAGGTGAGCGCCTCCTCCGCGTCGTAGCCGTAGATCCAGCCGCTGCCCACCAGGGGATCGGACGCGGCGAGTGCCGTGTCACGGGCCTGCTGTTCGGGGCCGTCGGGCAGGTGGTTGATGTCCCGGCGGGCGTGGCTGACCCGCTGGAGGCGGGCGGTGCGGTCGATGCGGGCGGCCTCGTACCGCCGCAGCGCCTCCTCGGGGTCCGCCACGGACGCGGCCAGGCAGCGGGCCAGCACGGCGGCGTCCTCGATGGACTGGGCCGCTCCCTGGGCGAAGAACGGGAACATCGGATGCGCGGCGTCACCGAGCAGCGTCACTGCGCCCAGGCTCCACCGTCGCAGCGGTGCCCGCTCCAGCAGCGCCCAGCGCCCCGGGGCGTCGTCGCCGGCCGTGATGAGGTCGGTCACCCGGCGGTCCCAGTCGGCGAACTCGGCGTAGAACTCCTCGACGGTGGCCCTCGCGCTCCACGACTCGTCGGTGAGGTCTCCGGCCGGCGCGACGGCGACGACATTGACGGCGTCGCCGCCGGAGATCGGGTAGTGCACGAAGTGCCGGCCGGGCCCCAGCCAGAGGGTCTGGGCGGGCCGCCGGGCGAAGTCGGGCGCGGCGTGGGCCGGCACGACGGTGCGGAAGGCGCAGATGCCGGAGTGCTCGGGCGGCGCGGGGTCGGCCACCGCGCCGCGGACGACGGAGTGCACACCGTCGGCGCCGATGACGACGTCGGCCTCGACACGGCTGCCGTCGGCGAACCCGAGCAGTGCGCCGTCGGGGCCCGTGTCGACCGACGTGCACCGCGCGCCCAGCCGGACCCAGTCGTCGGGCACGGCCGACCTGACCGCGTCGAGCAGATCGGCCCGGTGCACGGTGTACGTCCGCTCACCGTAGAGCCGCTCGCACACCCCGCTCAGCCTCTCCACCGACAGCACGCCGCCGTCCGCCCAGCGCCGGAACTCCCAGGCCCACTCCAGCGGCACGGCCCGGCGCAGCAACCCCTCCATCACGCCGAGGCGACGCAGCAGCCGTACGGCGTTGGGGGCCACGATCAGACCGGCGCCGACCTCCGTGAAGGCCGACGCCTGCTCGAACACGGTCGCCGTCAGGCCCGCGCGGCGCAGGAAGGCCCCGGTGGCGAGGCCGCCGATGCCGCCTCCGACGATGGCGATGCGGGGGCCGTGCGCGAGGTCGGGCATGGGCCGCTCCTTCGATGCGAGGCCAACGTCCTGCTCACATCTTGCGCCCCACCCATGCCCTCCCTAGAGGTGCTCCTCGCCTTCGGGTCCTGGTCGTCACACGGAGGCCGGCGGTGACATCGGCCCGGGGCGCGGCCGATACGGGGATCACAGACCGTCGCGCACCATCGCGGCCACGATCCGGACGTGGCGGTCGGCCGCCGTGTTCGAGAACTCGTTCTCGTAGTTCAGGCCGTATGGCCAGAAGTGGCCGCCGCCGGTGGAGATTTTGGCGCTCGAACCGTCGAACTGCCGGACCAGCGCCGTCGCTTGAGAACCTGTCCAGGTACCGCCGCCGCCGAGCCGCGACCAGCCCGAGCTGGTCCCCACGCCGATGGTGTGGGCGATCTCGTGCAGTGCGGTGCGCTCGGTCATGTAACCGCGGTTGCCGAAGCGGATGGTGCCGTTGATGTTGCCGTCGGCGGTGGGGACGCCGGGGTCGTAGCGGACGGTGATGGCCTTGCCCAGGTCGCTGAGGTTGTTGTAGCGGGCCACCGCCGCGTTCATGGCCCTGGTGATGAGGTCGTACGCCGTGCGCTGGTCCTCGGTGGGGTTGGCGGCCCGTTCGAGGGTCCAGGTGATGGTGGCCGCGGCCGCCACCCGTCCCTGCGGTGCCGGGGCCGGGGCGGCCTGCGGGGTGGCCTGCGCGATGCCCGGGCTCGCCAGCAGGGCGGCGGCCAGCGCGGCCACGACCGCCTTGGTGCGCCAGGGCCTGGACGGCGTGTGCGATTCGGGCGTCGCGGCTCGTCGTGGACTCATTGCGGGGTCCTCCTGTGGGGGGGTGGCCGTAGCGAATGGGACCCGGGTCGAGTGAGGCGGGGCTTTGCTGGGGGTGTCCGGCAGCGACCGCCGGACGGTGGAAAGCGCTTTCCGCTCAAGCTTTCCGGATGCTAATCCTGTGTTTTGAGCATGTCAATGGAGTGTGCTGGCGGCGGCCTGCGTATCCGTCTCCGTGTCATGCAGCGCGTAAAGCCCACTGATCCGCGCCCCGCGCCGCCGCTTGGCCTCGACGGCCTTCATCCCCGCGTGCAGCGCGGTGCTGCCCCGGCGGTACGCGTCCTCGATCGGCGCGTAGTAGGTGAGGGCGAAGTACGCGAACGGGGCGGGGTGTTCGGGGTCGATGCCGACGGCGCGCAGCCAAGTGGTCCCGCCCTGGTGGTAGTAGAGGCAGAAGCCGGTCATGCGTGGACCCGCGTGGGCGGCGACCACTCGGGCCTGCTCACCCATGGCGACGGCCTGGCGTTCGAGGACGTGCGTCATCGCCGCCGCGTCGTCGGCGTGACCGTGGGATCTCTGCAACGCCGCGAGGAGCCGGCCCGCGTCCTCGTAGCAGTCGATGAGGGGTTGGTGCCGTATGTCGAGCCCTGCCGCCGCGAAGGCGGCGCGCTCATGACGTATCGCCACGCGTCGTTTGGACGGCAGCGAGGCGAGATAGTCGTCGAAACCGGCGCCGGGCAGCGGAATCGTCGCGTCGTCCTCCATGCGATGCGGGGGCGTGGCGTACAGCGGCGCGAGCATGTGCGTGGCGGACTCGGTCAGATACGGCCACCAGTGCGTCGTCCCGTGCCGCTCGGCGTGGTCGCGTGCCGCCTCGCGGAGCAGGGTCAGGCACTGGGCGGCGAGGTCGTCGGGGAGGCGCGGGTCGGTCAGGGGCGTGTTGTGGTAGCCGCGCCGGGCGCCCGCGAGCACCCGCGGCCTCGCCGTCGCGGGCGCGAGGTGCGTGGGCCGGTAGTAGGCGTTGGGTTCGTCGTGCACCAGGTACAGGGGCGCGGCCGCCACCAGGGTGTCGGCTTCGTCCCGGACCAGCGCGTACGACGCCGTCGCCGTCGGGTCGCTCTCCTCGCCGGCGAGCCAGCGGTGCGAGAGGTACACACTGGCGTGCCGCGCCAGCCGGTCCCAGTCCGCCACCGGAACCGCGCGCACGCTGCGCACGATCTCCGCCTTCATCCGTGCCTCCTTCCGCCCTGCGGGGCAGGGGACTTCAGGGCCGGGATCGCGGCGAGGGCCATGAGGCACGCCGTGCCCTGTACGGCCCAGGGCAGTAGGGCGTGGGCGTCGAGGAGGCCCGTGAACAGGGCGGGGGCGGCGATGTTGCCCGAAGCCCAGGAGAGTTGGTACAGGCTCTGCCTGCTGCCGCGCGCCGCGTTCGGGGTGAGCGTGACGGACAGCTCGCTGACGGCCGGCGAGTAGAGGATCTCGGCCAGGCTGAACAGGACGATCGCGAGGGCCAGGGCGGGCCATGCGGGGACGTCCGCCTCAGGCACCGCGGGGGCCGCGAACGCCAGCATGGCGCACACCAGCAGGGCATGGCCCACGGCCAGGGTGTGCCGGGCCTGCTTCGGGGCGACGTGCGCCGTCAGCGGACTGGTGAGCGTGGAGACCATCGCGGTGTTCACCACCAGCAGGATGCTCGCGGACCAGGCGGGCAGCCCGAGCGTTTGGGTGGCGTACACGGCGATGAGCACCGACAGCATGGCCTGGGACAGTACGAAGGGGACGTTGCAGCCGACGAGGAGCAGGTAGCGACGCATGTCCGCGCTGCCCGGCCCCTTGCGCGCCGTGCGGTCCTCGCCCGGCGGTTTCTCGCCGGCCGTCTCGGGCGGGGGCGTCGTCCGCACGCGTGCGAAGCAGAGTGCCGCCAGCAGATACAGCGGGGCCGCCGCGACGACGAGCCACGTCAGGGCCGTCGTGCCGAACAGGGCGAGCGCGCCGGCCGCCAGCAGTGCCCCGGCACCGATGCCGATGTTGCGCAGGCTGCCGGTGAAGGCGAACCAACTGCGCGTCTCCGTGGCGGGCGCGGCGTGCAGGATCAGCGTGCGCTGCGCCGTGTAGTACGCGTTGACGCCGGACTGCACCAGCAGATAGGCGCCGGCGATCTGCCAGGGCCGGTCGGCGAGGAGGAAGGAGAGGAAGCCGGCGGCGCTGACGACGTTGGCGACGACGGTCAGACGTCTCGGCCCGTGCCGGTCCATGAAGCGGCCCGCGGCGAAGACGACGGGCAGGGCGGCCAACTGGCCCACGGTGACCGCCGCTCCGACCGCGGCGAGCGGCAGATCGCGCAGCGTGGTGAAGTACAGCAGGCCGAGCGGCAGGAGCATGCCGTTGCCGAGGGAGTCGACGAGGTTGCCGGTGACGAACCGGCCATGGCCGCGGGTGGCCGGGAGCCCCAGCGCACGGCGCAGTCTCGGAGAACGGGTCGGGGCGGTCCGCGTCATGGGGTCAGCAGGGCCCGGGTCTTGTCCAGGATCTCCTGGCGTGGCCAGCCCGTGGTCCGGTGCAGCTCCTCCAACTGCTTGACGGTCTGCCGCTCGTCGCCCTCGGCGAGCGTGAACACGACGATCTCGCCGTGACTGGTGTCGTCGATGACCAACTCATGGGCGGTGACGAGATTCAGCCGGGCCGTCAGCTCCGAGCGCACCGGCTCCGGCAGACGCTCGGGGGACAGGAACTCGACGGCCCATCCCGTACGGCGCACAGGGGCCGGGGCGTACACGCCGCGCGCCATGTCGGCGAGCGCGGTGAAGGTGTTGGTGCCGGAGGCGGCGCAGGACAGGGTCGTGGCGCCGCCGATACGCGGGTTGATCTCCAGGATCACGTACCGCGAACCGGTGTAGATCATGTCGACGTTGACGGATCCGCGGACCTCGAGATCCTCGCACAACGCGGTCAGCCCGGCCGCGACCGGCGCGAAGTCGGCGTCGGCCCGGGGCCGGGGACCGCACCAGCGCAGATCGGCGAAGGTGAACACGGGCTCGGTGCCCGCCGTCCCGGTCCAGCACACCGGCAGCACCTGGTACGCCCCGGGCTCGCCCACGATGTCCACCGAGCACAGCGCGCCGGTGACGCATTCCTCGATCACCGCCGACACCTCGGGCGGGTCGGCGAGATAGGCGTCCAGGGCCGCCGCGTCGGGCAGGGCCCTGATCCCCATGCTGGTGGAGTCCCACAGCGGCTTGGACAGGAGCGGATAGCCGATGCCGGCGGCCGATGCGCGCAGGGCGTCCGCGTACGCGGGAACCGCCACGCCGCGCCCGGCCAGCAGATCGGAGTCGGCCTTGAAGCCGCGCGGGGTGTCGAGGCCGGCGCGAGCCAGAAGCCGCTTGGTCTCCCACTTGTCGGTCAGGGCCAAGGTCGATGCCAGCGGGGTCATCACCGTGGGGATGCCCCGGGCTTCGAGGAACTCCTTGACGGTGGCGTCCCGCAGGGCGTTCTCGCACGGCAGGGAGATGGAGACGGCGGCGTCCGCGCCCCAGTCGGCGACCTCCTGGGCGAGTTCGGCGGGGGTGACGGCGGCGTCGAGGCGGCGCCGGGCGCCGGGGAAGTCCCCGTCGTCCGCCGTGCCGTGCGTGTGGAACAGGCGGCTCTCGACGCCGAGCCGGGACAGCTCGCGGACGCATCGCTGGATGTAGGGGTCGGCGCGTCGGATCTCCACGGACCGCAGGAACGCGATCCTCCGTACGGGGCTGGGCACGGATCAGCTCACTTTCACTCGGGTGTCGGCGACGACCTGGGCGGCGAGGCGGCGGGCCTCGTCGACGGACGCGGCGCGCGCCAGGACATGCCCGACCCGGCCGGAACTGTCGGCGGGTTCGGGCACCCGCTCGCCGGGACGGATGTGGATCCGGCTGTGCGTGCCGGGCGCCTCGGGGATGACGACGTACTCCAACACTCCCGCCCGCTCCGGCAGGACGAACCGCAGCGCGGCCGCGGCGTCCCGGGTCGGCTCGGTGTGCGGCACCCGCCCGGTCACGGCTCGCAGGTAGGCGGCCGCCTCACTGACGCCGGTCGCGGCCTCGACGAGCTCGCAGATGTTGTCCCCGGGCAGCCGGGCCCCGGTCTCGATGACGACCGGCTCGCCACCCGGGGCGAGCTTCACCTCGGTGTGGGCGATGCCGTTGCGTATCCCGACGGCGAGCGCGGCGCGTGCCGCGGTGTCCTGGATCGCCCGTACCGTGCGGGCGTCGAGCCCGGCGGGGCAGGAGTGCCCGGTCTCCACCCGGTAGCGGCCCACCGTGGTGTCCTTGCGGACCACGGGCAGCGGGTGCGGCACACCGTCGTGCACGACCGTGTCGGCGGAGAACTCCTCGCCGGGCACATAGCGCTGGAGCAGCACCCGCGAGTCCAGCGGCAGACCGTGCGGCTCGGCGCGGGTGAACCGCCCGGCGGCGGCCACCGCGGCATCGAGCCCGTCCGGGCCCGCCACCACGCTCACGCCCCAGGAGCCGCCCTGCTCGGCGGGTTTGACGACGAGCGGCCACCCCAACCGGCCGGACGCGGCGACCTGATGGGCCTGCTCGACGGTGCTGACCACCGCCTCGGCGGGCGCCGGCACGCCCGCCGCGCGGAACGCCGCCGCCATGGCGATCTTGTTGCGGGCGGCCCGGGCGAGCCAAGGGTCGTTGCCCGGCAGCCCGAGGCGTTCGGCGAGCAGGGCCGCCAGCGGGGTCAGCAGCTCCCAGCAGACCGCGACACCCGTGATGCGCCGCGTACGGCAGAACTTCTCCATGTCGTCCAACGCGCGCTCGGTGTCGGCCAGTTCGGTCGGACAGACCCCGTCCAGGCGCCGCGTCAGCCATGGCTCATAGCCGGCGTGAACCCGCTCGTCGGTGGCCGCGTACAGCCGGATGCCCAGACGGGCGGCGGCCTCCGCGAGGAAGGGACCCGCGTTGCCCATGGGCTCGATCACCAGTACGCCGGTCGCGCCCGGCTCGTCGTCGCTGCTGTCCACGCGCTCAGTGGACCGGCCCCGGCGGCACACCGTCCATCGGGCCGATCTCCGAAAACAACTCGCCGCAGACGCACTCGAGTTGGCCGAAGCGACAAGAAGCGGCGCCCCATTGTCCGATGCCACAACCACGACACCCCCTCGGCGTGCGGGAGTTGGTGCACAACACCGATAGCTTCAACAAAATGTTGCGTGTTCGGATCGGTGGGCACGGTCAATCGAACGGCATGGTGCGAAGGAGTCATCCATCGTGAACAGCCCGCACGACCAGCTCGCCGAGTACATCCGACAGGGCGTCATCCCCCCGTACCAGTACTCGTATCCGCCCCGCTCCACCTACCGGCGGCTCGACGAGGGCGCCTGGGACGTCCACGACGTATGGGCGAAGGACCTGGCCGCCTACCAGGTGCCCGAACTCAGCCTGTATCTGCACGTCCCGTTCTGCCGCTACAAATGCGGGTTCTGCAACCTCTACACCGTCATATCCACGGACGAGGACCTCTACGACGCCTACACCGACGCGCTCTGCACCCAGCTCCGCGACCACGCGGAGATCATCCGGGCGCGCCGGCTGCGCACCGTCTACATCGGCGGCGGCACCCCCGCGCTGCTCTCGACCCGGCACTTCGAGCAGATCTTCGCCACCCTGGGCGAGATCTACCCCAACTGGCGCTCCACCGTGGAGGAGGTGGCCCTGGAGGCCACTCCGGACTCCATCGTCGCCGACCCCGACGGCTTCGGGCGGCTGCTCGACCTGGGCCTCACCCGCGCCAACATCGGCATCCAGTCGCTGGTACCGCAGGAGATCCGCGAGGCCGGGCGCGGCCAGGCGGGCGAGGACGTCATCCGCAGGGCCGTCGAGATCGTCCACGAGCGCGGACTGCCGGACCTGTCGACGGATCTGATCATGGGGTTCGCCGGGCAGACCCCCGAGACCTGGCGGCACTCGGTGGACGAGCTGGCGGGGCTCGCCCCGACGACCATCTCCACCTACTTCCTCACGGTGCGACCGGACGCGTGGTTCTCCAAGACCGGCGCGTACCAGTACATGTGGCGGCCCGAGCTGTACGAGCGCTACGACTACGCCCGTGAGGTGTTCACCGCGCACGGCTACGTCCAGGAGGGCTCCGTCCGCTACAAGAAGCCCGGTCGCGGCGGCTATGCGCAGAAGGTCCTCACCTTCCACGGCGTCCCCCTGCTCGGCCTCGGTGTCGGGGCCCGCTCCTACACCTCCGTCCTCGACTACATGACCGGCAGCGTCAAGCCGTCCATGAGCGAGGTCGCCGACTACATCCGCAGCGCCAAGGCGCACCGCCTGCAGCCGACCACGGGGTTCGCGCTCACCCCGGAGGAGATCGTCCGCAAACGCCTCGTGCTCGACACCTTCGACCTCGATCTGTCCGAACTCGACCGCTTCGGCCTGGACATGATCGGCGAGGAGGTGGAGGAGATCCTCGACGCCGCCCACGCCAACGGTTTGATCCACCGCGTCGGCCCGCGCCGCGTCCAGCTCACGCCCAAGGGCTTCAAGTACCGCGACATCCTTTCCTGGATGTTCTACTCCGACCACGTCAAAACCCTCGACCGCGAGTACTACGAGGGCCTGCACGAGGCCAACGCCCGCGCCCGCAGGAACATGGGCACGCCGGTGCGGATCACCGGGATCGGCACCGCCCGGGAGAGCGCGTGAGCGACCTGTTCATCGCCGCGGGCGGTGGCGGGGACCCCGTGGGCACCGCGATCACCGCGGCCACGGTGGGCCGCACCCTCACCGGCGCACCCCTCGGCGAGAGTGAGACCACGATCGCCACGTACGCCTGGGAACGCCCCGAAGTCGACCCCACCCCCGGCCCTCTGGGAGCCGAGCACTTCACCGGCCTCACCCACCGAGCGGGCGTACCCGTGATCACCCCCACCACACGGGCCATCACCCCGGCCGGCTCCACCCTGCCCGACCTGGCCGCCCACCTCCCCGCACGCCTCGTTCTGCTCGACCCGTGGCAGGGTTTGACGGCACTGGCCGAGCAGATCCGGCGCCTCGCGGACACCGGTCACGACCACGTCCGCATCGTCGACGTCGGCGGCGACATCCTCGCGCACGGCGACGAGAAGACCCTGTGCAGTCCGCTGGTCGACGCGCTGGCTCTCGCCGCATGCCGACTCGCCGGCGTGCCCGCCACCGTGTACGTCGCCGGTCCGGGAACGGACGGGGAGATCCCCCGGACCGACGTACTGGACCGCCTGAGCGGTGGCGTCCTCACCCCCCTCACACCGGACCTGGCCGCCATCCGAACGGCCCTGTCCTGGCACCCCTCCGAGGCGTCCGCCCTGTTTGCGGCCGCGATCGAGGGCGTACGCGGCCCGGTGCGTACGGTGAGTCGTCTCGTCCCGCTCAGCGACGAGTCCGCCCGCGTCCACTCCACCGGCCTGGACGAGGCCCTCGCCCACAACACGGTCGCGGCCCACCTCCTCGGCCTGCTGCCGCAGACCTTGGAGGCCGCCGCCGATCTCTCGGCCGAGCTCACGGGGATCCACGAGCTCGACCGGGAGCGCGTCGGGGCGGCAGCGGCGCCCGCCGGGGGAGCCCTGCCCGAAAGCGCGCGGGCCGCGCGGGAGGCGATACGCGAAGCGGCACAGGGCGCGCCGCACGTCACCCTCCGGTTCGCGGCCCGCGCGCTCGGCCTGACCTGGCGTCGGATCCCCGCACTGCGTGCGCTGTTGGGCGCCGACGGGCCGGTGCTCCCGGTGGCCTGAAAGTCGACGCGGGAGGGCCGAGAGGCCCGGTCGCGGTGGTGTGCGCCTGGAGCCGAGCGCCGCGCAGAACGGTGTCAGGTCCGGATCGAAGCCGTCGGTCAGTGGTTCGTGGTGACGGTTCCGGCGGGATCCTTCGCCACCTGCCGGTGGAAGGGCCGGGCCGGGCAGGACGGGTAGGGCAGGAGGCGGCGGCCTCGGGCCGCCGCCGGTCGGTCACCGCAGCGGGGTGGTCTCCAGCAGGTCGCGGGCCATTCGCCGCGCGGGCCGTGCGGTGTGGTCGGCGACGCGTCGGAAGGTCTCCTGGGCTGGGCGGGCCGGCCACTCCTGGGGCAGGTGCCGGGCCGGCAGCCGGGGGTCCGTCCGGATCGTCCAGAGCCACTCGCTGACCAGCCGCAGCCGGGTGCCGATCGGGTCGTCACCCGCCCCGGCGTTCAGATGCGCCGTCCAGCGCTTGTCGAAGACGACATAGCGGGCCGCGATGCCCTCCAGGTCCCAGGTGTCCCGGATCATCAGCTCGATGTCGGTGACCTCGTCGGCCCGGGCGTGGAAGATCTTGACGTGGGCGGCCAGGCCGAGTTCCGAGACGATCCCGGCGGCGTCGACCTTCCCGGGCGCGATCCACAGCCCGCTGTACAGCGCGCCGAATCCGGACCAGGTGAGCCGGGAGCGCAGGTCGTGGCGCTGGCGCTTCCAGGAGTCCGGCAGGGAGAAGCCGAGCAGGGTCCAGGAGCCGTCCCAGTCGTCGTTGACCGCGCCCTGCTGCCAGATGCGGACACGGCCGTCCTCAAGGACGCGCGTCGCCTGCGGGGTCAGGCCGAAGAACATCCTGCGGCCCTCGCGCCGGCGGCGCAGCAGCCCCCGGTTGACCATGCGGGTCAGGGTGGAGCGTACGGCCTGTTCACCCACCCCGACGCGGCCGAGCACATCGATGATGCTGCCCGAGTAGACCCCCACCTCGCCCTCGTCCAGGACGTGGTTGCCGAAGAAGGCGAGCATGAGTGACTGCGGGCGCGGCTGCGGCGCCTCCGAGATGTCCTGGCCGTCCAGGATGTCGTGGTCCTCCACGCTGGCAAGGGTACGACCGCCCGCTGAGGACGCGGCGAGCGGTCGTACCACGTCAGCGGCCGTCGGCGGGGTGGGCAAGGTCGTAGGGGCGCGGGTACGGGGCGGGGCGGTACGGCACGTAGCGGGTGGGCGTCGTCGGATCGGCCTTCTCGGCGCGGCGGTTGAGGGAGTCCGGGTCGGTGCCGATCCACCTGCCCGCGGCGAGGCGGTCCTCCAGGGTGTCCACGGCGGCGAGCTGTTCGGCGGGGCTGAAGGTGCAGTGGCCGGCGTTGTCGGTGTAGGCCTGCCGCAGCCGGGACGCCGACCCGGCGGCGGTGACGGCCCGCTTCAGGGCGCTCTCCGTCTGGACGGGGACGAGGGCGTCGCCGATGGTGTGGACGGACAGCTGCGGCTTGGCCAGCCTGCCGGTGAAGGAACTCGTGCCGCTCATCCATGCCACGGCGTCCGGGTCGGCGCCGATGCGCGGGGCGCGGTCGAGGGCGGTGAGGTCGGCCTTCAGGGACAGACCGGCCTTCTTGTACAGCTCGGTGACCTCCTTGCGGACGGAGGACCTGCCGAGCAGCTTCGCGTAGTCGACACCGGTGTTCCAGGACATGTTGCCGCCCGCCCGGGTCTCCGCCTCCTGCCGCCAGCTGAAGGCGGGGAACTTCACCAGGCCCTTGAGGGCTTCGTACTGGGCCGCCTGCTGGGCGTCCCAGTCCGTCGGGGCGGGACGGGGCTGGGCCGGCTGGTTCCAGCCCGGGATGTTGTGCAGGGCGGCGGCGAGGGCGATACGGGCCCGCCCGGCCGGTGTCGACTGCGCCGAGTCGACCGCGGCCGTCAGGGCGTCGGCCGCGGTGGCGGCGCTCTGCTGGTCGGGGAGGTTCACCAGCGGTAGGTCGGTGTCGGGAGCGACGAGGGTCTTGAGGGCGAAGACGGGGTCGAGGGTGTTGTTCCAGTTGGCGACCCCGCCGTGGACCAGACCGCACAGCGAGATCGAACCGTCGATCCGCTCCGGGTGGCGCTCGGCGATGGCGGTGGTGACCAGCCCGCCGTACGACTGTCCCCAGGCGATGGTGCGGGCGGCCGCGCCGAAGCGCTCGGTGAAGGCGCTCAGCGTGGCGAGCTGGTCGGGCACCGCGTCCGTCACCGCCCAGCCGGCACTGGCGTAGGAGGAGCCGATGAGGGCGTAGCCGCGCTGGAGGAGGAGGGCCTTCGTGGCGTCGCCCGGGGAGTTCTGGGCGGGGTTGGCCGGGCCGGGGTTGTAGCCGTGGCTGAACAGCAGGACGGTGCCGTTCCAGTCGGCCGGTACGTCCATCAAGTACGTGGCGCCGGAGGGGAGTCGGCCGTCCACGTGGGTGGGGTCGGGGGTGGCGGCGACGGCCGGGGTGGGCAGGGCGCCGACGGCGAGCAGGAGAGCGGCGGCCAGAGCGGTGCGGGTGCCGGTCCTCATGCGGTGATCTCCTCCGCGCGGGGTGTGGTGGGGAGTTCGGTCGCGGAGCCGGACAGGGACGTACGGCTGGTCTCGCGGACGAACCACACCGTCAGCGCGGTGATGAGGGAGCCGCCGCAGATCAGCAGCGCGACGGGCGTGCCGTTGCCGCTGCCGGCGACCAGGCTCCCGGCGATCATGGGGGAGAAGCCGGCGCCGATGAGGGTGGCGCCCTGGTAGCCGAGGGAGGCGCCGGTGTAGCGGACCCGGGTGCCGAACATCTCGGTGAGCAGGGCGCCCAGCGGGCCGTACATCACGGACTGGGCGATGCCGTGGCCGATGACGACGGCGAGGATCAGCGAGGCAGGGGACTTGGAGTCGACCAGCGCGAGGACCGGGAACGCGGTGGCGGCCGACAGGACGGCTCCGGTGAGGACGACCGGGCGGCGGCCGACGCGGTCGGAAAGGGCGGACGCGCAGGGCAGGACGACGAGGGCGACGGTGGCGGAGACCGTGAGCGCGGTGAGCACCTGGGGGCGGGCGTAGCCGATGCCGGTGGCGTAGGCGATCAGGTAACTGGTCAGCAGGGACTGGGCGGTGAAGGCGCCGATGCCGACGCAGCAGGCCAGCAGCAGGGGCCGGGGCCGCCGCAGGACGTCGAGGATCGGCAGCCGTGCCTCGGCGCGGTCCTTCTTCACCTCGGCGAACAGCGGGCTCTCGACCACCTTCAGCCGGACGAAGAGCCCCACCCCGAGCAGCACCACGCTCAGCAGGAACGGCACGCGCCAGCCCCAGGCCGCGAACTGGTCCCTGGGCATGGCCACCACGAGGGTGACGACGAGCGAGGACATCAGGGAGCCGAGCGGGGCTCCCATCTGCGTGAAGCTGGACCACAGGCCGCGGCGCCGCTCCCCGGCGTGCTCGACGACCATCAGGGTGGCCCCGCCCCACTCGCCGCCGATGGCGATGCCCTGGAGCACCCGCAGGGTGATCAGCAGGACCGGGGCCCAGACGCCGATCGTGTCGTACGTCGGCAGCAGGCCGATGAGGAAGCTCGCGCCGCCCATCAGGCCCATGGTGAGCAGCAGCATCGACTTGCGGCCGAGCCGGTCGCCGAAGTGCCCGAAGACGATGCCGCCGAGCGGGCGGGCGACATAGCCGGCGGCGAAGGTGCCGAACGCGGCGATGGTGCCGACGGCGGGATCGGCACCCGGGAAGAACAGCTCGCCGAAGACGAGCGCGGCGACCGTGCCGTAGACGAGGAAGTCGTAGAACTCCACGGCGGTGCCGAGCAACCCGGACAGAGCGACTCTGCGCAACTGCCGGGCTCGCTCGGGGTTCGTGGACGGGGACGGTGATGCGACGGGGGACGGGGACATCGCGGTCTCCCTTGAGCGGAGGAAGGACACCGCGAAAGTAGGCTCTCTGCTGACCGTCGTCAATAAAGTGCACAACATCAAACCGTGCGGGACGGTGACTGCTCCGCGCCTCTTCAACGGACGCTTCTCCCATGCGCGGCGACTTCGGTGAGGTCGTCGAGAACTCCGGCTCGCACGAGTGGCGCCCGCATATCGGAACTAGCGGTCCGACCAGGGCATTCGCCAGATATCCCAACGTTCCCACGTACTCGGAACCCGATGTGACGTCCCCCATTGCGCGCTCGCGCGGACGTCGTGAGTCTCTCGGGGAACAAGCGTCCGAAGAAACCTCCGAAGAACTGTTATCCACGGTCCACCGAGCGATCTCCCAGGTATCGGACAGCATCGTTCGGCGTCGAGGACAGGGAAGTTTTCTGATGAGTACAGAGCGCACGAGGGAGCTCGCGGCACTGGTGACCGCCGCCCGAAGCGGCGATCCAAAGGCTCAGGACGCCCTGGTCAGTGCGTACCTCCCGCTGGTCTACAACATCGTGGGGAGGGCTCTGAACGGCTCCGTCGACGTGGACGACGTGGTGCAGGAGACCATGCTGCGCGCCCTCGACGCGCTCGGCGGGCTGCGCACTCCCGAGAGCTTCCGCTCCTGGCTGGTGGCGATCGCCATGAACCAGGTCCGTGCGCACTGGCACGACCGGCAGACGGCCCCGGGCGCCGTGGAGGAGGCCCAGGACATCGCCGATCCCGGCGCCGACTTCGTGGACCTGACCATGGTGCGGCTCCAGTTGTCCGGCCAGCGCCAGGAGACGGCGCTCGCCACCCGCTGGCTGGAGCCCGACGACCGGGGACTGCTGTCGCTGTGGTGGCTGGAGTGCGCCGGCGAGCTCACCCGGGCCGAGGTCGCCGCGGCCCTGGAGCTGTCGCCGCAGCACACCGCGGTACGGGTGCAGCGGATGAAGGCGCAGTTGGAGGCGGCCCGGGTGGTGGTGCGGGCGCTCGACGCGCAGCCGCCGTGCGACGAACTGCGGGGTGTGCTGGCGTCCTGGGACGGCCAGCCCTCGGCACTGTGGCGCAAGCGAATAGCCCGGCATGCCCGGGGTTGTGTGCGTTGCTCCGGCGTGTGGAGCGGGCTGATGCCCGCCGAGGGGCTGCTGGCCGGCCTGGCCCTGGTCGCGGTGGCACCGGCGCTGGCGGAGAGGGTGCTGTCGGCGTCCGGCGGGATGCTCCCGGTGGGTTCGGTCGTCGACGGGATGCTCCCGGTGGGTTCGGCCGCCGACGGGATGGCCCCGGTGGGTTCGGTCGTCGATGGGACGGCCCCGACGGGTTCGGTCGTCGATGGGACGGCCCCGATGGGTTCGGTCGTCGATGGGACCCCGACGGGTTCGCAGGCCCAGCTCGCGGCGTCCGCCGGATCGGGCGGCAGAGCCGCGCACCGCGCCGGTCGCGGCCGCGCCCTCTCGCGCGGCGAGGCCCGTCGGCGCCGACGCGTCCGGCGCAGGGCCGTGGGAGGTGCCGTCGTCGCGGCCTGTGTGGCGGGCGGCGGCCTGTGGTTCCACTACGACACCGATCCCGGGAACGGGACCGAGGAGGCGACCGCCGCGCGCACGGCCGGCGCCCCGGTCCCGGACCTCGCGCAGGCCACCCCGATCGAGACCTCCGCCTCGCCCTCCCCCTCCCGGACGCCGTCCAAGTCACCGTCGAAGAAGGCGACCCCATCCAAGTCCCCGCGGCCCACGAAGAAGGCGGCGCCGGCTCCCCGGCCCACCC
The DNA here is from genome assembly GCF_015160855.1 of Streptomyces ferrugineus. Taxonomy (NCBI): domain Bacteria; kingdom Bacillati; phylum Actinomycetota; class Actinomycetes; order Kitasatosporales; family Streptomycetaceae; genus Streptomyces; species Streptomyces ferrugineus. Next base: position 5,977,043 of record NZ_CP063373.1, on the reverse strand, counting down.
CTGAGCCGACGCGCAGCGCGTCCAGCACACCGCAGGAGCAGCCGGCACCCACGGGCGCCGTGGCGCAGGTGGTCGCCCTGGTGAACAAGGAGCGGTCGGCCGCCGGCTGCGGCCCGCTCGAGGAGGACGCCCTGCTGAACAAGGCCGCCCAGGGCCACTCCGACGACATGGCCGCCCGTGGCTTCTTCGACCACACCAACCCCGACGGCGCCGATCCCGGCCAGCGCATCACCGCCGCGGGATACCGCTGGTCCACCTTCGGCGAGAACATCGCTCAAGGCCAGCAGACCCCGGAAGCGGTCATGGAGTCCTGGATGAACAGCCCCGGCCATCGCGCCAACATCCTCAACTGCTCGTTCAAGGACATCGGCGTGGGCATCAACAAGAGCTCGGGCGGCCCCTGGTGGACGCAGAACTTCGGCGCCAAGCAGTGAGGGCCGAGGTTGGGTAGTCGCGCGTGGGGTACCTGAGTACGGCTACTCAGGCCGTCCCGGGCGGCTCGGGGGATCGTAGGGAGCCGACAGCGATCTCAGGGGGGTTCCCGATGACCGGTTCTCAGCAGTCCTTCGTGGCGGCGGCGCGCCGCTGTCTGGTCAATCCGGCGGCGTTGGCATATCTGGCGGTCGTGGTCGGCGTGCTGGCGTGGGTCGGTGTCGACGCGCTGCTCGTCGAGCACCAGGACGCGAGCCTCGCCGGGATATGGGCCTTCCTGGTCACGGGTCCGACGTCGTGGCTGTTCCTGCTGCTGCCCGGCGTGCTGCCGTGGGCCGGCGTCGTCGTCGGCGCCCTGGTACAGGCGGCGGTGCTCGGTGCCGCGTACCACCGTCTCTCCGGCCGCCTCCACCACCGCACGCGTCCGAACGGCGCCTGAGGACTCACGCGTCGGGGCTCTCCGGATCCGCCGACAGGGGCTGCTCGGCCCAGATCGTCTTTCTGTTGCGGCCGTAGCGCGTGCCCCAGCGCTCGGAGAGCTGCGCCACCAGGAACAGGCCGCGGCCGCCCTCGTCGGTGCCGCTGGCCTGGCGCAGGTGGGGGGAGGTGCTGCTGGAGTCGGAGACCTCGCAGATGAGATGGCCGTCCCTGATGAGGCGCAGCAGGACCAGGCCGCCGGCGTACCGGTAGGCGTTCGTGACCAGTTCGCTCACGATCAGCTCGGTGGTGAAGGCCAGCTCCTGAAGGCCCCACTCGGTCAGCCGGTCCCGTGCCAGCGTCCGGGCCCGGCCGGCCGCGGTGGGCTCGGCCGGCAGCTCCCAGGTGGCCACGTCCTGCGGTGCCAGCACCCGGGTCCGGCCCAGCAGCAGCGTGACGTCGTCGGCGGGCCGGGTGGCCAGCATCGCGTCCTCCACCGCCTTGCAGGTGTGCTCCAGGGACCGGGCGGGACCGGCCAGCGCGGTGCGCAGAAGATCCAGACCCTGGTCGACGTCGCGGTCGTCGGCGAGCAGGAGACCGTCGCTGTACAGGGCGATCATGCTGCCCTCGGCCAGTTCCAGCTCGGCCGACTCGAACGGCAGTCCGCCCAGGCCGAGCGGTGGTCCGGCGGGCACGTCGATCGGGCGCACCTGGCCGTCCGGGCCCAGCACGGTCGGCGGCGGGTGCCCTGCGCGCGCCATGGCGCAGTGCCGGGAGACCGGGTCGTAGATCGCGTACAGACAGGTCGCGCCCACGATCTGCGGGGCGTTCCCGTCCGCCTGCCGCTGTTCGGTGGACAGCTGGTCCACCAGGTCGTCGAGCCGGGCGAGGACCTCGTCCGGGGCCAGGTCGAGGTGGGCCAGGGTGCGCACGGCGGCGCGCAGCCGGCCCATGGTCGCCGAGGCGTGCATGCCGTGGCCGACCACGTCGCCGACGACCAGCGCGACACGCAGCCCCGACAGCGGGATGATGTCGAACCAGTCGCCGCCGACCCCGGTGGAGGCCCGCGCCGGCAGATAGCGGTGGGCCGTCTCGACCGCCGGGTGCTCGGGCACCTCGCCCGGCAGCAGACTGCGCTGCAGGGCCTCGGCGGCCTCGTGCTGCTGGGTGTAGCGGCGGGCGTTGTCGATGCAGACCGCGGCCCGGGCGGCGAACTCCGCCGCCAGGGTGAGATCGTCCTCCTCGAACGGCTCCGGCTGCATCGAGCGCCACAGACAGACCACGCCGAGGACCACACCGCGCGCCGTCAGTGGCACCGCCATCAGGGAGTGGACGCCCATCGCCAGGGCGCTCGCGGCCCGCTTCGGCTCGGCGGCGTACCACGCGTGGCTGTCCTCCAGGGCGGGCAGCAGGATCGGCCGCCGCTCGACGAGGCAGCGGGCCGGCGCGGTCCGCTCGGGGAAGGAGAACAGCTCGCCCTCGGCACGCATCACCTTCAGCGACTCGGGCCGGATGCCGCGGACCGCCATCCTGCGCAGCGGGCCCCTGGAGTCCGGGGCCGGCTCGTCGCCACGCGGCACGGCCTCCAGCAGATCCACCGAGATGGCGTCGGCCAGCGCGGGAACCGCCGCCTCGGCCAGCTCACGCGCCGTCGTGGTCACATCCAGTGTGGTGCCGATCCTGGCGCCGGCCTCGTTGAGCAGCGCGAGCCGCCGACGGGCCCGGTGGCGGTCGGTGACGTCCTCGACGATCTCGGTGACGCCCAGCACCCTGCCGGAGGGGTCCTGCATCCGGAAGGCGGACACCGAGACGATCAGTTCCTTCCGGGGGTCCCGCAGCAACCGGCAGGGCTGCTCGGCGAAGATCACGGGCCGGCCCGTCTCCAGAACCTGCCGCAGCTTCTCCTCGACCAGATCCGTGTCCGGGCCGAGCAGGAAGTCGGCGGTGCGAAGGCCGCGGTAGTCCTCGGCCGGCAGCCCGCCGAACCGTGCGATCGCCCGGTTCACCCGCAGGATGCGCAGGTCCGGACCGAGAACCGCGACACCCACCGGCGACCGGAGGAAGAGTCCGTCCAGTACGGCCCGGTCGATCTCCCACTGGGCGATGTCCTCGGCGAGCGAGCCGACGAGGAACCACTCGACGGTGGAGTCGAGCCGCTCCACCAGACGGGCCCTGAACCCCACGTACACGCGGTGGCCCGCGCGGTGCCGCACCGGCAGCAGGCCGAACCAGCCCCGCTCGCGCAGGCACGCGGAGGTCGCCGCGGAGATCATGGCCTCGTCACCGCTGTCGACCAGGGTCTCGCGCGCTGCTCGGCCCAGTACCTCCTCGGCCCGGTGCCCGAGCAGCGCGGTGGCCCGTTCGCTCCAGGCGACGACCCGTCCGCGGGCGTCCAGGACGACCGCCGCGGATCGGTGGACGGAGAACGGGTCCTGCGGGCTCTCGCTGAGTGACGTCGGGGATGTGTCGTGCATCTCCCACCCATCTCGCGCCGTTCCCGGGTGCCCGCTGTGCACAGCCCGGCCGGCTGTGCAGCGGCTCACTCCCAGTATCGGCTCTGCGGGTACCGCGTGCCTGGTCGCCGGGGCCGGGGCGGTCCCGACGGGTGACGCGTCCGGCGGACGGGCGGACGTTCGGGTTCAGCGGGGCTGCGCGCGGGCGAGGAGCACCGCCACGTCGTCGTCGGCCGTCTCCGGCATGACGTGGGCGAGCAGCTCGTCGCAGATCTCCTCCAGCGGATGCCCGGGATGCCGCAGCGCCTGGGCCAGCCGGCGCATGCCCTGGTCCAGGTCCGTGCCCCGGGTCTCGATCAGGCCGTCGGTGTAGGCCACCAGGAGGCTGCGCGGCGGCAGCACCATGCGCTGGACCTCGCAGTCCTGCCCGCCCAGGCCCAGGGGCGGGCCCGGCGGTCCGTCCAGGAAGGCTATGGTTCCCCGTCCGTCGGCGATCATGGGCGGCGGGTGGCCCGCCCTCGCGATCAGGCAGTGGCCGGCCACCGGGTCGTGGACGGCGTACAGGCAGGTGGCCATCTCGTTGTCGCCCAGGTCCGCCACGGCGGCGTCCAGAGCGCGCAGCACCTGGTCGGGCGCGGTGTCCCGGCGGGCCAGGGTGCGTACGGCGGTGCGCAGCTGACCCATGACGGCGGCCGCGTGGATGCCGTGCCCCATCACGTCCCCGATCACCAGCGCGGTCCGGCCGCCCGACAGGGCGATGGCGTCGAACCAGTCGCCGCCGACCTCGTGGTCCCCGGCCGGCAGATAGCGCCCGGTGAGCTCCAGGCCGCTGACGGTGGGCAGGACGGGGTTCATCAGGCTGCGCTGCAGGGTCAGCGCCGCGTCGCGCTCCCGGCTGTACATGCGCGCGTTGTCGATGTTCAGCGCCGCCCGCGCGACCAGCTCGTCGATCAGCAGGGTGTCCTGGTCGTCGAACGGCTCCCGGTCGCGGGTGCGGGTCACCACCACCGCGCCGAGCACCGTGCCCCGCGCCACCAGCGGAACCAGCCGGGCGCAGCCCACGCGGGCCCGCAGATACTCGCGCAGCCGGTCGGCGCCGGGGGTGGGGATCAGCGGGCCGATGTCGCTCAGGTACAGGTTCATGGGCCGCCCGGCGCCGATGACCTGCTCGTACACCGAGCCGGGCGGGACCTGCTGGGTCATGCCGACCGAGAGGTGGTCGGCCGGTGCGGCCGGATCCGTGAAGGCGGCCGCGACCCGGCGGACCACGCCGTGCGCGGACGCGGCGGTCTCGTCCGGGGCCACCGCCTCCTCCAGCAGCTGGACGTCGGCGGAGTCCGCGAGCCGGGGCACCAGGACACGGACCACCTCCCGCGCCGTCCGGGCCAGATCCAGGGTGGAACCCATCTGGGTCCCCGCCTCCGCCAGCAGCGCCAGCCGCCGCCGCGCCCGCTCGACCTCCAGATGGGCCCGCTGCCCCTCCGTGACGTCGATCAGCGAGGCGATCACCCCCGCCCGCTGCCCGGCGGCGCCGAGCAAGGGGGCGTAGGAGCAGGACCAGGTCCGCTGCTGTTCCGGGTCGGCCGCGTCGGCGCCGGTGTGACGGTGGTCCACCACCGCCTCGCCGCGGTCCAGGACGCGCCGCATCATCGACTCCAGGGCCTCGGTGCCGGGGGCGACCTCGGTGACCCGCCGGCCGATGTGCTCCGCGACGGGCACCCCGTCCATCCGGGCCAGCGCCTCGTTGACGCGGAGGAACCGCAGATCGGCGCCGAGCATGGCCAGGCCGACCGGGGACTGCGTGAACAGGCCCTCCAGCGCGGCCAGCGCATCGCGCATCCGCTCCACCGCCGAGGTCTCCGCCGCGATGGCCAGCACACCGGGGCGGCCCCGCACATCCGCGATCGGACAGTGCCACAGCTCCATGTCGACCACGGTCCCGTCGCGATGCCGGACCGGCAGCCGCGCGACCACCGCCGCCCCCGTCCGCACCGTCCGGCTCAGCCCGTCGGCCAGCTCCAGGTGCCCCTCGGGCACGAGCACGCGCCTGGCGTCCTGGCCGACCATCTGCTCGGAGGTGTGACCGAGCAGGTCCTGCGCGGCGAGCGACCACTGCACCAGGACCCCGTCGGCGTCCACCACCCAGAGCGCGAGCGGGAGCAGATCCTGGAACACCCCCGCACGACCCACCGGGGGCGTCCGCCGACCAGGCGTTTCGCCGATCGCGTCGTGGGCACGTGCATCGCGGTGACTCGCACTGGTCATGAGGGCACCTCGCTTACACCACCCTTGACCACAGGAAGCTCAAGGACAGCGTAGGCCGCAAGTGGCCCGGCTCACATGGCGTGAATGGGGCACCGCCGACACCATGGGTGTCCGTCACCCGGCAGGCTGAAGGGATCAAGAATGTTCCGCAAGGTGCTGGTCGCCAACCGCGGTGAGATCGCGATTCGCGCTTTCCGCGCAGGCTATGAGCTGGGCGCGCGCACCGTCGCCGTCTTCCCGCACGAGGACCGCAACTCCCTGCACCGGCTGAAGGCCGACGAGGCCTACGAGATCGGCCGGCCGGGACATCCGGTGCGGGCCTATCTCTCCGTGGAGGAGATAGTCCGTGCGGCGCGCCGTGCGGGAGCCGACGCCGTCTACCCGGGTTATGGATTCCTGTCCGAGAACCCCGACCTGGCCCGCGCCTGCGAGGAGGCGGGCATCACGTTCGTCGGGCCCAGCGCGGAGATCCTGGAGCTGACCGGGAACAAGGCCCGCGCCGTGGCCGCCGCACGCGCGGCCGGCGTACCCGTGCTGGGTTCCTCGGCGCCGTCCACCAACGTGGACGCACTCGTCAGCGCCGCCGAGGACATCGGCTTCCCCGTGTTCGTCAAGGCCGTCGCGGGCGGCGGCGGGCGCGGTATGCGCCGGGTCGAGGACCCCGCCCAGCTGCGCGAGTCCATCGAGGCGGCGTCGCGTGAGGCGGCCTCGGCGTTCGGCGACCCCACGGTGTTCCTGGAGAAGGCCGTCGTCGAGCCCCGCCACATCGAGGTGCAGATCCTCGCCGACGGACAGGGCGACGTCATCCACCTCTTCGAGCGGGACTGCTCGGTGCAGCGCCGCCACCAGAAGGTGATCGAGCTGGCGCCCGCGCCGAACCTCGACCCGGAGCTGCGCGAGCGGATCTGCGCCGACGCGGTGCGCTTCGCCCGGCAGATCGGCTACCGCAACGCCGGCACGGTGGAGTTCCTGCTGGACCGCGACGGCAACCACGTCTTCATCGAGATGAACCCGCGCATCCAGGTCGAGCACACGGTGACCGAGGAGGTCACCGACGTCGACCTGGTGCAGGCACAACTGCGCATCGCCGGCGGCGAGACCCTGGCCGGCCTGGGGCTGTCGCAGGAGACGATCACCCTGCGCGGCGCCGCGCTCCAGTGCCGCATCACCACCGAGGACCCGGCCAACGGCTTCCGCCCGGACACCGGCCGCATCAGCGCCTACCGCTCGCCGGGCGGCTCCGGCATCCGCCTCGACGGCGGAACGACCCACGCCGGTACGGAGATCAGCGCGCACTTCGACTCGATGCTGGTGAAGCTCACCTGCCGCGGCCGGGACTTCGGCGCCGCCGTGGGCCGCGCCCGGCGTGCCGTGGCCGAGTTCCGCATCCGCGGCGTGGCCACCAACATCCCCTTCCTGCAAGCGGTCCTCGACGACCCCGACTTCCAGGCCGGCCGGGTCACCACGTCGTTCATCGAGCGGCGCCCGCACCTGCTCACCGCCCGCCACTCCGCCGACCGCGGCACCAAGCTGCTCACCTACCTGGCCGACGTCACCGTGAACAAGCCGCACGGCGAACGGCCCGACCTGCTCGACCCGTTGACCAAGCTGCCCGCCCTGCCGGCCGGTGAGCCCCCGGCCGGGTCCCGGCAGAAGCTCGCCGAGCTGGGCCCCGAGGGCTTCGCGAGCTGGCTGCGCGCCTCGCCGACCATCGGCGTCACCGACACCACCTTCCGCGACGCCCACCAGTCGCTGCTCGCCACCCGGGTGCGCACCAAGGACATGGTCGCCGTGGCCCCGGTGGTGGCCCGCACCCTGCCCCAGCTGCTGTCCCTGGAGTGCTGGGGCGGCGCCACCTACGACGTGGCTCTGCGCTTCCTCGCCGAGGACCCGTGGGAGCGGCTGGCCGCCCTGCGGGAGGCGGCGCCGAACATCTGCCTCCAGATGCTGCTGCGCGGCCGCAACACCGTGGGCTACACGCCGTATCCCACCGAGGTGACCGACGCCTTCGTGCAGGAGGCGGCGGCCACCGGCATCGACATCTTCCGCATCTTCGACGCCCTCAACGACGTCGACCAGATGCGGCCCGCCATCGAGGCGGTACGGGAGACCGGGACGGCCGTCGCGGAGGTGGCCCTGTGCTACACCTCCGACCTGTCCGACCCGTCGGAGCGCCTGTACACCCTGGACTACTACCTGCGCCTGGCCGAGCGGATCGTGGCCGCGGGCGCCCATGTGCTGGCCGTCAAGGACATGGCGGGCCTGCTGCGGGCACCGGCCGCGGCGAAGCTGGTGTCGGCCCTGCGCCGGGAGTTCGACCTGCCGGTCCACGTGCACACCCACGACACCGCCGGCGGCCAGCTCGCCACCTACCTCGCCGCGATCCAGGCCGGCGCGGACGCGGTGGACGGGGCGGTGGCGTCCATGGCCGGTACGACCTCGCAGCCGTCCCTCTCGGCGATCGTGGCCGCCACCGACCACTCCGAGCGGCCCACCGGCCTCGACCTCCAGGCCGTCGGCGACCTGGAGCCGTACTGGGAGAGCGTCCGCAAGGTCTACGCCCCCTTCGAGGCGGGGCTCGCCTCCCCGACCGGCCGCGTCTACCACCACGAGATCCCCGGCGGACAGCTGTCCAACCTGCGTACCCAGGCGGTCGCGCTGGGCCTCGGCGACCGCTTCGAGGACATCGAGGCGATGTACGCCGCCGCCGACCGGATGCTCGGCCGCCTGGTGAAGGTCACCCCCTCGTCCAAGGTGGTCGGCGACCTGGCGCTGCACCTGGTGGGCGCCGGCGTGTCCCCGCAGGACTTCGAGACCGAGCCGGACCGGTTCGACATCCCCGACTCCGTTATCGGCTTCCTGCGCGGCGAGCTGGGCACCCCGCCCGGCGGCTGGCCCGAGCCGTTCCGCAGCAAGGCGCTGCAGGGCCGCGCCGAGGCGAAGCCGGTGCAGGAGCTGAGCGCCGACGACCGTGCGGGACTGGCCAAGGACCGGCGGGCGACGCTCAACCGGCTGCTGTTCCCGGCGCCGACGCGCGAGTTCGAGACGCACCGCGACACCTACGGCGACACCAGCGTGCTGGACAGCAAGGACTTCTTCTACGGGCTGCGCCCGGGCAAGGAGTACGCCGTCGACCTGGAGCGCGGGGTGCGGCTGCTGATCGAGCTGCAGGCCGTCGGCGACGCGGACGAGCGCGGTCTGCGCACCGTGATGTCCACCCTGAACGGCCAGTTGCGGCCCATCCAGGTCCGCGACCGGGCGGCCGCCTCGGACGTGCCGGTGACGGAGAAGGCCGACCGGGCCAACCCCGGCCACGTCGCGGCGCCGTTCGCCGGCGTGGTGACCCTCACCGTCGCCGAGGGGGACGAGGTGCCGGCCGGGGCCACGGTGGCCACGATCGAGGCGATGAAGATGGAGGCCTCGATTACCGCCGCGAAGGCCGGCCGGGTGGCCAGGCTGGCCATCAACCCCATCCAGCAGGTGGAGGGCGGCGACCTGCTCGTGGAACTCGCCTGAGCAGGGCCGCGGTCTCGCACACCGGCGGCGCCCCGCGCAGGGGGAGGCATCCGCGCGGGGCGCCGTCGGGCCGGGACGGTGGTGTGCTGACCGTATGACCCGGACCCCCGCGGACCCGCACTCCGTCCCCGCCGAACTCCGCCCGTACCTCCGGGAGGTCGTCCACCGCACGCGCTCCGTGTGCGGATCGCACCTGGTGAGCGTCATCGCGGTCGGCTCGGTCGCGCTCGGCGACTACCGGCACGGGCGCAGCGACACCGACGTGACGGTGGTCGTGGACACGCCCCTGCCTCGGGGAACGCTGACCGAGCTGGCCGCCGCGCTCACCCATCCCGCGCTGCCCTGCCCCGCGGCCGGACTGGAGCTGGTGGTCTACGACGAGGGCTTCGCGGCCAGGCCGTCCGGCGAGGCCGGGTACCTGCTGGACCTCAACACCGGACCGCTGCTGCCCGGCAAGGTCAGCCTCGACCCCGCTCAGTCCCCGGCGTTCTGGTACGTCATCGACCGTTCCGTCGCCCACCAGGCCGGGCGAGTGCTGCACGGCAGGCCGGCGCGGGAAGTGATCGCCGAACCCGCCCGCGCCGAGGTGCTCGCCGCGCTCCGCGCCTCCGTCCGTGAGCACAGCGCCGGCGAGGGACATCTGGCCGACAACCGGGTCCTCAACGGCTGCCGCTCGGTGCGGTACTGCCGCACGGGCCGCTGGCAGGCCAAGCGCCGGGCGGCGCAGGCGGTCGCTGCGGCCGAGGAACGCTACCGGCCGCTCCTGACGGCGGCGGTGCACAGCTACGAACGCCCCCGCACCGCCGCGACCACGCTGCCCGCCACCGACGTACGGGCCTTCCTGGACTGGGTCGCCGCACAGGTCGACGAGACGGCCGACAGCGAGCGCACGGGCCAAGCGCCCGGCGGGTGACTGCGCCCCTCAGCTCCAGCCGAACCGGCGGTCCACCACCGCCGTGAACTCCTCCAGGGTCACCATGTCGTCCCCGTTCTGGTCGGCGGCGTCGAACAGTGCGGAGGAGGCGTCCTCGTCTCCCAGGCCCCAGAACGGCAGATCCCCCGATGCGGCCAGGGACGGGCCCTTCGTGCGCAGGGCGATGATCACCTCTGCGCGGGTCAGGGTCCCGTTCGAGTCGAGGTCGAGCGCCTCGAACAGCTTCCGGGCCTTGTCACTCATCGTGTCACCTTCGTTCCTGTCGGCAGGCGGGCCTGCCACCCCGCTACCAGACAAGAACGCCCCCGTCCCCCCTCAGGTTCCCTGCCGGGCACGCCGGGTGCGGGCAATCAGCCACATCAGATACGGCGCTCCGACCGCTGCCGTGAGCACGCCCACCGGCAGCTCGACCGGCGAGAACAGCCGGCGGGCCAGCAGGTCCGCGACGACCACGATCGTGGCGCCGGTCAGGGCGGAGGACAGCAGCGGGATCTGGGCGGTGCGGGTCAGCCGGTGGGCGATCTGCGGGGCGAGCAGCGCCACGAAGTCGACCGGCCCGGCGGCCCCGGTCGCCACGGACGCCAGGACGACACCGAGCCCGGTCAGCCCCAGCCGCACCGGCCCGAGCCGCACGCCCAGCGCGGTCGCCGTGCTGTCGTCCAGGGAGACCATGCGCTGGGCGTGCGCCGCCCACAGCAGCGCCGGCACCAGGACCGCGAGGACCAGCGCGAGCGGCGCGGCCTGGTCGTAGCCCCGGCCGTTGAGCGACCCGGTCAGCCACACCTTGGCCTGCTGGGCCACCAGATAGTCGCCCTTGGTGAGGAACAGCCGGGTCAGCGAACCGAGCGCGATCGACACTCCGATGCCGACGAGGACGAACCGCGTGGCGTGCAGACCGCGCCGCCAGGCGAAGACGTAGACGAACGCGGCGGCCGCGAGCCCGCCCGCGACCGAGACGTACGGAAGCACGCTGTACGACGTCAGCCCGAACGTCATCGCGGTCACCGTCGCCGCGCCCGCGCCGTGCGTGACGCCGATGACGTCCGGACTGGCGAGGGAGTTGCGGGCCACGGTCTGGATCAGCGCGCCGGAGACGCCGAAGGCGGCACCGACCAGCAGTCCGGTCACCAGCCGGGGCAACCGGAGCGTGCCGACGACGAGTTCGTCGGGGCTCGGCTGCCCGAGCAGCACGCGCACGACCTCCGTCGGAGAGACGTACGCCTCGCCGATGCAGAGGGACACGACGACCGTCACCGCGAGCACGACGGCCAGCAGGAGCGCGACGGCACTCGCCCGGCGGTGCAGCAGGAAGCTGCCGTCCCGCACGCGGAGAACCGTGTAGCCGGCGGGGCGCGGCCGGCGCGGGGCGGGAGCGGTTCGTTCGAGGGACTGGGTCACGCCGGCACCGTCGCCTTTCTCCGTACCAGCGCGACCAGGAACGGCACGCCGAGCAACGCGGTCATCACGGCCACCGGCACTTCCGAGGGCGCGAAGACGACCCGGCCGAGCACGTCCGACACCAGGATCACCGTGGGGCCCAGCAGCGCGGACAGGGCGAGCACCCACCGGTGGTCGGCGCCGACCAGCGCCCGCGCGATGTGCGGGACGGCGAGCCCGGTGAACGCGATCGGACCGGCGACCGCGACGGCGGCCCCGGTCAGCACGGTCGCGGCGAGCGCACCCACGGCCCGCACGAGCGCGACCCGGTGACCGAGTCCCCGGGCCACGTCGTCGCCGAGGGCGAGGGCGTCAAGACCTCGCGCCATGACGGCCACCAGCACCAGCCCCACGAGCACGAACGGCCAGGTCTGCGTGACGACTTCGCCGTCCCGGCCGCCGATCGAGCCGACGTCCCAGAAGCGGAACTCGTCGAGGGCGCGGGCGTCGGTCGTGACGATGGCGGAGACCACGGAGGCGATGAAGGCGTTCATCGCGGCCCCGGCCAGCGCCAGTCTGACCGGCGACGCGCCGTCGCGCCCGCGGCCCGCCACGACGTACGCGGCCACGGCGGCGAGCCCCGCACCGGCGAACGCGAACCATACGTACCCGCTGGGCGTGTGCACCCCGAGGAACGCGATCGCGCACACGACACCCAGCGCGGCGCCCTGGCTGACCCCGAGGACGCCGGGCTCGGCGATCGGGTTGCGGGTGATGGCCTGCATGACCACTCCGGCGACCGCGAGCGCGAGCCCGACCAGCACACCGATGACCGTGCGGGGCACCCGCAGGGCGCGTACGACCTGGGCGTTGGCGCTGTTGCCGCCGTGCAGCAGGGCGTCGAACACCTCGGACGGGGGGATGTGGCGGCTGCCGAGGGCGAGACTGAGCAGGACGGCGAGGAACAGCAAGAGGGTGCCGGCGACCGTCCAGCCGATGCGCCGTCGGGTGGCATGGGACATGCGTTTCCTCTTGCCGTTCCTGTCGTCGGTGCCGAACGACCTTACTTGGTCAGGTACTTCTCCAGGTCCGCGAGGACCTCCTCGGCCGCGGTGACGCCCAGACCCAGGTACCAGGTCTCGTCCGGGACGTCGTACGCGCGGCCCTCCTTGACCGCCTTGAGGTTCTTCCACAGCGGGTTGCCCTGGGCGCGGGACTTGTCGGTGGCCTTCGGGTCGCCGTAGACGCCGGTGAAGATGTAGTCACCGTCGGCCTGGTCGATGTTCTCCGCGCTGACCTCGGCGGCCAGGTCGTCGATGTCCTGGTTCTTCGGGCGCGGGATGCCGGCGTCCTTGAGGATGGTGCCGATGAACGAGGCGTTGGCGTACAGCCGGATCAGGCCGTCGGGCAGGTAACGCACCATCGACACGGTCGGCTTGTCGGCGCCGAGCTTGGCGTCGAGCTCGTCGACCTTCTTGTCGTAGGCGGCGAGCTTCGCCTTGGCCTCGGCGGTCTTGTCCAGGGCCGCGGCGTTCAGGAGGTAGTTCTCCTTCCAGGTGAAGCCGGGGCGCAGGGAGAAGACGGTGGGCGCGATCTTCGACAGCTCGTCGTACTTGTCCGCGGCGCGCAGCTGGCTGCCGAGGATCAGGTCCGGCTTGAGGCCGGCGATCGCCTCCAGATTGAGGTTGTTGATGGTGCCGACGTTCGCCGGGGTACCGGCGTCCTTCTTCAGGTAGGACGGGAGTTCAGGAGAGCCCTCGGTGGGCGCGAGGCCGACCGGCTTGATGCCGAGCGACACGACGTTGTCGAGCTCGCCGACGTCCAGGACCACGACACGCTTGGGCTGGGACTTGATCTCGGTCTCGCCCATGGCGTGCTCGATGGTGCGCGGCCACTCGCCGGCCTTGGCGTCGGTGCCCATCGCCGCGGTCTTCTTCGCGGCGTCCGAGAAGTCGTCGCCGCCCTGAGCCACGGCCTTCTTGTCCCCGGCCTCGGCCGTGGACTCCTTGTCCGCGCCGCCGTTGGAACCGCCGCAGGCCGCGAGGGACAGGGCGGCGGCGACGGCAAGAGCGACGGCGGCAGTGCCGCGGCGCCGGTGAAGCATGGCAAGGCTCCCTTTGGTACGGGCTGATTCCGGCCATTAGGCCAGCCTTACCTTATCCGGATCTTTCGTGTGCCTTGCACATGAGTCTGTGTGGCCCCTGTCACGGTTCTGTGGCGCCGGGGTGCGCTTCCTTGACGCCCTGAGCCGACAGGACGCCAAGGAGGCTCGGCACGTGGGCGGTTCAGGTCAGTGAACAGCCGGAGCCATTGAGGGTGAACGTCGCGGGGTTGGGATTGGTGCCTCCCTCGGTGGCCGTGAAGCCGAGGGCGACGGAGCCCGCCGGGGCGATCGTCGCGGTGTACGAGGCGGAGGTGACGCTCACCTCGGAACCGCTCTGCGTCACGGTGCCGCCCCACAGGTTGCTGACGCGCTGGCTGCCGGGGAACGTCCAGCGCAGCGTCCAGCCGTTGACGGCCGAGCTGCCGGTGTTGCGAATGACGATCTCGCCCTGGAAGCCGCCGGGCCACTCGTTCGCGACCCGGTAGGCGACGGCGCACGCCACCGCCGGACCACCGGAGGACGTCGTGACGGTCACCGTGCCGGAGCGCTGCGAGCGGTTGCCGGCGGCGTCGTGGGCGTAGACGGCGAAGGTGTACGAAGTCTCCGGGGCGAGGCCGGTCACGGTGACGGAGGTGCCGGTCGTCGTGGTGGCGGCGGTCTCGGTGGCGCCGCTGACGCGGACGACGTCATAGCCGGTCACACCGTTCGCGTCGCTGGAGGCGGCCCAGTTCAGGGTCACGGACGAGGACGTCACGGCGGAGGCGGTCGGCGTCCCGGGCGCGGTCGGGGGAGTGGTGTCGCCGCCGCCCGAGGAGTAGATGGTGGCCTCCTGCGACGTGGCGGCGATGCCGTTCGCGCCGTTGAAGAGCCGCTGTCCCCACGACGTCAGCTGGTTCGGGTCGAAGTTCGTGACCATGTCCAGGTACTCGACCCCACCGCCGTTGCCGCTCCACGACCAGCCGAGATAGCCCAGGCCCAGCTGCTGGGTGACGGCCAGGATGGTGTCCTCGTCGGGGTCGCCGTCCGAGTGGTTGTGGCCGAACTCGCCCACGACGATGGGGAGTCCGGCGGTGACGAAGCGGTTCAGGTAGTCGCTGATCTCGGCGGCCGTGTCGAAGACGCCGTACATGTGGATGGAGAAGATCGTGTTGGCGTCCGGGTCGGCCGCGAAGACCGAGGCGGCGTTGTCGCGCATCGTGAACGCCCAGTCCTGACCCCAGTTGGGCGCGTCGACCATGATGGTGTGCCGGAACCCGGCGGTGCGCAGCTTCTGGATCGCCGCCTTCGTGTCGGCGGTCCAGGCCGTGTAGCCGGTATTGCCGTACGGCTCGTTGCCGATGTTGACGAGGACGTAGTCCTCCTGGCCGGCCAGCGCGCTCTGCACACTGATCCAGTAGTCGGCGGCCCGGGACAGCGTGGCGGCGCCGCTCTGTTCGCCGTAGCCGGTGGTGTCGTGGACCTCCAGGACGCAGATGAGCCGGTTCTGCTTGCACTGGGCGACGACGTTCGCCACGTCGGCGGTGTCGTTGCGGGTCCAGCGGTCACCGCTGGAGAGGACCACGCGGACGGTGTTGGCGCCCTTGGCCTTGATGTGGGCGAGGGAGCTGACGCGGTCCGGGAACCAGGTGTGGGCGTGGTTGACGCCCCGCATGACGAAGTCGTTCCCGTTCGACTCCAGCAGTCGGCCGTCGGTGATGCGGAAGCCGGGCGGCGCCGCATGGGCGGGCGTGACGAAGGCGATCAGCGGCAGGAGCAGCCCCAGGAGGGCGGCGGCCACGGTGGCCGGCCCAGGGACGGCCGGGGTGCGGGATCTCATGGCGGCTCCAAGAGAGGGGAGTTGGGGGCGGGGAAAGGTCAGTCGGCCCTCGTCGTGCAGCTCACGTCCGCCGACGGAGCACCGGCGGTGGACGGCGTACCGGCGATGAACCCGAAGGCCGCGCTCGCGCCGGGTGCCAAAGTGCCGTTCCAGGAGGCGTTGGTGACGGTCGCCGTGCCGTCGGCGCCGGTCGTGAGCGTGCCGTTCCAGAGCTGGCCGATGCGGGCGCCGTCGGCCGGTGCGACCGTCGCGGTCCAGGCCGAGACGGCGGAGGAGGACCCGTTGGTCACCGTCACCTCGCCCTGATAGCCGCCCTGCCACACGGAGACGGCGCGGAAGGTCGCGGTGCAGCCGGCCGGGTCACCGGGGTCTGTGGGGCCGTCCGGGTCTCCGGGGCCCGCGTCGAGGAGCGCGGCCAGCGCCGGATACCAGCGAGCGGCGATCTTCTCGTCGCCGGAGGCGCTGGGGTGCACGCCGTCGTAGGTGTCGGTGGCCGTGTCGAAGCCCGTCCACTGGTCGACCACTGTGACGGGGGAGCGGCTGGTGCTGGTCGCCCGGGCCCAGTCGGGGATCCGCGCGTTGAAGTCGACGACGCGCTGCGCGCACGCCGCGCAACTGCTGGGGTTCATCGGGATGAGCCGGGCGACCAGGATCCTCATGCCGGGGTTGCTGGCCCGCATCTGCTCGACGAGCTTGCTGTAGGCGGTGAGGATGCGGTCGGGGGCGACGGAGCTCCACACGTCGTTCGTGCCGAAGTGCATGACAACGATGTCCGGCAGTGTCGCGGCCAGTCGGCCGGGCAGCAGGTTCTGATCGGCCACGTTGGTGACCAACTCGCCGCCGTGGCCCTCGTTGTCCCCGTCGTGCGACTGGCCGCAGCCCTGCGGGCCGAGGGTGCCGACGAAGTCGATGTCCGTGTATCCGGTGGACTGCAGACGGTTCCACAGCAGCGCGCGCCAGCAGCCGGGCGAGCCGGTGATCGAATCGCCGAGCGGCATGACGCGCACGGGAGCCGCCGCCGGGGTCGCGGCCGCGGCCCGGGGCGCGAGCGTGGTGCCGGCCGGCAGCAGCAAGGCGCCCAGCAGAGCGAGCAGCGGAACGATCCGCAAGGGTGAGCAGTGGCGGGTGCCGCGCATGGTGTTCCCTTCCCTGGCCGTATCCGTCAGCGCGCTTCGCGCGCAGGGTGGGAGCGCTCCCATCAAACATCAAGCCACTGTTGTCAATGACGCGTCAAGAGGCGGGGGGAGGACTGAGATGCTGTCAGTGCGAGCACCGTCCGCTTGAGGAGGCGCCATGTCCGAGTCATCCGTACTTGCCGCGCTGGTCTCCGGGCTGCGAGGTGGATCGATCGAAGTCCTCGACCTCACCTCGCCGTTGTCGTCGTCGACCCCGGTGATCCAACTGCCGCCCCAGTTCGGGCAGACCGCCGTCTTCGAACTGGAGGAGATCAGCCGCTACGACGACCGGGGCCCCGCCTGGTACTGGAACAACTTCCGCAGCGGCGAGCACACCGGCACCCACTTCGACGCCCCGAACCACTGGGTCACCGGCAAGGACCTCACCGACGTCGCCTCGGTGCCGGCGCGCAGGCTGCTGGCCCCCGCCGCCGTACTGGACTTCAGCGCCGAGGCCGCCAAGAACCCCGACTTCCTGGTCGAGATCGACCACGTCAAGGCCTGGGAGGCGGAGAACGGCCCCCTGCCCGACGGGGGTTGGCTGCTGCTGCGCACCGGCTGGGACGCCCGCTCGCACTCCCAGGAGGAGTTCCTCAACGCCGACGAGAACGGCCCGCACACCCCCGGCCTGTCGGCGGAGTGCGCCCGCTGGGTCGCCGAGGAGTCGCCCGTGATCGGCCTCGGTGTCGAGACGGTGGGCACCGACGCCGGCGGCGCGCACTCCTTCGACCCCGTCTATCCCTGCCACTCCTATCTGATGGGCAGTGACAAATACGGACTGACGCAGTTGCGGAACCTCGCCGCGCTGCCGCCGACCGGCTCGGTCGTCATCGCCGGACCGCTGCCCATCGTCACGGGCTCGGGGGCACCCGCGCGCGTGCTCGCCCTGGTGGAGCGCTCATGAAGGTCGCGGAGGCGGTGGGGCGGGCGCTGTGCGCGGCCGGGGTCGGACAGGTCTTCGGGGTCGTCGGATCGGGCAACTTCCACGTGACCAACGCGATGGTCGCCGCGGGCGCGCGGTTCGTCGCCACCCGCCATGAGGCCGGCGCGGCGACGATGGCCGACGCCTACGCCCGCACCAGCGGCGAGGTCGCGGTCGTGAGCGTCCATCAGGGCCCCGGTCTGACCAACGCGATGACCGGCATCGCGGAGGCGGCGAAGAGCCGCACGCCGCTCATCGTGCTGGCGGCCGACGTGACCGAGCCCCGGTCCAACTTCTACGTCGACCAGGAGGCGTTGGCCCGCGCGGTGGGGGCCGCCACGGCCCGGGTCACGTCGGCCGAGGAGGCCGTCGAGCAGACGTGCGCGGCCGTTCGGCTGGCGGTGCGCGAGCGGCGGACCGTCCTGCTCAACCTGCCGTTGCCGGTGCAGGCGCTGGAGGTCCCCGACGGCGCCCTCGCCCAGGCGGCACCACCGGCGCAACGGGCCGCCGTGGAACCGGAGGCGGCCGATGTGGCGGCGCTCGCCGAACTGCTCGGACGGTCCCGGCGCCCGGTCTTCGTGGCCGGCCGCGGATCGCGGGGACCCGGCAGCGGGCAGGCCCTGGAGGCGCTCGCCGAGCGCTACGGCGCGCTGCTCGCGACCTCGGCCGTCGCCCGCGGGCTCTTCCACGGCAACCCGTGGTCCCTGGACGTCTCCGGAGGCTTCGCCTCGCCGCTGGCCGTGGAACTGCTCCAGGGCGCCGACCTGATCGTCGGCTGGGGCTGCGCCCTCAACATGTGGACGATGCGGCACGGCCGGCTCATCGGCGCCGACGCCACCGTCGTCCAGGTCGACGACGACCCGTCGGCACTCGGCGCCCACCGCCCGGTCCACCTCGCGGTCACCGGCGACGTCCGCCTCACCGCGCGTCGGGTGGCCGAGGCGGGCACCGAGCCACGGGAGGGCTACCGGACCCCGGAGACCGGCGCGGCCCTCGCCGCCCGTCTGCGCTGGCACGACGTGCCGTACGAGGACACGAGCACGCGCGAGCGGATCGACCCGAGGACGCTGAGCGTCGCCCTCGACGAGATCCTGCCCGCCGAGCGCGTGGTCGGCGTGGACTCCGGCAACTTCATGGGCTACCCGACCGCGTACCTGTCGGTGCCGGACGAGCAGGGCTTCTGCTTCACCCAGGCCTTCCAGTCGATCGGGCTCGGCCTTGCGACCACCATCGGCGCGGCGCTGGCCCGGCCGGACCGGCTGCCCGTGGCCGCGCTCGGGGACGGCGGCGCGCTGATGGGCGCCGTGGAACTGGACACCGTGCGCCGGCTGCGACTGCCCATGGTGGTCGTCGTGTACGACGACGAGGCCTACGGCGCCGAGGTCCACCACTTCGGGCCCGACGGGCACCCCCTCGACACGGTGCGCTTCCCGCCGACGGACATCGCCGCCGTGGGCCGGGGCTACGGCTTCGAGGCGGTGACCGTGCGGACGACGGCCGACCTGAAGGCCGTACGGGACTGGGTCGCCGGCCCCCGGTCCGCGCCGTTGCTCATCGACGCCAAGGTGGTCGCCGATCACGGGGCCTGGTGGCTGGAGGAGGCGTTCCGCGGGCACTGAGCCCCGGCCCGGGCGCCGGGCCCGGGCCGGATCAGGTCAGTCGGGGACCCGTACGACACCACCGGCGACCCGGATCAGGTCGCCACCGGCGGGACGCTGGGCGATCGGGGGCACGTTGGCGCCCTCCAGGTCCGGCGCCCGTCCCGGCGCACCGCCGCGCGGGACCGTGCGCACGACCTGGCTGGGCGGCAACGGCGCACCGTCCCGCAGCCGCCCCCACATCAGGTCCAGGGCCTGCTGGTAGTAGAACCCCAGCGGCACATAGCGGTTGTCGAGGCCCGGTGCCGTGGAGTCGACGTGCTGGGCGTGGGTGACCTCGATGTAGCCGACGGTGCCCCGGCCGTGCTGGGCGCGGGAGTCGAGGCCCAGGTAGGGGCGGGAGGCGTGGTTGACCGGCACCCGGGTGTCGTCCCTGCCGTGCACGATGAGGGTGGGCTTGCCGTGCAGGTCACCGGAGCAACGCGTGGCGTCCAGACCCCGCGCGACCCGCCGGGCCCAGGCCCGCTCCGCCGGCCGGTCGTCCGCCCCGGGGAAGGCCAGCCGGTACACGCACCGCTCCCCACGCAGGTTGTAGTCGTGGATTCCCCGCGGGCCGAGGGACCTGGCGTCCGCGACCGGGCCGCCCGGCGAGTTCTCGTCGATCAGCACACCGGGGGCCGGGGCCCGACCGCCGCTGGTGGCGAAGGCGGCGGCGAGTTCCGCGCGCGTGTACGGCGCGGGGCGCCCCGAGGCGTCGGTGCGGGCCCATCCGTAGCCGCACAGCGAGTCGGCGACCGAGGCGCGCGCGAAGCTCATCGCGTAGGAGACGGGGGTCTGCGGGTCGTAGTGCGCGAGTTGCAGATACGACGACTGCGGCTGGAACCCCGCCCGGACCAGGGCCTGTTGGGCGAGTTCGGGCAGCCCGGCCGGGCCGGCGCGCGCGGCGTCGCGGCGGGTGATCAGACGGGGGTCGTCGCCGACGAGGTCGGCACAGCGGCGCCGGGCGGCGGCCTCGTCCAGCGAGGCGTAGCCGGGTGCCGTCGGCTCGGTGAGGGCCGCGCACGGCTGGAGCAGCGAGGCCAGGGCGCCGTAGCGCAGCAGGGGCAGGCCCGCCGACGGTACCCGCCGCTCGCCCTGGACGACGCGGACGCCGCCCAGCGGCGCCAGGTTCATCTGCGGTTCGGAGGCGACCACGGCGTCGACCAGCCCGCGCCGGTCGTCCTCGCCGGCCGCGACCGCGGCGCCACCGCCGTTGGACACCCCGGTGGCGATGACCGTGGTGGTGGCGGGCGTGTACCCGGCCGACGGCGCGCCCTTGCGCCAGTCGCGGTTGAGCAGGGCGAGCGTGAGCTCCACCGAGCGCAGCACATCGCGCC
Organism: Streptomyces ferrugineus; assembly: GCF_015160855.1. Taxonomy (NCBI): domain Bacteria; kingdom Bacillati; phylum Actinomycetota; class Actinomycetes; order Kitasatosporales; family Streptomycetaceae; genus Streptomyces; species Streptomyces ferrugineus. The sequence goes on along the minus strand of NZ_CP063373.1, from coordinate 5,956,658 downwards.
CCCAGGTAGCCTGCGGATTCGTGCCGCTGTGCGCCGTCTTGTACGCCACCCGGTAGGGGCGTTCCGCGTCGAAGCGGGCGCGTTCGGCGTCGTCCAGTCCGGCGTCGAACGCGGCCCGGCCGCCGACGGCCGTGCGCGGGCCGGTCGTTCCGTCGTACGCCATGACCGTGCCGGAGTGCAGATCGTCGAAGGCCGGCCCCATGCCCTTGTCGGTGTAGGCGACCGCGCAGCGCCGGTGCAGTCCCCAGGCCCCGGCCGATCCGGTCATGCTGTAGACGCGGGCCAGCCCCGTCGCGGGCGCCGCCACCACACAGGGGCGGGCGCGGTCGAGGTCGGCCGGGACCTGGACGACGTAACTCACACTGGCCGCACCGCGACCGGCGACGGCCCGGTACTCGGTGCCCGCCACCCTGCCGTCCCCGGGGACCGGACGTCCGCCCTCGACATCGGGGCCGTAGAGCCTGCCGAGGCCACCGCTGTCGCCGACGAACAGCCCCGCCGACGCCCAGACCGCCCGGCGCCGCAGTTCGGCCGCGGTGGGCTGGTCGGGGTCGGCGGGCGCGGGCGGGGTGGCGTCGCGCAGCCCGCTGAAGCCGAGGCCGGCCGTGAGCAGGTCGTCGGCCCGGCCGTCGTAGCGGATCGACGTCAACTCGGTGATGTACGGAGGCAGTCGGGAGGGCTGCTCGATGGCTGCCGCGTCGGTCGCGGGCAGCGCGCTCGCGGCGAGCAGCACCGTCAGGACGAGCGCCGGGCGGCGGCGTCTGGTCATGGGCTACGGCTCCTCGGGAAGGCGGTTACAGAGGCAGTGCGCCGGTCAGCAGGGCGGCGGCCGTCATCACCAGCGTCGTCGCGAACGCCCAGCGGAAGACGAAGCGTTGGTGCTCGCCGAGTTGTACGCCCGTCATGCCGATGAGGATGAAGGTGGCCGCGGTGAGCGGGCTGAGCGGAAAGCCGGTCGTCATCTGGCCGAGCACGGCGGCGCGGGCGATCTCGGCCTGACCGGTGCCGAAGGAGTCGGCGGTCTGGGCGAGGACGGGCAGGATGCCGAAGTAGTAGGCGTCGGGCGTGAAGACGAGGCTGAGCGGCATGCTCGTGACGGCGACGACGACCGGCAGATGCCCGCCGAGGGCGTCCGGGACGACACCGACCAGGGCCGACGCCATCCTCTCGATCATCCCGGTGCCGGTGAGCAGGCCGGTGAACACGCCCGCCGCGAAGATCATCGTGGTGACGAGGACGACGTTCTTGCCGTGCTTCTCCAACTGCGCCTGCTGGTCCTCCCAGCGAGGGTGGTTGACCAGCAGCGCGACCACGAAGGCGAGCACGAAGAGGACCGGCAGCGGCATGGCCTCCAGGACCAGGCAGACCAGCAGGGCCAGGGTCAGGGTCAGGTTGAAGACCGTGAGCGCGGGGTGCGGCCGCTCGGCCACCCGGGGCGTGCCCGGGCCGTCTCCCACCGTCGACCCGGCCTCCTCCCGGGGGCTGTCCTCCAGCGCTCCGAGCCGGTTCCGTTCACGCCGCCCGATCAGATACGCCGCGATCAGCACCCACAGGACGCCGGCGCCCATCGCCGGCAGCAGCGGCGTGACGATGTCGGAGGTGTCCAGCTTCAACGCGGCGGCCGCCCGGGCCGTCGGCCCGCCCCACGGCACCATGTTCATCAGACCCGCGGCCAGACACACGATCGCGGCCAGCACCAGCCGGCTCATGCCGATCCGCCGGTAGACCGGAAGCATGGCGGAGACGGTGATGAGGAACGTCGACGCCCCGTCGCCGTCCAGCGCGACGCACAGGGTCAGGACGGCCGTTCCGACGGCGATGCGCACCGGGTCGCCCTTGGCCGCCCGCAGGATCCAGCGGATCAGCGGCTCGAACAGCCCGGCGTCGATCATCAGGCTGAAGTAGAGGACGGCGAAGGCGATCATGATGCCGGTCGGGGCGACCTTGGTGATGCCGTCGAGCGCCATCGGCCCGATGTCCCCGGCGCGCCCGGCGGCCACCGCGCCCACCACCGGCACCAGCACCAGCGCCACCAGCACGGAGACCCGTTTGGTCATGGTGAGCAGCAGAAAGCCGCCGATGGTGAGGAAACCGAGAGTCGCCAGCATGGCCGCCCACTTCGTCGTCCGGTCGGGTGTGCCGACGAGTGTCCGAGCGGCCAGTGATCCGGGTCCAGCATCAGACACGGATCTGTCCATGCGTTCTGTGCATGGGTTCCGCCGGCCGACGAGCGCGCCTACGCTCGCGGCCCATGGACGTCACCCTCCGTCAGCTCGCCGCGTACGCGGCCGTCGCCCGGGCCGCCAGCTTCACGGCCGCCGCCGGCGAGATGCACATGTCCCAGTCGTCCCTCAGCCGGGCCGTCGCGGAGCTCGAACGCACCCTGGGGACCCGGCTGTTGGAGCGCGACACGCGCAATGTGCAACTCACCCCGGCCGGGGTGGAGGCGCTGCGGGTCGCCGACCAGATCCTGTCCACCCACCGGGCGGGCATCGCCCAGCTCGGCCGCTTCCTGGCCGGCGAGCGGGGCGCCGTGGCCCTGGCGACCCTGCCCTCGCCGGCCGCCGTGCTGCTGCCGCCGGTCATCTCCGCGTTCCGCGCCCGCCGCCCCGAGGTGACCGTGCGCATCCTGGACGGTCTTGAGCGGGCGGCGCTGGAGCGGGTCGCCGGCGGTGACGCGGACTTCGCGGTGAGCACCGTGGCCCGGCCCCGTATGCCGGGACTGGAGCTGCGCCCGCTGGTCAGGGACCGCTTCGAGGCGGTGCTTCCGGAGGGCCACCGGCTCGCCGAGCGGCCCGAGGTGACCTGGCGGGAACTGGGCGGCGAGCCCTTCCTCGCGGTGGGAGCGGACTCCAGCGTGCGCAGGCTGACCGACGCAGCCTTCGCCAAGGCGGGTGTCGAAGCGCGTCCGGCGGCCGAGGCGGCGAACGTGGCGACGGTGGGCGGGCTGGTCGCGGCCGGACTCGGGGTCTCGGCGATGCCGGCGCTCGTCCACCCGCTGGTGCCGCCCGGCGCCTGGGTGCGCAGACCGCTGGTGGAGCCCACCGTCGAACGCCGTCTGCACGTGGTGCTGCCGCTGCGCCGTGCCCTGCCACCCGGAGCCCGGGCCTTCCTGGAACAGCTCGAGGAGTTCCGGGGGAGCGCGTACCGGCTCCCCGAGGGCGTGTCCTGGGACGAGGGGAGCTGATGCGCGATCCGCATGAATTGATGCTCTGCCGTTGCTGGACCCGCATAGGCTCCGGCCCGCAGCCTGATCCCCATGGACGACAGCGACGGCACACGACAGGGACAGCTGACGGGTCTGAAGGTGGTGGAGTTCGCCCATGTGGTGGCGGGCCCGCTCGCCGGCGCGATGCTCGCCGACCAGGGCGCGGACGTCGTGCACGTGGAGCCGCCCGGCACGGGGGACGCGGCCCGACTGATGGGGCCCCGCCGCGACGGAGTGCCCCTGTGGTTCAAGGTCGCCGGGCGCAACAAGCGGTCCGTGACGCTGGACCTCCACCACGAGGAGGGGCGTGGGATAGCCCGGGAGCTGGTCGCCTGGGCCGATGTGGTGATCGTGACCCTCAGGGCCGGGCGCCTCAAGGCCTGGGGCCTGGACTGGGACGCGGTCCACGCGGTCAACCCGCGCGCCGTCCTCCTGCAGATCTCCGGCTTCGGCGCGACCTCGTCCCGGGCGGACGCACCCGGCTTCGGCAAGATGGGCGAGGCCCGCAGCGGCGTCGTCCACCTCACCGGCTTTCCCGACGGCCCGCCCGTGCACACCGGCTTCTCCCACGGCGACGCGGTGACCGGACTGATGGGCGCCTACGCCGTCCTCGCCGCCCTGCACCGCCGCGCCACCGACCCCGGCTTCGACGGCGAATGGATCGACCTCGCCCTCTTCGAGCCGCTGTTCCGGCTGGTCGAGTGGCAGATCATCGCGCACGACCAGCTCGGCACCGTCCCCGAACGCGCGGGCAACCAACTGGCCGTCGCCCCGGCCGCGGTGATCAACACCTACCGCACCGCCGACGACGACTGGCTGACGGTCACCTCCGCCACCCCGCGCTCCGTGCGCAACGTGGCCCGGCTCCTCGGCCTGCCGCAGGAGGAGTTCGCCACCGCCGAGCAGCAGCACGCGGGCCGGACCCGACTGGACGACGGTCTGCGCGCCTGGATCGCCGAGCGCCCGGCCGAGGCGTGTCTGAAGGCCTTCGAGGACGCCGAGGTGGTGGCGTCCCGGGTCTTCACGGCGGCGGACATCGTCCAGGACCCGGTCTACGCCGAACGCGAGGACATCGTCACCGTCGACGACCCCGACCTGGGACCGGTGCGCATGCAGGCCGTGATCCCGCACTTCCGGCGCGTCCCGGGGGCGGTGTGGCGCACCGGCCCGTCGCTCGGGGTGGACAACGAGCTCGTGTACGGGCAGTGGCTGGGCATCGACGAGCAGCGGCGCGCGGGACTGGAGGAGCGGGGTGTCATCTGAACGGGAGGGCGGCAGGGCGCCCCTGCGCTCCCTGCTCTTCGTCCCCGGAAACCGGACCGAATGGCTCGCCAAGGCCCGGGCTGCGGGCGCCGACGCGGCGATCCTCGACCTGGAGGACGCGGTCCCGCGGGCGGACAAACCCACGGCACGAGCGACCGTGGCGAAAGCCGTGGCCGGGGCGCACGGTCCGATGCGCCTCCTGGTGCGCGTCAACTCACTGGAAGTGTCGGCCGGTTGGGCAGGCGCCGACGATCTGCGGGCGGTGGCCCGCCCCGGGCTGTACGGGGTCGTCCTGCCCAAGGTGCACGGCGCCGACGACGTACGCCTGGCCGACCGGCTGCTGAGCTGGTGCGAGCGCGAACAAGGGCTGCCGGAGGGGCACTTCGCACTCGTGCCGCTCCTGGAGACGGCCCGGGCACTGCGTGAGGCCTACGACATCGGCCGCGCCGCCCGCCGCATCGCCCACCTCGGCGCGCTCACCGCACCGGGCGGCGACGTCGAGCGCGCCGTCGGCTACCGCTGGACTCCCGAGGGCACCGAGACCCGTGAACTGCGCGCCCGCGTACTGCTCGACGCGCGCGCGGCGGACTGCCCGTATCCCGCCACCGGACTGTGGGCCGACGCCGCCGACCTCACGGGACTGCGGCACTTCGCGGAGCAGAACCGTGCGCTGGGCTACGAGGGCATGATAGTGATCCACCCGTCCCACGTCCCCGTCGTCAACGAGGTGTTCGCACCCGGCGCGGAAGAACTGCGCCGCTACGAGGCCCTGGTGGCCGCGGTGGAGCAGGCCCAGGCGCGTGGCGCGGGCGCCGTCCTCTTCGAGGGGCGGATGGTCGACGAGGCGATGGCGGCGACCGCCCGGCACGCGCTCGCGCGACACCGGGCGGCCGGAGGGGATCAGACCGCCGGGGCCGGGTAGGTCGGGTACTCCACCCCGGAGACGTGCTGGACGACCCGGATGACCTGGCAGGAGTAGCCGAACTCGTTGTCGTACCAGAGGTAGAGGATCGCGTTGTCGCCCTCCACCTTCAGCGCGCCGGCGTCCACGATGGAGGCGTGGCGGGAGCCGATGAAGTCGCTGGAGACCGCGTCGGGCGCCGTGATGAAGTCGATCTGGCGGCGCAGCGGCGAGGTCAGCGACACCTCGCGCAGGTGGTCGAGGACCTCCTCGCGGGTCGTCTCGCGCTTGAGCTGGAGGTTGAGGATGGCGATCGAGACGTCCGGCACCGGCACCCGGATCGAGCTGCCGGTGATCCGCGCCTTGAGGTCGGGCAGCGCCTTGGCGACGGCCGAGGCGGCGCCGGTCTCGGTGATGACCATGTTCAGCGGCGCGCTGCGGCCACGGCGCTCGGACTTGTGGTAGTTGTCCAGCAGGTTCTGGTCGTTGGTGAACGAGTGGACGGTCTCCACGTGCCCGCGCTCCACGCCGTACTCGTCCTCCATCGCCTTCAGCGGCGGGACGATGGCGTTGGTGGTGCAGGAGGCGCAGGACAGGATCCGCTCGTCCGGCTTGAGGGTGTCGTGGTTGACGCCGTGCACGATGTTCGGGACGTCGCCCTTGCCCGGCGCGGTCAGCACGACCTTGTCGATGCCGGGGCGCAGGTGCTGGGACAGGCCCTCGCGGTCGCGCCACTTGCCGGTGTTGTCGATCAGGATGGCGTTCTTGATGCCGTACGCCGTGTAGTCGACCTCGCTCGGGTCGTTCGCGTAGATCACCTTGATCGCGTTGCCGTTGGCGATGATCGTGCTGTTCGCCTCGTCGACGGTGATCGTGCCCTGGAACTGGCCGTGGATGGAGTCCCGGCGCAGCAGCGAGGCCCGCTTGACGATGTCCTGCTCGCCGCCTCCGCGCACGACCATCGCCCGCAGCCGCAGGCCGTTGCCCGAGCCGGACTTCTCGATCAGCAGCCGGGCCACGAGCCGCCCGATGCGGCCGAAGCCGTACAGGACGACGTCGCGGCCCTCGCCGCGCTCGATCTTGTTGGCGCCGGTGGCACCGGCGACGGCCTCGGCGGTGAACGCCTCCACCGTCAGACCCCGGTCGTCGGCCTTGTACGTCGCGGCCAGCATGCCGATGTCGATCTGCGACGGGCCGAGGTCGAGCTCGGTGAGGGCCCGCACGAACGGCAGCGTCTCGGTGACCGAGAGCTCCTCACCGGCGATCTGCCGGGCGAACCGGTGCGTCTTCAGGATGCTGACCACCGACTTGTTCACCAAGGAGCGGCTGTGGAGGAGGACGGTGACGTCCCTCTCCCGGTGCAGCTTCCCGATGAGCGGGATCATCGACTCCGCGATCTCCTCGCGGGTCTTCCAGTTGGTGAACGAGTCGTCGTTGACAGTCACGGGCCTATCTTTCGAGCTAGGTGGCGCTCATATGCTAACCGCGAGGTGCGACGAGCGGTCACAGGGGGGTCCGCGCGGGGCGAGATGCCGGAGTTTGTGATGATTAATGCGAAATGCAGGAAGAGGAGTGTTGCGGGTGGAACTTGAGCTGCGGCATCTGCGGGTGCTGTGTGCGATCGCCGACGCGGGGAGCGTGGGCCGGGCCGCGTCGGACCTCGGATACTCGCAGCCCGCCGTGAGCACCCAACTCCAGCGCATCGAGGGGCACTTCGGTGAGCCGCTGTTCGAACGCGGGCCGACTGGGGTGCGGCCGACGCCGTACGGCGTCGAGGTGGTCGACCAGGCCCGTGACGTCCTGGCCCGTGCCGCCGCGATCGGCCGCCGTCCGGCCGCCGGCTCGGCGGCGCGACGGACCCTGCGGGTGGCGGCGACGAACTCGCCGATGCTGGCGGGCATGGTCTCGGGGGTCCGTGCCCGGTTCCCGGACGTGTCGCTCTCCGTGAGCAGCGTGTACGCCTCCTCGCGCATCGTCGAGCTCCTGGAGGACGGTGCGCTGGACGCCGCGATCGCCGCGGACTACCCCGGAAGGGAGCTGGAGCACCCGGACGGGATCGGCCATCGCGGGATCGTCACCGAGCCGAACTTCGTGGCCCTGCCGTCCCGCCACCCGCTCGCCCGCCGCCCTCAGATCTCCCTCGCGGAGCTGGCCGAGGAGGCGTGGTTCCTCACGCCGGACGACGGGGCCGGATGGCCGGGCGTCTTCTACACCGCCTGCGCGGCGGCCGGCTTCACACCGTCGACGGTGCACGAGTTCCTGGGCGACCGGCAGCAGTTGCAGGGGATGATCGCCGACGGGCTCGGCGTGGCCGTCGTCCAGGCGACGACACGGCCCATCCCGCAGGTCGTCGTCAAACCCCTGACCGGTACGCCGCTGTGGTGCCGCTACGTGCTGGCCTGGCGGCATGACACGGTGAGCGGGCAGACGGCCGACGCGCTGCTCCAGTGCGCCACCGCCGCCTATCGCCAACTCGCCTCTCGGTCCCCGCACTTGAGGGCCTGGGCGGCACGCACGTGGAGTGTGTCGAAGGCGTAGCCGGCGCGGGACGTTATGGCCCATCCGCGCAAGGTGCTATGTCACACACCATTGTTGACGGGGCCGGGCGTTGAGACAGTGCCTCACACGCCTCGGCACCCCCACTCGGAGGCGCATCCATCCCTGGAGGAATCCAGATGCGCTACAGCTTCGCGCTGCCCAGACGCATGACATCCGCCATCGCCGCCTGCGTCACCCTCTCCGCCCTGCTGGCGACCCCGGCACTCGCGGCACCCCCGACCGGCGCCCACCCCGCCGCGGTCACGCCCGGCGCGAGGACGGCGTCCCCACCACCGACCGGCCCGACCCGCGACACCGCCGCCCGCCGCGCCGTACAGGACCGGCCGCTCACCCCGGCCCACCTCCCGCCCCTGACACCGACGCGCGTGCCGCCCCGCCCCGCCACGGAGCCCGGCCTCCAGGCGGCCTCCTGCACTCCCGGTGACTTCGCAGGCAGGACCGGCGCCGCACTCGTCGCGTTCGTCAAGGCCTCGACCACCGGCTGCGTCAACACCCTGTTCGGGGTCACCGGCGCGGACGCGCACGCCGTCTTCCGCGAGTCCCAGATGGTCACGATCGCCCAGGCGTTCACCCGCACGGCGGCCACCTACGACGGCGACAACTCCGCCGGCGTGTGGCAACTCGTCCTGTTCCTGCGGGCCGGCTACTACGTGCAGTTCAACAACCCGGACGACGTGGGCCCGTACGGCAAGGTCCTGGCCGCACACACCGTCCGCGGCCTGGACACCTTCTTCGCCCGCCCGCACTCCGGAGACGTCACGGCCGCCAACGGCGACGTTCTCGGCGAGGTCGTCATCCTCACCGACAGCGCCGACCAGCAGGCTCGCTATCTCCGGGTCTACCAGCGGATACTCAAGGGCTACGACAGCTCCTACGACGCCGTCCTCAGCATGCTCGCGGCCGTCAACGCCGTCTACACCCCGCTCTGGCGCGGCAACTGGAACCCGCAGTACGTGAGGGCGGTCACCGCCGACCCCTCCGTCGTGGGCACCCTGCACGCCTTCGCGCTCGACCACCTCGGCCTGCTGGGCACCGACCGCGCCTACCTCACCTCCAACGCCGGGATGAACCTGGCCCGTTATGTCGAGCACCCGGCGCTGCGCGCCACCGTGCGGCCCAAGGCCAAGCACCTGCTGGACAGCACCCGGATCACCGGCCGCACGGCCGGGCTGTGGGTGGCCGTGGCGACGCAGGCCGACCACTACGACCGTGCCAACTGCGCCTACTACGGCGTCTGCGACCTGGCCGGCCAACTGACCCGGGCCGCCCTGCCGGTCACCCACGCCTGCGACGCCACCCGCACCATCCGCGCCCAGTCCCTCACCCCGGCCGACCTCGGTGCGGCGTGCGCCAGCGTGCTGGGCCAGGACAGCTACGTCCATGACCTCGTCAGGGACGACGGCCCCATCCCGGGCCAGTACCTGTCGACCCTCGACCTCGTCGTCTTCGCGAGCCGCGAGGACTACCGGACGTACGCCGGAGCGATCTTCGGCATCAGCACCGACAACGGCGGCATGACCGTGATCGGAGACCCGGAGGATCCCGCCAACCGGCCGTTCGCGGCGATGTACCAGAAGAGCAGGGACGACGGGCACGCCGCCCGGATCTGGAACCTCAACCACGAGTACACGCACTACCTCGACGCCCGCTTCGACATGAAGGGCGACTTCGCCCAGCAGACCTCGGTGCCGGACGTCTGGTGGATCGAGGGCGTGGCCGAGTACGTCTCCTACGGCTACCGCCGCATCACCTACGACCGGGCCGTCACGGAGGCGGGCAGGCACACCTACCGGCTGAGCACCCTGTTCCAGAACACGTACACCAACGGCGACGTGACCCGCATCTACGCATGGGGCTATCTCGCCGTGCGCTACATGTTCGAGAAGCACCCGGCCGACATCCACCGCATGCTCGCTCGCTTCCGCGTCGGCGACTACGCGGGCGGCTACGCCGTCTACGCCAACGACATCGGCACCCGTTACGACGCCGATTTCGACGAGTGGCTGACGGCGTGCGCCGCCGGCGCGTGTGCGGCGACGCCGGCCGTCGGCCGAGGGCCGTCCCGGACATCCGCACGTTGATCGGCTCCACGAGCGCGGATCCACCGTGAGCGCTCGTCCTGGCCCGCGCCCGCCCAGCCGAGCGTGGGCCAGGCGGGCGCCGAGCCGGCCCAGGGCAGAGGTCCCCGGGCGGGCCGGAGCTTCACAGGTGAGGCGGGTTGTGGGCGTTGCGTGTCGAAGCGCCGCGAGGATCTTCCGCAACGCGCGCGGGCTGTGCACAGTCAGGAGCCGCCGAGCACGGCCGCACGCCACGTTTCGCCGGGAGGTCAGTCGATGGGAGCTCACCACCGCACGGAGCGGACCGACGGCCGCCCGCAGGAGCCGACCGCCGGATCCGCCGCCGACCCCGACGGCGTCAGCCGGCGCCGCTTCCTGGGCTATGTGGTCGCCGCCTCCACGCTGACCGTCGCCGCACCGCTCGGTGAGACGGCCCTCGCGCCCACCGAGGCGGCCGCGGCGGTCCCCTCGGTGCCCGGACCGGCCGAGATCTACGACCTCAACGACCTGCTCACCCACGCCGCGCTGCCGACTGCGAACCTGATCACCATCCGACTCGACACCGACGGCACCGCCTCCTTCGCCCTGCCGCGAGCCGAGGTCGGCCAGGGCATCACCACCTCCAGCGCCATGCTGATCGCCGAGGAACTGGACCTGCCGCTGGACAGGATCCACGTCACCCTCGCCGACGCCCGGCCCGAGCTGCTGTTCAACCAGCTCACCGGCGGCTCGAACACCACCATCTCCACCTACACCCCGATCCGTGTCGCCGCCGCCGTGGCCAGGGGCCGTCTGCTGAAGGCCGCCGCGCTCGAACTGGGCGAGGCCGTCGGCACCCTGAGCGCCAAGGCCGGTGTCATCACCTCGACCGTCACCGGGTCGAGCCTCACCTACGGCGAACTCGCCGAGAAGGCCGCCTCGGTGGCCACCGGCCAGGTCGCCGTGACCCTGAAGGAGCCCGCCGACTTCAAGGTGATCGGCACCGCACGGCGACGCATCGACGCGCTGGAGGCGGTCACGGGACGCAAGAAGTTCGCCATGGACGTGCACATGCCGGACGCGCTGCCGACCATGCTGTGCCGCCCGCCGACGATCAACGGCACCGTCCGCTCGGTGCGGAACCTGGACGCGGTGCGGGCCATGCCCGGCATCACCGACGTCGTGAGTGTCTCCACCGGCGTCGCGGTGCGCGGCCGTACCTTCGGGCAGTGCATCGACGCGGTACGCGCGCTCCAGGTCACCTGGGGGCCCGGAACCGCCGAGGACGCCTCCGACGACACGATCCGTGCCGAACTCCGCGCGGCCGAACTCCCGCTGCCCGCCCTCGGCCTGCTGGCCAAGTCGGTCGACGCCCGCTTCACCTTCCACTTCGCCAGCAACAGCGCCCTGGAGCCCAACTGCGCCATCGCCGACGTACGCGAGGACTCGGCCGAGATCTGGGCGAGCCTCAAGGCGCCGATCGTCGCCCAGGAGGAGATCGCACTCAAGCTCGGCCTCCCGGTGAGCGCGGTCAAGGTCCATGTGACGGAAGGAGGCGGCTCCTTCGGCCGCAGGCTCTTCCACGACGCCGCCGGCGAGGCCGCCGAGGTCTCGCGGGCCATGGGCAAGCCGGTCAGGCTGATGTGGCACCGCACCGACGACTTCCGGCAGGGCCGCACCCACCCCATGTCCACCTCACGGGTGCGCGCCACCTACGCGCTCGGCCAGGTGCTCACCTACGACCAGCGCCACACCTCCGTGGCCACCGACTTCGGCCACGGCGTCGGCGAGATCATCACGGCCGAGGCGAGCCGCCTGCCGGTCGGCGACCTCACCTTCTCCGAGACCGTCTTCACGCTCACCCAGCAGACCCCGTACCACCTCGGCGTCGTCACCCAGCTCCTCAGCGAGACCGACAAGGGCTTCAACACCGGCTCCATGCGCAACATCTACTCGCCCAACGTGCGCTGCGCCCAGGAACTGGTGGTGGACGAGCTGGCCGGGCGCATGGGCGAGGACCCCTACCGGTTCCGCCGCGCCCTCCTCAAGGACGAGCGGGCGCGGGCCGTCCTCGACAAGGTCGCCGAAGTGGGGGAGTGGGGGCGCGCCATGCCGGCCGGGACGGCACAGGGCATCGCGCTGCACCCCGAGTACCACGCGTACGTGGCGGTCCTCGCGGAGATCGACTGCCGCCCGCAGACCACCGGACGCGAGATCCCCGACGCCTACACGGGCCCGCGCGTGACCAAGGTCGTCTGTGCCGTGGACGTGGGCCTGGCGGTGAACCCCCGTGGCCTCCAGGCCCAGATGATGGGCGGCATCATGGACGGCATCGCGATCACCCTGAGTTCCGGGCTGCACCTCGCCGACGGGCATTTCCTGGAAGGCAGCTGGGACAACTACTTCTACACCCGCCAGTGGAACACCCCGCCGCGACTGGAGATCGTCGTGATGCCGCCGACCACCGAAACCCCGGGCGGTGCCGGTGAGCTCGCGGTCGCGGGCGCGATGGCCGCGGTGGCCTGCGCCTACGGACGCGCCACCGGCACCATGCCGACGACGTTCCCCCTCAACCACGGCGAACCGCTCGGCTTCGAGCCGCTGCCCACCACCCCGTCCGTCCCCGCGTCCCCCGTCGACGGCCTGAGCCGCGCCTTCTAGGAGCCACCGTGCCCGAACACACCTTCATCCTGAACGGCGAGTCCGTGACCGTGGACATCGAGGACGACGTACGGCTGCTGTGGGTGCTGCGGGACGTCCTCGGCGTCACCGGACCGAAGTACGGCTGCGGGCTCGGCGTCTGCCAGGCCTGCACGAGCCACATCAACGGCAAGGCGTTCAACCCCTGTTCGGTCCCCGTGAGGGACCTGCGCCCCACCGACGAGGTCACCACCATCGAGGGCCTGCCCGCCACGGTCGGCCGGGAACTGCACCCGATGCAGGAGGCCTGGCTGGAGTACGACGTCGCCCAGTGCGGCTACTGCCAGCCCGGCCAGATCATGACCGCCGTCGCCAAGGTCCGCCAGGCCCGTGAAGAGGGCCGCGAGATCGGCGAGGCCGACCTCGACGAGATCCGCAACGTCTGCCGCTGCGGGACGTACCACCGCATCCGGGAGGCGATCGTGGCGGGCGCGCAGAAGTACTGAACGCGCCCCGCGGCCGCGCCGGCTGTTCACCAGTCGCGGGCGATCTCCAGCAGGTGGTCGCGGACCAGGGCGACATGGGGGTTGCCGGAGGAGCCCGGGCGCTGGACGAGGAAGGCGGTGTTGATGGGCGGATCGTCCGGGTCGTGCAGCGGGACCAGCGCACCCGAGGCCAGTTCGGCCGCGCACAGGTAGCGGGGGAGCACGCTGAACCCCGTGCCGCCCGCCACCGCGGCCTTGACCGCGCTCAGATCGGGCATGGTCACCGCCGGGTGGCGCACCAGCCGCCGGCCGAAGACATGACGCCAGTAGCGGCGCACGATCGGCACGTCCTCGGCATAGGCGACCAGCGGCACGCCGTGCAGCGCGGCGGGACCGGCGGCCGCGATCCGCGCCGGACCGCCGATGCGCTCCGCCCAGGCCGGGGCCGTGACCAGCACGAACTCCTCGTCCGCCAGCGGCACCGAGGCCAGGGCGCGACCGCGCGGCCGGTAGGTCGACAGCACCAGGTCGTAGCGGCCCGCCCGCAGCTCCTCCAGGAGCGGCTCGGTGAGGCCGGGAGTGATGCGCAGCCGTACGCCCCGGTCGACCAGCGGTGCGAGGGCGGGCATGACGCGATGGGTCAGCAGCTCGGCGGGGCCCGCGAGATGCACCGGCTCCGCGGGGTGGACGTCGGGGGAACCGCCCGGCCCCGTGACGGTGGCGAGCGCGTCCAGTGGCTCGACGACCCGGGCGGCGAGCTCGTCCGCGTAGGGTGCGGGGGCGACGCCGCGCGCCAGCCGCTGGAAGAGCTCCCGGCCGAGCTGCCGCTCCAGCGTGCGGATCTGCGTGGTGACCGTCGGCTGCGACAGTCCCAGCACCCGGGCGGCGGCGGTGAAGGAACCGGTGCGGTACACCGCGAGGAACGTGCGCAGCAGATTCAGGTCCACCGGAGCCGATCCGCCGAGCCGGTTCTCCTCCGCACGGGCCCCCTCCATCCCGTCATCGGAATCCCTATGTCTCATATGCGCGAGCCTATTGGATTCCAATGGGAGGGCATGCGTACCGTGGGGGCATGTCGAAGATCCTTTTTGTGATGACCGGCGCCGACCACTGGACGCTGGCCGATGGCAGCAAGCACCCCACCGGCTTCTGGGCCGAGGAGGCCGCCGCCCCGTACGAGGCGTTCAAGGCCGCCGGTCACGAGGTCGTCGTGGCCACGCCCGGCGGTGTCGTGCCGCCCGTCGACCAGGGCAGCCTCGCGGCCGGGGCCAACGGCGGTCAGGAGAACGCCGACCGGATCGCCGCCGTGCTCGACGCGATGACGGAGCTGCGCGAGCCGGTCCGGCTGGAGGACGTGGACCTCGACGACTACGCCGCCGTGTTCTACCCCGGTGGCCACGGTCCGATGGAGGACCTCGCGGTCGACGCCGGCTCCGGCAGGCTGCTGACCCTGGCCCTGAACTCCGGCAAGCCGCTGGGCGTCGTCTGCCACGGCCCGGCCGCGCTGCTCGCCGCCACCGGGGCCGATGGCGCCAACAGCTTCGCCGGTTACCGGGTGGCCGCGTTCACCAACACCGAGGAGACCCTGGGCGGCCTCGCGGAGAAGGCCAAGTGGCTGCTCCAGGACCGGCTGACCGAGGCCGGCGTGCAGGTCCAGGTGGGCGAGCCGTGGGTGCCGAACGTCGTCGTCGACCGCAACCTGGTCACCGGCCAGAACCCCGCCTCCTCCGCCCCGCTCGCCGTCGAGCTGCTGAAGAAGCTGGGCTGAACGACGAGAAGGCCGCGCCGTCACGGCTCCGAGGTTTCGGACTCCAGCGAGGTGCGGGTCGCCCTGCCGTAGACGCCCGATTCATCGTTGAGGATGACGCGGGTGAGCTGATAGGTGCCGACCGCGCTCTCGACCCGGCGGTCGTACTCGCCGTCGGCGTCCTCGGAGTAGAGGCCGATCTGACGCAGGCGGAGTTGGAGTTCGGTGACTTCCGGCCCCCGGTCGCCGCGGCGCAGTACCGGGGGCTCTCCCTCCGCGTCGCTCGGCTCGGGGGCGGCGCTGGTAGTGGCGCCCGCGCTGGACGGCGGCGCGGTGGGAGTGGTGGCGGAGGTGCTCGGCGTGGGAGAGCTGTCGTCGGGAGTCGTGCTGGATGAGGGGGTCCCGGCCCCGGACGGGGACGGTGACGCGGAGGCCGTGCCGGAGGACTGCCCCTCGGGGGCGGTGCCGTCCGCGCTCGAAGTGTCCGGGACGGGTGCCCGTACGTCGCCGGAGGCCGCCCCGTCCCGCGAAGGGCTGTCGTAGGTGAACAGCCCTCCCAGGTAGGCGCCCGTCAGCAGGAGGGCCGAGGCGACGCCCGCCCCGGTGATCAGAAGGGCGCGGCGCCGGTGCCGGGGGATGACGTCGGCGTCCGCGTCGGGCAGGGGCGCCTCGTCGGGCGCCGACTGTGCGGAGGGCGGGACGGCGGATATGGCGTCCGTGTCCGCCAAGTCCCCTGATTCCTGGGGAACTCGGCCCCCATCCGCATCCTGGTCCGCCCCGGGCTCGTCATCGAGTGCGACGAACGGCCGGATCCGTACCGGATCGAAGTCCTCCGCCGCCGCCCGTTCGGCGGCGCGCGCGTCGCGACGGGCCTCGGAGGCGCGGGCGGCGCAGGAGCAGTCGGGGGTTCCGTCGGACGCCCGGGGCGTGCCGCACTCCGGGCAGACGGGGCCGTTCGGTTCGCTCACGTGGGGATCCCTCTCCATGAAGGATCCAGAGTTTAGGCATAAGTTCAACACTCAATCTCCTCGGCTCCGCAGGTTGACGGAACCAGCGCTTCCGGCTGTCCGAAACCAGCCGCACGGCCCGGATCAGGGACCTCAGGCCGAGCGGAGCGGCGGCGTCCTGGTGGTGGGTCGGCCCAGGTGGGCGGTGAACCAGTCACGGGCCAGTTCGGCGACCGTGGTCAAGGTGCCGGGTTCCTCGAAGAGATGGGTGGCGCCCGGGACGACGGCCATCCGGTGCTCGCAGTGCATCCGGTCGGCGGCGAGGCGGTTGAGGCTGAGCACCTGTGTGTCACGGCTGCCGACGATGAGCAGCGTCGGGGCCCGTACATGGGTCAGCGCCGCCGGAGTGGCGAGATCGGGGCGGCCGCCCCGGCAGACGACCGAGATGATCCCGGAGCCGGACAGCGCGGCCGCCTCCAGCGCGGCGGCGGCTCCGGTGCTCGCCCCGAAGTAGGCGACGGGCAGGCTGGTCTCCCGCCGCAGCCACACGGCCGCGGAGTGCAGGCGCCGGGCCAGCAGCAGGATGTCGAAGACGTTGTGCCGGTCGTGCGCCTCGTCGTCGGTGAGCAGGTCCAGCAGCAGGGTGGCCAGGCCCGCGCGGTTGAGGGCGGTGGCGACGTACCGGTTGCGCGGGCTGTGCCGGCCGCTGCCGCTGCCGTGCGCGAAGGCCACGACCGCCCGCGCGCCGTCCGGCACGACCAGACGGGCGCCGAGTCGGGCCCCGGCGGCCGGGAGCAGCACCTCGCGGTTCGGCGGCGGCGCGGGCCCGGCGGCGGAGCGGGGCGTGGGGCGGGCGGCGTCGGCGAGCAGCGCCGTGACCTCGGCGTCCTCGATCTGGGTGAAGTCCCGGTACCAGGCGCCCACCGAACCCAGGACCTGCTGGGGCCGGGGACACACGACGTTGTCGGCGACCCTCCGCAGCCGTTCGACGCCGTGCACCGGCCCGACGGGCACGGCCAGCACGACCCGGGCCGCTCCCTGCCCCCGTACGACCCGGCAGGCCGCCTCGGCCGTGGCGCCGGTGGCGAGTCCGTCGTCCACCACGACGGCCGTACGCCCGGCGACCGGCAGCGCGGGCCGCCCCTGCCGGTAGTCGCGCACCCGCCGGTCCAGCTCGGCCCGCTCGGCTGCCTCCACGGCCTCCTGCTCGGCGGCGTCCAGCCCGGCGTCGCCGACCACGTCCCGGTTGAGGACCCGGACCCCGTGCTCGCCGATCGCCCCGAAGGCCCACTCCGGCTGCCAGGGCACGCCCAGCTTGCGCACCACCAGCACGTCCAGCGGGGCACCCAGATGCCGGGCCACCTCCGCCGCGACCGGCATCCCGCCGCGCGGCAGGCCCAGCACCACCACGTCCTGACCGCGCAGCCCGTCCAGCCCCTCGGCCAGCAGCCGCCCGGCCGCCCTGCGGTCGTCGTAACGCATACATCGCCTCCCGCGCCCATCAGGGCGGGAGCCTGTCCCTTCCATCTCAGGCTACGACTGTTCGCCCGCCACCGAGACGCCCCGGGGCCAAACCTGATTGCGAACGCGGCCCCGGTCCCGGCATGGTTCCCCGACACCCGCCCGCGAAGGAGGCGCACCGGTGACCCACGTTCCCCCACCCCGCCTGGCCCTCCTCGGCGGAGGCTTCTCCACCGAGGAGGACGGCCTGCTCGACGACTGGCTCCTGTCGCACGCCCGCACTCCGCGTCCCAGGATCTGCTTCCTGCCCACCGCGAGCGGCGACGCCCCCACGTACGTCGAGAGGTTCCGGGCCGCCTTCCGCACCCGCCCCTCCTGCACGCCCTCCGTCCTGCCGCTGTTCCAGCGGGACCTCGACGACGAGGCGCTGCGCGCGTTCCTGCTCGCCCAGGACGTCGTCTATGTGGGCGGCGGCAACACCGCGAACCTGCTCGCCGTGTGGCGGGTACACGGCGTCGACCGGATCCTGCGCGAGGCTTACGACCGCGGAACGCTGCTGTGCGGCATCAGCGCCGGCGCCAACTGCTGGGCCGAGGCCTCGCACACCGACTCCTTCGGACCGCTGACGTCCCTGCCGGACGGCCTGGGACTGCTGGCCGGGTCGGTCTGCCCGCACTACGACAGCGAACCGGGACGCCGCCCGTCGTACCGGTCGGCGGTACGGAGCGGAGCACTGCCCGCCGGGTGGGCCCTGGACGACGGGACCGGAGCCCTGTTCACCGACGGGCGCCTGACGGAGACGGTGACGCGGGTTCCGGGGGCACAGGTGTACCGGGTGGAGGGCGACGGGGGTGTGCGCGAGCGGGCCCTGCCGTGCCGCCTCCTCGCCCCCGCACCCGAAGCAGGTCCCTGAGCCGACGCCGCCCCCGCGGCCCCGGCACCCGGCACTTGGCGATATCCGGTCGGTACCCGTGGCCGGTTGCCGTGTTCAATCACTCGTACCGCGTCATGCGACACGCCACGCGACGGACGGCCCCACACGCCAGGAGGCATCGTGATCGACGCTCCCGAGCCCGGACTGACCGAACGCGACATCGTCGAACGGGCCGTGCGGCTGCGGCCCGTGCTGCTCGAACGCCAGCCGGAGACGGAACGGCTGACGCACTACCCCAAGGACACCCACGACGACTTCCTGCGGGCCGGTTTCTACCGCATGCTCCAGCCGCGCCGGTACGGCGGCTACGAGTTCGGCCTGCCCACGTTCTACCGCGTGGTCACCGAGATCGCCCGCGGCTGCCCCTCCACCGGCTGGGCCCTGTCGCTCACCGCCGCCCACGTCCTACAGGTCGCGTCGGTCTTCGAGGAGAGGGCACAGGACGAGATCTTCGGCGCCGACGGCGACTTCCGGGCCGCGTCCACGGTCGCGCCCATCGGCGTCGCCCAGCCCGACGGCGACGGCCATGTCGTCCTCGACGGCACCTGGCCGTACTCCTCGGGCGCCCCCTACTCCACGCACTACGTCGGTCAGACCCTGCGCGCCCCGGACCGGCCCGGCGCCCCGCCGGGACCGCCGGTGCTGTTCGTCGCCCCGCGCTCGGTGTGGACCGTGCTCGACGACTGGCACGGCGTCCTCGGGCTGCGCGGCACCGGCTCCAACAGCATCCACATGGAACAGGCCCGCATCCCCGCGTACCTCACCCGCGAGGCGAGCCTGCTCGACCTGCCCGTCGAGGGCGGCAGCGTCGGCTCCGAACTGCACGGCAACCCCCTGTACGCCGGCCGGGCACCGAGCTTCTTCCACGGCGAACTGGCCGCCATCATGATCGGCACCGCCTACGCCGCCGCGGACGAGTACGCCCGCGCGATCTCCGCCCGCCCCCTCGTCCTCGAACCCGACCGCACCCGCGCCGACCTCCACGACTACCAGCGGCATCTGGGCGAGGCCCTCGGCGTGATCCACATGGCCGAGGCCGCGCTGCGACGCACCGCCGAGGAATGGATGGAGACCTGCCACCGCAACGCCACCGGCGGTGAGCCCTTCACGATCGCCGACGACAACCGCCTCGCGCTGATGTTCCTGAACGCCGGTCGGATGACCTGGGACGTTCTGCAGGGCACCCTCTTCCGCACGGTCGGCTCACGGCACGCCCGCGACGGCGAGCGCATGCAGCGCTACTTCCGGGACGCGGCGACGTACTGGACGCATGTGGGCCCCAGCATGGCCGAGCCCCTCGCCCGCCGGGTCGGCTGCGACCGCCTCGGCCTCCCGTCCGACCACATTCCGCTGATCCCTTGACCTGCGGACAACGGATGCCCGACCTGTGGACAGCCATAGGAATGCTCCAGTCCGGATCGGGTACGCGAGCAGGGCCGCGCCGGGGCCTGGCCACCCCGCGATCACGCCTCGGACGGACCGCACTACCGCCGCTGACAGGGGAACTGCCATGGACACACCCGCGAACGACTACACCGCCACACCGGCCCGGCGGGCGCTGGACGCGCTGGCCGACAACACCGAGGACAGCGCGGCGCTGGACACGCTCGCGAGCAGCGATGTCCTCGTCCCCGTGCCCGACGACGTGGGCGAGGCGGACGCCACCGACCCCGGTGCCGTGGCGCTGCCGGTCATCGAGCGGCCGGGCGGTGAGCCGGTCGTCCCGGTGTTCACCTCCGAGCCCGCGATGGCCGAGTTGCTGCCCTACATCTCCCGCTACCGCCTGGTCCCGCTGGGCGCACTCGCCTCCCAGTGGCCGGCCGAGGACCTGGCCCTCACCATAGACGCCGGCTCCGAACACCCCCTGACCCTGACCTCGGAGGGGGTACGGACCCTGCTGGCGCGACCGTAGCGCCCGAGGAGCGACCCGGGCGACCACACGCCACGAAGGGGATGAGCGGCCGCATGGGATGCCGCTCATCCCTTTCGTGCCTTCAGGGAAGGAGGCCACGCGGCCTCGCGGACACCGGGCCTCGTGGACACCGAGCCTCATGGACACCGGGGAGAAGGTCGGCCGGAACTGCTCCCTGTCACAGGGTGGTTCGGCCGTATGGAAAGGGAAGATCCCACCGGGAGGACCGACGCGAAGGGGTGGGGGGCCGTCTTGAGGGTCGTCCTGCTCGGCACCGCCGCCGGAGGCGGCTTCCCACGCTGGAACTGCGCCTGTGTGCGGTGCGACGCCGCCCGTGACGGCAAGCTGCCCGCCCGCGGCCCGGAGTGCGCCGCCGTCACCGGCAACTCCCGCGACTGGTGGCTGCTGAACACCTCGCCGGACCTGCGCACCCAGCTCACCGCCGTGGCCGCCCTGTGGCCCGGCCCCCGTCACACCCCGGTACGGGGCGTGCTGCTGACCGACGCCGAGGCCGACCATGTGGCGGGCCTGGCCGTGCTGCGCGATGCCGCGGGGCTGAAGACCTACGCCGCTCCACCGGTGCTCGCCGCCCTGGGCCCGGCGCGGGCGGCACTCGACCGGCAGGCCCCGTGGGAGTGGGCGGACAGTCTGGCGGAGGGCGGGTTCGTGCTGGCCGGCGGCCTGGTCGTCACGGCGCATCCGGTCGCCGGGAGGGCCCCGGCGTATGTGCCGGCCCGGAGCTCGGATCGGCGCTGGGTGAGCGTGTACCGCATCGAGGCCTGGCCACCGGGCGGGTCCTGGTGTACGCACCTCGCGTGAGCACCTGGTCCCCGCTGCTGGACGACCTGATCGCCACGGCGGACTGCGTCGTCCTGGACGGCACCCACTTCGCGGGTGACGAGCCGGCGCGGGCCGGGCGCCACCTGCCCGTCTCGGGGCCGGCCGGCACCCTGACCGCCCTGGCCCGGCACCCGCACGCCCGCCGGATCTACACCCACCTCGCCGACACCAACCCCCTGCTCGACCCGGGCTCGGCGGCCCGGGCACAGGTGGCGCGGGCGGGTGTCGAAGTGCTGCCCGACGGCGTGGAGCTCGGGCTCTGACCGCCGTCGGCCGTCAGCCGCCGAGCATCCGGGCCAGCGCCTCGCGCTGCAACGGCAGGACCTCGGCGTGCAGGTCACGCCCCTTGCGGGTGAGGGTGACGAACACGCCGCGCCGGTCCTCCGCGCACACGGAACGCTCCAGCAGGCCGTCCTTCTCCAGCCGGCCGATCAGCCGCGACAGCGCGCTCTGGCTGAGATGCACCCGGCCGGCGAGGTTCTGCACCCGGCACTGCCCGCCCTCCTCGGGCGTCGCCGACACGAGGATGTCGAGCACCTCGAAGTCGCTCGCGCCCAGGCCGTGCGGATGCAGGACCCGGTCGATCTCACACATGGTGCGCGCGTGCACCGACAGGATGTCCCGCCACCGTTCCTCGAGCCCCGCGTCGGCCGTTTTCGCTGCCATATCCGCACGGTAACACCGATTCGGCCATTTGTTGCCCGTGCAACTAGTGCGCGCGCAAGAGACGGGGTACGGCGAGCCGGTCCGGGGCTCAGCCGGTCGGGTCCTGGAGCAGCCCGACGAGATTGCCGTCGGCGTCCTTCACGGAGGCGATCAGCCTGCCGCCACCGACGTCGTGCACGTCCTGCAGCGGCTCGGCGCCCGCCTCCAGCAGGGCCGCGTGGGTCGCCCGGATGTCGGCCACGTGCCAGTAGGGCACCGGGCCGGTCATGCCCTTGGCGTGCCCGTTGGGGTCCAGGCCGACGTCCTGTCCGGCGTCCTTGTAGCCGACGTAGTACGGCTCGTCCGCATACGGCTCCGTCCGCAGCAGGGCGCCGAACAGGGCCTTCGCCCGGTCGAGGTCCTTGACGGGGTAGATGATCGTGCTGACTCCGGCGGTCATGACGTCCTCCTGACGTGATCTGCGCCGACGGTTCTCGTCGGTGGTTTCACGCTAGGACGGGGAGCGGCGGGCGGCTTCTCGATTCCTGACCGGTCGCGGCCCGCTCGCTCCCCGCACGCCGTCACGTCGAATCGCGCTTCACCAGCTCCGTCGGCAGGATCACCGCCGCCGGGTCCTCCCCGCCGATCTGCGCGAGCAGCAGCCGCACCATCTCGGCGCTGATGCGGTCGTAGGGCTGGTGGATCGTGGTGAGGGCGGGCTTGGCCTCGGTCGCCGCGGCCGAGTCGTCGAAGCCGCCCACGGCGACGTCCTCGGGCACCCGGCGGCCCGCCCGGCGCAGCGCCGCCAGGGCGCCCTGTGCCATCAGGTCGGAGGCCACGAACACGGCGTCCAGGTCCGGGGCCTGCGCCAGCAGCCGCTCGGCGCCCTCCTCGCCGCTGGCCCGGCTGTAGTCGCCGGAGACGATGAGCCGCTCGTCGATCTCGACGCCCGCCTCCGTGAGCACCTCCTTGTACCCGGCGAGACGGTCGACACCGCCCGGCGTGTCCAGCGGGCCGCTGACCACGCCGATCCGGCGGCGGCCCAGCGACAGCAGGTGGCGCACCATGTCACGGGCGCCGTCGCGGTCGTCCGCCGCCACATAGCTCACCTTGGAGCCGGGCCCCATGGGCTTGCCGCACTGCACGAGGGGCACACCGGCCTCGCGCAGCTCCTCGGCGACCCGGTCACCGGAGTGGCTGGAGACCAGCAGCACCCCGTCGACATGACCGGCGGTGATGTACCGCGTTATGCGTCGCCGTTCGTCCTTCGTGCCCGCCAGCATCAGCAGCAGCGGGATGTCGTGCGCGGCGAGCGCCTGCGTGCAACCGCTCAGCAGGACGTTGAAGTTGGGGTCCTCGAAGAACCTCTCCTGCGGCTCGGTCAGCAGGAAGCCGACCGAGTCCGAACGCCCCGTGATCAGCGAGCGGGCATGCCGGTTGACGACGTAACCGGTCTTGCGGATCGCCGCGTTGACCGCCTCCTGGGCGGCCGGGCTGACGTAGTGCCCGCCGTTGAGCACGCGCGAGACGGTGCCCCGTGAGACTCCGGCCACGCGCGCCACGTCGTGGATCGTCGGCGGCCTGCGTCGGCCCCCCGTGTTGCTCATGGTCATGACTTTACGGCCCCGGAGAGCAGATCCAGGCTCCAGAACCGCTGGATGACCAGGAAGAGCGCGACCAGCGGGATGACCGCGAGGAACGCGCCGGTGATCACCAGCGTGTACAGCGCCGGAGTGTTGGCACCCTGTTCGAGGAGCGTGAACAGACCCAGCGTGATCGGGAACTTCTCGTCGTCGCTGAGCATGATGTACGGCAGCAGGAAGTTGTTCCAGATCGCCACGAACTGGAACAGGAACACGGTGACCATGCCGGGCACCATCATCGGCAGCGCCACCCTGGTGAAGATCCGCCACTCGCCCGCCCCGTCCATCCGCCCGGCCTCGACGACGTCGGCGGGGACGGCCGCGCTCGCGTAGATCCGCGAGAGGTAGACGCCGTACGGCGAGAGGATCTGCGGCAGCAGCACACCCAGGTACGCGTCCGTCAGGTCGGCCTTCGCCAGCAGCAGGTACTGCGGGACGGCGAGGATGACCGGCGGCATCAGCACGCCCGCGAGCAGCGTGTTGAAGATCGCCTCGCGGCCCGGGAAGCGGTAGACGGCCAGCGCATAGCCGCTGAACGCCGAGACGAGCGTCGACAGCAGGGCGCCGAGACCGGCGTACAGAGCGGAGTTGCCCATCCACTGCCAGTACACGCCGTCGCGGTAGGCGTTCAGGTCCGAGACGTTGTCCGCGAAGCCGGTGCCCGGCAGGAAGGTGAACGTGGCGAACAGCTCGCTGCCGGACTTCGTCGCCGCGATCACCACCCACGCCACGGGCAGCAGGCAGTAGAGCGCGCCGAGCAGCAGAGCGGCGGTCGGCACCAGCGCGATCCGGCGGCGCAGCGGCGGTCGGCTCCGGGCGGCGCCGGGCGTGACACCCGCGGCCGTGTCGGCCTTGCCGACGGCGAGGGAGCTCATCGGGCTGCCTCCTGCTTGTTACGACGGTTGGCGACCCGCAGGAATCCGAAGGACAGCAGCAGCGTGGCCACGGCGATGATCGTCGCCTGGGCGGCCGCCGCGTGGATGTCGCCCTTGCCGAAGGCGTCCTGGTACACCTTCATCAGCGGACTCCAGGTCGTGGACACGGAGTTGGTGAGCGGCTTCAGGGTGGTCGGCTCGTTGAACACCTGGAGCGTGGCGATGATCGAGAAGAAGAAGGTCAGCACCAGCGAGGGCGCCACCATCGGGATCTTGATCCGCAGCGCGATCTGCAGCGGGGTGGCGCCGTCCAGCTTCGCCGCCTCGTACACCTCGGCCGGAATGGCCTGGAGTGAGGTGTAGATGACGATCATGTTGAAGCCGGTGCCGCCCCACACCGCGATGTTGGAGAGGGCGAGATACAGCGGACCGCCGTCCAGCAGGTCCGGCTGCGGAAGGCCCAGCTTCTCCAGCACGAAGTAGAACGGGCTGACGTCCGGCAGGTACAGAAAGCCCCACAGCAGCGCGGCCACCACGCCCGGGATGGCGTACGGCAGGAAGATCGCGAGCCGGGTGAAGGGCGCGAGGCGCACCTTGTCGGAGTCCAGCATCAGCGCGAACAGCAGGGCCAGGCCCAGCATCACCGGCACCACGATGCAGCCGTAGCCGAGGACGCGCAGCGCGCCGTTGACCAGCTCACTGTCGGTGAGGGCGTCCGTGTAGTTCTCCAGGCCGGCCCAGACCTCCTTACGAGCGCCGGAACCGAGGCCGAGCCCGGAGACCTTCACCTTGCGGAAGCTGAGCCAGATCGCGTAGCCGATGGGCAGGGCGAAGAAGAGGAGGAAGAGGACGGCTGCGGGGAGGAGGAAGGCGTACGGGGCCCCCTTCACCCCGTACGCCTTCCGGCTTGCGGTGGTCACTCGGCGACCTCGAAGCCCTGCTTCTCGAGGTCGGCGACCGTGTCGTCCTGCATGGTCTTCAGCGCGGCGGCGAAGTCCGACTTGTCCTTGGCGGCCTTGCCGAAGGCGTCCTTGAAGGTCGTGTAGGCGACGTTCACGTTGGGGCCCCAGGCGGACGGGGCGGTGGTCTTCGCGATCTCGGCGGCCTTGGTGTAGAAGTCCGACTGGTTCGAGAAGTAGTCCGGCGGGGTGGCGAAGGCGCCGCTGGTCTGGGCGTTCGTGGCGGCCGGGTAGATGCCGCTCTCCTTGGCCAGCGCCTGGAGGGCGGCGTCGTCGGTGTTCAGCCAGGCGGCGAACTTCGCGGCGGCCGCCTTGTGCCCCGAGTCGGTGGTGACGGCGGTGGAGGAGCCGCCCCAGCTGCCGGTGACGTTCTGCGACTCGGACCACTGGGGGAGCGGGGCCATGGCCCACTTGCCCTTGGTGTCGGGCGCGGCCGTGGTCAGCGTGCCCGGGGCCCACACCGCGCTGACCCAGGCGATCTGCTTGCCGGTGTTCAGCGCCTTGTTCCAGGCCGGCGTGTACATGGGCTGGTTGTCGATGGCGCCCTCCTTGACGAGGTCGCCCCAGAACCCCGCGACCTTCTGGGAGGCGGCGTCGTCGATGCCGACCTTCCACTTCTCGCCGGAGGTCGTCCACCACTTGGCGCCGGCCTGCTGGGCGAGGCCCGCGAAGAGGCCGGAGTCATTGGCGGAGAACGTGGTCAGGTCCGTGTCCGGGGCCTTCTTCTTCAGCGCCCGGGCCGTCTCGGCGAACTCCTCCCAGGTGGCCGGGACCGACAGGCCGTACTTCTCGAACAGGTCCTCGCGGTAGTAGAACATCATCGGCCCGATGTCCTGGGGGACCGCGTACACCGCGTCCGTGCCCAGCGTGGTCTGCTGCCAGACGCCGTCGGCGAACTTGCCCTTGGCGTCGCCGACTTCGCTCGCTATGTCCGCGACCGCGTCATTGCTGACCAGTGTCGGCAGCGCCTGGTACTCGGCCTGCACCAGGTCCGGGGCCTTGCCGGCCTTGTGCGCGGTGAGGATCTTGGTGACCAGCGTGTCGCCGGACGCCTGCTTCTTCACCGTGACCGTGATCCGGTCCTTCTTGCCCTGGCCCTTGTTCCACAGGTCGACGACCTTGTCCATGCCGGGCGTCCAGGTCCAGTACGTCAGCGAGACGGGGCCGGACTCGGTCTCGCTGTCGTCCTCGGAGCCGCACGCGGCGAGGGCGGTGGCGCCGAGGGCGACGGCGACGGACACAGCAACACTTCTGACAAAGGGCCGCCGGCGCTTCGTGATGGGCATGGATCTCTCCCCTGACCTGGGGTCTCCGCCCGTTGCGAAGACCTGCCATGCTTCTGTGAGCGTTCACAGTAGAGAAACATCCCGGACACTTGTCAATGGTTGTTGCTGTGCGGTTATGTTGGGCTCGCACCGCCGATCGAGTGTGTGCACGTTCCCAAATGATCGACTCAAACGGGAGAGATCCATGCCGGAGACCACCCCCAGGGGCCTGACCGGGCTCGCCTTCGGTGGGGACTACAACCCCGAGCAGTGGCCGGAAGACGTCTGGCGGGAGGACGTCCGGCTGATGCGCGAGGCCGGCGTCACGATGGTGAGTGTCGGGATCTTCTCCTGGGCCCTGCTGGAACCCTCACCCGGGGTGTACGACTTCGGGTGGCTCGACCGCGTCCTCGACCTGCTGCACGAGCACGGCATCCGCGTCGACCTGGGCACCCCCACCGTGTGCCCGCCGGTGTGGTTCTACCGGGCCCACCCCGAGGCCCTGCCCGTCACGGCGGACGGCGTGCGCCACGAGTTCGGCTCCCGCGCCGCGATCTGCCACAGCAACGCCGACTACCGGGCGGCGGCCGCCACCATCACCACCAAGCTCGCCGAACGCTACGGTGACCACCCGGCCCTCGCGATGTGGCACGTGCACAACGAGTACGGCGTCCCCGTCTCGGCCTGCTACTGCGACTCCTGCGCCGCCCACTTCCGCCGCTGGCTGGCGGCGACTCACGAGACCGTCGACGCGGTCAACGAGGCCTGGGGCACCGCCTTCTGGGGCCAGCGTTACGCGAACTTGGAGGAGATCAACCCGCCGCGCACGACCCCGACGTCGGTCAACCCGGCCCAGGCACTGGACTACAAGCGGTTCGCCGACGCCACGATGCGCGAGAACTTCCGTATGGAGCGGGACATCCTGCACCGCCTCTCGCCCGGTGTCCCGGTCACCACCAACTTCATGACGGCCCTCAGCCAGTGCGACTCCGTCGACTACTGGGCCTGGGGCCGTGAGGTCGACATCGTCACCAACGACCACTACCTGATCACCGACGGCCGCCGCACCCACGTCAACCTCGCCATGGCCGCCGACCTCACCCGCTCGGTGGCCGGGGGAGCGCCCTGGATCCTCCTGGAGCACTCCACCTCGGGCGTCAACTGGCAGCCCCGCAACCCCGCCAAGGCCCCCGGCCAGATGGCCCGCAACTCCCTCGGCCATGTCGCGCGCGGCTCCGAGGGCGCCATGTTCTTCCAGTGGCGCCAGTCCCGGCGCGGCGCCGAGAAGTTCCACTCGGCGATGGTCCCGCACGGCGGCACGGACACGCGTGTATGGCGCGAGGTGGTCGAACTCGGCGCCGCCCTCGACTCGTTGAGCCCTCTGCGCGGCACCCGCACCCGGGCCGACGTGGCGATGCTGTGGGACTGGAACTCCTGGTGGGCGCAGAACCTCGACTGGCGCCCCAGCGAGGACCACGACCCGCGCGAGCGCGCCGACGCCTTCTACGAGGTGCTCTACGACCGCCACCTCACGGTCGACTTCGCCCACCCGGAAGCCGACTTGTCGGCCCATCCCCTTGTCGTCGTGCCGGCCCTGTACCTGATGACGGAGGCGGCCGGCCGTAATCTGCGCCGGTACGTCGAGAACGGCGGCACCCTCGTCGTGTCGTACTTCTCCGGCATCGTCGACGAGCACGACGCCGTGCACGAGGGCGCCTACCCCGGGCCGCTGCGAGACGTCCTCGGCCTGACGATCGAGGAGTTCTCCCCGCTGCTCCAGGACCAGCTGGTGCGCATCACCGGCCCCGACGGCTCCGAGCTGAGCGGCGACGTGTGGACGGAGTTCGTCGTCCCGCGCGGTGCCGAGACCGTCTGGACCTACGCCGACGGACTGACCGCCGGCCACCCGGCCGTCACCCGGCACCGCCTCGGCGAGGGCACCGCCTGGTACGTCTCCACCCGCCTGGGCGTCGAGGGCCTCGACGCGCTGCTCGGCTGGGCGATCGAGGACGCCCAGGTCGCACCGCGTGCCGACCTTCCCCGCGATGTCGAGGTGGTGCGCCGCGCCGGTGAGTCGGGCAGCTTCCTGTTCGCGATCAACCACACCGACTCCGACGCCAAGGTGCCGCTGGAGGCGCCCGGCACCGAGCTGTTGACCGGTGAACGCGCCGCGGGCCGCCTCGAGGTCCCCGCCGGAGCCGTCCGGGTCGTGCGACTCGACGGCTGAGCCGACTCCCCTCCGCCCGCGCGTGCCGCGAGCCGCGGGCGGAGGGGCCGCCCCCCATCCCCACGTCGAAGGGACGACGGACGACGATGTTCCATCCCAGACGCACCCTCAAAGCCCTGCTGCCGCCGCTCACCGCGGGGCTCGCTCTCACCGCCCTGCCGGCGCAGACCGCCTCGGCGGCCGACACGCTCACCAACGGCGGCTTCGAGTCCGACGGCGCCGGCGCGGCCACACCGGCCGGCTGGTCGGAATACGGCTCGACCGCCGCCTCCTTCTCGGAGTCCGGTGGCCGCAGCGGGAGTCACCGGCTGAGCCACTGGGCGTCCTCCGCTTACAAGGTGGAGACGTACCAGTACCTGTCGGGGCTGACCAACGGCAACTACAAGCTCACCGCGTGGGTTCGCTCCGGCGGCGGCCAGAACTCGGCGTACATAGCCCTGAAGAACTGCGGCGGCGCCGAGCAGCGCACCGACCTCCCCGTCTCGGCGAGCGGCTGGATCCGTATCGTCGTGCCGGTCAATGTGACCAGCAACCAGTGCACGATCAGCATCAACAGTGACGCGAACGCGGGCAACTGGATCAATGTCGACGACCTGACCTTCGCGTCCGGCACGTCCGGCACCTCGATCCACGGCGCCGACATCTCCTCCCTCGCCAAGAGCGAGGCCAAGGGCGGCGTCTACAGGACCGCCTCCGGCAGCACCGGCGACGCGGTCACCATCCTGAGGAACGCCGGCATGAACTACGCGCGCCTGAAAGTCTGGGTCAACCCGGCCGACGGCTACAACAACAAGACGCGTGTCCTCGCCATGGCCAAGCGCGTCAAGGCGGCCGGCATGAAACTGCTGGTCGACTTCCACTACTCGGACACCTGGGCCGACCCGGGCGCGCAGTCCAAGCCGGCCGCCTGGTCCAGTCACTCGTACAGTCAACTCAAGACCGATGTGTACAACCACACGTACGACGTGTTGAACGCGTTGAAGGCTCAAGGCACCACGGCCGACATGGTCCAGGTGGGCAATGAGATCAACGGCGGCATGCTGTGGAACGAGGGCTCCACGAGCAACTGGTCGCAGCTCGCCGGTCTGCTCAACTCCGGCTACGACGCGGTCAAGGCGGTCAACCCGTCCACCACGGTCGCCCTGCACCTCGCCAAGGGCGGCGACCTGTCCGGCACCCGCTGGTGGTTCGACAGCGCGGTCGCGAACGGCGTGAAGTTCGACGCGATCGGCCTGTCGTTCTACGGCTACTGGCACGGCTCGCTCCACGACTTCCAGACGACCCTGGACGACGCGGCCGCCCGCTACGGCAAGCCGGTCTTCGTCGCCGAGACGGCGTACCCGTTCCGTCTGGACAGCGAGGACGCGCACGAGGAGATCATCAACACCACCGGTGAACTGGTCGCCGGCTACCCGGCGAACACGGCCGGGCAGCGCCGGTGGATGAACGACGTCACGAGCATCGTGGAGGCCGTCCCGAACGGCCGTGGCCTCGGCGTCTTCTACTGGGAGGCGACCTGGACCGCCGTCACGGGCAACGGCTGGGACCCGACCGACCCCTCCTCCGGCAACGGCTGGGAGAACCAGGCCCTGTTCGGCTACGACGACAAGGCGCTCTCGTCGATGGCGTGGTTCAGCCACCGGTGAGGCCACGCCGTTGAGGCTGCGTGACCGCGTGACCGCGTGACCGCGTGACCAAAGGGCCCGGCCGTGCTCCTGCGGCCGGGCCCCGCGTCCATCGTGACAATCGCCTTGTGTCGTACGGCCGTTCGGTACTGGCCAAGCCGCGAAGAGTCCCGGACACGACGGTCCCGGCTGCGGGACAGTGGGGGAACGCCCCACGACACGGCCCGACGGAGGGGGACGAGATGCTGAGGACTCCCGCCGGCCGGCGGCGGCTGGACATTCTGGAATGGCTCAAGGACCCGGTCGCGCACTTCCCGGACCAGGGACACGCCGACCCGGTCGAGGACGGTGTCACCGCGGACGCCGTCGCCGGGAAGCTCGGCCTGTCGCTCGAGGCCGCCGAGACCCACCTCGCTCTCCTCGTGAACATCGGCCTGCTGCGCACCAAGCGGATCGGGCCGTGCGTGCACTATCGGCGGGACGAGATGCGGATCGCCGAGGTGGCGCGGATGTTCGAGAAGGGCTGGTAGCCGCAGTACGGCACCCTCCCCAGGGCGTGACTCCGTCTCGTGCGGAGCAGCAAGTCATGCGCGATGATGCGAGGCGGCCCAGGATCGCTGTGAACAGGCGGACGTCGCCATCGCCTGATTCCGGCCCAGACGTGGCAGCCCCATGCCGCGTCTCCGCGATCTGGAAGGACCCGAATGCCGATCGTTCTCATCTCCCCCGAGTTCACACAGGAGCAGTGCTCGCACACATCTCGGGACAGGGCGAGAGAACCTTCCGCGTCGTCGACGTCTGGGAGTCCGAGGAGGCCCTCAACCGCTTCGCCGAGATCCTCGTTCCCATCCTCCGTGAGGCCGGTGTCGAGGGCGACCCGGAGGTGTATCCGGCACTCACATATGTGTCCGCCTAAAGCGTGTTGCAGAACGCTGTGATCAGGCAGGCTGAACTGGGCGTTTGTCGCGTCTGGTCACGCGGTGAGGGCGAGGTTGTGCATGCGGGCGACGGCCTGAACGGCGTGATGGAGGCCGTCGCCGCGCTGCCGGCAGTCACGCAGGATCTTGTAATTCTTCATCCGTCCGATCACATGCTCCACACGGGCGCGGACCTTGCGGTGCTCCGCGTTGTCCTCCTCTTCGCCCTTGAGTAGCGGCCGTCCGGGGCGTTTGCGGTGCGGGACGATCAGGCCGGTGTTGAGATAAGCGCCGTCGCCGAGCACCGTCACGCCTTCGCAGTGCTCGGCCAGTCCGGAGCGCCGCCAGGCGTGCGCGTCCGCGGTGGTGCCCGGCAGCGGACGGGCCGCGGCCACCACGAGCCGGGTGTCTGCGTCCACGATGACCTGCACGTTTGCTGAGAAACGGTAGTTACGCGAGGAGGCACCCACACCTCGGTCACGGACCGGGATGAGGGTGCCGTCCACGATCCACAACCGCTCGACTGCCTCCTGCGGGGCACGTACCGGCTCGAGCGCGAGCAGCGGCCCCAGCCGCTGGATCACCCGGCACACGGTCGCCGGGGAGATGCCGAACAGCGGGGCGAGCTGCCGCATCGTGAGGTTCGTGCGGTAGTAGACAGCCACCAGCAGCACCCGCTCGGCCAGCGGAAGCCGCCACGGACGACCCCACCCGCACCCCTCACCACCACGTTCCCGAACCGCCCTTAGCAGCCGCCCGAACTGCTCAGCCCGCAGACCGGTGAACGTCTCCACCCAGACCGGCTCAGCCCTCAACACCCCACCCATGCAAGGGAAATGCCCTGATCACAGCGTTCTGCAACACGCTTTAGAGGTTGTCCCGTAACTGGTGGGGCAGTTGGTGCGTTGGCTGAGCATGGGTGGGGTGATCTCAGCGGATGATCCGAAGTGGATTGAGCCGTTCTCCGGACTGACCGAGTCGCAGTTCACCAGGCTGGTGGCTCTGGTGCGGCGTCGCGGTGGTGATGTTCAGCGCGGCCGTCCCTGGCGGCTGCCGCTGGAGAACCGCGTGTTGCTGGTGGCGACGTACTGGCGCACGAACCTCACATTGCGGCAAGTGGCGCCGCTGTTCGGGGTCTCGAAGTCTGCGGCCGACCGCATCCTCGATCACCTGGCGCCCCTGCTGGCCATCTCGCCGGCCCGTCGGCCGCGCAAAGACACCGTCTACATCGTCGACGGCACCCTCGTGCCCACCCGCGACCGCAGCATCGCCGCCTCCAGCAAGAACTACCGCTACTCGACGAACCTGCAGGTCGTTATCGACGCCAACAGCCGTCTGGTCGTGGCGATCGGCCTTCCGCTGCCCGGCAGCCGCA
This sequence comes from Streptomyces ferrugineus, assembly GCF_015160855.1. Lineage (NCBI taxonomy): Bacteria > Bacillati > Actinomycetota > Actinomycetes > Kitasatosporales > Streptomycetaceae > Streptomyces > Streptomyces ferrugineus. The sequence continues at coordinate 5,924,194 of NZ_CP063373.1, read as the reverse complement.
ACGACTGCCGGGCATTCACCGAGTCCGGCGTCGACCGGGCCTGCCGCGGCGCACCGACCATCGCCGACGGCGGGTACCAAGGCACCGGCCTGCTCATCCCGCACCGCAAACGACGAGGTCAGACACGCCTCAGCCCACACCAGGAAGCGGAGAATGCCGTCCACCGCAGGGCGCGAGCCCGGGTGGAACACGCCCTGGCGCGGTTGAAGAACTGGAAGATCCTGCGGGACTGCCGGCTCAAGGGCAACGGTGTTCATCAGGCCATGCTGGGCATCGCCCGGCTCCACAGCCTGGCCCTCACCGGATAACTCACGCCTCATACGGGACAACCTCTAGGTGATCAGCCCCCTCGGGGCAAGGCCTGTCCCGGGAGCCTGCCATGAACCACCGGGTGCTGAGCCGGCTCAGGCCACGTTCGCGCGGGTGACGACCGCGCGCAGACGTTCGTCGGCAGCGTACTCGTTCCGCAGGGCAGCATGATCCGCCGCCACATTCGGCACTAGCCCGCGCGGGGTATCGACTCCGGGCTGAACTCGCGGTGCTCGCGCACCGCGATCCGGGCCAGCTTCGTCAGCATCATGCCGTTGCGGATCGCGACGACGTAGTCGACCGGCAGCCCGTGCATCCGGGTGCCGGGCCCGCGCAGCGGATGCCAGTCGATGACGAAGAGGGTGTGCTCGCCCCAGGGGATCAGCCTCATGGCGATGCGGGCCGCCCCGAAGGGATCCGCCTGCGCCTCCAGCTCCAGGCGCCGCCGCGGTTCGCAGATGCGGACGACGACGCCGTCGTCGAGGGTCAGGGGCCCGACACCGACCCGGACCCGCAGCCGGGCGCCCACATCCGGCCATTCCGGGTCCACGGCGAGGACCTGCTGGGTTCCCGTGACCCACTCCCCGTAGCGATGGCCGTCGGACAGCAGGGCCCAGACCTCGGACGGCGAACTCAGGATCAGACGGCGGTTGCGGGCCAAGCCGACCACGCTCCTTCCGGCGGACGAAGCCTCGGCTGCTCAGCGGGCTCTTCGACAGTAGCCGCGCGCCGCACCCCGGGCATCCGCAGCGGGGCAGGCGGGACGCCCGGCCGACGCGAGGGTTACCCTGTTGACCGGCCGCGATCACCCTCGCGGCGCGGCGGTGGGGCCCGCCGTACCCGAACCGCGGCAGTGGTGCCGCCAACGGTCCCTACTTGCAGTCGCGAGGCCCGTATGCCCGGGCCCAGGCGAGTAGGAGACGTACGACCATGACAGCCCCGGACACCGAGAGCCTCCGCGCCCCCGCCCGCCCCCCGCGCCAGCCGGCCTGGCGGAGCCAGGCGCCGATCGTCGCGGTGGTCGCGGTCGGCGGCGCCGCCGGCGCCACGGCCCGCTACGCGCTCTCCCTGTGGTGGCCGGCCCAGCCGGGCGGCTTCCCCTGGGCGACCCTGTGGACCAACGTCGTCGGGTGCGCCGTGATCGGCGTCTTCATGGTGGTCATCACCGACGTGTGGGCCGCCCACCGCCTGGTCCGCCCGTTCTTCGGCACCGGAGTCCTCGGCGGCTTCACCACCTTCTCGACATACGCCGTCGACATCCAGAAGCTGGTGGACGGCGGCCACCCGCGCACGGGGCTGGCCTACCTCGCCGCGACCGTGATCGCGGCACTCACGGCCGTCTGGCTCGCGGCGGCGGCCACCCGCCGCGTCCTGAAGTGGAGGCAGCCATGACCAGGCTGACCGGCAGGGCCCTGCGACTGACCGTGTTCGTCGGCGAGCACGACACCCGGCACCACAAGCCCCTCTATTCGGAGATCGTGCACCGCGCCCACACGGCAGGCCTCGCGGGCGCCAGCGTCTTCCGCGGCATCGAGGGCTTCGGCGCCTCCTCCCTGATCCACACCACACGGCTGCTGTCCCTGAGCGAGGACCTGCCGGTCGCGATCGTGATCGTCGACACCGAGGAACGCGTACGGGCCTTCCTGCCGCAGCTCGACGAACTCGTCACCGAAGGACTCGTCATCCTCGACGACTGCGAGGTCATCCGGTACATCGGCCGCGACGACACTCCGCGCGACCCGGACCGGAGAGGTAAGAAGTCGTCGTGAACTGGCTCCTGGTGATCGCGGGTGCCGTCGTCGGCGCGCCCCTGCGCTATCTCACCGACCGCGCGGTGCAGTCCCGGCACGACTCGGTGTTCCCCTGGGGCACCTTCGTCGTCAACGTCTGCGGCTGTCTGATCCTCGGCCTGCTCACCGGCGCGGTCGCGGCCGGCGCCGCGAGCACCCACGCCCAGCTGCTGCTCGGCACCGGCCTGTGCGGCGCCCTGAGCACGTACTCGACCTTCTCGTACGAGACCCTGAGGCTGACCGAGACGGGAGCCGGGCGCTACGCCGTCGCCAACGTCGTGGTCAGCGTGACCGTGGGCCTCGGCGCGGCCTTCCTGGGCGTGTCGGTCGCCCAGGCGGTGTGGGCGTAAGACGCCACGGCGGCGTCGATGGCCCAGGGACCACACCCGCACCTGGTAGGACAGTGCGCACCCGCTGTCCCGCCAACCCCCGGAACTGGATCCCATGAGCGCCATCAGCGTCGGTCAGGCCGTCGTCCTCGGAGCCGTCGAGGGTGTGACCGAGTTCCTGCCCGTCTCCTCCACCGGCCATCTGAAGATCGCCGAAGGACTGATGGGCATCCCCGTCGACGACGACGCGGTCGTGGGGTTCTCGGCCGTCATCCAGGTCGGCGCGATCGCCGCCGTACTCGTGTACTTCTTCAAGGACATCGTGCGGATCGTCTCCGCGTGGCTGCGCGGGCTGCGGGACAAGGAGGAGCGGTACCACCACGACTACAAGTTCGCCTGGTGGGTGATCTGCGCGACGATCCCGATCGTCGCCGTGGGCCTGGCCGCCAAACCGCTCATCGAGGGGCCGCTCGCCTCCCTCTGGGTGGTCGCGGGCTCGCTGATCGTCGGCAGCGGGGTGATGTGGGCGGCGGACCGGATGGGACGGCACAAGCGAGGGGAGGACGACACCTCCTTCAAGGACGCGATGCTCGTCGGCGGCTCCCAGATCCTCGCCCTGCTCTTCCCGGGCTTCTCCCGCTCCGGCGCCACCATGTCCACGGCGCTGATGCTCGACCTGGACCGCGTCGCCGCCACCCGGCTGTCGTTCTTCCTCGGCATCCCGGCCCTGACCGGCGCCGGCGTCTACGAACTGAAGGACGCCCTCGGCACCGGCACGGGCGCCCTGCCCCTGGCCGTCGGCACCGCCGTCTCCTTCGTCGTCGCCTACGCCTCCATCGCCTGGCTGCTGAAGTTCGTCGCCAAGCACTCCTTCAACGCCTTCGTGATCTACCGGATCGTCGTCGGTGTGCTGCTGTTCGGGCTGCTGGGCGCCGGAGTGGTCAACAGCTGAGCATCGTCCCGGGCGTGCCGCCGGCCTTCGAGCGTCACGCCCGGTGAATCTCTCCCTTCGCCTCCCTTGACACCACCCACGGCTCACCCGGAGTATCTGTACCGTGAACCTGTCAGACAGCCGGACAGCCGGACAGCCGCCGCGACGTGTCAGCGCCATGGAAGCGGTGCTGGCGTATCTGCGCGACGCCATCGAGCGCGGCGAGTACGCCGTCGGCGACAAGCTCCCCTCCGAGGCGGAGCTGTGCCGCACCCTGGAGATCAGCCGCCCCGTGCTGCGCGAGGCCCTGCGGGCCCTGCAGACCATGGGCCTGACCGTCTCCAAGACCGGCAAGGGCACCTTCGTGGTCGCCAGCGCCGTCGAGGACCCCACCTTCGGTGACTACTCGGCGAGCGACCTGCTGGAGGTGCGCCGGCACGTCGAGATCCCGGTCGCCGGATACGCGGCGGTGCGCCGCACCCCGGAGAACCTCGACCACCTGGCCCATCTGCTCGACCGCATGGAGCGGGAGACGGACACCACCGCGTGGGTCGCGATGGACACCCTGTTCCACCTGGCCGTGGCCGAGGCCGCCCAGAACCCGGTCTTCCGCCGGGTCATCGAGGAGATCCGCGACGCACTGGCGCGTCAGTCGGCCTTCCTCAACGAGTTGGGCGGCCGCCGCGAGCAGTCCAACCGGGAGCACCGGGCGATCGTGGAGGCGCTGATCGACGGTTCCGAACTCGACGCGACGGACGCCATGGCGCACCACCTCGACCGCGTCGAGACGACCCTCACCGACATCGTGCGCCCGCCGCGCACGGACACCCCGGAAGGCGGACCCGAGGCTTGAGCGAGCAGCACCTCAAAGAAGAGACGCGCCCCTCGTCCGGTCACATAGACGTCGGAGACCACGGCTACAGCAAGTCGCTGAAGGCCCGGCACGTCAACATGATCGCCATCGGCGGAGCCATCGGCACCGGCCTGTTCCTCGGCGCCGGCGGCCGGCTCGCCGACGCGGGACCGTCCCTGTTCATCGCCTACGCGGTCTGCGGACTCTTCGCCTTCCTGGTCGTCCGCGCCCTCGGCGAACTCGTCCTGTACCGGCCCTCCTCCGGCGCCTTCGTGTCGTACGCCCGGGAGTTCATGGGGGAGAAGGGCGCGTACACGGCGGGCTGGATGTACTTCCTGAACTGGGCCACCACCGGCATCGCCGACATCACCGCGGTGGCCACCTACACCCACTACTGGGGCATGTTCTCCGACATCCCGCAGTGGGTGATCGCACTCATAGCCCTCGCGGTCGTCCTGACCGTGAACCTGATCTCGGTGAAGATCTTCGGCGAACTGGAGTTCTGGTTCGCGATCGTCAAGGTCGGCGCGCTCGTCGTCTTCATGCTGATCGGCATCTTCCTGCTGGTCACCCAGCAGCCCGTGGACGGACACACCCCCGGCCCGTCCCTGATCAGCGACAACGGCGGCCTCTTCCCCAGCGGCCTGCTCCCGATGCTGCTGATCATCCAGGGCGTCGTCTTCGCCTACGCCTCCGTCGAACTGGTCGGCGTCGCCGCCGGTGAGACCGAGAACCCCGAGAAGATCATGCCGAAGGCGATCAACTCGATCATGTGGCGCGTCGGCCTGTTCTACGTCGGCTCGGTCGTGCTGCTGTCGATGCTGCTGCCCTGGTCCTCGTACAAGGCGGGCGAGAGCCCCTTCGTCACCGTCCTGTCCAACATCGGCGTCGCGGAGGCCGGCGGCGTCATGAACCTGGTCGTCCTCACCGCGGCGATGTCCTCGCTCAACTCCGGCCTGTACTCCACCGGCCGCATCCTGCGCTCCATGGCGATGTCCGGTTCCGCCCCGAAGTTCACCTCGGTGATGAGCCGCAGCCAGGTGCCGTACGGCGGCATCCTGCTGACCAGCGGTATCTGTGTCCTGGGCGTCGGGCTCAACTTCGTCGTCCCCGCCGAGGCGTTCGAGATCGTGCTGAACTTCGCGGCGATCGGCATCCTCGCCACCTGGGGCATGATCATGGTCTGTCACCTGCTCTTCTGGCAGAAGACCGAGAAGGGCGAACTCACCCGCCCCGGCTACCGGCTGCCGGGCTCCCCCTGGACCGAACTCGTGACGCTGGCCTTCCTCGCCACCGTCCTGGTCCTCATGTACGCCGACGGAGGCGCCGGCCGCACCACCGTGCTGTGCCTGCCGCTGATCGTCGCAGCGCTCGTCGCGGGCTGGTACGGCATCCGCGGCCGAGTCGGGCGCACCGCAAGCAAGGCCGACGCGTGACCCGCGCGCCGGTCGACGACCCCTCATCGACCCACGACAACCAGGCAGTGATGTACAGCAGTTCCACAGCGGACGCACCCCTTGTCCGCGAGCCCCTCCACGCCCCCGTCGCCCACCTCGTACGCGGCGGAATGATCGAAGGCATCCACTACGGCTCCGTCGTCGTCCTCGGCGACGACGGCGACGTCCGGTTCCAGCTCGGCGACATCGAGGCCTCCTTCTACCCGCGCTCGGCGCTCAAGCCCGTCCAGGCCGTCGCCATGGCGCGCGTCGGGCTCCCGCTGGACGGTGATCTGCTGTCCCTCGCGGCTGCCAGCCACTCCGGCGAGGAACGCCACCTCGCCGGGACGCGGCGGATCCTGGAGCTCGCCGGGCTCACCGAGGACCACCTGCGCAACGTCCCGGACATGCCGTTCGACCCGGTCGTGCGCGACGCCTGGGTGCGGGAGGGCCGCATGCCCTCCCGGCTCGCCCAGAACTGCTCCGGCAAGCACGCGGCGATGCTGTACGCCTGCCGGCTCAATGGCTGGTCTCTTGAGGACTACCTCGAGCCTGGGCACCCCCTTCAGCAGGCGATCGCCGAGATCGTGGAGGACCTCACCGGTCAGCGGATCGCTCGGGTGACCGTCGACGGGTGCGGTGCGCCGCTGTTCTCCGTGTCGCTGCATGGCCTCGCGCGCGCGGCGGCCCGTATCACCACCGCCGCGCCGGGGACGCCGGAGGCGCGTGTCGCCGATGCGATGCGTGAGCATGCGGAGATGGCCTCCGGGTCCGGGCGGGATGTGGCCGCGTTGATGCGGGCCGTGCCGGGGCTGTTGGTGAAGGACGGCTTCGAGGGCGTTCAGGTCGCCGCGCTGCCGGACGGGCGGGCCGTTGCCGTGAAGATCGCCGACGGGGCGAATCGGGCGCGGGTGCCTGTCGCTGCGGCGGCGCTTGCGTGGGCCGGGGTCGATCCGGGGCTGCTCGCCGAGTTCCAGGGTGAGGCGCTTCTGGGTGGCGGGCGGGAGGTCGGGTGTGTGCGGCCCGTTCGTTCGCTGGAGCCGGTGGTTGTTTCGGCCTGCGCCTAAGGATGTGCCGGATTTCCTGTACGGCGGCTGCGGGCCGGATTTGGCTGGTCGCGCAGTTCCCCGCGCCCCTGAAGGGGCGCTCACCCTCACCCTCGTAGAAAGAAGAACCGTTTCCTCATGAACGCCGTCATCCGCAGCGAACACGACCTGCTCGGCGACCGCGATGTCCCCGCCGACGCCTACTGGGGTGTCCACACCCTGCGCGCCACCGAGAACTTCGCCATCACCGGCACTCCCATCTCCGCCTACCCGCACCTGATCGACGCCCTCGCCGCCGTCAAGGAGGCCGCTGCCCTCGCCAACGAGGAGCTCGGGCTGCTGGAGCCGGAGAAGGCCGCCGCGATCGTCGCCGCCTGCCGGGAGATCCGCTCCGGCAAGCTGCACGAGGAGTTCGTCGTCGACGTCATCCAGGGCGGTGCCGGCACCTCGACGAACATGAACGCCAACGAGGTCGTGGCGAACCGGGCGTTGGAGCTGCTCGGCCATGAGAAGGGGCAGTACGAGTACCTGCACCCGAACGAGGACGTCAACCTCGGTCAGTCGACCAACGACGTCTACCCGACCGCCGTCAAGATCGCGACGGTGTTCGCGGTGCGCGGGTTGCTCAAGGCGATGTCCGTACTGCAGGACGCCTTCGCCCGCAAGGCCGTCGAGTTCCGCGACGTGCTCAAGATGGGCCGTACACAGTTGCAGGACGCGGTGCCGATGACGCTCGGGCAGGAGTTCTCCGCGTATGCCGTCATGATTGACGAGGACCGGTCCCGTCTTGCCGAGGCCGTCGAGTTGATCCATGAGATCAACCTGGGCGCCACGGCCATCGGCACCGGCCTCAACGCCCACGCCGGATACGCCGAGTCCGCGCGCCGCCACCTCGCCGAGATCACCGGGCTGCCGCTGGTCACCGCCGCCAACCTGGTCGAGGCCACCCAGGACTGCGGCGCCTTCGTCCAGATGTCGGGCGTCCTCAAGCGCATCGCCGTCAAGCTGTCCAAGAGCTGCAACGACCTGCGCCTGCTCTCCTCCGGTCCCCGGGCCGGCCTCAACGAGATCAACCTGCCGCCGGTGCAGGCCGGTTCGTCGATCATGCCCGGCAAGGTCAATCCGGTGATCCCCGAGGTCGTCAACCAGGTCGCCTTCGAGGTGATCGGCAACGACGTCGCCATCACCATGGCCGCCGAGGCCGGCCAGCTCCAGCTCAACGCCTTCGAGCCGATCATCCTGCACTCGCTGTCGGAGAGCATCACGCATCTGCGCAACGCCTGCGTGACCCTCGCCGAGCGGTGCGTGGCCGGCATCACCGCCAACACCGAGGCGCTGCGCAGGACGGTGGAGAACTCCATTGGCCTGGTCACCGCCCTGAACCCGCACATCGGGTACACGGCCGCCACCGACATCGCCAAGGAGGCCCTCGCCAGCGGCCGGGGGGTCGCCGAACTCGTCCTGGAGAAGGGCCTGTTGCCCGCCGAGACCCTCGCCGACCTGCTGCGCCCGGAGGTCGTCGCGGGCAGCGGCCAGGCCCTGGCCTGACCCGTGACCCGAATCCGCCGATGCGCACCGGGACCGACGGGGAGGCACAATGGTGATCATGGCAGCGTCGACGTCGTCCCTGACCTTCCAGCCGATCCTGGAGCGCATCGCGGAGGAGATCGAGCGGACCCCCGGCCGCGGCCGGCCCGCCGACTACATCCCCGCGCTCGCGGCCTGCGACCCACGGGCCTTCGGCATGGCCGTCGCGGAACTCGACGGCACGGTGTACGGCGTGGGGGACTGGCGCGAGCCGTTCTCCACGCAGTCCATCACCAAGGTCTTCACCCTCGCGCTCGGCCTGGCCCGCGAGGGTGACGAACTCTGGGAGCACGTGGGCCGCGAGCCGTCCGGCAACCCCTTCAACTCCCTGATCCAGCTCGAGTACGAGAGCGGCATCCCACGCAACCCGTTCATCAACGCGGGCGCGCTCGTCGTCACCGACCGCCTTCAGACCCGTACCGGAGACGCGGCCGGCGAACTCCTCTCCTTCCTGCGCGCCGAGAGCGGCAACCCGACGCTGGACTTCGACAAGGACGTCGCCGCCTCCGAGACGGCGCACGGCGACCGCAACGCCGCACTCGCCCATTTCATGGCGTCCTACGGCAACATCGACAACCCCGTGCCGGCCCTGCTCGACCAGTACTTCCGCCAGTGCTCCATCAAGGCATCCTGCGCCGACCTGGCCCTGGCGACCTCTTTCCTCGCCCGCCACGGCGTCCGCGCCGACGGCACCCGCCTGCTCACCCGCAGCGAGGCCAAACAGATCAACGCGGTCATGCTGACCTGCGGGACGTATGACGCGGCAGGCGACTTCGCGTATCGGGTGGGACTCCCGGGCAAGAGCGGCGTGGGCGGCGGCATCATCGCGGTGGTACCGGGGCGTTGCACGCTCTGTGTGTGGAGTCCGGGCCTGGACGAGCGTGGCAACTCGGTGACAGGAGTGGCGGCCCTGGACAGATTCACGACACTGACGGGCCTGTCAGTGTTCTAGAGGGGGTACTGAGGCGCCCTTAAGGGGCGCGGGGAACTGCGCGACAAGCCCCCACCGGACCCGCAGACGATCACGCGCCGGACACACCACGGCCTCCCCTCAGAGGGAACCCCGTCAACTATTGGCCACTCGGCGTTGCCACGCTGAGTGAGTGTTGGCCATGGCTTTCCCCGTCGATCTCCGCCGCTGCCAGATACTCGGTCTGGCCGGCACCGCCGTTCTCGCCCTCGGCGGTGAGACGGCCGGTGCGCTGCCGGTCCGGGAGCTCCTGGCCCCGAGCTCGGTGCACGCCGCCCTCGGCCTGGTCGGCGTCTACTTCGGCGTCGTTGTGCTGATCGCGGCGTGGCTGCTGCTCGGCCGCCTGGTGCGCAGCGCCGACCCGCCGACCCCGCGCGCCCTGCTGCTGGTGCTGGCCGTCTGGGCCACCCCGCTGCTGATCGCGCCGCCGCTGTTCAGCCGGGACGTGTACAGCTACCTGGCCCAGGGCGCCATGGTCGACGCCCACATCGACGTCTACGCGTACGGCCCCTCCCACCTCGGCGGTCCGCTCGCGGACGAGGTCGCCCCGCTGTGGCGGCACACGGCCGCCCCCTACGGCCCGGTGTTCCTCGGCGTCGCCTCCGCGCTGTCCGGCGCGACCCGCGGCGAACTGCCCGCCGGACTCCTCGGCATGCGGCTGATAGCGCTCCTCGGAGTGGCCCTGATGGCGGCCGCGCTGCCCCGACTGGCCCGGCACAGCGGAGCCGACCCGTCCGCCGCGCTGTGGCTGGGCGCCCTGAACCCGCTCGTGCTGCTGCACCTGGTCGCCGGCGCCCACAACGACGCCATCATGCTCGGCCTGCTCGGCGCCGGACTGGTCGCCGCGCTCGGCCGGTGGCCCGTCCTGGGGGCCGTACTCGTCACGCTGGCCGCGCTGGTCAAGGCGCCCGCCGCACTGGGCCTCGTCGCCGTCGTACTGCTCCGGATGCGGGCCGGCCACCACCCGGCGAAGGCGGTTCTGACCACGGCCGCGGCCTCCGCCGCCACCACGGTCGCCGTCACCGCCGTGACGGGCACCGGATACGGCTGGATCGGAGCCCTGGACACACCGGTCTCCCCGCAGAACTGGGCGCTCACCAGCCTGCTCGGCCGTGCCACCGCCTCGCTGCTGGAGCGGGCCGGCAGCGATCTGGCGCCGCTGGCCGTCCCGGTGTGGCACACCCTCGGACTGGTGCTCACGGCGGTCCTTGTGGCCCTCATATGGTGGCGCTGGCGTCCCCGCCCCGTGTACGCGCTCGGCCTGAGCCTGGCCGCGGTGGCCGCCTTCGGACCGGCGATCCGACCCTGGTACGCGCTGTGGGGCCTGTTCCTCATCGCCGCCGCGGCGCCCAGCACCTCGGTACGGCACCGGGTGGCGGCCCTGACCGGAGTGCTCGCGCTCGCCGTGCTGCCCAGCGGTGGCTCCGCCGACGCCGGCCAGCTGGTGCTGGCGGTCTCCGGCGGCGTGCTCGCCGTCGTCGTCCTGTGGCAGGCGCACCTCGCGGCGCAGGCCCCGGTGTTGGAGCGCACCGCATGAGGCCGCCGCACACCGACCGCGGCCGGCTGGCGCTGGTGCTCGTCCTCGCCGCCGCCGTGACCGTCTTCACCGCCACCGTGCCGCTGCTGCGGGACTGGTTCGACCTGCGCGTCTACTACGGCACCGTCGACAGCTGGATCCACCACGGCGGCCGTATCTACGACTACCGGGTGCCGGGCACGACGTACGGCTTCACCTACCCGCCGTTCGCCGCCGTCGTCATGCTGCCCATGGCGCTGGTGGACCTGCACGTCGCCATCGCGCTCGCGCTGCTGCTCAACCTGGCGGCGCTGGCCTTCGCGCTGCGCGTGCTGGCCGGGCGGGCCTGGCGGCGGCACGGCTGGTACGGCGGTGCGCTCGCCCTGTGCGGGCTGGCCCTGTTCGAACCGCTGCGGGACACCTTCAGCTTCGGCCAGGTGAACATCCTGCTGCTGGCCCTGGTGCTGCTGGACTGCTGGTTGCTGGCGACCGGCCGGGAGCGCTGGGCGGGTGTGGGCATCGGCCTCGCGGCCGCGATCAAACTGACGCCGGCCGCGTTCATCGGCCTGCTCCTGGTGGCCCGGCGCTGGCGCGCCGCCGCGGTGGCGACGGCCGTGGCCGCCGCGGCGACGGCGCTGGCAACCTGGGTCGCGCCCGACGCGTCCCGCTTCTACTGGACGCACGCGATGTGGGACACCACCCGGGTGGGCCGCCTCGACTACGTCTCCAACCAGTCGCTGCAAGGCATCCTCGCTCGCCTCGACGTGTCGAGCCGCGCGGTGTGGGCGGTCGTGGTGCTGCTGGTCCTCGGCGTCTGGGCGGCGCGCACGCGACGGGCGGCCGCGGCGGGGGACTGGACGGCGGCGTTCGCCCTGACCGGGCTGACCGCCTGCCTGGTCAGCCCGATCACGTGGGTCCACCATCTGGTGTGGCTGCTGCCGTCCTTCGCCGTCCTGGTCCGCGACGGACATCGCCGCGTCGCCGCCGCCCTGTACGCGGTGCTGTGCACCAGCGTGGTGTGGCTGTGGTTCGACGACGCCTCCGGTGCCGACGGCTTCCTCGGCAGCAACACCTACGCCTGGATCACACTGGGCCTGCTGCTGTGGCTGCCGGTCGGTCAGCCGGGCTCCGGCCGCTCGACCTTGCCGCGCGTCACGAGCGACACGGCACCGGCCCCGACCCCGGCGGCGCCCGCGACAGCGCAGGCCTCCGCCCAGCCGGCCTCGCCCTCGGACCCCACCGCCGCCACGGGAACCGTCGCCGGACCCGGCCTCGGCTTGGCCCGCAGGCCGTCGAGCGAGCCCACCGGATCGACCCGGCCGGCGGCGCCGAACCCCCAGTCGAGCAGCTCGGCGGCCTCCTCGTAGACCGCGAAGCCGCCGCCCGACCGGGGGTTGAGCACCGTCACCACGAGGGTGCGACCGCCCCGGCGGGCAGCGGCGACGAGCGTGTTGCCCGCCTTGCTGGTGTAGCCGTTCTTGATGCCGATCAGCCCTGGATACGGGGTCACGCCGCCCGCCCCGGTCAGCAGCCGGTTGGTGTTGTGGATCGGGTACTCCCAGCCGCCCCCGCCCGGGAACTTCGCCTCGGCCGTGCCGCAGTACCGCGCGAACTCCGCGTTGCGCAGCCCCGCCCGGCCGAACACCGCCAGGTCGTACGCCGACGACACCTGGCCGGGCGTGTCGTAGCCGTCCGGTGACAGCACCCGTGTGTCGAGGGCGCCCAGCGAACGCGCCTTGGCCTGCATCCGCTCGGCCGTGGAGCGCCAGCCGCCGTTCAGCGCGGCCAGCACCCGCACGGCGTCGTTGCCCGAGCTGAGGAACACCCCGCGCCACAGATCGGCGATGCGGTACGTACGTCCCTCGGCGACCCCGACCAGACTGCTCCCGGCCCCGATCCCGGCCAGCTCCTGCTCGCGCACGGTGTGCGGCACGCCGGCGGGCAGGGTCGGCAGCAGGGTGAGGGCGAACAGCGTCTTGAGGGTGCTGGCGGGCGGCAGCTTGCGGTGCGCGTCGTACGCGGCGAGGATCTCGCCGGTGTCCGCGTCCGCCACCAGCCACGACAGGGCGGAGACCCGCGGTACCCGGGGCGCCCCGGCATGCGGCCGCACATGGATGCCGGACCGGTACAGCAGCGAGGGCCGTGGGGCCGCCGCTGCCCGGGGTTCGCCGGGCGGTTCGGGGTCGTGCCCGGTGCGGGCGACCGCGGCGGTGGGCGCGAGCGCCAGTAGTCCCGTCGCGCAGAGCGCACAGACGGACACAAGGGCCCGGGAAGTAAATCCGATCTTCATATCGCCAACGTAGGAACGGACCGGCCTCGTGCCGCGCTGCCCGGGCCGTTCGGGGCGCGCCTGCACCCGGACGGGCGATGCCCGTGGCGTGTCACTCGCCGGGCAGCGTCGGCTGGATCCGCCGGAGGAACGTGGCGTTGTCGGGTGTCTCCCGCATCCGCTCCAGAAGGGTTTCCAGGGTGGTCTGGCCGTCCCGGGTCTGCAGGGCCCGGCGCAGTCCGCGTACGGCGGTCAACTCGGCTTGGGGCAGGAGGAGTTCCTCGCGGCGGGTGCCGGACGGGTTGATGTCGACGGCGGGGAAGACGCGGCGGGAGGCGAGGTCCCGGCTCAGCCGCAGCTCCATGTTGCCGGTGCTCTTGAGCTCCTCGAAGTAGAAGTCGTCGGCCCGGGAGCCGGTCTCCACCAGGGCCGTGGCGAGGATGGTGAGCGAACCGCCCTCCTCGGCGAGGCGCGCGGCACCGAAGAACCGCTTCGGCCCGTGCAGCGCGGCCGCGTCAACGCCGCCGCTGAGGGTGCGGCCACCGGAGGCGGCCGCGTTGTTGTGCGCCCGGCACAGCCGGGTCAGGGAGTCCAGCAGGATGACGACGTCCTCGCCCGCCTCGACGAGCCGCTTGGCCCGTTCGATGACGAGCTCGGCCAGCGCGATGTGCTGCTTGGGCGCCCGGTCGAAGGTCGAGGCGTACACCTCGCCGCGCACCGAGCGCCGCATGTCGGTGACTTCCTCCGGGCGTTCGTCGAGGAGCACCACCATCAGCCGGCACTCGGGATGGTTGCCGGCGACGGCGGCCGCGATCTGCGTCAGGAGGACCGTCTTGCCGGTCTTGGGCGGTGCCACGATCAGGCCGCGCTGGCCCTTGCCGACAGGGGCGATCAGGTCGGCGACCCGGCCGGTGAGACCGGACGCCGGGTGTTCGAGCCGGATGCGCTCACGCGGGTGAAGCGGCGTCAGCTCGCCGAAGCGGCGACGGCTGCTGTCCGGGGTGCGGCCGCCCACGCGGGCGACTTCGGTGAGGGCGCGCTGGGTGCCGCGCACGCCGTCGACGAGGTCGCCCTTGCGCAGGCCGTACTTGCGGATCAGTGCGGGGGAGACCTGGAGGTCGGCGGGCGAGGGCAGCAGGTTCTGAGCGCGCAGGTGCCCCTTTCCGTTCGCGTCGATGTCGAGGACACCGGTGACGGCGCGGACCGGGGGCTGCTGCTGGACTGTGGGGTGTTCGAGTGTGCTGGTCATGGTGGCGGGTCCTTTCACGGACGGAAGGCATGGGACATGCGGAAGGAAGGGGCGAGCCGCGGACAGAGGGAAGGCGGACAGAACGCCTTCGGGCGGCGGAAACAGCACCTCGGGTACGGCGGATCCGCTGATCACGAGGTGGTGATGAGAAGCCGGTACGTCGACCGGCGAACTGGGAGAGAACTGGCACCGGCGCCCACAACGGGGGCGTGCACAAGTGCCAGGGCGAACGTACCACGCCGGATCAGTGCCTGGCGAGCACTTCTGATCCGCACAACGTGTCCGCGGCCTCTCCTATTCCCTTCCTGCGCCATGCATGCACTCGCGGGGAAAGTCCCCGCCAAGCCTTACGCCGAGCGGGCCTCCGCCTCCTTCGCGATCCGGTCGAACTGCGCCCCCATCGCCTCGGCCAGGGCCTGCGCGCCCGACAGCGGCCGGACCATGACCATGAAGTCGTCGATCAGTCCGTCCTCGTTCACCCGCAGGAAGTCGCAGCCGGTGAGCTCCCGGTCGCCCACCCGCGCGGTGAAGACCAGCGCGTGATCGCGGCCGCCCGGGTCGTTGATCTCCCGCACATAGCGGAAGTCCTCGAAGACCCGCACGACCCCGCGCAGGATCGCCGCGGTGATCGCCTTTCCGGCGTACGGCTTGAACACGGCCGGGCTGGTGAAGACGACGTCGTCCGCCAGCAGGGCCTCGACGGCCTCGGTGTCGCCCGCCTCGACCGCCTCACGGAACGCGCGCATCGGATCACCTCATAGTCAATTAGTTGAGTAGGTGTCGATGACAATAGTCACCCACTGTTAACGTGTCCACATGTCCCTCAAGTACGCCGTCCTCGCCGCCCTTCTGGAGGGCGAGGCCTCGGGCTACGAGCTGTCCAAGGTCTTCGACATCTCGTTCGCCAACTTCTGGCCCGCGACCCCGCAGCAGCTCTACCGGGAGCTGGAGCGCCTCGCGCGGGACGGCCTCGTCGAGGCCCGGTTCGTACAGCAGGAACGGCGGCCCAACAAGCGGATGTTCACGCTCACCGAGGCCGGGCGCGAAGACCTGCGCGCCTTCGCCGCCGAGCCGCCCCGTCGGCCCACCGCCATCCGTGACGAGCTGCTGATCAAGCTCCAGGCCGTGGACGACCCCGAGGCCGCGCGCGCCATGATCGAGGAGCGCATGACATGGGCGCGCGGCAAGCTCGGCCGCTACGAACGTGTCCGAGAGCGTCTGCTCGACGGCCGGACCGAGGACGCCTACCTGCGCGAGTCCGACCGTGTCGGGCCGTATCTGACGCTGCTCGCCGGGATCTCCTTCGAGGAGGGGAACCTGCGCTGGTGCGAGCGCGTCCTCGCCGTCCTGAAGCAGCGCGTCGCTCAGGGGTGACGCGGATGTTCAGCCCCGAAGGCCCCTCCCTGCGCGAACTCGCCGTCCAGGCCCTGTCGTCCGTCCAGCGCGGATACGACCTGCTCGCCCCGAAGTTCGACCACACCCCGTTCCGTACGCCCGACTCGGTGCTCGACGCCGTCACCTCGGCGCTCGCGCGGACCGGCCCGTACGACGACGGGCTCGACCTGTGCTGCGGGACGGGCGCGGGCGTGGACGTGCTGGCCGAGGTGTGCCGGCGCAGCGTCATCGGCGTGGACTTCAGCGCCGGCATGCTCGATGTCGCGCGGCGGCGGTCGCGGGCCGGGGCGCGGGACCGCGGACGTCCGCGCGTCGGCTGGGTCCGCGCGGACGCCCGTGCCCTGCCCTTCGCGCCCGCCTTCGATCTCGTGGTGAGCTTCGGGGCGTTCGGGCACTTCCTGCCCCGTGAGGTGCCGGGGCTGTTCGCGCAGGTCCACTCCGTCCTGCGGCCCGGCGGCCGCTTCGCCTTCCCGATCGTGGCCCCGCCGCGTCCGACGGACCTCGCCTACTGGATGCTGCTGGGCTTCGACGCGGTCATGCGGGTGCGCAACGCCGTGTGGCGGCCTCCGTTCGTCATGTACTACCGGGCCTTCCGGCTCGCAGAGGTGCGCGCCGAGCTGGCCCGTGCCGGGTTCGAGGTGGAGCTGCAGGCCCTGCCCGAGTTCGGGCGACGGCGCGACGGCAGCCCGCGGGTGCGGATGGTCGTGGCGCGACGGCCGGGGCCCGTGCGCGCTCAGCCCGCCGCGGGCAGCGTGAACTCGTAGACCAGGGCGTCCTGCTGGGCGTCCACCACGAGGTCCGTGACCTCCAGGGGGCGGGCGTGCTGGTCGTGGACCCGGCGGGTGACTCGCACCGTGGACGCTCCGGGGAGGCGGGTGATGGCGTCCCGATGGTGGAGCGTGAGGCCCGCCTTGCGCATCCAGTCGTAGGCGCGGCGCAGTTGGGCCGAACCGGTGGCGTCGGTGCGGTCGCGATAGCGGGCCAGTTCCGCGACCTCGGCGAGCGCCACCGCGGAGAAGGACGTCACGGCCGTGCGCCGGCCGGCCCCGTCGGCGTCCGTGGACTCGTAGCGGTGCACCAGGGTCCGTCGGTGGGGGGCCAGGCCCAGTGCCTCGGCGTGCTCCGGCGGGGGCGTCTCCCAGGCGACCGTGGCCCGGTCCGCGGCGCCCGGGCCCGCGCTCCGGGCCCCGACCGGGAACGTCGGCGAGGTCGCCGTCTCGACCGCCAGACCGGGCAGCGTGGCATGGCTGCCCCGCCGGTCGGTGGCGACCGCGCCGCTGCGCCGCAGCACCTCCAGCGCCTGCCGTACGGTCTCCCTGCTGACCCCGAAGTGCTCCGCCAACTGCCGTTCTCCCGGCAGTCGTTCACCGGGCGGGACGGTCCCGTCACGCAGCTCGCCGAGCAACTCGGCGGCGATCCTCCAGTACAGCGGCTGCACCTGCGTGAGCGAACGGTCGTGCGGGATGGTGCGGGCCATGCCGCGCCTCCTGTGGTGACGTGTCGTAGCCGTGCGGGCTCCTTGCGTCACCAGATCTAAGCAGTGGTCTAAACCACCAGGGAAGGGCGGCCCGGCACTTCGGCCGAAACGGCTCGCGCGAACCGGTCGTCACAGGGCGCCGTACAGGGCGTCGATCAACGCCATCTTCCGCGGGTCGTCGGCTATATGAGGCCCCATCCGGTTCATCGCATAGCCCACCGACACCCCGGCCTCCGGGTCCGCCAGCCCGCAGGAGCCGCCGAAGCCGTCGTGTCCGAAAGCCCGCGGGTTGGGCCCGTACGAGCCGTTCGACCCGCTCAGCCACAGGCCCAGGGCGACCTCGGTGTCGTCCTCGAACCCGGCCCCGAGCACCAGATCGCGGCAACCGCCCTGCCCCTCGCGCACCCGCTCGGCCGCCTCGGGGGACAGGACGCGGCGGCCGCCGTAGGAGCCGCGCCCCGCGAAGATCCCGTACAGCGCGGCCACCGCCCGCGCGGTGCCGTGCCCGTTGGCGGCGGGGACCTCGGCGGCCCGCCACTGCGGCGAGTTGGCCTCGTCCGGCCCCACCGCGGGGTTGGTCAGCGCGGCCAGGGCGGCGGGCGCCAGCTGACTGAAGACCGCGGCCTGCTCACTGCCGCGCGCGACCGGCGGCCGCACCAGCTCCGCCGCCCGCCCGGCGTCCTTCTCCGGCAACCCGATCGTGAAGTCGATCCCGAGCGGCCCGGTCACCTCCCGCTCCAGGAACGCCCCCGGCAGCAGCCCCGACACCCGGCGCACGACCTCACCGACCAGGAAGCCGTAGGTGAGCGCGTGATACCCGGACCGGGTTCCCGGCGTCCACCAGGGCTCCATCGCCGCCAGCCGCTGGGTCGTCAACTCCCAGTCGCAGAGCTGCCGCAGCGTGTGCGGCTCCCGCAGCCCGGACAGGCCGGCGCGGTGCGACAGCAGATGCCGTACGAGGATCTGTTCCTTGCCCGCCGCCGCGAACTCCGGCCAGTACGTGGCCACCGGGGCGTCGAAGTCGAGCAGCCCCCGATCGGCGAGAATGTGCGCGCACAGCGCCGTCGGGCCCTTGGTCGTCGACCACACGTTGACCAGCGTGTCGCGCTCCCAGGGGCGGCTGTGCGCCGAGTCGGCCCAGCCGCCCCACAGGTCCACCACCGTCCTGCCGTCCACCGTGACGGCGACCGCGGCGCCCAGCTCCCCGCGCTCACGGAAGTTCGCCTCGAACGCCGTCCGCACCGCCTCGAACCGCGGATCGCACCGCCCGTGCACCTGCGCCCCGTGCTCTGCCATGGCCCGCCCCTCGCCGTCCGCCGGAAACCCCGGGCGCGTCCCCGCGACCCGGGCCTCCTGAACGTACCGACTGGTCGGACTGGGTGGAAGGGTCAGGAAACAGCCACGGCGGCGCGGTCGCGCCACGCGTGGCGTCTCAGGCGTGCGCGCGCAGCCAGTTCACCTTGGCCGCCTCGTGGAAGGGGCCGCCGCCCTCGTGGTCGTTGAAGTCGTACACCTCGATGGCCTTCTCGTCGTGGGCCCAGGCGTTGAAGGCCGCGAAGACCGTGGAGGGCGGGCAGGTCTGGTCCTCCAGGGCCGCCGAGAACAGGGCGGGCGCCCGGCCGCGGGCCGCGAAGTGAACACCGTCGAAGTAGGACAGCGTGCGCAGGGCGTCCTCGGTGCGGCCCCGGTGGGTCTTGAGATAGAGGCCGATCTCACGGTACGGGTGA
Source organism: Streptomyces ferrugineus (assembly GCF_015160855.1). Classification (NCBI taxonomy): domain Bacteria; kingdom Bacillati; phylum Actinomycetota; class Actinomycetes; order Kitasatosporales; family Streptomycetaceae; genus Streptomyces; species Streptomyces ferrugineus. The sequence goes on along the minus strand of NZ_CP063373.1, from coordinate 5,905,310 downwards.
CGGTCCGTGAGGGTCGCCGCGCGCGGGAAGTCGCACAGGAACGGCACGTCGGGCGCGATCGCCGCGAGGTCCGGGACCAGACCGCCGACCGCGACCGTGAGGCCGCCGCCCTGGCTCACGCCCAGCGCGATCGTGCGCGCGGCGTCGGCCAGCGGATGCGAGCGGGCGGCCTCGACGGCACGGACCGCGTCCGTGATCACCCGGCGGTAGTAGTAGTTCTCGGGCGCGTCGATGCCCCGTGTCATGAACCCGGGGTACGCGGGCCCGGCCCCCACCGGATCCGGCGTCCCGCCACCTGCGCCCCACGCGCTGCCCTGGCCGCGCGTGTCCATCATGAAGTGCGCCCGGCCGGTGGAGGCCCACAGCAGGTTCTCGTGCGGCAGGCCGCGCCCGCCGCCGTACCCGATGAACTCCACCACCAGCGGCAGCGGCTCCGTGGCACCGGCGGGCAGCCGCAGCCAGCCCTTCACCGGCTGACCGCCGAACCCGGCGAACGTCACGTCGTACACCTCGACGGTGGACAGCCCCGCGTCGACCGGCTCGAAGCGGGCGTCCAGGTCGTGCCCACGCGCTTCCTCGAGCGTCTTGGACCAGAACGAGTCGAAGTCCTCGGGCTCGACGGACTCGCTGCGGTACTCGCGCAGTTCGTCGAGGGGAAGGTCGAACAGGGCCATGAAGGACCGCCTTTGCGAAGAGTGACTGCGGTTGATCACACCGTACGTGGGTGATCGGAGGACTCGCCAGATCTCTGCCGCGCCGCGAGGAGAGCCCGAGCGGCTGGCCGGACGCCGGCGGTGATCGGGTGACCGGTGCCGGCCCCGCCGCGCCTCACGCCCGGCGGCCCGTCCACTCCGGCTCCGTGCGGGCCCACTCCTGTTCCCACTCGGCAAGGCGACGACGCATCGCGGTGTGCCGGACGCAGCTGTGGCCGAGCAGGATGACGGCGACCGCACCGCCCGTCGCACAGACACCGATGGTGACGGTGTGCTGCCAGACCGCGGTGCCGTCCGGCGGTGGGGCGACGCTCCGCCCCTCGGAGTCGAGCCAGACGCGGACCGTGTCGCCGGTCCGCGCGCCCGCCGGGACGCGCGCCGAGGCCGTCCGCGTCCCGTTCTCCGGATCCGTCCAGCGGACCGTCGCCAGGGCGTACGGTTGCCGGCCACCGTGAGCCAGGGGCACCCCGCCCGAGGTCCCGCCGACGACCTCGGCCCGGACGTGCCGGCGTTCGGCGCGCTGCTCGCGGACCGCGGCCCGGGCGTCGTCGTGGGCCCACCAGGCCGCGATCACCCCGACCAGCGGTGCGACGACGAACAGCAGGACGGCCACCCCCAACACCGTCCACGTCTCCACGACATCGGACCGGCGCCGCAGCGGACTCGGCCGCAGGCGCCAGCCACGCACACGGCTTCGCATGGCGTTCAGGTACCCCGCAAAGCGGACATCGTGCCTCAGGCATGCCGTCCACCTCACCCACGCCCGCGTACGCACCCGCGGCCGGCCCCGGACGGTCGGTCAGCCGAAGCGCTCGATCCGGATGCGATGGACCGGCTGCCCGGCCGCCACCAGCAACCGCGAGGCATGCTCGGCGAACCCGTTGGAGCCGCACACATAGGCCTCCCACCCACCAGGAGGCTGCTCTGCCAGGAGCGGCGCCACATGTGCGGCGGCCATACGGCCCACCGGCACACCCTCCGGCGCCCTCCGCGTGAACACGGGCGTCGTCTCCGCGCCGTACTCCCGCGCGTAGATCAGCTCCTCGGGACCGCGCGCCGACACCAGCAGCCGCAGCGGCACATCCAGACCGCGCGCCCGGTGGTGCCGCACCATCGACATCAGCGGTACGACGCCGGAGCCGGCGCCGACCAGCAGCGCCGGCCGGTCCCCGGGCCAGGCGAAGAAGCCGCTGAGCGGGCCGCGCACCTCGACCGTGTCACCGGGCTCGGCGACGGTGTGGAACCAGCCCGACACCTCACCGCCCTCGACATGGTCCAGGGTCAGCTCGATGTGCCCGGAGTCATCGGGCGCGGATGCGATCGAGTAGTGGCGCTGGGCCACATAGCCGTCCTCGGCGGTCAGCCGCAGCATCAGGTGCTGGCCGGGCAGATGCCCCGCCCAACCGGGCACCGCGAGCCGGAAAGTGGCGGCGTGCGGGGTCTCGCGGCGCACCTGGGTGATCGTGGCCGTCTGCCACACCGCGGCGGCCTGCTCGCTGACGGCGATCCGACCGGGCACCGCGAACCGGGTCGGTGGCGTGAACGTCTCGGCTGCCTCAGTCACCGCGGTACCGCTGCTCCTCCCAGGGGTTGCCCCGGGCGTGGTAGCCGTTCTGCTCCCAGAACCCCGGCTCGTCGTGGTCCAGGATCCGCAGCCCCGCGATCCATTTGGCGCTCTTCCAGAAGTACAGGTGCGGCACCAGCAGCCGCGCCGGGCCCCCGTGCTCCGCGGCGAGCGGCCGCCCGTCGTACTCCCAGGCGATCCAGGCACGCCCACCGGTCAGATCGGCGAGCGGAAGGCTGGTGGTGTAACCGGTGTGCGAGTAGGCGACGGCATGTGTGGCGGACACATGGGGCCGGACCATATGGAGGAAGGCGTCCAGCGACACACCGCCGAACCGCACACCGAACTTCGACCAGCTCGTCACGCAGTGGATGTCGCCCTCGTACACCGATCCCGGCAGCTCGTGCGCCTCCTCCCAGCTCCAGCCGCGCGGTTCCTCGACCAGACCGTCGATGCGCAAGGACCACTCGGCGGGCGTCAGCTCGGGAGTGACCTCGGCGGACAGCACGGGCCAGTCGTCGCCCGCGTCGTACTGGCCGGGCGGCAGCGCGGCGTTCCTGACGCGGGGGCGTCCGGTGAAGCCTCGGGTGACGTTCATGCGGGGAGTGCCTCCAGGCCGTCGGGGCGACGGCCCGCGGGTTGAGCGTGATCGGTACGTGCTTCGCACAACCGTACGCGGTCCGGCCCGGTCGATGTCCGGGAGCCGCCGTGATCGTTGGGGTAGGGTTGGCGGTCCGGCCGGGACAGTCCCGGTCCCGCGCAGACCTGGGAGGTGAGACCCATTACCGCTGTGTCAGGTCGGGTGCTCTCACCTCGGATCGGCGCGGATCACCGCCGGTAGGCGGCCGCGAGAGCACCCTTCGGCTTCCGAAAGGCTCTCGGCTTCCATGCCCCCTCTGTCTGCTTCCTCGCCGTCCTCCCCGTCGCCGCTCTCGCCCGACGCCGTCGTGGCCGCGCTGCGCGCCGCCGGCTGTGTCTTCGCCGAGGACGAGGCCCGGCTGATCCTGGCCACCGCCCGCACCCCGGACGAGCTGGCCGCCATGGTGGACCGGCGCATCACCGGCCTGCCCCTCGAACTCGTCGTCGGCTGGGCCGAGTTCCGCGGGCTGCGCATAGCCGTCGAACCCGACGTCTTCGTACCCCGCCGCCGTACCGAGTTCCTGGTCGAGCAGGCCCTCGCCCTCGCACCCGACGCGGCCGTGGTCGTGGACCTGTGCTGTGGCTCGGGCGCCGTCGGCGCGGCCCTGGCCGCCGCACTCGGCGCACCCGGCCGGGTCGAGCTGCACGCGGCCGACATCGACCCGGCAGCCGTGCGCTGCGCCCGCCGCAACGTGGCCCCGTACGGCGGTCACGTGCACGCGGGCGATCTGTTCGAGGCACTCCCCGGCAGCCTGCGCGGTCGGGTCGGCATCCTCGCGGCGAACGTGCCGTACGTACCCAGCGACGAAGTCGGGCTGCTGCCCCCGGAGGCCCGCGACCACGAGCCACGTGGCGCCCTCGACGGCGGTCCGGACGGCCTGGACGTCCTGCGCCGGGTGGTCGCCGAGGCGCCCCACTGGCTGGCGCCCGGCGGCTGCCTGCTGGTCGAGACGAGCGAACGCCAGGCGCCGACCGCCCTGGACGCCTTCACCGACAGTGGACTGTCGGCGCGTCTGGTCGTCTCCGAGGAGCTGTACACGACGGTCGTGGTCGGTCTCAGCCGGCCGTGATCAGGTCGACGCGCCGCTCTTCGAAGGGCTCGCGGAGGGGTCGGGGTTCCGCCAGTCCCAGTGCCGCGGCCCGGGGAGGCCGCCCCGCCACTCGCCCGGCCCGCGCTCCGCGCCCCGGTCCTTCTTCCACTCGTCCCAGTCGCCCGCCAGCACCCGGGAGGCCGTCCTGGTGTCGTCGTCGGACCGCGTGCCGACGACGTAGATGTCCTCGCCCTTCCTGAGGTCACCGGCACCGGAGGAGCCCTCGTCCCCGAAGTGCCGGACGGTGGTGTCCGAGCCGACGGTCCAGGTCCACGCGGCGCCGTCCTCGCTCTTGACCGTGACCTGGTCGCCGTCCACCTTGTCGATGGTGCCGCGCTGCCAGGTCCGTACGACCCACTCGTCGCTGTCGGGATCCTTGACGGTCGACTCGCCGTGGACGCCGCCGCCTCCGCCGTGCCCGAACCACCAGCCGGGCCCGTGCCGTTCGCCAGGGCTGTCCGGCGACGCCGACCCGGAGGCCGCGGGCGAGGCCCCCTCGCCGGAGCCCGACGAGGTCGCGGCGTAGGCGACCGTGCCGCCGAGGGCCAGGACGGCCACCGTGGCCGCCGCGGTCACCGCCCGGGCGCGGACGGACTGCCGCTGCCGCAGCCCCCGCAGCGCGTTGCCCCGCGCGGGGTCGCGCTCCGGGCCGCCCGGCCCCGTGAGCACCTCGAAGTCTCCGCCGGCCGGCTCGCCGCCGGCGTCGTGTGCGTGATCCGGATCGTGTGTCACCGCTCGCTCCCATCGGTCACGGCACCCGGCATCCCCATGCCATGCCTTGCTGTGATTGTGGGTCGCGGACGGTAAGGAACGGGTAATCAGTTCCTGTGAAAACGGGCCCGCCCTGTCGCCGCCGGTACCGGGGCGGTCAACTCGGGGGCAGCACGCGCGCGATGAGCAGCGCCACGTCGTCGGAGTTGTCGGGCCGGTGCAGGGTGCGCAGGAGGAGGTCGCAGCACTCCTCCAGCGGCCGGTCGGGGTCGTCGAGGAGCTCCAGGAGCGCGTCCAGGCGCTCGTCGAGCGGGTGTTGACGGGTCTCGACGAGCCCGTCGGTGTAGAAGACCAGCTGGTCGCCCGGTTCGAGGTCGACGGTCGTCGTGGAGAAGGCGACGCCGCCGACGCCCAGCGGTACTCCGGTGGGCAGTTCGAGGAGTTCCGGGGTGTGCCCGGGGCGGACGCGGGCGGGCGGCAGGTGGCCGGCGTTGGCGATCCGGCACAGTTGCAACTGAGGGTCGTAGACGGCGTAGACGCAGGTGGCGATGGAGTGGTCGAGGCCCTCGGTGATCTTGTCGAGGTGTTCCAGGAGCCGGGCAGGTTCGAGGTCGAGGGATGCCAGGGTGTGCGTCGCGGTGCGCAGTCGGCCCATGGTCGTGGCGGCGTCGATGCCGCTGCCCATCACGTCGCCGACGACGAGCGCGGTCTTGCCGCCCTCCAGTGGGATCACGTCGAACCAGTCGCCGCCGACCTCGGCGCTGGCGCCCGCGGGCTGGTAGCGGGAGGCGACCTCCAGACCGCCGGTCACCGGAGGATGGCTGGGCAGCAGGCTGCGCTGCAGGGTGAGGGCGGTGTCGCGGGCGTTCTGGTACCAGCGGGCGTTGTCGATCTGCACGGCCGCGCGGGCGGCGAGTTCCCGGGCGAGCAGCAGGTCGTCCTCGCTGAACGGCAGCGGATTGCGGGTGCGTTTGAGGTCGAGGGCGCCGAGCACCTCGCCGCGCGCGATCAGCGGCACCGCCAGATAGGAGTGCACGCCCGCGCGCTCCAGCTGCACGGCGGCCTCGGGGGAGCGGGCGATCCGCGGCAGGTCCTTCTCCTCGACCCGGGTGACCAACACGGGGCTGCCCGTGCGCACGCACTCGGTGACCAGGCGGTCCGGTCCGTAGCGGGCGACCTCGCCCGGCTGGTCGGCGGCGGCGAGGGCCACCGTGACGTGGTCGGACTGGACGGCCAGGGCGCGGATCACCGCCGGCTCGGAGGGGCCGAGGGTGCTGCGTCTGCCCTCCACCACGGATTCGAGCAGGTCGACGGCCGCGACGTCGGCGAGCTCCGGTACGGCGACGTCGGCCAGCTCGTGCGCCGTGATCTCCAGCTCCAGCGTGGTGCCGATCCGCGCGGAGGCGTCGGCGATGAGCGCCAGGCGCCGCCGTGCCGTCTCGGCCTCGACTGCGGCCCGGTGCTGGTCGGTGATGTCCACGGCCATCCCGGCCACGCCGAGCACCGTCCCGGCCGTGTCCTCCAGCCGGTAGAGCGAGATGGACCAGTAGTGCTCCCGGTCCGGATCGGCCGGTGTCCGGCCCACGATGCGCTGGTTGATGATCGGTTCACCGGTCCTGAGCACCGCGCGCAGGGCCGCCTCGATGGCGTCGGCGTCGACGCCCGGCAGCAGCTCGCGCGGCGTACGGCCGATGTGGTCCTCGGCGGGGATGCCGTTGAGCCGGGCCAGCGCGGGGTTGACCGAGACGTAGCGCAGCTCGGTGTCGAGGACGGCGAGGCCCACCGGGGCCTGTGCGATGGTGCGCGTCGACAGCGCGACGTCCCGCTCCAGCCGGCGGACCGTCGACTGGTCGGCGCACAGGCCCAGCGCGTAGATGTCGCCCTGGTCGTCAAGGAGCCGCATGTTGCGGAACTCCACCAGGCGCGTGCCGCCGTCCTTGCGCCGGATCGGGAACGCCCCGGCCCACCCCTCACCGGTCTCCATGACATCGGAGAACAGCTTCACGACCAGGTCCAGATGCTGCTCGTGCACCATGATCCGGGCGGCGTACTGGCCCAGCGCCTCCTGCGCCGAGTAGCCGAAGAGCTCCTCCGCCTGGGGGCTCCACAGCACGATGCGCCCCTCGGTGTCCAGCACCACCGAGGCCACGCCGAGCACGTCGAGCAGCCCACTCGGACCCACCGGTCCGCGCACCGGCTCGTCGCCCTCGGCGACGGGAGGTTCGGCTGGAGACATGCCACGCACCGCCTTCGCCCATTGTCGCGGCACGCCGTTCCCCCGTGCCGACTCCCCTTGTTCTACCGCGTTCAACCGTCTCCCGGCCCCCTCGGTCGCTCACCTCCACCATCCCTCAACACGGCGGCGGGCGTCCGCCGAAGTCAGCAGCGGGGCACGCGACTGTGGCCGAACAGACAGCCGACGTTCGCCGTCTTGGTCTGTACATGACTACATCTCGACCGCCAGACTGTCCGCCGACACGCACCCACCCCCCCCGAGGAGTCGCTCCCATGGCCCTGCGCGCCCGGCAACGTTGTCACGCGGTTGTCACCGGCCTCGTCGCCCTCGCCTCCGCAGCCGTGCTGTCCACCGCGGCGCACGCGCAGGCCGCCGACACCTGGACGGAGGTCGGCTCCGACCGCGCCAACCCGCTGACCGAGAGCCAGGGCCTGACCTCCGTGGAGGTCCCGGCGAACAGCCCCAACCGCTACACCGGCATCGGCACCATCCCCGCCTCGGTGAGCAGCCGTGGCTGGAACCATGTGGGTGACCCCGACGCCTCCTACAACGGCTACTACATCGAGCCGTACCAGGCGGACTCGGGCACCGCGAAGATGTTCCGGGTGCAGGCGCCGGACGGGACCTGGTCGGAGTACGTGCACACGCTGGGCTCCGGGGAGGCGCTGAACAACTCCTTCGTCGCCGTCACGCCCCGCGGCCAGTGGATGGTGTCCGGCGAGTGGGGCACCATGACCCGACTGCTGGTCCACCCGACGCCCGGCGTCAACGCCGGCACCTCGCCCTCGGCGAACCTCCCCTGGACCTCCAGCATCCGGCTCGACCACGCCGTACGCGACGTGCAGGGCTGCGACTTCCTCGATGCCAGGACCCTGCTGTGCTCCTCCGACGACCCCGCGGGCACGCTCTTCGGCATGACCAAGCCGCTGCTGCAGATCGACCTCTCCGCAGAGCCCGGCTCGTCCGACGTGACCGGCCACGTCACGGCCTTGCGTCAGCTCCCGCTGCGCAGCTCCTGCTCGGGCGAGTTCGAGACCGAGGGCATCGACTACGACCGCCGTACCGGCACCCTGCGCGTGATCGTCCTCTCGCCGGGCTTCTGCGTGCTGACCGACAGCAAGACGTACCGGTTCACGCGCGGCTGAGACACGGGCCGGAGGGCGCCGCCGGTAGTGCTCCGGCGCGCGTGGTGCTTTTCTTGGGGTTGGGGTCCGGATCCGCGGGCTACCCGTGGTTCCGCGGTGCGGCCACGAGAGGAGCGATCACGATGGATCGTGAACGACTGCACGAGGAGCCCGTGTCCGTCGAGATCAGCGGATGCAGCAAGGAAGACGCCCGGATCGTGTTCGACGCGCTGTGCACGTGCTTCGAGTCCGACCGGGGCCCCGAGGACGTGCCGCAGCAGCTGCATGAGACGCGCCCGATGGTGTGGCTCGGCACGTTCGAGGTGACGGACGCGCACGAGTGCCCGCCGCCCGCCCGGCTCTCGTCGTCCGTCGAGGCCGACGCCCAGGGCGGCTACTGGGCCATCGAACGGCTCCGTACGACGCTGGACTCCCTGTTCACCGTCCACGACCTCGCCTCGGCCTCGGGCGACCAGGAGCGGGAGCTGCATGTGGTGCTGGAGAGCCGGTGAGCGTGACGACGCTCATGCGCCCAGCAGGGTGAGCACGGCACGCCTGTAGACGGCGTGGACGGCGGGCAGGTCCGCGAGGCAGGCCCGCTCGTCCACGCCGTGCAGCCCTTCGTGGCGGACGCCGAAGCCCGCCGTCGCCGGGATGCCCCGGCCCGCGAGGAGATTGCCGATGTTCGAGGGGCCCGCTGTCTTCGCCCGCACCGCCAGCCCCTCCGCGGCGGCCGCGTCCAGCAGCGCGGCGGCGGGCTGCTGATCCTTTTCGAGACGGTACGGCGGCCAGGACGCCACCGGGGTGATCACGGTCGGCCGCGGCGCGGGCATCCGGGTGTCCAGGTCGGCCGCCGCGTCCCGGATGAGCCGTTCGGCGTCGTGTGCGTCGAAGGCGGGCGTGGTGCGGATGTCGACGCCGAGTTCGCACCGGTCGGGGACGACGGAGAAGCCCTGGCCGCCATGGCAGGAGGTCACCGTCAGCTTCGGCGGGAGGGGGAAGTCCGCCTCGGCGGGCGGGAGCGCTGCGGCGTCCAGCAGGCGTACGAGCTCGGCCGCGCGCGAGACGGCTCCCGGCGTCGTACGGCGGCGGGATCCGGAGTGCCCGGAGTCGGCGTGCACCGCGATCGTGGCCCGCCACAGGCCGCGCCCGCCGACCACGACCTCGTCCGGGCCCGGGTAGCCGATCATCACTCCGGCCGGCCGGACTGCCGCCGGGTCGGCCAGATAGGCGCGGGCACCGCCGAACCCGCCCGTGTGCTCGTCCACGTCGAGGAGCACTGCCAGCCCCCCGCGCAGGGCGTCGGAGCGGCCGTGCAGCTCGGCCGCGATCCGGCAGAACATCGCCGCGGCCAGCTTGGAGTCGGCCGCGCCCCGCCCCCGCAGCCAGCCGTCGACGACCTCGCCGCAGTCCGGCGGGAACGACCAGGCGCCCTGGTCGCCGTACGGAGCCGTGTCCACGCAGGCGTCCAGCGCCCACCAGGGGCCGGGCCGGCCGCCCGCGATCTCCACCAGGAGCCCGACGACGCCGCCCCGCTCGTCGTACAGGCGCCGAGGCGGCAGGTCGCGGCCCGCGAGCCAGTCCTCCAGGGCGGCGAGGACGGGGCCGTACTCGTCGATGCCCGCGCGGCTGGGGCGTCGGATCAGCTGCTGGGCGAGGGCGACGACATCGGCGTACGGGCTCATGGGAGCACTGTGCCCGACAGTGGTTCGGATCACCCTTCCCCGCTTGTGCAACTAGTTGCACAAACGCGGTGCGGTCCTCTACAACTACGTCAGGCACGACACCGCGCACGGAGGGCCCCGATGAGCCGATACCCGCACCTGCTGAGCCCGCTGGACCTGGGCTTCACCACGCTGCCCAACCGCGTCCTCATGGGCTCCATGCACGTGGGCCTCGAGGAGGCCGAGCGCGGTTTCGAGCGCATGGCGGCCTTCTACGCGGAACGGGCGCGCGGCGGCGTGGGCCTGATCGTCACCGGTGGCATCGCTCCCAACGACGAGGGCCGGCCCTACGAGGGCGGCGCCAAGCTCACCACCGAGGCCGAGGCCGAGCGGCACCGGGTCATCACCGACGCGGTGCACCGCGAGGGCGGCCGGATCGCGATGCAGATCCTGCACTTCGGCCGGTACGCCTACCACCAGGACCTCGTCGCCCCGAGCCCGCTCCAGGCGCCGATCAGCCCCTTCCCGCCGCGCGAGCTGACCGACGCCGACGTCGAGCGGACCATCGAGGACTACGCGCGCGCCGCCCGCCTCGCGCAGCAGGCCGGCTACGACGGCGTGGAGATCATGGGCTCCGAGGGCTACCTCATCAACGAGTTCATCGCCACCCGGACCAACCACCGCGCCGACCGCTGGGGCGGCTCGTACGAGAACCGCATGCGCTTCCCGGTCGAGATCGTCCGCCGGGTGCGCGAGGCCGTCGGCGACGACTTCATCATCGTCTACCGGCTGTCCATGCTGGACCTGGTGCCGGGCGGCTCCACGCTCGACGAGGTGATCACCCTCGCGAAGGCCGTCGAGGCCGCCGGGGCGACCATCATCAACACCGGTATCGGCTGGCACGAGGCGCGCATCCCGACCATCGCGACATCCGTCCCGCGCGGGGCGTACACCTGGGTCACCAAGCGGCTGATGGGCGAGGTGTCGGTGCCGCTGGTCACCACCAACCGCATCAACACCCCCGAGCTGGCCGAGGAGCTGCTGGCCGACGGCCGCGCGGACATGGTGTCGATGGCCCGCCCGATGCTCGCCGACCCCGACTTCGTCGCCAAGGCCGAGGCCGGCCGTCCCGAGGCCATCAACACCTGCATCGGCTGCAACCAGGCCTGCCTCGACCACACCTTCAGCGGCAAGATCACCTCCTGCCTGGTCAACCCGCGCGCCTGCCACGAGACCGAGCTGACGCTCTCCCCGACCCGACTGCGCAAGCGCGTCGCCGTCGTGGGCGCCGGACCCGCCGGACTGGCCTGCGCGGTCAGCGCGGCCGAGCGCGGCCACGACGTCACCCTGTTCGACGCCGCGAGCGAGATCGGCGGCCAGCTCAACGTCGCCCGCAAGGTCCCCGGCAAGCAGGAGTTCGACGAGACGCTGCGCTACTTCCGCCACCAGCTCGACTGGCAGGGCGTCGACATACGGCTGAACACCTGGGTGTCGGCCGAGGACCTCGCCGCCTACGACGAGGTCGTGGTCGCCACCGGCGTCACCCCGCGCACCCCGGACATCCCCGGCGTCGACCACCCGAGCGTCGTCGGCTACCTCGACGTCCTGCGCGACGGCGCCCCCGTCGGCGACCGCGTCGCCATCCTCGGCGCCGGCGGCATCGGCTTCGACGTCGCCGAGTTCCTCACCGACGGCGGCGACAAGGCCAGCGAGGACCCCGAGACGTACTTCCGCCACTGGGGCGTCGACATGGACTACACGGCCCCCGGCGGCCTCGCCGCCCCCGAGCGCCCGGCCCCGCCGCGCACCGTCCACCTGCTCCAGCGCAAGACCACCAAGGTCGGCGCCGGGCTCGGCAAGACCACCGGCTGGATCCACCGCACCGAGCTCAAGCACCGGGGCGTCACCATGGTCCCGGGCGTGCGCTACGACCGGATCGACGACGCCGGACTGCACGTCACCGTCGGCGAGGAGAGCACGGTCCTCCCGGTCGACACCGTCGTGCTGTGCACCGGGCAGGAGCCGCGCCGCGACCTGTACGAGGAGCTGCTCGCCGCGGGCCGCAGCGCGCACCTTATCGGCGGCGCCGACGTGGCCGCCGAACTGGACGCCAAGCGGGCCATCAAGCAGGGCACGGAGCTGGCGGCGAGCCTGTAGCGACGGTTCAGGCACTGCAGCGACGGTTCAGGCACTGCGAAGGCCCTGAGGGCCGTCCCTAGGATTACTCCATGTCACTCCCGCACGCGATCCTCACCGCCCTGCTGGAAAAGCCGTCCTCGGGGCTGGAGCTGACCCGTCGCTTCGACAAGTCGATCGGGTACTTCTGGTCGGCGACACATCAGCAGATCTATCGCGAGCTGGGAAAACTGGAGGCCGAGGGGTTCATCCGGACCCTGCCGTCGCGGCAGCCGGCCCGTGGGCAGAAGAAGAGCTACGAGGTCCTGCCCGCGGGCCGCGCCGAACTGGCCCGCTGGACCGGCGCGTCCCAGGACCCGAAGCCGCACCGCGACACGCTGCTGCTGCGGATGCGCGCCGCGGCCGTCGTGGGGACCGAGGGCATCGAGGCCGATCTGCGCCGCCATCTGGAGCTGCACCAGCGGCAGTTGGCCGAGTACCAGGAGATCGACAAGCGCGACTTCCCGCCCGGCAGGGACAGCTCGCAGGACCGGCTGCGGCACCTGGTGCTGCGCGCGGGCATCGATCTGGAGACCTTCTGGATCCAGTGGCTCACCGGGGCGCTGGAGGAGTTCGCCGAACTGCCCGGTCCCGAAAGGGCGTGAGGCGAGGGCCGTGTACGACGGCCGTCGGCTCGTTGCCGCGATGCCCCCTCAGAGCCGGTACGGCTTCGACTTGCGGCGCAGGTACAGGGCCGTGACCACGGCACCCGTGCCCACCAGTACACCGCCGCCCACCAGGGTCAGGGTGCCGTAGTCCCGTGAGCCTCCGCCCATGCCGCCCATGACACCGCGCGACGGCGTGGCCGTGGCGGAGATCGTGCGCGTGGGGGAGGGGCCGGAGACGACGACCGACTGGGTGCCCGCGGTCGTGCCGTTGGAGCAGATGACGATGACGGTGTACGTGCCCGCGCGCACGTTCGACCAGGCCGCCGACTGCAGCGCGCTCGTCCCCGACAGGGAGACCTGACGCCCCTGCGAGAAGTTCGCCTGGCTGCTGGTGAGCAGCGAGGCGGTGCCCCAGCTGCCGTTGACGTTCGTGCACGACTTGGTCGTGACGGAGACCGTGGACCCGGTGGTGCTCACGGAGATCCCCGACTGCGCGGCGGCCGGTACGGCGGCCGCGAAGAGGGGGAGAGCGGAGGCGGCTGCCACGGTCAGGCCCGTGCGGAGGAAGAGCGATGAGTTGCGCATGTGATGCCCTCCGGCGGCACGGTCGGCGGTACGTCCGTTGCGCCGCCGAGGGTCGGGTACGCCCGTGCTGCCTCAGGGGAAGCCAACGCGCCCCGGGGCCGGCCCGCATGCGGGCGTCGCCCGGACAGGTGACACGCTGCTGCACCAGGGGGACAACGGACCCGATGTCAGCCCCGCTCGCCGGTGGTCACCGTCTCCTCCGCCGAGAAGCCGCCCCAGGTGCCGTCCGGCAGCCTGCCCCGGATCCGCACCCGGTGGCTCACGCCGCGCTCCGGGCCCAGGTAGAAGCTGTACGTGGCCCGCTCGCGAGGCGGGCTCGCGCCGTACACCAGCGAGGTCGCCGTACGGCCGTCGAGCTCGATCCGGTACTCGGTGACGACACCGTCGACGCGTGGCGGCACCCAGCTCAGGTCGAGGTGGTACGCCCCGTCCGCGCGATGGGTCGTGGCCCGGAACCCGCTGGGCGCGGTGCCGCGTCCGTCGTCGGTGCCGGGGGTGGCGAGCCGGACGGCCGCCGTGGGCGGGGAGAGGTTGTCGGCGGCGTCCCGCGCCCGGACGGTGAACGAGTAACGGGTGCCCGGCCTCAGCCCGGTGACCACGGTCGCCGTCTGGTTCCCGCCCACACTGTGGATCTTTGTGTCGCCCTGATGGATGTCGTACGACACCACATCCCGGTCGTCCGTCGCGGCCGTCCACGACAGCTGGACCGCGCGGCTGCCGACCGCACGGGCCGTGGCCTTCCCCGGTGGCGCAGGGGCCTCGTTGTCGGCGGCCACGGCCGCCGGAGTGGTCGCCCGGACCACCTTGCTGGGCGGCCCGAGGCGCCCATCCGTGTCACGGGCCCGCACGCTGAACGCATAGGAGGTGGACGGCTTGAGCATGGTGACATCCACCATGTGCTCCGAGCCCGTGACTTCCTTGACCTTTGTAGGGCCGCGATACACCTCGTAGACCCGGATGCCGCGATCCGCCGAGACCGCGTTCCACATGACATGCACGCTGGTCGCACTGCCCGCGTCGGCCGTGACACCGGTGGGCGCCCCGGGCAGCCGTCCGCCGCCGTCCCCGTCCGGCCCGCCCCAAGCACAGGACGAGAGCAGCGCCGACGCCGCGCAGACGGCGGAAACGAGAACGAGAACACGTCGCACGACTCTGCCTCCCGGGGGCGGCCTCGCGGGAATGGTCCGGACCAATATGACGCGCTGACGCGGTCACATCAAGAGGGCGGGTGCCGGGGAACCCGCCGGTCGTCGATGCCCGCCGGCCGTTGGTGATGCGCCCGGAGGATTACGTATGCTGAAGCTCCTCGCGGCCGAACTCTCCCTGGGAGAGGGGGAGTTCGTGCCGCCCGGCGCGGGCCGCTGTCGTCGCTGATCCGGCGCCGGACGCGGGTGGTCGGCGGGCCGGGGTCCGGCGCGGGCTCGGGCCCCCGGCCCCTGGCGGGGAGTCCGGGGGCCGACGTCGTGTCGCCGGGGTGTGCGCCATTTGCCCCTCTGGAGTGGCAGCATGATCCAAACGCCGGTATACGGGGCGGCCCGGGAGTTCGTCGCCGCCCCGCTGCGTGTCCGCCGGCGTCCCCGGCGAGAGGGTTCCTGATCGTGCGCTTCCAGTCGCTGACGCTGGCCGCGGCAGGCGCCGCTCTGCTCGCCCCGACCCTGCCGCCCCCCGATCCGCCCGCCGCCCAGGACGGGCCCGAGGTGCACCGCGAGGTCGACGTCAGCGCCGCCGAACTGCTGGCGAAGGTCCAGGACTGCACCCCCGTGTCCCACGGGCGCTATCGCAGCGACGGCGATGCCCCCGCGACGATCCCGGTCTGCGGGGCGGGCGACGTCGTGTTCTGGAAGGCCGACATGGACATCGACTGCGACGGGCAGCCCACCGACCACTGCAACGACCGCACGGATCCCTACTTCTCCGAGGCGACGGCCTTTCGGCAGTCCGACGGCCGGTACCTGAGCGCCGAACACCTGCCGTACATCGTCGTGCCCACCCCGAGCGACCTCTGGGACTACGCCGCCCACGGCATCCGCGGCGGCTCGGTCGCGGCCGTCGTGTACCGGGACCGGGTGCGGTACGCGGTCGTCGGCGACGTGGGCCCCCGCGACATCATCGGCGAGGCGTCGTACGCCACCGCCGAGGCGCTCGGCATCCCACCCGACCCGCGGACCGGCGGCACCGCCTCCGGCGTCACCTACATCGTCTTCAAGAACACGCGGGTGACGCCGATCGAGGACGCCGCGGCCGCCGTGACGGCCGGCGAGCAGTTGGCGAGGGAGTTCGCACGAGGCGGATGAAGCGCTCGCGCGCCGTGTCGTGGCGAGGCGTCAGACCGCCGCCCAGCCGTCGTCGACCGGCAGGATCGCGCCGTTGATGTTGCTCGCCGCGTCCGAGGCGAGGAACACGATCGCGGCGGCCTGCTCCTCGGCCCGGGCCAGTTTGCCGATGTTGACGAAGTGCGGGCCGAGCGCCGCCGGTCCGTGCGCGTCCTGCGCGGCGTCCACCACGATGCCGGTCTGAGTGCCGCCGGGCGCTATCGCGTTCGCCCGGATGCCCTGCTTGCGGTACATCACCGCGAGGGACTTGGTCAGCCCCACCACTCCGTGCTTCGACGCCGTGTACGCGGCGCCCGCCGCACTGCCGCGCAGACCGGCCTCGGACGCCGTGTTCACGATCACCCCCCTGCCCGACTGCAGCATGTGCGGCAGCACCGCGCGGGTGAGCAGGAACGGGGCGGTGAGATTGACCCGGACGACCCGCTCCCACTCGGCGTCGGTGACGTCCGCGAGTGCCGACATGCGGTCCATGATCCCGGCGTTGTTGACCAGGACGTCCACGCCGCCGAAACGCTCGACCGCGGTCTCGACGACCTGGTCGACGACGGCCTGCTCGCTCAGGTCGCCCACCACCGCGACCGCGCCGCCGCCCGCCTCCTCGATCTCCCTGACGACTTCCTTCGCGCCTTCGGCGTTGAGGTCGGCCGCCACCACTCTGGCGCCGTGCTCGGCGAAGGCCAGGGCGGCCGCGCGCCCGATGCCCGAGCCCGCTCCGGTGACGATGACGCTGCGTCCGTCCAGTCCGGTGGTCATGTGGTGCTCCTGATCCATGAGTCAGCGAGGCGGCATCCGGAACGCGCCTGGGGCCTCACGATACGGCTTTATGTCTCTGAGTGACATAAAGTCGTGGGGGAGAATCCCGGGACAGCGATCAGCGCCGGCCGGAGGGGAACATGACCGCAGCCCGTGAACAGACGAGCCGCCCCACGGGCCGACCGCCCCTGACCGAGGAGCGCAAGGCCGAGATCCGGCTGGAGATCGCGCGGGCCGCGGTGGACCTGTTCGTCACCCAGGGCGTGGCGGCGACGACCGGCGAGCAGATCGGGGCGGCGGTCGGTGTCTCCGCGCGGACCGTGTGGCGCTACTTCCCGAGCAAGGAGAGCTGCGTACGGCCGCTGTTCTCGGCCGGGATCGACTTGATCGCCGACTGTCTGCGGCGGTGGCGTCCCGGGCAGCGGCTGGAGGAACTCTTCGACCGGGAACTCGCGGACGACGAACTCGCCCTCGTCGGCCCCGACCGTGCGACCGTCGGCGCGCTGGTACGACTGACCCGCACCGAGCCCGGACTGCGCGCGATCTGGCTCCAGACCTACGACGAGGCCGAACCGGCGTTCGCCCGAGCCCTCGCCGAACGCGCCGGCCTCCCCGCCGACGACCTGCGCCCGACGATCCAGGCGGCGACCTTCAACGCGGCCCTGCGCGCGGCGGTCGAGCACTACGCCTGGCACACCGTCGACACCGACCCCGACCGGGAGACGGCACAGGCGGAGCTGACGGCGACACTGCGTGTGGCGCTGGGTGTGGTGGCGGAGGGGATCGCGTAGAACACCGGCGCCGGGCCATATGTGGCGGACACACATGTGCCGTCAAGCCAGCCAGTCACCGGGACCTCAGGGGGTGACAGCCACGGCCCCCGGCACACACGCCCGAATCCGAATCCGGATCCGGGACGCGACCGAGGGGGCCAGGCCATGGGTGCGGTGCCCGCCTCACACCTTCCGGTACGTGTACGCCTCCGACGCCGCCGCCTCCACCGCAGCCAGGTCGGCGCCGGCGGCCGCGGTGACCACCGCCGCCACCGCCCCCTCGACGAACGGCGCGTCCACCAGGCGTGTGCTGTCCGGGAGTTCGTCGCCCTCGGCGAGCAGGGCCTTGACGGTGAGGACCGCGCTGCCCAGGTCGGTGAGCACCGCGACCCCGGCACCGCGGTCCACCGAAGCGGCCGCCGCCGCGATCAGTTCGGCGCTGGTGCCGAGCTCGCCGCCCTCGGTACCGCCCGCCGGGGCCACCGGCACCGCCGTGGCACCGCCCGCGAGCCCCTGCGCCAACTCGGCCACCGACGCCGCCACCTGCGCGCTGTGCGAGACCAGCACGATGCCGACGAGCCCTTCGCCCTTGTCGTCACTCACCGGCCGCCTCCGTCAGTGCCGCGATCAGCAGCGCCGAGGACGTGGCACCGGGATCCTGATGCCCGATGCTGCGCTCCCCGAGATAGCTCGCCCGCCCCTTGCGGGCCTGCAACGGCGTCGTCGCCACGGCGCCCTCCTCGGCTGCGGCCCGTGCCGCCACGAAGCCGTCGCCGAGCGCGTCCACGGCCGGCACCAGTGCGTCGATCATGGTCTTGTCGCCCGGCGCGGCGCCGCCGAGCGTCATGACCGCGTCCACGCCGGCCCGCAGCGCCTTGGCGAACTCGTCCTCGCCGACCTCACCGGCGTCCCCGAGGGCCTTGCCGGTGCGGCGCAGCAGCGTCCCGTACAGCGGCCCCGACGCCCCGCCGACCGTCGAGATGAGCTGGCGCCCGGCGAGGATCAGGATCGCACCCGGCGTGGCCGGCGCCTCCTTCTCCAGCTCCGCCGTCACGGCGGTGAACCCGCGCTGCAGATTGCTGCCGTGGTCGGCGTCGCCGATGGGCGAGTCGAGAGCGGTGAGCCGTTCCGCCTCACGGTCCACGGAGGCGGCGGTCGCCGTCATCCAACGGCGGAAGAATTCGGCGTCGAGCACTGGATCTCCTTGCGTGACAGATGCGTTGCGGTCGTCCGGCTCCGGATCACATACCCCACCGCAGCCCCGGCGTGTTCACCGGCGCGTCCCACAGCCGCAGCAGTTCCTCGTCGACCTGGCACAGGGTGACCGAGGCGCCGGCCATGTCGAGCGAGGTGACGTAGTTGCCGACGAGGGTGCGGGCGACGGCGACACCACGTTCGGCGAGCACCCGCTGGACCTCGGCATTGAAGCCGTACAGCTCCAACAGCGGGGTCCCGCCCATGCCGTTGACCAGGACGAGCACGGGGTTGCGCGGCGTCATGTCCTCCAGGACGGCGCCCACCGCGAAGTCGGCGATCTCACCCGAGGTCATCATCGCCCGCCGCTCCCGGCCGGGCTCGCCGTGGATGCCGATGCCCAACTCCAGCTCGCCGGGCGGCAGATCGAAGGTGGGGCTGCCCTTGGCGGGCGTGGTGCAGGCGCTGAGGGCGACGCCGAAGCTGCGGGAGTTGTCGTTGACCTGTCGCCCGATCGCCTCCACCTGCTCCAGCGGCTGCCCCTCGTCCGCGGCGGCACCGGCGATCTTCTCGACGAACAGCGTCGCGCCCGTGCCGCGCCGCCCGGCCGTGTAGAGGCTGTCGGTCACCGCCACGTCGTCGTTGACGAGTACCTTCGCGACCTGGATGCCCTCGTCCTCGGCGAGCTCGGCGGCCATGTCGAAGTTGAGGACGTCGCCCGTGTAGTTCTTCACGATGAACAGCACACCGGCCCCGCTGTCCACGGCCGCCGCGGCCCGCACCATCTGGTCGGGCACCGGCGAGGTGAACACCTCGCCCGGACAGGCCGCCGACAGCATCCCCGGACCCACGAAGCCCCCGTGCAGCGGCTCGTGCCCCGACCCGCCGCCGGAGACCAGGCCCACCTTCCCCGCCACGGGCGCGTCCCGCCGTACGATCACCCGCTTGTCCACATCCACGACCAGCTCGGGATGCGCGGCGGCCATTCCCCGCAGCGCGTCCGCGACCACGGATTCCGCGACGTTGATCAGCATCTTCATGGGTGCCTCCTGGTGGGGCTGGCAGATGGGTGAGCGACCTTCGTGTCAGCGGGTCGGGGCGGTCGGGCCGGCGGCCGACGGGGGCGGTCCAGGGCGGTCGGAAGCGGCTTTCGGCGGTACCGGTGCTGACTTCGATGACGGATGGTCAGGTTCCTCGGGCGGTCCGATGTGAGTCGACGGGAAACACTTCTGTCGGCAGTATCGACCTTGGGCAGGCGAAGGTCACGTGGGCGGAGGCTCCCGGGCTGTTCCTCCGTCAGGCGACGGTGACGCTGTCGTCGAGGTAGACGTCCTGGACGGCGTGGAGCAGTTCGACGCCTTCTGCCGTGGGCCGCTGGAAGGCCTTGGTGGTGAGCGTGCCGTACACGAGCGGGTCGGTCCTGCCGAAGCCCAGCGCGCGGTAGCCGCCGTTGTTCTCTTTCGGCGTTGCAGCCGCCCTCGACGGCGAGTTCGACGACGTTCTTCGGGTCGAGGTGGCGGGGGTTCGGGCGAACGCGGAGGCCGCGGAGTGCTCGGTGCCCTGGTCGACCGGCAGGATCGACACGTAGCCCGTCCCGGCCAGCCGGCCGTGGTCGAAGAGGGACTGGAGAATCCCCTGGGCGGTGTGGGTCAGCGGGTCCTTCGCCTCGTCGCCCACCAGGCCTTGGATGTCGGTCATCGTTCCGCCTCTCCTGTCCCGCGGCATTCCACGTCAGAGTCCGTTCGGCCCGCAGACTCCACCGACCCCCGCGGTGGAGCGGGGCGGAGCGCCGCACAGCTCTCTCACCAGGGCCACCGGGAGTCCGCCGTGGAACAGTGGAAGTGGAGTCGACGGTGCGCGGCGGGCGAAGGAGGGCGTGATGAGTCACCCGGTGCTGGCGGGTATCGACGGATCCGGGCGCAGCCTGGCCGCAGCCGACTGGGCCGCGCGGGAGGCGCTGCTGCGCGGCGTTCCGCTGCGTCTCGTGCACGCCGCGCCACGGCTGCCGGGCGACGCCGTCCCCAACCCGGCGGCGGAGACGCTGCACCACGTGGGTGAGCGCCTGCTGGAGCGGGCGATCGGCGAACTCGGTGCCCGCCACCCGGACCTGCAGGTGCGGGGCGAGCAGGTGGCCGGCCCACCGGCCCCGGCGCTTCTCGCCGCGACGCGCAGCGCCGGGCTGCTGGTGGTCGGGGCGCGGGGCTCGGGCGGCTTCGACGGCCTCGCGGTCGGCTCGGTGGCCCTCGCGACGGCCGCGGCAGCCGCCTGCCCCGTCGTGCTGGTGCCCGAACGGCCGTCCGCGGGCTTCGCTGACGGGACCCGCGCGGCGCGCGCCGCCGGCCAGGTCGTGGTGGGTTTCGACGCGCGGCGTCCGGTCGGTGAGGTGGTGGACTTCGCGTTCACGGCCGCCGAGGCGCGCCGGGTGCCGCTGCGCGCGGTCCAGGCGTGGGCGCTTCCCGCCGAGGCCGTGTCTCCCCAGACGCTGTTCGTGACGGAGGAGGACCGCGCGACCTGGGAGGACCAGGAGGTCCTGCGACTGTCCGACGCGCTGCGCACCTGGCAGGACAAGTATCCGGACGTGACCACCCGTACCGATGTCGTCCTGCTCCACCCGGCCGAGGCCCTGCTGAACGCGTCCCGGGAAGCCGACCTGCTGGTCGTGGGCCGCCGCGCCGACTCCCGGGCGGCCGAAGGCCGGCTGGGGCCGGTGACCCACGCCGTCCTGCACCACACGCGCCGCCCGGTGGCGGTCGTACCGCACGCCGGCTGACGGTCGGGAGCGTCGGGAGCGTCAGCCGAAGAACACCCCGAACTCGTCGTACAGCGACGGATCCACCTGCTTGGTCCGCTCCCGGGTCTCGGCGAGGGGGATGCGGACGATCTCGGTGCCGCGCAGGGCCACCATGGTGCCGAAGTCGCCGTCCTTGACCGCGTCGACGGCGTGCAGTCCGAAGCGCGTGGCCAGCCAGCGGTCGAAGGGACTCGGGGTGCCGCCGCGCTGTACGTGGCCGAGGACGGTGGTACGGGCATCCGTGCCCGTGCGCGCCTCGATCTCCTGGGCGAGCCACTCGCCGATGCCCGAGAGCCGTACATGGCCGTACTCGTCCAGCGACTGGTCCTTGAGGATCATCTGCCCTTCTTTGGGGGTGGCCCCCTCGGCGGTGACGACGATCGGCGCGTAATGGATCTTGAACCGGTTCTTCACCCACGCACAGACCTGCTCGATGTCGAACGGCCGCTCCGGGATGAGGATCACGTTGGCGCCGCCCGCGACGCCCGCGTGCAGGGCGATCCACCCCGAGTGCCGGCCCATCACCTCCACCACCAGGGTGCGCATGTGCGACTCGGCGGTGGTGTGGAGGCGGTCGATGGCCTCCGTGGCGATGCCGACGGCCGTGTCGAAGCCGAAGGTGTAGTCGGTGCCGGCGACGTCGTTGTCGATGGTCTTCGGCACGCCGACCAGGTCGACCCCCTGGCGGCTCAGCTCCGTGGCGACACCGAGGGTGTCCTCGCCGCCGATCACGACGAGCGCGTCCACCTGGTGTGCGGCGAGGGTGTCCTGGATGCGCCGCACTCCGTCCTCGTGCTTCAACGGGTTGGTGCGGGAGGACCCGAGGATGGTTCCGCCCCGTGGCAGGATCCCGCGGACGCCGGCGACGTCCAGCGGCACGACATTGCCCTGCAGCGCACCGAGCCAGCCGTCCCGCAGGCCGACGAACTCGAAGCCGTACTCCTGGACTCCCTTGCGGACGACGCTGCGGATCACGGCGTTGAGGCCGGGACAGTCGCCGCCACCGGTCAGCACTCCGACCTTCATGGTTCCTCCCTTCTCCGAGTGGAGGGACAGTCGCAGAGCCGGGTGACTCTCCCTCCAGCATGAGCGCCGGGGAGCCGGTCTGCGAGCCGCCCCGGGGCCCGGCACCCAGGACCACCGGGCCCGTGACACGGCCCTGCGGGCGTCGGATCATGGAGAGCAGGAGGCGCGGAGGTGACGCCGATGTCCGACGCGACGACCACCGACCTGTACGAGGTCACGATGGCCCTGTCGTATCTGCGCGAGGACATGACCCGGCCGGCGACGTTCAGCCTGTTCGTCCGCGAGCTGCCGCCGGAGCGGGGCTTCCTGGTCGCGGCCGGTGTGGAGTCCGCACTGGACTTCCTGACCGGCTTCCGCGTCGGCCCCGAGGACGTCGCCGCGTACGCCGCGGCACTGCACCGGCCCGAGCAGGACCTTGCGCCGCTGCTCGGCCTGGAGTTCACCGGCCTGGTGCGGGCGGTGCCGGAGGGCCGGATCGTGCTGGCCGGCGAGCCGCTGCTGGAGGTGACCGCACCGCTGCCGCAGGCGCAGCTCGTCGAGACGTACGTACTGAACCAGGTCAGTCACCAGACGGCGATCGCCTCGAAGGCCGCCCGATGCGTCCTCGCCGCGGCGGGCCACCCGGTCGTGGACTTCTCCCTGCGCCGCACCCATGGCACCCACGCGGGCCATCAGGTCGCCCGGCTGGGCGCGATGGTGGGTTTCGCCGGGACCAGCAACGTCGCCGCCGCGACCGCGGAAGGGATCCCGGCCGTCGGCACGATGGCCCACTCGTACGTGGAGGCGTTCGGCACCGAGGAGGCGGCCTTCCGTGCCTTCGCCCGGTGCCACCCCGGTCCGGTGACCTTCCTGGTGGACACCTACGACACGGAGGCGGGCGTGCGGGTCGCGGCGCGCGTGCTCGGCGACCTCGACCTCGCGGCCCGCGGGCCGGGCTCGGCGGTGCGGCTGGACAGCGGGGACCTCGGTGCCCTCGCCGCGCGGGCGCGCCGACTCCTCGACGCCGCCGGGCTGCCGGACGTCCGCGTCGTCGCCAGCGGCGGTCTCGACGAGTACGCCGTCGACGACCTGGTCCGCTCCGGGGCGCCGATCGACGTCTATGCAGTCGGCACCCGGGTCGGGGTCTCGGCCGACGCGCCCTTCCTGGACTCCGCCTACAAGCTGGTGGAGTACGCGGGCCGACCGGTGATGAAGCTTTCCTCGGCGAAGGTCACGGCCCCCGGTCGCAAACAGGTGTTTCGCCTTCCCGGGTACGCCGATGTGATCGCACTGAGCGACGAGCCGCCGCCCGGTGGGGGAGTGCCGCTGCTGGAGACGGTGATGAGGGACGGCCGACGCGTCGGCGGGCGGTCGACGGTCACCGAGTGCGCTGCGCGGTTCGCCGCCGATCTGGAGGGGCTGCCGTCCGCGGCCCGCCGGATCCGGGCGCCCCTGGCACCTCGGGCGGCGGCCTCGGAGCGGCTGACCGCGCTCGCCGAGCAGGTCCGGCGCCGTATCGAGACCGAGCAGCGGACCGTGCCGGGATGAGGAGGAAACGATGCCCCACACAGCGGAATGGAAGGTGCGCCTCTACCTCTTCGAGGACGAGGGGACCACGAAGGCCCGGGTGGTGCTGGACACCGGCAGCACATCGCTCACCGGTCATGGCGTGGCGCACCGCAACCCCGCGGACACCGACGTGCCCGAGATCGGCGACGAGCTGGCGGCGGGCAGGGCGCTGCACGACCTCGGGCAGCGACTGGTGGACGCCGCCGCACGCGACATCGACGGCATGGGCGCGTCCGTGACGCGGCGGGAACCTCCCCAAGTCACCGGCTGGCCCGTGTGACCGACGACAGCGCCGCCCGCGCGGCGGCGCTCTCGTCGTCCTGGCTCATATCGTCGCCGGCTGACTCCGGGATGCGTCGACCCGGCGCCCGATGTGCGCGCAGACCGCGACCACGCCGTCGACGTTCCTGCACAGCCGTTCGATGATCGGGATCAGGCCCCCGGACCGACGTGCACGTCCGTCATGTCGAACGAGGCCACGGGAACCTGGCCGAGGCGCACACCACGGGCGGCGAGGGCTGAGGCGCGGAGGGACTGCTGGTGCGGGATGAAGGCGGTCGCCCCGGCTCACCCGGTCCTGTGCCCCCACAGGGGCCCCACCAGGTCCCACTCCCGGCCCCACTGGTCGATGCGCCGCCGATCCAGCCTCCATCGCGCGAGGGCCCCGGCGCCGACGGCCGCACCGGCCAGTCCGACCGCGGCGGCCACTCCCAGAACGCCGGCCTCGATGGCGGTCTCCGTGGTGCTCGGCGGCTCGGTGACGAGTGCGCCCCGGCCGTCCAGCCACACGGTCACCTCGGCGCCGGCCTTCTGCCCCGTGTCCACCAGGGTCCTGTCGGTGTGCGTCGTGCCGTCGGGGGTCGTCCAGCTGATCCTCGCCAGGGCGAGTGTTCCACCGCTCGCACTGGCCGAGGCGGGAACGTCGGCGAGGAGCACGGCCGGCACGGGACGCCGTTCGGCGCGCTGCCGAGTGAACGCCTCGGCGGCGGCCTGGGCCGTCACCAGCCCGACGACTGCGCCGCCCACCAGGATCACCGCCCAGACGGCCAGCACGATCCAGGCCTCGACGATGTCGTCACGCCGCCGCAGCGGGTTGCTGTGCCAGCGCCACAACCGCCTCTTCGCACATGTGCCGTCGCTCATCGGTCCGCACCTCCTCGACGTTCTCGTCGTCCTGACCGTGGCAGTGAGCGCCCGTCGACGGCATGGGCCGGTCAGACGGAGCAGTGGGACCGATCGGGTCCAACTCAAGCCCTCGGCCGGGACGTTCGGCCCTGATCGGCCCGGGCCCTGCCGCACACGCATGGCCCGCAGGGGCCGTCACGAAGGACCATCGGCCCCTCACCTCGCCGCGGCCGGGCCGTCACGCTCGAAGACAGCACCACTCCGGCCAGAGGGGAGGACACCATGCGCAGCACATCGTTCGATGCCGTGGTCCTGGAGACCTGTGTCTCGGCCGCGGTCGCCGCGCCGTCGATCCACAACTCCCAGCCGTGGCGCTTCGGCCTGGACCCGGACACGGTCACCTTCGAGGTGCGTGCCGCGCCAGGAGCGGGTCTGCGGTACACGGACCCGGAGGGCCGGGCGCTGCACCTGTCGGTGGGCGCGTGTGTGCTCAACCTCCGTGTCGCGATGGCCCACTTCGGCTGGGACCCGGTCACCCGGCTGCTGCCCCGCCCCGAGGAACCGGACCTGCTCGCCGCCCTACGGCCGACCGAGCCCGGCCACCCGCGACCGGGCGAGAGCGAGCTGTACGAGGCCCTCTGGCGTCGGCACAGCAGCCGCTTCCCGTTCTCCGACCGACCGGTGCTGCCCGGCCCGCGCGTCGAACTCGCCGCGGCGGCCGCCGCGGAGGGCGCCTGGCTCCTCTTCCCCGACCACGCCGAGACCGCACGTCTGCTCGCACTCACCGCGGACGGTGAGCGGCGCAACCGACTGGACGCGGACCGCTGCACCGAGAGCCGCCGCTGGGTGCGCCAGGATCCGTACATCGAGACCGGGAACGGCATGCCGCCGGAGGTGCTCGGCCCGCAGGACGCCACGGAACGGCTCCCCATGCGCGACTTCACCGCCCAGCGCCACCCCGACCGGCTGCGCGCCCGCCCCTACGAGTCGACTCCCGTCATCGCGATGCTCACCACCGAGCACGACCGCCGCACCGACTGGCTGCGCGCCGGGCAGGCCCTCGAACGCGTCCTCCTGGTGGCCACGGTCCACGGACTGCGCGCCTCCCTGCTGCACCAGGCGATGGAGTGGCCCGACCTACGCGAGTCGGTGACCTCCGGGCCCGGACAGGCGCACATGCTGATACGGCTCGGCTACGGCCCGGAGGGCCCCAGCACGCCGCGGCGCGCGGCGCGTACGGTGCTCGACGCCTCGCCGCGGTGAGCGGACCGTCACTGGGGCGCGTCAACCTTCTGTGACGGTCGCGGCCCGGTCCTGACGAGCGCCGGCAAGTCGGGGTGGATCTCGAACACGCCCGTCAGACCGGTGATGCGCAGCAGGCGCAGGAAGCGCGCGCTGCGACTGACCAGTCGCAGCGCGCCCTGCCGGGCCACGACGCGGTTGCGGGTCCGGCACAGGACGCCCAGCCCGCTGCAGTCGATGAAGGTCACGGCCCGCAGGTCCAGCACCAGGTCCGGGCACTCGTCGGCCGTCAGCGCGTCCAGCCGGGCCATCAGGGCCGGCGCCGCGAGGAGATCGATCTCGCCGCGCGGCTCCGCGACGGTCGTACCAGCGACGACGCGCACCGAGAG
This sequence comes from Streptomyces ferrugineus, assembly GCF_015160855.1. NCBI lineage: Bacteria > Bacillati > Actinomycetota > Actinomycetes > Kitasatosporales > Streptomycetaceae > Streptomyces > Streptomyces ferrugineus. The sequence goes on along the minus strand of NZ_CP063373.1, from coordinate 5,879,026 downwards.
AGGCGGGGTGCGGCTGGTGTGGTTCTGGGACATGGGCACAGCGAATCGCGTGCCGGCGGGCGGGCGGAAGGGCCGGTCGGCCCAGGCCGACCGATCCCGCGGGGCCGACCGGCCCAAGCACGGGCACCCGGAGTGGGACAAGCTGGACCTGCGGGGCGATGGACACCGGCTGCGCCCCGGAGCGGCAGAGGAGGGAAGGATCGCCATGAAGGGCTTCGTCTTCCACGGTCCCGGACAGTCCTCCTGGGAGGACGTCCCGGACCCCGGCCTCAAGGACCCCACGGACGCGATCGTGCGCGTGGATGCCGTCACCATCTGCGGAACCGACCTGCACATCCTCAAGGGCGATGTGCCCGAGGTGCACCCCGGCACGGTGCTGGGGCACGAGGCGGTCGGCGAGGTCGTGGAGACCGGCGCCGACGTGCGCACCGTCCGGCCCGGGGACCGGGTCCTGGTCTCCTGCATCACCGCCTGCGGCCGCTGCTCGTACTGCCGCAGGGCGATGTACGGCCAGTGCCGGGGCGGTGGCGGCTGGATCCTCGGCCATCTGATCGACGGCACCCAGGCCGAGTACGTGCGCGTCCCGCACGCCGACCTCTCCGTCCACGCGCTGCCCGGCGGCCTGGACAGCAAGGACGCGGTTCTGCTGGCCGACATCTTCCCGACCGCCTATGAGGTGGGCGTGCTCAACGCGCGGGTGCGGCCCGGTGACACCGTCGCGGTCGTCGGCGCCGGCCCCGTCGGGCTCGCCGCGATCGTGACGGCCCGGCTGTTCGGACCCGAGAAGATCGTCGCCGTGGACCTGGCCGCCGCCCGGCTGGAGGCCGCCCGGCAGCTCGGCGCCGACGCCGTGGCCGACGCCCGCGAGGCTCCGGAGCAGTTGATCGCCGACCTCACCGACGGGCTGGGCGCCGACGCGGTCATCGAGGCCGTCGGAGTCCCCGAGACCTTCGAGATGTGCACCCGCATGGTCCGGCCCGGCGGGCACGTCGCCAACGTCGGCGTACACGGCGCCCCCGCGACCCTCCACCTCGAAGACCTGTGGATCAAGAACCTCACCCTCACCACCGGCCTGGTCGACACCCACTCCACCCCGACCCTGCTGCGCATGGCGGCGGCCGGACGGCTGCCCACCGCGGACCTGGTCACCCACACCTTCCCGCTGGACCGGATGGAGGAGGCGTACGAGGTCTTCGGCCGGGCCGCCGACACCGGGGCCCTCAAGGTCGTGCTCGGCGGGGAGCCGCACGACACGGTCGCCGTCCGCGCGGCCTGACGAGAGGAAGTGACGGCCATGACCGAACAGGTCCGGCCGGCGGCGACCGAGGCGGCACCGGCGGGCGACCTCGGACGCCGGATCGCCCGGCGACGCACAGAACTGGGCCTCTCCCTGAAGGAGACGGCCACCCGGGCCGGCATGGCCCCCGCCTATCTCCGCTACCTGGAGGAGCACCCGGCCGCCGCGCCGGCCGCGGGCGCGCTCCACGTGCTGGCCGAGGTCCTGCACACCACCGTCAGGGAGCTCACCGGAGGGGACACCGACCTGCCGCCCGGTGCCGGTCCCCAGGCCTCCGGCCGTCCCGGCATCGCCGAGCTGTCCACGGGGGAGTGCCGCGCCCTGCTGTCGACCCACGGGGTGGGGCGCATCGCCGTGCCCACCGTCACGGGGCCGGTCGTCGTGCCCGTCAACTACAGCGTCGTGGCCGGCGCCATAGTCTTCCGGACCGCCCCGGGCACGACGCCGTCGCAGGCGGCCGGCTGTCAGGTGGCCTTCGAGGTCGACCGCATTGACGACGTGTTCGGTCAGGGCTGGAGCGTGCTCGTACGGGGACGCGCGCGGACGGTGACCGACCCCGACGAGGCGCATCGGCTCGACGAGGCGGCGTACAGCAGGCCCTGGGTGGGCGGGCGACGCGACCAGTGGGTGCTCATCGATCCCCTGACCATCACCGGGCGGCGGATCACGGTCTGAACAGGGGCCGGGGTCCGACCGACCGGAGCCCATGGCCCTGGCGGACGACCGGCACCCTCGCGAACGATGGACGACGCTGCCCGCGGTACTGCCCATGAACTTCGGCCTGGACGACGGCGGCGCCGTGCCGCTGCGCGTCGTCGTCACCGGCTCCGCCACGGTCGTCACCGACCCGGCCGAGCACGGGCGCCTGCTCCACACAGGCCCGCGCTCCTGGGTGCCGCGAAGTCGTGGGCGGACGCAACGTGTACGGGCTGGACATCCCCCTCCGCCCCGGTGCTCGTCGCCTGGACCGGTGTGGGGCCGAACGGCCCGGCGCGCGCGGGACGTTCGGCGCCGCGCCGGGTGCACGTGGCCCCTGCCGGCGACATCGTGGAAGGACGAGCATCAGGAGCACGGAGCAGAAGGGAGAGGGAGATGGCACCCCACCATGTGGTCGTCGGAGTGGACGGTTCCCTGAACGCCGTGCGAGCCCTCGACTGGGCCTCGGACGAGGCGGCCCGGCGCGGCGCCGAGCTGCGGGTCGTGTACGCCGTGCCCGAGCGCGACGAGGCGGGACCCGTCCTCACGTCGTCCGTGGCGCGTGTCCGGGAGCGTCATCCGGCCCTGGCCGTCGTGAGCAGGGCTGCGGTGGGCGGCGCCGTACGGGCCCTGGTGCGCGAGAGCGGGGGCGCCGACCTGACCGTCGTCGGCACCCGGGGCTTCGGCGGTGTCGCCGGACTGCTGGCCGGCTCGGTGAGTCTGCGCGTGGCCGCGCAGGTGCACGGCCCGCTGCTGATCGTGCGCGGTGATCACCCCTGCGACGGCGACCGTGGCGTACTGCTCGGCCTGGAGGACGACTCCGACGCCGACGCGGCCGCCTACGCCTTCCTCGAGGCCGAACGGCGGGGTGTCCAGCTGCGCGTCGTGCACTCCACCCACCACCACATCACCCCGGAGCTGCCCTCCCTGATCCCCGGGACGAGCCCGGGACAGCGGCGGCGCGCCCAGAACGACCTGGCCGAGGAGGCCGTGCCGCGCTTCAGCCTGGCCGAGCTGCGGGACGCGCACCCCGAGGTCGCCGTCGAGACCCGCACGGTCCGCCGTGGACCGGCCGAGGCCCTGCTGGACGCCACGCGCGAGTCGGCCGTCGTCGTCATCGGGGCACACCGCCGCACCAGCCGCATCGGACCGCAGCTCGGACCGGTCGCGCACACGCTGCTGCACAGCTCCCACTGCCCCGTGGTGCTGGTGCCGACGGCGGCATGACCGCACAGGCCTGTTTCGGCGAGGGCAAGGATCTCCGTGAGACGGGTACCCGACCGCGTGCACATGCGCGCGGGACCGCGACCAAGGAGCATCCGATGGCGGACGCCGAACAGCCCGGCACCCACGGTCCGATCCAGGTCTTCCTGCTGGACGACCACGAGGTGGTACGGCGGGGGGTGCACGACCTGCTCGACGACGAACCGGACATCACGGTGGTCGGCGAGGCCGCCACCGCGGCACAGGCCCTGGTACGGGTGCCCGCGCTGCGCCCCCGGGTCGCGGTGCTGGACGTGCGCCTGCCCGACGGCGACGGAGTGACGGTGTGCCGGGAGCTGCGCTCGCGGATGCCGGAGCTGGCCTGTCTGATGCTGACCTCGTTCGACGACGAGGAGGCCCTGCTGGACTCGATCATGGCCGGCGCTTCCGGCTACGTGCTGAAGCAGATCAGGGGCTCCGACCTGGTGTCGGCCGTACGGACCGTCGCCCGCGGCCAGTCCCTGCTCGATCCGAGCGCCACCGCCAAGCTGATGGCCCGGCTGCGCCACGAGCCGGAGCGGGAGCCGGACGCCCTGCCCGGCCTGACCGACCGGGAGCGGGAGATTCTCGCCCTGATCGGTGAAGGGCTGACCAATCGGCAGATCGGCCAGCGGCTCTTCCTCGCCGAGAAGACCATCAAGAACCACATCTCCCGGCTGCTGGCCAAGCTCGGCGTCGAACGCCGCATCCAGGCAGCCGTCATCGCCAGCCAGGCCCGGGACCGCATGAAGCAGCAGGGCCACTGAGAGGTGGGCCGGACGTCCCGCGCTTCGGCCCCGTACGGCCCCTGCCGCGGCGGATCCGCAGACCGGAGGCTGGCAACGTACCGGGACCCACCGGGCACCGAACAGGAGGACGACGGACATGACCGTACGTGTGGGCATCAACGGATTCGGCCGGATCGGCCGCAACTACCTGCGCTGCGCACTGGAGCGCGCCGAGACCCCCGCCGGCACCCCGGTGGAGGTCGTGGCGGTCAACGACATCACCTCGCCCGCGGCGCTGGCCCATCTGCTGGCGTACGACTCGACGTACGGCCGCATCGGCCGCCCCGTCGAGCACGACGACGACTCGATCACCGTGGACGGCCGGCGCATCACCGTCACCGCCGAGCGCGACCCGGCCGCCCTGCCCTGGGGCGACCTCGGCGTCGACATCGTCATCGAGTCGACCGGCCGCTTCCGCACCCGGGAACAGGCCGGGGCGCACCTCAGGGCCGGCGCGCGCAAGGTGCTGCTGTCCGTGCCGGGCAAGGACGTCGACGCCACCGTGGTGATGGGCGTCAACGAGGGAACGTACGACCCGCAGAGCGACCACGTCGTCTCCAACGCCTCCTGCACCACCAACTGCGTCGCCCCCATGGTCAAGGTCCTGGACGAGCACTTCGGCATCGTCAAGGGCCTGATGACCACCATCCACGGCTACACCAACGACCAGGTCGTCCTCGACGGCCCGCACAAGGACCTGCGGCGGGGCCGCAGCGCCGCCGTGAACATCATCCCCACCTCCACCGGAGCCGCCCGCGCGGTCGGCCTGGTCCTGCCGGAACTGGCCGGCACCCTGGACGGCATCGCCGTACGCGTGCCCGTCGAGGACGGCTCGCTGACCGACCTCAGTGTGGTACTCGACCGGCCGGTGACCGCCGAAGAGATCAACGCCGCCTTCCGCGAGGCCGCCGACGGGCCGCTCAAGGGCGTGCTGCGGGTGTCCGACGCCCCGATCGTCTCCCGCGACATCGTGGGCGACCCGGCCTCCTGCGTCCTGGACGCCCCCCTGACCCAGGCGCACGGCGAACTGGTCAAGATCTTCGGCTGGTACGACAACGAGTGGGGCTACACCAACCGGCTGCTCGATCTCACCGAGTACGTCGCCGCCCGGCTACCGCGCGGCTGACCGGGAATCCCGCTCCGGCCACCGGAGCCTGATCCCATACCGTCCCCCGTCCTGGACCGTTACCGTGGCACGTGACCGTAACGGTCTTCCGGCAGGTCGAGGGGACGTGGAGGAGCACCGGTGGAGAGCCACGAGCAGGCCGACAAGGCCCGCGTACGGCTGCCGCAGCTCAGGCTGGACGAGCTGCTGGAGGAACTGCAGGCCCGGCTGGACGCGGCCAGGGGCACCCGCGACCGGGTGCACAGCCTGCTGGAGGCGGTGCTCTCGGTCGGCCGGGAGCTGGACCTGGAACAGGCGTTGCACAGCATTGTGGAGGCCGCGGCCGTGCTGGTAGACGCCCAGTACGCCGCGCTCGGCGTGATCGGCTCCGACGGCAAGCGGCTGTCGGCGTTCCACACGGTCGGAGTCGACGAGGAGCAGATCGCCAGGATCGGTCACTACCCGGAGGGGCACGGCATCCTCGGCGAGCTGATCCGTCACCCCGAGCCGCTGCGGCTGACCAAGATCTCCGAACACGAAGCCTCCTACGGCTTCCCGGCGCACCACCCCCCGATGAACACCTTCCTGGGTGTCCCGATCCGGGTGCGCGACCAGGTCTTCGGCAATCTCTACCTGACCGAGAAGCGGGGTGGGGTGCAGTTCGACGAGGAGGACGAGTCGGTCCTGTCGACCCTGGCCGTGGCGGCCGGTGTGGCGATCGACAACGCCCGCCTGTACGAGGAGTCCCGGCTGCGCGAGCGCTGGCTGCGGGCGACCGCGGAGATCACCCACGCCCTGATGTCCGGCAGCGAGCGCGGCGAGGCTCTCGGCCAGATCGCCGAACACGCCCGGAAGATCACCGGCGCGGCCCTCGCCGTGGTCGCCATGCCGCTGGAGGGGACCGAGACGCTGGAGGTGGAACTGGCGGTCGGACAGGGCGCCGAGGCCCACCGCGGGCTCGTCCTCCCCATGGACGGAAGCCTGATCGGCGAGGCCTTCTCCACTGACGCTCCGGTCACCAGCCCGGACGTCACCCATGACGACCGTGCGCCGTTCTCCTCGCCCAGACTGGATGGGCTCGGGGCCGCTGTGGCCGTGCCCATCGGGTCCGGCGACGGTGTCCGCGGTGTCGTACTCCTGGTGCGGGAAGCGGGGCGCATAGTGTTCTCCGAGAAGGAGATCGAGCCGCTGAGGGGCTTCGCCGCGCAGGCCGCGATCGCGATGGAGCTGGCCGAGCGCCGTGCGGACGCGGAGCAGATCGCCCTGCTGCAGGACCGCGACCGGATCGCCCGCGACCTGCACGACCTCGCGATCCAGCGGCTCTTCGCGACGGGCATGACGCTGCAGAGCGCCGGTCGCTTCATCGAGCACAAGGAGGCCTCGGACCGCGTCGACCGGGCGGTGGAGGACCTGGACGAGACCATCAAGATCATCCGCTCGACGATCTTCGGCCTGCGAGCCCGTGACCAGGCTTCCGGCAGCGGGCTGCGGGCCCGTGTGGTCCGGGTGGCCGGCGAGGCGGCCTCGGTGCTGGGTTTCGCGCCGAGCGTGCGCATGGAGGGACTGGTGGACACCGACGTGCCTCGGGAGATCGCCGACCATGTCGTGGCCGTGCTCTCCGAGGCGCTGACCAACGTGGGCCGGCACGCCCACGCCGACCGCGCCGACGTCGCGCTGGAGACCGACGGCCGTGAGGTACGGCTGACGGTGTCCGACAACGGCGTGGGCATCCCGGCCGACGGGCGCCGCAGCGGCCTGGCCAACATGGCGGAGCGGGCACAGCAACTGGGCGGCGACCTGACGGTGATCACTCCCGACGGCGGCGGCAGCACGCTGGTGTGGCGGGCGCCGCTGACGCCCGAAGCGGAATAGGCGGCGCCGGCGCCTGGGCCGTTCGGCCCCCTCGCTGGGGACCTTCGGATCTGCCGGGCCAAGGACCGCGGTGCCAGGCTGAAACCCGGCTCACGGGGCCACATCGGCGGATGTGAACGCCTCGTGCGGCTTCTCGGGAAGGGCAGGCGGGTCACCCTGCCCGTGCCGGGCCCGCGTCAGGCCGACACGGGCCGTGCTGGGGACGCGCGGTTCCGCGGTGTCGGCGGGCCCGGCATACACCGGCGGCGGCACGGAAGGGCCGGCCGGAGGGGGAGGGTCGTCATGAGGTTCCGGGTGACACTTTCGACGGTCGGGATCATCGTGGCGCCCCTCGCGGTACTCGCCTCCCCTCGTCCTCCGGCCGTTCGAGCTGGGGCGTACTCCCGCGCGCGCCAGGTGCCGTGAGGACGGTCCTGCGGGACCTCGTGGTCGAGTGGCCACACGGGTTCTCGCGCCGGCGGCCGCCGCTGACGCCGACTCATGGCGGCGGCCGCCCCTTCCGAGGGAGGGCTCTGCACGGGCTCGGCTTCGGCAGCCGGACATGGAGCGGCGCTGCCCGCCATCCGGCGGCGCCAGCGAGAACGACCGGATTCGACGGTGCGCCGGAACAGAGAGGTCCTCGCACGACCCTCCTCGCCGGGGCAGGGGCCGCCTATGGTGGTGAACTGCGCCCCGGACCCCGGCCGCCGATGTCGGCCGCGCCCGTGGGAGGCGCTGCGCCGCCCACCACGGCGCGCCGACCCCGAACCGGACTTCCCCGCCCGGGTGCCTCCCGCGTGAGGGACGGGGAATACGGTGTCCGGCCGGCGGCCGTGAGGGGAGCGCCGGCCGGACACACCCGCCGAACCCGGCTCACTCCTCCGGCACCATCTCGATCGCACCGGACGGGCACTCGGCGACGCACAGCCCGCACCCCTTGCAGAAGTCCAGGTCGATCGTGAATCCCTTCCCGGGCCCCAGCTTGGTGATCGCGTTGTCCGGGCAGACGCCGTAGCAGTTGTCGCACTCGAAGCAGTTCCCGCACGACATGCAGCGCCGGGCCTCGAACAGGGCCGTGGACTCGTCCAGTCCCTGCACCACCTCGTCGAACGTCGAGACACGGCGGGCCAGTTCGAGCCGGTGCCGCACCGAGGCGGGGGCGTCCGAGTAGTACCAGGTGTTGAGGCGGTCGAAGCCGGCCGGAGCGTGCTTGGCGCCCGCCTCGTACGAAGTCCCGCGCAGATACGCGTCGATGTGCCGCGCCGCCCTCTTCCCGTGCCCCACGGCCACCGTGACCGTGCGCTCGGCGGGCACCATGTCGCCACCGGCGAAGATGCCCCGGTGGCCGGTCATCAGGCCCTCGGAGACCCGCACCACGCCGTGGTCCACGGCCAGCTCGGGCACGCCCTTCAGCAGCGACAGGTCGGAGTCCTGGCCCAGCGCCAGCACCACCGTGTCGGCGTCCAGTTCCTCGAACTCGCCCGTGGGCCGCGGGAACCCCGTCTCGTCGAGCCGCATCCGCTCGATCGTGAGACGGTCGCCGTCGGCGTGCTTGATGGTGGACAGCCACTTCATCCGCACGCCCTCCTCCAGGGCCTCCTCGACCTCCTCGTCGTGTGCCGGCATCCGGTCCCGGGTGCGCCGGTAGACCACCACGGCGTCGGTCGCGCCCAGCCTGCGCGCGGTACGGGCCGCGTCCATGGCCGTGTTGCCGCCGCCGTAGACGGCGACCGTACGGCCCAGCAGCGGCGGACCCTGGCCCTCCATGCCGCCCAGCAGCCCCACCGCGTCGAGGATGTGCGCGCTGTCGCCCGCGGGGATGTACGTACGCCGGCCGATGCCCGCGCCCACGGCCAGGAACACGGCGTCGAAGCCGCCGTCGCGCTGCGCGGCGAGCACGTCGTCGACGCGGGTGCCGGTCTCCAGGACGACGCCGAGCGCGAGAACGCGGTCGATCTCCGCGTCCAGGACCTCGCGCGGCAGGCGGTAGCGCGGGATGCCGTAGCGCATCATGCCGCCCGGGCGCTCCTGTGCCTCGCGGATCGTCACCTCGTGGCCGAGGAGCCGGAGATGATACGCCGCCGACAGTCCGGCGGGGCCGCTGCCGACGACCAGTACGTGCTTCCCGGAGGACACCGGCGCAGCGTCCACCCGCCAGCCGCGCCTGATCGCCTCGTCGCCCAGGAAGCGCTCGACGGCGTTGATGCCGACGGCGTTGTCGACCTGCACCCGGTTGCAGGCCGTCTCGCACGGGTGGTAGCAGACCCGGCCCATGACGGCGGGCAGCGGGTTGTCCCGCATCAACTGCCGCCAGGCGGACTCGTAGTCGCCGCTCTCCGCGTGGAACAGCCACTGCTGGATGTTCTCGCCGGCCGGGCAGGCCTGGTTGCACGGCGGGAGCCGGTGGACGTACTCGGGGCGCTCGGTGCGCCAGGCGCCGGTCCGGTTGGCCAGGCTGGAGCCCACGTCCAGGGTGATCGCGAACGGCTTCTCCTTCACGGCACAGCCTCCTCGGCCAGCAGCCCGAAGCGGGCGATGTTCCGGTCGGCGGCCCGCTGGATGCGGGAGACGACGTCCGAGCGGACCTCGGGCTCGAACAGGTGCCGGTACCGCTTCTGCGGCCGCAGGTACTCCTCCACCGGAACCCGGCGCCGGATCGGCGTCACGTCGGTGACCTCGCCGTCGACCGCCTCGAACACCGGGAACAGACCGCTGCGTTCGGCGAGCCGCGCGATCCGCACCGTGTCGCAGGACGCCGTGCCCCAACCCAGCGGACAGGGCACCAGGACGTGCAGATAGCGGGCCCCGCGCATCCCCATCGCCCGGTGCACCTTGGCCTCCAGGTCGCGCAGTCCGGCGACGGTGGCCGTGGCGACGTACGGGATCTCGTGGGCCATGGCGATCAGCGGCAGGCTCTTGCCCTGCCCGAAGGCCGCGCCGGGCTCCTCGCCGACCGCCTGGGTGGTGGCCGTGCGGGCCGCCGGGGGAGTGGCGCCGGAGCGCTGGACGCCGGTGTTCATGTACGCCTCGTTGTCGTAGCAGACGTACAGGACGTCGTCGCCGCGCTCGAACATGCCCGACAGACAGCCGAAGCCGATGTCCACCGACCCGCCGTCCCCGCCCTGCCCCACGACCCGGACGTCCGTGCGTCCCTTGGCCCGCAGCGCCGCCGCGACCCCGGCGGCGACGGCGGGCGCGTTGCCGAACAGGGAGTGCAGCCACGGCAGTTGCCACGACGTCTCCGGGTACGGCGTGGAGAACACCTCCAGGCAGCCCGTCGCGTTGACCGCGATGACCTTGCCGCCGGCCGCCCGCTGTGCCGCGTCCAGGACGTAGCGGGCGCCGAGCGCCTCACCGCAGCCCTGGCAGGCGCGGTGCCCGGACGTGAGCGCGTTGGCCCGCGCCGGGTCGGACTGGTCCGACTGCAGCTCCGGGCCCAGCAGCCGGTTTCCGGCGGCGAAGCTGCCCACCTGGTAGAACTTGACCTGCCGCGCGGCACTCATCGGTCGCTCCCCACATCGCGCAGGATGTTCTCGGCCGACGGCCCGGACCTGCGGGTGCGTGCCATCCGCGCCAGCTCCCGCTCCACCAGTTCGGTGTCGAGATCCAGGAAGGTCAGCGGGTCGAGGCGTCCGGCCATCGCGTCGTCGAACAGCCGGTGCAGCGACGCCTTGGTGATCGCCCGCCCGCCGAGCCCCGCGACCACGGTGCGGCCGTCGAGGTGGATCCCGGACAGCGCCGTGCGTACGTTCGCGGACACGATCCCGCCGATGCCGACGGCGAACGCCCGCTCCAGCACGACCACTTGGCGGGCCCTGCCGAGCACGGCCCGCACCGCGTCCAGCGGGAACGGGCGGAACGACGTGATGCCCAGCGCCCCGATCCGCACCCCGCGCTCGCGCATCTCGTCGACGACGTCGCAGATCGTGCCAAGCACCGAACCGAGCGCCACGACGATCGTCTCGGCGTCCTCACAGGCGTACGGCTGGACCAGCCCGCCGCAGGCGCGTCCGAAGACCGCCCGGAACTCCTCGGCGACCCGCGGGATCGCCTCCAGTGCCTGCATCTGCTTGGCGTGCGCCAGATAGCGCACCTCGGTGAAGGCCTCCGGACCGACCATGGCGCCGATCGACACCGGCTCCGCGGGGTCCAGGACCTGGCGTGGCTCGTACGCCGGCAGGAACGCGTCGACCTGTGCCCGCTCCGGCACCTCGATGCGCTCCCAGGCGTGCGTCAGCACGAAGCCGTCCATGCACACCATCACCGGCAGCGACAGCTCCTCGGCCAGCCGGAACGCCTGCGGATGCAGATCGGCGGCCTCCTGGTTGTCGCGCGCGTACAGCTGGATCCAGCCCGAGTCGCGCTGGGACATGGCGTCGCTGTGGTCGTTCCAGATGTTGATGGGCGCGCCGATCGCCCGGTTGGCGACCGTCATCACGATGGGCAGGCCCAGGCCGGAGGCGTTGTAGAGGGCCTCCACCATGTACAGCAGGCCTTGGCTCGCGGTGGCCGTGTAGGCACGGGCGCCGGCCGCGGACGCCCCGATGCACAGGGACATCGCGGCGAACTCCGACTCGACGTTGACGTACTCGCAGGGCTTGAGCGCACCGGACTTCACCAGCCGGCTGAGCTCCTCGACGATGTGCGTCTGCGGGGAGATCGGGTAGGCGGCGATCACTTCGGGACGGCAGTACGCGACGGTCTCGGCGACCGCACGCGAGCCCTCAGTCTGTTTGAGCATGGGCGGGCTCCCCCCGCGGGTTCGTGGGCTGTCGGCGTCGCCGGGCGCGGATGTGTGCGTACGCCTCCCGGGCCGCGGCCGCGTTGGCGCTGCCCAACTCGCCGTGGAAACGCCCCTGTACGGCGTCGGCGAGCGAGTCGATCGTCACACAGCCGGTGAGGGCGGCGAGGCCGCCGAGCAGGACGACGTTCGGGACCGGGCGACCGAAGTGACGCAGGGCGATGGCGGTGGCCGGGACCGTGAGGACGGGCCCGGTGAGCGACGTGAGGCCCAGAGCGTCCGGGTCGCCCGGCGAATTGACCAGCACCGAGCCGCCGGGCGTGAGCCCTTCGACGACGTTCACCTGGTGCAGCAGGGTCGCGTCCTGGATCACCAGCGCGTCGGGACGGGTGACGGGTTCACGGACCCGGATCGGACGGTCGTCGATCCGGCAGAACGCCATGACCGGCGCCCCCGTCCGCTCCGACCCGAAGCTCGGGAAGGCCTGTGCGTGACGGCCCTCGAAAAAGGCCGCCACCGACAGCAGCTCCGCCGCCGTGACGGCGCCCTGGCCACCGCGGCCGTGGATGCGTACCTGGAACATGGGCGCCCTCCTCGGGTGCGGCCTCACTCGTGCGCGATCACGGCGACCGGGCACCTGGCGTGGTGGATCGCCGCGTGGGCGACCGGACCGGTGTGCGTGCCGAGCCTGGACGGGCGGACCCTGCGGCCGACGACCAGCAGACCGGCGTCCTCGGTGGCGTGCAGCAGCCGCTGTGCGGCGCTGCCCTCCTCCGCCAGCTCGACGACCTCCACCGTGGGGAACTTCTCCCGCCACCGCCCGAGCACCGAGGCCAGCGTCCTGGCCGCGGCCGCCCCCACCGCCCTGCGCGCCTTCGCGGCCGCCGCCCCCTGGACGTACGGGAGCTGCCAGGCGTACACCACCCTGAGCGGGGCGGCGCGCAGCCTGGCGCTCTCGAAGGCGAACGCGATCAGTTCCTCGGACTGATGGACCGGGTCCACGCCGAGCACGACGGGCCGGTACGGGGTGTGCGCCGACGGCCGGCCGTCGGCGTCCGGCACATGCTCGTCCGCCAGGCTCTGGTCGGCGCGCACGAGCACGACGGGCCGCGCCACACGGGCGACGGTCGCCTGCGCCACCGAGCCGGCCATGAACCCGCCGAATCCGCTGAACGCCCGGCTGCCGAGCACCAGGAGCTCGGCGTCGGCGCCCGCGTCGACGAGGGCCTCCGGGGCGGCCCGGGCGATCTGCTCGGTGCTGAGGGACACCTGGGGGTAGCGCTCGCCCAGAAGGTCCGCAGCCTCGCGCAGGATCCGTCCCGCCCGGTACTGCGGTGCCGCGAGCTCCGGCAGGTCCGACGCGGCGGAGGGCAGCCCCTCGAACGCGTGGACGAGGCGCAGCGACAGGCCGCGCCGCAATGCTTCCCTGGCCGCCCAGTCGGCGGCGGCGAGGCTTTCGTTGGAACCGTCCAGTCCTACGACAACAGGGCGCCGCACGACCAACACCTCCCCGATCGGCCGTCCGCGCACGGTGCGCCGGACTTGGCACTCTCAGGCTTTCGCGCCGGGGCCGGCGGCGGCAGGGGCTGCGTGGCCTCGCCGGTGGGCCGAACGGCCCTGGGTGCCGCCGCGCACGGCGATCACGACGCCGTCCCACGTGTGCCCACTGGGACCCTGGACATAGGGCCGCTCGGCCCATGCCGTCCCCACGCCTGTGACCGAGTCTGGAATCAGGAGACGTACGTCCGGACCACGGCCGTGTCGGTGGCCGGTGGCCGGTGGACGAGGAGGCAGACCATGACGAGCATGACGGTGTCCCGCCTGCCCAGGCTCCTGTCCGCCGAGTACCGCGGCAGGCTGATGACCCTGGCACACGAGGCGCGCTACCCGTCCGGCATCCGTCTGTTCGACGAGGGCAGGCGGGCCGACCACTTCTGGATCATCCGGTCCGGCGCGGTGGCCCTCGACATGAGGGTGCCCGGGCGTCGGCCGGTCGTGCTCGAGACGCTGGGATTCGGAGACCTGCTGGGCTGGTCCTGGCTGTTCCCGCCGCACACCTGGCAGTTCGGCGCGGAGACGGTGGGGCCGGTGTCCGCCCACGAGTTCGACGCCGAGGCCGTGCGCCGCATGTGCCTGGACGATCCCGAGACGGGCCACGCGATCACCATGTGGGTCGGCGACGTGGTGGCCCGCCGCCTCCAGGTCGCCCGCACCCGGCTCCTGGACCTGTACGCCCCCTACGGCAGCGGATCGCGGGGGTGACTCCCGGCCCCGTCCGTCGCCCGCATCGCATACCGCCGGAGGACATCATGAACGGCACCCCGAGCTTCGTGAGCGACGTGATGACCCGCACCGTCGTGGCCGTCCGGCGCGGAGCGACCTTCAAGGACATCGCCAAGGCCATGGACCGGTGGAACGTCAGCGCCCTGCCGGTCGTGGACGACGAGAACAAGGTCATCGGCGTCGTCTCCGAGGCGGACCTGCTGCGCAAGGAGGAGTTCAGGGAGAGCGACCCCGGCCCGTCCGTCCCGCCGACCGAACTCGCCGCCCTCACCAAGGCCGACGCGCGTACCGCCGAGCAGCTGATGACGACGCCGGCCGTCACCGCCGGCGAGCACGACACCCTGGCCCGGGCCGCCCGGAGCATGGCGCACCGCGGAGTCAAGCGGCTGCCGGTCGTCGACGGCGGCGGGGTGCTGAAGGGCATCGTCAGCCGCTCCGACCTGCTCAAGGGATTCCTGCGGGACGACGAGTCCATCGCCGAGGAGGTACGGCACGAGGTCGTCGCCCGACTCTTCCCCGAGGCGGAGGACGCGATCCGGGTGGAGGTGCACGAAGGAGTCGTGCGAATCACCGGCCGCGTGCGCGACACCACGGTCGTACCCCTCGTGACATGGCTGACCCGCGCCGTGGAGGGCGTCGTGGGCGTGGACTGCGAGCTGCTGGGCCCGCCTCGGCGCCCCGTCCTCGACCCGGACCCCCTCGACGACACGGCGCTGATACGGCCTCCGGGAGTCGTCGAACCCCGCTGACGAGCCGCGCGCGACGGCAACGCGCACGCCGGACGCGGCGATCGACATGGGCCCGCCGGGCCTGCGTGCAAGGACGGTCATTCCCGCCCGCCCAGGGCACCGAGGGCGATCGCCGTTCCCGCAAGGGCCGCTCCAGCCCTCCTTCCGGGACGCCCGGCTCATGTGCCCCGGGCGGTATCGGAGTTGGCTGGACGTGACGGGGGACGATGCCGATCCGAGGGGGCGAGGACTGTGGGCACGAGTCTCACACCGGAGTTCTGGGAGCGGTTCACGCTCCTGCTGTTCGCGGCGACAGGGGTGACATGCGTCCTCGCCGCGCTGTTCGACACGCTCGTGCTTCGTCGGCGCGGCCGCCGGGCGCGCAGGCGGCCGACCCCGCCGTCGCGGGCCCCGCACCGGCCCGAGACCGCGATCCACCACTCGTCCGTCCGCTGCTGAGGCACCCGCCGATGCTGCTCCCCGCCGCCCGCGCGGCGGGGAGCCCTCATGCGTCCAGCAGCTCCCGGGCGATCTCGACCGCCCAGGCGTCGATGGCGCCCCAGTCGCGGCAGTCGCCGTAGCGGCTGCCCATCAGACGGAACCGGATCCGGCCGCCGAGCGGCAGATGGGACGCGCGGATGACGCCGGAGAAGAGCCGATGGCTCCGATACGGCAGGTCCGCGGGCACGCTTCGGCGAAGGATCACGGGGGCCTCCCGAGCACCCATCCGCCGCAACGGCCCGCGCAGCGCCCCCGGCATCCCGACGCTGAACAGCCACACGGGACGCGGACCCAGCAGCTCCGCGCTCTCGTTCACGAACTGTGCGGCCGCGTCGAGCCAGCTCTGGTTGCCCACCAGAACACGCATGACGCTCACCTCGTCACGCGGCTCCGCTCCGTACGACGGAAGGGGCACCGACAGCCCTGAGGCGTGGCGCGCGACCCTCGGAGACCGGCACCGTCACCACGGGCACCGCGGCATGCCGCTGGCACTCACGGCTCACCGTGCCCACCGCCGGGGTCTCCCACCGCTCGTGCCCCGCGCGGCCCAGGGCCAGCAGCAGGGCGCCGTGCGCGTACCGCAGAAGCACTCGCACGGGCGGCCCCTCCACCACGACGGCACGCACACCGGGGTCGACGTGCGAACCGAAGGCCTCGCGCACGGCCGAGGCCAGGACCTCGGCGGCCCGCTCGCGCTGGTCCGAGACCGTCGGGCGGGCCGACACCGGCGCGTACGGCGCGTACCCGGCCGTGCCCGGCTCCCAGGCGTGCACGGCGACGACCCCCGCCCCGAGGGCCCGTGCCTGCTCCGCCGCCCAGCGCAGCGCGGCCACGGACGCCTCGGACCCGTCGACGCCCACCACGATTCCGTCGGCGTGCTCGGTCATGGTTGCCTCCCCGGACGGCCCGGCCTGTGCTCCCACGTTCTCCCCCTCAGGGTCGGCGAAGCATGGGCCGACCGGTTCCGGGCCCGTGCCCAACGGTCCCTTGCCACCGCACGCGGGCCCGCTCGTCGCCGCCCCCGGGGCTGCTCGGGCAGGCGCCCGGGCCGATCGGCCCCTGCAGCCCCCCGGTCGCGCGTGCCACGGTGGAGTGGGACCCCGCGCCGCACCATGCTGCGGCCCGACGAAAGGCGGTGGATGCGATGGAGCTGCCCCTGGTCGTAGGTGTCGATGGATCGGATCCGAGTCTCACCGCGGTCGACTGGGCCGTGGACGAGGCGGCCCGGCACGGTCTGCCGCTGCGCCTGATATACGCGTCCCTGTGGGCGAGGTACGAGGGCGACGTGCCGTCCGTCGGGGAGGAACGCCCGTCCGAGCGAGTCCTGGCGGAGAACATCGTCGGCACCGCCGCCGAACGCGCCCGGCGACGCAACCCCGAGGTGAAGATCTCGGCCGAGGTGGTCCCCAACGAGGCGGCGGACGCGCTCCTGGGCGAATCCCACTACGCCTTCGCCGTGATCACCGGCTCGCGCGGCCGGGGCGAGTTCGCCGGCCTGCTGCTGGGCTCGGTCGGCTTGGCCGTGGCCGCCCGCGCCCACGGACCGGTGATCGTGGTCCGCGGCGACAAGGCCGGCCTGGCGGGCACCCACGAGCGGATCCTGCTCGGCGCGGCCGACCCCGCGATCGCCGGTGAGGCCGTGAGATTCGCCTTCCGCGAGGCCGAGGCACGCGGGTGCACGCTCGATGCCGTACGAGCCTGGCGAGCCCCCGCCCACGAGTCGGCCGACCAGCAAAAAGCACGGGCGTCCGCCTTGCTGGACGCCGTTCTCCACGACTCGATGGCCGACCACCCGGGCGTGCGGGTGCGTCGCGACACGGTGGAGGGCCCGGCCCGCCGGGTGCTGCTGCGCCGGTCGGCGGCCGCGGACCTCGTCGTGATCGGTGCGCGGCGCCGGTCCGGCCAGTTCGGGCTGCAACTCGGACGCGTGGGACACACGCTCCTGCACCATGCCGCCTGCCCCGTAGCCGTCATACCCCAACCGGAGTGACCATGGAGAGCCCGCCTACCCCGACGGCGTCCGCGAACGCACTCGCACCCGTGTTACGGCACATCCGTGCCGTCGTGTTCGACACCGATGGTGTGATCACTGATTCGGCTCGGGTGCATGCGGCTGCCTGGAAGGAGGCCTTCGACGGCTTCCTGGGGGCGCATCCGCCGGCGGATGCGGATCAGCGGCGTCCTTTTGATGTGGGGGAGGACTATCTGCGGTATGTGGATGGCAGGTCCCGTCTGGACGGTGCGGCGGCTTTTCTTGCCGCGCGGGGTGTGGAGGCGTCGGCGGAGAGGGTGCGTGCGGTGGCTGCCGAGAAGGAGCGGCTGTTTATGGAGCGGCTGCGTGCGGACGGTGTTGATGCGTATCGGGGGACGGTCCGGTTGGTGCGGGTGTTGCGTGGGGTGGGGGTGGGGGTGGCTGCGGCTTCGGCGTCTCGGCATGCGGGGGAGTTGTTGAGCCGGGCTGGGGTGCGGGACTTGTTCGACGTGCTGGTGGACGGGGGTGAGGCGGCTCGGCTGGGTCTTGCGGGTAAGCCGGAGCCGGATCTGTTTTTGGAGGCCGTGTCCCGGCTGGGTGTGTCTGCCGAGGGGGCTGTCGTGGTGGAGGACGCGCTGGCGGGGGTGGAGGCGGGGCGCAGGGGTGGGTTCGCTCTGGTGGTCGGGGTCGACCGGGGTGGCACCCGGGACTCGGGGGAGAGGCTGCGGCGGCACGGCGCCGACATCGTCGTACGGGACCTGGCGGAACTGCTGGCGTGAGGAGCGTCGACGTGACGGACTGGAGCTGGGAGTACGAGGGGTACAAACCGGCTGACGAGCGGCTGCGGGAGTCGCTGTGCACGTTGGGCAACGGCTACTTCGCCACTCGGGGTGCGCTTCCGGAGTGTGCTGCCGATGAGGTGCACTATCCGGGGACGTATGTGGCCGGCATCTACAACCGGCTCACGTCCGATGTCGCGGGCCGCCGTGTGGAGAACGAGGACATGGTCAACGTTCCCAACTGGCTGCCGCTGCGCTTCCGCCTCCCCGGCGGGCCGTGGCTCACCCCCGACACCACGCCCGTGCTCACACACGGACTGGATCTGCTCCTGGCCTCGGGCATGCTCGAACGGCGCACGCGCTACGACCTTGGCGAGGGACGCGTGCTGTCCATCCGCCAGCAGCGGCTTGTTCATATGGGCGACCCACATATGGCCGCCCTACGCACCGAGTTCACGGCCGAGGGGTTCTCCGGCGAACTGGAGGTGGAGGCGGCCCTGGACGGCGGAGTCACCAACGCCGGCGTGGCGCGCTACGGGGACCTGGACGGCCACCACCTCACGCATGTGCATACCGGCACCGCCACTCCGGACACGGTGTGGCTGCGCTGCCGCACCCGCACCTCCGACATCCGGATCGGCATGGCAGCTCGGCTGACCGCCGACATGCCCGTCGTGGCCGACAGCGACGATTCTCGCACCACCCAGCACACACGGCTGTACCTGACGGACGGCCTCACCGCCACCGTCGACAAGACCGTGGCCCTGCACACCTCCCGCGACCCGGCTATCAGCGACCCGCTGCACGCAGCCGTCGACCGGGTGGGCCGGTCCCCGGGCTTCGACGACCTTCTCGAGTCGCACCTCACCGCGTGGGACCAGCTCTGGCGTCGTGCGGAGCTCGATGTGCCCGGCGAGTCGGGCCGGATCCTGCGGCTGCACCTCTTCCATGTCCTGCAGACCCTCTCCCCGCACACCGCCGACCTCGATGTCGGCGTGCCTGCCCGCGGGCTGCACGGCGAGGCCTACCGAGGCCATGTCTTCTGGGACGAGCTGTTCGTCCTGCCTTACTTGAATCTGCATTTCCCGGAGGTGTCCCGCGCTCTGCTCCGCTATCGTCACCGCCGCCTTGAACAGGCCCGCATCGCGGCCAGTTCGGCTGGCCATCGGGGTGCGATGTATCCGTGGCAGAGCGGCAGCGACGGACGCGAGGAGACCCAGCAGCTTCACCTGAACCCCCGTTCGGGGCGGTGGCTGCCCGACCACTCCCATCTCCAGCACCATGTGGGCTCGGCGATCGCCTACAACGTGTGGCAGTACTGCGAGGCGAGCGGCGACATGGAGTTCCTGCACACCAAGGGCGCCGAGATGCTGTTGCAGATCGCCCGGTTCTGGGCCGACCGGGCCGTGTACGACGAGAGCCTGGGCCGGCACCGCATCAAGGGAGTCGTGGGTCCGGACGAGTACCACGAGGCGTACCCGGGCAGCGAGGCGCCGGGTCTCGACGACAACGCGTACACGAACGTCACCGCGGCCTGGGTGCTGGTCCGCACCCTGGAGCTGCTCGGCACCCTGCCCGAGCCCCGGCGGCGCGAACTCGTCGAACGCACCGGACTCGACGGAGGGGAACTCGAACAATGGGAAGACGTCTCCCGCACCCTCCATGTGCCCTTCCACCGTGGCGTCATCAGCCAGTTCGAGGGTTACGGCGAACTTGCCGAACTCCCTTGGGAGAAGTACTGGCAGCGCTACGGCGACATCCGCCGCCTGGATCGGATCCTGGAGGCGGAGGGGGACTCCGTCAACCACTACAAGGCCTCCAAGCAGGCCGACGTGCTGATGCTGGGCTATCTCTTCGCGCCGGCCGAACTGCGCGAGCTGTTCCGCCGGTTGGGCTATCGGCTGGATGACGAGATGTGGCGGCGCACGGTCGACTACTACATGCACCGCACCAGTCACGGCTCGACGCTCAGCGGGCTGGTCCACGGCTGGGTGCTGGCCCGGTGCCGGCGTACCGAGGCGTGGAAGTTCGTGCAGGAGGCGCTGCAGGGAGACATCGCCGATGTGCAGGGCGGTACCACTGGCGAGGGTATCCATCTGGGTGCCATGGCCGGCACCCTCGACCTCGTGCAGCGCGGGCTGACCGGTCTGGAGACGCGGGGTGGGGCGCTGTGGCTCGACCCGGTGCCGTTGCCGGAGCTGTCCTCGTACGGGTTCGCCCTGCGCTACCAGGGTCACTGGGGTGTCCGACTGCGTCTGGAACGCGGCAAGCTGGAGATCGCCGTACCGTCCTCCGACGCGTCACCGATCGACGTACGGCTGCCCGGGCGTGCGGTCGCCGTCGATCCCGGGGAGACGGCCTTGCTGGAGTTGCCGGACTGATGGGGCGGGCGCAACTCGCGGGTGTGTGTCCTGATGTCGGAGATCAGCCGCGTGTGGTGCAGCCGGTTCCCGGACGACCTTCCAGGCGATCGGCACACCCTTGGTGCGTGACGTAGTCATGCCAGTTCAGCCGCCGGACGTCGACACCAGCCCATGCCGCAGCGACAGGGCCGCCACCGCCAGGAGCGCGGTGGCGAAGGCGGCGAGGACCGCCAGGCGTGCGGAACCGCGTGCCCCGCGGTGCGCAGCCACTCGGGGACCACGGCCAGGGGCCACATGCAACCGCCCAGCATGCCCAGGCCGATGCCCAGCGCCGGGCCCACCAGGGACTGCACAACGGCCAGCAGCAGGTCGGGGTCTGCACGATGGCCGCGGCGCCCGCCAGGGCGTTGATGAACACGAACAGCACGAGCATGGTCGGTGTGCTGTAGCTGTAGCCGAGCGGCAGGAAGTCGCTCTGGCGGCCGCCGCCCGCGGTCTCGCTGCGGACAACGATGGGGGCGGCGGCCCGTTCGGCGCTACGGGTGAGGCGGAGGTTGTCCTCGAAGGAACCGCCGGCCTCGTCGCCGGCGAAGCGGGCGGCCTGCAGGCGTGCGGCGTGCTCCGCCACCACGGCCGACACCGAGGTCACCGCCGAGTGACCGGCGCTGCCCGAGGGCTCCACGAGCACTCGTACGGTGACGGACCGCCCGGCCCGCACGTCCGCGTCGAGATCCGTTGGCACCACGACCACGGCGTCCAGCGCGGGGCAGCGCGGCGCATGCGTCGTGGGTGGCGTCGTACGTACGGGTGCGCAACCCGGGCGCCTCCTGGAGGTCCGTGGTCAACTCCCGTGCCACCGGCCCCGCCTTGGCCGCCGGGACCAGTCCGACGCGGAACTGGTCGAAGCCGCTCACGGTGACTCCGATGACGACGATGATGGCGACCGGCAGCAGCACCATGAAGAACAGCGCGGTGCGGTCGCCCAGCACACGCGCCAGGGTTGCCCGGGTCACGGCGAGAGCGGTCATGGTGTCCTCCTCAGCCGCAGCAGCAGCGCCGTCACGGCGATCACGACGACGCAGAACACGGCGATGCCGAGCAGCGGTGCCCCGACGGCGTCCCAGCCGCGCGCCCCGAAGCCGACGGTGAACAGCACGAAGAACATGCCCATGCTGGGCGGGGCTCTCGCCGCGACGGCCGTGGCGACCGACAGCCGGTCGGCGTTGACCTGGGTGACGTAGGACTCGGTGACCGCACGGGCGAGCTGGGCCTGCAGGCCGTAGTCGACTCTGTCCAGCACCCGGACGGCCTCGGCGTCCCCGCCGTGCAGCGGCTCGGTGAACCCCCGGGGCACGACGATCGCGGCGTGCGCGTCGCCCGCGTCCACGGCCCGCCGGGCGAGTTGGAGCGCCGTGTGGACGAGGTGCTCGACCTCATCGACGGGTTCGTTCACCGTCGCTACCTCATTGCGCGAGGGAGAAGTAGTTCTCTTCTTCTTGCGTGAAGTGCAGCCGCAGCACCGTGTGCAGCCCGTACAGACAGGCACGCAGGTCGTCCAGCTGCTCCGGGGCCAGGTGCCCTTCGGGGCCGGCCAGCGTCAGGTGGGTGGCGATGCGGTGGGCGAGACGGTCGATCTCGACGTGGGCCCTGCTCATCGTCGCCGTGGCCTCGGGGCCGCCGAGCGCGGACGCGAGAGCCGGATAGAGCTCGTGCTCCTCGGCGTGCTCGTGCGGCAACAGCCGCTCGGTTAGGAGGCGGTGCACCTCCCGTACGGCCGCGAGAGCCTCGGGCCCGGGGCCGTCCGAGAGCCGGTCGGCGGCGCCGCGCACGGTCTCCAGCACGTACTGGAGGTCGTCGTGCTCGGCCGCGAAGCGGTGGATCAGCGCCGCCGTGGACGGCTGGAGCGCCGTGCGGGACGCCCGGTCGTCGCCCAGCGCGCGCAGCGCGTTGAGGATCACGGCGACGTCGATGCCCTCCTGGAGCAGGGCGCCGGCGGCCGGCGGAAGCAGGCCGAGGGCCGCGGCGGCCATCGCGGCCAGCGACAGGGCCATCCCGCCGAGCGCGCTCTGCACCGCGATGCGCCGGGACCGTACGGCGATGGTGACCGCGTCGGCCAGGCGGTCCACCCGGTCGGCGGTCAGCACGATGTCGGCGGCCTCGGAGGACGCCGTGGAGCCGCGGGCGCCCATCGCCACTCCGATGTCGGCGGCGGCGAGCGCGGGCGCGTCATTGACGCCGTCGCCGACCATCACGGTGACGGCGCGGTCGCGTTCGGCGCGCACCGCGGCGACCTTGTCGGCCGGGGAGAGGCCGGCGCGCACCTCGTCGAGACCGAGCACGGCGCCGACCTCGCGGGCGGGCTCGGCACGGTCGCCGGTGAGCATCACGAGCCGTTCGATGCCCGCCGCGCGCAGCCGGCGCAGCGTGCGCGGCGCGTCGTGACGCAGCGGATCGCGCAGCAGCACGGCCCCGACCGGGTGGCCGTCCACACTGAGCCAGACGACCGCCGCCCCGTCCAGGACGGCTCGGTTGTCCGCCGCGCGGGCCCAGGTGGGCTTGTCGACCCCCAGGTCCAGGCGGCCCACGCACATCCGGCGTCCGGCGACGGTGCCCACGGCCCCGCGGCCGGGTTCCTCGGACATGTCCGAGGGCACGGACAGGCGCAGACCGCGCTCACGGGCCTCGTCGACGAGGGCCCGCGCCAGCACATGCGGCGAGTACTGGTCCAGGGAGGCGGCCAGCCGCAGCACCTGCGACGGCTGCCAGCCGTGCGTCGCGATCACGTCCAGCACCCGCGGGCGTCCGCCGGTGAGCGTCCCCGTCTTGTCGAGCAGCAGCGTGCGGGCCCGGCCGAGGTTCTCCAGCGCCCCGCCGTCCCGGATCACCACCCCGCGGCGCGAGGCCCGTGACAGCCCGGAGACGACCGCCACCGGCGCGGCCAGCAGCAGCGGGCACGGCGTGGCGACCACCAGCACCGCCACCGCCCGCACGGCGGATCCGCTGACCAGCCAGGTCAGCCCCGCCACGGCCACGGTGAGCGGCAGGAACCAGGCCGCGTACCGGTCGGCCAGCCGGACCACCGGCGCGGACTGCGCCCCGGCCTGCCGGGCCAGCCGAACGATCCCCGCGTACGTGCTGTCCCGCTCCGTCGCCGACGCACGCAGCTCGAAGGCACCGCCCGCGTTGACGGCGCCGCTGCGCACCGAGCGGCCCGGCGCCCGCCGCACGGCCAGCGGCTCACCGGTGAGCACCGACTCGTCGAGCACGGCCGGGTCCCGGACCACGATCCCGTCGACGGGGACGACTTCGCCGGGCCCGACGACGAGGAGATCGCCGACCGCCACCTCGCCCAACGGCACCATGCGCACCTCGGTGCCGGTGCGGCGCCTGGCGGTGCGGGGCGCGTGCTCCAGCAGGGCGCGCAGATCGTGCGAGGCCCGCCGCCGGGCGGCCGCCTCCAGCGTGCGGCCCGAGGCGAGCATCAGCGCGATCAGCGATCCCGCCAGGTACTCGCCGACCGCGAGCGTGCCGGCCAGCGCCAGGACCGCGATCAGGTCGACGCCGGCCTGACCGCGCCTGAGGGCGCCCAGCACCCAGCCCACCGCGGGCCCGACGGCGACGATGGTGCCCAGGGCCCAGCACAGGTCGGCGAGATCGGTGGCGCCCGCCAGCCGGAAGGCGCCCCCGACCGTCAACGCGACCAGGGTGTCGGCCAGCAGCAGCGACTCCAGGGCCGGCATACGGGAGAGGGCCGACAGCACCTGGTGCGGCGGCCTCTGCGGAAGGAAGCGGGTCATGGCGGTCCTCGTCCTGGACACCCGGTCGGCTCAGTCGTGCGGGACGACGGCGACGGGGCACGACACGTGGTGCAGGGCGGCGTGCGCGACCGGCCCGAGCTTCCACGTCAGGAGCGACGGATGGCGCCTGCGTCCCACCACCAGCAGCCGGCCGCGGGCCGAGGCCGTCAGCAGCACCTGCGCGGCGGGACCTGTGGCGACGTGCTTGGTGACCGGCACGTCGGGGAACTTCTCGCGCCACGGTGCCAGAGCGTCGGCCAGGCGTGTCCGCTCCTCGGCCTCGATGTCCTCGTCGGGACCGGCGACGAGCGAGGCCAAGGGCACCGCCCGTACCGCCCGAAGCCGCGCTCCGTGCGTGGCGGCCGAGGTGAAGGCGAACTCCAGCAACGGCTCGGCGGCCGTCGCCGGATCCTCCACCCCGACGACGACCTCGTCGCGGTTCGCCGCCGCCGGGTGGTCCCAACCCGTCTCTACGGCGGGATCGTCCGCTCGGACGGCGACAGCCGGACACGGCGTCAGGCCGAGCACGTGCAGGCTGCTGGAGCCCAGCAGGAAACTCGCCACGGAGCCGTACCCGCGCGAGCCGAGCACGAGCACGGACGCGCTCGTGCCGTGCTCCAGCAGGGCCTGTGCGGCAGGGGCCGACACCAGTTCCGTGGTCAGCGTCAGATCACCGTGACGGTGGAGCAGCTCGGCCGCGGTCCGCTGCAGGATGTCCCGGCCGTAGCGCTGCTTGGTATGTGCCTCCTGACGGATGGGCACGTCCAAGGGCTGGGTGGTCCACGAGTGGAGCAGGACGACGGGCAGGTGCCGGTCAGCGGCTTCGCGGGCGGCCCACCAGGCGGCCGTCACGCTCGCCGGCGATCCGTCCAGTCCCACCACTACAGGTCCGGTCATGGCGCACCTCCCGGTGTCGGCGCGGCACCCGGTGACCCAGTGCCGCGCGTGTGCTCCCTCCCCACTTCCAGAGTGGGATCCCGGCGACCCCCGGACGAGGGCCGGTCGGGGTGCGCGCGGGGCCCGGTCGGCCCTGTCCCGGAATCGGTCGGCGAGACGAGCCTGGGAGCACAGGAGCGAGGCGACGGCCGTCGGCCGGGCCCCCGGGCCCGGCCACACCGTGCTGCCCCGCCGCGTCGTACGGAGCCCGACTGCCTTGCTCGGAAAGGGGAGCGCGATGGAAAGCCCGGTTCTCGTAGGGGTGGACGGTTCCCGGCTCGGGACCGTGCGCGAGGTCCGGACGGGAGGGCGGTGACCGTGGGCGGACGACTGGCGGCAGCGGCCGTGCCGGAACGCGCACCGGAGGCGGACAGCCACCGACTGGCCCCGGCCGAGGTGGCCGCCGGCCTGGGGGTCGACCCGGCGACGGGACTGAGCGCGCGGCAGGCCGCCGAGCGCGCCGCGACCCAGGGGCCGAACCGGCTGGCCGAACCGGCCCGGCGGCCCGAATGGCTCAAGTTCCTGGACCAGTTCCGCAACTGGCTCATCGGCATCCTGCTGATCGCCGCCGTCGTGGCCGGCGCCATCGGCGACATCAAGGACGCCGTCGTGATCACCGTCGTCCTCCAGATCAACGCCGTCCTCGGCTACCTCCAGGAGCGGCGCGCCGAGCGCAGCCTGGAGGCGCTGCGCCGGATGCTGGTGCCCACCGCCCGCGTCCGTCGCGACGGCACGCAGCGGCAGGTCGAGGCCGCCAGCCTCGTCCCCGGGGACATCGTCCTGCTGGAGGCGGGCGACCGGGTGCCGGCTGACGGGCGGCTCACCGTCGCGGAGTCGGTGGAGGTCGCGGAGGCGGCCCTGACCGGCGAGTCACAGCCGGTCGCCAAGAGCACCGCGCCGGTCGAGGCGGGGACGAGCGGACCGGTGCCCCTCGCCGAACGCACCAGCATGCTGTTCATGAACACCGCCGTGACCCGGGGCCGGGCCGAGATGATCGTGACGGCCACCGGCATGCGCACCGAACTCGGCGCGATCGCCGAGGCGCTGCGCAGCGGCGCGGAACCGCCCAGCCCGCTCCAGATCCAGCTCGACAGCCTCGGCCGCCGGCTCGCCCTGCTCAGCGGCGTCGCGGTCGTCGCCTACGCGCTCGTCGCCCTGATCCAGGGCGAGAGACTCGGGGAGATCGCCCTGCGGGCCGTGGCCCTGGCCGTCGCCGCCATCCCCGAAGGGCTGCCGGCGGTCCTGGCGCTGACCCTCGCGCTGGGCGTGTACCGCATGGCACGCCGCGGGGCCATCGTCAAACGGCTCGCCTCGGTGGAGTCGCTGGGCTCGGCGACGGTCGTGTGCAGCGACAAGACCGGCACGCTGACCCTCAACGAGATGACGGTACGAGCCCTTTGGACCACCGGCAGGCTCTACGACGTCACCGGCGAGGGCTACGGCACCCGGGGCGCCGTCCGCGGCGGCGAGGGACACCCCGATCGACTCCTGCCCGCGGTCCTGCCGTTCGCCCTCTGCAACGACGCACGGCTGACCGACGACGGCTTCGTCGGCGACCCGACGGAGGCCGCGCTGATCGTCCTGGCCACGAAGGCCGGCCTCGACGCCGACGGGCTGCGGGCCGAACTGCCGCGCACCGGCGAGCTGCCGTTCGACGCCGCGACCAAGTACATGGCCACCTTCCACGCCGAGCCCGACGGCCGCACCCGCGTCCACGTCAAGGGCGCGGTGGACGTGCTGCTGGACCTGTGCACCGCCGTACAGGCCGAAGAAGGGGTACGACCCCTCGACGCCCCGCGCCGCGGCGAGGTCGAGGCCGTGGCCGCACGTCTCGGCGGCGCGGGACTGCGCGTCCTGGGTGCCGCCACCGCCGTCGTGGACGGCCCGCCGGACCCCAGCGCGCTGCCGGGCCTCACCCTCGTCTCCGTCGCCGGGATCGCCGACCCGCCGCGCCCCCAGGCCCGGGACGCGATGGCGCAGTGCCGGTCCGCGGGCGTCGCGGTGAAGATGATCACCGGGGACCATGCCGACACGGCGACGGCCATCGCCCGTGAACTCGACATCGACGGCCAGGTGGTCACCGGCACCGAGCTGGACCGGATGACGGAGGAACAACTCGCCGCGCGCATCGACGACATCGGCGTGTTCGCGCGGGTCGCCCCCGAGCACAAGGTCGGGATCGTGCGGGCCCTGTCGAGCCGCGGCCACATCGTCGCCATGACCGGTGACGGCGTCAACGACGCCGCGGCGCTGCGGGCCGCGCACATCGGCGTGGCGATGGGGCGCACCGGCACGGACGTGGCCAAGGAAGCCGCCGACGTGGTCCTCACCGACGACGACTTCTCCACCATCGTGCGGGCGGTCCGCGAGGGGCGGGCGATCTACGACAACATCGTCAAGTTCGTCCGCTTCCAGCTGGCCACCAACGTCGGCGCCATCCTGACCCTGCTGGGCGCCTCCCTGGCCGGCCTGCCGGCCCCGCTGACCGCGGCCCAGCTGCTGTGGATCAACATCATCATGGACGGCCCGCCCGCCATGGCCCTGGCCGTGGACCCCGCCCGCGACGACGTGATGCGCCACCCTCCGCGCGATCCCGAGGAACGCATCCTGGACACCCGCCGCCTGCTGGCCATCACCCGGGCTGGCGCGGCCATGGCACTCGGCACGCTGGCCCTGCTGGCCGCGGCCCGTTCGTGGATCGACACGGACACCGCGCTGACCATGGCGTTCACCACGTTCGTCCTGTTCCAGCTGTTCAACTCGCTGAACGTCCGCGCCGACGACGGGCCCCTGCTCGGCCGCCACCAGTTCCGCAACCGGACGCTGTGGCTGTGCCTGGCCGCAGTGCTGGCGGTGCAGGTGCTCGCCGTCCATCTGCCGTGGGCCCGCTCGGTGTTCGGCACGGTGCCGCTCGACGCGGGCCAGTGGGCGCTGTGCCTGGGTACGGCATCCACGGTGCTTCTCGTCGAGCTCGCGGCGCGCGCGGGGCGACGGCTGCTGGGGAGGTAGGCGCCTACGTGGCGGTGCGGCGCCCGCCTCGCGTCAGCCGGCCGGTGGTGTCGTGCACGGCCCGCCACACCGTCTCGGCGACATCGCTCTCCTTGGTGAACAGGTACTGGCCCGTGAGCGCGAAGCCGGGGGTGGGCGACCGGCTGCTGGACCTACTGGCCAAGGAGCCCGAGTACACCGACTACGTCCCGGTCCACGGCAAGTCCGCCTTCTGAGCCCCCGGAGCGGATTTCGGCCCACCGCCTCGCCCGACCACCCCCGAAAGGCAACGACCATGACCGCGACCCGGCCCGCCCTGGACCCCGAACTGCGGGAGCTGCTCGCCGACATGCCCCTCATGTCCCGGCTCGACGCGGAGGTTCTCACGCGACTGCGCCGGATGCCGTCGACCCCCATCGACTCCCTCCTCGCCCACGGGCGGGTCGACCGGCGTGAGATCACCGTGCCCGCCGGCGACGGTGCCCCGATCCCCTTGTCGGTCTTCAGCCCGGCGGACGGGGAACGCACCGCCGCCGCACCCTGCGTCTACTGGATCCACGGCGGCGGGATGGTCATGGGCGACCGCTTCTCGCAGATCGACATCCCGCTGGAGTGGCTCGACGCGTTCGGTGCGGTCGTGGTCTGCGTGGACTACCGGCTCGCCCCCCGAGGCCACCGGCACCACCCTGGTCGACGACTGCTACCGGGGACTGCTCCTGGTCGCCGAACACACCGCCGAACTCGGCGTCGACCCCGCCCGCATCGTCGTCGCGGGAGCCCTGCTGGCCCGCGACCTCGGCACCCCGGCGATCGCGGCGCAGATGCTGATCTGCCCGATGCTCGACCACCGCGACTGCACCCTGTCCGGCCGCCAGTACTCCGGCGCGCCCGGCGTCTGGACCGGCGAGATGAACGAGTTCGGATGGCGGGCCGTCCTCGGAGACGACCTCTCGGTCCTGCCGGCCACCTACGTCGACACCGGCTCCGCCGAAGTCTTCCGCGACGAGGACACCGACTACGCGAGCCGTATCCGGGCGGCGGGCGGCCAGGCCGAACTCCACGTGTGGGCAGGCGGCTTCCACGGGTTCGACGCGCTGTACCCGCGGGCACGCATCTCCGCCACGGCCCGGCCGCACCCGTACCGACTGGCTCGCCCGGGTCCTGCCCGGCATCCAGGCCCTGTCGGCCTATTGGATCGCGCGGTCACCGGCCTCCGGCCGCTCCAGGTGGGTGGCGAGTACGGCGGCCTGGACGCGCCGCTGGACGCCCAGCTTGGCCAGCAGCCGGGAGATGTGGTTCTTGACGGTCTTCTCCGACAGGTAGAGCCTGCTGCCGATCTCGCGGTTGGTGAGACCGTCCCCGATCAGCGCGAGGATCTCCCGCTCGCGCGGGGACAGCCCGGCCAGTTCCGGCGCCTCGGCGGGGGCCGCGGCGGGCTCGGTGCGCAGGGAGCGCATCAGGCGGGCCGTGGTCGCGGGGTCGAGCATGGACTGGCCCGAGGCGACCGTGCGTACCGCCGACACCAGGTCGGACCCCTTGATCTGCTTCAGCACATAGCCGGACGCCCCGGCCATGATCGCGTCGAGCAGGGCGTCCTCGTCGTCGAACGAGGTGAGCATCAGCACGGCCAGCTCCGGCATCCGGCTGCGCAGCTCGCGGCAGACGGTGATGCCGTCGCCGTCCGGGAGGCGTACGTCCAGCACGGCCACGTGCGGTCGCACCGCCGGGGCCCGGACGAGGGCGTGCTCCACGTTCGCCGCGTCGCCGACGACGGAGATGTCCGGCTCGGCGTCCAGGAGGTCGGACAGTCCGCGCCGGACGACCTCGTGATCGTCCAGCAGAAAGACCCGGATCGGCTCCTGTGCCGTGAAGCGGTGCGCTTCGGTCATGTCGACCCCTCGTTCCCCGGATGGTGGCGGACGGCGGCCGCCCTCGACCACGATCATCACCCGTCAGGAGCGTGGGCACCAGGGCCGATCGGCCCCACTCGGCGCATCAGGCCGTGGAACCGTCCCACCCGTCCAGTTCGAACGTGACGTCCACGACCCCCTCCACCGCCCGGATCAGCCGGGCGGCCACCGGCACCAGCGATGTGTCACGGATCCGGCCGCTCACCGTCACGACCCCGTCGTCGACCGCGATCCGGGCCGCCGAGGCCGGCGGCGGGAAGAGGTAGGCCATGACCTCGCGGCGCACCTCCTCCGCGATCTCCTCGTCGTCCCGCAGGAACACCTTCAGCAGGTCGGCCCGGCTGACGATGCCCTCCACACGGCCGTCCACGGCCACCACCGGCAGCCGCTTGACCCTGGCCCGTGCCATGGTCCGGGCGGCCTGCGCGAGCGTGGCGTCGGCCGTGACGGTCATCGCGGGAGAGGTCATCAGCTCGCCCGCGGTCAGCGAACCGGCCTTCCTGAGGTCGGACAGCCGGCGCAGTTGCGTGTACCGGTCGGGGTCGCTGTCGCGGAACTCCTCCTTGGGCAGCAGATCGGCCTCGGAGACGACACCGAGGACCCGCCCCCGGCCGTCCACCACGGGCACGGCGCTGACCTCGCGGTCCTGCAGCGTCCGCACGACATCCTTGAACGCGGCGTCGCGGCCGACGGTGGCGACGTCGCGGGTCATCACATCACGCACGATGTGCGGGGATCCGGGCACGATGGCTCCTCCAACTCCTCAGCGCGGGCTTCCGCTGCCGTACGGGGCGTACAGGTCCAGCAGCCGGACCCGCGCCGCCTGCAACCGGTGGGCCACGACCTCACCGACCCAGCGGGCGATGCTCCCGCCGAACTCGGGATCGGTCTCGCACAGCTCGCGCACGGCGGCGGCGTCGAACTCGTACGCCCGCAGCGGCGAGGCCGCCTCCGCGCCCAGGTGCCAGCTGTGCGGCGAGTACAGCCAGGACCAGCCGACGAGTTCGTTGTGGCCGAGCGAGTCGATGACGGCGGGCTGGCGGCCGGGCACACGCATGTCGAGGTCGACGGTGCCGGTCCGGATGATCCAGAACCGGTCCGCCCGCCCGCCCTCTTCGAAGAGCCGGGCGCCCTGCGGGAAGGACACCTCACGCGCGATCCGCAGCAGCCGTTCCCGGTGCTCGGCGGACAGTGCCCGAGGCATGCTGGTCGTTGCCGGTGCGTTCATGGGTGCCTCCAGGTCGGGCGTGCGGAGCTACCACCTCCAGCGTCGGCACGTCCGGCCGCCGCAGCCATGGGCCACCCGGCCCCTGCCCCGGGCCACCCGGCGGCTCCCGGAGGCCCTTCGGCACGGTGCGCGACCGCGCGGTCCGGCCGTTGAATGAGGGGAAGAGCGCCGCTCGGCACTGTCTCGACGAAACGAGGCGAGGGGAGAGGCGAAGACCATGCGCATCGTCGTCGCCCTCGGCGGCAACGCCCTGCTGCGCCGTGGAGAACGCCCCGACGCGGACGTCCAGCGCGCCAACACCGTCCGTGTCGCCACCGCGCTCGCCGCGCTCGCCCACGAGCACGAACTCGTCATCACGCACGGCAACGCGCCACAGCTCGACCTCCTCGCCGCCCAGAGCACGGCCGACCCCGCCCGCAACGCCCCCTGCCCGGTGGATCTGCTCGGCGCCCAGACCCAGGGCCTGATCGGCACCCTCCTGGTGCGCGCCCTGCGCGGAGTGCTGCCCGGACGCCGGGTCGTCGCGCTCGTCACGCACACCCGGGTACGGGGCGACGACCCCGCCTTCGAGCACCCCACCGAGTTCGTCGGCCGCGTCTACCCGGAGCGGGCGGCCCGGTTCCTGGCGGCGAAGTACGGCTGGTCCATGGCCGAGTACCGCCACGGCCGGCGGCGTGTGGTCCCCGCGCTCTCGCCCGAGCGGATCCCGGAGGCCGACACGGTCCGGCTGCTCCTGGAGACGGGGACCGTCGTGGTGTGCGCGGGCGGGGGCGGCGTCCCCGAGGTCTGCGACCGGGCGACCGGGGCGCCGCACGCGGTGGAGGCGGTCGTGGACAAGGACCTCGCCGCCGCCCGGCTGGCCGAGGACCTGAAGGCCGACTTCCTGCTCGTCCTCACCGACGTCCCGAACGTCTACGCCGGCTATGGCACCCCGGATCAGCGACCCGTGCTCGATGCCACGCCCGCCGAACTGCGCGACGCCCACTTCCCGCAGGAGTCGATGGGCCCCAAGGCCGAGGCCGCCGCCAGGTTCGTGGAGAACACCGGCCGACTGGCCGCGATCGGGGCCCTGGACGCGGCGTACGAGATCGTGCACGGCCGCTCCGGCACCCTCGTGCGCCCCGACCTGTTCGTCACCTGACGGCGACCGGCGGCCCGACAGGGCCCGGGGTTGGGGCCGTTCAGCCCAACGAACGCGGACTTTCGGCATCGGGGCAAGGCATGTCCGCGCCACGAAAGTGGACGGCGTCAACAAGGAATCCGCTCCGAAAGGAACACCATCATGGCCGTGCACGAGCACCCTCACCGGCGTTCCGGTCTCCACCTGCCGTCGTTCCGCAGGCCCCGACCCGCCTCGGCCGCCGACGGCAGCGTGCGGGAGGCCGCCGCAACCACCACCGCGGCCGGCTACGCGTTCGCGTCCCTGCGCCTGCTGACCGGGTTCGTCTTCCTGTGGGCGTTCCTGGACAAGGCCTTCGGCCTCGGCTACGCCACCCGGTCCGGCAGCGGCTGGATCGACGGCGGCTCGCCCACCAAGGGCTTCCTCAGCGGTGTCGCGGCCGGGCCGATGGAGTCCACGTTCCACGACTGGGCCGGGGCCGGCTGGGCGGACTGGCTGTTCATGCTGGGCCTGCTCGGCATCGGCCTGGCGCTGGTCCTGGGCATCGGGCTGCGGCTGGCCGCCGTCGCGGGCACGTTGATGATGGCGCTGATGTGGATCGCCGAGTGGCCGCCGGCCAAGCACCTCTCCGACGGCTCGCCGAGCATGTCGACCAACCCGTTCGCCGAGTACCACGTCGTCTACGCCGTCGTCCTGATCGCCCTCGCGGCTGTGGGAGCCGGAGCGGTCTGGGGACTCGGCAGGGTGTGGGCACGCCTGCCGCTCGTCAGCCGCAACCCCTGGCTGCGGTGAATCGAGGGGCCGTTGGGCCGGTCGGTCCCGGCCGGGGACCAGCGGCCCCTCCACGAGCGCACCCGCACGACCGACGCTGGACACAGATCCCTGATCAGGAGGCAGAATCATGGTCCGAACCGTTGTAGTAGGTCTCGACGGCTCGTCCGAGAGCCGGGCCGCCGCCGAATGGGCGGCCCGCGAGGCGAAGCTGCGCGGCCTGCCGTTGAAGATCGTCCATGTCTGGGAGCCCGTCCCGGAACCCATGGCCCAGGCCCCGCTGCTCGGCACCGAGACCCAGCTGCACTGGACCGAGCGCATCCCGCGCGAGGCCGCCCAGGGGATCAAGCTGCGCCACCCCGGCCTCGAGGTGACCACCGAGCAGCTCACCGGCGGCTACGCCGAGACCCTGGTCAAGGCCGCCGAGGACGCGGAACTGCTGGCCCTCGGCTCCCGCGGACTGAGCGGTTTCGGCGGTTTCATGGTCGGCTCCGTCGGCCTCTCCGTCGTGGCGCACTCCACCCGGCCCGTCGTCCTGGTCCGCGCCGGGGAGCAGGCGGCCGACGAGCACGAACCGGACGCGGCGGGCATCCCCTCGGCCGCCACCGGCTACCGGCCCGTCCTGCTGGGCCTCGACGCCGAGAGCCCCGACGACTCGGTGATCGAGTTCGCCTTCGAGGCGGCCGCCCGCCGCGAGACCGGCCTGCGGGTGCTGCACGGCTGGAACCTGCCGCCGTACTACGTCTACGGCCTGTCCGGCGACGTCCGGTTCCACGACGAACTCACCCGGCAGAAGGCCGCCATCCTGACGGAAACACTGCGCCCCTGGCGCCAGAAGTACCCGAACGTGGAAGTCACCGAGGAGTCCCCGTCCGGAAGCCCCGGCGCCCACCTGGTGGACGCCTCCAGCGAGGCCTCCCTGGTCGTCGTCGGCCGCCGTGTCCGCCGTAGCCCGTTCGGCGCGCACATCGGCCCGATCACCCACGCCGTCCTGCACCACGCCGCCGCCCCCGTAGCGGTCGTCGCCCACAACTGACACCGATCCCCGAGGAGTTGACCCCATGAAGGCAGCGGTCGTACGAGCCTTCGGCGAGCCCCTGGTCATCGAGGAACGCCCCGACCCCGAACCCGGCCCCGGCCAGGTCCGCATCCGGGTCGAGGCCTCCGGGCTGTGCCACACCGACATCCACGCCGCCCACGGCGACTGGCCGGTCAGGCCCAACCCGCCCTTCGTCCCCGGACACGAGGGCGTCGGACTCGTCGAGAAGCTCGGCGACGGCGTCGCCCACCTCGCCGTCGGCCAGCGGGTCGCCGTGCCGTGGCTGGGCAAGGCCTGCGGGCGGTGCGAGCACTGCCTGTCCGGCTGGGAGACGCTGTGCGAGCAGCAGATCAACACCGGCTACGGCTGCGACGGCGGCTACGCGGAGAAGATGCTCGCCTGGGCCGACTTCGCGCAGCCGGTGCCGGACGGCGTCACCGCCGTCGACGCCGCCCCGCTGACCTGCGCCGGCGTGACCACGTACAAGGCGCTCAAGGTCGCCGACGTACGGCCCGCCCAGCTCGTCGCGATCTCCGGCGTCGGCGGACTCGGTCACCTGGCCGTGCAGTACGCCAAGATCGCCGGAGCGACCGTCGCCGCGATCGACGTCACCGACGACAAGCTCGAACTCGCCGCCGAACTGGGCGCCGACCTCGTCATCGACGCCCGCAAGCAGGACGTCGGCGAAGCGCTGAAGCGGCACGGCGGCGCACACGCGGCCATCGCCCTCGCCGTGAACGAGGGCGCCTTCACGGCGGTCAACTCCGGGCTGCGGCGCGGCGGCAAGCTCGTCATGGTCGCCCTGCCCGCGCACGGCACCGTCCAGGTCCCGATCTTCGACACCGTCCTGAACGGGACGAGCGTGATCGGCTCGATCGTCGGCACCCGGCAGGACCTCGCCGAGGTCTTCCAGCTGCACGCGGCCGGCCGTACGAAGGTCATCTGCGAGACCCGCCCGCTCGCCTCCGTCAACGAGTCGATCGACGAGGTGCTGCGCGGCCAGGTCAAGGCCCGGATCGTGTTCGACCTCGGGACGGACCGGTGAGTGCGATGGACCTGCCGATCGTCGTCGGTGTCGACGGCTCGGAACCCAGCCTGCGCGCCGTCGACTGGGCGTCCGACGAGGCCGCACTGCGCGGCGTACCGCTCAGTGTCGTGTACGCCTGCCTGTGGTCGCAGTACGAGGGCGCCGCGCTGGCCAAGGACATCGGAAAGCCCTCGGCGCGGCGGCTGCCCCAGGAGATCACCGGCGCCGCCGCCCGACGGGCACACGACCGGCACCCGGATCTGAAGGTGACCTCCGACGTGCTGTTCGAGGAGCCCGAGTACGCCCTGGTGCGTGAGAGCCGCAACGCCTGCGCGCTGGTCGTCGGCAGCCGCGGCCGCAGCTCTCTCGCCGAGGCGCTGCTCGGCTCCGTCGGTCTGACGGTCGCCGCATACGCCCACTGCCCCGTGGTCGTGCTCCGCGGCAGCCACGACAACCAGGCGACGCCACCGGTGCACGGACGGATCGTGGTGGGCGTCGGCGAGTCCGCCGAGGACTCGACGGCCGTGCGCTTCGCCTACGAAGAGGCCCGGCGCCGCGGCGTCCCCCTGGAGGCGATACGCGCCTGGCGCTGCCCCGCGCACGAGACCACCGATCACCCGCTGCTCGCCGGCGCACCCGCCAAGCTGCACGAGCGGGACGCCGAGGAGACCCTGGCCAAGGCCCTGCGGGACGCCCCGCCGGATGTGGAGGTGCACCGCCGGACCGTCGAAGGGCACCCCCGCCGCGTGCTGATGGACGCCTCGCACAGCGCCGACCTCCTGATCGTCGGTGCCAAGCGCCGCGCCGGCCACCTCGGGCTCCAGCTCGGCCGTGTCGCCCACACGGCCCTGCACTACTCGGCCTGCCCGGTCGCCGTCGTACCGCAGCCGGCCTGAGCGCAGCCCACAACCAACCCCGATGACCTACGGAGTCACCCCATGTCAGAGCTGGAACACCAGCCCGGCACCGAACTGACCGACGACGAACTGCACCGGCTCGACGCCCACTGGCGGGCCGCCAACTACCTCGCCGCCGGACAGATCTACCTGATGGCGAACCCGCTGCTGACCGAGCCTCTCGCGCCGGAGCACATCAAGCCGCGACTGCTGGGTCACTGGGGCACCTCGCCGGGCCTGAACCTCGTGTACACCCACCTCAACCGCGTCATCAAGGCGCGCGGGCTCGACGCCCTGTGCGTGTGGGGCCCGGGCCACGGCGGGCCGTCCGTGCTGGCCGGCTCCTGGCTGGACGGCAGCTACAGCGAGACCTACCCGGACGTGTCGCGCGACGCGCAGGGGATGGAGCGGCTGTTCCGGCAGTTCTCGTTCCCGGGCGGTGTGCCCAGCCACGTGGCGCCGGAGGTCCCGGGCTCCATCCACGAGGGCGGCGAGCTCGGCTACTCGCTCTCCCACGCCTACGGCGCCGCCTTCGACAACCCGGACCTGGTCGTCGCCTGCGTCATCGGTGACGGCGAGGCGGAGACCGGTCCGCTGGCCGCCTCCTGGCACTCCAACAAGTTCCTCGACCCGGTCCACGACGGCGCCGTCCTGCCGATCCTGCACCTCAACGGCTACAAGATCGCCAACCCGACCGTGCTGTCCCGCCTGCCCGAGCACGAACTGGACGCGCTGCTACGGGGGTACGGCCACGAACCCCTCCATGTCACCGGCGACGACCCGGCCACCGTGCACCGCGCCCTGGCCCGCGCCCTGGACGACGCGCTCGACCGGATCGCAGTGCTCCAGCGCACGGCCCGTGAGGACGGCGTCGGCGAGCGCGCGCACTGGCCGATGATCGTGCTGCGCACGCCGAAGGGCTGGACCGGTCCCGCCGAGGTCGACGGCGTACCGGTGGAGGGAACCTGGCGCGCCCACCAGGTCCCGCTGGCCGGCGTCCGGGAGAACCCGGACCACCTGCGCCAGCTGGAGGCATGGCTGCGCTCGTACCGGCCCGAGGAACTGTTCCACCCGGACGGCACACCCGTCGCCGACGTCCTCGCCTGCGTTCCCGAAGGCGCCCGCCGCCTGGGCGCCACCCCGCGCGCCAACGGCGGTCTGCTCATGCGCGACCTGCCCGTGCGGTCCCTTGACTCCTTCGCCGTACCGGTCGACAAGCCGGGCACGACGCTGCACGAGCCGACCCGGATCCTCGGAGACCTGCTGGAACAGGTCATGAAGGACACCCGCGTGCGCCGGGACTTCCGGGTCGTCGGCCCGGACGAGACCGCCTCCAACCGGCTCCAGGCCGTCTTCGACGCCAGCGGAAAGGCCTGGCAGGCCGGAACACTGCCGGTCGACGAGCACCTCGACCGGCACGGCCGGGTGCTGGAGATCCTCTCCGAACACACCTGCCAGGGCTGGCTGGAGGGCTACCTCCTCACCGGCCGGCACGGACTGTTCTCCTGCTACGAGGCGTTCGTGCACATCGTCGACTCCATGGTCAACCAGCACATCAAGTGGCTGAAGACGTCCAGGGGGCTGCCGTGGCGCGCGCCCATCGCCTCCCTGAACTACCTGCTGACCTCACATGTGTGGCGGCAGGACCACAACGGCTTCTCCCACCAGGACCCCGGCTTCGTCGACCACGTCCTCAACAAGAGCCCCGAGGTCGTCCGGGTCTACCTGCCGCCGGACGCCAACACACTCCTGTCCGTCGCCGACCACGCGCTGCGCAGCCGCGACTACGTCAACGTGATCGTCGCCGGCAAGCAGCCCTGCTTCGACTGGCTGTCCATGGACGCCGCCCGCGCCCACTGCGCACGCGGAGCCGGCATCTGGGACTGGGCCGGCACGGAGAACGGCGGCGAGCCCGACGTCGTGCTCGCCTGCGCGGGCGACGTGCCCACCCAGGAGGTCCTGGCGGCCGCCCAGTTGCTCCGCCGCCATCTGCCCGGCCTGGCCGTGCGCGTGGTGAACGTCGTCGACATGACCCGGCTGCTGCCGCGCGAGGAACATCCGCACGGCATGACGGACTTCGAGTACGACGGCCTGTTCACGAAGGACAAGCCGGTGATCTTCGCCTACCACGGCTATCCGTGGCTGATCCACCGCCTCGCCTACCGTCGCACCGGTCACCCGCACCTGCATGTGCGCGGCTACAAGGAGTCCGGCACCACGACCACGCCGTTCGACATGGTCGTCCGCAACGACCTCGACCGCTACCGCCTGGTCATGGACGTCATCGACCGCGTCCCCGGCCTCGCGGTGCGCGCCGCCGCCGTACGCCAGCAGATGGCCGATGCCCGCACCCGCCACCACGCCTGGATCCGGGAGCACGGCACCGACCTGCCCGAGGTCGCCGACTGGACCTGGAACGCCTGACCAGGTCCTCGAGGGTGGGCCCGGCCGCCCGCTGCCCGGCCCCGCACAGAGGGCCGACCGGCCCACCCACACCGCCCGGACAGCCCATGGGGCCACCGCCCGTTCCGCTGGACGCTCTAAGTGCCGGGGAAAACCCAGAGGATTACCGAGGGGAACCGCGATGACGGACGACACGCTCAGTCGGCCCACGGTCCACGCCCTGCTCGCGGACGGCACCACCGTGTGCATCCGCCCCGTGCGGCGGGGCGACCACGACCAGGTGCGGGGGCTGTACGAGGAGATGTCCCTGGAGAACCTGCGCCTGAGGTTCTTCGCCGCCAGCCGCCGCTCCGCCGAGATGGCCGCCGACCGGGCCTGCGCCGAGCAGCCCCCCGGGTACCGGGCGCTGCTGGCCGAGACCGGCGGCCGGGTGATCGGTCTCGCCGAGTACGACAGGGGCGGGACCGGGAACACGGCGGACATCGCCATCGCGGTCGCCGACGGACTGCACCACCGGGGAGTCGGCACCCTGCTGGTCGAGCACCTGGTCTCCGCGGCCCGCGCCGAGGGCATCACCGACTTCACGGCCGACGCGCTGAGCGAGAACCACGAGGTGCTGAAGCTGTTCGCCGACCTCGGCCTGCGCACCACCCGCCGCTTCGAGGGCCCGGAGGTGCGCTGCACGATCGCCCTCGACCAGAGCGACACCTATCTGGCGGCCGTGGAGGAACGCGGCCGCGCCGCCGACGTCGTGAGCCTCGAACCGCTGCTGCGGCCGCGCACCGTCGCCGTCGTCGGCGCCGGACGCAAGCCGGGCTCGGTGGGCCGGGCGATCCTGCACCAGTTGCACGCCGGCCGCTACACCGGCCGCCTGTTCGCGGTGAACCCGCGCGCAAGCTCGATCCTCGGCGTGCCGTGCCACCCCTCGGTCGGCGCCCTGCCCACGATCCCCGACCTGGCGGTCCTCGCCGTACCCGCCGCCGCGGTCCCCGACGCCGCCGAGGAATGCGGCAAGGCCGGGGTGCGCGCACTCCTGGTCGTCACCGCGGGACTGGACGCCGGCCAGGCGCGAGCGCTGCTGGAGTCCTGCCGGGCGTACGGCATGCGCCTGGTCGGGCCGAACTGCCTCGGCGTCTCCAACACCGACCCCGAGCTGCGCCTGGACGCCACCTTCGCCGCCGGCCACCCGCAACCCGGCACCGCGGGCGTCGCCGTCCAGTCCGGCGGTGTCGGCATCGCCCTGCTCGACGGGCTGTCCCGGCTCGGCATCGGCGTCTCCTCCTTCGCCTCCCTCGGCGACAAGTACGACGTCAGCGGCAACGACATGCTCCAGTGGTGGGAGAGCGACGGCCACACCGACCTCGCCCTGCTCCACCTGGAGTCCTTCGGCAGCCCCCGCGCCTTCTCGCACACCGCCCGCCGGGTGACCCGCCGGATGCCGGTCCTGACCGTCGACGCCGGCCGCACCGAGGCGGGCCGCCGCGCCGCCGCCTCGCACACCGCGGCCGCCGCCACCCGCACCATGACGCGCGGCGCGCTGTTCACCCAGGCCGGCATCACCGCCACCCGCTCCTGCGGCGAACTCCTGGAAGCGGCCGCGCTGTTGCACTCCCAGCCGCTGCCCGCGGGCCCCCGCGTCGCCATCGTCACCAACGCCGGCGGAGCGGGCGTCCTCGCGGCCGACGCCTGCGCCGAGGCCGGGCTCCAGCTCCCGGCGCCCAGCCCCGAACTCATCGACGACCTGCTCGCCGCCCTGCCCGCGGGTGCCGCCGTCGGCAACCCCGTCGACGCCACCGCCGCCGTCACCGAGGAGCAGCTCGCGAGCTGTGTGGAACGGATCATGCGGAGCGGCGCCGTCGACGCCGTCCTCGTGGCCCTCGTCCCCACCGCGGTCGCCGCGGCGACCGGCGACGACCTCGTCCGAGCCCTCACCCACACCCCCGGACGGCACACCAAGCCCGTCGTCGCGATACGCCTCGAACAGGGCCTGCCCGTCGAACTGCTGCCCGCCGCCGAGCACACCACCATCCCCTCCTACGCCGAACCCCAGGCGGCGGCCCGGTCACTGGCCCACGCGGCCCGCCGCGCCGCCTGGCTCGCCCGCCCCGCCGGGACGGTCCCGGACCTCGACGACGTCGAGACCGGACGCGCCCACACCTTCGTCGAGGCCTACCTCGACCGGCACCCGGACGGCGGCTGGCTCGACCCGCGCGAATGCGCCGAACTCCTGGGCTGCTACGGCATTCCCCAGCTCGCCTGGGCCTGGGCGGACACCGAGGACGACGCCGTACTCGCCGCGGAGCGGCTGCGCGGCGCCGACGGCCGGGTCGTGATGAAGGGCCACTGGCCGGGCCTGGTGCACAAGACCGCCGAGCACGCCGTCCACCTCGATCTGCGCGGCGACCACCAGGTCCGCGCCGCCTTCCGCGATCTGGAGACCAGGTTCGCCGGCCTGCTTCAGGGCGTGCTGATCCAGCCGCTCGCCGACCGCGGCACCGAGCTGTTCGCCGGCGTCGTCCAGGACCAGGTCTTCGGCCCCCTCGTGCTGTTCGGACTCGGCGGCACCGCGACGGAGGTCCTCGCCGACCACGCCGCACGACTCGCCCCGCTCACCGACCACGACGTCCACGACCTGATCACGTCCCCGCGCTGCGCCCCGCTCCTGCTCGGCTCGAACGGCGCCCGGCCCGTCGACCTCCAGGGCCTCGAACAACTGCTGCTGCGGCTGTCCCGCATGGCGAGCGACCTGCCACAGCTGGCCGAGGCGGACTTCAACCCCGTTCTCGCGACACCGGGCAGGGTCACCGTGCTCGATGCGCGCATACGCCTGCTGCCACGCAGGCCCCAGGATCCGTATCTGCGTCGACTCCGCTGAGGAGGAACAGCCATGAAGCACAACAAGGTCGGCTCCGTGATGACCACGGAGGTCGTCCGCGCCGCGTACGGCACCCCGTTCAAGGAGGTCGCCCGGCTGCTCGGTGACCACCGCATCAGCGGACTGCCGGTCGTCGACGAGGACGAGAGGGTCATCGGCGTCATCTCCGAGACCGACCTGATGGTCCGGCAGGCCGAGACTCCCGACCCGTACGAGCCCAAGAAGCGCTTCCGCTTCGACCGGCTGACCCGCACCGGCCGGGAGCGGGCCGTGAAGGTCCGGGCCCGTACGGCCGGCCAGCTCATGACCGAGCCGGCCGTCACGGTGCACGCCGACGACACCATCGTCGAGGCCGCCCGCACCATGGCGAAGCACCACGTGGAACGGCTGCCCGTCCTCGACGAGGAGCAGCGGCTGGTGGGGATCGTCACCCGCCGCGACCTGCTCCAGGTCTTCCTCCGGCCGGACGAGGCCATCCGCGCCGAGGTCGTCGACGAGGTCCTGGTCCGGGCCCTGTGGCTGCCGCCGCGCAGCATCGCCGTCTCCGTCACGGAGGGCGTGGTCACGCTGCTCGGCCAGATGGAGCGCAAGAGCGAGACGGAGATCGCCCTGTCCATGACCCGACAGATCGACGGCGTGGTCGCGGTCGTCGACAAGCTCACCCACCGGCTGGACGACTCGCATGTCCGGCCCGACGCGCCGGCACTGCACGGCGTCGCCGACGAGTGGCTGCGCAAGCTGTGATGTGCTGAAAGGAGGCGGAGCACCATGACTGCCACCAAAGTGCTGGTCGCCTATGGGACGACCAACGGATCGACCGCCCAGATCGCCGAGGCGGTGGCCGAGGTCCTGCGCAAGGAGGGCCTCACCGCCGAGGCCCTGCCGGCCCGTTCCGTCGCCCACGTGGACGCGTACGACGCCGTCGTCGTCGGCGGCGGACTGTACGCCGGACGCTGGCACAAGGACTCCCGCCGGTTCCTCAGGCGGCACGGCCGCGAGCTGGCGGGACGCCCGCTGTGGCTGTTCAGCAGCGGCCCGCTGGACCCCTCGGCCTCCGAGCGGGACATCCCGCCCGTGCCCGGCCTGCAGCGGGCCATGACCCGGCTCGGTGCGAAGGGGCACGTCACCTTCGGCGGCTGCCTGGAGGAGGGCGCCAAGGGATGGGTCGCGCGGATGATCATCAAGAACGGAAAGGGCGGCGACTACCGGGACTTCGACCGGATCGAGGACTGGTCGCGCGGCGTCGCCCACGCACTGGTCACCACGGCCTGAGCACGGCAACGCGGGTCAGGAACGTCCACGAAGGGTGGCAGCACCATGTCTGTGTCGTACGAGATCCCCGGCCACGCCGCCCGCGTGGGCCACGGTCACGCCGCTCTCCACCTGGCCCGCGCCGCCTCCCTGGCACCCTCACCGCACAACTGCCAGCCGTGGCTCTTCGCCGAGGAGGGGCGCGACCACGGATTCGAGGTCTACCTCCACGGGGGGCGGCGGATGCTCCTGACCGACCCCGGTGGCCGGGAGGCGGTCATCGCCTGCGGGGCCGCCCTGTTCAACGTGCGTATCGCGGTACGCCAGTTGGGCTTCCAGCCCGCCGTCGAACTGCTGCCGACCGGGAACTCCAGCCATCTGGCGCACGTGGCCTACGCGGCCCACGCCCCGGCCACGCCGGAGGAGACCATGATGGCCGGCGCGATGCCCCACCGGCACACCCACCGCGGGCCCTTCGGCCCCGAACCCGTGCCGGACACCCTCCTCGACGAACTGCGCGAGCACGCCCGCGCCGAGGGCGCCGAGCTGTTGGTCATCGACGAGCCGGAGAAGCTCCGGCTGCTCGCGGACCTGGTGCGCACCGCCGAGGACCTGCACCGCGCGGATCCGCGCCACGCCGCCGAAATCCGCCGGCACGCCGGACCGCGGGGAGTGCCCGTCGAGGCCTGCCGCCACCACCCGGACGCCATCCTGCTCGCCGGCCGGGACTATCTCGGGCTCGCCCCGTACTGGGTTCGCCCGAGCCGCCGCTGGATCGGACGCACCGGGACCGTCGCCGTGCTGTCCACCCCCGGCGACAGCCGCACCGACTGGCTCCGCTCGGGCCAGGCGCTCCAGCGGGTCCTCCTCCACGCGACCGCCCACCACGTCGCGGCGGCCTTCCACACCCAGCCCCTCGAACTGCCCGTGTTGCGGGCGCAGTTGCGCACACACCTCGTCGGCGGCCGGTTCCCGCAGGTGGTCCTGCGCCTCGGCCGCACGACCCGCACATGGCGCACCTCCCGCCGCCCGCCCGCCGAGGTGCTGATCCGCGACGGCCTGCCAAACCGGTGACGGCGATGACCCGGACCGGGCGGCTGTGCCGGCGCCTGAGGCGCAACCCCCTCAGGCGCCGCAGCCATCTGACGGAGGCCTGGCTGATCCTCCTGACCTCGACGTCGGCCCTCCTGGTCGCCGTCGTCACGGGCGTCCTGACCGCGCACGCCGTCGAACGCGACATGAACGGCCTGCGCGTGCAGCGGCACCCCGTCACGGCGGTGCTGACCGAGGACGCGGAGCCGTCCACGTCCGCCACCGAGGGCGCCGACAGCGCCCGCGCCTGGGCCGTGGTCCGCTGGACCGCCGCGGACGGCACCGTCGGGACGGGACTGGCCCGCGTCGAGCCCGGCGGCGTGGCAGGCGAGAGGACGAGGGTGTGGCTGAACGACAAGGGGCGCCTCGCGCCCGCGCCCCCGAGCCATGACCAGGCCGAACTCCAGGGCGCGGTGCTGGGCACGGCGGCCGCGGTGGGCGCCGGCGCGCTGCCGGTCCTCGCCGGCTGGGCCGCGATCGCCCGGCTGGAGCGGCAGCGGCTGCGACAATGGGAGACGGAGTGGGCCGAGGTCGGTCCCCGGTGGCGGCGGAAGGCCGGCTGACAGGACGCGGCAGGACGCGCCCGCGCGTCCGGGAGGAGAAGACCGGGTGCGCGGGTGCTCGCGTGCGGCCGCCCCCTCAGCAGATGCGCGGCAGCTGCTCCCCGAGCGGCATCTCCACGATCCGCCGGGCACCGACCAGGGTGCGCAGCGTCACCCGCCCCGCCGGCCCGTCCGGCAGCACCTCACCGATCCGCACCGCCCCCGCGCCCTCGGCCACCGAACGCATCGCGCGCAGGGCGCCCTCCGCCGCGTCGGCCGAGACGAAGGCGACCAGACAGCCCTCGTTGGCGACGACCAGCGGGTCGAGACCGAGCAGATCGCAGGCCGAGGCGACCGCCCCGGGCACCGGCACCGCGCTCTCCTCGATCTCGACGGCGACGGACGAGTCACGGGCGATCTCGTTGAGGGCCGCCGCGAGCCCGCCGCGCGTCGGGTCACGCAGCACATGGACGTCGGCACCGAGCGGTGCCAGGGTGCCCACCAGTCGGTGCAGCGGCCGGGTGTCGGAGGCGATGTCGCCCTCGAAGCCG
This sequence comes from Streptomyces ferrugineus, assembly GCF_015160855.1. Taxonomy (NCBI): domain Bacteria; kingdom Bacillati; phylum Actinomycetota; class Actinomycetes; order Kitasatosporales; family Streptomycetaceae; genus Streptomyces; species Streptomyces ferrugineus. Next base: position 5,834,254 of record NZ_CP063373.1, on the reverse strand, counting down.
AGGCCCTCACGGGTACTGAGCACGGTCGTGCCGTGCAGCCCGACCGGCCCGGACAGCAGGACCGCGTCGCCCGGGCGGGCCAGCGCGGCGGACGGATGCAGTGAGCCGTGCCGCTGCCCGATGCCGGTGGTGTTGATGAACAGCCGGTCGGCGGCACCACGGCCCACGACCTTGGTGTCCCCGGTGACCACGGGCACCCCCGCGTCCTGGGCGGCCTTCCCCAACGAGGAAAGGACCGCCCGCAGTTCGGCCAGCGGCAGCCCCTCCTCCACGATCAGGGAGACGGACAGCGCGAGCGGCCACGCCCCCCGCATCGCGAGGTCGTTGACCGTGCCGTGGACGGCGAGCGAGCCGATGTCCCCGCCGGGGAAGAACAGCGGACTGACCACGAAACTGTCGGTGCTGATCACCAGTTCCCGGTACCCGGGCAGCAGCGCAGCGTCCTCCATGGGGCCCGGGCCGCCGTCGAGGGCGGGCAGGATCAGCCGGTCCAGCAGCTCCGCGGTGAGGCGCCCGCCGGCTCCGTGGCCGAGCAGGACGACCTCGTCGTCGTGGTGGGGGGTGGGGCACTGGATGGTCATGCCGTCCTCCTCGCGGGAGTGCGTCCGGCCGCGTGGAAGGCGGCGCAGGTGCCCTCGGACGACACCATGGGCGCGCCGAGGGGGTGGCGAGGCGTGCAGCGGGTGCCGTACGCCGAGCAGTCGGTGGGCAGTCTGGCCCCGGTGAGGACGGCGCCGGCGATGCACTCGGGGTCCTCGACGGGGCACAGCCCGGCCACGTCGAAGCGCCGGGCGGCATCGAACCGCCGGTATCGCGGGGCGAGTTCCAGACCGCTGTCGGGCAGCGCCCCGATGCCCCGCCAGGCCCGGTCGGTCACCTGGAACACCTCGCGGACCGCGTCCTGCGCCTTGGTGTTGCCGTAGCGTCGCACGGCCCGTACGTACTGGTTCTCGACCTCACAGCGCCCGGACTCGAGCTGTCGTACGGCCATCAGGATGCCCTCCAGCAGGTCCAGCGGCTCGAACCCGGTGACCACGATCGGCACCCGGTAGCGGGCGGCGATCGGCTCGTACTCCCGCCAGCCCATCACCGCGCACACATGCCCGGCCGCCAGGAACGCCTGCACCTCGCAGTCCGGGTCGTCGAGCAGCGCGGTCATCGCGGGCGGCACCAGGACATGGCTGACCAGCATCGAGAAGTTCGTCAGCCCGAGGCCTGCCGCGTGCAGCACGGCCGTCGCGTTGGCCGGCGCGGTCGTCTCGAAGCCGACCGCGAGGAAGACGACCTCCCTGTCGGGGTGCTCGGCGGCCAGGCGTACGGCGTCCATCGGGGCGTAGACCACACGGACGTCCGCGCCCCGCGCCCGCAGCGACAGCAGGTCGGTGTCCGTGCCGGGCACGCGCAGCATGTCGCCGAAGCTGGTGAGGATCACACCGGGCCGGGCGGCGACGGCCATGGCCCGGTCCAGGGTCTCCAGCGGGGTCACACAGACCGGGCAGCCGGGGCCGTGGATCATCCGCATCCCGGCCGGCAGCAGTTCGTCGATGCCCTGGCGGACGAGGGTGTGCGTCTGACCGCCGCACACCTCCATGATCCGCCAGGGGCGCGTGGCGGTCTGCCGCAGCTCGTCCAGCAGCCGCCGGGCGAGGACGGGATCGCGGTACTCGTCGAGGTACTTCATCGGACGTGCGGCCCCTTCACCGGTGACTGATGTCCAACTGGACGTCGACGACTCCCTCGACCGCCCGCACGGCCCGGGCCACCACCGGCACGAGCCCGCGCTCGGGCATCGCACCGCTGAGCGTGACCACGCCCTCGGTGACCGAGACACCCAGCGCGGTGGTGATTGGCATGCAGGTCATCACCTGGCTGCGGATCTCGTCGGCGATCTCCGCGTCGGAACGCAGGAACACCTTCAGCAGATCGCTGCGGCTGACGATGCCCTGGAGCATGCCGACGCCGTCCACGACCGGAAGCCGTTTGACATGCCTGCGGGCCATGATGCGCGCCGCTTCTGCCAGTGAGGCGTCCGCGTGCACGGTCACCGCCGGGGTGGTCATCAGCTCGCCCGCGGTCAGCGCCGCCGCCTTGCGACGCTCCACGAGACCGCCGTTGATCTCGTCGGCGTTGCGGAACTCCTCCTTGGGCAGCAGATCGGCCTCGGAGACCACGCCGATGACCCTGCCCTCACCGGCCAGCACCGGCACGGCGCTGACCTTCCACTGGTCGAGCAGCTCGACGATCTCCTTGAAGGGCGCCTCGCTGCCGACGGCGACGACGGTGTGGGTCATCACATCGCTCACGGTGTACGGAGATTCAGTCATCACGACCTCCCGCGATTCTCGTCAGGTACGGACGACCGTCAGGTCGAGGAAGTGGGTCGAGCAGGAGATGCACGGGTCGTGGTTGCGGATCGCCCGCTCGCACAGGGCCGTCAGCTCACTGTCGTCCGGGTCGCCCTCGCCGATCGCCCGCTGGGCCAGCCGCCGCAGGTCGTCCTCGATCGCGCCCTGGTTCTGCGCGGTCGGCGGCACCAGCAGCGCGCTGGTCACGATCCCGTCGGCGTCGAGTTCGTAGCGGTGGTAGAGCACCCCGCGGGGCGCCTCGGTGGCCCCGTGCCCGAGGGCCGCGACGGGGGGCACCTCCGTGTAGGGGCGCGCGGGCGGGGTGTACGTCTCGATGATCCGCAGCGCCTCGGCGACGGCGTACACCGTCTCCACCGCCCGCACCAGGATCGACCGGAACGGATTGCGGCACACCGCCCCGTCGCGCGGATCACCCAGCCCCGCTGCCACGCTCGCCTGCACCGCCACCGGCGAGAGCCGGGCGCCGCTGATCGCGAACCGGGCCAGGGAACCGGTGAGATGGAGCCTCCCGTCGAGCCGCGAGTGCAGTGCCGTGGAGTGCGGGACGTGCGTCTCGGCGACGCGCTCGGTGAAGTCCCGTACGGGAAAGGTGTCCGTGGTGCCGTCGGCGCGCAGCACGGTCGGTGTCCCGCTCTCGATGGCGTACGTGTCCGGCTCGGCCAGCGCCAGCAGATCGGCCTCGACCCGGGCATCCGGGAACTCGAAGCCGGCGACCCAGCGCACGGTGTCCCACGCGTCGTCGAGCGCCCGCTTCAACTCCTCGGCGACCGGCCGCAGTTCGTCGCGCGTCGGCACGCGGTGGAAGCCGCCCAGCCGGACGTTCACCGGATGCACGGCCCGCCCGCCGAGCAGCTCCATCAGCGAGTTGCCCGCCTTCTTCAGCCTGAGTCCCCGCTCGACCTCGGCGCGGTGCGTGCGGGCCAGCTCGATCGCGCTCGCGCGGCCCAGGAAGTCCGGCGCGTGCAGCAGATAGATGTGCAGCGCCTGGCTCTCGATCCACTCGCCGCAGTACAGCAGCCGCCGCAGATCGCCGATCACCGGGTCGACCGTCACCCCGCACGCGTCCTCGATCGCCGCGCAGGCGCTCATCTGGTACGCCACCGGGCAGATCCCGCACACCCGGGCCGTGATGTCCGGCGGTTCCGTGTGGGAGCGCCCGCGCAGGAACGCCTCGAAGAACCGGGGCGGCTCGTAGATCTCCAGCCTCGCCTCGGTGACCGTGCCGTCGTGGACGTGCAGGCGCAGCGCGCCCTCGCCCTCGACCCGGGACAGCGAGCCGACGTGCAGCAGACGGGAACCACGGTGCGTCACGTCTCCAACTCCTTCTCGAACTTCTCGAACGCGGCGGCGTTGAACGTGTGCAGGAACCGCTCCACGTCGTCCTCGTCGAGCCCGTCGCGGCGCAGTAGCGGGATCAGCGCGGGCAGGTTCACCGACCCGGACGGGCCGAAGCAGCCGAAGCAGCCGCGGTGGTACGCCGGGCACAGCGCCCCGCAGCCGGCGTGTGTCACCGGGCCGAGGCAGGGAGTGCCGTGGGCGACGGTCACACAGACGGTGCCGCGCCGTTTGCACTCGAAGCACACGCTGTGGTCCGGGATGTCCGGCTTGCGGCCGGCGAGGAAGGCGGTGATCACCTCGATGAGCTGACGCCGGTCGATCGGGCAGCCCCGTAGCTCGAAGTCGACGTCCACGTGCGCCGACACGGGCGTGGACGTGGCCAGCGTCTCGACGTACTCGGGGTGCGCGTACACCACGCGCCGGTACTCGTCGACGTCCGCGAAGTTCCGCAGCGCCTGGATGCCCCCGGCGGTCGCGCACGCCCCGATGGTCACCAGGTGGCGCGAGGCCGCCCTGATGGCACGGATCCGCTCGGCGTCCTCGGCCGTGGTGACCGAGCCCTCGACGAGGGACAGGTCGTACGGTCCGGGCGCCACCGCGCTGGTCGCCTCCAGGAAGTGGGCGATCTCCACCACGCCCGTCAGCGCCAGGAGTTCGTCCTCACAGTCCAGCAGGGTGAGCTGGCAGCCGTCGCAGGAGGCCAGTTTGAACACGGCGAGTGTGGGGGCCATCTCACAACTCCCTTACCGACAGCAGGGGTTCGGCCTGCGCCCAGGTCACCACGGGCCCCGCCTGGCACAGCAGCAGCGGGCCGAGCTGGCAGTGCCCGCAGTGCCCCGTCGCGCAGCGCATGTTGCGCTCCAGCGACACGCGGACACGGTCGTGCGGGACACCGCGCTGGACGAGTTCGCGGGCGGCGGCCCGGATCATGGGCTCGGGCCCGCAGACGAACGCCCAGGTGGAGCCGGGGTCGAAGAGCGCCCGCCCCAGGAGCTGGGTGACCACGCCGACGTCCCCGCGCCAGCCGGGAGCGGGCTGGTCGACCGTCATCCCGGTGAAGGCGGTGGGCCAGCTCTCCACCTCCCGGCGGCCGATCAGGTCGTCCGGGGTGCGGGCCCCGACGAGGACGTTGACGCGGCGGTATGCCTCCGGCTCGGCCAGCGCGCCGAGGACCAACGGCCGCAGCGGGGCGAGGCCGATGCCGCCGGCCACGATCAGCACGTCACTGCCGCGCGCCCGCCGCAGTTCCCAGCTGTTGCCGTAGGGGCCGCGGATCCCGACGACATCGCCGACCCGCGTGGCGCACAGCCCTTCGGAGACGGCGCCCACGGAGCGGACGGTGTGCGCCAGGCCGCCCGTGGCCTGGACGGAGCTCACCGAGACCGGGATCTCGCCCCGGCCGAAGGAGTGCACCATCGCGAACTGTCCCGGCGCGAAGTCGGGCAGCGCCGCGGCCACCGGTTCCAGGCACAGCGTGACCGTGTCCGCGGTCTCCGTCCGGCGGGCGACCACGCGATGGGGGACCGGCACGGTGGTCATCGTGTTTCCTTCGTCTCGTAGATCCCGTACAGGTCGACCAGCCGGGCGCGGGCCGCGTTGAGCCGATGCGCCAGCACCCGGCCGACCCAGTGCTCCACGGCACGCCCGAACTCGGGGTCGTTCAGGCAGGTGAGGCGGACGGCGACGGCGTCGAACTCGTAGGCCCGCAGCGGCGTCACGGTCTCGGCGCCCAACTGCCAGACGTACGGCTCGTACAGCCAGGACCAGCCGACGAGGTCACCGACGCCGAGCGTCTCGACGACCGGCGGCCGGCGGCCGGGCACATGCATGTCGAGGGCGGCCGTGCCGTCCCGGATGATCCAGAAGCGGTTCGCGTGCCCGCCCTCCTCGAACAGCCGGGTGCCCTGCGGGAAGCTCACCTCGCGGCCGACGCGCAGCAGCCGTTCGCGGTGCTCCACGGGCAGGGCGTGGTTCATGCGCAGGGCGATCGAGGGAGGCATCAGTCCGACTCCGTTCCGGTTTCGGCGTGAGCGGTGAGTTCGGCGTCGAGGGCGGCGACCTCCTCCGTGATGTCGATGCCGGCCGGGCACCAGGTGATGCAGCGTCCGCAGCCGACGCATCCGGCCGTGCCGAACTGGTCGTGCCAGGTGGAGAGCTTGTGGGTGAGCCACTGCCGGTAGCGGCTGCGGGGGGAGGAGCGGACCGGTCCGCCGTGCAGATAGGAGAAGTCCAGGTCGAAGCAGGAGTCCCAGCGCTGCCAGCGCTCGGTGTGGTCACCGGTGAGGTCCGTGACCTCCTCGGTGGTGGTGCAGAAGCAGGTCGGGCAGACCATGGTGCAGTTGCCGCAGGTCAGACAGCGGGCGGCGACGTCGTCCCAGCGCTCGGCGGTCAGGCTCGCCCCCATGAGGGTGCGCAGGTCGACCGGGGGCAGCGAACGGCCCATGCGGTCACGGGCCGCCTCCACGGCGGCGTCGGCGGTCGACTCCGTGACCGGGTCGGCGGTGCGGTGCGGTATCGCCTTGAGCAGTTCGGCGCCCTCGTCGCTGCCGACGCGGACGAGGAAGCGGTGCCCGTCCTCGTCCACGACCTCGGTCAGCGCCAGGTCGTAGCCGGGGTCGGCCGCGGGGCCGCCGCCGGTGGACACACAGAAGCAGGTCGCCCCGGGCTCGGTGCACTCGGCGGCGATCACAAACGCCTTGCCGCGACGCCTGCGGTACCCGGTGTCCTCGTACCGCCCGCCGGTCAGCACCCGGTCCTGGATCGCGATGGCCCGCAGGTCACAGGGCCGGACGCCGAGAAAGGCGTACGAGGGCTCGGCCGGCTCGGCCGCGGTGAAGGCGACGTCTGACTCGGCCGTCCGGTCGGCGCTCCACAGCCGCTCTCGCGCCGGGTGCAGCCAGGACTTCCAGGACTGCGGTCCGGCGCTGTGCGCGAAGGCCGCGCCGTCCTCGCGGGAGACCAGCCGATACCGCCCGGCGTCCAGTTCGACGCCCCAGCCGTAGGGCAGCGCGTCCGCCGAGGTCAGCTCCGAGAGCACGATCGCGCCGTCGCGGACGGTGGGCCCGATGACCGTGCGTCCCTTCGCCACGAGGACGGCGACCAGCGCGTCCAGACCATCCCGGTCGAGCACGGCGGGGGCTGTGAGGGCGGTCATGACGGTCCTCCTCGTCCGGGTGGCTCGTGCTCCTCCACCGTCAGGTTCCGACTCGGCGAGGGCCGGCGGCAGGGGCTGACCGGCCCTCTTGACGGGCCGACCGGGTCCCTCAGGGGAGCGGCTCGCCCAGCTCGCTCTCCACCGCGTCCGCCATCGACCGCAGCACGTCGAGCGTGCGCTGTGCCTCCGCCTCGTCGACCTGGGTGATCGCGAAGCCGACGTGCACGATGACGTACGACCCGACGGCCGCCTCGGGCGTGCAGCTCAGACAGACCTCGCGCCGGATTCCGCCGAAGTCGACCGTCGCCATGCGCAGGCCCGCGTCGTCGTGGACCTCCAGGATCCGCCCGGGGATGCCCAGGCACATACGCGTTCACCCCTCCCGGGCCAGCCGTGCGGCCGCGACCGCCGCCTGGCCGTAGCTGATGCCGCCGTCCCCGACGGGGACCTGACCGCCGACCAGCACCCGCAGGCCCTGTGCCTGCAGCCGGCGCTTCACCTCGGTCAGCAGCCGCCGGTTCACGAAGCAGCCGCCGCCCAGGCACACCGTGCGCGGCGCGCCCTCGCCCACGGCCCGCGCCACGAGTTCGGCGGTGACGATCGCGAGCGTCAGATGGAAGGCCGCCGCCAGCCGGGACGGCGGCTCCCCGTCCCGCTGCCGCCGCAGCAGATCGGACAGCGTCGGCACGGAGTCGTACACCCACAGGCCCTGCGCCCGTACCACCCGATGGGCGAGCGGTACGGCACGCTCGTCGCCGGCCGTCGCTTCGAGCCGGACGGCCGCCTCACCCTCGTAACTCACCTCGTCGGTGAGACCGAGCAGTGCCGCCACCGTGTCGAAGAGCCGTCCGGCGCTGGACGCACGCGGGCAGTTGACGTCCCGCGCGACCATGGCGCGCACGGCCGCGACCTCGGCCGGGTCGAGCCGCTCGGTGAAGGGCCGGGTGAGCCAGGGGTAGGGGCGCGGGGAGCCCAGCGTCTCGCCGCCCAGCAGATGGCCGAGGGCGGTGCGGGAGGGATGGCGTACCGCCGCGTCGCCGCCGGGCAGGGGCGCCGTGGCGAACCTGCCCACGCGGCGGTAGCCGCTCAGCTCGGCGACGAGGATCTCGCCGCCCCACAGCGTCCCGTCGTCGCCCAGCCCCAGCCCGTCGTAGGCGACCCCGAGGAATGGGCCGCGCACCCCGTGCTCGGCCGCGCAGGCGGCCACGTGCGCGTGGTGGTGCTGCACCGCGACGCGGCGCAGCGGCTGCTCCATCGCCCACCGCGTGGACAGGTATCCCGGGTGCAGGTCGTGGGCGAGGACGGCGGGCTCGATTCCGGTGAGCTCCCTGAGGTGGTCGTACGACGCCGTGAACGCGTCGTACGTCGGGAGGTCGGCCAGGTCCCCGGTGTGCGGACCGATGTGGGCCCGGCCGTCGGCGGCGAGGGTGAAGGTGTGCTTGAGCTGGGCGCCGGCACCGGCCACCGGCCGCCGTACCGCCAGCGGCAGCGGGGCGGGAGCCAGCCCGCGCGCCCGGCGGACCGTGATCCTGGTCCGCCCGGTGAACCGCACCACGGAGTCGTCGTACCGGGACCGGATCGGCCGGTCGTGCGTGAGGAATCCGTCCGCCACGGCGGCCAGGCTGCTGCGTGCCGCTGCGTCGTCGATGGCGATCGGCTCGTCGCTGAGATTGCCGCTGGTGACCACGAGCGGCCGCGCCAGCCCGTCCAGGAGGAGATGGTGCAGGCCGGTGGTGGGCAGGAACAGGCCGACCCGGCTCAGGCCGGGATGGACCCCGGGGGCGAGGGGAGCCGCGCGCCCACGCCACCGGCGACGGCCCAGCAGCACCACCGGGCGCTCCGGGGATACCAGGGCCGCGCGCTCGCCCGCGCTGATCTGCGCGAGCCGCGCGGCCGCGGCGAGGTCCGCGACCATCACGGCGAGCGGCTTCGCCGGACGCCGCTTACGACGCCGCAGCTCCGCCACGGCCACCGGGTCGCCCGCGTCGCACACCAGCTGATAGCCGCCCAGCCCCTTCAACGCGACGATGCCGCCCCGGTCGACCGTGCGCACCGCCGCCCGCAGCGCCTCCTCGCCGCGCAGCTCCTCCCAGGCGAGCCGTGGCCCGCAGGCCGGGCAGGCGACGGGTTCGGCGTGGAACCGCCGGTCGCGGGGGTCGGCGTACTCGGCGGCGCACTCGGCGCACAGCGGGAAGCGGCGCATGGTCGTGCGGATCCGGTCGTACGGCAGGCCCTCGATGATCGTGGCGCGCGGGCCGCAGTCGGTGCAGTTGATGAACGGGTAGCGGTAGCGGCGGTCGCGGGGGTCGTACAGCTCGCTGAGGCAGGCGTCGCAGACGGCCGCGTCCGGCGGGATCTCGCGGGGTGCCGTGTCCGGGCCGCCGGGGGCGCTGAGCCGTACCTGGAATCCCGTGTCGTACGGCCGACGGTGCGCGCCGTCGGTCAGCCGGACGCGGCGCACCCGGGCGAGGGCCGGTGCGTCGGTGCGCAGCCGGGTGGCGAACTCCTCGACCGCAGGCGTCGGCCCGCAGACCTCGCCCTCCACATGGCCGTCGACGTTGGCCACCCAGCCGTGCAGGCCGAGTCCGACCGCGGTCCGATAGACGAAGGGCCGGAAGCCGACGCCCTGGACGATGCCCTCGACGGAGAAGTGACGCACGGTCATCGCTGCCCCCCGGCCGGCGCGTGACCACTGCGCGCGATCTCGCCCTCGATCGCCGTCGCGACGGGCTCCACCGCGGCCGCGACGGCGGGGGAGAGGCCGGTACCGAACTCGCTCTCGGCGCCCTCGACGGCGTACACGATCAGCCGCTCGGGCAGCATGCCCAGCACCCGGGCCAGCTCCACGGCCTCGCCCAGTCCCAGCCCGTGGGAGCTGGTGGTCGACGGCTGTGCGACGAGCCCGGCGTCAAGAGCCAGGCGGTGCACCCGTCCGGGGGTGCCCGGGTGGGCGTGGGCGGCGTCGACGACGACCGCGAGGCGGGCGCCCTCCCACAGGCCGAGCAGCCGTCCCGGGTCGCCGTCGCAGGTCGCGAGGTCGGTGTCCGGCGGCAACGCCCGCTCCTCGGCCCGCTCGCGCAACCGGGCGAGCACGGCCCAGCCCACGCCGTCGTCGCGCCGGAACTCGTTCCCGACCCCGATGACGGCGATGCGACCGCGTCTCCTCATGCCCTCACCGTGGGCCATCACCGCCGCCCGCCGCATGGGCCGAACGACCCCGGCCAAGGGGCCGACCCTCCCCGGCGCCCGCCCCTCGCGCCGCGCCGGGCCGCGAACCCGCCGGTGTGCTGTGCCCGGACGACCGCGACCGGGCACGGCGTGTGCGGTAGCGGTGCGAGTGCTGTGCGGCCGGAGTGGGGGCCGATCGCCGCTGGGCGGGAGTCTGCGGGCGTGGGTGAGGCGTCTGTCGTGTGGGGCGATCCTCCTCGGGGGTTGCTTTTGTCCCGCCGAGCCGCCGTGGACCCGTCGGGGCGCTATACCGGGACGACCGCGACCGGGCACAGGGCGTGTGGCAGCAGTGCGAGCGCCGTATCGCCCGAGTGGCGGCCGATCACCACCAGACCGGAGTTCCCGGAGGCATGGGCGAGCGCGACCTCCGGAGCGAGCAGCACGACGTCCTCCAGAACGTCCACGTCCGGATACTTGCCGCGCCACGGCCGCAGCGCGTCCGACAGCGACTGCACCTCGTCGTCCTCCCAGCTGGCGCGGTCCTCCTCCAGCACGGGGAAGGGCCGCTTCGCCGCCTGCGCGGGCAGCGCCCAGGTATGCACGGCGTGCAGCCGTACGCCGCGCAGCCGGGCCGCCTCGAAGGCGAGGCCGACAGCGCCGCTCGCCGGGCCGCGGGCGTCGAACCCGAGGGTCACGCCGTCGGCACGGCCGGGCGGCCCCTCGCCCGCCGGCGCGCCGGGGACCAGCACCATCGGACGCCGGCACGCCCGGACCAGGGCGCTGGCGGTCGAGCCCACGGGAATCCTGGGGTGATCGCCCTCGCCGCGCAGACCGAGCACCAGCAGCTCCGCGTCCTCGGCCGTCGTGCGCAGGGCCGCCGCCGGAGCCCCGGTGAGGTTCAGGCCCTCGGCCCGCAAACCCGGGTGCCGGCCGGTGAGTTCGGCGACCACGTGGTCCGCCACCGTCTCAGGGCGGTACGGCCAGCGCTCGGCCGGCCCCGCACCGTCCGGCGGCGACACGTGCACCACCCGCAGGGGCAGGCCGCGCGACAGCGCCTCACGCGCGGCCCAGTCCGCCGCGGCACGGCTGCGTGCCGACCGGTCCACACCGGTGATGATCGCTCGCTCCATGATGTGCCGCCTTCCACCCCGGGGGAACTCGATGCGCGGGCCGTTCCAGCGTCGCCTCGCCCACGACCGGCACACAGGGGGCCGAACGGGCCCGGACCGGGGTCCTGGCGGCCCCTACCCGCCGGGAGGGCGCCGGCGGACGCTGGCACCGAGGAGCAGACCGACCACAGGAGGTGCGCGCCATGCTTCCGCCCGTCATGGCCGGAGTCGACGGATCCGCCGAGAGTCTCGCCGCCGCGGAGTGGGCCGCCCGCGAGGCGGCGCGCCGGGACCGGCCGCTGCGTCTGGTGCACGTCTGGAACTGGCACCCCGGCCAAGGAGCGGCGGAGCCGGCACCGGCGGTCCGGCGGCATCTGGGCCGGCGCGCGCTGCGCCAGGCCGAGGACCGGATCCGCCGTACCTGCCCCGGCGTCAAACTCGACGACGAGCAGCGGCCGGGCCCCGCGACCGCCGCCCTGCTCCACGCGGCCGAGGAGGCCGAGCTGCTGGTCCTGGGCTCGCGCGGGCTCAGCGGTTTCACCGGGTTCCTGGTCGGGTCGGTCGCCCTGGGAGTGGTGGCACGCGCCGTGCGGCCCGTCGTCCTCGTCCGGGCGGACGAGGAGGCGTCCGACGAGCACGTTCCGGCCGACGACGGCGGCCCTTCCACCCGCACCGGCTACCGCGACGTCGTCCTGGGCATCGACCTCGACGACCCCTGCGACGAAGTGATCGAGTTCGCCTTCGAGGCGGCCCGGCTGCGCGGCGCGCGCCTGCACGTCGTGCACGCCTGGCAGACACCGTCCCCGCTCGGGCTCGGCCCCGGCGACATCGGCCTGGTGGACGGCCCGGGACAGGCCGACGAATGGCTCGGCTTCCTCACCGCCGTCATGCAGGTGTGGCGGGACAAGTATCCCGAGGTCGAGGTCGCTCAGACCGTCACCGAGGGCCGCGCCCAGTCCGTGCTGGTCCGGGCCGCCACCGGGGCGAGTCTGCTCGTGGTCGGCCGCCGGATGACCGAACGCCCGACGGGCCCCCGCACCGGACCCGTCACGCACGCCGCCATCCATCACGTCGGCTGCCCCGTGGCCGTCGTTCCCCACGAGTGAGAGGCCGAGGCCCGATGAGCGCGCCCACCAAGTACGTGTACGAATTCGCCGAGGGCAGCCGGGACATGGCCGCCCTCCTCGGCGGCAAGGGAGCCGGCCTCGCCGAGATGACCCGGCTCGGCCTGCCCGTACCGCCGGGCTTCACCGTCACCACCGAGGCCTGCAAGGTCTACCTGGCCACGGGCGAGGAACCGGACGAACTCGGCGTCGAGGCGGCCCACGCGCTGGCCGGCCTGGAGCGGACCATGGGCCGCACCCTCGGCGCGCCCGAGGACCCCCTGCTGGTGTCCGTGCGCTCCGGCGCCCGCTTCTCCATGCCCGGCATGATGGAGACCATCCTCGACATCGGCCTCAACGACCGGTCCGTCACCGGGCTGGCCAAGGCCTCCGGGCAGGAGAGGTTCGCCTGGGACTCCTACCGCAGGCTCATCCAGATGTTCGGCCGGACCGTGATGGGCGTCGACGGCGAGCTGTTCGAACAGGCCATCGCCGCCCACAAGAAGCAGCGCGCGGTCGCCACCGACCACGAGCTCGACACCGGTGAACTCGTCAAGCTCACCGATGAGTTCAAGGACATCATCCGGGGGGAGACCGGCGAGGAATTCCCGCAGGACCCAACCGAGCAGCTCGCCCGCGCCATCCGCGCGGTCTTCGACTCCTGGAACGGCGAACGCGCCCACGTCTACCGCCACCGCGAACACATCCCCGAGGACCTCGGCACCGCCGTCAACATCCAGGCCATGGTCTTCGGCAACCTCGGCCCGGACTCCGGCACCGGAGTCGCCTTCACCCGCGACCCCGCCACCGGCGAGAGCGGCATGTACGGCGACTACCTGCCTGACGCCCAGGGCGAGGACGTCGTCGCGGGCGTCCGCGACGCGCTGCCGCTGAGCGAGCTCAAGGCCATCGCCCCGCACACCTACATCGAACTCGGCGACCACCTGCGCGCCCTGGAGGACCACTACCGCGACCTGTGCGACGTCGAGTTCACCGTCGAGCGCGGCAAGCTGTGGATCCTGCAGACCCGCGTCGGCAAGCGCACCGCCGAGGCCGCCTTCCGCATCGCCCACGACCTCGGCGCGGACGGCACGATCAATGCCGACGAGGCCCTGATCCGGGTCGACGGCGCCGCCCTGACCCGTCTGATGTTCCCCCGCTTCGACACCACCCCGGCCGATGTGCCCCTCGCCCACGGCGTGCCCGCCTCGCCCGGCGCCGCGGTCGGCGTCGCCGTCTTCGACTCCGCCGAGGCCGTACGGCGCGCCGCGCTCGGCGAGCACACGGTGCTGGTCCGCCGCGAGACCACCCCCGACGACCTGCCCGGCATGATCGCCGCGCAGGCGGTGCTGACCAGCCGGGGCGGCAAGACCAGCCACGCCGCCGTCGTCGCGCGCGGCATGGGCAAGGTGTGCGTGTGCGGCGCCGAGGCCCTCACGGTCGACCCGGCCGGCCGCCGGTTCACCACGGAATCGGGCGTCGTCGTCCACGAGGGCGACACCCTCTCCGTCGACGGCACCGCCGGCACGGTCCATGTCGGCGCACTCCCGCTCACCGCGTCCGACGTCGGCCGCGCCCTGGAGACCGGCACGAGCACCGGACCGGTCACCGACGCGGTCCTGGGCGCGCTCACGCACGCGGACTCCGTGAGCCGTCTCGAAGTACGGGCCAATGCGGACACCCCCGAGGACGCCGCACGCGCCCGCGCGCTCGGCGCCCAGGGCATCGGCCTGTGCCGCACCGAGCACATGTTCCTCGGCGAGCGCAGGGCGCTGGTCGAGCGGATGATCCTGGCCCGCGACGACACGGCACGCGATCAGGCCCTGGCCGCCCTGCTGCCCCTGCAACGCGAGGACTTCACCGGCATCCTCGAGGCCATGGACGGCCTGCCGGTGACGATCCGGCTGCTGGACCCGCCCCTGCACGAGTTCCTGCCCGACCGCACCGACCTGGCCGTCCGGCTCGCCGCCGCGGCCCACCCCGACCCGCACGACCGCGAACTCCTGCACGCCGTCGAGCGGATGCACGAGCAGAACCCGATGCTGGGCCTGCGCGGTGTGCGCCTGGGCCTGGCCGTGCCGGGCCTGATGGCCATGCAGGTGCGGGCCGTCGCCGAAGCCGTGATCGGCCGGCTGGGCGCGGGTGGCCGCCCGCGCGCCGAGATCATGATCCCGCTCGTCGGCACCGTCGAGGAGCTGCGCCTGGCCCGCGCCGAGGCGGAGCGCGTCCTCGCCGACGTCGCGGCCGAGACCGGCACGACCCTCGACTGCCCGATCGGCACGATGATCGAGCTGCCGCGCGCCGCCCTCACCGCCGGACGCATCGCACAGGACGCCGACTTCTTCTCCTTCGGCACCAACGACCTCACCCAGACCACCTGGGGCCTGTCCCGCGACGACGCCGAGGCCTCCTTCTTCCCGCTGTACCTGGAGAAGGGCGTCTTCGAGGTGTCGCCGTTCGAGTCGATCGACCAGGAAGGCGTCGGACAGCTCGTGGAACTGGCCATACGAGCCGGACGCGCCATCAACCCCCGCCTGGAGACCGGCGTGTGCGGCGAGCACGGCGGCGACCCCGACTCCATTCACTTCTTCCACCACGCGGGACTGGACTACGTCTCCTGCTCGCCCTTCCGCATTCCGGCCGCACGACTGGAGGCGGGCCGGGCGGCCGTCGCGGACCGGGCAGGTACCAGCGACACCAGGTGACGCGGCAGGCACGCGCGCGTCGTTCACAGACTCGTCCCATAACCTCATGCGTGGAGACGTCGGATGCCCCGCGCATCCACGGTGAGGAGGGGCGATGGTGCTCGGAAGGATCACGCGTCTGCTCGTGGGCGCCATGACCGTGGCCTGCATGGTGCTCGTCGGCCCCAGTGCGCCGAGCGGAGCCCTCGCCGGCGGGTCACTGCCCGTCGAGGCCGTCAGGGACGTCGTGCCGAACCGGGTCATGACGTGGAACATCTGCAACCCCTGCGAGACGAGCAACGTCGACCGGGCAGCGGAGATCGCCACATACGCGCCCCAGGTCATCGGCATGCAGGAAGCGTGCGTGCGGGACGTCGAGAGCATCCGGGACCATCTGGAGAACCTCTACGGGCTGGTCTACCACGTCGAGTACGGGATGGTGCTGCGCAGTTGGGGCCGCTGCGGGGGAGTGCCGTGGAGCCCCGGGGAGTTCGGTCAGGCGGTCCTCTCGGCGGCACCGATGACCGACCCCGTCGACGTGGAGTATCCCGACGGCGGATCCGAGGACCGTGGGTACATGGCCGTCACCACCACCGTGGGCGGCCAGTCCGTCCGGGTCTTCAACACCCACCTCGCCCACCGACGTCAGGAGACGGTCCGGGCAGGCCAGACGCGCGTACTCGCCGCGGAGGTCGCCGAGCACGACCGGGCGATCGTGCTCGGCGACTTCAACGCCGTGCCGGACGCCCCCGAACTCGCCCCGATGTGGGCCCTGGCCACGGCCACGGACCCCCAGTGCCGTCCCGCGTCCACCGGCATCTGCACGCCGACCACCGACTGGCAGAGCAAGTTCGACTACGTCTTCCTTCGAGGCTTCGTCCCGCTCCGTCACCATGTACATCCGACGCCGAACTCGGACCACCACGTCGTACGCACGGACGTGGACCCGACTTGAGCGGCACAGCGGGCTCACCGCACGTTCTCAGCCACGCGACGTCAGAATGCTCAGCGAGTTGGCCGCCACGATCGCGCCGATGCTCGCCCACTCCAGGCCGCCCAGGTCCTGGCCCAGCCCCACCCAGCCGACCACGGCCGCGATGACCGGGTTGACGCTCATGAACAGACCGAAGGCCCGGGGCGGGACGTGGCGGAGGGTGAACAGGTCCGCGAGATAGGGCACGGCCGAGGACAGCAGCCCGGCGATGACCGCGCAGGCGACGGCGCCGGCCGTTGGCGGGTGCCGGACGGCGACGGCGACGCCGATCGGCAGGAACATCACCGCGGAGATACCGGCCGCGGCCGCCGCGCCCTGCGCTCCGGGGACGCGGCGGCCGACGGTGCGGTTGAGCAGGATGTACGACGCCCAGCAGGCGGCCGCCAGCAGCCCCAGCGCCATCCCGAGGTAGTCGGTCGAGGGCTGCGGGCGCATCAGGATGACGACACCGGCCCCGGCGATCACCGCGCAGCACACGTCCACGCGGCGGCGCGAGGACGCCAGCGCGATGGCGAGCGGGCCGAGGAACTCCAGCGTCACCGCCAGACCCAGGCCGACCCGCTCGATCGCCGAGTACAAAGAGAGATTCATGGTGCCGAACACCACGGCCAGCAGGATCACCGGCCACCACTGACCCCACGTGAACGAACGCAGCCTCGGCCTGCCGACCGAGAACAGGACCAGGGCGGCGACGTACTGGCGCACGGCGACGACGCCCACGGGGCCGAGGACGGGGAAGGCGAGGGAGCCGATCGCGGCACCGGTCTGGTTGGACAGGCCGCTGCCGATCATGGTCGCCACGCCGACGAGGCGTCCGCCGGTCCGCTCGGGGGTATCCGGCCGGGTCGCAGGCGCGGGCGCGGCTGCGGGCGTCAGCGCGGGTGAGGGGCGGGTGTGCATACGCCGATCGTGCGACCGCTCGATCTTTGCCCAAAATGCGTACCGTGGTGTCATCCATACGCTTGGGTTATGCATCCGGCCGCGCCCGGGCAAGAGGGCGGGAAGGGCCCTATCCACTTCTCGCGGATCCTGATTGCGCGGTGCGCGGCTGCCGGCCGCTTCTCCGCGTCGTTCTGGGTCCTTCCCGTCCCCTCCAGCACACCACGCGCGAGGCGGCTGCGCCAGGGCCGGTCGGCCTTCAGGGCCCACAAAGGTGACAAGGTGACAAGGCGGGCTCGACGGGTACCCATGAGCGGATCCCGTCGGTCGCGGGACGCGGCTCGAGTGGAGGTGAGGAGGCCGTGCGGTTCACATATCGGGGTGACCAGTCCGAAGACACGCTCGCCGACCCCCTTCGCGAAGTGCGTGCCGTCGTGTTCGACACCGATGGTGTGATCACTGATTCGGCTCGGGTGCATGCGGCTGCCTGGAAGGAGGCCTTCGACGGCTTCCTGGGGGCGCATCCGCCGGCGGATGCGGATCAGCGGCGTCCTTTTGATGTGGGGGAGGACTATCTGCGGTATGTGGATGGCAGGTCCCGTCTCGACGGTGCGGCGGCTTTTCTTGCCGCGCGGGGTGTGGAGGCGTCGGCGGAGAGGGTGCGTGCGGTGGCTGCCGAGAAGGAGCGGCTGTTTATGGAGCGGCTGCGTGCGGACGGTGTTGATGCGTATCGGGGGACGGTCCGGTTGGTGCGGGTGTTGCGTGGGGTGGGGGTGGCGGTGGCTGCGGCTTCGGCGTCTCGGCATGCGGGGGAGTTGTTGAGCCGGGCTGGGGTGCGGGACTTGTTCGACGTGCTGGTGGACGGGGGTGAGGCGGCTCGGCTGGGTCTTGCGGGTAAGCCGGAGCCGGATCTGTTTTTGGAGGCCGTGTCCCGGCTGGGTGTGTCTGCCGAGGGGGCTGTCGTGGTGGAGGACGCGCTGGCGGGGGTGGAGGCGGGGCGCAGGGGTGGGTTCGCTCTGGTGGTCGGGGTCGACCGGGGTGGCACCCGGGACTCGGGGGAGAGGCTGCGGCGGCACGGCGCCGACATCGTCGTACGGGACCTGGGAGAACTCTGCGCGGGAGGAGAGCCGCAGTGACGGACGAGCTGAGCCCGGAGGCCGTGGCGGCGGGCTGGAGCTGGGAGTACGAGGGGTACGAGCCCGCTGACGAGCGGCTTCGGGAGTCGCTGTGCACGTTGGGCAACGGCTACTTCGCCACTCGGGGTGCGCTTCCGGAGTGTGCTGCCGATGAGGTGCACTATCCGGGGACGTATGTGGCCGGCATCTACAACCGGCTCACGTCCGATGTCGCGGGCCGCCGTGTGGAGAACGAGGACATGGTCAACGTTCCCAACTGGCTGCCGCTGCGCTTCCGCCTCCCCGGCGGGCCGTGGCTCACCCCCGACACCACGCCCGTGCTCGAACACCGGCAGATGCTGCACCTGGCTGCCGGACTGATGGAGCGCCGGACGCGCTACGACCTCGGCGAGGACCGTGTGCTGATGGTACGGCAGCTCCGGATGGTGCATATGGCCGACCCACATATGGCCGCCCTACGCACCGAGTTCACGGCCGAGGGGTTCTCCGGCGAGCTGGAGGTGGAGGCGGCCCTGGACGGCGGAGTCACCAACGCCGGCGTGGCGCGCTACCGGGACCTGGACGGCCGTCATCTGACCCACCTCCACGCCGGCACCTCCGCCCCGGACACGGTGTGGCTGCGCTGCCGCACCCGCACCTCCGACATCCGGATCGGCCTCGCGGCCCGCCTCACCGCCGACGCGCCCGCGACGGTCCGCCACGAACTGCCGTACGTCATCCAGCGGTTGAAGCTCGATCTGACGGACGGCCGCACCGCCACCGTCGACAAGACCGTGGCCCTGCACACCTCCCGCGACCCGGCTATCAGCGACCCGCTGCACGCAGCCGTCGACCGCGTCGGCCGAGCCCCGGACTTCGACACGCTGCTCAAGTCGCACCGCACGGCCTGGGACCAGCTGTGGCGTCGTGCGGAGCTCGACGTGCCCGGCGAGTCGGGCCGGATCCTGCGGCTGCACCTCTTCCACGTCCTGCAGACCCTCTCCCCGCACACCGCCGACCTCGACGTCGGCGTGCCCGCCCGGGGACTGCACGGCGAGGCCTACCGAGGCCACGTCTTCTGGGACGAGCTGTTCGTCCTGCCCTACCTCAACCTCCACTTCCCCGAGGTATCCCGCGCCCTGCTCCACCACCGTCACCGCCGCCTCGAACAGGCCCGTACCGCGGCCAGTTCGGCTGGCCATCGGGGTGCGATGTATCCGTGGCAGAGCGGCAGCGACGGGCGCGAGGAGACCCAGCAGCTTCACCTGAACCCCCGTTCGGGGCGGTGGCTGCCCGACCACTCCCATCTCCAGCACCATGTCGGGTCGGCGATCGCCTACAACGTGTGGCAGTACTGCGAGGCGAGCGGCGACATGGAGTTCCTGCACACCAAGGGCGCCGAGATGCTGCTGCAGATCGCCCGGTTCTGGGCGGACCGGGCCGTGTACGACGAGAGCCTGGGCCGGCACCGCATCAAGGGAGTCGTGGGCCCGGACGAGTACCACGAGGCGTACCCGGACAGCGAGGCGCCGGGTCTCGACGACAACGCGTACACGAACGTCACCGCGGCCTGGGTGCTGGTCCGCACCCTGGAGTTGCTCGGCACCCTGCCCGAGCCGCGTCGGCGCGAACTCGTCGAACGCACCGCACTGGACGGCGGCGAACTCGAACGGTGGGAGGACGTCTCCCGTACGCTTCACGTGCCCTTCCACGACGACGTCATCAGCCAGTTCGAGGGCTACGGTGAGCTCGCCGAGCTCGACTGGAACGGCTACCGCGAGCAGTACGGCGACATCCGCCGCCTGGACCGGGTCCTGGAGGCGGAGGGGGATTCCGTCAACCACTACAAGGCCTCCAAGCAGGCCGATGTGCTGATGCTGGGCTATCTCTTCGCGCCGGCCGAACTGCGCGAGCTGTTCCGCCGGTTGGGCTATCGGCTGGATGACGAGATGTGGCGGCGCACCGTGGACTACTACATGCACCGCACCAGTCACGGCTCGACGCTCAGCGGGCTGGTCCACGGCTGGGTGCTGGCCCGGTGCCGGCGTACCGAGGCGTGGAAGTTCGTGCAGGAGGCGCTGCAGGGAGACATCGCCGATGTGCAGGGCGGTACCACCGGCGAGGGCATCCATCTGGGTGCCATGGCCGGCACCCTCGACCTCGTACAGCGCGGGCTGACCGGTCTGGAGACGCGGGGTGGGGCACTGTGGCTCGACCCGGTGCCGTTGCCGGAGCTGTCCTCGTACGGGTTCGCCCTGCGCTACCAGGGCAACTGGGGTGTCCGGCTGCGTCTGGAGCGGGGGCTGCTGGAGATCGCGGTTCCGTCCCACGACGTGTCACCGATCGACGTGCGGCTGGAGGGGCGCGAGATGTCCGTGCAGCCGGGGGAGACGGCGCGGCTGGTCGTTCACGACTGACCGGCCCTGTGCGGGATGCGGCCGGCGGGTGGAGGCTGGGAGGGCAACAGCGGATCAGGCCCGGAGGGTGAGCGCGATGAACGGCCCGGTGGTCGTAGGGGTGGACGGTTCGCCGTCGAGCATGGTGGCCGTGGAGGTCGCGGCGCGCGAGGCCGGGCTGCGGGGCGTGGGGCTCCGGCTGGTGCACGCCTTCGGCTGGCCGGCCGCGCACATACCGCCCGGCGGGCGGCCCTGGGACGCGGGCAGCGCCGGGGTGCGTGAGCTGCTCGACGGCACGCTCATCAGGGCCGAGCGGTGCGCTCACGACACGGCCCCGGGTCTGGAGATCACGCGTGAGGTCGTCGTCGGCGAACCGGTGACGGTGCTGGAGGTCGAGTCGCGCACCGCGTCCCTGGCCGTGGTCGGCAGCCGCGGCCTGAGCCGCTTCGGCGCCCTGCTGCTCGGCTCCACCGCGGGTCACCTGGCCGCCCACGCCGCCTGCCCGGTGCTGGTGGTGCGCCGCAGGCCCGATCCGGCCGGGCCCGTCCTCCTCGCCGTGGACGGCTCGCCCGCGGCGCGCGGAGCGGTCGAGTTCGCCTTCGCCCACGCCTCCCTGCACGGCGTGCGCCTGGTGGCGCTGCACGCCTGGAGCACCCGGACCGAGCGGGCGTACGAGGCGCCCGCCGACCCGCCCTTCGTCACGTACGACGAGGGCCGGCTGCACGACGAGGAGGAGCGGGTGCTCGCCGAGGCGCTGGGCGGGCTGCGCGAGCGGTATCCCGATGTCGCCGTGGAGCGCAGGCTGGTGCGCGGCCGGGTGCGGCACTCCCTCATCGAGGCCAGCGCCGATGCCGGGCTCGTGGTGGTCGGGGCGCGGGGACGGGGCGGATTCGCCGGGCTGCTCCTGGGCTCGGTCAGCCAGGCGGTGCTCCACCATGCCGAGTGCCCGGTCGCCGTGGTCCGCACCGAGGAGGAGTGAACCTCACAGGTCGGCGGTGTGGTCCGGGACGTAGGTCTGCAGTTCGCGCGGTGGTCGCCGGTAGCCGGTCGACTCCGGGCGTTCGGGCAGTTCCAGGACCGGTGGGGGCACGTCCTGGTACGGCACGGAGTCCAGCAGGTGGGCGATCATGTTCAGCCGGGCCCGGCGCTTGTCGTCGCTCTCCACCACGTACCAGGGCGCCTCGGTGATGTCGGTGTGCACCATCATCTCGTCCTTGGCCCGGGAGTAGTCCTCCCAGCGGGTGATCGACTCCAGGTCCATGGGGGACAGCTTCCAGCGGCGCAGGGGGTCCTCAAGGCGGCGCCGGAAGCGTTCCTGCTGCTCGTCGTCGCTCACCGAGAACCAGTACTTGCGCAGCAGGATCCCGTCCTCCACCAGCATCCGCTCGAAGATGGGGCACTGCCGCAGGAAGAGCTGGTACTCCTCCTTGGTGCAGAAACCCATGACGTGCTCGACGCCGGCCCGGTTGTACCAGCTCCGGTCGAACAGCACGATCTCCCCGGCGGCCGGCAGATGCTCGACGTACCGCTGGAAGTACCACTGGGTGCGCTCGCGCTCGGTCGGCTTGGGCAGGGCCGCGATCCGGGCCACCCGCGGGTTGAGGTGCTCCGTGACCCGTTTGATCGTGCCGCCCTTGCCCGCCGCGTCCCGCCCCTCGAAGATCACGACCAGCCGGGCGCCGGTCGCGCGCACCCACTCCTGAAGCCTCGCCAGCTCCGTCTGGAGGCGCAGCAGTTCCTTCTCGTACGTCTTGCGCGGCAGCTTCTCCACGTCGTCGCCGGCCATGCCGCCTCCCACAGCCGCACCGAACACCAGAACAGCACCGTACTGACGGGCGGCGCGCGGCGCACCCCGGACGGCCGACTTACGGCCCCTCGCGACTTACGGACCCTCGCATCGGGGGCACCGGGCGGGAGGGCAGGATGGGCCCATGGACGACGCCGATCCGCACATCCACGTCGAGCGGAGCGTGACCCGCTACGACGCCCGCGCGCGCAATCTGCTCGCCGGCACGTTCGGCCGGGTCGGCGATCTGCCGGAGACCGTCGACACCGGCTGCGGTCTGCGGGTGCCGTACGCGATGACCTCGTCGCGGCCGGAGAGCGTCACCTGCCTGGCCTGCCGCGAGCACGCTCGCGCGCAGCACCTGCGCCTCGCCGAGCAGATCGAGCGGCTGGGGTCCATGCCGGGCGCTGCCCTCACCGCGGACCAGGCGGGACAGGTCGCGGACCACCATCGGGACCTCGCGCGGAGGTTCTCCGACGGCGGCTGAGGCGCACGGGTGAATGCCGCCCGGTGCAGGACTGCCGCCATCGGCGACGGGGTACCCAGCGGCGCATGGCGGTGGACAGCAGGACCGGGCGGACGCGGACCGCGCCGTCCCGGCCGGGCGGCGGGCTCGGTCGGGCGTTGGCGCGCTGGGCGACCACGACCAACCACAAGGTGATCGGCAACCTCTATCTGACGACCGCCTTCGGCTTCTTCCTCCTCGGCGGTGTCCTCGCGCTGCTGATGCGGGCCGAACTCGCCCGCCCCGGGCTGCAGTTGTTCAGCAACGACCAGTACAACCAGCTGTTCACCGTGCACGGCACGGTCATGATGCTGCTGTTCGCGACGCCGCTGTTCGCCGGGTTCGCCAACGCCGTCATGCCGTTGCAGATCGGCGCCCCGGACGTGGCGTTCCCCCGGCTCAACGCCCTGTCGTACTGGCTGTACCTGTTCGGCGGCCTGATGGTCGTCGGCGGCTTCCTCGTACCCGGCGGAGCCGCGAGCTTCGGCTGGTTCGCCTACGCGCCCCTCAACAGCGCGGTCCGCAGCCCCGGCGCGGGCGGTGACCTGTGGACCATGGGCCTGGTGGTGACCGGTGTGTCCACCACCCTCGGCGCGGTCAACTTCATCACCACGATCCTGTGCCTGCGCGCCCCCGGCATGACCATGTTCCGGATGCCGATCTTCACGTGGAACACCCTGTTCACGTCGATCCTGATCCTGCCGGCGTTCCCGGTGCTCACCGCCGCCCTGCTCGCGCTGGAGGCGGACCGCAAGTTCGGGGCGCACATCTACGACGCGGCGAGCGGCGGTGCGGTGCTGTGGCAGCACCTGTTCTGGTTCTTCGGGCATCCCGAGGTGTATATCGTCGCGCTGCCGTTCTTCGGCATCGTCACCGAGATCATCCCGGTCTTCAGCCGCAAACCGATCTTCAGCTACCTCGGCCTCATCGGCGCGACCATCGTCATCACCATGCTGTCCGCCGTGGTGTGGGCCCACCACATGTTCGCGACAGGCGCCGTTCTGCTGCCGTTCTTCTCCCTGATGTCGTTCCTCATCGCCGTGCCCACCGGCATCAAGTTCTTCGCCTGGATCGGCACGATGATCAGAGGCTCGCTGTCCTTCGAGACCCCGATGCTGTGGGCCTGCGGCTTCCTGGTGACGTTCCTGCTGGGCGGCATGAGCGGCGTCCTCATCGCCTCCCCGCCGCTGGACTTCCACCTCACCGACTCGTACTTCATCGTCGCCCATCTGCACTACGTGCTGTTCGGCACCGTCGTCTTCGCGATGTTCGGCGGCTTCTACTTCTGGTGGCCCAAACTCACCGGGAAGATGCTCGACGAACGCCTCGGCCGGATCCACTTCTGGACCCTCTTCGTCGGCTTCCAGACCACCTTCCTGGTCCAGCACTGGCTGGGCGAACAGGGCATGCCCCGCCGTTACGCCGACTACCTGGCCGCGGACGGCTTCACCCTGCTGAACACCATCAGCTCCATCGGCGCGT
This sequence comes from Streptomyces ferrugineus, assembly GCF_015160855.1. Classification (NCBI taxonomy): domain Bacteria; kingdom Bacillati; phylum Actinomycetota; class Actinomycetes; order Kitasatosporales; family Streptomycetaceae; genus Streptomyces; species Streptomyces ferrugineus. The sequence continues at coordinate 5,810,175 of NZ_CP063373.1, read as the reverse complement.
TCCTGCTCGGCCTGTCCACCCTGCCGTTCCTGTACAACGTGTGGCGCACCACCCACTTCGGCCGACGGGTGGACCGGGACGACCCCTGGGGCTACGGCCGTTCCCTCGAATGGGCCACCTCCTGCCCGCCCCCGCGCCACAACTTCACGGCGCTGCCCCGGATCCGCTCGGAGTCCCCGGCGTTCGACCTGCACCACCCGGCCATCGCCAAGGAGTCCTGATGCGGACCGAATCCCGGCTCTTCGTCGGCGTCGCGGCGTTCTTCCTCGTCACGGCAGTCGGCTACGGCGTGAGTTCCGAGGAACCCGCGGGCACCGCCGTACTGCTCATCGCGTTTCTCATGGCCGCGCTCGTCGCGTTCTTCCTGCACATGCAGTACCGAAGGCGCGGCCTGCGCGCCCAGGACCGTGCGGACGCCGAGATCGCGGACACCGCCGGCCCGCTCGACTTCTTCCCGCCGCACAGCCCCTGGCCGATCACCATCGCCGCGGGATCCGTCCTCGCCGCGCTCGGCGTCGTCTACGGACTGTGGCTGTTCCTGCTGGGCGTCGGGGTGCTCGGACACGGGGTCGTCGGCATGGTGTTCCAGTACGCGGGCCGGGACGGTCAGCGCTCCAGCTCCTCCGCGGACGGCTCCCGTTCCTCCTCGCCCCGCAGCCCGTAGCTCCGCAGGACGTACCGCCGCTCCTCGTCGAGCGGCTCGTGGCGCTCCTCGTAGCCGCCCGCGAGGGTCTGCCGCAGCTCGCCGGTCTCCTCGCCCTCCGTCAGCCGCTCCTGGTCCGCCTCCCGCAGCGCCCGGCAGACACGTCTCGTCACCATGAACGCGAGCAGCGGCAGGACCAGGAACGAGATCCGGAACACCCAGGTCAGCGCGTTCACGGAGATCGAGAAGGCGTAGGCGATGATGTCGTTGCCGCCCGCCGCCAGCAGCACGCCGTAGCAGCTGATCGCCGCGACCCCGAGTCCGGTGCGCACGGGGTGGTCGCGGGGGCGGTCGCACAGATGGTGCTCCTCGCGGTCGCCGGTCACCCACCGCTCGGCGAACGGGTACGCGTACAGCACCGCGAACAGCACCCCCGGCAGGACGACCGCGGGCAGCAGCACGTTCCACATCAGCGTGTGCCCGGCCACCGTCGTCTCCCACGGGGGCACCAGGCGCAGCGAGCCCTCCAGGAAGCCGACGTACCAGTCCGGCTGAGAGCCCGTCGACACGACGTCCGCGCGGTAGGGGCCGTACGCCCAGATCGGGTTGGTCTGCGCCACCCCCGACAGCAGCGTCAGGACACCGAACACCATGAAGAACAGACCACCCGAGGAGGCCGCGAACTGCGGGACCATGGGCTTGCCCACCGCGTTGCGCTCTGTGCGGCCGCGGCCCGCCCACTGGGTGTGCTTGAGATAGAACACCAGGATCAGATGCACGGTGACGAGCGCGAGCAGCAGTCCGGGGAGCAGCAGGATGTGCAGCGCGTACAGCCGCGGGATGATCTCCTCGCCGGGGAACTCGCCGCCGAAGGCGAAGAACGACACATACGTGCCCACGACCGGGATCGACAGCATGATGCCCTGGGCGATCCGCAGGCCCGTACCCGACAGCAGGTCGTCCGGCAGCGAGTAGCCGGCGAACCCCTCGGCCAGCGCCAGCAGGAACAGGGTCACGCCGATCAGCCAGTTGACCTCGCGGGGCCGGCGGAACGCGCCGGTGAAGAAGATCCGCAGCAGATGCACCCCGATCGCGGCGAGGAACACCAGGGCCGCCCAGTGGTGCATCTGACGGATCAGCAGGCCGCCGCGCACATCGAAGCTGATGTCCAGCGTCGACTCGTACGCGGCCGACATGCGCACCCCGGCCAGAGGGGTGTACGAGCCGTGGTAGACCACCTCGGTCATCGAGGGGTGGAAGAACAGCGTCAGCCATACGCCGGTCAGCAGCAGGACGACGAAGCTGTAGAGGGCGATCTCGCCGAGCAGGAACGACCAGTGGTCGGGGAAGGCCTTCCGCAGCAGTCCGCCGCCCTCGGAGAGGGGCAGCCGCCCGTCGATGTAGTCCGTGGTGCGCTCAGCGGCATGACGGGCCCGGGCGCCGGCACGAGCCCTTCTCCTCCTCCACAGCACGGATCACGAGTCCCCCGGCGCCCGCGCCGGGAAACGGACTGTCACGAACGATCACCCTTCGGCTTCCCCCGCTGGTCGGGTGTGCCGTGCGGCGGCGGGCTGAAGGGCTCCGGCGAGGTCGCGGGGGACACCGGGGAACCCGCCCGCCGTGCGCCGCTCTCGGGGCGCAGCGCGCCGGGGTCACCGGACGTCGGCTCGGCGCCGGACTCGAGCTGCTCCAGTCGGGTGGCCAGCAGTTCGGTCACCGGGAGCCGGTCGGCGTGCGCCCGCTCATAGGCCAGCAGCTCCTCGACCTCGCCGGCGGACAGCGACCGTACGCGGCTCTCCAGACCGCCGATCGGCAGGTGGTCGTAGTCGGGCAGCGGCAGGGTGCTACGGGTGGGGTCGGCCATGGTTCTCACTTCCCTCGGTGTCACAGGTGCGCGCCTCATGGCTGCCTCGGACGGCGCCGGACGTCACGTGCTGCCCGGCCCGCCACCGCCGAACGACCCGCTGCCGCCGGCGCTCCAGCGGCGCCGTTTGCGTGAGGGGCCCGGCCGGGTGGGCAGGTTGCCGTGGGCGGGCATGTCGTGCGGGGTGACGCGGTGGTCGCTTCTGGGCACCTCGGCGGGCTCGCGGTTCTCCCGGACCTCGTGGACCGGGCCCTCCGCCGGCAGCCGGGGCTGTTCCCCGGGACGGGGCGGACCCGGTTCGCGGCGCCTGACCCGGATGCCCAGCGCGAAGGCGCCGACGAGCAGCGCCACGACGGCCACACCCGCGACGAGCAGACCGACGGCGAGCGCGCCCGAGGGCGCGGCGATGTCCATCCAAGCGGTATCCATGGCGCGCGAGTACCCCTGGCACCACACGTGAACCCGAACACCGCGACCGGCCCGGACACCGCGACCGGCCCGGACGCCCGGGAACACCGGGTTTGGCGCCCGCGGCTCCGGCTACCCGCCCCGTGTGACATCCACGACATCCCAGCAAGAGCTCGTCCGGTTCCTCGAGGACCGCTTCGCGTGCGCCCAGGCCTGTACGGACTGCGCCCGTGCCTGTGCGCTGCGCGCGAGCCTGGTGGATCCGGACGGGACCCAGGAGCAGGAACTCCTGCGGCGCAAGGGCATCATGTGCGCGGAGGTCTGCGACGCGACCTGCCAGGTGCTGTCCGAGCAGAACCTCCTCGACGAGGCCGCGATCCGCGCTCAGCTCGAGTGGTGCAGGTCGGTGTGCGTGGAGTGCGCGCACACCTTCGACAGCCGTCCCGGTGGTGAAGAGGCCGCCGAGGCGTGCCGGAAGTGTGCGCGGGCGTGCACCGACTTCATAGGGAGCCTCGCCTGACCGTTCCCAATTTCTGAAACACGTTCTACGGTGTGCGCCGTCAGGACCGCCCTTGGGGAGCCTGGAGGCGCCGTGCATCTCGAATACACGCCCGAGCAGCAGCGGCTGCGCAGCGAACTGCGCGACTACTTCGCCGAACTGGTGCCGGACCTCGCACAGACCCGCTTCACCGACCCGGCAGCCCAGAAACGCCACTACCGCCGCACCATCCGGCGGCTCGGCGCCGACGGCTGGCTCGGTGTGGGCTGGCCCAAGGAGTACGGCGGACGTGGCCTGACCACGATGGAACAGTTCATCTTCTTCGACGAGGCCGCCCAGGCGGGCGTACCGCTGCCGCTGATGGCGCTCAACACCGTCGGCCCGACGATCATGCGGTACGGCACCGACGAGCAGAAGGCGTACTTCCTGCCGAAGATCCTCTCCGGCGAGATCGACTTCGCGATCGGCTACAGCGAGCCCGAGGCGGGCACCGACCTCGCGTCCCTCAGGACGCGCGCGGTGCGCGACGGCGACGACTACGTCGTCAACGGCCAGAAGATCTGGACGACCAACGGCGACACCGCCGACTGGGTCTGGCTGGCCGTGCGCACCGACCCGGACGCCCCGCCCCACAAGGGCATCACCATGCTCCTCGTGCCGACCACCGAACCCGGCTACTCCTGCACCGTCATCAACACCCTCGCCTCGCACGACACCACGGCCAGCTACTACGAGAACATCCGCGTCCCCGTCTCCCGCCGCGTCGGCGCCGAGAACCAGGGCTGGCGCCTGATCACCAACCAGCTCAACCACGAGCGCGTCACCCTCGCCGCCCACGGCACCATGGCCATCCGCGCCCTGCACGACGTCCAGCGCTGGGCGATGGAGACCAAGCTCGCCGACGGCCGCCGGGTGATCGACCTGCCCTGGGTGCGCCGCCGCCTCGCCCAGACCCACACCAGGCTCGACGCCCTCAAGCTCCTCAACTGGCAGATGGTCAGCGCCGTCCAGGACGGCACCCTCACCCCGCAGGACGCCTCCGCCGTCAAGGTCTACGGCTCCGAGGCGCGCCGCGACGCCTACGCCTGGCTGATGGAGATCGTCGCCGCACCAGGGGCGCTGAAGGAGGGCTCGGCGGGCGCCGTACTCCACGGCGAGCTGGAACGCGGCTACCGCTCGGCCGTCATCTTCACCTTCGGCGGCGGCAACAACGAGATCCAGCGGGAGATCATCTCCTGGATCGGTCTGGGAATGCCGAGGGTGCGGCGTTAGCCTGCGGGCATGGGTGATCCCGGGCTGTTCACGCCGAACTCCGTGACCTGGCAGATGCACGGCGACCCCATGATGTGGGTCGCTGGAATCCGCGCGCTCTACCTCCAGGCCCTGCACCCGCGCGCGGTGCGCGGCGTCATGCAGAACTCCACTGCGTTTAATCGTCAAAAGAGTGGCCGCCAGGACGCCTGGGGGCGCCTGCTGCGCACCGCCAACTTCGTCGGCACCATCACCTACGGCACCACCGAGGCCGCCGAGAGGGCCGGCGCCCGGGTACGCAGGATCCACAGCATGCTGAGCGCCACCGACCCGGACACGGGGGAGCGCTACGGCGTCGACGAACCCGAACTGCTGCTGTGGGTGCACTGCGCCGAGATCGACTCCTATCTGCACGTCGCGAGCCGCTCCGGCCTCCGCCTCACCGACGCTCAAGCCGACCGCTACATCGACGAACAGCGGGCCAGCGCCCGCCTGGTGGGCCTGGACCCGGACGCCGTACCGGCCAACCGGGCTGAGCTGGCGGAGTACTTCGAGAAGGTGCGCCCCGAACTGGAGTGCGGACCCGGGGCGCGCGCGGTGGACGACTTCCTGCTCCGCCCGCCGACGCACCCCCTTCTCGTCCCGGCGCGTGAGGTGCTGTGGCGGCGCGTGGCGCACATGGCCTACGCCGCCCTGCCGCCGTACGCCCACGAGCTGTACGGCAGAGCGGCCCCGAAACCCGCCACCGTCACCCGTCAGTTGCGTGCCACGGGCACCGTGCTGCGCTGCGTTCCCGCGCGTCTGCGCTGGCAACTGCCGCCCAAACACATCCTGCGCGCCATGGCACGACTCGGTCCCGGCTCGCGCCCGGCCCCGTACAAACTCGGACGACAGCTCGCCATACTGGACGGGCCGGGGGAGGGCGGAGCGGACCGTGACGTAACGGGGGGCGAGCGCGGGAGATGGGGGACAGCAGGCTGATCCAGGGCCGGTACCGGCTGCTCGAGCTGATCGGGCGCGGCGGTATGGGCGAGGTGTGGCGTGCGCGCGACGAGTCGCTGGGCCGGCACGTCGCCGTCAAGTGCCTCAAGCCGCTGGGACCCCACCACGACCACTCCTTCACCCGGGTCCTGCGGGAGCGGTTCCGCCGCGAGGCCCGGGTGGCCGCGGCCCTGCAGCACCGCGGGGTGACCGTCGTCCACGACTTCGGCGAGTCCGACGGCGTCCTCTTCCTGGTCATGGAGCTGCTTCAGGGCCGCAACCTCAGCCAGCTCCTGGAGGACAACAAACACCATCCGCTGCCCGTCCCGGACGTCGTCGAGATCGCCGACCAGGTCGCCGCCGCCCTCGCCTACACCCATCAGCAGGGCATCGTGCACCGCGACCTGAAGCCGGCGAACATCATGCGGCTCGCCGACGGCACGGTGAAGATCTGCGACTTCGGCATAGCGCGCCTGGCCCACGACATCGGCTTCACCTCCCGGCTGACCGGCACCGGCATCGCGATGGGCACCCCGCACTACATGTCGCCCGAGCAGATCGGCGGCGAGGAGGTGGACCAGCGCAGCGACCTGTACTCACTGGGCTGCGTGCTGTACGAGATCGCCACCGGGGTACCGCCGTTCGACCTGGACGACCCCTGGGCGATCCTCGTCGGCCACCGCGACACCCCGCCCCGGCCACCGCGCAGCCACCGCGACGAGCTGCCCGAGTACGTCGAGCGGGTCATCCTCGATCTGCTGGCCAAGCGCCCCGAGGAACGCCCGCACGACGGCCGCGAGTTGGGCCGCCGGATCAGCCTGGGCCGTACGACCCCGGAGTACGTGCCGACCGTGGTGACCCCGCAGCCCGCCCTCAGGCCCCCGGAGCCCGCGGCCCGCGAGCCCCGCCTGCCGTCCTGGACCCGCGGCATGACCACCGGCCACAAGGCCACCGGCGCCGCACTGCGCACCACACCCCCGGACGCCGGGGCCGGCCTCACCGGCGAGTGGATCCCGCGGCCCGCCACCGGACGGCCCGACGAGACCGCCGTACCCGAGGAGCCGCCCGCCCCGTCCGCGGCGACGCTCACCGCGCTGGCCGGACGGCACAACGCCGGGCTCAGCCTCGGCCGGCTGGGCCGCTGGACCGAGGCGGGCGAGGTGCACCGGGCCGTCGCCGCCGAGCGCGAGCACCTCCTCGGCCCCGACCACCCCGACACCCTCGCCAGCCGCTACGAGGTCGCCTTCACCCTCAGCCGCACCGGCCGCGCCGCCGACGCGCTGCGCGAGTACAAGCACGTCGCCCGCGCCCGCAGCCTGTCGCTCGGCCCGGACCACCCCGAGACGCTCGCCGCCCGGCAGGAGATGGCGTACGTGCTCGGCCAGTTGGGCCGCCACTTCGACGCGCACCAGGTCTACACCTCGGTGCTGATCGCCCGCGAGCGCGCCATGGGCGCCGACCACCCCGACACCCTGCGCTGCCGCCACAACCTCGCCTTCAACCTCAGCAGGCTCGGCCGGCTGGAGGACTCGTACCGCATGGCCGACGAGGTCGCCGCCGCCCGCGCCCGCATCCTCGGCCCGCACCATCCCGACACCCTGGTGACCCGCTACGAGGTCGCCTACGCACTAGGCCAGTTGGGCCGCTGGACGGAGGCCCTGCAGACCTACCGCGAGGTCGCCGAGGCCCGCGCCCAGGCCCTCGGCCCCGACCACCCCGACACGCTCTCCGCCCGCTACGAGGTCGGCATCAGCCTCGGGCGGCTCGGCCGCAGCGCGGAGGCGCTCCAGCTCTACCGCGACCTCGTCGACGACCGCACCCGCGTCCACGGCCCCGCCCACCCCGAGACCCTGCGCGCCCGCCACGGCCTCGGCGTCAACCTGGGCCGCCTCGGCCGCTGGGAGGAGGCGCTCGCAGAGTCCCGCGACGTCTGCGCGATCCGCGAGCGCGTGCTGGGCCCCGACCACCCGGACACCCTGGTCAGCCGACGCGAGGTCGCCGTGAGCCTCGGCTGGCTGGGCCGCTGGCCGGACGCGCTCACCGAGTACCGCACAGTGGCCGCCGCCCGTGAACGCGTGCTGGGCGCCGACCACCCCGACACCCTCGCCAGCCGCAACGACGAGGCCCACTGCCTGCAACAGCTCGGGCGGGAGGCGGAGGCGGTCGAGCTGTACCGCCGGGTGGCGGTGCTGCGGCAGCAGCGGGCGTCCGGCGGCCCGTGAAGGCCGCCCTATGGCCGACCTAGATCATCACGTGTTACGAAGAACCATGGCCGCACACGAGGCACACCCGGGACACCGTACGTACGACGCCGTCATCGTCGGCGCAGGCCACAACGGCCTGGTCGCCGCCGCCTATCTGGCCCGGGCCGGCCGGTCCGTGCTGGTGCTGGAGCGGCTGGACCACACCGGGGGCGCCGCCGTGTCCACACGGCCGTTCACCGGGGTCGACGCACGGCTCTCCCGCTACTCGTACCTGGTCAGCCTGCTGCCCAGGAAGATCGTGCGGGACCTGGGCCTGGACTTCCGCGTCCGCACCCGCGACATCTCCTCCTACACGCCCGCCGAACGCGACGGACGGCCCACCGGACTGCTGGTGGGCGGTGGCGAGCGGCGCACCCGGGAGGCGTTCGAGCGGCTGACCGGCGGCGAGCGCGAGTACGCGGCGTGGCAGCGCTTCTACGGCATGACCGGCGAGGTCGCGCGGCGCGTGTTCCCGACGCTCACCGAGCCTCTGCCCGGCCGCGAGGAGCTGCGCCGGCGGGTCGACGACGAGGACGCCTGGCGCATCCTCTTCGAGGAGCCGATCGGCGTGGCGATCGAGGACCGCTTCACGGACGACCTGGTGCGGGGCGTGGTCCTCACGGACGCCCTGATCGGCACCTTCGCCGACGCCCACGACCCGTCGCTGAAGCAGAACCGCTGCTTCCTCTACCACGTGATCGGCGGCGGCACCGGCGACTGGGACGTCCCCGTCGGCGGCATGGGCGCCCTCACCGACGCACTGGCCAAGGCGGCACGCGAGGCGGGCGCGGTCCTCGTCACCGGGCACGAGGCGCTGCGCGTCGACACGGACGGCCGGACGGCCGAGGTCACCTACCGCACGGCCGACGGCGAGGGCGTCGCCGCCGCCCGCCACGTCCTGGTCAACGCCTCCCCACAGGAGCTGGCCACCCTCACCGGCGACACGCCCCCGGCGCCCGCCGAGGGCGCCCAGCTCAAGGTGAACATGCTGCTCAGACGTCTGCCCCGGCTGCGTGACCGCTCCGTCGACCCGCGCGAGGCGTTCGCCGGCACCTTCCACATCGCCGAGGGCTACGACCAGCTCGCCACCGCCCACGCCCAGGCCGCCGCGGGCGAACTCCCCGCCGCGCCCCCGTCCGAGATCTACTGCCACTCCCTCACGGACCCCACGATCCTCGCCCCCGACCTCGTCGAACAGGGCTACCAGACCCTCACCCTCTTCGGCCTGCACACCCCGGCCCGGCTCTTCGAGCGCGACAACGACGCCGTGCGCGACGAGCTGCTGAAGGCGACCCTCGCCCAACTCGACGCCCACCTCGCCGAGCCGATCGCCGACTGCCTGGCGACCGACGCCGACGGGCGCCCCTGCATCGAGGCGAAGACCCCCCTCGACCTGGAGCACGACCTGCGGCTGCCCGGCGGCAACATCTTCCACCGCGAGCTGGCCTGGCCCTACGCCCAGGAGGGCACCGGCCGCTGGGGCGTGGAGACCCGGCACGCGAACGTGCTGCTGTGCGGGGCGGGCGCGGTGCGCGGGGGAGGGGTGAGCGGGGTGCCGGGGCACAACGCGGCGATGGCGGTGCTGGAGGCCGCCGACCAGGGCGTGTTGTGGAACCAGGCCTAGGCGCGGGCGCCACCGTCCACCTGGAGGACCACGCCGGTGACATAGGACGCGCGGTCGCTCAGCAGCCATGCGGCGGCCTGGGCGATCTCCTCCGGGTCGGCGGCCCGGCCCAGCGGGCTCAGTGCGGTGGCCCGGTCGATGATGCCGGGGGAGTTCCGCTCCCACTCGTCGACCATCTCGGTGAGGGTGAGCCCGGGGGCGATGGCGTTGACCCGGATGGCCTCGCGGCCGTACGTGACGGCGGCCGACGCGGTCAGGCTGTTGACCGCCTGCTTCATCGCGCCGTACACCGGCAGCTCGGGGTTGGCGGCGAAGCTGCCCACGCTGGAGTTGTTGACGATCGCGCCGTGTCCGGCGGTGGCCCGGATGGCGGCGATCTCGGCCTTCATCGCCAGCCAGGGACCCTTGAGATCGACGGCGCCGATCCGGTCGAACTCGGCCTCCGAGAGCTGGTCCAGCGGGCCGGGCGGCTGGATCGTCGCACCGTTGTTGAAGGCGACGTCCAGGCGGCCGTACAACTCCACGGCCCGGTCGACGGCGGCCCGCACACTGTCGGCGTCGGCCAGGTCGCACCGCACGAAGTCCGCGGTGCCGCCGGCCGCTCCGATCTCCTCGGTGACCGCCTTGAGCTGCGCCTCGGTGCGCGCCGCGAGCAGCACTCGGGCCCCTTCCCGGGCGAACAGCCGAGCGGCGGCGGCGCCGATGCCACGGCCGGCGCCGGTGACGAACGCGACCTTGCCCTCGAGCAGACCGGTCGCGGTGGTGATCGATGTGTCGTTCATACCGTCGAGCCTGCGACCGGCCGCAAGGCCCAGCCAGGCACCGGCTGTACCTGGCTGGGCTCCCGGACGCATGCGCACACTGGACGGGTGGACCGACGACAACTGGCCGACTTCCTGCGCAGCCGGCGCGAGCGCATCGCGCCCGCGGACGTGGGGCTGCCGAGCGGGCCGCGGCGCCGTACGCCGGGACTGCGCCGCGAGGAGGTGGCGCAGCTCGCGTTCATCTCGACCGAGTACTACACACGGCTGGAGCAGGCCCGCGCCCCGCGCCCCTCGCGCGAGGTGCTGGCCCAGCTCGCCCGCGCCCTGCGCCTGTCGGACGCCGAGCGGGACCACCTCCACCACCTCGCCGGGACCCCGCCCGGACCGCCGCCGGGGCCCTCGCGCGAGGTCCGCCGGAGCATCGTCGACCTGCTGCACCGGCTGCCGCACGCGGCCGCGATCGTGATCTCGGCGACGTTCGAGATCATCGCCTGGAACGACCTCGCGGCCGCCCTGATGGAGGACTTCTCCGCCCTGCCCCGCCGCGACCGCAACCTCGTCCGGCGCGCCTTCCTGGGCCCGCACCGCGACGGCCGGCGGCTCTACGGAGTGTCCGACGTGACCGAGTTCGCGCGGCACTCCGCACAGCGGCTGCGCGCCGCCGCGGCCCGTTACCCGGACGACCCGGAACTGACCGGGCTGGTCCGCGAACTCCTGGCCGGCAGCGAGGAGTTCGCCCGGCTGTGGGCGGCCCACGACGTGACCGCCGCTCCCACGCTCCGCAAGACCTTCGACCACCCGGTCGTCGGCCCGGTCACCGTCGACTGCGACGTGCTCGACATCGCCGACCGCGACCAGCGGGTCGTCATCTACACCGCCACCCCCGGCTCGCCGTCCGAGGAGGCGCTGCGGCTGCTGTCCGTCGTCGGCACCCAGCGCCTGGACGTCCCCGGCTGAACCGTCAGTTTGCGCAGGCGGACCAGCCGTTCGCGGTGATCCGCGCCGCGTCCGCCGGCCGGGCCTCGTCGAAGAGCACGGTGCGCCTCGTCTCGACGCGCACACCGTCCACGTACGCGCCACGGCCCACGTACCGCCGGTCCGTGGCGTACCGCCAGCGCAGCGTCAGCCCCCGGTGCGCGGGGAGCCGCGCCGTGAGCCGGTGCCAGACCCGGCCGGACCAGCCGGTGACCGTGCCGGTCGGGTGGGACTGCGGCGGCTCGCCGTGGCGGACCGTGGTGAAGGGGAGCGGCTGCCAGGTGGTGCCGCCGTCGGTCGTCGTCTCCAGGGTGAGGCCGTCCGCCTCGGGCTCGGTGTCCCACCACAGGGCGCAGCACAGCCGCGCGTCACCGCCGGACGTGTCCAGCGCGGGGAGGGCGAGGGTCGCGGTCGTGGCGCTCGCCATTCCCGAGAACCATGCCGTACGGCCGTGTCGTGGCCGGACCGGCACGGCGCGGGCCAGGTTGTCCGCCGCGGCGACCCGGGGCGCGGAGCCGGAGCGCCAACCGCGCACCGGGTGCACCGAGTTGCCGAGCACGACGAGGAAGGAGTCGGTCGTCGGGTCGAGGACCAGCGAGGTGCCGGTGAAGCCGGTGTGCCCCGCGGTGCGCGGAGTGGCCATCGCGCCCATGTACCAGTGCTGGTAGAGCTCGAAGCCGAGGCCGTGCTCGTCGCCGGGGAAGGCGGTGTTGAAGTCGGTGAACATCAACTCCACCGACTCCGGCCGCAGGACGCGTGCGCGGCCGTAGCCGCCGCCGTTGAGCAGCGTCCGGCCGAGGACCGCGAGGTCCCACGCGTTCGAGAACACGCCCGCGTGGCCCGCGACTCCGCCGAGGCTGAAGGCGTTCTCGTCGTGCACCTCACCCCACACCAGACCGCGGTCCAGGCCGGACCAGGGTCTGCGGGCGTCCTCGGTGGCCGCGATCTTCGGTTTCCAGGCGGCGGGCGGGTTGTAGCGGGTGCGGCGCATGCCGAGCGGGCCGGTGATCTCGTCGTGGAGGAGGGTGTCGAGCGTACGGCCGGTGATCTTCTCCAGGACCAGTTGGAGGGAGATCAGGTTCAGGTCCGAGTACAGGTAGGCGATGCCGGGCGGGTCGATCGGCGCCTCGTCCCAGATGAGCTGGAGCTTCTCCTCGTACGTCGGCGCCTCGTACAGCGGGAGCCAGGCGCGGAACCCGGAGGTGTGGGTGAGGAGCTGACGTACCGTGATGTCCTGCTTGCCCGCGCGGCCGAAGTCCGGGAGGTAGGAGGCGACCGTCGCCTCCAGTCCGAGGGCGCCCCGCTCGATCTGCTGCACGGCGAGGATCGAGGTGAACAGCTTGGAGACCGAGGCCAGATCGAAGACGGTGTCCTCGGCCATGGCGAGCTGCTGGTCGGCCGGGAACTCGACGCCGGTGTCGGTCTCCTCGTCGTACGCCCGATAGCGCACCGCCATCCCGATCGGCTGGTGCAGGGCCACGGTGCCGCCACGCCCGGCGAGCAGGACGGCGCCCGCGTACCAGGGGTGCGTGGGGGAGGGGCCCAGGAACGCCTCGGCGTCGGTGACGAGTCGGCGCAGGTGATCGGGGAGGAGGCCGGCGCGTTCGGGGGAGCCGTGGCGAAGGGTGGGGCGACCGGACGCGGCTGCGGCCGGGGCGGCGGGTAACGGGGCGAGGGCCAGGGCACCGCCCAGAGCCAGGGTGCCCAGTTGACGGCGGGTAGGTCTCGGTTGACGGCGGGCAGGTCTCGGGATCACCTCATCGGTCATCGTGAAACCTTCCTGTCGGGTGCCGGTCGTGTCAATGAGGCGTGAGCGTTCCAGGAGGCGAGCAGAAAGCTGACGGAGCATCAGGAAACCCCTTCCGTCCTCCGGAGGACTCCGGCATCCTGCGCCCATGCAGACGGAGCTGAGCAAGAAACTGGGAGTCGAGCACGCCATCTTCGGCTTCACGCCGTTCCCCGCCGTCGCCGCGGCCATCAGCCGGGCCGGCGGTTTCGGAGTGCTCGGCGCGGTCCGCTACACAGCACCGGACGACCTCAAACGCGACCTCGACTGGGTCGAGGCACATGTCGACGGCCGGCCCTACGGCCTCGACGTCGTCATGCCGACGAAGAAGGTGGAGGGCGTCACCGAGGCCGACGTCGAGGCGATGATCCCCGAGGGGCACCGGCAGTTCGTCAAGGACACCCTCGCCAAGTACGGGGTTCCCGAACTGGCCGAGGGAGAGGCGGCCGGCTGGCGGATCACCGGATGGATGGAGCAGGTCGCCCGCACCCAGCTCGACGTCGCCTTCGACTACCCGATCAAGCTGCTCGCCAACGCCCTCGGCTCACCGCCCGCGGACGTCGTGGCGCGGGCCCACGACCGGGGCGTGCTCGTCGCCGCCCTCGCGGGCAGCGCCCGCCACGCCCGCAAGCACCAGGAGGCGGGCATCGACATCGTCGTGGCCCAGGGCTACGAGGCCGGCGGCCACACCGGTGAGATCGCCTCCATGGTGCTCACCCCGGAGGTGGTGGAGGCGGTCGACCCGCTGCCCGTACTCGCCGCCGGCGGCATCGGAAGCGGCCAACAGGTGGCTGCCGCACTGAGCCTCGGCGCCCAGGGTGTGTGGCTGGGCTCCATATGGCTGACCACCACAGAAGCGGACATGCACTCGCCCGGCCTCACCGCCAAGCTGCTCGCCGCCGGCTCCGGCGACACCGTCCGCTCCCGCGCCCTGACCGGCAAGCCCGCACGCCAGTTGCGCACCGAGTGGACCGACGCCTGGGACGACCCGAACGGGCCCGGCACCCTCCCCATGCCCCTCCAGGGACTGCTCGTGGCCGAAGCCGTCTCACGCATCCAGAAGTACGAGGTCGCGCCCCTGCTCGGCACGCCCGTCGGCCAGATCGTCGGCCGGATGAACAGCGAACGCAGCGTCCAGGCCGTCCTCGACGACCTCACCCGCGGCTTCGAGCGGGCCGTCGACCGCATCAACCGCATCGCCGGAAGGAGCGGCCAGTGACCAGCACCCCCGCGGCACACACCGTCAACACCCCGCCCGTCGGCTTCTGGGCCCAGGCCGCCGCCGACCCGGACCGCCCGGTCCTGGTCGCCCCCGACGGCGAGCGATGGACCGCCGGGCGCCTGCACGCAGCCACCAACCGCCTCGTCCACGGCCTGCGCGCGGCCGGCCTCCAGCGCGGCGACGCCTTCGCGGTCGTCCTGCCCAACGGCGTCGAGTTCTTCACCGCCTACCTGGCGGCCTCCCAGGCCGGCTTCTACCTGGTCCCCGTCAACCACCACTTCGTCGGCCCCGAGATCGCCTGGATCGTCGCCGACTCCGGCGCCAAGGTGCTCATCGCCCACGAGCGCTACGCCGACCCCGCGCGCCGGGCCGCCGACGAGGCGGGCCTGGCGGCCACCCACCGGTACGCTGTGGGTCAGGTCGAGGGCTTTAGGCCCTACGCCCAACTCCTCGACGGACAACCGGAGTCCGCGCCCGCCGACCGCACTCTCGGCTGGGTCATGAACTACACCTCGGGCACCACCGGCCGCCCCCGCGGCATCCGCCGCCCGCTGTCCGGCAAGCCCCCCGAGGAGGCCTACCTGGGCGGCTTCCTCGGCATCTTCGGCATCAGGCCCTTCGACGACAACGTGCACCTGGTCTGCTCACCGCTCTACCACACCGCCGTGCTCCAGTTCGCCGGCGCGTCCCTGCACATAGGGCACCGGCTGGTGCTGATGGACAAGTGGACGCCCGAGGAGATGCTCCGCCTGATCGACACCCACAAATGCACGCACACCCATATGGTCCCGACCCAGTTCCACCGCCTCCTCGCCCTCCCCGAGGACGTACGGGCCCGCTACGACGTCTCCTCCATGCGGCACGCCATCCACGGCGCGGCCCCGTGCCCCGACCATGTGAAGCGGGCGATGCTCGACTGGTGGGGCCCCTGTGTGGAGGAGTACTACGCCGCCAGCGAGGGCGGTGGTGCCTTCGCGACCGCCGAGGACTGGCTGAAGAAGCCCGGCACCGTCGGCAAGGCCTGGCCCATCAGCGAACTCGCTGTCTTCGACGACGACGGCAACCGCCTCCCGCCCGGCGAACTCGGCACCGTCTACCTCAAGATGAACACCGGAGGCTTCGCCTACCACAAGGACGAGGCCAAGACGAAGAAGAACCGCATCGGCGACTTCTTCACGGTCGGCGACCTCGGCTACCTCGACGAGGACGGCTATCTCTTCCTCCGCGACCGCAAGATCGACATGATCATCTCCGGTGGGGTCAACATCTACCCGGCCGAGATCGAGTCCGCCCTGCTCGCCCACCCGGCCGTCGCCGACGCCGCCGCCTTCGGCATCCCGCACGACGACTGGGGCGAGGAGGTCAAGGCCGTCGTCGAACCGGCCCCCGGCCACGAACCCGGCCCCGCGCTCGCCGCCACCATCCTCGACCACTGCGCTGGTCAACTCGCCGGCTACAAGCGGCCCAAGAGCGTCGACTTCATCGCCGAGATGCCGCGCGATCCCAACGGCAAGCTGTACAAGCGGCGGTTGCGGGAACCGTATTGGGAGGGGCGTACCCGGCCCGTGTGACGTCAGGGACGCACACGGGGAAGGGCCTCCAGGGCCCTGGCGAGGCCCGCCGCATCGGTGCCGATCTTGCGGTAGACGCTGGACAGCAACTGCCGCACCCCTTGCTCGGTCAGGTGCAGTTCCTTGGCGATCACGGCCACCGGCTTTCCCTCGACGGTCAGTTCGGCAGTACGGCGTTCCTGCGCGGTCAGCGCGTCCGCGTGCACGTAGCGCAGCGGCAGCGGGCGCAGTCCCGCCGCCGAGAGTTCCTCCCTGGCCCGTGTCGCGAGTGCCTCGGCCCCGCAGTGGACGGCGCCTTCCAGGCCCTGGTAGAGCCGGTCGGCGGCCTCCTGGAGCCGCCCGTTGCGGGACAGTGCGGCGCCGTGGCCGACCTGGGCGCGGGCGAGTTCGTACGAGGCGGGGGACTGCTCCAGGTGGTCCACCGCCTCCGCGTACAGCTCCAGCGCCGCCGGCCCGCCGGTCACCTCGGCGAGAGTGTGGAGGGCCTGGCCGACGACGGAGGCGGCACCGAAGTCCCGGGCGCGGTGGACGGCGTCCTGGGCGTGGGCGATCGCCGCGTCCGGGGCGGTGGGGACGAGCGCGGTCGCCAGCCGTAGCTGCCACGGGCACCAGGCCGGGTTGCGCCAGGCCCGTCCGTCCAGCCAGTCCCCGACCGCGGACAGCAACGCAGCCGCCTCCGCGTGCCGTCCCTCCGCCAGGAGCAGTTCCGCGTACACGGTGCGCGGGTCGGGATAGATGATGGCGTTCGGAGCCATCTCACCGAAGTGGTGGTCGTCGGCGAGCGCGCGGGCCTCGATGACGCGCCCACGGGCCAGCAGCGTCTGGATCAGGACGCTGACGCCGTACCACCGGGCGGCCACGACCCCTTCCACCTTGTCGGCGATGCGCAGGCCTTCGCGGACCAGGTCCTCGGCCTCGGCCAGACAGCCGCGGTGGTAGCGGACGTAGCCGGCGATGGTCTGGCCGAAGGCCAGGTGGGAGCCGTGCCAGCCCTTGCCGGCGCACTCGGCGATCCCCTTCTCGAACAACTCCTCGGCCCGTCGCGGCTGGTCGCCGTACATGAACACCAGGGCGACCGAAAGGGGCACCTCGAAGCCCCGGTTCTCATCGGTCCAGCTCATGCCGCCGTGCAGGGACTTCTCCGCATACGTGAGGGCGGTCTGCCGCGGTTCGCCCCGCAGGACGGCGTCCCAGGCCCGCAGCCCCAGGATGTAGCGCTCCTCCAGGCTGCGGCCGGGCAACTGCTCGGCCAGCCGCGCCAGCGTCCGGGAGCGGGCGGGCGAGTCCGGGTCGTCGGCGCGCATCGTGCTCCAGACGAACTGATCGGCCTGCATCCGCAGTTTGACGCGCGGGTTCGTCGCCTGCCGGGCCTCCTCGGCGGCCACGGTGGCGGCCTCGGCCATCCGATCGGTGTGGGCGAGCGCGGTCGTCAGCCGGTACACGATGGAGGCGCGCAGATCGGGGTCGACATGGGGCTCCGCCAGCGCCTGGCGCAGATGGCGCACCGTGGCCGTGGGCTCGATCAGGAACGTGGCACCCGCGAGTTCGTGCAGGATCGCGGCACGGTCCTCGGGCAGCGGCGGCTCCTGCAGCGCACGGGTCAGCAGCCGCTGGGCGGCCTCGGTCGCCCCGGCGCGCAGATATTCGCGAGCGGCCTCGCGCAGACACTCGACCGTCTCGGGCCTGCCCTCGCAGGACACCTCCAGCAGATGTCGGGCGGCGGCGGTGGGGCCGTACCCCGCGTTCAGGACGGCCTCCGCGGCCGCGTTGTGCAGACCGGCCCGGAAGCCGGAGCGGATGGACCGGTAGATCGTCGTGGCGATCAGCGGGTGAACGAACTCCAGCTCGCCCTCCGGGCCGTGGCCGTCGGTGAGGATCCGGGCCGCACGCAGCTTCTGGGCCGCCTCGGCGGCGGTCTCCTCGCCCAGCACCGCGATGGCCGCGGCGAGCTGGGGTGAGAAGGGCGAGCCCAGCACGGCGGCGGCGTGCGCGAAGCGGACGGTCGCGGTGTCGAGCCCTTCCAGACGCTCGATCAGTCCCGGGCCCTTGATCGCCGCGGCGAGTTCACGCATCGCGGGCGCGTCGTCCTCGCTGCCGCTCAGTCCGCGCTCCGCGAGTCCGATGGCGAGCTCCACCGTTTCGAAGGGGCTCCCGCCGGTGGCCGACCAGCATTCCTTGCAGAACACGTCCTCGGCCGCCTCACCGACCTGGTCCCTGATGATCTGCGCGACGCCTTCGGGGGTGAGGTGTGCCAGGTCGTGGGGGCGCTCGTCCCCGTGATGCCCGACGAGCGTACGCAGCTCGCCCGCTTCCGAGGGCAGTTCGTCGGGCCGGTAGGCGACCACGATCAGCAGGGGAAGGTCATCGACCCGTGAGGCGAAGGAGTCGAGCCAGCTCAGGGATTCGGCGTCCGCCCAGTGCAGGTCGTCCAGGAGCAGGACGACGGGCGCCTTCTTGATGGTGAGGCGGGTCATGACCCAGTCGAGTCCCTCGCGGACCCCGGTCGGGTCCGGCGCGGGGGCGGTACCCCTCGCTTCGAGGCCGAGTACCGCGGCCATGACGTCGTACCAGCTGCCCAGGAAGTCGTGGAGTTCCGCCCCCTCCATCCTCGCCAGCCAGGGCTGCATGAACTGGCGCACCACACGGAACGCCGACCCCTGCTCCTTCTCCCCGCCCCTGCCCGACAGCACGGTGAGTCCCGATGCCACGGCCCGGTCACGTGCCTGCGTGATGAGTGCCGTCTTACCCAGTCCGGCCGGTCCGCTGAAGGCGAGCAGCCCCCTGCGCCTCGCCCGCGGCACACCGTCCGTGGCGCCCCGCAGCTCCTTGAACGCGGCGTCGAGAGCCTGAAGTTCCCGCCGGCGCTCGATCAACGTCCGTTGCTGCGTGACCGGGTGCCGCGGCTCCATCGCCATCTGCCGTACCGCCTTCTGTCGTTCGGCTCGGAGGAGCCGAGCGTACGCCTCGTCGAGCGGGGGCAGGCCGGATTGGGCACCATTGGGTGAATCATGAACGGTAGGTGGGAGAATGCCTCCTCGCTGGGTAGTGGACACGGATGGACACCTCGCGGGTGGCGCTGAAGCCGGGCGCGCCAGGAGCGTCTACGGCACGGCGGGCACCGACGTCACGTCCGCGTAGCGAGGCACGGTGCGCGACCAGTCGTAGCACCCGCGGATCCACCCGATCATGCCCTCCACATAGCCGACGCCCGCGGGGCTCAACTCCGGTTTGATCCCGTCGTAGAGCCTTTCGAACGTCTCGATCGTGCCGTTGATCTCCTCGATGGCCAGGAGCACGGCCGTCTGTAGTGAGCACCGGTGTTCGCGCTGGTGGGCCAGGGCGATGTTGATCATCTCGCCCGCGCGCTGTTCCTTCACCGCGGAGAACAGGTCGGCCGTCCACACCGCCGCGTCGGCCGACAGCCGGCTCAGCCGCCGTACGACGGGGTGATGCACCTCGGCCGCGGTCGGTTCCCGTGGCTGGGCGGCCTCGTACAGCGGGTAGAACGGCTCGACGCCCGCGGTCAGCGACCGTATGGAGGTGCAGTCGCCGGTGCGCGGGAGGAACGGGTGGGTCTGGGCCACGGCCTCGTACAACAGGCCGTGCACGTATTCACGGCTCTGCCAGGCCCATCGCGCGGCCTGTGCGGGTGTGCACCGTTCCCGGACCTGGCGGTGGAGATCGGCCAGGGCGGCTCCGAGGGGAGTGCTGGGCGGCCTGCCGTCCCGCAGAATCGCGACGCTTTCGCACAGCAGGGGGAGCAGCCTGCCCGGAGAGTGCCGGCCGAGATCCTCCGCGAGGTCGTCGAAGACGAACTGATAGGCGATCTGATGGGCCACGATCTGCAGCAGACCGGCATCCATGGAGGGGCTGGTGTAGCAGGCGAGTTCGGCGGGTCGGGTGCGGGCGATCATCGCCGCCACATCCGGATCGTCCGTCAGCCCCCACACCTTCAGCCAGGCGTCGACGCCCGTCGCGGCTTCGGGTTCATGAGGGTTGCGCTGGAACGGAAAAGGCATACGGAGGTTGGTGTCGATCAGGTCCCGGAGAGTGGAGACCGGCATTCCGCCCGGTGCGCCGAGCTTGATTTCCTCATGCGTTGTCGACAACGTCGTCACCTGCCGTCCGGATGTCCGATGTGCGCCGGCCCGCTGTTGCCCGGGGCGTGAGCGAGGCGGCGGAGGGCGTACGCGAACGGGGTTCGCAGAACATGACCAGGGAACGTGGTCCCATCGTGATCCCGGGCCGCGGCTTCTGATCGGCGTACCCCGGCAGATGACTCAGGCGCCGGCGGCCGGCGATGGTCGCCAGCGCCAGGGTGGCCTCCACCATCGCGAACTCGTCACCGATGCATTTGCGGTTGCCCGCGGAGAACGGCATCATCGCGCGACGCTGCTCGGCGGTGGACCGCCCCGGCAGCCAGCGGTCGGGGTCGAAACGCTCGGGGTCGGGGAACGACGCGGGATCGTGGTGCAGGAGGTAGGGGCTGTACAGGACGGCAGCACCCTTGGGCAGACGGCATCCGGCGAGTTCCGTCTCCCGGGTGGCGACGCGGGTGAAGAGCCAGCCGGGAGACGAGTGGCGCAGCGTCTCGGTGACGACGCGCCGGGTGTAGACGAGGTGCGGCAGATCGTCGGGACCGGGTCGTCGGCCTTCGGCGAGGACGGAGTCGAGCTCGGCGTGCAGTTGTCGCTCCACCTCCGGATGGCGGGCCAGCAGGCTGAAGACCCCGGCCAGGGTCAGTGCCTGGGTCTCGACGCCGGTCAGCAGCAGCGTGATCAGGTGGTCGTGGACCTCCTGGTCGGTGATCGCCGGCGCGCCGCCGTCGTCGCGCGCGGCGGTCAGCAGGGTTCCCAGCACGTCGTCGCGGTCGGGGCCCCTGCGGCGCTCCGCGATCACCGCGTCGATGATCGCGTGCAGTCGGGACAGCGCGCGCCGATAGCGGCGGTTGGGGGGTGTGGGGAGGCGGAACAGGGCGTCGATCGGTACGACCGTGCGGACGAACAGACCACGGACCACATCGGCGAGACAGTCCCCCACCTCGGCGGTCGTCGTGTCGTCCAGCGAGTCGGAGAGCAGAACACGGCTGGTCACGCGGGTCGTGAGCGTCATCATCGCCTGGGTGACGGGAACCGTCCGACCCGTCTGCCACCCCTGGCACACCGCCTCGGCCTCCTCCGTGACGAGGTCCGTGTAATGCGCGACGTGGGAGGGCCGGAAGTGGGGTTGCAGCAGCGCGCGCTTGGCCCGGTGCGTCGGCTGACGGCAGGTGACGAGACCGTCCCCCATCAGCTTTCCGAGCCTGTCGTAGAGCGGGCCCCCTTTGTCGAAGGTGTGCGGATCCATCAGCACCTCGTGGGTCAGCTCCGGATGGCACACCATCCATGCGCGCTGGGGGCCCAGCCGTATCTCGACCAGATCCCCGTACGTGGGCAAAGAATTGAGAAACGCCAGCGGTTGTCGGTAGAACGCGATACCGTGACCAAGGAGCGGGAATATGCCTGGAGCAGTTCCTGTCGTCCATACACGTTTCTGTTCAGGCACAGTACGGCCCATGAAACCCTCCTGCCCGACGCGGCACGCGAAATCGGTGAACGCACCACGGACTTGAACGCTTGAGACAAGTCCTGCCCAGTCCAAGTGGCTCTTGGTTTCCCGAAACCTTTCTCCAAAGGGGCGCATCGGAGCACAAGAGAAGCAAAAGAAGCACTTGGTGAACGGCTATTGACGTAGGGCGCATTCATGGTGGATCCCATGGGCCACTCATATGTGGTCCCGCCCCATGTGGAACGGGACCACACTGAGTCAGCGTTCGCTCAAGCGGACGACCCTCAACGCGGGTGACGCCAGAATGTCCTTCTCGCAGAAGCGCGCGCTCACCCACCTCTCACCCGAGAACAACCGGGTCTGGTCGCTGAAGTGGGGCGAGCCCGGGTTGGACGACTGCGAGTACGTCAGCAGCGTGCGTGCCACCGGGCAGCGGCTGCCGTCCCAGCCCACCGCCTGGATGTGGCTGGAACCGGTCGTCACCTCCGTGTAGCCGCCCCGCGCCTGGTCCCACACCGGCTCGATCTTGTTCCACACACCCATCCCCTCCGTGCCGCCGTGCACGGGGACACGTTGGCCGTTGCGTACGACGACCTGGTGCTCGCCGAGGCGGGAGTCCAGCGCGATGCCCGCCGCCCGCAGCTCGGCGACCGCGTCCGCGAGGGCCGTGGCGAAGCCGGGAGCGCCGGTGTTGAGCGTGTTCGGGGTGCGCACCGGGTCCGCCGCCGAGAACGGCACCTTCCACCGCTGGGCGGCCGGAACCGTCGCGGTCAGTTTCCGCCAGAACCGGTCGAAGAGCAGGGCGCCCCGGCTGCCGGTGTCCATGGTGCGGTCCCACGCCGCCAGCACCGGGCAGGCCCCGGACACGTCAACGGCCCTGCCGTCACTGCCGGTTGCCGTACCGCCCGGCAGCGCGGCACACGCCTTCGCCACGTCGGCCGTCGCCAGGTCGCCCGCCGGCACCCGGTTCGCGAACTGCTGACGCTCCAGGTCCCGGACGGTCAGTCCGCCCCGCGCCGCCATCGCCGCCACGTCCTCGATCGCGCCGCGGGTGCGCAGGGAGCGCTGGGTGCCGATGCTGCCGAAGATCCGCTCGTAACCGGTCAACGGCCGGTCGGCGTTGCTGAGCCACGCGCTGTCGTTGGAGTTCTCCACATACGGCGCGTCCTTCAGCGTGGGCATGCGCGAGGGCCCGAACGTCCCGCGCTGGACGGCGTCGCGGTCGCTGCCGAGCGCGCAGTCGCCGCGGGAGCCGTCGAGGACCGCGACGCCCGCCGCCGGGTAGGTGGTCCGGCCCAGGTCCGTCGAACACCGCGCCACGAGGTCGTCGGTGATCCGGGGCAGCACCTGCGACTGGGTGTACAGGGAGTGTCCCGAGGAGTCCGCGGCGATGGTGTTCACCCAGGGCAGGCCCTGGTGCCGGGTGAGGGACCTGGCGATGTCGGCCGTTGCGCGCGCCTTGCCGAAGCCGAGCGAGGTGTCCGCGAAGCGCAGGTTGGCCGCGTTGGGGTCGTTGAGCGCGTACGCCGTGGTCGCCGTCCAGGGCAGCGGGAGCGCGCCGTCGGTGGAGGCGGCGACGGGGCCGTAGCGGGTCCACCACTGGGTGCGGGTCACCGGTGTGCCGTCCTTGACCGCGACGGTCACGGTGCGCTTCCTCATCCGCTCCGGCTTGCCGTCCACCAGGTAGACGGTGGGGTCGGCGGGATCCAGGGCCAGCCGGTGCAGGCTGAACGGGACACCGGTCGACACCGTGTGGCTCCACGCCACGTGGGAGTTGTAGCCGATGGCGATCGTCGGCGACCCCAGCAGCGCGGCGCCGGCCACGTCGAGCTCGCCGGGGATCGTCTGCTGGGCCTGCCAGAAGCGGCGCCCGCCCTGCCAGGGGTAGTGCGGGTTGCCCAGCAGCAGACCGCGGCCGTTCGCCGTGGTGTCGCCACGGAAGGCGACCGCGTTCGAGCCCATGCCCGCATCGGCGGTCCGTTCGCGTACGGCCCGTATCAGGGCCTCGGCGTCCGCACCGGTGCCCGTGGTCTCGGCTGCCGAGCCGGTGGGCGGCCGGGCGGACGTGATCTCGTCCACGATGCCGCCCTGGCCTCCGAGCACGGCGAGGGCGTGGAAACGGGCGGCCACATCCAGCGTGGTGGCCGGTCGCACCCAAGTGGCGCCCTTGCAGGCCGGGTCGGTGATCCGGTTCCGCTTCAGCCAGACGTTGTACCCGGCCGCGAAGCCCCGCATCAGGTCCTTCACCTGGCGGCTGGGCCCGCGCGGCGCCGGTTCGGCGAGCAGCTTCTCCACCGTGCGGGCCTGGCGTACGCCGCGGAAGTACAGGTCACTGGAGAGGTTGCTGGTGGCCGACGACAGCGAGAAGTCGGTCGCCGCGTCCGGCCCGAAGAAGCGCGAGCGCTCACCGCGGACGGTCACGAACCCGTCGGCCAGCGTGCACACCTGATCGGCGGCCTGCGCCCAACCGGTGCCGAAGCCGAGGGACTTGTAGTCGTCGGCGACGATGTGCGGAATGCCGTACTCGGTGTAGCGGAGCACGGCGGACATGGCGCCGTGCGAGGGACGTTCGCGGTGATCCGGCCGGTCGGCCGCCGCGGCCGGCAGCGTGGCCGATGCCGTGAGCAGGGCCGCGGCCGCCACGAGGAAGCGTCTCGGGCGAGTGGTGCGCATCTGTGCCTCCCAACGTCTTTGAGGGAAGGAGCGGTTGAGCGTACCCATGGGTCGGACCGCACCAGCCAGGTGCTTGACCCGCCTCGGCCACACACCGAGGATCATGAGTCATGACGCAGGGACAGGGCAGCACGGTTGACGGGGTGTTGCGGCGCAGCGCGCGGCGCACCCCGGCGCGGATCGCGGTGGAGTACGGCGACCGCTCATGGACGTACGAGGAACTCGACGGGGCCGTCTCCCGCGCGGCGAGCGTCCTGCTCGATACGGGCCTCGCCCCCGGCGACCGGGTCGGCGCCTACGGCCACAACTCGGACGCCTATCTGATCGGGTTCCTCGCCTGCGCCCGCGCGGGCCTCGTCCATGTCCCGGTCAACCAGAACCTGACCGGCGACGACCTCGCCTACATCGTCGGCCAGTCCGGCGCCCGTCTCGTCCTCGCCGACCCCGGCCTGGCCGGTCGACTGCCTTCGGACGTCCGTACATTGGCGCTGCGCGACGCCGACGACTCGCTCCTGGCGCGGCTCGCGACGGCTCCCGCGTACGACGGCCCGGAGCCGCGCTCCGAAGACCTGGTGCAACTGCTCTACACATCCGGTACGACGGCCCTGCCCAAGGGCGCGATGATGACGCACCGCGCCCTGGTCCACGAGTACCTGAGCGCCATCACCGCCCTCGACCTCAGCGCGGGCGACCGCCCCGTGCACTCCCTGCCGCTCTACCACTCGGCGCAGATGCATGTGTTCCTGCTGCCGTACCTCGCGGTCGGCGCCA
Source organism: Streptomyces ferrugineus (assembly GCF_015160855.1). Taxonomy (NCBI): domain Bacteria; kingdom Bacillati; phylum Actinomycetota; class Actinomycetes; order Kitasatosporales; family Streptomycetaceae; genus Streptomyces; species Streptomyces ferrugineus. The sequence continues at coordinate 5,785,353 of NZ_CP063373.1, read as the reverse complement.
CCAACCTCATCCTCGACGCCCCCGACGGCGACCGGCTCTTCGACCTGATCGAGGCCGGCCGGGTGGACAGCCTGTTCGCCCCGCCCACCGTGTGGATCGGCCTGGCGGGCCGTCCCGACTTCGCCGAGCGCGACCTCGGCGGGCTGCGCAAGGCGTACTACGGCGCGTCGATCATGCCGGTGCCCGTCCTGGAGCGGCTGCGCGAACGGCTCCCGAAGCTCGGCTTCTACAACTGCTTCGGCCAGAGCGAGATCGGCCCGCTGGCCATGGTGCTGGCCCCGGACGAGCACAAGGGCCGGATGGACTCCTGTGGGCGCACCGTCCTCTTCGTCGACGCCCGTGTCGTCGACGAACAGGGCGAGGAGGTGCCCGACGGCACCTCCGGCGAGATCGTCTACCGCTCCCCGCAGTTGTGTGAGGGCTACTGGGACAAGCCCGAGGAGACCGCCGAGGCCTTCCGCGACGGCTGGTTCCGCTCCGGCGACCTCGCCGTGCGCGACGCACATGGCTACTTCACCGTCGTCGACCGGGTGAAGGACGTCATCAACTCCGGTGGCGTACTGGTCGCCTCACGGCAGGTCGAGGACGCGCTCTACACCCATGACGGTGTCGCCGAGGTCGCCGTGATCGGTCTGCCCGACGAGCGCTGGATCGAGGCCGTCACGGCGGTCGTCGTGCCGCGCGGCGAGGTGGGCGAGGCCGAACTGATCGACCACGCGCGCGAGAAGCTCGCCCACTTCAAGGCGCCGAAGCGGGTGGAGTTCGTGGACGAGTTGCCGCGCAACGCCAGCGGGAAGATCCTCAAGCGGGAGCTGCGGGACCGGTTCGCCGGTCACTGACGGGGGCGCAGGTCCTCGATGCGGCGGATCTTGCCCACGGAGCGTTCCAGCGACTCCGGTTCGACGATCTCCACGGCGACCGACACCCCGATCCCGTCCTTCACGGCCGCCGCGATGGCCTGCGCGGCGGCGTCCCGGATCCCGGGGGAGGCGTCGGGGCGCGCTTCGGCACGCACGGTGAGGGCGTCGAGGCGGCCCTCCCGGGTCAGACGCAACTGGAAGTGGGGCGCCACGCCAGGGGTGCGCAGCACGATCTCCTCGATCTGGGTGGGGAAGAGATTGACCCCGCGCAGGATGACCATGTCGTCGCTGCGCCCGGTGATCTTCGCCATTCGCCGGAACACCCGGGCGGTCCCGGGCAGCAGCCGCGTCAGGTCCCGTGTGCGGTACCGGATGACGGGCATCGCCTCCTTGGTGAGCGAGGTGAAGACCAGTTCCCCCTCCTCGCCGTCCGGCAGCACCTCACCGGTGATCGGATCGACGATCTCGGGGAAGAAGTGGTCCTCCCACACATGGAGCCCGTCCTTGGTCTCCACACACTCCTGAGCGACCCCGGGCCCGATCACCTCCGACAGCCCGTATATGTCGACGGCGTCGATCGCGAACCGCTCCTCGATCTCGTGGCGCATCCGCTCGGTCCAGGGCTCGGCACCGAAGACGCCCACCCGCAGCGACGTACCGCGCGGATCGACGCCCTGCCGCTCGAACTCGTCGAGGAGGGTGAGCATGTACGACGGCGTCACCATGATGATCTCGGGCCCGAGGTCCTGGATCAGCTGGACCTGGCGGGCCGTCATGCCGCCGGACGCCGGGATGACCGTACAGCCCAGCCTTTCGGCCCCGTAGTGTGCGCCCAGCCCACCGGTGAACAGCCCATAGCCGTACGCCACATGCACCTTGTCCCCGGGGCGTCCGCCCGCCGCCCGGATGGAGCGGGCCACCATGTCGGACCACAGGGAGAGGTCGGCATCGGTGTAGCCGACGACCGTGGGGCGTCCGGTGGTGCCGCTGGAGGCGTGGATACGGCGGATACGGTCCTGGGGCACGGCGAACATCCCGAACGGGTAGTTCTCGCGCAGGTCGGCCTTGGTCGTGAACGGGAAGCGGGCCAGATCGGCGAGCGAACCGCAGTCGTCGGGGTGCACCCCTGCCTTGTCGAACGACGCACGGTAGAAGGGCACGTTGTCGTACGCCTGCCGCAGCGATCCGCGCAACCGCTCGAGCTGCAACGCCCGCAGCGCCTCCGGGGCGAGCCGTTCCCCCGGGTCCAGCAGTTCCGTCGTATCCGCCATGAGGAAGCTCTCCCTCGCCAACCGCGTCATTCCGGACGACCGATCATTCGGTCTGGGTCTTCGGGATCAGTAATCCAGGCGGCCGTTGATCAGGCAAGAGGGCGGGCCGCACTTTCTGTCGGTGCGGCCCGCCGAGCGGGCTGCCCGCACAACCGTGACCTGCCCCGTTGCCGAACGGACGGCCCGGCGGCCAAGATCGGGTCCATGCCGACCTTCCGCGCCACCGACGGGACCGAGATCGCCTACCACCTGCGTGGGGAGGGCGAACCGCTCGTCGTCCTGCCCGGTGGGCCCATGCGGGCCTCCGCCTACCTGGGCGACCTCGGCGGACTGGCGGCGCACCGGCGGCTCGTGCTCCTCGACCTGCGCGGCACCGGGGACTCGGCCGTGCCGGCCGACCCGGCCACGTACCGCTGCGACCACCTGGTGGACGACGTGGAGGTGTTGCGCGACCACATGGGGCTCGCCCACATGGATGTGCTCGGGCACTCGGCGGGCGGCAGCCTGGCCATGTTGTACGCCGCCCGGTATCCGCAGCGGGTGGCACGGCTGGCGCTGGTGACCGCGACACCATGGGCGTTGGGGATGCCGCCCACGGCGGAGGAACGGCTGGCCGCCGCCCGGTTGCGGGAGGACGAGCCCTGGTTCACGGAGGCGTTCGCCGCGTTCGAGGCATGGCTGACCGGGGCGGGTGACTTCGACCCCGTCTTCGTGCCCTTCTTCTACGGGCGCTGGGACGAGGCGGCCAAGGAGCACGACGCGCTCGGCGACGACGAGTACAACGACGAGGCCGCCGACGTCTATGGCTCCGACGGCGCCTACGACCCGCCCCGGACCCGCGCCGAGCTCTCCCGGCTCGCCGCCCCGGTCCTCGTCCTCGCCGGCGAACTCGACGGATCCCCCACCCCCGGCCTCGCCCGACGCGCCGCCGACGTCTTCCCCGACGCCGAAGTCGCCGTGCAGCCCGGCGCCGGGCACCATCCGTGGCTGGACGATCCGGAGTGGTTCGTGCGGTGCGTCGTCGCTTTCCTGAACGGGAGCGGGGGAGCGCCCCCGGCCGTCAACGGTGGAGCGTGGCCTCGCCCGTGAGGCGCAGGCCCGTCTCCTCGCCGGGCCGCACCGACACCGGACCCGCGACGCGGACGTCGACGGGGGCGTCGACTCCCGCCACGGACACGGTCACCTTCGCATCGTGGCCGTAGAAGCACACATCGGTCACCGTGCCTCGCGCTCCGCCCGGCTCCGCCTCCGTCAGCCGCAACTGCTCGGGCCGCAGCAGCACCGTGCCGGACCCGGAGCCCTCGGACGGGGCGGCCAGCGGCACGGTGCCCAGAGCCGTGGCGACCGTGCGGCCGCCGTGCTCGACCGTGCCGGGGAGCACGACGGCGTCGCCGACGAACCCGGCCACCCAGGGGTCGGCGGGGCGCCGGTAGAGCGCCTGCGGCGTGTCGCACTGGGCGACCCGGCCCTGCCGTACGACCGCGACCAGGTCGGCGGTCGACAGGGCCTCCTGCTGGTCGTGGGTGACCAGTACCGCCGTCGCCCCGGTGGCGCGCAGGGCGGCGCGCACGTCGGCCCGCACGCCGGCGCGCAGCGCGCTGTCGAGGGCGTTGAAGGGCTCGTCCAGCAGCACGAGCTGGGGCCGCGGGGCGAGCGCCCTGGCCAGGGCGATGCGCTGCTGCTGGCCACCGGACAGCTCATGCGGCATCCGCTCGCCGTATCCGGCGAGTCCGACCAGGTCGAGCATCTCCTCCGTGCGGCGGCGCCGCTCGCCCCGGTCCAGGCCGGACAGCCCGAAGGCCACGTTGCGGGCCACGCTCAGATGCGGGAAGAGGGCGCCCTCCTGCGGCACGATGCCGACGCGCCGCCGCTCGGGCGGCAGCTGGACACCGGGCCCGGTCAGCCGCCGTCCCCCGACGGTGACCGAACCGGCGTCGGCGCGCAGGAATCCGGCGACGACGCGCAGCAGGGTGGTCTTGCCGCAGCCGGAGGGGCCGAGCACGGCGGCCAGGGCGCCGCCCGGCACGTCGAGGTCCAGCCCGCGCAGCACATGGGCCTCGGGGCCGTAGGACTTGGCCAGTTGCTCGATGTGGAGGTCGTTCGTCATCGGCGGTGCCCGTCTCGGGGAGTCATGTGCGGAGCCTGTCTCGGGGAGTCATGTGCGATGCCTGCCTCGGAGGTTTCATGTGCGGTGCCTGCCCAGCAGGTACGAGGGGACGGCGGCCAGCAGGATGAGTGCCGCGGCGTAGGGGGCGGCCGCGGCGAAGGACCCGGCACCGGTCTCGGTCCACAGCCGGGTGGCGAGGGTGTCCATGCCGGTGGGGCGCAGCAGCAGCGTCGCGGGGAGTTCCTTCATGCAGACCACGAAGGTGAGCGCGGCCCCGGCGGCGACGCCCGGAGCGGCCAGCGGCACCGTCACGTCCCGCAGCACCCGCAGCGGACGTCGCCCCAGCGAGCGGGCGACGTCCTCGAGCACCGGTGGCGCCTGCAGTACGGCGGCCCGGGTGGCGGCCACGGCGACGGGAAGGAACAGCACGGCGTAGGCGCAGATCAGCAACGGGAGTTGCTGGTAGAGCGGGTAGGCGTAGCGGACGGCGAAGAAGACCAGGGCGAGCGCGACGGTGATGCCGGGCAGCGCGTGACCCGCGTACGCCGCCTGCTCCAGCAGCCGGGCACCGCGGCCCCGGTGGCGTGCCGCGATCACGCCGACCGGCAGGGCGAGCAGCGTGGTCAGGGCCGCTCCGGCGGCGGCGACGCCCAGCGTGGCCCAGGCCGTCTCGGCGAGCCCGCCGAGGTCCCGGGTCGCGGAGGTGCCGACGGCCAGCCAGTAGCCGAGGGTGCCCAGCGGGAAGGCGACCGCGACGGCCGTCACCGCCGAGCACCACGCGAGGGCCGGGATCCGCCAGCGTCCGAGGGGAACCGCAGCGATGGGGCGAGCACTGCCGGTGCCGGTCCTGGCGTGGCCCGCGCGGCCCCGGGTGCGGCCCTCGGCGGCGACCAGCGCCACGGTCATCACCACCAGCACGACGCTCAGCGCGGCGGCCGGGGTGCGGTCGAAGGAGGCGCGGTACGAGGTGTGGATGGCCCAGGTGAAGGTGTCGTACCGCATCAGTGAGACCGCGCCGAAGTCGGACAGGACGTACAGCGCGACGAGCAGCCCGCCGCCGGCCGCGGCCGGCCGCAGCTGCGGCAGCGTGATCCGCCAGAAGGTGCTCAACGGGCCGTGCCCGAGGGAGCGTGCGGCCTCCTCCTGCGCCGGGTCGATGCCGCGCAGCGCCGCGGCGACCGGCAGCTGCACATAGGGGAAGCTGACCAGCGTCAGGGCCAGCGCCGCCCCCGCGAACCCGGCGGTCCGCGGAGCGGCGGACAGCCAGGTGAAGGCGGCGACGTAACTGGGCACGGCGAGCGGCAGGGTGGCCAGCACCGACCAGGCGCGGGCCCCGGGCAGGGCGGTGCGCACGGTCAGCCAGGCCAGCGAGACGCCCAGCACGAGGCAGGCCGCCACCACGGTGAGCGCGAGGCCCAGGCTGCGGCCGACGAGTTGGAGGGTGCGCTCGTCGGCGACGACGTCCCAGGCGTATCCGGGGCCGCGTTCGAGCGCGCGGACGGCGAGGTAGCCGAGCGGGAGCAGCGCGAACAGGGCCGCCACGCAGGCGGGGACGATCAGCACCCACGGAGGCCTGCGGTCGGTGGCGCGGACGCCGGGGCCGGCGCCCGGGAGCAGCCGTCCCACGGCTCTGCGGGTGCGCCGGAGCCCGGCCGCGGGGGACACCCGGGCCGGGCGGCCTTCGGTGTCCGGGGCGGCCGGCTCCCGTACGGACTGAGGGGATGTGCCCACGTCGGATCAGACCAGCCCGACGTCCTGGAGCATGGCCAGGGTCTCCTGGAGCGACTCCAGCTTGCTCAGGTCGATGTCCGGGGCCTGAAGCGAGTCCAGCGCGGGCAGGTCCCGCACCGGGCTGGTCACGCCGGCGGCCAGCGGGTACTCCTTGGTCTCCTCGGCGAAGTAGGTCTGCGCCTCCTTCGACAGCAGGTAGTCGACGGCCTTTTGGGCGGTCGCGCTCTGCCCGCCGTCCTTGAGGACGGCCGCTCCGGCGACGTTGATCAGCGCGCCGGGGTCGCCGCCGGGCAGGAAGTGCAGCTTGGCGCCCACCTTGTCCTCGCCCTTCTCGGCGACCCGCTCGTACCAGTAGTAGTGGTTGACCAGGCCGAGGGAGACTTCGCCGGACTCGACGGCGTCCAGCGTGGCGAGGTTGTTGCTGTAGGTCTTGCCGTTGGCCTTCAGGCCCTTGAGCCAGGTGCGGGTGGCGTCGTCGCCCTCCAGGACCCGCATGCCGGTGACGAAGGCCTGGAAGGAGGCGTTGGTGGGCGCGAAGCCCACCTTGCCCTTCCACTCGGGCTTGACCACGTCGTGGACGCTGTCGGGCGCCTTGTCGACCTTGTCCGGGTTGTACGCGATGACGCGGACGCGGCCCGACAGGCCCACCCAGTCGCCCTCGCCGCCCCGGTAGGCGGAGTCCACCTTGTCGAGGGTGGCCTGGGGCAGCTTCTCCAGCATGCCCTCCTTCGACAGGGCCCCGAGCGCGCCGGCGTCCTGGGAGAAGAAGAGCCCGGCCTTGGTGCGGTCGCCCTCCTCCAGGATCTGGGCCGCCAACTCGGCGCTCTCGCCGTAGCGGACGTCGACCTCGCTGCCGACGGCCTTCTCCAGCTTGTCCAGGATCGGCTTGACGAGCTTCTCGTTGCGGCCGGAGTAGATGACCAGCGCGGCGTCGTCGCCGCCGCCCGAGCCGCCGCCCTTGTCGTCCGAGCCGCAGGCGGCGAGGGCGGGGACGAGCAGGCCGATCGCGGTGAGCGCGGTGATCAGGCGGGCCGTGGGGCGTCGCATGTGTTGCCTTCCTGCGTGGCTCGCCACCTGCGGCGCTCGTCGCGTCAATCAGAAGGGCGAGCGGCTGTCTGGTGCCGCTGGGGGAACCTTGTGAACGAGCTATGAATAAGGTAAAGCTAACCTCACCGTCAAGTGATCTGTGCTACCAGCGGACGACGCCATGGAAGCGGAAAGGGCGCGCCCCGTGACCATCCCCTCCGACTCACGCCCGGACATTCCACCGCTTCCGTCTCCTTTCGCGCCCTTCCGGCCCGCACGTCCGGCCTCCGGACGACGTGTCAGAGAACGGTTCGCCGGCCTGTTCGCCCCTCCGTCCACCGGACCGTCCGTCCCCGGCGGCGCCACCACCGCCGGGGGAGGGCAACCGTGCGCGGAACCCCGGACCGTGCCGTTCGCCCGGAACCTCGCCGCGTTCGGCGACCGCACCGCGCTGATCACTGAGGACGGAGAGCTCTCCTACCGGCAACTGGCCGCGCGCGTGGCCGAGACGGCCGAACGCCTCGGTCCCGCCCGGCGCCTGGTGCTGCTGGCCGGGGCCAACCGGGTCGACGCCCTCGTCGTCTACCTCGCCGCCCTGTCGGCCGGGCATCCGCTCCTGCTGGTCCCCGGCGACAGCGACAGCACCCTCGAATCGCTGACCGCCGCCTACGCCCCCGACGTGGTCGCCGTACCGCGACAAGCCGAGAACGGCACCACGACCTGGGCCCTCGACGAGCGGCACCCCACCTCCGCCCACACCCTCCACCCCGACCTCGCCCTGCTGCTGAGCACCTCCGGCTCCACGGGCTCACCCAAACTGGTCCGGCTCTCCCACGACAACCTCCAGGCCAACGCCGAGTCCATCGCCTCGTACCAGGACATCGGGGACAGCGACCGGGCCGCCACCACCCTGCCCATGCACTACTGCTACGGACTGTCGGTCATCAACAGCCATCTGCTGCGCGGTGCCGGACTCATCGTCACCGGACGGTCCGTGGCCGACGCCGGTTTCTGGGAGCTGTTCCGTGCCGCCCGGGGCACGGTGCTGGCCGGGGTCCCGTACACCTTCGACCTGCTCGACCGGGTCGGCTTCGAGGGGATGCGGCTGCCCGAGCTGCGCCGCGTCACCCAGGCCGGCGGCCGGCTCGCGCCGGAACGCGTCGTGCGATACGCCGAGTTGGGGCGCCGCGCGGGCTGGGAGCTGTTCGTGATGTACGGGCAGACGGAGGCGACGGCCCGGATGGCCTATCTGCCGCCCCGACGCGCGGCCGAACGCCCGCAGGCTGTCGGCGTGCCCATACCCGGCGGTTCCTTCCGGCTCGAGCCGCTGGACGGCCCGGACGGCACCGGCGCGCCGGACACCGGCGAACTCGTGTACACGGGACCCAACGTCATGCTCGGCTACGCCGAGACCCCGGCGGACCTGGCGCTCGGCCGTACCGTCGGGGAACTGCGCACGGGAGACATCGCCCGGCGCGCATCCGACGGGCTCTACGAGATCGTCGGGCGACGCAGCCGGTTCGCGAAGATCCTCGGGCTGCGCATCGACCCGCAGCGCGTCGAAGGGCTGCTGGAGCGGCACGGCGTGCGCGCGTACTGCGCCGGGGACGACGACGCGCTGGCCGTCGCGGTGGCGAGCGAGGAGGGCGCGGAGGCGGACGCCTCGCGAGTGCGGCGCCTGGTCGCGGACGCATGCGGACTGCCGGTGCGCGCGATACGCGTCCGCGTGGTGCCGGATCTGCCCCGGCTGGCCACGGGCAAGCCCGACTACGAGGCCGTACGACGCCTGACCCGCCCCGCGGCGGAACCGTCCCGGGACAGCGCACGGAACCGCCCCGGCGAGGCGACGACCGAGGAACTGTGCCGCCTGTACGCCGAGATCCTCGACCGCAGGGACGTCACCGAGGACAGCAGCTTCGTCGGCCTGGGAGGCGACTCCCTGTCCTACGTCGAGATGTCGCTGCGCCTCGAAGAGGCACTGGGCACCCTGCCCGCCGACTGGCACACCACCCCCATCCGCGAGTTGCGGGCCCCCGGCCCGTCGCCGACCCCGCGCCCGGCGCGCCGAAGACGCACGCTGGAGACCGGCATCGCCCTGCGGGCCGTCGGCATCGTCCTCGTGGTCAGCGCACACATACCCGTCTACTTCGTCCAGGGCGGCGCGCATGTCCTGCTCGGCGTCGCCGGATTCAACTTCGCCCGCTTCCACCTCACCGACGCCCCGCGCGGGCGCCGTGTGCGCGCCCTGGGGCGCAGCATCCTGCGCATCGCCGTGCCGAGCATGGTGTGGCTGGCCTTCGCGCTGGCCCTGACCCGCGAGTACGACCTCGCCAACCTGCTGCTGGTCAACAGTCTCTTCCCACAGGACAATTCGCACCCCGAGTGGCGGTACTGGTTCGTGGAGGCGCTGGTCCACTTCCTGATCGTGCTGACCGCGCTCCTCGCTCTGCCGCTGCTGGACCGGGCCGAGCGGCGCAGCCCGTTCGGTTTCGCGCTGGGCCTGGTGGCGCTGGGGGTGATCGGCCGGTACGACCCGCTGGGGCTGGCCCACGTCCGGTTCCATCTGAGCCCCACCGTGGTGTTCTTCCTGTTCGCCCTGGGCTGGGCGGCGGCGCGGGCACGCACGGTGCCGCGGCGGCTGCTGCTGACAGCGGTACTGCTGGCCACCGTGCCGGGGCTGTTCCCCGGGGCTGAGGGCCAGTCGCTGCGGACGGTCGTCGTCGTGGCGGGGCTGGCCCTGCTGATCTGGGTGCCGGTGCTGCCCAGCCTGGACCCGGTCAACCGGCTGGCGGGGCTGCTGGCGGGCAGCTCGCTGTACATCTACCTGACGCATTTCCACGTCTACCCGTACATCCGCGACGACTCGCCCGTGCTCGCGCTGCTGGTCTCGCTGGCCGTCGGCGTGATGTACGGCTCCTTGGCGACCCGCCTGATGCGGTGCGCACCCAGGTGGCTCGACAGGCGGCGAGCGGCCGCGTTCGTGCAGGCTCCCGGCACTCGTTAGGGTTCGGTCGGAGAACCGGACACCACATCTGACCGAGACAGGGGGACAACCGTGGGCGCGCCACGCCTGAGCAGTACGCCGTTGCCCGGCATCGGAGTCCGCTACGACCTCACCACCCGTGAGCAACGCCGCATGTCCGTGGTCGCCCACCGGGACGGCTCGCGGACGCTGAGCGCGTACCGCACGGACGACCCGGACGCGTGCGCGCTGTCGGTCAGGCTCAGCTCCGCCGAGGCGGCCACGCTGATCGACGCGCTGATGCCGGCCCACCACAGCCCGAACCTGCTGTCCACCACCGAGTTGGGCCTCGTCGCCGAGCGCGTCGAACTGTCCGCCACCTCGTACTGGAACGGACGGCTGCTCGGCGAGACCCGGATGCGCACCGAGACCGGCGTGTCCATCGTGGCCGTACTGCGCCGCGCCGACGCCATCCCCTCGCCCACCCCGGACTTCCGGCTGGCCGGCGGCGACACCCTGATCGTGATCGGCACCCGTGAGGGCGTGGAGGCGGCCGCCGAGATACTCGGGCGGGAGTGAGCCGCGATGCACAGCTCCGCGGTCTTCCTCATCGAGTTCGGTGCGATCATCCTCGGTCTCGGCCTGCTGGGCCGGTTCGCCGGGCGCTTCCAGCTCTCGCCGATACCCCTGTACCTGCTGGTCGGGCTCGCCTTCGGCAAGGGCGGCCTGCTTCCCCTGGGCACCAGCGAGGACTTCGTCGCCATCGGCGCCGAGATCGGCGTGATCCTGCTGTTGCTGATGCTCGGCCTCGAGTACACGGCCAGCGACCTCGTCTCCAACCTCAAGACCCAGTACCCGGCCGGACTCGTCGACGCCGCGCTCAACGCGCTGCCGGGCGCCTGCATGGCCCTGCTGCTCGGCTGGGGCCCGGTCGCCGCCGTCGTCCTGGCGGGCGTCACCTGGATCTCGTCCTCCGGCGTCATCGCCAAGGTCCTCGGCGACCTCGGCCGGCTCGGCAACCGCGAGACCCCGGTCATCCTGAGCATCCTCGTCCTCGAGGACCTCTCCATGGCCGTCTACCTGCCGATCGTCACCGCCCTGCTGGCCGGCACCGGTCTCGCGGCGGGGAGCGTCACCCTCGCCATCGCGCTCGGCGCCGCCGGGCTCGTCCTCCTGCTCGCGGTCCGCTACGGCCGCCACATCTCGCGCTTCGTCTCCAGCGACGACCCCGAGAAGCTGCTCCTGGTCGTGCTCGGCCTGACCCTGCTCGTGGCCGGACTCGCCCAGCAGCTCCAGATCTCGGCCGCGGTCGGCGCGTTCCTGGTCGGCATCGCGCTCTCCGGCGAGGTCGCGGAGGGGGCGCACAATCTGCTGGCGCCGCTGCGGGACCTGTTCGCCGCGGTGTTCTTCGTCTTCTTCGGGCTGCACACCGACCCCGCGAGCATCCCGCCGGTGCTGCTGCCCGCGCTCGCGCTGGCCGTGGTCACCGCGCTCACGAAGGTCGCCACCGGGTACTGGGCCGCCAAGCGTGCGGGGATCTCCGTCAAGGGCCGCTGGCGGGCGGGCGGAACCCTGGTGGCCCGCGGTGAGTTCTCCATCGTCATCGCCGGGCTCGCGGTGACCGCCGGCATCGAGCCGTCCCTGGGACCGCTGGCCACCGCGTACGTGCTGATCCTGGTGATCGTGGGCCCGCTCACCGCCCGCTACACCGAACCCGTGGCGATGCGTCTGAGGCGGCGGCGCACGGGTGGCTCCGCCTCGCCGGGCGTCGCGGCCGTCGAGGGCGAGGCCCTGACCGAGGCGGCGGACGCGGCGTACGACACGGTCGACGGGCAGGACGTGCTCGGCCGGTCATGATCCCGCGGACGGTCCGTCACGGCCGGGAGCGCGTGCTCAGCGGTGGAGCCGACGCCGGTACACGACGAAGCCGGCGGTCAGCGCCAGCGCGCCGACCGCCAGGCCGGCTCCCAGTGCCATCTCGAAGTCCGCCGGCCCCGAGCTGCCGCCCAGTCCGCCCCTCACCCCCTGGGTGGGGAGAGGCGAGCGGGTGGGAAGAGGCGGCGGGGTGTGGACGGGGGCGACGGCCGCGCCCCGGTGCGGCAGCCTCTCGCAGGCGATGTCGTCGTCCCTGCCCTGGTCCTGGTCCAGCCGGTGCGGGTCGCTGAGATTGCGGTCGAGTTCGGCCTGCGCGTCTTCCTGGAAGGCGAAGTCGCGGCAGTCCAGATCGCCCTGGGCGTGCGCCACGTGGGCCGCCGGGCCGGCCATGGCGAGAACGGTGATCGCGGTCGTGCATATCGCGTGGACGCGTCTTCTCACGGGCGTTCCCTTTCGGTCCTGAGGTCGCGACGACCTCTCCTTGCGACCGTAGGTACGCCACCCGTGCACCGTCGCCTGCTGCTACGCCGGACGGGCTGCGTCCGTTGCGCGTCACCCGAACGGGCCGGCCGTCGCCCTCTCCGCTCAGCCCCCCTGCGGCCCGTACGCCGTCAGGAAGCGGTCCCTGAAGCGGTCCATGCCCCAGGTCGGGGCGTTCTCGGCGGGCTTGAGGCCGTCCGTCCAGTTCCACTCGGCGATCCGGTCGAGGACCTTCGGGTCGCGGGCGACGATCGTGACGGGGACGTCCTTGCTCGTGCTGCCGGCGGTGACCGTCGGCACCGGCTGGTGGTCGCCGAGGAAGACGAGGACCGTGTCGTCGGTGCCGTAGCGCTCGACCCACTCGGTGAGGCTGTCCAGGGAGTACTCGATGGCGCGGCGGTACTCGGTGCGCACGCGCTCGGGGTCCTGCCAGACCTCCTTGGGGTCGGTGCCCTCCTTCTTGATCTGGTGGAAGACCGAGCCGTCGCCGAGGTCGTCCCAGTCGACCATGCGGGCGATGGGGGACCAGGGGTTGTGGCTGGAGGCCAGGATGATCTCCGCCATGATCGGGTCGCGGTTCTTCTTGCCGTGCTCCAGCCGCTGGAACGCCTCCAGGCTGAACTGGTCGGGCACCGGCGTCCAGCTGAAGTAGGGGCCCTGGTAGCCCAGGTGCTCCGAGTCGTAGATGTGGTCGAGCGCGAAGAACTTGCCCTCCGGCCAGGCCCGCCGCACACCCGGCACGATGCCGACCGTGCGCCACGCCCCCGTCTTGCGGAAGTAGCTGTTCAGCGTCGCGCGGTCGCTGGTCGTCAGGCTCCGGTACCGCTGCTGGTTCTTGATCCAGAGGCCGGAGAGGAACGTGGAGTGGGCGAGCCAGCTGCCCGCCCCCGTCACCGGTGCCTCCAGCCAGGCGCTGCGGGACTGGAACCCGGCCGCCTTGAGCGAGTTCGTGCCCTCCTCGAGCGCCGCGTCGATCTGCGGTGCCATCGCCGGGTCGTCGATCGCGACCCGGCCGTAGCTCTCGATGAACGTGAACAGCACGTCCTTGCCGCGCAGCCCCGTCAGGAGCTGGTCCGGCGGTGTCTTCGCGAAGGCGTCGACGGACGCCTGCTTCTCGAAGATCCGGCCGTCCTTGAGGCCCGCCTGCACCTGGTCGATGCGGTTGTTGACGAACTCGGCGTTGCCCTTGGTGGCGAGCGGGACGCCGGCGATCTGGATGCTCAGGGTCATACAGGTGATCCACGCGGTGCCGAGGACCAGGGTCGTGCGGGTGGCGACGGCACGATGGCGGACCATCAGGTTCGTCACGCGCACCATCGCGAGCGTCATGAGGACGAGCACCGCGACGAGCAGCACGATCACCCCGACCACCGCGAGCACCTGTCCGGTGCGGCCGAAGGACTCCCGGACGAACTCCGCCGCGTCGTCCAGCAGTATCCAGTCCAGGACCAGGTCGAAGGGGCGGGCCAGCACCGAGTAGAAGCCCATGTCGACGAACTTCAGGACGGTGAGCAGACCCAGGAACACCCCCGAGGCCACCGACAACAGCCGCCGTGATCGCGGCGGCACCGCCAGCAGCAGCCCCGCCAGCAGGATCCCCTCGGCCGGGAGGCGGAAGAACGCGTCGGGCCCGAGCCGTTCGAGACGGTTGGGCACGAGGAGCGCGAACAGCAGGAGCGCGGCGGCCAGCACGGTCGTGCCGACGGCGACGCCCTGTGCCGTACGGGGGAAGCGGCGCCGCCAGCCGAACCAGCCGGGGCGGGGCGTGGAGCCGGACGGCTGTGCGGGGCGGGCGGCCTCAGGCTCATCGGCGGCTTCCGACGTCTCCGACGCCTGGGCCGTGTCGGCGGACGAGTCTGTGTCGGCCGACGAGACAGCGTCGTCACCGCTGTCCGCCTCCGCCGTATCGACCGCCCCTGGCGTCCCCGCTTCTTCCGACTCCCGTGTTGCTGCCTCTGTTGCCTCCTGCGACACCCGGAGGACCTCCCGTGCGGTCTTGCGATGGCATGGCGAACAGCGCCCGATCACCGGGCCTGCCACCACGAGTACGTCCGCACGTCACCTTAGGTTCAATCCGACCTGCCCGGAATTCACCCGTCCGCAGCCGCCGCGACCTCCCGAGCCCACCGGTAGTCCGCCTTGCCGCTCGGCGAGCGCCGGATCACGTCCGTGATCACCAGCTGGCGAGGGATCTTGTAGCCCGCGAGATGGGTGCGGCAGTGGGACTGGACGTCCTCCAGGGAGGGCCGTACCGCGCCCGTCCGCAACTGCACCACCGCCGCCACATGATGCCCCCACCTGGCGTCCGGCACCCCGGCCACCAGCGCGTCGTACACATCGGGGTGGGACTTGAGCGCCTGCTCGACCTCCTCCGGGTACACCTTCTCGCCCCCGGTGTTGATGCACTGCGAGCCGCGCCCCAGCACGGTGACGACACCTTCGTCGTCGACGGTGGCCATGTCGCCGAGCAGCACCCAGCGCTCGCCGTCCTTCTCGAAGAAGGTCTCGGCGGTTTTCCGCGGGTCGTTGTAGTAGCCGAGCGGCACATGGCCGCACTGGGCGACCCGGCCCACCTCACCCACGGCGACCGGCTCATGGGTGGCCGGATCGACCACCTGCGTACGGGAGTTGACGCGGATGCGGAATCCGCGCTCGGGCCCGGAGTCCTCCGTCGCCGTACCGTTGAAGCCGGACTCGGAGGAGCCGAAGTTGTTCAGCAGCATCACGTTCGGGACCAGCTCCTGGAACTGCCGGCGCACCGTGTCCGACATGATCGCCCCGGACGACGAAACGCTGAACATCGACGAGCAGTCCGTGCCCTTGAGAGGCCCGCTCAGCGCGTCGACCAGCGGCCGCAGCATCGCGTCGCCGACCAGCGACACGCTGGTGACCTTCTCCTTCTCGATGGTGCGAAGGACGTCCTCCGGCGCGAACTTGCGGTGGATCACGATGCGTTGGCCGAAGTTGAAGCCGATGAAGGCGGTCAGCGTGGACGTCCCGTGCATCAGCGGGGCGGTCGGGAAGAAGGTGATGCCGTCGCCGCTCGCCGCCACGCGCTCGGCGAGTTCCTCCGGCTTCCGCACCGGCTCACCGGTCGGCGCGCCGCCGCCCAGGCCCGAGAAGAACAGGTCCTCCTGGCGCCACATCACGCCCTTGGGCATCCCGGTGGTGCCGCCGGTGTAGATGATGAACTGGTCGTCCGCCGACCGCGCCGGGAATCCCCGCTCGGGCGATCCGGCCGCCTCGGCGTCCGCGAAGGCCACGGCCGGCACGACCGGTGCCTCGGCCGCACCGGGCGTCGCACCGCCCACCCGCACCAGGTGCCGCAGCCCGTCCACCCGTGGCAGCGCCGCCGCCACCCGGTCGGCGAACTCCGCCTCGAAGACCAGGGCCACCAGATCGGCGTCCCGGTAGAGGTAGACCAACTCCTCTTCCACGTAGCGGTAGTTGACGTTGACCGGCACGATCCGCGCCTTCAGGCAGCCCAGCACCGTCTGGAGGTACTCGATGCCGTTGTAGAGGTGGAGCCCGAGATGCTCGCCGGGGCGTATCCCGCTGTCGATCAGATGGTGCCCGATCCGGTTGGCGGCCGCGTCCAGCTCGGCGTACGTCAGACGGCGCTCCGCACCCGTGCCGGGATGGTCGATGTACACGAGCGCCTCGCGGTCCGGCACCGCGTCGACGACCGACTCGAACAGGTCGGCAAGGTTGTACTCCACCGCTCCTCCTGCCCTCGCTCTCCACCGGTGCCGGTCATCAGAGCAAAGGGCGGCACAACTGTGAAGGGTCCGCGCACAAGAAATCTGACTACCTGTCAGAAAACCCTTGAAGTGCCCCGGCGCCTCCTGCAACCTGTTCTCGTTCTTTCAGAGGGGAGATGGGCGATGGGTGGGACGGAACACCTCACCGTGCAGCGCGAGGGCGCCACACTGGTGCTCACGCTCAACAGGCCTCAGGCCAAGAACGCGCTCTCGTTGGCCATGCTCGTCGGCCTCTACGACGGCTGGCTCGAGGCCGACGCCGACGACACGGTCCGCTCGATCGTGTTCACCGGTGCGGGCGGCTCGTTCTGCGCGGGCATGGACCTCAAGGCCCTGGCCGGGCAGGGCATGGCGGGGGAGCAGTACCGCGACCGGCTCAAGGCCGATCCCGACCTGCACTGGAAGGCGATGCTGCGCCACCACCGCCCCCGCAAGCCGGTGATCGCCGCCGTCGAGGGGTACTGCGTCGCGGGCGGCACCGAGATGCTCCAGGGCACCGACATCCGCGTCGCGGGCGAGTCGGCGACCTTCGGCCTGTTCGAGGTCAAGCGCGGCCTGTTCCCGATCGGCGGCTCCACGGTCCGGCTGCAACGCCAGATCCCGCGCACCCACGCCCTGGAGATGCTGCTCACCGGACGCCCGTACAGCGCCCGCGAGGCCGCCGACATCGGCCTCATCGGGCATGTCGTGCCCGACGGCACGGCGCTGACCAGGGCGCTGGAGATCGCCGAGCAGATCAACGCCTGCGGTCCACTGGCCGTCGAGGCCGTCAAGGCGTCGGTCTACGACACCGCCGAGATGACCGAGACGGACGGCCTCGCCGCCGAACTGGGGCGAGGCTGGCCGATCTTCGACACCGCCGACGCCAAGGAAGGCGCCCGCGCCTTCGCTCAGAAGCGGCCGCCCGTCTACAAGCGTTCCTGAGGAGGGACCACCGTGCCGGAAGTCCTCAAAGCCCCCTTGGCCGTCGAGTTCCCCTTCACCCGTTCCCTCGGCCCCGTGCAGAGCGCCTTCCTCACCGGCCTGCGCGAACGCGTCGTGCTCGGGGTGCGCACCGGCGACGGCCGCACCCTCGTCCCGCCCGTCGAGTACGACCCCGTCACCGCCGAGGAGATCCGCGACCTGGTCGAGGTCGCCCCCACCGGCACGGTCACCACCTGGGCCTGGAACCACGCCCCCCGCCGCGACCAGCCCCTCGACACCCCCTTCGCCTGGGCCCTGGTCCGCCTCGACGGCGCCGACACCGCCCTCCTGCACGCCCTCGACGCCCCCGGCCCCCACGCCGTGCACACCGGAATGCGCGTCCGCGTCCGCTGGGCCGAGGAGCGCACCGGCGCCATCACGGACATCGCCTGCTTCGAGCCGTACGACGGCGATCCGGCCCAGCCCACCGGCGCCGACAGGGAGTTCGAGGACCCGATCACCGGCATCGTCGCCCCCGCCCGCCTCGACTACACCTACTCACCCGGCCGGGCCCAGAGCGCGTACATCAACGCCCTGGCCGAACACCGCAACGTCGGCGAACGCTGTCCGTCCTGCCACAAGGTGTACGTGCCACCGAGGGGTGCGTGCCCCACATGTGGGGTGGCCACATCGGAACAGGTCGAGGTAGGTCCCCACGGCACGGTCACCACCTTCTGCATCGTCAACATCAAGGCGAAGAACCTCGACATCGAAGTGCCGTACGTCTACGCCCACATCGCCCTCGACGGCGCCGGCCTCGCCCTGCACGGCCGCATCGGCGGCATCCCCTACGACCAGGTGCGCATGGGCCTGCGGGTCGAGCCGGTGTGGACGGAAGGCGCCCGCTACCCCGACCACTACCGGCCCACGGGCGAGCCCGACGCGGACTACGACACCTACCGGGAGCTGCTGTGAACCGCGAGATCGCCGTCGTCGCCTTCGCCCAGACCGACCACCGGCGCACCAGCGAGGAGTTCTCCGAGGTGGAGATGCTCATGCCCGTACTGCACGAGGTGCTCGCGCAGACCGGCCTGAAGACCGCCGACATCGGCTTCACCTGCTCCGGCTCCAGCGACTACCTCGCCGGCCGCGCCTTCTCCTTCACCCTCGCCCTCGACGGCGTCGGCGCCTGGCCGCCGATCTCCGAGTCGCACGTCGAGATGGACGGCGCGTGGGCGCTGTACGAGGCGTGGACCAAGCTGCTGACCGGGGACGCCGACACCGCGCTCGTCTACTCCTACGGCAAGTCCTCGCCCGGCCCGCTGCGCGACGTCCTCACCCGCCAGCTCGACCCCTACTACGTCGCCCCCCTCTGGCCCGACTCCGTGGCCCTGGCCGCCCTCCAGGCCCAGGCCCTCATCGACGCCGGCGACACCGACGAACCCGCCCTCGCGGCGGTCGCCGCCCGCAGCCGCACCGACGCCACCGCCAACTCCCATGCCCAGCTGCGCGGTTCGGTGGCGCACGGGGACTACGTCGTACGACCGCTGCGTACCGGCGACTGCCCGCCCATCGGCGACGGAGCCGCCGCCGTGGTCCTCGCGGCGGGGGAGCGGGCCCGTGAGCTGTGCGACCGGCCCGCCTGGATCCGGGGTGTCGACCACCGCATCGAGGCGCACAGCCTCGGCGTGCGCGATCTGACCGACTCGCCCTCGACCCGCCTCGCCGCCGAGCGGGCGGGCGCGTTCGAACGGCCCGTCGACACCGCCGAGCTGCACGCCCCGTTCACCTCGCAGGAGGTCGTCCTGCGCAAGGCGCTGGGGCTCGACGACGGCGTGCGCGTCAACCCCTCCGGCGGGGCGCTCGCCGCCAACCCCGTCATGGCCGCCGGGCTCATCCGCATCGGAGAGGCCGCCGCCCGGATCCAGCGGGGCGAGTCCGACCGGGCGCTCGCGCACGCCACGTCCGGCCCCTGTCTGCAACAGAACCTGGTCGCCGTACTCGAAGGGGATCCGCGATGAGCAAGGAGCCCGTGGCCGTCACAGGGATCGGCCAGACCAAGCACGTCGCGGCGCGCCGGGACGTGTCGATCGCCGGGCTCGTCCGGGAGGCCGCCCGCAGGGCGCTCGACGACGCCGAACTGACCTGGGCGGACGTCGACGCCGTAGTCATCGGCAAGGCGCCCGACTTCTTCGAGGGCGTGATGATGCCGGAGCTGTACCTCGCCGACGCGCTCGGCGCGGTGGGCAAGCCCATGCTCCGGGTGCACACGGCCGGCTCCGTCGGCGGATCCACCGCCCTCGTCGCCGCCAACCTGGTCGCGGCCCGCGTCCACGGCACCGTGCTGACGCTCGCCTTCGAGAAACAGTCCGAGTCCAACGCCATGTGGGGACTGTCCCTGCCGATCCCCTTCCAGCAACCCCTGCTGGCCGGGGCGGGCGGGTTCTTCGCCCCGCACGTACGCGCGTACATGCGGCGCAGCGGCGCGCCCGACACGGTCGGCTCCCTGGTGGCGTACAAGGACCGGCGCAACGCGCTCAAGAACCCCTACGCGCACCTCCACGAGCACGACATCACCCTGGAGAAGGTCCAGGCCTCGCCCATGCTGTGGGACCCGATCCGCTACTCGGAGACCTGCCCCTCCTCCGACGGCGCCTGCGCGATGATCCTCACCGACCGCGCCGGAGCCGCCCGCGCGCCCCGGCCGCCCGCCTGGATGCTCGGCGGCGCCATGCGCAGCGAGCCCACCCTGTTCGCGGGCAAGGACGCGGTGTCTCCGCAGGCCGGCAAGGACTGCGCGGCCGACGTCTACCGGCAGGCGGGGGTCGCCGACCCACGCCGGGACATCGACGCCGTCGAGATGTACGTGCCGTTCTCCTGGTACGAGCCCATGTGGCTGGAGAACCTCGGCTTCGCCGCCGAGGGCGAGGGCTGGAAGCTCACCGAGTCCGGGGTGACCGAGCTGGACGGCGATCTGCCCGTCAACATGTCGGGCGGTGTCCTGTCCACCAACCCCATCGGCGCCTCCGGCATGATCCGCTTCGCGGAGGCGGCGCTCCAGGTGCGGGGACAGGCCGGGGAACACCAGGTGGAGCGGGCCAGGAAGGTGCTCGGACACGCCTACGGCGGCGGATCGCAGTTCTTCTCGATGTGGCTGGTGGGGTCCGAACCCCCGGATGCGTGAAAGTCTCCGCAAAGGTCCCCCTCACGTGGCCTGTTGGCGGTTGAGGTCGATCGCTAGGCTGACCGCGGACGACGCAATCGGGAGGAGCACGGACGTGGCCGAGACCACCATCCAGCAGCAGCCGCTCGCAGGCTGGGACAAGCCCGAGCTGGACCTCAGCAACGCCGAGTGGCACTCCAGCAGCCGTGGCCTGGGGGATGTCCAGATCGCCTTTGTCGAGGGATTCATCGCGATGCGCAACAGCGGCCGCCCGGAGAGCCCTTCCCTCATCTTCACGCCCGCCGAGTGGGGCGCCTTCGTGTCGGGAGCACGGGAGGGGGAGTTCGACCTCACGTGATCACGCGCGCGGTCTGACGGGCCGTTCCGGGTGTGTTCCGCCCGTTTTTCCGGACACGCGACCTCGAGAACCCCGCCGGGGCCGCTGCCTGAGCCAGGCTGGCCCGGTAGCGGAGAAGGTCGTCTCCCGGAGGTGAGGAACCCATGAGCACCCTGCCGGTCATCGCTGCGGTCGACGGTTCGGACGACAGCCTCGTCGCCCTGGACTGGGCCTTCGACGCCGCCCTGCTGCGCGAGGCGCCGCTGCGGGTGGTCCACGTGCAGCAGTACGTCGCCTGGGTGGGCGCCGAGATCCTGCCCGCCGGGCACCCGGACACCGAGGCCGATCCGGTGATCGGCGCCGTACGCCGGTATCTGGCCGGGCGCGTCGAGCGGCCGGTGACGGAGTACCTCGCCCTGGCCGGGGCGCCCGGTGCGGCGCTGCCCGAACAGGGCTCCAACGCCCAGCTGCTGGTGCTGGGCAGCCGGGGCAGGGGCGGCTTCGTCGGCCTGCTGCTCGGCTCCAGCGGCATGACCGCCGCACGCGACGCCGAGTGCCCGGTCGTGGTCGTGCCCAAGCCCGGGCGCCAGGTGCACGGCGACATGCCGATCGAACCGGGCCCCCGCGTCGTCGTCGGCCTCCAGGTCGACAGCCCCGACGAGGCCACGCTGTCCTTCGCCTTCGCCGAGGCCGCCCGGCGCGGCGCCCGGCTCCAGGTCGTCGCCGCCTACGCCTGGCCGCTGCACCTGTGGACGGCGACCACCGCCCAGGCCGTGCCGCCGTTCGCCGACCAGGACGCCATCGAGGCCGAGACCCGCACCCTCGCGGAAGGCTTCCTCGCCCCGTACCGCGAACGCCACCCCGAGGTCCGCGCCGAGCCCCACGTGGCCCCCGGCGACGCGGCCGGCCACCTGGTCGCCGCCTCCAAGGACGCGACCCTGGTCGTCGTGGGCCGCCACCGGCGCCGCCTGCTGGCCCCCGCCCGCATGATGGGCTCGGTCACCCAGGCGGTCCTGCTGCACGCCGCGAGCCCGGTGGCGGTGGTGCCGCCCACGCCGCCGGAGGAGTGAGGGCACGCGCCGTCTCCCCCAACTCCCGTAGGGACCAAGGGGGTTGCTGTACACGTGCGGCAGGCCCTGGCGGCGGGACAGGACGCGGCCCTCGGCCTCGGCGTCCCGGGCGGCGGCCCCCGGGACACGGCTTCAGCACGGGCACGTCGCCCACGGCGTGGAGCGGCATGATCGCGGCCGTAGGGCGCCCGCTGCCGACGGGCAACGGGATGTGCCGGCGCGGGAGGACCGCCGTCGCAGCATCCGGGGCCCGGGGTGTCACCCCCGGAGCAGCGCTCCAACCTCTGCCCTCACGTCACGGAACACGCCCGGCCACGTACCATGGCGACATGTCGTTCCTCCGCCGCCGCAGCGCCACGCCCGCCGGGCCCGACTTCGACGTACTGGCCATGGACCCGGGCGACTGGCCCGGCAATCTGGGTGCCGGTCTGCTGCCCGCTCCCGACGGCAGCTGCCAGGGCGTCTTCCTGCGTTACGACCTGTTCGGCGGCCGCGGTCCGGCGATGATCATCGGCAACCTGCCCGAGGGCTCCCCGGCCCGCGAGGTGCCGGAGGGCGAGATCCCGTTCGAGGTCGCGCAGCTGCTGCTGGCGCTGGACAACGACGAGGAGATCACGGTCGTCGGCAGCGAGGACGTGCCCGTGATGCAGGGCGACAACCTCCTGATCGTGCGCCGGCTGAAGCTCTCCGAGAGCCGGATCTCCTGCGTCCAGTTCGACCGCAGCGACAACGTCCTGGTCACCATCGCCGCCTGGGACCGCCCCATCACCGACGACCTGTACGCCCTCCTGAAGCCGCTGCCGGCGGAGCTCTTCCAGCAGGGCTGAGTCGCCCCCGCGCCGCCGTCCCCGCGCAGCGCGCTGCCCGCTCGTCTTGTCATGACCCTTGTCGCAGAGTCATCGGATCTCTAGCGTCAGGGGTCATGTCGTATGAGCCTCATGGGATCACTCGAAGGACCACCTTGACAGCAGCGGTCGGAGGGGTCGGAGGGCTTGCCCTCGGAGCCGGAGCCGCAGAGGCTGCCGCCGCTGATTCCTCCGATGTGTCGAGGAGATCATCGGTTCTCTGGTACGCCACCCCGGCCGCCGACTGGGAACGCGAAGCCCTGCCCATCGGCAACGGCGCCCTCGGTGCCATGGTGTTCGGCACGCTCGCCTCCGAACGGCTCCAGTTCAACGAGAAGACGCTCTGGACCGGCGGCCCCGGCTCCGTCCAGGGCTACGACCACGGCAACTGGCGCGCACCCCGCCCCGGCGCGATCACCGCCGTACAGGACGACCTCGACGCGCGGACCGCCCTCGACCCCGAGACGGTGGCCGACCGGCTCGGCCAGCCAAGGGCCGGCTACGGCGCCCACCAGACCTTCGGCGACCTCCACCTCGACCTGCCCGGCGCGCCGACGACACCGCCGGCGGACTACCGGCGCGAGCTGGACCTCGACAACGCCGTCGCCACGGTCGTCCACACCCACCAAGGCACGCGCCACCAAAGGGACTTCTTCGCCTCTCACCCCGACGGCGTGATCGTCGGACGGCTCGCGGCCGACCGGCCCGGCAACGTCACCTTCACCCTGCGCTACACCTCGCCGCGCGCCGACCACACCGCCACCGCCGCCGACGGCACCCTCACCGTGCGCGGCACGCTCGCCGACAACGGCCTGCGCTTCGAGGCGCAGGTCCGGGTGCGCGCCCAGGGCGGCACCGTGACCTCCGGCGCCGACGGCACCCTCACCGTGACCGGCGCCGACAGCGCCTGGTTCGTCCTGGCCGCCGGAACGGACTACGCCGACACTTACCCCGACTACCGCGGCCCGGATCCGCACGCCGCCGTCAGCCGCGCCGTGGGCGAAGCGGGCGACCGCTACCAGTCCCTGCTCGTCCGGCACGTCCGCGACCACCGAGCCCTCTTCGGCCGTGTCGGCCTCGACATCGGCCAGTCACTGCCCGCGGACGTCCCCACGGACCGACTCCTGGCCGACTACACCGGCGGGACGAGCGCCGCGGACCGCGCCCTGGAGGCCCTCTACTTCCAGTACGGCCGCTACCTGCTCATCGCCTCCTCACGCCCCGGATCCCTGCCCGCCAACCTCCAGGGCGTCTGGAACAACAGCACCACACCCCCCTGGTCGGCGGACTACCACACCAACATCAACCTCCAGATGAACTACTGGCCCGCCGAGGCCGCCAACCTCGCCGAGACCACGGCGCCCTACGACCGCTTCGTCGAGGCCCTGCGAGCGCCCGGACGCCGTACGGCACAGGAGATGTTCGGCTCGCGCGGCTGGGTGGTGCACAACGAGACCAACCCCTACGGCTTCACCGGAGTGCACGACTGGGCGACCGCGTTCTGGTTCCCCGAAGCGGCGGCCTGGCTCACCCAGCAGATGTACGAGCACTACAGATTCGGCGGCTCCACCGACTACCTGCGCGGCACCGCGTACCCGGTCATGAAGGAGGCCGCCGAGTTCTGGCTCGACAACCTGCGCACCGACCCGCGCGACGGAACCCTCGTCGTCACCCCCAGCTACTCACCCGAGCACGGCGACTTCACGGCCGGCGCCGCCATGTCGCAGCAGATCGTGCACGACCTGCTGACCAACACCCTCGAAGCGGCCCGGATCCTGGGCGACACGCCCGAGTTCCGTCGCCGCGTCGAGGAGGCGCTGACCCGGCTCGACCCGGGCCTGCACATCGGTTCCTGGGGCCAACTCCAGGAATGGAAGCAGGACTTGGACGACCCCGCCGACACCCATCGGCATGTCTCGCATCTGTTCGCCCTGCACCCCGGGCGGCGGATCGAACCCGGCAGCAAGTGGGCGGACGCCGCCAAGGTCTCCCTGACCGCACGCGGAGACGGTGGCACCGGCTGGTCCAAGGCCTGGAAGATCAACTTCTGGGCCCGGCTGCGCGACGGCGACCACGCCCACCGGATGCTCCGCGAACAGCTCAGGTCCTCCACCCTGCCCAACCTCTGGGACACCCACCCGCCGTTCCAGATCGACGGCAACTTCGGCGCCACCTCCGGAGTCGTGGAGATGCTCCTGCAGAGCCAGTTCGACGTCATCGAGGTACTTCCCGCCCTGCCCGCCGCCTGGCCGGCCGGCTCGGTGCGCGGCCTGCGCGCCCGCGGCGGCGCCGTCCTCGACATCGAGTGGGCGGACCGACGGGCGACCCGCATCGTCGTCGAGGCGACACGCACCCGTGAACTCACCATGAGCAGTGATCTGTTCGAGGACGGGCGGCTGACCTTCAAGGCGGTCGCGGGGCGGCGCTACACCTGGGAGGCGACGGACTGACCCCTACGAGCCGGAGGGCACCACCCGCACGTCGGCCGCCCGCACATACCCCACCCGATGACCGAACTGGATCTCGTAGTACAGGTCCTTGCCGGTCACGACCCGGTGCGAGGCCTCGTCGAAGGTCACCGCGTAGTAGTACTCGCCCGGCACCTTGCCGCCCACCGCGTACCGCTGGCCGGCCGGCAAGGTGTACGGCAGCGCCGACACCGTCTGCGCCGGGACGCCCTCCGGATAGGCGGCGGCCTCGGGATAGGCGCGCCCGTACACCGGGACGCTCGTCAGGCCGGCCTTCGGCGTCACCACCTGCCCCGCCGCGTTCACCGCGGTCGGGTTCTTCCTCGGGTTCCTGAACCACGCCTTCTGGCCCAGGTACCAGATCGCCGTCCAGTCACCGTCCCGGCCGGCGACCGCGTACTGCTGCCCGGTCGAGACCCGCGACGACAGGTCGTTGACGCCCTTGGACGGGGTGGAACCCAGGCCGATGTCCTTGATCAGGGGATACGACTCACCGGGACCGGAGTACAGCCGCACCGCGCTCGAACCGTGGTCCGCGCAGGGCCGGCCGGCGGTGACACAGCCCGTGTACTCGGGCCGGTTGGTGGCGTAGTCGGGGCGGATCGTCACCAGGCCGCCGTTCGGGCCGGCGGTGGGTACGAGGGGGCGGCCGAGCAGCTCGAAGTAGTGCCGCCAGTCCCAGTACGGGCCCGGGTCGGTGTGCATACCGCTGATCGTCGACGCGGTCGGACCCGGCACGGTGTCATGGCCGAGGATGTGCTGTCGGTCCAACGGGATGCCGTACTTCTTGGCGAGGTAGCGGACCAGGCGCGCCGAGGACCGGTACATCGCCTCCGTGTACCAGGCGTCCGGCCGCGCCAGGAAGCCCTCGTGCTCCAGGCCGATCGACTTGGCGTTGATGTACCAGTTGCCCGCGTGCCAGGCCACGTCCTTGGCCTTCACATGCTGCGCGATGTGACCATCGGTGGAGCGCAGGGTGTATTGCCACGACACATAGGTGGGGTCCTGCACCATGTTGAGGACACCGTCCCAGGCGCCCTCCGTGTCATGGATGACGATGTACTCGATGCGCTGCGAGGCCGGACGACCGCCCAGGTCGTGATTGCCGTAGTCGCCCTCCCCGAACTCCTCGTACGGCGCCGGGACCCACTCGCAGGACACCGTCGGCGGGCACTCGGTCTCCGTGGCGTCGAGCGTGCGCAGCCCCGCCCGCCGCAACTGCGCGGTGTCGGGGGAGAGGTCCGGCTGGGCGGCCAGGGCCACGAGCTGGCCGGAGTCCGTCTCGCGTTCCTGCCCGGTGCGCAGCACGGCGTAGACGTCGTTCGCGTACGCCGCGGCCGTCGCCGTGTCGTCGGCCCCGGAGAACCGGGCCACCGCGCCGTACCAGTCCGCCGGGTCGGAGCTGAGCGGGCGGCCCAGCTCCCGCTGCGCGGCGGCGAGCAGCGCGGCGCCGCCGGCCACGTTGGCGGCCGGGTCCGTACGCAGTTGCCTGCGGCTCAGCCCGGTCAGCTCGGCCGCCTTCGGCAGCGTCCTGAGGCGGGCCGGGACCTCGGAGGACTTCGGCGGTTTCGCCTTCGGGGTCAGGGCCGGGCGGGCGCTGTCGCCGCGCGGGTCCTCCGAGCCGTCGCCGTGGTGCGAGTCGGCCTCGGCGAGCGCGGTGCGGGCGTCGGTGAGGTGCATCGGGCCGTAGCCGCCGGTCACGCTGGCCGCCCCGCCGTGCGCGTCCCAGCGGGACTGCAGATAGGAGACTCCGAGCAGGACGCTCTGCGGCACGTGGTACTCGGCGGCGGCGGAGGCGAAGGCCGACTGGAGGCCGTGCTCGGAGTTCCGGGTGTCGGACGGGGCCGCGCCGAGCAGAGGGAGCAGCAGTGCCGCGGCGGCCAGGGCGGTGACGGATCCTCGCAATGCAGCCTCCTGGGACGGTCGGGCGCGATGAGCCGTGCGGGGCCGGGCGTGGGTCTGTGGTACCGGCTGTCCGACGATCCGTCAATCATGCCAAGAGGCGGGTGAATTCCCTCGTCACCGGCGTCCCCGGGAGTTTCGTGGTGACGGCGTCCTGGCCTGCGGGGTGTCAGAGGCGTACCCCGATGGCCGCACACACGAAGGCCCGCGGTACGCCAAGGGCGTACCGCGGGCCACCGTCCCCGTCAGCGAGTGCCGACCGCCGCGCGCACGGCCCGCCGGGCCAGCTGACAGTCGTCGTGCAGCCGCCTCAGCAGCAGCCGCTGTTCCTCGCCGGACGGCGCAGCACCCGGGTGGGCCACTCCCGGTGCCGCCGGGGTCGCGTCGTGCATCGAACGCTGCACGGCCGTCTCGTAGGTACGGATCTCACGGGTCAGCACCAGCATCAGGTTCACCAGGAACGCGTCCCGCGACGCCGGACCCGCTGTCTGGGCGATCTGGCTGATCTGCCGCCGGGCCACCGGCGCGTCCCCGAGCACCGACCACAGCGTCGCCAGGTCGTAGCCCGGCAGGTACCAGCCCGCGTGCTCCCAGTCCACCAGCACTGGACCGGCCGGTGAGAGCAGGATGTTCGACAGCAACGCGTCGCCGTGGCAGAACTGGCCCATGCCGTGCCGGCCCGCGCTCGCCGCGATGCCGTGCAGCAGCTTCTGCAGATCGCCCATGTCCCGGTCGGTGAGCAGCCCCAGCTCGTGATACCGGGAGATCCGGGCGGCGTAGTCCAACGGCGCGTCGAAGGTGCCCGCCGGCGGCCGCCAGGTGTTGAGCCGGCAGATCGCGCCGAGTGCCGCCCTGATGTCCGCGCGCGGTGGCACCTCGGCCGGGTGCCGCTGCAGGGCCGCCACCCGGCCCGGCATCCGCTCGATGACGAGGACGCCGTTGTCCGGATCCGCCGCGATCAGTCTCGGCACCCGCACCGGGGGGCGGTGCCGGACGAACGAGCGGTATGCCGCTATTTCGTGCCGGATCCGCTCGGCCCAGGCCGGCGAGTGATCCAGTAAACACTTGGCGACGGCCGTGCTGCGCCCGGTCGTGCCGACCAGGAGCACGGATCGCCCACTGCGGCGCAGCACCTGGACCGGCGCGAACTCCGGGCAGATCCGGTGCACCGACGCGATCGCCGAACGCAGCTGGGCGCCCTGGGGGCCGGACAAGTCGAGTCTCCCGCTGAGCGGTTGGGTGCCGAGCCCCGCGGCGCGCGGCGGTCGGCCCGCACCGAGTACAGGGGTGGCCGCCGGCCGCGCGGGGGCGAGGTAGGGGCCGCCGCCCGCCGGGCGGGCACGCAGCGACCGGGGCGGGGCGGACACGGAGGACGATGCTGCGTACATGGGAGAGACAGATCCCTTCGTGTGCCTGCGACGTCAAAGCGCTGCCCGATCCGGTCGCCCGGGTGCACCCTGGGGAATGTCCCTCGGCGAACCGGGTCGGGGTGGCGCGTTCCTACCTGACACCCGATGCGCAGTGGCACACCATCTGGCGCACCCTGGCGAACCCTGGCGAATAGTCCCGAGGCAACTCTCGCGGGGCTACTGTCAACTCAGCCGAGAACCTGGGGGCTTGAAGTGAGCGGAGAACCCAACACCCGCCTGGCGGACCTGTTCGGCCTGGCCGGCTGGTCCAAGGGTGAGCTCGCGAGGCTGGTCAACCGGCAGGCGGCGGCCATGGGCCACCCCCAGCTGGCGACCGACACCTCGCGGGTGCGGCGGTGGATCGACATGGGAGAGATCCCGCGCGATCCGGTGCCGCGGGTACTGGTGGCCCTGTTCACCGAGCGTCTCGGCCGTGTCGTGACCATCGAGGACCTCGGTCTGGTCCGGCACGGGCGTGCGGGGAAACGGCAGGACGGCGGGAGTGTGGAGCATCCCGACGGTGTGCCGTGGGCGCCCGAGCGGACGGCTGCGGTCCTCACCGAATTCACGGGAATGGACCTCATGCTCAACCGACGCGGCTTGGTGGGCGCGGGTGCCGCGCTCGCCGCGGGATCCGCACTCAGCAGCGCCATGCACGACTGGCTGCACACCGACCCGGCCCTCAAGGCCGACGCCCCCCAGTTCGACGACCCCCTGCACGCCGACCCGGCCGGGTTCGACCGCTACGAGGCCGCTCCCATCGGGTCGCAGGAGATCGAGGAACTGGAGCGCTCGGTAGAGGTGTTCCGGGCCTGGGACGCGGCCCGCGGCGGCGGGCTGCAACGCAAGGCAGTCGTGGGCCAGCTCAACGAGGTGGGCGGCATGCTCGCCTACCATCACCCCGAACATCTCCAGCGGCGCCTGTGGGGCGTCGCCGCCAACCTCGCCGTTCTCGCGGGCTGGATGTCGCACGACGTCGGCCTGGAGCCCACGGCCCAGAAGTACTTCGTCATCGCCGCCCACGCGGCCCGGGAGGGCGGCGACCGGCCCCGCGCCGGGGAGGCGCTCTCCCGAGCGGCTCGCCAGATGGTGCACCTCGGCCGGCCCGACGACGCACTCGACCTCATGAAACTGGCCCAGTCCGGCTCCGGCGACGAGGTGCTGCCGCGCACCAGGGCCATGTTCCACACCATCGAGGCCTGGGCACAGGCGTCCCAGGGCAAGAGCCAGGCCATGCGCCGCACCCTCGGACAGGCGGAGGACCTGTTCGTCTCCGACAAGGGCGACGTGCCGCCGCCGAGCTGGATGCAACTGTTCAACGAGGCGGACCTGTACGGCATGCAGGCCCTGTCCTACCGCACACTGGCGGAGTTCGAGCCGGGCGCCGCCGTGCACGCCCAGCACTACGCGGAGCGGGCCCTGGCGCTGCGCGTCGACGCGCAGGAACGGTCGAAGATCTTCGACTTCCTGTCCATGGCCTCCGCCTGCTTCATCGCCGACGACCCCGAACAGGCGGACAGTTTCGCCCGGCTCGCCCTGGTGTCGATGGGGCAGAACTCGTCCGGCCGCACCTGGGACCGGCTGCGCCAGATGTACCGGCTCACCGCCGAGTACTCCAGCTACCCGAAGATCCATGAACTGCGGGAGGAGATCCGGTTGGCGCTGCCCAAGGCGAAGCGGCCGGGCGGCGACAGCGCACCGGCATAGGGGACTTCCCCTAGGACACCACCCTGGCCACGAGCACGCAGGCGTCGTCCGCGCGCTCACTCTCACCGAACTCGTCCACGACCAGCCGTACACAGTCCTGTGCCGTGTCTGTCTCGCCGAGGCGGGGGCCCAGGCCGAGGAGGAGGCTCACCGAGTCCGCTCCGCTGTGCCCCGGCACCAGTCCGTCGGTGTGCAGCAGCAGCAGGTCGCCCACTTCGAGGGTCTCCTCGGCCTGGGCGTACTCGGCCCCCGAGGAGGCACCGAGCAGGACGCCGTCCGGCGCGTTCAGCCTGCGCCCCGTCCCGTCGCGGAACAGCAGCGGGGCGGGGTGTCCGGCCTGCGCCCAGGTCAGGGTGCGGGTGTCGGGGCGGTAGCGGCAGCACACGGCGCTGCCGAGGGCGGGCTGGACGGTGGCGTCGAGTAACTGGTTGAGCCAGGACATCAGTTGCCCCGGCTGGGTGCCGGCCATCGCCATGCCGCGTACGGCGCCCAGCAGGGTCGCCATGCCGGAGGTCACGGCGACTCCGTGGCCGGTGAGGTCGCCGACGCTCAACAGCGTCTCGCCGTCGGCCAGTTCGAGTGCGTCGTACCAGTGGCCGCCGATCAGTGCGCTCGTCGACGACGGCAGGTGGTGGGCCGCGAGGTCGAGTGTCTCGGGGCCTTGGTGCGGGAGTCGCAGGGAGCCGCGCCACGGCGGCAGCACAGCTTCCTGCAACTCGACCGCGAGCCGGTGCTCGGTCTGTGCCAGGTGCCGGTGGCGCTGGAGCGAGTCACGGGTCTCACTCACGGCGCGTTGGCTTCGGCGCAGTTCGCTGACGTCCCGTAGCACGGCCCACATCGAGGCGGTGCTTCCGTCAGAGTCGAGCACGGGTTCGCCCATCATGTGCACGGTCCGGGCCTCGCCGTCCGGCCGTACGATCCGGAACTCCCCGTCGATGGGCTTGGCGTCGACCAGGCAGCCGGTGACCATCGCCGTCAGCTTCGGCCGGTCCTCCTCGAGCACCACGGACGGCAGCTCGTCGAGGCTGAGCGGCGCCGACGCGGGGTCGCGGCCCAGGATCTGGTAGAGCTCGCCGGACCAACCGGCCTCGTCCGTCAGCAGGTTCCACTCCGCGCTGCCGACCCGGCTGAGCAGCGATCCGCTCCGGGGCGCGGGCGCCGACGGTGTGGCGGGCGGGCCTTCGCGGAGCTGCCCGAGGTGCTCGTCCAGGTCGTTGAGCTGGTGCAGCGCGAGGTCGCACAGCGCTCGCTGCCACCGCTCCCGCGGATCCGAACCGTCGCTCCGGGTGTCCCGCCGCACGGCGTCGACATCGCCCTTGAGCCGTCGCGTCTGCGATATGAGCGCGTCGACCGAGCCGCGCCCGGGCGGCTGGGCGGCGGGGTGGTCCGCAGAGACATGGGGCGGCATGACGCACTCCGAGGCGGGGACGGTACGACCAAGGCTGACGGAAGGACCGTTACGACTGTTGCACAGCCCGCGACGCCCTGTAAGGGATTTGGCAACACCCGTTGCGGTGGTGCGTCTGGCATATGCCAGAGTCTTCTCCGGGCGGTCGAGTCACGCGAATTGTGTACGTGGCCGAGGGGATCAAGTCGTAGTCGGCGTACGGGATTTGATGGCCCTTCGCGGCGATCGAACGGCCCTCATGCGCATGTTCGAGGGCCGCGTGTTCCAGGGGTGTGGCGAAAGTGGCCCTCGATCGTTCGGTTGCACCCATCTGGGGTGATGCAGCTCACAAAATTGACGTGCACGTCGGTGTAATGCGAAGGGCACCTGCGGAGTCGTAAAAGCACAGCGGCAAAACCGTCCGACCGCCGACCCGCAGGGGAGACCGCCCATGGACATCGCCCTCGAGCAGCCCGCCCGCGCCCGTCTCATCACCGGCGAGGAGCGGGAGATCCCGGTACCGGCCACGCTGCGGTACGCCTCCACGGACCCGCTGGCGGTCTACGTCGACTTCCCGGGCGATGTCTCGCTCGACGGCCAGGGCGCCACCTGGACCTTCGCGCGCGGCCTGCTGGAGGCGGGGCTGCGCGGCCCGGCGGGCGACGGGGACGTGCACATCTGGCCGTGCGGCCAGGAGCGGACGGTCGTGGAGCTGCACTCGCCCCACGGCATGGCGCTGCTCCAGTTCGACACCTCCGCGCTCCACCGCTTCCTGCTGCGGACGTACGCCGTGGTCGCGGCCGGCGAGGAGGACCTGGAGGCGGTCGTGGAGCGAGGGCTGAGCGCGCTGTTCGGCGGCGTGTGAGGAGGAGGCGGCGAGCCGCCGCGGTGCCGCCTCCTCGACGCCCCGGCGTCAGTACCGCAGCACTCCCGCGATCCCCCTGGAGTCGCTCAGCGTGCCGTCCGGCACGAAACGGACCTCGGCGCCGGTCTCCAGGCACTGCTCGACGATCTCGTCCACGATGTCCTCGCGGGCGTCGAGGTCGCCGCTCACCGCGGGGATCAGATGGCCGCCTTCCTCGCCGCGTACGGTCGCCCGGTAGTTCTCCTCGACGGCCAGCAGCCGTACGCGTCCCTCGCGGGCGCTGCGCCAGAGTTCGTCGAGACCGGCCGCGAACGCCTTGCGGCCATGGGCGGATTCGAGTTCGCGCAGGACGGCGTCGGTGTTCTCGCGGATCTCGGCGGTGATCCGCGGCCCGACGGCCTGCCACACCGCCTCGTGCGTGCCGTGCGCGAGCCCGCCGTGCGGGATGTGCACCGCGATCCTGGTGGCGCCGCCGATCTCGTCCAGCAGGGACAGCGCCGCCTGTTCGCCGGTGACGTAGAGCGGCCGCGGATCGCGCCGCAGGATCGTGCTCATGGCCGAGTCGGCGTCCTTGAGGAAGTGGCGGGTGCCCTCGTCGCGGAACGTGCTCGGCGTGTCGCCGATCTGCTCGCGGCGCTCGGCGTCGAAGTTC
Source organism: Streptomyces ferrugineus (assembly GCF_015160855.1). Classification (NCBI taxonomy): domain Bacteria; kingdom Bacillati; phylum Actinomycetota; class Actinomycetes; order Kitasatosporales; family Streptomycetaceae; genus Streptomyces; species Streptomyces ferrugineus. The sequence continues at coordinate 5,752,572 of NZ_CP063373.1, read as the reverse complement.
TCCACGCGCCGGGTCAGCGGGAAGCCGCCCATACGGGCCTCGGTGATGCGGTCGAGGGTGCCGTTCCACAGGGCGACGCGGTCCGCGGAGATCGACAGGACCCAGTAGGGCCGCTCGGCGGCCTGCGCGGAGACCAGGTGGCGGGTCAGAAAGGTGTCCGAGAGCACCACGCGCTCGGGCACCGTGCGGGCGAGCGACCACACCTGGTGCTCACCGGGGGCCGCGAAGATCACCAGACCGTCCTCGGCGTAGGTGAGATCGACCTCGGCGAGGGCCTGGTCGAGCTGGCGCTCGACGTCGGTCCGGCGCTCGCGGGTGACCGACGGATCGGCCTCCAGCTGCTTCTTGGCCTCGGCCACGACATTGCGCAGCCGGACCTGGTCCTGGGTTCGATAGGGCTCTCGGCGATGCGTCGGCGTCAGCACCGACACGGCCGGATAGGGGCGCGGGCGCCGCAGCTCGGTGAGGGTCGTGGGACTGAGTGCGTGCTCCATAACAGCACGATAGGACCGATTCGCCGATCGGGCATTAGGGGCAATCCCATCACTTCGGCCCGGGCTTACTCATCGTCGTCCTCCGGCCCGCAGGAGCTGCCGTCGGGCGGCAGCGTGCCGTACAGCAGGAAGGTGTCGACCTTGCCGTGCACGCACTTGGAGGAGGAGTACCCGGTGTGCCCGCTGCCCTTGTTGTCCAGGACCACGGCCGAGGAGCCGAGGCGGCCGGCCGTCTCCACGGTCCAGCGGTACGGCGTCGCCGGGTCGCCCCGGGTGCCCACGAGAAGCATCTTCGGCGTGGCCACGTCCTTGACCTCGTCGCGTATGAAGTCCGTGCCCCTGGGGCGGCCGTAGCACATCAGCACCCCGCTGAGCCGGTACGGGCCGAAGACCGGCGACGCCTGGTCGTACTCGGCGCGCAGCCGGTCGAGGTCGTCGATGATCTGCCGGCCGGTGGGGCGGTCGGGGTCGTCCGCGCAGTTGATCGCCATCAGCGCGGCGGGCATGTTGTCGAGGGGGACGTCCTCCTCGTCCACCAGCCCGCCGTCGTGCGGCTCGTCGGTCTCCTCGCGGCGCGCGGGCGCCGCACCGCCGCCCGTGAACGTCTCGATGGCGTGCGTGTCGCCGTCCTCCACCAGCGAGGCCAGGGCGCGCTCCAGGGACGGCCACAACTCCTCGCTGTAGAGCGCCTGTCCCAGGGCGCCGACCAGGTCCTGCCCGGTGAAGGGCTCGCCGAACGCCGACGGCACGGGATCCGCGTCCAGCGAGTCGACGAGCCGTACCACCTGCTTGCGGGCCTCGCGAGCATCCTGTCCGAACGGACAGGCGATGTCCTTCACGCACCAGTCGATGAACTCGTCCAGCGCCTTCTGCTGTCCCCGCGCGCCCGCCACGCCCTGCTCGGTCAGCGGCTCGGTCAGGGTGTCCACGCCGTCGAGCACCAACCGGCCGACCTTCTCGGGGAACTGGGCCGCGTACACCGCGCCCAGCCGCGTCCCGTACGAGAAACCCAGGTAGTTGAGCTTGTCGTCGCCGAGGGCCTGGCGCATCACGTCCATGTCGCGCGAGGCGTTGACGGTGCCTATGTGGGGCAGCACGGGGCCGGAGTGGCGGGCACAGGTCGCGGCCGCCTTGCGCAACCGCTTCAGGACGGACTGCGGGTCGCGGCCGAGTTCGGTGCTGTCGTCCGGGATCTCGATGTCCTCCTTTCCGTCCCCGCAGCTGACCGGCGAGGACCTGCCGACGCCGCGCGGATCGAAGGTCACGATGTCGTAGTTGTCCGTCAGCTCCATGAAGTCCTTGGCGCCGGTCATGAACTCGGGGACGCCGGGGCCGCCCGGCCCGCCGAAGTTCAGCAGCACCGAGCCCCGCTTGTCGCCGGTCGCCCGGTAGCGGGCGAGCGCCAGGTCGAGGGTGCCGGCGCGTGGGTGGGCGTAGTCGAGGGGGACGGTGACCTTGCCGCACTGGAGATCCTTCGGCAGGCCCTCGCCCGGGCACCTGGCCCAGGTGATCTTCTGCCGGTAGAAGCGGGTCAGGTCGGCCTCCGGGCTGTCCGTGCCGGCCGGCAGGGCCGTGCCGAGCAGGGCGAGACCGACCGCGCCGGTGACCGCGCAGCGCCGCAGCATGGGCCGCGTTGACAGCTTGGCCAGCATGGATGCCTCCAGGACGCCCGTCGCGGGACCGGGAATCGGCGTCCTCGATCACGATAGGCGGGCCCCGGAAGGCACGCCTCCGGACGTGCGGGACCGGCGAAGCGGCCGTATCCTGCGCCCCTTGTGTTCCTATCGGGCGTTTTTGCCACTAGTTCGACAAGCGTGCCACTCGATGGGGTGAAAGGCCGATAAGCCATAACTCGAATGGTTCACCTGCGTTTTATCCGATGCGGGCGAGTGCCCGCGACCATGTCTGGAAGGCAGGGAACCTATGAGACGGGTTACCCGAAACGGTGTGATCGCCATTGCTGCCGCCTCGGGCGCGATGGCCGTGACGATGCCCGCGTACGCCGACTCCGCGGCGGACGGCGCCGCGGCCGACTCGCCCGGCGTGCTCTCCGGCAACACCGTCCAGCTCCCGGCGCACGTCCCGGTGAACGTGTGCGGGAACACCGTGAACGTGGTGGGGCTGCTGAACCCCGCCGTCGGTAACAAGTGCGCCAACGAGGACGGTGAGGCCAAGCCGGGCGGCGCGTCGGACGGCGGGGCGTCGGCCGACGGGAGCGGAAAGGATTCGCCCGGCGTCGGGTCCGGCAATGTCGTGCAGCTCCCGGTGCACCTCCCGGTGAACGTCAGCGGCAACAGCGTCAACGTCGTCGGCGTCGGCAACGCGGCGATCGGCAACGAGTCGGTGAACGGCCCCGGCAAGCAGCCCCCCGCCACCACGCGGCCCGATCCGAAGCCGTCCGCACCGCGGGCCCGGCACCCGCGGCCGGTGCCGCCCGCGCACGTGCCGCACGGGCCCAGGGCCGCCCTCGCCCACACCGGAGCGGACCAGACCCTCCCCACCGTGGCGGGCGCCGCCGCTCTCGCCCTGGGCGGGGTCGTCCTGTACCGCCGCTTCCGCCCCAAGGCGGTGCGCTGACCCGCGTCGCGCACGCGGTACGGCAGGCCCCACCGGCAGACGACGGTGGGGCCTTTGCCGTACGACTGTCGTACGACGCGGTACGGCACCGTGTGAACATCCGTCCGGCGCGTCACCCGCGGGGCGCGGCAACGGCTTGATCATGCCGTGACGCCCTCCCGCGTGATCCGCGAGGATGCTGCGTGCGCGGTGGATCACCCGCGCGCACCCCCGACGGAACGGAGCGCGTTCATGGCCGCATCGGCCCCCGAAGACCTCGTCATCACGCAGGCCGGCCTCGACGACTGGCCGGTCGTCCGGGGATGGGCCGTCGACGAGGGCTGGAACCCGGGACTCGCGGACAGCGCGGCCTTTTTCGCCCAGGACCCCGAGGGCTTCTTCCTCGGCCGGATCGACGGCGAACCCGTCTCGGCGATCTCCGTGGTCAACTACGGGTCCGACTACGCGTTCCTCGGCTGGTACCTGGTCCGCCCCGACCTGCGCGGCCGCGGCTACGGCCGCGCCACCTGGAAGACCGCGCTGGCGCACGCGGAGAACCGTACGGTGGGCCTCGACGGAGTCGTCGCCCAGCAGGACAACTACCGCCGCTCCGGCTTCGAGTTCGCCCACCGCACCTTCCGGTACACCGGAACCGCACCCGCCGTCCCCGCCCCGGCGGACGTGCGGGCCGTTCGCCCCGAGGACGTCGAGGACATCACCGCCTACGACGGCGCCTGCACGCCCGCCGACCGCCCCCGCTTCCTCGCGCACTGGCTCACCGGCCCCGGTCACCGGGCCGTCGTCCGCCGCACCGGCGATCGCGTCACCGGCTACGGCGTGATCCGCCCGGGCCACGACTGCCCGCGCATCGGCCCGCTCTTCGCGGACACCCCCGAGGACGCGCGGGCCGTCTTCACCGCCCTGACCGCCGAGGCGGCCGGCCGCGCGGTGGCGATCGACGTGCCCGAGAACAACCCGGCGGGCGTCGCCCTCGCCGAGGAGGCCGGCTTCACGCCCTCCTTCGAGACCGCCCGCATGTACACGGGGCCGGTGCGGCCGTACGCGCAGGAGCGCGTCTTCGGCGTGGCCACGCTGGAGCTGGGCTAGCGAGGTCCGGGCGGTCAGGCGGCCGCGCGTCAGCCCGTGCGCCGGTGGAAGCGGAAGTGCAGTGCGCGGACGTCCGCCGTCAGCTCGGGCACCGGGCCCTCCACGGTCACGCCCGGCGCGACCTCCTGGATCGGCAGGGTCCGTACCGGTGGCGCGGGCACGCCCAACTCGGCAAGCCAGCCGCTCAGTTGCTGCGACGAGGTGACGTACACGATGCGTCCCAGGCCCACCCACGCGTGCGCGGCCGCGCACATCGGGCAGTGCTCGCCGGAGGTGTACACCGTCGCGGCGGCCCGCTCCTCGGGCGACATATGGGCGGCGGACCAGCGTGCCAGCTCGAACTCCGGGTGCCGGGTGCGGTCGCCGGAGGCCACCCGGTTGTGGTCCTCGGCGAGCGCCTCGCCGTCCGCCCCCACCAGAACCGAGCCGAACGGCTCGTCCCCGGCCTCCAGCGCCTCGGTCGCGAGCGCGACGCAGCGGCGCAGGTGCGGCAGTTCGATGTCCTTCACGACCATGGTGTACGGCCCTTTCGGCGGCGCGATTCTCCGTGCGCGGCCCATGCTCGCCGACGCACGCCCGGACGGCCGGGAAGATGCGGCCGGGCCGTAAAGGCCTTGCTCCGGCGGCGGCGCGGTGCTGGAGTGATCCCATGGATCATGCCGGGGTGCTCGCCCTCTTCGACCGGGATCTACGGGAAGGCGCGCGGCCGGACGGCCCCGACGCGCTGGTCGAGCGGGTGGGCGGGGTCGTCCGCCAGGTGTCGTCCGCGCACGGCTGGAACGGCGTCGTCTGGTCCGACCGGGACGAGGCCGGCGCCGACGCGGCGATCGCCGAACAGATCGCCCACTTCTGCGGGCTCGGGCTCGCGTTCGAGTGGAAGCTCTACGGCCACGACCTCCCCGTGGACCTCGGACGGCGGCTCAGGGGCGCGGGCTTCACGCCCCAGCCCGAGGAGACGCTGATGATCGGCGAGGCCGCCGACCTGAACCTGGACGCCGAGCCGCCGGACGGCATCCGCATCGTCCCCGTGACCGACCGGGCCGGCGTCGACCTCGTCGCCGAGGTGCACGAGAAGGCCTTCGGCACCGACGGCTCCCGGCTCCGGCATCAGTTGCTCGCCCAGCTCACGGCCGACGCGGACACCGTGGTCGCGGTCGTCGCCCTGGCCGGAGACACTCCGGTCAGCGCCGCCCGGATGGAGCTCGTGCCGGGCACGCGGTTCGCCGGGCTGTGGGGCGGCGGGACCGTCGAGGGCTGGCGCGGCCGGGGCATCTACCGTGCGCTGGTCGCCCACCGCGCCCGGGCCGCCGCGGCGCGTGGCTACCGGTATCTCCAGGTCGACGCCATGAGCGCGAGCCGGCCCATCCTCGAACGGCTCGGCTTCGAACCGCTGACCACCACCACGCCTTACGTGTACACGCCGTAGGGACGAGTCCCGGGTGCAGCCCCTGGCGGACCGGCCCGCCCTCAGCCGAGCCCGAACGCGTCCGCCAGCGAGTCGATCTGGGCCGTGAGCAGCGTGCTCCCGTCATGGCCCATGCCCTCGAACTGGCCCGACACCTCCAGCCCGATCGCCCCGTGCATATGGGACCAGGCGAGCACCGCCCCGGCCAGCGCGACCCCTTCCGACCGCGCCGACACCTCCCCGCGCGCCCACTGCGCGACGGCCGCGTCCCGTTCCGCCCAGGCCGTCATCTGCTCCACCACGGGCCGCACGGCCCCAGACGGCTCGGCTCCGTCGAACGCCGGCAGGAACGGCCCGAGCACCGCCCGCGCGCTGTCGACCGTGTCCGGGGGTGCGTCGTAGCCGGGCACCGGCGTGCCCTCGATGAGCAGGTACCGGTGCGGCTGCTCGACGGCCCAGCCCCGGCACGCCGCCGCGAGGGACCGCAGCCGCGCTCGCGGTGACGTGTCCGGCGCCAGCGCGCCGGCCGCCGCCGAGACGGCCGCCGCCAGGTCGGCGTACGCGTCGCGGATGAGATCCGTCAGCAGCGCGTCGCGGGAGTCGAAGTAGCGGTAGAGGGCGGGCCCCGAGAGCCCCACCTCCTTGGCGATCCGGGTGAGGGCCACCCCCTCCGTGCCGCCCTCGGCCAGTTGCCGGAGCGCGATCTCCTTGATCTCCGCCCGGGTCTGCTCGCGGTAACGCGCTCGCGGGGTCTGCGCACTGCTGGTCACGACGGCTCCTCCTCGGTATCGCGACACACCTTAACGAGAGCCCGGCTGCCCCACTCTTGCTATGACCTATCGAAAGAGTTACTGTATCTAACATAAGTGATAGTCAGTAACCGACCTAGAGATGAGGCCGTCATGAGCGCCACCGCCAACGCCCCCCGCTCCCTGCACGCCGTACTCGGCTCCGGTCCCGCCGGAACCGCCCTCGCCCGGGAACTCGTGCGCCGCGGCCACCCCGTGCGCCTCGTCGACCGCAAGGGCGAAGGGCCCGCGATCGACGGGGTGGAGCGGGTCGCCGCCGACGTGAGCACGGCGGAGGGCGCGGGAGCGGCCATGGCCGGAGCCGCCGTCGTGTATCACGCCGTCAACGTCGGCTATCACCTCCAGGTCGAGGTGATGCCCCGCGTTCAGGACGCGATCCTCGGCGCCGTGGAGGCCGCCGGGGCGCGGCTGGTCGTACTCGACACGCTCTACCCGTACGGCGAGACCGGGGGCGCGGTGATGACCGAGGACTCCCCGTGGAACGCGACCAGCCGCAAGGGGCGGATGCGTGCCGAACTGGACGAGAAGTACCTAGCGGCACACCGTGCCGGCCGTGCCCGGGTGGTCCTCGCCCGCTCCGCCGACTTCGTCGGACCCGGCGTGCTCAACTCCTCCCTCGGCGGGGCCGTCTTCCCGGGCGCGCTCACCGGCACGGAGGTGCTGGGGCTCGGTGACATCGACCTGCCGCACAGCTACACCAACATCGAGGACGTGGCCGCGGGGCTCGCCACCCTCGGCGAGCGCCCGGAGGGTGACGGACGGGTCTGGCATCTGCCGACCGCGCCCGCCGTCAGCACCCGCGAGATCCACCGGATGATCGAGAAGCGGGTCGGGAAGGCGCTGAACGTCGTGGTCCTTCCCGAGCCCCGGCCCTTCGGCCCGTTCGACGAGCGGTTCATGGCCGAGTACGCCGAGATGTTCTACCAGCACACCGAGCCCCAGATCATGGACTCCTCGGCCTTCGAGCAGGCCTTCGGCGCCACGCCCACCCCACTGGTGGAGACGGTCGACGCCACCGTGACCTGGTACGAGGGGCTGCTCGCGGGACGGTGGCCCGTGCCGGTGCGGCCGGGATGTCACATCCGGGCCCGGCCCGCTCGTCGCACTCGCATGACGACGAACCACACAGACGACAGCGGCCGCAGCCGGACCGTCCTCCTCGCGGGCGCCGGCGGTGTCCTCGGCCGGCACATCACCCGCGCCCTGACCGAGGCGGGCCACGAGGTCACCGGGCTCGGCCGTGGCCCGCGCAACGACATCCAGGCCGACCTGTTGGACCGCGACGCCCTCCTGCGCGCCGTCGACGGCCACCGCTTCGACACCGTGATCCACGCCGCGACCGCCCTGCGCAAGTCGCCCATGCGCCACCGCGACATGCACGCCACCAACGCGCTGCGCACCGACGGAACCGTCCACCTGATCGAGGCCGCACGGGCCACCGGCGCCCGGCGCCTCGTGTCGGAGTCGATGGTCTTCGGATACGGCTACGGCGACCACGGCGACCAGGTGATCGACGAGGACGGCCCCTTCGGCCCGCGCGGCCGCTCCCCGGAGCTGGAGGCCCACATCGCGGCGATGCGCATCAAGGAGCAACTCACTTTCGGCGCCTCGGGCCTGGAGGGCATCGCGCTCCGCTTCGGTCTGTTCTACGGCCCGGGCGGCACCGACGCCCTCCTGTCGATGCTGCGCAAGCGGCAACTGCCCGTCCCCGCCGACCACGGCCGGGTGCTGCCCTGGATCGAGCTCACCGACGCCGCCCGCGCGGTGGTCGCCGCCGTCGAACGAGGGCGCCCCGGCCAGGCGTACAACATCGCCGACCGGGCTCCGCTGGGGTTCGGGGCACATGTGCGGTGCGTGGCCGAGGGGTTCGGGCTGCCGAAGCCGATGACCGTGCCGCTGTGGCTGATGCGGCCCATGTCATACGCGCACACGATGATGTCGACGACGCTGCGCGTGTCCACCGCGAAGGCGGAACGCGAACTCGGCTGGACGCCCGTCCACCCGGCGGCCCGCGACGGCCTCGCCGCGATGCGGGCCGCCGGGGCACTCACCTGATCGTCAGCGGCGCGCCCTCGCCCGGTCCAGTGCGGCGACGCCCAGTGCGGCGAGGCCGATCTGGATGAGCCACTCGACCCAGTCGACACCGTCGGTGTCCGCCACGTCGAAGCCGGCCGCGATCGCCGAGCCGAGCAGCGCGGCCACGATGCCGACGAGGATCGTCCACAGGACGCCGATGCGCTGACGGCCCGGAATCACGAGTCGTCCGAGCACACCGATGACGATGCCGATCACAATGGCGCTGATGATGCCCGAGATCTCCATTTCGACCCTCTTCCTCCTGTCCCCGCGGCAGTCCGGGTTCCCCGTGGAGACAGGGACAGTCCGTTCCGCTTCAACCGGCGGTCGACACCGGGCCGGTCGCCGTCGCGGAGCCGTCCACGACCCATCCGGTGGCGGCCACGACCTGCGCGGCGATGTCGATCACGGTACGGCCGTCGGTCACCACGCGCAGCACGTCGGCGGGCGCGTGTTCGTCCAGGAGACGCGCCTTGCGCGCACTGCTGTGCATCTCGTGCTCCAGCTCGGAGCCGAGCTCGCGCCCGGCGAGCCGCTGTTCGGCCGTCGCGTCGGTGGCGGTCAGCAGGACCCGTACCAGCCGCACGTCGTCACCCATGGCCGCGCGGAAGACGGGCGCGGACGTGTCGAGCACGCTCGCGGTGTTCGTGTAGACGAGGCGCCGGTATCCGAGCCCCGCGTAATTTCCCCACATGGCGGCCAGGTTCCGTGCCGTGATGTCGGCCCGGTGCGCGTCGCCGGGCGGTGCCGGATGGACGGCGCCCATGAAGTCGCCGTCGATCACCGCGTGCGCCACCCGCGCGGCCCGCAGCCGTGCCGAGACCTCCCAGCCGACCGTCGTCTTGCCGACCCCGGCCCGTCCCCCGATGAGCAGTGCCTCCGCCTGATCCATACGGGCAGCGTGCCCGGGTACGGGCATGCTTGGCGAGTGGTTTCGGCGCCCGTCGATCAGTGGAGGTGCGGATGGCCGAGCAGGTACTCGGCGGTGGAGCCGTCGGCAAGGTGGTGCGGGTCGGGACGACCGTGCGGCGCAGACCGTCCGAACGGTCGGAGTATGTGCGGGAGTTGCTCGCGCTCTTCGAGTCACGGGGGTGGGAGGGGGCCCCGCGCTACATCGGGACGGACGAGCAGGGGCGGGAGGTGCTGGGCTACCTGGAGGGGCGGGCGGCCGTCACGGCGCGGGAGCGGGCCGCGGCGGGCACGGACGCGGCGCTGGTGCGGGTGGCCCGACTCGTCCGCGCCGTCCACGACATGACGCACGGAACACCGCTGGCCGGCGACCGGGACGTCGTGTGCCACAACGATCTCGCGCCCAAGAACACGGTGTACACGGTGGAGGGCGCCGACTGGTGGCCGACCGCCTTCGTCGACTGGGACCTCGCCGCGCCCGGCGAGCGCATCCATGACCTCGCCCATGTGTGCTGGCAGTACCTGGACCTCGGGCCCGGCGTCACCCGGGTGTCCGAGACGGCGCGGCGCATCGCGCTCATCTGCGACGCGTACGGGCCGTACGGCGGCGAGGGGATCGTCGACGCGATCCTGTGGTGGCAGGACCGCTGCCGGCGGGGCATCGAGGGGGGCGCCGCGCGGGGCGAGCCGGCCATGGTGGGACTGCGGGACCGGGGAGCCGTGGACGAGGTGCGCGACGCCTACGCGTGGACCGCTGAACACCGGCGTGAGCTGGGGGTGTTCCTGAGCTGACGCCGTGCGCGCGTGACGGGCGGCCGGCGTCAGGGCATCGGGGTGGGGTCGACCCAGGAGGTCAGTTCGCCGTCCGGGTGGAGGGCGACGCGCAGGCCGTTGTGCTCGCCGTACGCGGGGTGGCCGGCGGCGACGAGGGTGTCGAGCCGGGTGCCGTTGGCGAAGACGTCGGCCTCGTAGTGGTCGTCCGCGAGCCGGTGGATCTTCGCCGTCGTCGACCCGTCCGCCAGCGTCGCCGTGCCGATCAGGACGCGCTCGACGGCCGGCTTGGCCTTGGGCTCGGGCTTCGCCCGCTCGATCCAGGAGGTGACCTCGCCGTTCGGCCGGAGGGTGACGTGCAGTCCGTTGTGCTGGGCCTGTGTGGGCGCGCCCTGGGTGTAGAGGGTCCCGTACTGCACGCCCTCGGCCCGGCTGACCTGGTCCGCGAGCTTCACCGTCGTCACGTACATGCGCTTGGCCTCGGCTTGCTGGGTCAGGGGGTGGTTCCTTCGGTGGGGTTCGTTCCGACGTGTTCGAAGCTACGGACCGTCCATCAAGAGCACCGATAGGCCGTGCAACAGTCATTCTTCGTGTGCAGCTCAAAGTGGATAAATCGCAAATCGCTGCCGTTGACATGCAGGTAATTACCTGCATAACGTTGAGTGTGCGATCAGACAGTGGCGACCCCGCGATGGACAAGGTCTTCAAGGCGCTGTCCGACGAGACGCGCAGACGGCTCCTGGACCGGCTGCACGAGGACAACGGGCAGACGCTGGGGGAGCTGTGCGCGCGTATCGACATGGCGCGTCAGTCGGTGACCCAGCATCTGGGGGTCCTGGAGGCCGCCAACCTGGTCAGCACGGTGCGGCGGGGGCGGGAGAAGCTGCACTACCTCAATCCGGTCCCGCTCCACGAGATCCAGGAGCGGTGGATCGACAAGTTCGAGCGCCCGCGCCTGCGTGTGCTCGGGGCCGTGAAACGACGAGCCGAGGAAGCCATGACCGACAAGCCCGCATTCGTCTACGTCACCTACATCGAGAGCACCCCCGAGAAGGTCTGGGACGCCCTCACCGACGCCGACCTGACCGCCGCCTACTGGGGCCACCGCAACGTCTCGGACTGGCGGCCCGGCTCCCGCTGGGAACACGTCCGTACGGACGGCTCGGGCATCGCCGACGTGGTCGGCACCGTCGTGGAGAGCGAGCGCCCCACGCGTCTGGTCACCACCTGGGCGGCGCCGGACGAGGAGGGGCAGGAGGACAAGTACTCCCGGGTCACCTTCGACATCCAGCGGCACGCCGATATCGTCCGGCTCACCGTGACACACGAGGACCTGGCGGACGAGAGCGAGCGCGCCGACGTGTCGTCCGGGTGGCCCGCGGTGCTGTCCAACCTCAAGTCGCTCCTGGAGACCGGTCATGTGCTGCCCCAGGAGCCGTGGCTGATGCCGGCCCGCTGAACGGCCCCGCCGAGGTGTGGGCGGGGGAAAGGCCGGTCCGCGGGTGCGGACCGGCCTTCGTGCGCTCCTCTCCGGTCGCCGCTACGGCCTCGAGGTGCTCCTCGCCGCCGTTCCGGCGCACATCAGCCCCAGGATCACGGCAAGCGCGCCGATGATGATGTTGTTCACCACGACGCCCGCGTCCGGGCTGTCCCCGACGACCCACGGCGCGATGATCATCCAGACGCCGATCGCGGAGCAGGCCCAGCTCAGGCCGTACATGCGTTCCGGAGCCCGGGTGAATCCGAGGGCCAGCAGCCCGATCGCGATTCCCACGACCAGGTTGTGCGTCACGAGCGGGGGCTGGCTCGTCGTGTAGTGGAGTATCCAGGGGGACACCGCGCAGTACAGACCGAGCAGGAACACCGGTCCGTCCAGCAGCGTCACATCACGACCGCCGAGCATGCGGGCGTAGCGGTCCCGCATTTCGGTTACATCGGGGTGGGCGGTTATGTCACCTCTGGTGGGCTGCACGTTGGCCATGACTCGTCTCCTTTGACTCGCAGGCCTGACCGCGTCTGGTGCGGTATGCGGTAAGCGCGCCTACGGTCATTCTGCGCTTATTTCTTCCTTATGTGTAGAGGTCGACGGGTTCATGACGATGTAAGCGGAGGAACTCTCCGGAAATTTCTCCCGGCACCCGCGTACGGGTGTCGATCCAGGGCCGGGCCGTTCGTGTAGGAGGTGAGAGACCACCACGAGGCCCGAGGAGGCCGTGATGAAGTACTACCTGCTCAACGTGATGCAGCCGGTCGGGGAGCCGCCCGCCCCGGAGGTCCTCGGCGAGATCGAGAAGAACCTCGACGTCCTCAACCGGGAGCTGCGCGAGGCGGGCGCCTGGGTGTTCGCCGGGGGACTGCACGGCCCGGAGTCCTCCACCGTGCTGCGGCCCCGCGACGGCGACGTCCTGGTCACCGACGGACCGTACGCCGAGGGCAAGGAGATGCTCGGCGGCATCAGCCTCATCAAGGCGCCCGACCTGGACGCGGCCCTCGGATGGGGCCGCAGGCTGGCCCTGGCGACCACCCTGCCGATCGAGGTGCGCCCGTTCATGGGCGAAGCCGACGACTGATGGACGCCCCGGACGTCGAGGCCGTCTTCCGCGCGGAGTACGGCCGCGCGGTCGCCGTCCTCGTCCGCTTCCTCGGCGACATCGACCTCGCCGAGGAAGCGGTCCAGGACGCGTTCACCACGGCGCTGCGGCGCTGGCCGCGGACCGGTGTGCCGCCGAGCCCGGCAGGCTGGATCATCACCACCGCCCGCAACCGCGCCATCGACCGGCTGCGCCGCGAGGCCGGCCGGGACGAACGCCACGCCCAGGCGGCCCTGTTGCACGCCCCCGACGCACCGCCCGAGGAGGGCCCCGTGCGCGACGAACGGCTCCGGCTCATCTTCACCTGCTGCCACCCGGCCCTCTCCGCCCAGGCGCGGGTCGCCCTCACCCTGCGCCTGCTCGGCGGGCTCACCACGGCCCAGATCGCGCGGGCCTTCCTGGTGCCGGAGCCGACCATGGCCCAGCGCCTGGTGCGGGCGAAGGCGAAGATCCGCAACGCCGGAATCCCGTATCGCGTGCCCCGGGACGCCGACCTGCTGGACCGGCTCACGGGAGTGCTGGCCGTCGTCTACCTGATCTTCAACCAGGGGTACGAGGGAGCGGCGGACCTGTGCGCGGAGGCCGTACGGCTCGGCCGGCTGCTGGCCGAACTCATGCCGGACGAGCCCGAGGTCACCGGACTGCTAGCGCTGATGCTCCTCGTCGAGTCCCGCCGGTCCGCGCGGCAGGACGAGCACGGCGCGCTCGTGCCGCTGCCGGAGCAGGACCGTGCGCGCTGGGACCGCGAGTCGATCGCCGAGGGGCAGACGCTCGTGCGCCGCTGTCTGCGCCGGGGCAGGCCGGGGCCGTACCAACTCCAGGCCGCCATCCAGGCCGTGCACAGCGACGCACCGGACCCGCGGGCCACGGACTGGGATCAGATCCGGCAGCTCTACGACCACCTCATGACCGTCGCCCCCAGCCCGGTCGTGGCCCTGAACCGGGCCGTCGCCGTGGCCGAGACCGAAGGCCCCGCCCAGGCCCTCGACCTCGTGGACGCGCTGGAACTCGACGGCTACCACGTCTTCCACGCCGTCCGCGCGGACCTGCTGCGCCGTCTGGGCCGGACCATGGAGGCCGTGCGGGCGTACGACGCCGCCCTCGCGCTCTCGCGGAACCCGGCGGAGAGCGGCTATCTCGAACGCCGACGCCGGGAGCTCATCCAGGCCTGAGGGTGACGGTCCTGCCGAGGCGGCGTTTCCCCGACTCCCGGAGCGGTGGGGCGGGTTGACTGGTCTACACCCTTGACTGGTACAGACCAACGCGGTTGAGTGTGTCCCCACACCCCCCACCACGGCCGCCCCCACGCCGTGACCGACTCCGTCGGTGCGTGCGCACAAGGTGCTGATCTCCCCTGCCCTTGTCCGGGTGCGGCCGTGCTCCGCAAAGGAGTTGATCCTGTGAAGAGGCGCCGTACCGCAGCACTCGTCTCCTCGCTCGCCCTGGGAAGCGCCGCGCTGCTCCTCCAGCCCGCCCCGAGCGCGTCCGCCGCCGGGTTCGTGGTGAGCGAGGCCCAGTTCAACCAGATGTTCCCGAACCGGAACCCCTTCTACACCTACAGCGGCCTGACCGCCGCGCTGAGCGCCTACCCCGGCTTCGCCAACACCGGCAGCGACACCGTCAAGAAGCAGGAGGCCGCCGCCTTCCTCGCCAACGTCAACCACGAGACCGGCGGACTGGTCCACATCGTCGAGCAGAACACCGCCAACTACCCCCACTACTGCGACCGCAACCAGCCCTACGGCTGCCCCGCGGGCCAGGACGCCTACTACGGCCGCGGCCCCATCCAGCTCAGCTGGAACTTCAACTACAAGGCCGCCGGCGACGCCCTCGGCATCGACCTGCTCAACAACCCCTGGCGGGTGCAGAACGAGTCGGCCGTCGCCTGGAAGACCGGCCTGTGGTACTGGAACACGCAGACCGGCCCCGGCACCATGACCCCCCACAACGCCATGGTCAACCAGGCCGGCTTCGGCCAGACCATCCGCTCGATCAACGGCTCACTGGAATGCGACGGCAAGAACCCGGCCCAGGTACAGAGCCGCGTCGACGCCTACCAGCGGTTCACCTCGGTCCTCGGTGTCGCCCCCGGCGGCAACCTCTACTGCTGAAGCCCCTGTCCGCCCGCCCGTGTGTGCGAAACTCCGCCGATGACCTCCGAAACGATCACCGCGGACGCCGCGGGCACCTGGAAACTCGGCGACCTGTCCGTCAGCCGCGTCGGCTTCGGCGCGATGCGGCTCACGGGCAGCGCCGCCTTCCACCACGGGACGCCGAGCGACCGGTCACGCTCGATCGCCGTACTGCGCAAGGCGGTCGAGCTGGGCGTCGACCACATCGACACCGCCGCCTTCTACTTCTCCGCCCTCCGCTCCGCCAACGAACTGATCAACACCGCGCTGGCGCCGTACCCCGACGACCTGGTCATCGCCACCAAGGTCGGCCCCTTCCGCGACTACCACGGCGACTGGGGCACCTCGGCCCGCCCCGACCGACTGCGCGGCCACGTCGAGGAGAACCTGCGCCAGCTCGGCCGCGACCACCTGGACGTCGTCTACCTGCGCCGCATGCGGCAGGACTCCATCGCCGAGCACTTCGGCGCGCTGGCCGAGCTGCGTGAGGCCGGCCTGATCCGGCACCTCGGCATCTCGTCCGTGGAGCCACGGCACCTCGCCGAGGCGCAGGCCATCGCGCCCGTGGTGTCCGTGCAGAACCGGTACGCGCTCGACCGGCCCGACCCCGAGGCCGACGAACTCCTGCGCCTGTGCGGCGAGCAGGGCATCGCCTTCGTGCCGTTCTACGCCGTGGCCGGGGAGGCGGGGGAGCAGGGCGCGACCGCCCTGCACGACGACGAGGTGCTCGCCGTGGCCCGGGCGCACCGCGCGAGCCCCGCCCAGGTACGCATCGCCTGGACCCTGCATCAGGGCCCGCACGTTCTCGCCATCCCCGGCACCGGCAATCCCGAGCACCTGGCCGAGAACGTGGCCGCCGGCGCCCTGCGCCTCACCGACGACGAGCTGGCCCGGCTCAACGCGGCGCGAGAGCACGCCGGTTGAGCCGGACCGTATCGGCTGCGCTCAGCCCGCGTACCCAGTGACCGGGTAGTGGTCCGAGAGGTTCGTGTACGTGTAGTCGGTGCCCCAGCTGGTCACCGTCCAGGGCGCGCTCTGCTCCTTGACGACCTCGTTCTTCCAGGCCGTGGGTCGGGCGTGACCCGCGCGGTGCAGGACGTGGTCCAGGTCCTCGCGCGGGTCGTCGGGGTAGCGGTCGCGGGCGATGGAGTTGTCCTGCGTGTCGAAGGAGTACGGGTGCCCGGTGCGCGCGTCGGCTCCCACCAGCCCGCCGTCGGCGAGCATCGAGGCGTACTCCGGCGTACGCGAGTCGACGTTCAGGTCACCGGCGAGCAGCACCTGCTCGCCCGCCGGGATGTTCTTGGCGTCCAGGAACGCGTCGATCGTCTTGAACTGACGGCTGCGCATGGCGGCCGCCTCGCCCGCGTCGCAGCCCGGGTCCGTCGACTGGGCGTGCGTGCCGACGACGTGCACCTTGGTGCCGTTCACGTTCAGCACCACATACGCGAAGCCCTTGTTGGACCACCAGTCCGCCCCGCACGCGTCCTTGTAGACCCACTGCTCCTTGCGCACGACGGGCCACTTGCTCAGGACCGTGACCCCGCCGTCCTCGGGCGTCGTCGCCGAGTACGCGCCGCCGGTGGCGTCCCAGCCGCTCCTGGTGCGTCCGACGACCGGCGTCTGGTACGGGTAGCGGTCGGCGAGGGAGCTCTTCAGCGCGTCCGAGGAGGAGTTGTCGAACGCCTCCTGGAACACGATGACGTCATTGCCCTGTACGAACGGCGCCCTGGAGATCTCGGTGGCCCGGTGGTCCTGACCCCAGTTCGGGTAGAGGGCCTTGCTGAACAGGAAGACGTTGTACGACAGCACCTTGAGCGGCGGCGTCTGCTCGGCGGCCGACGCGCCGGGCGTTGCGCCCGCCAAGCCTGCGGTGGCGAGCGAGAGCGCGAGCACGGCCGAGCCATGTGCACGACGATGTGCGAAGAGCGTCACTGGATCTCCCTGTGGGTGAAGGGGGTTGAGTGGCGCCGCACATCAAACCATCAGGGATTACTCCTAGGTAACAGTCGTGCGGGAATCGGATGGCGAAGGGGCGTACGTATGGAAGTTGTTCAGACAAGCCAGATTCCGTCCCGCATGAGATGGCGCTGGGGTAGTTCGCGCTGCTCGTGCCAGGCCTGCACCGCACGCGGACGCACCCGGTAGTAGGCGTACGTCGCCGAGTCGCCGCGTGGGTCCCAGCCGGTCTTCGCCCGGAACGCCTCAGCCGCCGCGGGCGGCACCTCGTCGCTGCCGTAGGTCTCCACGTCGCCGTCGATGAGGACGACGTCGCGCGTGTCCCCGAAGGCCAGCCGGGTCCGGCGGCCGGCGCGGAGGTTGCGGCCCGTGGGGTTGCCGGGGCGGGTGGCCAGCCAGAGGGCCTCGCCGTCCCAGACGAACCACAGCGCGACCAGACACGGCACCCCGTCGGCGTCCGCCGAGGCCACCCAGACGTCGGTCTCCCGCTCCAGCCGGTCCAGCACGTCCCGCTTGCGGTGCTCGGGGCTGCGTGGCACTTCCGTGATCGTCATGGCCGGAACGCTAGTCGCCGACCGTCTTTCGCACCTCGGGCCGCAGGCGTAGGACCGTGGTCCCGGTCGTGACTGGCGCCGGAGAGGTTTTACGTATAACCTCTCCGGTCAACCGACTGCCCCGGAAGGCCCCGATGAGACACGTCGCCCTGGTCACCCTCGTCGTCGACGACTACGACGAGGCGATCCGCTTCTACACCGAAGCCCTCGGCTTCCGGCTCGTCGAGGACAGCCCGCGCCCGGACGGCTCCCGCTGGGTCGTCGTCCGGCCCGGCGACCAGGGCACCGGGATGCTGCTGGCCCGCGCCAAGGGCGACGAGCAGCGCGCCCGGGTCGGTGACCAGACCGGCGGCCGTGTCGGGTTCTTCCTGCACACCGACGACTTCGCCCGCGACCATGCCCGGATGCTCGCCGCCGGCGTGACCTTCCTGGAGGAGCCCCGGCATGAGCCCTACGGCTCGGTCGCCGTCTTCCAGGACCTGTACGGCAACCGCTGGGATTTGCTCCAGCCCGCCGCCTGACGCCCCTCCCGCCGCTTCGAACCGCCCCGCTCAAGGAAAGACCGCACCATGACCGCTACGCGCGTAGACGCCGATGTGATCCGCCGCCTCCCCAAGGCCGTCCTGCACGACCACCTCGACGGCGGTCTGCGCCCCGCCACCGTGGTGGAGCTGGCGGAGGCGGTCGGCCACACCCTGCCCACCACCGACCCGGACGAGCTCGCCGCCTGGTACTTCGACGCCGCGAACTCCGGCGACCTGGTCCGCTACATCGCCACCTTCGAGCACACCCTCGCCGTGCTGCAGACCCGCGAGGGTCTGCTGCGCACCGCCGAGGAGTACGTCCTCGACCTCGCGGCCGACGGTGTCGTCTACGGCGAGGTGCGCTACGCCCCCGAGCTGAACACCACCGGCGGGCTGACCCTCGCCGAGGTCGTCGAGACCGTCCAGGAGGGCCTCGCCGCCGGCATGGCGAAGGCCGCGGCCGCCGGCACCCCGGTGCGCGTCGGCACCCTGCTGTGCGGCATGCGGATGTTCGACCGGGTGCGCGAGGCCGCCGACCTGGCCGTCGCCTTCCGGGACGCCGGTGTCGTCGGCTTCGACATCGCCGGTGCCGAGGCCGGCTTCCCGGCCGCCGACCACCTGGACGCCTTCGAGCACCTGCGCCGCGAGAGCGTGCCCTTCACCATCCACGCCGGTGAGGCCGACGGCCTGTCCAGCATCCACCAGGCCCTGCAGATCTGCGGCGCCCAGCGCATCGGCCACGGCGTGCGCATCACCGACGACATCGTGGAGGGCAAGCTGGGCCGGCTCGCGGGCTGGGTCCGCGACCGCCGTATCGCGCTGGAGATGTGCCCGACCTCCAACCTCCAGACCGGCGCCGCCACCTCGATAGCCGGGCACCCGATCACCGAGCTGAAGGACCTGGGCTTCAGAGTCACCCTCAACACCGACAACCGTCTGGTGTCCGGGACGACGATGACCCGGGAGATGTCCCTGCTGGTCGAGGAGGCCGGCTGGACCGTCGAGGACCTGCGCACGGTCACGGTGAACGCCCTCAAGAGCGCGTTCATCCCGTTCGACGAGCGCACGGCCCTCATCGAGGACGTCGTCCTGCCGGGGTACGCGGCCGAGCTGTGACGCGGCCCGCGGGCTACGGCAGGGGCAGCAGCCCGCGGACGTAGGCGGCCTGTCCGACGTGCTGGAGATCGTCGGACAGGACGCTGACCAGCCGTACGCCCAGCGTGACCGGCGGATCCCAGCGCTCGTCCACGACCCGCTCCAGATCCCTGGCCGCCAGCTCGCGCAGCGCGCCGAGGCTCTGGGCGTGCACGGCGTCGTAGTAGCCGGTCAGCAGGTCACCGGAGTCGACGCGCACCTTGGCGACCTTCGCCGGGGTGTGGCCGTAGCCGGTGTCGTGGCGTGGCAGGTCGAGGCCGAAGGTCTTCTGCCAGTCCTGTGCCAGCCACACCTGGTCGAGGTCGAAGGCGTCGGCGACGTGGTCGTCCTGGACCCGGGTGAGATGCCAGATCAGCCAGGCGACGGAGTTGGCGTCGGGGGAGGGCCGGGCGGTCAGCTCGTCCGGGCCGAGGCCGTCGACGGCGGCGTGGACTTCTTCCTGGATGCGGTTGTACCCGTCGATGAGGATGTCCTTCGCATGCATGGCTCCACCATCGCGCAACCGCCCGTCACTCGCCTTCCGTCTGCAGCAGTGCCATCAGCGCCCGGGCCGCCGGGCTGGTGGCCTGCGCGGGCGGCAGCAGGGCGACCGTCTCGTAGACGGTCTCATCGGTGTCCTTCACCGGCAGGGCGGTCAGGGTCGGCCGCTTGTGCCGGAAGTGCCGCGGTACGACGGCGACGCCGAGGTTCTCGTCCACCAGGTCCAGGAGGCTGTGCACGTCGTTGACCTCCAGCGCCACGCTCCGCCGTACGCCCGCGGCCGCGAAGACCGCGTCGGTGGTGCGGCGCGGTCCCCAGTCCGGATGGAAGTCGACGAAGACCTCCCCGCCCAGCTCCTCCGGGGTGACCGCCGCCCCGGCGGCCGCGAGCCGGTGACTCGGATGGCACAGGACGGTCATCGGCTCGCCGTACAGCGGTACGACCCGCAGCTGTTCGGTGTCCTCCTGTGCGGCCCGCACGGCGAAGGCCATGTCGAGTCGGCCGGCCGCGACCTCCTCCGCGAGCGCGCCCGAGCCCGCCTGGCGCAGACAGATCTCCACGTCCGGGTGCTCCCGCCGGAAGGCCGCGAGCAGCCCCGCCACATGCACCCCGGCGATGCACTGCTCGGACCCGAGTGCCAGCATCCCGCGCAGCACACCCTGCACCGCGGCCACCGCCTCGTGCGCGGCCCGCACCTGCGCCAGGATCCGCTCCGCCTCGCACAGCAGGGCCCGGCCGGCCGGGGTGAGCGTCACCCGGCGGGTCGTGCGCACGAACAGCGGGGTCTGCAACTCCCGCTCCAGTGCCCGGATCGAGGCCGACAGGCCGGACTGGGACACCAGCAGGCGCTCGGCCGCCCGGGTGAAGTGCTGGTCCTCGGCGACCGCCACGAAGTGCTGGAGATGGCGCAGTTCCATGATTGAGCAGCGTAGCCGCTGAATCCCATCTGATTTACCTGTTGGACCACTGCGCGCAGGTCGCGACAGAGTGGAGGGCGACCGGAAGCCGGTTCCTCGGAGCCGTCCTTCGTGTGCCAACCCCTCTGGAGTCGCGTTGTACACCGCACACCCCGACCGCTACGCGGACATGCCCTACCGGCGCACCGGACGCAGCGGCCTCAAGCTCCCCGCGCTGTCCCTCGGACTGTGGCACAACTTCGGTCCGGACCGCCCGGTCGAGACGCAGCGGTCCATCCTGCGCCGCGCCTTCGATCTCGGCGTCACCCACTTCGACCTGGCCAACAACTACGGCCCACCGCCCGGCGCCGCCGAGACGGCGTTCGGCGAGGCCATGAAGACGGACTTCGCGCCGTACCGCGACGAGCTGATCATCTCCACCAAGGCCGGCTATCTGATGTGGCCCGGCCCGTACGGCGAGTGGGGCTCGCGCAAGTACCTGCTGTCCTCGCTCGACCAGAGCCTGCGGCGGATGGGCCTGGACTACGTCGACATCTTCTACTCGCACCGCCCCGACCCGGACACTCCGCTCGAGGAGACGATGGGCGCCCTGCACTCGGCGGTGCAGCAGGGCAAGGCGCTCTACGTCGGCATCTCCAACTACTCGGCCGAGCAGACCCGCGAGGCCGCCCGCATCCTGCGCGAGCTGGGCACCCCGCTGCTCATCCACCAGCCGCGCTACTCGATGCTCGACCGCCGCCCCGAGGACGAGGGCCTGCTCGACGCCCTGGACGAGCTCCAGGTCGGCTCCATCGTCTTCTCCCCGCTGGAGCAGGGTCTGCTGACCGGCCGCTACCTCGACGGCATCCCGGAGGGCTCGAGGGCCGCGAGCGACAGCCCGTTCCTGAACTCCGACGCGATCACCGAGGATCTCGTCGGCAAGCTGCGCGCCCTCGACGACATCGCCGAGTCCCGTGGTCAGACCCTGGCCCAGCTGGCCCTCGCCTGGGTCCTGCGCGGCGGCCGGGTGACCTCCGCGCTCGTCGGCGCCAGCAGCGCACAGCAGATCGAGGACAGCGTCGCGGCCGCCCGCAACCTGGACTTCGGCGCGGAGGAGCTGGCCCGGATCGACGCGGTGCTCAAGGGGTGAGCCGTTCGGTCAGGTGAACGGTCACGGAGTCGCCCTCCTGCTTCCCGATGGCCTTGCGCACATCGGCCTTCACGGGAAGCTTGTGGGTGCCGTCTCCGAGGGCCATGAACGAACTGCGGAACGGATGTCCGTCGATCGTCCCGCGGATCTTGACCAGTCCGCGGGTGCCGAAGAACTCGGCGGACTCCGGCCACACGACATAGGTCCAACCACCCTTGCTCGGGCTCTTGCGCAGGACGGCGGTGAACTCCGCGTCCACATGCGCGCTCGTGGTCATGATGTGCTCCGTTCCGCAGCGGTCTCTCCTGCCTTCACCGGGACAGACCGCCGCGACGCGCGGAACTCATCGCTCACGCCTCGGCGGGCACCCGGTCCAGGAAGCCGAGGACGGAGGTGATCCGCCCCTCCGGGTCCAGCGTGATCACATCGGACCCGGCCACGGGTGCCGAGCCGTCGGCCTCGCTCACCAGCTCCCAGGAGAAGCGCGCGGTGTCGTGATGGCCCTCGACCGAGCCGGTGAGCCGGAAGACGAAGCCGGGGAACCGCGCGTGCGCCGCCGAGACGACGGCCACGATCCCTTCGTGGCCGCGGACGTCGGCCAGGGGGTCGGTGTAGCCGCCCTGCGGGCTCCAGGCGGTGGCCACCGCCCGGGCCAGAGCCTCGGGCTCGCGGGTGTTCCACGCCTCGAAGTAGCGGGCGACGGCGCTGTCGTAACGATCGGTGTGCGCGGGCATGGGGATCAGCCTCCAACGAGGTCGTAAGTGCTGCTCAGAACCGGGATCCCGGTCGCGGTGACCCGGTACCGCCACGATGCCCGCCCGGGCCGGAAAGCTCGATTACGCCCGAGGTAATGCCCGCCTCGAAGGCGGAGTTGACCTATACCTGACGTATTTCGGCCAGTACCGGCTGTGAATATGCCAGGAGAGTGGCCGGAAAGTCGTGGTGACAGTGTTTCAGTAGTGAACATACTCGACTACGAGGGCGCTTCACTTGGGGCGACGACGCCCTTACACACCGCTCACGAGCCGCACGGGAAGCGAGGTCCGCCGGCAGGCGAACACGGCACCACGGGGGAGGCTACGTGCACGACGAGTTCCTTTGCCATGTCACCGCATACGGCGTCTGCGGCGGGCGGCGCATCGGAGTGCCCCTGGGTACCTACCGGGCGCCCACCCTGGCCCTCGCCCTGTGGTGGTTACGGGACCGGGCGTCCTGGATGGCCGAGCGATTAGACCCGCGACCGGAGGCAGAGCACTTCCCGCCGAGCTCGCTCGTCCCGGTCGCCGACACCGTCCCCGACGTCCCGGCCGCACTGCGCACCTGGTGCGGCGACGTCGACCAACAGGAGCTGGTCGCCGACGAGTTGGCGGCCGGTCGCCTGGTCCGGATCGCCGTGAGCGACGACACCACCGAATACGAACTGCTCGCCGAGTCCGTGGACGCCCTGCGGATGCAGCGGACCATCCCGGCACTGGTGATGCCCGTCGCCTGACCCCCGGTACCCCAACGGTCCCACCCTGGCGCAAGTGGGCACACATATGGGCAGATCGATAGAATCCTGGCATGGCGGAGCGTTCTGTCGCACCGGCCGCACCCGTACTCGTCATGGAGACCGAGTCGGGCTCGACCGTGTTGACCCCGGGCCGTGACTACCGCGTAGGACGCGACCCGCTCAGCGACATCGTCATCGACGACGCCCGCGTCTCCTGGCACCACGCGGTGTTCCACCCCGAGGCCGACCACTGGACCCTCGCGGACGACGACAGCACGAACGGCACCTACACCGACGGCCACCGCATCCAGCACTGGGACGTCGGGCCCGGCACCGTCATCCGCTTCGGCAACCCCTCCGACGGCCCCCGCGCGATCCTGCTGGACCGCCCCCCGGCCGCGGCACCGGAACGCCCCTCGGCCGTGTCCATGCCCGGGCGCACGGGCACCTTCCGGCAGCCCACCAACGTCCGGCCGCTGACCACCCGCACCGTCCGCATCGGCCGCGCCGCCGACAACGACCTGGTCGTCGACGACCTGGTCGTCTCCCGCCACCACGCCGAGCTGCACACCCTGCCCGACGGGACCTACGAGATCGTCGACCTGGGCAGCCACAACGGCACCTACCTCAACGGCGGCGCCGTCACCGTCGCGCCGATCGGCCCCGGGGACGTCGTCGGCATCGGACACTCCGCGTTCTGCCTGGTCGGCGACCAGCTCCAGGAGTACGTCGACACCGGCGAGATCTCCCTGGAGGTGCAGGACCTCGCGGTCACCGTCGACCACGGCCGCAAGACCCTCCTCGACCACGTCTCCTTCCCGGTGGGGGAGAAGTGCCTGCTCGCCGTCGTCGGACCGAGCGGAGCGGGCAAGTCCACCCTCCTGGGCGCCCTCACCGGGCAGCGCCCCGCCGACCACGGCACCGTCCTCTACGACGGCCGCGACCTCTACCGCGACTACGCCGAGCTGCGCCAGCGCATCGGCCTGGTCCCTCAGGACGACATCCTGCACGCCCAACTCACCGTCCGCAGCGCCCTGTCCTACGCCGCCGAGCTGCGCTTCCCCCAGGACACCGCCAAGGACGAGCGCCGCGCCCGGGTCGAGGAGGTCATCCACGAGCTGGGCCTGGAGCAGCGCGCCCTGCAGCCCGTGCACAGCCTGTCGGGCGGGCAGCGCAAGCGCGTCAGCGTCGCCCTGGAACTGCTCACCAAGCCCTCGCTGCTGTTCCTCGACGAGCCGACCTCCGGGCTCGACCCCGGCATGGACCGCTCGGTGATGCACATGCTGCGCGGCCTGGCCGACGACGGCCGCACCGTCATCGTCGTCACCCACAGCGTGCTCAGCCTCGATACCTGCGACCGCCTCCTCGTCCTCGCACCCGGCGGACGCATCGCCTACTACGGGCCGCCCGAGGAGGCGCTGCCCTTCTTCGGCTTCGAGCACTGGCCGGAGGCCTTCGAGGCCTTCGAACGCGACCGGGAACGCGACTGGGCGGGCGACTACCGGGCCGCGTCCTGCCACCGGCGGTACATCGCCGACGCGACCGCACAGCCCCGGCAGCCCCGCACCGACCCCGTCGTCATCGGCCGGCCGCCCCGCCCGCGCACCCGTGGCGCCCAGCTCGGCATCCTGTCCCGCCGCTACGCCACCGCGCTCGGCGCCGACCGCACCTTCCTCGTCATCATGATCGCCCTGCCGTTCGTGATGGGCGCCATGGCCCGGGCCCTGGCGGGCAGCAGGCTGACCCAGGCGACGGCGATGAACGCGCTGCTCATCCTGTGCGTCGGCGGCGTCCTGACCGGCGCGGCCAACGCGGTGCGCGAGCTCGTCAAGGAGCGCGTCATCTACCAGCGCGAACGCGCCGTCGGCCTGTCCAGATCGGCGTACCTGATGTCCAAGGTCGTGGTCCTGGGCACGATCACCGTCCTCCAGGCCGTCGTGCTGACCCTGGTCGCCCTGCTCGGCGTCGATCTCGACGCCCCCGGCGGCGAAGGCGTGTTGATGCCGCCCCTGGTCGAGATCACCGTGGCCGTCGCCCTGCTCGCCTTCACCGCGATGATGCTCGGCCTGGTCGTCTCCGCGCTGGTGCGCAAGGAGGAGGTGACGATGCCGCTGCTGGTGCTCCTCGCCATCGTCCAGGTCGTCTTCTGCGGCGCCCTGCTCAAGCTCCACGGCGTCCCCGGCCTGGAGCAGCTCTCCTGGCTGGTGCCGTCGCGATGGGCGCTCGGCGCGATGGCCGGCACCGTCGAACTGGCCCGGATCGTGCCCGGCGACCTGACCGGCGATCCGCTGTTCGAGCACTCGGCCGGGGTGTGGCTGTTCAACGTGGCCATGCTGATCGTGCTCTCCGCGCTCTTCGGCTTCCTCGTCTCCCGGCTGCTGCGCCGGCGCGAACCCGCCGTGATGCGGAAGTAGGCGCAGGCGATGACTTCCCCCGGCTTCCGGCCCACGCACGTCGTCCCCGGACACGGCATGTCCGCCTGGGAGGCCCCCGACCCCGCCCGGCCGACCGTGCCCCTCGACGCCTTCCTGCCGGTCCAGCTCGTCGAACGGCGCGGCGACTGGGGACGCGTCCTGTGCGCCAACGGCTGGTCCGCCTGGGTCGACGGCCGCTCCCTGGTCGCCGTACCGCAGGACCCGCCCACCGCCGACGGCGGCCCGCCGGCCCGCACCGCCGACCCGCGCCCGCTGCTCGCCCGGGCCGAGCGGGCACTGAACGGCTACCGGGCCTCGGTCGAGGACCTGGCGGCCGGCGGCCTGGACGGCGAGGGCTTCCGGGCCCGCACCCGGGGGGTACGGGTCGGGGTGGTCGTCGACGGGGAGTCCGTGTGGTTGTACGACGCCGAGCACGGGCGGTGGGTGTACACGGACGGCACCCGGCTGAGCACCTACGCGACGGACGCCGAGCCCCGTGCGAAGGCGGAGCCCGGCCACGCACCGACCCAGGTCGTGACGCCCGATGGCCCGTGACACGAGCCTGTTCTCGGGCCGGCCCTCCGAGCTGATCGGCCGGCAGGTCGCCGGCTACCGCATCGAGCGCGAGATCGGCCGCGGCGGCATGGCCGTGGTCTACCGCGCCCGGGATCTGCGCCTGGACCGCACCGTCGCGCTGAAGCTCCTCGCCCCCGAGCTGGCCCGCAACGACACCTTCCGGCGCCGCTTCACCCACGAGTCCCGGGCCGCCGCGGCGATCGACCACCCGCACATCGTGCCGGTCTTCGAAGCGGGCGAGACGGACGGCGTCCTGTACATCGCCATGCGCTACGTCTCCGGCAGCGACCTGCGCTCGCTCCTCGACCGCCAGGGCCCGCTGCCGCCGGGGACGGTCCTGCGCATCGCCGCCCAGGTCGCCTCCGCCCTCGACGCGGCCCATGAGCACGGCCTGGTCCACCGGGACGTGAAACCCGGCAACATCCTCGTCGCCCGCGGCACCGACAGCGACCACCCCGAGCACGTCTATCTCACCGACTTCGGCCTGACGAAGAAGTCGCTGTCGCTGACCGGATTCACGACCGTCGGCCAGTTCGTCGGCACCCTCGACTACGTGGCCCCCGAGCAGATCTCCGGCAAGCCGGTCGACGCGCGCTGCGACGTCTACGGGTTCGGTTGCGTGGTCTACGAGTGCCTGGCGGGCCATCCGCCGTTCCGCCGCGACGACGACATGGCCTTGCTGTGGGCCCACCAGTTCGACGAGCCGCCACCCCTGACCGAGGCGCGCTCCGACCTCGCCCCGCCGGTCGACGCCGTGTTCCGCCGGGCCCTGGCCAAGAACCCCGACCACCGCCAGGACTCCTGCCTCGCCTTCGTCGCCGACCTGCGCGCCGCCATGACCGGCGGCGCGGCCACGGCACACGCGCCAACGGAGGTCGACCTCAGGGTCGCGGGGCTGGAGAAGGAGTCCCGGGCCGCGCGACCACCGAGGAAACCCGCGCCGGACCCGCCGAAGCCGCCGCCCCGCTGGGCCGCTCCGGTCTTCGGCCGGTGAACGCCGCGCCGGCCGTACGTCGGCACACGCCGAGCGGTGTCCCGCAGGCGACCGGTCCCTCGCTCAGCCTGCGGCCTCGCCGCGGTGCCGCGTCGGCCGAGCCAGCAGCCCGTCGAGGGAACCCGCGCCGGACCCGCCGAAGCCGCCGCCCCGCTGGGCCGCTCCGGTCTTCGGCCGGTGAACGCCGCGCCGGCCGTACGTCGGCACACGCCGAGCGGTGTCCCGCAGGCGACCGGTCCCTCGCTCAGCCTGCGGCCTCGCCGCGGTGCCGCGTCGGCTGAGCCAGCAGCCCGCCGAGGAATCCGGTCACCATCCTCCACAGCAGTGCCAGGCCGAAGGCCGATCACACCTCGGGGGCCGGTGGGCGCCGCGCCGGCCGTACGTCGGGACACGCCGAGCGGTGTCCCGCAGGCGACCGGTCCCTCGCTCAGCCTGCGGCCTCGCCGCGGTGCCGCGTCGGCCGAGCCAGCAGCCCGCCGAGGAATCCGGTCACCAGCCCCCACAGCAGCGCCAGGCCGAAGGCCGACCACACCTCGGGTCTCAGGAACAGCTCGCCGCCCAGATCGCCGCCGAGGTCGCCGATGCCCAGGACCGACAGTCCGTAGTGCGCGGAGATCCGGCCGACGAGGCAGATCATCAGCACCGTCAGCGCCAGCGCCACCGCCATGTGCACGCCGTGCTGCCAGGCACGCGTCCGGGCCGGCGAGCGCCTCGCCATCACGAACGCGGCGGCGACCAGCAGGGCCGCGTCCACGGCCACCAGCCACCACACCCGCCCGTCGTGCTCGGAGAGCGTGCCCAGATTGAGCTCGGCGACCTCCTTGCCGCGCAGTACCTCGTCCAGCACATGCGGCATGGGCAGCCCGAACGGCCCGTCCACCCGGCCGTTCCAGGTGGCGCCGAGCCCGATCGTCAGGGCGAGCCACACCAGGTTCGGCAACCCGAGCAGGATCACCGCGAACGTCTGTGCCGCGTGCCCGCGCGTCGCCGCGACGACCAGCCCGATGACGACGCCCAGCCCGACGTACGCGAGCAACAGCGCCACCATGGCGTACGCCGCCGGCCGCACCGACTCCTGGAAGCGCAGCAGTCGCCCCGGCAGCGGGGCGCCGCGCGCGACCAGCAGGGTCAGCACGAGCACGCCCGCCAGCCACAGCAGGCCGAAGAACACGGTGGTCAGGACATCGGTGGTGAAGCCGACCTCGGGTGAGATGCCGAACAGGTCGCCCAGGTCGCCCAGCTCCTCCTGCCCGAAGTCGTCGAGGGAGAGGGAGAAGGTCTGGCGGGCGGAGAGGGCCAGCGCCAGCAGCGCGAGCAGCCACAGCACGGCGATCCTCGCGGCCCACCCCGCCAACTCCGCCGCGCCCGCGACCGCCCGGTGCCGCAACGGCCGCAGAAAACCGGCGGCCAGCACGAGGGCGCCGGTGAGCGTGACGGACAGCGGGATCACGGTCAGCCCGGCGTCGGACTCGGCCAGCCCTCCGGCGTTCCCCGAGAGCTCGACCGTGCCGCCGACCGCCGTGACCACGGTCGCCGCGACGACACGCGGGAAGGCGCCGTCCGGGAGATCGGCCGCCCCGGCCGCCCACAGCCCGAGCGCGGCGACCACCCCCATCGAGACCAGCCCCGCCAACACCGCGACGAGGGCCCGCACCCAGCCAAGGGCCCGCACCCAGCCATGGGCGGCCACGGCCGGACGGGAGGGGGGCGGCGCACTCACCCTGCCCACGCTAAGGAGCACTTCAGCGGTGCGCTCGCCGGGAGGTCCGTCCGCGTCGGCTTGCGGGCCGCGCGGGATCGGAACACAGAATGGGAGCGTTGCGAAAAGCCGTAAATGCTTACAGAACGGCAACACAGGCCCCGTGTCGGGAAGAAGGCTTCGTGAGCGTCGAACCTCCCTCGTCCGGCCGCCCCACAGGACCGCCCTCGGGCCCCCTGTCGGGCCCCTCCCAGCCGCCCTCCGGCCCGCCCTCGCCGCCCCCGTCCGGCGGTGGCGGCGGCGCGGCGCCCGGACCGGAACCCCACCGGCCCTGGTGGCGGTCCGCGCCCCGGATCGCGGTGCTCACCACCGTGGTCGTGGCCGCCGTGGTCATCGCCGTCGTCCTCTCCCGCGGCGACGGCGGCACCGGCAAGAGCGGCGAGGTCTTCCTCCAGGCGGCGGACAGGACGGGCCCCGACCCGTTCACCGCGTCCACGGCGAAGGACAGCTCCGCCGCGCCCGTCACCCCGTCCCCGCCCACCGGGTCGGAGCCGTCGAACGCCGTGCGCGGCGTCGACGGCGGGGCGCCCGGCCTGTACGGCGGCAGCCGCAACGTGGCCGCCTGCGACGTGGAGAAGCAGATCACGTACCTCCGGGAGGTCCCGGCGAAGAACGACGCGTTCGCCTCCGTCTCCCGGGTCGAGCCCTCCGACGTCCCGGCGTACCTGCGCTCCCTCACCCCGGTCCAACTGCGCCTGGACACCCGCGTCACCAACCACGGCTACGTCGACGGCGCCGCCACCAGCTACCAGGCCGTCCTCCAGACCGGCACCGCCGTCCTCGTCGACGACCGCGGGGAGCCCCGGGTGCGGTGCGCCTGCGGCAACCCGCTGACCCGGCCGGTCGCCCAGCAGGGCACGCCCCGGCACACGGGTGATTCCTGGCCGTCGTTCCGCTCCTCGAACGTCGTGGTGATCGCGCCCTCGACGACGATCATCGACGTCTTCGTCATCTACGACGAGGACGACGACCAGTGGGTCGCGCGCCACCGGGGCGACGACGGCGGCAAGGACAGGAAGACCGACCGGCCCAAGCAGCCCACCCCGTCGCCGAGCCTGTCGACACCCACGTCGCCGACATCGCCGAGTTCACCGTCGACTCCGCAGACCTCCACCCCCGAGACGTCCCCGCAGACATCGCCGACGGAGCCCACGACGACCGAGCCCGAGACGCCCGACACGCCCACCACACAGCTGCCGCCCGACGGGGACACGGCCACCACGTCACAGTCCGCGCCGACCGGTCCCGCACCGCAGTCGCCCCCGCTGTGACGTACGGCGCCACCTGCAGAGTGACTGCGCGGCTCCGCTCTGGGTACGAGGACTGGTGCAACAGGGTCCGGCCAGTCCGGCTTCCGAGAGAGAAACGCATGACCGAGCACGTGGACGGTGCAGTGATTACGACTGGTTTCGACGTGCCCGTGGAACCGCTACGGCGGGCGGCGCACTACAGCGGTGAACCGGGGTGCATCGCCGAGGCGAGGTCCTTCGCCGCGCTGTTCCTCGGGCGGCTCAGGACCGAGTGGTGCGCCACGATCGCGGAGACCGCCGAGGACAAGGTGCTCCTGGTGGTCAGCGAGCTGGTCACCAACGCCGACCGGCACAGCAACGGCCCCTACATCCTGGACATGGAGGGCACCGACGACGCGGTGTCGGTCTGCGTGTACGACAGCAGCTCCGCCCTGCCCCGCCGCTACCCCAGGGACCCGGAGCGCGTCGGCCGGCACGGTCTGGAGATAGTGCACGCGCTGGCGACGGAGGTCGCCGTGGAGCGGGTGCCGGTCGGCAAGCGGGTGCGGGCGGTGCTCCGCCTCGCCGACGAGTGACGGTCGCGGCCGGAAACCGGTGGGCGGCCCGGATGCCGACCGCCCCTGCCCGCCCGTACGACCGATGCGACAGAGCCTGACGGCGCGCTGCCCGAACGCCGCTGCGGGTGGCGGGACATGGGGGGGGCGGCGCCGCGGCGGACCCCGCGCCCCGGTCGGCCGTAGCCGCGATTTCCCCCAGGGCAGAACGCCGATCCCTTCCCCTCACGCCCCGCGCTCCTAGGCTGGGAAGGTGAGCGAACAAGCGCCGAACGAAGCCCGCGTCATTGCCCTGCGCCCACCGGCCGGCCGTCGAACGCCGACCCGTCCGGCGGCCCATCCGTCGGCCGCGCGCCCGGGAACGACTCGCCCCCCGTCCGAACGCCCGGGCGCCGCCCCGCCGGAGGCCCCTGCCCCCAAGGAACCCCTCTGGCGCGACCTCGTCGGCGACGTCCTGCGCCGCGAGCGCCTCGCCCAGGAGCGCACGCTCAAGGACGTGGCCGACGCCGCCCGGATCTCCATGCCGTATCTCTCGGAGGTGGAGCGCGGCCGCAAGGAGGCCTCCTCGGAGGTCCTCGCGGCCGCGGCCCACGCCCTGGGGCTCGGCCTCGGCGACCTGCTGTCGCTGGCGCAGGGCGAGCTGGTCCGGCTCGCCGGCCGCAGCGTCCCGGGCAGCGGCCGCGGCAGGGCCGGCACGCCGTACGACGGGCTGTGCCTGGCGGCCTGAGGAGGCGCCGGCGCCTCAGACCCCAACGAGGCGCCGGCTCACCACCTCGTCGGCCAGCCCGTACGCCACCGCCTCCGGTGCGGTGAACACCTTGTCGCGGTCCATGTCCGCGCGCAGCGTCGCGATGTCGTGGTGGGTGTGCCGGGCCAGCACCTCCTCGACCTGCGAGCGGATCCGGACCATCTCCTTGGCCTGGACAGCGAGGTCGGAGATCATGCCACGGCTGCCGCCCGAGGCGGGCTGACCGAGCAGCACGCGCGCGTGCTCCAGCACGAACCGCCGCCCCGGATCCCCTCCGGCCAGCAGCACGGCGGCCGTCGATGCCGCCTGCCCCACACAGAACGTCGAGATCGGCGCCTGCACGTACGTCATGGTGTCGTAGATCGCCATGAGTGAAGTGAACGAGCCGCCGGGGGAGTTGATGTAGATCGCGATCTCGTTCTCCGGCGCCGCCGACTCCAGATGGAGCAGCTGGGCGATCACGACGTTGGCGACGCCGTCGTCGATCTCAGTGCCGAGGAAGATGATCCGCTCCGACAGCAGCCGGCTGAACACGTCGGAGGAGCGCTCACCGTGCGCGGTCCGCTCGACGACGTACGGAATCGTGTAGTTCCCCATGTCACAGCCCCATCCGTCGCTTCGAGGCGGCCGGGCGGACGTCCACGAGGGACTGGACGACCTGGTCCACCATGCCGTACTCCCTGGCCTCCTCGGCCGTGAACCAGCGGTCGCGGTCACCGTCCCGGGCGATGGTCTCCGGGGTCTGGCCGGTGTTCTCGGCGATGAGCCGCTCCATGGTCCGCTTGCTGTGCTCCAGGTTCTCCGCCTGGATCTCGATGTCGGCGGCAGTGCCCCCGATGCCCGCCGACCCCTGGTGCATCATGATCCGCGCGTTCGGCAGGGCGTACCGCTTGCCCGGCGTGCCGCCGCAGAGCAGGAACTGGCCCATGCTGGCCGCGAAGCCGATGGCGAGCGTCGAGACGTCGTTGGGGATGAGGCGCATCGTGTCGTAGATCGCGAGCCCCGCGTACACGGACCCGCCCGGGCTGTTGATGTACAGGCTGATGTCGGTGCGCGGGTCCTCCGCCGACAGCAGGAGCAACTGCGCGCAGACCCGGTTGGCGGAGGCCTCGGTGACCTCGGTGCCGAGGAACACGATGCGCTGGCCCAGCAGTTGGGCGGCGAGATGGTCGTCGAACCGCGTCGGCGGGGTGTCGCCCTCCTCGGCCCGGGGCGCGAGCATGGCAAGGGGCGTCATCTGGTCTCCTCGTGGTGGTCGGGATGCCGTCGACCCCACTGTCGACCGCGGACGACGCCGGTGGCGGATTTGTCTGCCCGTGGCAGATCAGCCGACGGCAGAGCCCTCGCGCAACTGCCGGAAGAACGCCCGGACGTCGTCCACCAGCAGGTCCGGCTCCTCCATCGCCGCGAAGTGCCCGCCCCGGTCGAACTCCGTCCACCGCACCAGGTTCTCGGTGCGCTCGGCCTTGTGCCGCAGTGGGAGCTGCGGTTCGGCGGGGAACAGGGCGAGCGCGGTCGGGGCGGTGGACGGCTCGGCGGGCTTCGCGACCCGGCCGCGCGGATGCGCCCGCTCGTAGTAGATGCGCGCGGACGAACCGGCGGTGCCGGTCAGCCAGTACAGCATCACGTTGGTGAGCATCCGGTCCCGGTCGACGGCCTCCTCCGGCAGTTCCCCGGAGTCCGTCCACTCCCGGAACTTCTCGACGATCCAGGCGAGTTGCCCCACGGGTGAGTCGGTGAGCCCGTACGCCAGGGTCTGCGGCCGGGTGGCCTGCTGGTGGTAGTAGCCGATGCCGTCGCGCGAGAAGGCGGCCCACCGGCGCCATGAGGTGAGTGCCCGCTCCTGTTCGTCGGGGGGCAGCTCGGCCAGCTCCTGCGGCGTCGGCTCGCTGGTCGCCTGCGCGCCCGGCAGCAGATTGACGTGGACGCCGAGCACCCGCCCGGGATGCGACCTGCCCAGCTCCCGGGTGATCGCCGCGCCCCAGTCGCCGCCCTGCGCGCCGAACCGCTCATAGCCGAGCCGGCGCATCAGCTCGGCCCACGCGTCGGCGACCCGGCCCGCCTCCCAGCCGGGCTCGGTCGTCGGCCCGGACAGCCCGAACCCCGGGATGCTCGGGACGACGACATGGAAGGCGTCCGCCGGATCGCCCCCGTGCGCCGCCGGGTCGGCGAGCGGCCCCACGACGTCCAGGAACTCCACGATCGACCCCGGCCAGCCGTGTGTGATGATCAGCGGGGTGGCATCGGGCTCGGGCGAGCGGACATGTGCGAAGTGGACGTTCGCCCCGTCGATCGTGGTCGTGAACTGCGGCCACTCGTTGAGCCGGGCCTCGGCCGCCCGCCAGTCGTAGCCGTGCCGCCAGTGCCGTACGAGGTCGCGCAGATAGCCGATCGGCACCCCGTGGGCCCATCCCGCGCCCGGGATCGCGTCGGGCCAGCGGGTGCGGTCGAGCCGGTCGTGGAGATCGTCGAGGGCGCTCTGCGGAATGTCGATGCGATACGGGCGGATGCTGTCCGTGGACGATGACGTCATGCCGGGATGCTAGTTCGCCTCGTTGTACCGGCCACGCGGATTTCCCGCCGTTGCGAGCGATGACTTTCGCGGCGCGGGCCGGTCGACACAGATGACAGCGGATCCAGGCTCCAGGAGGAAGTCATGGCAAGCGACGGTTTCACCACGTGTCTGTGGTTCGACGGCCAGGCGGAGGAGGCCGCCCACTTCTATGTGTCCGTCTTCAAGAACTCCAGCGTCGGCAAGGTCGCGCGCTACCCGGAGGGGGCGCCCCAGCCCGCCGGCAGCGTGATGACCGTCGAGTTCACGGCCAACGGCCAGAAGTTCCTCGGGCTCAACGGCGGGCCCCAGTTCAAGTTCACCGAGGCGACCTCCTTCATGATCTTCTGCGAGAACCAGGAGGAGATCGACTACTACTGGGCCAAGCTCACCGAGAACGGCGGCGAGCCCGGCCCGTGCGGCTGGCTCAAGGACCGGTACGGGGTGTCCTGGCAGGTCGTCCCGGACCGGCTGGACGCGATGATCACCGACCCGGACCCGGCGAAGGCGGCCCGGGTGACCAAGGCGTTCATGGCGATGGGCAAGTTCGACATCGCCGCCCTGGACAAGGCCTACGCGGGCGAGTGAGCCCGGCCCTACGGGTTCTCGCGGATCACCTGAGTGATCGCTTGGGCGATCCGCAGAATCCCGGGGGAGCGGACCGGGCATGGCTTGGGCGTCGAGGTGGTCGGCGCCAGACAGAAGTGCAGATAGTCGTCGTCGCGGTGCAGGGCCGTCCGGTCGCGGCCCGGCTGGGTGCAGTACTCGGAGTGCGCCTGCTCGTACGCCGTGCACGGCAGGTACTGGACCCAGGAGTAGCGGGCCCCGGCCGCGCTCACCGCCTTGCCGGCGTCGGCGACCAGATCGCCCGAGGCCGCGGCCTGCTTCTCGTAGAGGGCGTTGACCCGCCGGACCCGGTCGGGCGTGATCGGGTCCGGCCCCTGCAGCACCCAGACGATCCGTGCCTCCCCGGCCGCCGAGATCTGGTCGGTGAGCCGCTTCATGTCCGCCGCGTACCGCTCGAAGTACCTTCCCGGAGAGGCGTCGTGGGTGATCCCGGCCATGCACGGCGTGTAATCCCACGCGTTCCCCCAGAACTGCAGCACCACGAAGTCCGGCCGTTCCCTGCGCACCAGCACGGCCGCCTTGTCCGCGTCCGGGACCAGGGACCGCTTGCCCGTGCCCTCCAGGTAGTCGCACAGGGTCGTGCCCGAGTACGGGGCGCTCTTGTACGTCGCCCGCAGCTCGCGGCGCAGTTCCTGGCCGATGACCCGCTGCGCCTCCATCGCGAGGGAGTCGCCGAGATACAGCACGGAGGGCGCCTTCACGGGCGTGGGGCTCGGTGAGGCCGGCGCCCGCTGCTGCGTGGTGACCGACGCCCTCGGCACCTTGGGCGGGGGCGCGTCCTGCGGCTCCGACGCCGGGTCCCCGCACGCGCCGAGCAGCACGGCGGCCAGCAGCACCCCCACGATCCACGGTCTGCGCATACGGCGACTCCCGCCCCGGACACCGAAAACGGCTCCCAGGCAAGCACGACCGGCCCCAAGGGGGAAGACACGCGTCGGCCACGGAATGGGCCGTGGCCGACGCGAGCCCGACGGTCGCTCAGACGCGGTCCGCCGCGATCAGCAGATACTGGAAGCTGCCGTTGCGGTAGGCGTTGAGGAAGGTGTCCTCGATACCCGTCACCAGGTGATCGGCCTCGCGGCGCAGTTCCCAGTAGGGGATGGTCGCCGCGGTCAGATCCTGCACATGGACCGGGACCAGCCGGTTGCGGGCCATGGCGCGGAAGTACGCCGAGCGTGGATGGATGTCGCAGATGTAGTGGGCGTTGATGAGGGACACCTCGCGGGAGGCGCGCCCATAGGTGTCGTTGTAGCAGCCGGTGATCACCACATAGCGGCCGCCGCGGCGCAGCAGCCGGGCGTGCTCGGCGAACAGCAGGTCCAGCTCGACGTACATGGTGGACTCGTTGTTCCAGGAGGCCGCGTACGCCCCGGTCGGGAGCCCGGTGTCCAGCATGTTGCGGTGGTGGTAGCGCACCCGGTCGTCGATGCCCCGGTCGCGGGCCTGCGCGTTGGCGAACTCGGCCTGCTTGTCGGAGATGGTGACGCCGTCGGCGTGGCAGCCGTAGCGCAGATGCGCCACCACGCTGCCGCCGCCGCGCCCGCAGCCGGCGTCGAAGACGCGGTCGGCGGGGGAGAGCGGGCCGAGACGGTCGGCGAGGAGTTCGGCCTGGGCGTGCTCCAGCCGGTGCAGTTCGGCGGTGATCCGCTCCCGGCGCAGGGCGGGATCGGGTTCGTCGAGCACCGAGCGGTCGGCGTCCCCGATGCCGTAGTGGTGGTGGTACAGGTCGTCGAGCTTTCCGAGTTCGAGGTTGACCGGGTTCTCCTCGGCGTTCCAGTAGTCCGCGACGCGGGTCTGGTACGTGGACTGGGTCGGCACCGATTTCGCCTTGGGGTCGGCTTCGGGGGCGATGGTCAACGGTGACTCCTCGGGTTGGTGCGTGTGACGTTCTGTCATTCGCTCGCGCTTTACCAGTAGTCGGGCAGGTAGTAGCGGTGGGTGTTGGTGGCGTGCCACTCGTGGTTGCCGGCCACCCAGTCGGACAGGCCCCGGGCGTAGCGCTCGACGAGCGGTGAGGTGGCGGCGAGCAGGGCCGACTCCTCCTCGAACGCCTCCATGATCCGGTTGTGGATCTCGACCGCCTTCAGGTAGGCGGCCTTGAGGCCGCAGCGCTCGTTGGCCGCGATGACCTGCGGCAGATTCAGATGGGTGGGGTCGCTGGCCAGTTCCTTGGTGAAGGAGTACAGGTCGTTGACGATCGTGGTGGCGTTGCAGGCGAGGGCGGTGATCCGCTGGATCTCGGGTCGGGCGTACAGCGCCTCGGGCAGTTCGTAGCCGTCGATGGCGTCGACGATCGACAGGCAGGGACGGAAGTTGTTGAACTGCCGCATCACCAGGTACTCCCACACGTGCGGGACGTACCGCGTCTCGCTCCAGGCGGCCTCGGCGAGATAGCCCAGGTGCAGCCGGGCGAGATCGTGCACCAGCCGGTCGGTCTGGCTGGGCGTGGCGACGGCGGCGTAGTCCTTCAGCGCCCAGTGGTACGAGCGCAGCGGACCGTCCCGCTGCACACCGTGCGCCCACTGCTCCTGGAACTCCGGGGTGCCGTGGTACGGGTCCAGCGCCGACTGGGCCAGGATCAGCCGCCCGCCGAGACCGCTGCGCGAGGCCCCCCTGCCCTCGTCCTCCTCGCAGTAGCAGCTGTCCACGATGTTCTCGGCGAGCAGCAGCTCCCCGGCCGCCGTCAGGCGCTCCAGGTCGGCCCCGGCCGGGTGCTGGAGCACCACCGCCCGGCCGAACTGGAACCCCGAGAAGTCCCCCGACCAGGACCGCGGGAACAGATCGAGGCGGCGGGCCCAGGCCTCCAGTCTGCGGTCGACCTCCGCGACCTTCTCCGGGTCGGCGGGGGCGACCTGCCGGTACTTGAGCCCGGGGATCGCACCGCCGCGCCGGGCCCGGATGGTGCGGGCGAGGTTCGGCGGTCCGGGCAGGGCCGGCGAGGAGGGGGCCGTGCTCATCGGATGCTCCACACGATCACTCAGGGGTCCGGCCGATCTGGGCGTTCTCGAGGATCCCGACCGCGTCCGGGACGAGGATCGCCAGCGAGTAGTAGGCGGTGACGAGGTAGCGGATGATCGAGTTGGCGTCGATGCCCATGAACCGCACGTTCAGACCGGGCTGGAACTCGTCCGGAATCCCCGTCTGGAACAGTCCGACGGCCCCCTGGTCGCCCTCGCCGGTGCGCAGCGCGATGATGCTGGAGGTGTGCTGCGGGCTGATCGGGATCTTGTTGCACGGGAAGATCGGGACACCGCGCCAGGCCGGGATCTCGTGCCCGTCGACGCTCGCCGTGCCGGGCACCAGGCCGCGCCGGTTGCACTGCCGGAAGAAGGCCGCGATCGCCTTCGGATGGGCGATGAACAGCTTGGTCTTGCGGCGCATCGACAGCAGCTCGTCCATGTCGTCCGGTGTCGGCGGACCGGTGAAGGTGCTGATGCGCTGCCCGTAGTCGGCGCTGTGCAGCAGTCCGAACTCCCGGTTGTTGACCAGCTCCCACTCCTGGCGCTCGCGGATCTCCTCGACGGTCAGCCTCAGTTGCTGCTCGGTCTGGTTCATCGGGTTGTTGTAGAGGTCGGCGACCCTGGTGTGCACGCGCAGCACGGTCTGGGTGAGGGACAACTCGTACTCGCGCGGGGCGAGTTCGTAGTCGACGAAGCCGCCGTTGATGGTCGGCTCCCCGCTGTGCCCGGCCTGTACCGGGACGTCCGCCTCGCCCTTGCGGTTCATGGGCAGCCGCTGCCGTTCGGCGTAGGCCGCCAGGTGCGCGGCGAGGGACGGCACCCGTTCGGTGAACTCCCGCACCACGGTCCAGGGCAGCACCAGCAGCACGCCCGAGGTCTCGGCGCGCACCGAGCTCAGCCACAGCGGGTCGGTCTGGCCGATGGCCTCGTCGCCGATCTGGTCGCCGTCGGTGACGATGCCGAGGATCTCCTCCTCGCCGTACTTGCCCTCGGTGAAGCGGGTGAACCGGCCGTGCACGACGAGGTAGGCCTCATGGACCGGCTGCCCGGCCTCGACGAGCACCTGGCCGGCGCGCACCTCGCGCACCCGGAACCGGGTCGCGACCTCCTTGAGCACGTCGAGGTCGGAGTAGCCGCGCAGGACCGGCAGTTCGGTGAGCGTCTGGGGGATGACCTTGATGTCGTCGGCGCCGTTCTGCTCGAACTGCACCCGGCCGCGGCCCACGCGCAGTTGCAGACGCCGGTTGACGCGGTAGGTGCCGCCCTTGACGTCCACCCACGGAAGCATCTTCAGCAGCCATCGCGAGGAGATGGCCTGCATCTGCGGTTCGGACTTGGTGGTCGTGGTGAGCTGGCGCGCGGCCTGGGTGCTCAGACTGGTGAGTGGTCCGTCGGCGGCGGGGGCGGGGTCGTCGGCGGCGGGTCCGGTGGCACTCTCGGGTACGGACACTGTCCCTCCCTGGAGGGGTGAGCAGGGGTGAGCGGAGTGGTCGATGACGACGGCAGCCTCTGGGCGCGATGACGGCGGCCCTGGGCCCTGTCGCCACATTCCCGCCTGCCCGGCGGCGTCTGGCACGCACGCTCGCACGCACCAGACGCCGCCGGGCCCGCCCTTCGGGCGGACGACGGGAATGTGACGACAGGACCCAGTGGCACGGATGGGCCGAACGCGCCGCACGGACAAGCCAAACAGCGCAGGTGGCCTGCCCGGTACGGCGTGAAGGGGGCGGCTTCACCACGTGAGTGGCGCAAACCCTCCTCCGAAGCGGAGGGCGCACGGGCACGTCCTTTCACGCCGGTGGTGATCGTCCGGACGGGCGGGCGTACGGCGCGCGACCACCCGACTCACGCGTCCCGGCCGGCGCCGGGGGCGCACGCGGCTCAGGACAGGTCGTTCACCAGCACGGCCGCACCGTCGAACCGCCCCGCCGCGAGATCCCGCAGCGCCTCGTCCGCCCGCGACAGCGGATAGCTGTGTGTCGTGGCGTGTACGGAGTGCTCGGCGACCAGCGCCAGGAACTCACGGCCGTCCTCGCGGGTGTTGGAGGTGACGCTGCGCAGCTGCTTCTCGTAGAACAGCTCGCTCTCGTAGCGCAGGCCCGGGACGTCGCTGAGGTGGATGCCGGCGATCGCCAGCGTCCCGCCCCGGTCCAGGGCCCGCAGCGCGCCCGGCACCAGCTCACCGGCGGGCGCGAACAGGATCGCGCTGTCCAGCGGCTCCGGCGGCATCTCGTACGGGCCGCGCGCCGAGGCCGCCCCGAGATCGAGCGCCAGCTTGCGGGCGTCCGCCCCGCGCGTGAGGACGTGCACGGTGGCACCCTCGGCCATCGCCACCTGCGCGCACAGATGAGCGCTGCCCCCGAAGCCGTACAGTCCCAGCCGTCCGCCCGGCGGCAGTGCCGAGCGGCGCAGCGCGCGATGGCCGATGATCCCGGCACACAGCAGCGGCGCGAGCGACACGTCGTCCAGGCCGCCGGGCAGCCGGTAGGCGAACGCGGCCGGCACGGTCGTGTACTCGGCGTATCCGCCGTCGGCGTCCCAGCCGGTGTAGGACGAGGCCGGGCACAGGTTCTCCGACCCCCGCGCGCAATAGCGGCACGTCCCGTCGGTCCGCCGCAGCCAGGCCACCCCCACCCGTTCCCCGACCGCGAAGCCGCCCACCGCCGCCCCGAACCCCACGACCTCCCCGACGACCTCGTGCCCGGGCGTCACCCCGGGCCGGCGCACCGGCAGATCGCCCTCGGCGACATGCAGATCCGTACGGCACACCCCGCACGCCCGCACCCGCACCAGCAGCTCGTCGTCCCCGGGCACCGGCACCGGCTTCTCGACCAGCCGCAGCGGCCCCGCCCCGACCGGCCCCGGCTCGATCACCGACCACGCGCGCATCGTCCCGTCCGCCATACCGAGCCCCGTCCGTCGACCGGCCGCCGTCTCCCCCAGTCTGGAACGGAACCAGGTATTCGGCGCGCGCCCCGACCGGCCGGTGGCTAGCGTATGAATCCGGACAACTCACCGATCCGGGAGAGGGCCGCAGCCATGGCCGTGAAACCTGAGGGAACCCCGATCTGGGCCGACGCGATGTTCAGCGACATCGAGGGGGCCAAGAACTTCTACGGCGACGTCCTGGGCTGGACGTTCGGCGAGGAGTCGACGGATTACGGCAACTACACCCAGGCCTACGCGAACGGCAAGGCGGCCGCCGCGGTCGTCCCGCCCATGCCGGGCCAGGAGGGGCAGTCGCAGTGGTGCCTCTACTTCGCGTCCGCCGACGTGGGCGCCACCGGCGCCAAGATCCGTGAGAACGGCGGCGAGATCCTGATGGAGCCGATGGCGGTCGGCGAGGTCGGCAGCATGTGCCTGGCCCGCGAGCCCAGCGGCGCGATCTTCGGCCTCTGGCAGCCCGGTACCCACGAGGGCTTCGAGGCGCCGATGGACCAGCCCGGCGCGTACTGCTGGGGCGAGGTCTTCACCCGCGAGCGGGAGAAGCCGGACGCCTTCTTCCCGGCCGTCTTCGGGTACGGCGCCAAGCAGATGGAGGACGACGAGGTCGACTTCCGGATCTACTCCCTCGGCGACGACATGGTCCTCGGCCGGATGCAGATGACGGAGGAGTTCCCGCCCGAGGTCCCCTCCTACATCAACGTCTACTTCACGGTCGCCAACTGCGACGACGCGGTCGCCCGGGCCACCAAGCAGGGCGCCATTCTGCGCTTCGGGCCGATGAGCTCGCCGTTCGGCCGGTTCGCGGCGCTCACCGACCCGCAGGGCGCGAACTTCTCGGTGATCGACGTCACGACGACGGAAGGGGACATGCCGAAGACGACGGACGTCCCCTGATCGCGGGAGACCTGCGACCGGACGGCCCGCCGGCCCATGGCATGATCGGCGCATGCGTGAACGTGTTGTGGCCGCGTGCGACGGGGCTTCGAAGGGAAACCCCGGGCCGGCGGGCTGGGCCTGGGTCGTCGCCGACGAGACCGAGGCCCCGGCCCGCTGGGAGTCGGGGCCGCTGGGCAGGGCCACCAACAACGTCGCGGAACTCACCGCGCTGGAACGCCTGCTCACCGCGACCGACCCGGGCGTACCGCTGGAGATCCGCATGGACTCGCAGTACGCCATGAAGGCCGTCACCACCTGGCTGCCGGGCTGGAAGCGCAACGGCTGGAAGACGGCCGCCGGCAAGCCCGTCGCCAACCAGGACCTGGTGGTACGCATCGACGAGCTGCTCGACGGCCGCACGGTCGAGTTCCGCTACGTCCCCGCCCACCAGGTCGACGGCGACCGGCTCAACGACTTCGCCGACCGCGCCGCCAGCCAGGCCGCCACCGTGCAGGAGCCGGCGGGCAGCGAGCTCGGCTCACCGGAGCCGCCGCCGTCCCCGGACACCCCGAAGACCAAGGCGCCGCGTCGCAGGGCGGCGGCGTCCCGGCAGAACGGCAGCTCCGCGCGCACCATCAAGGCCAAGTTCCCCGGCCGCTGCGGGTGCGGCCGCGGCTATGCGGCGGGCGAGCAGATCGCGAAGAACGCCCAGGGCTGGGGCCACCCGGAGTGCCGTACCGCGCAGGCATGACGACGAGCCCCACGGGGCTCAGGCCGCGTCGAAGGTGTAGTGCGCGGTGTGGTCGAGCAGATCGGCGGGACGCACGTCGTTCCACGGCTTCATCGTGTCGTTGAGGTCCACCACGTTCGGTGTCCCGGCCACCGGCACATACCCGCTGCCGGGGTGGAGCCGCTGCCACTGCGCCCAAAGCTTGTCGACGTAGGCGTGGTGCAGCCAGAACACCGGGTCGTTGGGCGACATGCCGGTCGCCATGTGCCCGCCGACCCACACATGGACCCGGTTGTGCAGGTTGACGCCGCGCCAGCCCTCGAGGTGGTTGCGGAAGCCGTCCGACGCGCTGTTCCAGGGCGCCGTGTCGTACGTCGGCATGGCGAGCACGGACTCCACCTCGGCCCGGGTCGGCAGCTCCCGTACGGCGGTGCCGAGCGAGCGGCGCAGAAACGTACGGCCGTCGACGCGCACATTGATCGACCAGTTGCTGGCCGACGCCGCGAACGGCCCGTCCATCACCCGCCCGTCGCGGCTGCGCCCGGTGCCGCCCAGGAAGTCGGGCGCCCACAGCGACGACCGTATCGAGCGATCGGTGCTCCAGTCCCAGTAGGGCAGCGCGACCGAGGAGTCCACCTCCTGCAGGGCGCGCTCGAAGTCGAGCAGGAATCTGCGATGCCAGGGCAGGAAACTAGGTGAACGGTGGCCGGTGCGCTCACCGTCGTCGGTGTCGCCGACGATGAAGGCGTTGTGCGTGGTGACGAACGTGTCGTAGCGGCCGCTGCGCTTCAACTCCACGACGGCGGCGACGAAGCGGCGCTTCTCGTCGGCGGTCAGGGCGGCCTGGTTCTTGCGGACGGTCATGGTCGAGCGTGCTCCAGAGTGCGGGTACGGAGAGTCAGTTGGCGGGGAAGGGCAGAAGTGCGGCGCCCTGGAGCTCGTCCACGGCGGCACGGGCGGCGGCGCGCGGGGTGGGCACCGGGTCGTAGTGGCTGACGACGCTGATCCAGCTGCCGTCGGCGTTGCGCATCACATGCAGCTCCACCCCGTCGACGGACACGGCGTAGCCGCCTCCGTGATGCTGATGAGCGCCGCCCGAGACCGGCCGGCCCTGTATCCGGCGGCCCTTGTAGACCTCGTCGAAGGACGCCGGGGTGTGACGGCCGTGCTCCGTGGCGGACACGGTG
Source organism: Streptomyces ferrugineus (assembly GCF_015160855.1). NCBI lineage: Bacteria > Bacillati > Actinomycetota > Actinomycetes > Kitasatosporales > Streptomycetaceae > Streptomyces > Streptomyces ferrugineus. The sequence goes on along the minus strand of NZ_CP063373.1, from coordinate 5,709,343 downwards.
GGGGCGACGGCCGGCTGGACACCGGCCATGGTGGCGAGGGCGGCCGCGGCGGTCAGGGCACGGCGACGGCTGAGTTCCGGCATGCGGACCTCCTGGGTTCGTTCGGTGATTCGTTCGGTTGCGAACCCCGCATACCTATCGGGCCGGACGAGCACGGGAGAAATCGGTCGGGAGCGGGTGGCCTCGATCCGGACAAGTTGCTAAATGTCGTACAGTGTTGAACGAGGATGATCTTGTCGCGGCCGGCGTCCGCGCAGCCGCGGAACGGCGAATTCCTTCTCCCGGGAAGCGGGTTTCCGGTGATCCTTCGCGGGTGGGCGTGACGTCGGGAGATGTGCCCCACCTACGGAAACTGGCGCGATCCGGAATGCCCTGCGCGGTGTTCCCGCCCTGCTACCCTGCGGACCCGAAATGACCGAATCGGGTATTTTCCAGGGGTGTGTGTGAAGGTCGCCTGCGTCGGCGGCGGGCCCGCCGGCCTGTATCTCTCGATCCTGCTCAAGCTGCGGAACCCGTCCCACGACATCACCGTCCACGAACGCGATCCGGAGGGCTCCACCTACGGCTGGGGCGTCACCTACTGGCGCGGACTGCTCGACAGACTTCACGCGCACGACCCCGAGTCGGCCCGGGCCGTCGAGGCGAACTCGGTCCGCTGGAGCGAAGGAGTGGCCCACGTACGGGACCTGACGACCCGCCGGCCCGGCGACGAGGGCCACGGCATCGGCCGCCACCGCCTGCTGGAGATCCTCGCCGAGCGCGCCCGCTCGCTGGGCGTACGCCTGGAGTTCGAGCACGGGATCACCCCGGACGACCTGCCCGACGCCGACCTGATCGTGGCGGCCGACGGCGTTCACAGCGCCCTGCGCACCCGCCACGCCGACCACTTCGGCACGGCGATCGGCACCGGCCGCAACCGCTACCTCTGGCTCGGCACGAGCAAGGTCTTCGAAGCCTTCACCTTCGCCTTCGTCGAGACCGGCCACGGCTGGATCTGGTGCTACGGCTACGGCTTCGGACCCGAGTCGAGCACCTGCGTCGTCGAATGTGCCCCCGAGACCTGGACCGGCCTCGGCCTGGACACCGCGAACGAGGCCGACGGACTGGCCCTGTTGGAGAAGCTCTTCGCCGACATCCTCGACGGCCACCCCCTCATCGGCCGCCCCTCGGCTCAATGGCTGACCTTCCGCACCCTCACCAACCGCACCTGGCACCGCGGCAACCTCGTCCTGATCGGCGACGCCGCCCACACCACCCACTACTCCGTCGGCGCCGGCACGACCCTCGCCCTGGAGGACGCCATCGCCCTGGCGGGAGCACTGCACGAGCAGCCCGCCCTGCCGCAGGCCCTCGACCGCTACGAACGGCAGCGCAGACGGGCCCTGTTGTCCGTCCAGAGCGCGGCCCGCCTCAGCGCCCGCTGGTACGAGAACCTGCCCCGCTACATCGACCTGCCCCCGCAGCAGATGTTCGCCCTCCTCGGCCAGCGCCACTCGCCCCTGCTGCCCCATGTGCCGCCCCGGCTCTACTACCGGCTCGACCGGGCGGCCGGCCGGCTGGAGACGACGCGCCGCCTCAAGCGCCGGCTGGGCCCGAAGCTCGCCCGCACCATGCAGGCGAGGGCGTCCCGCCCCTGAACGGCGAAGGGACGTGCCTCACCGGAACAACCGGTCGAGGAAGCCGTTGCCGAACACCCGGTGCGGATCGAGCCGGTCCAGCACACCGCGGGCCTGCCCCCACGTGTCCTCCCCGAAGCCGCCGGGCACCGCATGGCCCAGCACCTCGCCGTCGCTCCAGGCGGCCTCCCTCGTATAGGCCCAGCCCTTCGACCACTCGACCCTGGTCATGGCGTACTCGCCGTCGAAGGTACGCAGCAGGAACCGCTCGATCTGGCTCGAGAACTCCTCCGCGTACGGCGTCCCGGGCAGCGTCAGGATGTTCAGCCACACGGCGGTGTCCCACTCGGGGCGGTCGTCGCGCGGCCGGAGCGCCGACAGCAGCGGGGCCCGCGCCCCCGTGTGCCCGACGTCCCCCGGATCGTCGAGGCCCGTCACCCGGATCTCCACCGACCCGTTGACCGGGAACCGGCCCCGGTCGGCGTAGGCCGTGAGCCGCTCCCGGTAGAAGGCGGCGAACTCGGCGACGACGCGCTGCACCTGGTCCCGGCCGGTGTGCACCGCGTAGCCGTTCGTGGCGATCCGCAGCGTCGTCGGCCGCAGATACAGCAGCGTGTTCTTGGACGGCCCCCAGATGTCCGCCGACAGCGTGGCCGTCAGCCCGAGCACGGCCGCGTCGTACTGAGCGTTGCCCAGCACCGGAGCCAGATACCAGGCCCCGTCCGACACGACGCGCTCGACCAGCTCCGCGACCGGGGGCGGGACGCTGTCGGAGAACGGGTAGTTGTACGGCGTCCGCACCTGCCGTGAGGTCAGTGGCCGGGTCGGGGAGACGCTCCACACCTTCAGCCACGGGCACTCGGTGAAGGCGAACCAGATCGCCTCGGCCCGCCCTGCTCGGTCCAGAAAGCTCGCGAAGGTGCGGCCGTCGGAGCCGGGCGCGGCGAACAGCTCGTCGGCCGGGATGTCCATGCGGCTGACGCACCGCAGGTTGGTGTTAGCGCCCACGCGCAGCACGACCTCGGTGACGAAGGCGCGGCCGAGGTGGGTGAGCAGCGCGGCGCAGTCCGCCTCGGCACGGTCGTAGGTCCGCGGCACATACGCGCCGCTGTCCTCGTCCCAGACGACGGCCGTCAGCGACAGCACGAGATTGCTCAGCGAGCCGTATGTGTGACCGGGCGGCCGCCGCTCGCCCAGCGCGGGTACGGCGGTGCCGTGGGCGTCGATCGCCAGGGCGCCGCCCAGGGTGAGGTTGCCGGGCGCGGGCGTGGCGGTGACGCCCAGACCGTGTTCCTCCAGGTAGGTGAGCAGGGCCTCCAGGGTGACGCCCGGGCCGGCCCGCACCGCGGTCGGCGACTCCAGGGACAGGCCGGTGAGATGTGAGGCCGTGTCGACGAGGAGGACCGGCGCGTCCGACGGTGTGCCCGGCGTGATCGTCAGCGGTGACCAGCCGTGCGAGGAACCTCGGGCGCGCACCCTCCAGCCGTGCCGCCACGCCCAGTTGACGACGTCGGCCACCTGATCCGGGCCGGCCGGTGCGCAGGCCCACAGCCCGTCGGCGGTGATCTCGCCGACCCAGTTGCGATACGCCGAGCGGTACAGCGCCACGTCCGCCGGGAAGTCCGGCAACTCCCGCGCGGCGACGGCCGGATCCGCCGGGGCCAGGGTCGGTACGGCGGCCAGGGCCGCGGTGCGGAGCAAGCCCCTGCGGGTGAACTTGTCGATCACAGGCCCAAGCTAGGGACCCGGCCGACGGTAACCGCTTGCTCGCCGAACGGATTCACTCTTGTGGGTGACGAATTCACAGGGGGCCCGGGCGGCGGGCCCCCTCCGCCCCCGCCGGCGGCGAATGACACACTGACGCCATGGACGAGCGTGTAATCGGTAGGTCGGGTCAGCGGGCATCCGTCGTCGGTCTCGGTACGTGGCAGCTGGGCGCCGACTGGGGAGACGTGGACGACAAGGAAGCCCTTTCGGTACTGGACGCGGCGGTGGAGTCGGGGGTCACCTTCTTCGACACGGCCGACGTGTACGGCGACGGGCGCAGTGAGCAGACCATCGCCGGCTTCCTGCGGGGCAGGCCCGAGCTGGACATCTTCGTGGCGACCAAGATGGGCCGCCGTGTCGACCAGATCCCCGAGAACTACGTTCTCGACAACTTCCGCGCCTGGAACGACCGTTCACGGCGCAACCTCGGCGTGGACCGCCTCGACCTGGTCCAACTGCACTGCCCGCCGACGCCGGTCTACTCCACGGACGAGGTGTTCGACGCCCTGGACACCCTGGTCGAGGAGGAGCGCATCGCGCAGTACGGCGTCAGCGTCGAGACCTGCGCCGAGGCGCTGACCGCGATCGCCCGGCCGGGCGTGGCCAGCGTGCAGATCATCCTCAACCCGTTCCGCATGAAGCCCCTCCTCGAGGTGCTGCCCGCGGCCGAGGAGGCGGGCGTCGGCATCATCGCCCGCGTCCCGCTGGCCTCCGGCCTGCTGTCGGGCAAGTACACCAAGGACACCGTCTTCCCGGCCAACGACCACCGCACCTACAACCGGCACGGCGAGTCCTTCGACCAGGGCGAGACCTTCTCCGGCGTCGACTACGACTCCGGCGTGGAGGCGGCCGTCGAGTTCGCCGCCCTCGCCCCGGAGGGCTTCACACCGGCCCAGCTCGCGCTGCGCTGGATCATCCAGCAGCCCGGCGTGACCACCGTGATCCCGGGCGCCCGCTCGCCCGAGCAGGCCCGCGCCAACGCGGCCGCCGCGGCGCTGCCGGAGCTGTCCGAGCACACGCTCACCGCGATCCGGGACCTGTACGACCGGCGGATCAAGGAGCAGGTCGAAGGCCGCTGGTAGACGCGTACCGCGCCGCGAGCGGTGGCCACGCCGCTCACCGACCCCGCCGTTTGAGTGTTCCGCGGCGGGGTTACCTGTACCGGCATGACCGCACAGGGACGACGGACGGGCCGCGACGAGAGCGAGGAGGAGCGGGCCGACCGCATGTGGGGCGAACTCCTCCAGGAGGTCCGGGTGACCCAGATGGGCGTCCAGATCCTGTTCGGCTTCCTGCTCACCGTCGTGTTCACGGCGAAGTACGACAGGCTCACCGACACGGACCAGACCATCTACATCGTGACGGTGGTGCTGGGCGCCGCCGCCACCGGCGCGCTGATCGGCCCCGTGTCGCTGCACCGTCTGGTGGCCGGGCGGCGCATCAAGCCGCAGGCGGTGGAATGGGCCTCCAAGATGACCTTCGTCGGCCTGTTCCTGCTGCTCGGCACCATGTCGGGCTCGCTGCTGCTGATCCTGCGGGTCGCCACCCACGACTGGTTCGTGCCCCTGCTGGTGGCGGGCGTCGTCGTCTGGTACGTGCTGTGGTGGTTCCTGCTGCCGCTGTGGGCGCGTCACCGCGCCGAGGAGTGAGCGGCGGCGTCCTGACCGGGTGAGCGCGGCAGGCTCGCTTCGCCGGTGCCTGCCTGCGCGCCGCGCAGCGCCGTGATGCACGTGGAGATGGCCTGCTGGAGCTCCTCCAGCTGCTGGACCATGTCGTCCTCCACGAACTCCTGAACGTCGTCGAAGGTCAGTTCCTCGAAGACCTTCGTCGCCCGCTGCAGGCTGTTGTAGAACTTCGTGCGCCGCTCCCGCACCCGCAGTTCGGGGTCCGCCTCCACGGTCTCGGCGACGAGGGACTTCATGGTGTCGTAGGCCTCGCCGGCCCACTCGCCGGTGTCCTCGTCCTCGTCGAGCTCGTCGATCAGCGACAGATGCCGTTCGGCCTCCTGGCGCACGTCCACGGGCGCGTCGACGGTCTGCCCGGCCGGGGTCCTGATCTGGCCGGACTCGGCGATCTGCCGGACGTAGCCGATCCGGTCGGCCGCCCGGTTCTCCGTGGCGACGGCCTTCTTCAGGTCGTCGGTGCGTACGACGTCCCGCGCCAGCTCGGCCTGGAGATCGGGGTCCTCCCGGACACGGTCGAGGAGCGCCTGGCGGGCCGCGCGGGCCGTGGAGGGGTCGGCGAGGATCGCGGCGCGCAGCGCGGTGGGGTTCTCGGCGACCTCCAGGGCCTTCGTCGGGCGGATGCCCTCGGCCTCGGCCGCCTCGGCGATGGCGGTGCCCCGCTCGGAGGTGGCGCCGTTGCGGGAGACGTAGTAGCCGAGCCACACGTCGGCGTCCGGCAGCTCCACCTCCTGGCCCGGCGCGAGCGCCTCGAAGTGCGGGACGAGACCGTCGTCGGCGGCCCGGTCCCAGGCCTTGTAGTAGCGCATGACGCGCTCGGGGGAGCACCCGGCGAGTTCGGCGAACTCCTTCGCGGACACCTTCGGCGTCTCGTCCGCGCTCTGGCCGCCGGGGCGTACGCTGCGCGCCACCATCAGGCCGAAGGCCCACCCCCCGGTCCGCGCGTAGACCCCGAACTCTCGCGCGTCACGGGCGACGAGGTCGGACAGGGGCACGGGGGACGTCTCGGACGGGACGATCGCCAGGCTCACGGATGACTCTCCTGTACAGGCTGTTCGGACGGCAAAAGTGCCGACCGGCAGCCTAGGGCACCCGCGTACGGGGCTCTCGCCGTCCCCGGGGCACCGGGGTGCGGGTGCGTCAGTCGAGGGCCTCCCGCAGCGCGGGCAGCAGCGTCTTCTCCGCCCAGTCGAGATACGGCAACTGCGCCTCGCCCCCGATCTGTACCAGGGCGATCTCGGTGAACCCCGCCTCGGCGTAGGGGCGGACGGCCTTGACGAAGGCGTCGGGGTCGTCGCCGCACGGGATCGAGTCGGCCACGTCGTCCCGGGTGACGAACCGGGTCGCCGACGCGAAGGAGTCCGGGTGCGGCAGCTCCGAGTTGACCTTCCAGCCACCGCCGAACCAGCGGAACTGGGCGTGGGCGCGCTCGATCGCGGCGTCCGGGTCGGCGTCGTGGCACACCGGGACCTGCCCCACCCGGGGCTTGCCCGCGCCGCCGTGCCGGTCGAAGGCCTCCAGCAGGTCCGCCTTCGGTTCCGTGGCGATCACCAGGTCGCCCAGCCGGCCCGCGAGCGCACAGGACTGCTCCCCGGAGACGGCGATGCCGATGGGCGGCGGCTCGTCCGGCAGGTCCCACAGTCGGGCCGACTCCACGTCGAAGTGCGGGCCGCGATGGTTCACATCGCCGCCCCCGAAGAGCGCCCGGATGATCTCCACCGCCTCCTCCAGCATCTCGTGCCGCACATCCACCGACGGCCAACCGCCGCCCACGACATGCTCGTTGAGGTTCTCGCCCGAGCCGAGCCCCAGCCGGAACCGGCCCCCGGACAGCGACTGCATCGTGGCCGCCTTCTGCGCCACCACCGCCGGGTGGTAGCGGACCGTCGGACACGTCACGTACGTCATCAGCGGAATCCGCGACGTGGCCTGGGCGGCCGCCCCCAGCACACTCCAGGCGTACGGCGAGTGACCCTGCGAACGCAGCCACGGAAAGTAGTGGTCCGAGGTCACGGAGAAGTCGAAGCCCGCCGCCTCGGCGCGGACCAGGTGGTCCACCAGCTCACGAGGGCCAGCCTGCTCGGTCATCATCGTGTATCCGATCTTCACCATGGGGCCCGAGTCCCCGGACAGCGGCGTCGAAAACGGGAGAGGATGCCCGTATGCCTGTTCGCCCGCTGCCTTCGAGCACCCCCGCCGCCCAGGGCGTCGACGCCAACGGCGTCCTCGCCTTCCTCGACGCCGTCGACGCCGCCCCCGCGATCGAGCCGCACAGCCTGATGATCCTGCGGCACGGGCATCTGGTCGCCTCCGGCTGGTGGGCGCCGTACGCTCCCGAACGCCCGCAGTTGCTCTACTCGATCAGCAAGAGCTTCACCGCGACCGCCGCCGGGATGGCCGCCGCCGAGGGGCTGATACGGCTCGACGACCCCGTGATCTCGTACTTCCCCGAGTTCGAGGCCGACATCACCGACCCGCGCAGCCGCGCCATGCTCGTGCGGCACGTGGCGTCCATGGCCAGCGGGCACGAGAGCGACACCGTCTCCGAGGCGCGCCGGCGCGACCGCGAGGACCTCGTGCGCGGCTTCCTCCTGGTGCCCCCGGACCGCGACCCGGGCACGGTCTTCGCCTACAACCAGCCCGCCACCTTCGCGCTCTCCGCCATCGTGCAGCGCGTGAGCGGACAGTCGCTGACCGAGTATCTGCGGCCGCGCCTGCTGGATCCGCTCGGCATCGGCGACATCGCCTGGCTGACGGACCGCAGCGGCCGGGAGCTCGGCTTCAGCGGGCTGCACGCCACCACCGACGCGATCGCCCGGCTGGGCCAGCTCTATCTGCGCGGCGGGGTGTGGGAGGGCGAGCGGCTGCTGCCCGAGTGGTGGGTGGCCGAGGCCACGCGGCCGCAGATCCCGAACGACGGTGTGATGCCCGGGGACGACTGGCAGCGGGGCTACGGCTTCAAGTTCTGGATGTCCCGGCACGGCTATCGCGGCGACGGTGCCTTCGGCCAGTTCTGCGTCGTGCTGCCCGAGCACGACGCCGTGATCGCGACGACCGCGGACACCTGGGACATGCAGGCCCTGCTGAACCTGGTCTGGAGGCATCTGCTGCCCGCGTTGGGCCCCGCGCCCCTGACGGACGGCGAGACGGCGGACGCGGAACTGGCGCGGCGGCTGGCCGGGCTGGCGCTGCCGCCCGCCACGGGTGAGCCCGCGCCGCCCGAGCGGGCCGAGGCGTGGTCCGCCGCCGCGTTCACCCCGGACGGCGGTGTCTGCGGGCCCGTGCCCAAGCTCACCGGGATCGACCTCGCGTCGGACGGGGACGGCTGGGCGCTGACGCTCACCGAGGGCGGCCACCCGCTCGTGGTGCGGTTCGGGGACGCCGGGTGGACCGTCACCGAGGAGCCGGTGCCCACCGCGGTGAGCGGCGGTTGGGCCGACGCCGACACCCTCGTCGTGGACGTCGCCTTCCTGGAGACCCCGCACCACCTCGACGTGACCTGCTCGCTCAAGGACCGGACGTTCACGGCCCGTTGGCGCACGGACCCACTGCACGGCCTGCCGCTCAGGGCGATGCGCGCACCCCGTGCCTCGGGCTGATCAGTCCTCCGCCACCCGGAAGGTCCGCAGGAACACGTCCAGGGCCTCCCGGTTCGCCGGGTCGTCCCAGTCATCCTCCGGGGTCGTCCAGCGCAGCGAGTAGCCGCGGTGGTCGCCGATCAGGAACCCGCGGCCGAAGGTGCGCAGCCGAGTGCCGTCGTTCTCCGAGACCCACTCCATGTCGGCGGCCTCGTAACCCTGGTACGTCGTCGCCTCGATGTCGCCGATGCGCCGGAACCCGGAGCGCTCCTCCAGGTCGGGCTGGACCTCGTCGCGCCACACGGCGACGGGGTCCGACCCCAGGGCCTCGCTGTAGGTGATGGCGAGGGTGCGCGCATCGCCGTCGGCGCTGAAGAAGACGCGGTACGCCAGGTCCCCGGTCCGCTTGGTGCGCAGCGCCTTCCAGCCCTCGGGCAGAGCGACGGAGAAGCCGTCCCGTGAGGTGTACGTCCGGTAGCCGGGCGGCAGGGCCGTGCCCGAGGGGGATGCGGTGGGGGGCTTCGAGCCCGTCCCCTCCTGGGAGGGGGAGGGGCTGGGCGTGGGGGACTGGGCGGTCGGCGCCCCGGCGGAGGCGGACGCGCCGGGCGCCGAACCCGCCGACGCGGGGCCCGAGTCGTTCGACCGGCCGTTGGTCACCACCAGGACGGCGGCCGCGACGGTGACCACGGCCAGGGCCGTGCCGGCCACCATGGCCCGTCTGCTCCAGGTGGGCCCGACGGCGTATCGACGGCGCAGTCGGGTCTGCCCCATCTCCTGCGTGGCCGTCTCAGGGTCCTCGTTGAGGACCCGGACGAACGTGTCGCGGACCGCCGGCCGGCTCAGCCGCTCCCGGGAGTCCTTGCGCAGCAGCCCCTGCACCACCTGGGTGAGCGGCCCGGCGCGCACCGGGGCGCGCAGCGGGAGCCGGTCGACCCCCTTCAACGTGGCCTCGGGCCGGTCCCGTTCGCGATACGGCGGGCGCCCCTCGACCATCGTGTAGAGGATCGCGCCGAGCGCCCACAGATCGGACGCCGGCCCGATCCGCTCGTCGCGGGCCTGCTCCGGCGAGGCGTACGACGGCGCGGCGACGCGGGGCGCGAGGGTCGCGCCGGCCAGTCCGAAGCCGGTGACGACGACGGACCCGTCGCCGCCCACGAACACCTGCCCGGGGCTCAGTTCGCCGTGGGTGATGCCCGCGACGTGCGCGGCCTCCAGCACGTCGAGCAGTTCGAGGCCGATGCGCGCGGCGCGCACGTGGTTGAACATGCCCTGCTGAAGGATGAGTTCACCCAAAGGCGTGCCGTCGATCCAGTCGGTGACGATCCACAGGCTCCCGGACTCCTCGACGGCGTCCAGGACGGGGGCCACGTGTCCCGGGCGCAGCAGCCCCATCCGCTCGGAGGCGCGCAGGATGCGTGAGGTGGTCCGGCCCGCGGCGTCCGGGCACGGATCGTCGGGGAGACCGATCTGGGTGAGGAGGCACGGGCGTTCGGTTTCCATGTCCTCGCCGTAGTAGCCGACGCGGTTCGTCTCGCGCTGGACGACATCGACGAGCCGGTACCTTCCGGCGACCAACTCGGCTGTGGAGACGCGCGCCTTGACCATGGCCATCCCTCGCTGAACCCCGGGCTCTGATATCTCACAGGAAGTACGGGGGACATGACGGGAAGCGTTCAATGAAATCCTCAACCAAAGGGCGCTTCTTTTCCTTTGCTTTCTGACGCATGAGTAAGCATGTGGAAAATCCAGGGAAATTGAGCGTGAATGATTCAGCGAAGGCCGAAATCGGCCGCCCAGCGCAGCACGTCCGAGGTCGTCGCGTTGCCCCCGCACACGACCAGCCCGAGCCGCGCACCGCCCCCGACCCGCTCCAGGACGCGCCGGGCCGCGGGCAGCAGACAGCCGGCGGCGGGCTCGGTCCAGACCTTGGCGTGCTCGGCGAGATCGAGCACGCCCCGCACCGCCTCCCGGTCCGGGACCACGAGCACCTCGTCGACGAGGGCGGACACATGGTCGTACGTCAGCTGCGACGCGGCCGGCGCGCTGAGCGTGGACACGATCGACGACAGCGGCACCGGCACCGGCCCGCCCGCCGCCAGCGCCCGGGACATGGCCTCGGCGCCCTCGGTCTCCACGCCCCAGATCCGCACACCTGGACGGCGGGCCCGCAGCGCCACCGCGACACCGGCGACGAGCCCGCCGCCCCCGACGCTGACGATCACGTCGGTGAGGTCACCGGCGTCGTCGGCCAGCTCCAGCCCGACGGTGCCCTGCCCGGCGATCACCAGGGGGTCGTCGAAGGGGTGGACGAGCGTCAGCCCCTCGTCCCGCAGCCGCGTGACCAGCGCGAACGCACCGTCCATGTCCTCCGTCAGCCGCACCGACGCCCCGGCGTCCTCGGCGATCCGCACGGCGTGCGCGGGCGCCGAACGCGGCATGACCACGGTGGCCTTCACATCGAGGACGGCCGCCGTCATCGCCAGGGCGATTCCATGGTTGCCCCCGCTCACCGCCACGACCCCGGCGGCGCGCTGGGCGTCGCTCAGCGACAGCAGCTTCGCCGTCGCCCCGCGCGCCTTGAACGAGCCGGTGCGCTGCAGGAGTTCGAGCTTCGCCGTGACCGGGGCGCCGAGCAGGGCCGACAGGCCGGGGCTGGGCACGGTCGGGGTGTGCACCACATGTCCGGCGATGAGGCCGGCCGCGGCTTCGACGTCCGAGATCCCGATCAAGGCGGTCACCTTTCCGGCGCGGGGTGGGATCCGCACCGTTCGGCACCCTGACGCGGGCGGCGTCGCCGGTCAACCCGTTTTCGCCGAGCCGCGACGATCACTGCCGTAGGGCGCAGCGCCCTCTCACAGATCGCGCCGCAGCAGGAAGTCCAGCAGCGCCCGCAACTCCTCGGCGGGTCCCTCCCGCAACGGTATGTCCGCCAGGGCCGCGGTCACGGCGGCGACATGACGCCGGGCCGCCACGAGCGCGGCCGAGCGACCGCCCGCCTCCTCGATCAGCGCGGCCACCTCGCCGGGGTCGGCGGCCGACTCCAGGAGCGCGGCGAGCGGACCGGCGGCGGGGGAGTCGAGCGCGGCCAGCACCGGGAAGGTCTTCTTGCGCTCGCGCAGATCGCCGTGGACCGGCTTGCCGGTGACGGCGGGGTCGCCCCAGATGCCCAGCAGATCGTCCACCACCTGGAAGGCGATGCCCAGATGCCGGCCGGCCCGGTCGAGGGCGGCGACGGTCGCGGACGGCGCACCGCCGAGCAGGGCGCCCAGCGCGGCGGCGCAGCCCAGCAGGGCGCCCGTCTTGTGCTCGGCCATCGCCCGGTACTCGTCCGTCCGCACCCGTTCCGGTCCCCTCCAGGGCCGCGTGGCGAACAGCAGGTCGTCGGCCTGACCGCGCACCAGGTCCTGCAACGCCACGGACAGCAGCCGCACGGCCCGGGGCCCCGCGGGTGCCGCGGCGAGCGTCTCGACGGCCAGCGCGAACAGGGCGTCCCCCGCGAGGACGGCGGGTCCCGTGCCGTACGCCTTCCACACCGTGGGGCGGCGCCGCCGTGCCTCGTCGCCGTCCATGATGTCGTCGTGCAGCAGCGAGAAGGCGTGCACCAGCTCCACCGCGACCACCCCGGGCACCGCGACCCGCCCGGGCGCACCGGTCGCTTCGGCACCGAGCACGGCCAGCGCCTGCCGTACGCCCTTTCCGCCGGACGCGGCGGCCGGCGCACCGCCCACCTCGCACCAGCCGAAGGAGTACGCGGCCATCTCACCGACCCACGGATGCGTCCGCCCGACCGCCTCCCGCAGCGCGGGCCGCACCAGGGCCCGGCAGCGGTCGAGGACCTGGCGGGCGTCCGGCACCGCGTGGGATGGGGAGGGCGCCCGGAGCGCCGAAGGAAGCGCCGTCACCGTACGGCCACCTCCCCGGCGCCCGCCACGGCGTGCTTGTCGGCGCCGAACTCCTCCTGCGCCCGCGCCACCATCTCCCGCGCGTGCCGCAGCCCGATCCGCTCCAACACCCCGGCCAGTTCCGCCAGTTCGGCGGCCGTCTCGGCACGGTCGCGCCCCAGCCGGGCACGCGACTTCACCAGCCCCAGCCGGGACAGCGCCTCCCCGCGCGGCTCGCTCATCGCACGGAACTCCGCGAGCGCCTGCTCGTACAGCTCCCGGGCCTGGGCGTAACGCCCGGCGCGGTAGAGGACGTTGCCGCGCATCTTGTGGTTGTAGGCCAGCGCGCTGGACAGCTTCATCGTGCGGCAGGTGGTCTCCGCCTCGGACAGCAGTGCAAGCGCCCGCTCCACGTCGCCGTCGCGCACCGACACGATGTCGGCGAGCCCGCGCAGCGCCCAGGCGTGTCCCCGCCGGTCCTCGGCGCGCGCGGCGATCTCGGCCGCCTCCTCGAACAGGGCGTACGCCGTGTCGTAGGAGCCGGTGTTGCGATGGATCTGCGCGATGCCCTCCAGCGCCCACACCGTGTGCCGCGCCTCGCCGCGCCGCCGGGCCTCGGCCAGCAACTGCTCGTGCAGCCGGCGGACTGCCTCGTAGTCGCCCTGGATGCGGCCGGTCTCCGCGAGGCCGGCCAGCGAGTAGCCGCGTACGACGATGTCGCCGCCGCGCTCGCCGAACTCTGCCGCGAGCTGGAGCAGCCGCCGGGCCAGCGGGAACGCCCCGCGCTGCCGGGCCAGCGTGCCGCCGCTCCACAGCGCCCAGGCCATCGCCCCCGTGTCGCCGGCCTCCCGGGCGGCGCGGTAGCTGGCCTTCCACGCCCGGTCCGCGGCACCGACGTGCCCCAGCCGGCGGTGCGCCTCGGCGACCGCGAGCCCGGAGCGCGCCGCCTCGCCGTGCCGCCCGGTCCGCTCGGCCGCTCTCAACTGCTCGGTGCCGGCGGCCAGTACGTCGCTGAGCGACGAGTTCACGGACAGGGTGGTCAGGGCGCCCTGGTACTCCGGGGCGAATGCCTTGCCGTACATCGATGCCTTTCGATCGACATACACACCGTGTCTACTCTCCGCGTATACGAGATGCGTATACACGCTGTGTATACATAGTGTGTATAGAGCGTTGAAAATCAGCCCTGGCCGAAACGGGCGGCCAGGGCTTCGCCTGTCGTCGATCAAGACGTCGGCGGGGCGGACGGGGTTGCTCGTGAGGCGCAGATCACCTCACGGTGTCGGTTCAGTGCTGCTGTGGCTTCTGCGGCGTCGCCTCGCTCGGCCGTACGACGACATAGCCCTGACCTTGCAGCATCAGCTGCACGGCCTCCCCGGAACCGCCGCGCAGCATCGAGCCGAGCGACTGCGAACGATGCAGCGAGGTCTGCAGCCCGGCGGTCCAGCCGACCACCGCGTCCGTGTCGACGTACACCGGGTACTGCTGCGAGACCGGGATGACCAGCGGGTTGCCGTCGCAGATCAGCCCGAGCCTGCCCTGGCCCGTGAACACGCTGTTGAACAGGCCGCCGCCGGTGATGCCCGCGCCCTTCACCGTCGCTATCCGGTACGACAGCGACGCATCGAAACACAGGACGTTGCGGCCGTTGACCGTGAACTCGTCGCCGGGGTCGACATCGACGATGAAGCAGTTCTGCGCCTCGTGCGCGAACCAGGCCTCGCCCTGCCCGCGCACCGCCATCAGCGGCAGCCCCTCACCGGTCACGGCCCGCTTGAGCATGCCGCCCATGCCCTGGCCCTTGCGCTCGAACTGGAGGTTGCCGCGGTAGGCGACCATCGCGCCCTGCCGGGCGTGCATCTCGCCGTTCACCGCGTACTTGACGCACTTGGCGTTCTCGATCGTCATGCCCGGCGCCGTGGCGGGCTGGACCATGTGCTCGCTGGAAAAGAGGTCACCCTTCATGCGGGCATCCTGTCCCGGACGGATCCGTTCCGCCCAGCGCGCGGCGTGTCGGGCTTCCGGGGACCTCATGCGCCGAAGAGCTGCGTCCAGTACGTGCCCGCGGGTCCGCCGCCCGCGAAGCCGATGCCTATGTGGGTGAAGTCGCGCTTGAGGATGTTGGCGCGGTGCCCCGGGCTGTTCATCCAGCCCTCCACGACCTCGGCGGGGGAGCGCTGACCGCACGCGATGTTCTCGCCGATCGAGCGCATACGGGAGCCCGCGGCCGCCGCCCGGTCCCAGGGCTGGGTCCCCTCGGGCGAGGTGTGGGAGTAGAAGGCCCGGGCCGCCATGTCGGCGCTGTACGCCTGAGCGGCGGCGGTGAGCGCGGGATCGACGGCCAAGGGGCGCAGCCCGGCCCGGGTCCGCTCGCGGTTGGTGAGGTCGACGACCTCGGCCGCGGTGCGGGACAGATCGCCCGGCGTGAGCGGCCTGGCCCACAGCGCCGTCCAGTAGGTGTCGCCCGAGCGGCCGCCGTTGACGTACGCCACCGCGGCGTGGGTGAAGGCCGGGTCGTGCAGGGTGCGGCGGGGGCGGTCGTCGCGCAGGCAGTACGCGACGAACTCGGCGGGTGTGCGGGGACCGGAGACCAGGTGCTCGCCGACGGTGAGATACGCGTACCCGGCGGCGCTGATGCGCTGGTACACGGAGACGCCGTCACGGCCCTCGACGTCGAGCCGGCCCGCCGCGGCCATGGCGGAGGCGTGCGCCCGGGCGGCGGAGGCGAGGCGGGCGTCGAGGGCGACCGGCGGTGAACCGGCGCTCGTGCGGGCGGAGTTGACCAGGCCGAGGAAGCCGTCGGGATCGGGGGAGGGGGAGTGCGCGGTGGTGAAGCCGGACAGGGTGTGCATCGCCGGCCGTGCGGTCGGCATGGGCGGAGCGGGTGTCCGCCGGGACGGAGACGGTGTCGCGTCCTCGACGACGTCCACCCCGAAGTCGCGCGCGAGTCCCGCCAGCCCGTCCGCATAGCCCTGCCCGAGCGCCCGCACCTTCCAGCTGCCGCCGCGCCGGTAGAGCTCGGCGAGCAGCAGCACCGTCTCCTGCCGCGGGCGCGGCGGGGCGAACCGGGCGAGCTGGCGGCCGCCCGGGTCGGTGACCTGGAGCACCGGGGCGGGCAGCCGGCCCAGGGCGGTGCCGGGATCGGCGGGGCTGACGACGACCGTGACCCGGGTCGCCCCGGCGCGCAGCCGAGGGGGATCGACGGTCAGGGTGTCGCCCTGGAGGCGGGCGCCCGGCGCGGACGGCTGGTTGTAGAACACGAAGTCGGCGTCGCCCTTGACCTTGCCGCCGTCGTCGGTGATGAGCGCGGACACGTCGAAGGGGCCGGGCACCCGGACGGTCACGCTGCCGCCCGGGAGGGGCAGATTGCCCCCGGGAACCAACTCGCTCATCATGCCGTCCTGGTGGGTGGTTCGAGATCCGGTGGAGATGTCCGGACAACGTCCGCCGGATCTCACGGGTTCCCACCCGTCAGGCACCCTCGGCCCGCTGCTTCTCGACGTGCTCGGAACGATGCCGCGGCTTGGCCTTCTTGCCGCAGAACGCCGACTCCAGCGCGCCCCCCATCGAGTTGAGGACCGTGCCGTTGTTGGAGGCGTTGGCGAGCGCGGCCAGGCTGCGCCTGCCGTCCTTGGACGCGAACGCGTAGGTGTAGTAGCCCTGGACGGCGCCCGTGTGGCCGTAGACCGAGACACCGCACGACAGCTCGCGCCGCCGCAGCCCGAGCCCGTACGACTGTGTGCCGCCCGCCGGTACCCACCGCTGCATCTGGGCGAGCTGGGCCCGCGAGGTCAGCCGGCCGCCGAGCAGCGCCGACAGGAAGGTGTTGAGGTCCTTGGTGGTGGAGATGACCGCGCCCGCGCTCTGCGCCCACGACACCGTCTGCTCGGTGGCGTCGACGAGCGCCGCGCCGGCCGTGTCCGGGGTGAGATAGCCACGGGCGTGCCGGCCGGGGATCTTGGTGCGGGGGTGGACGTAGAAGGTGTCGCGCAGGTGCAGCGGCTCGATGATCCGCTCGCGGTACTCGGTCCGCACGGAGCGCCCGGTCAGCTTCTCGATGAGCATGCCGGCGACGACGAAGTTGGTGTTGGAGTAGGAGTACGCGCCGCCCGGCTTGGTGGTGCGCGGCCTGCTCAGGGACCGGTTCACGAGCTGGCGGTAGGTGAAGACCTTGGCGCGGACCGCCTCGAAGCCGGGGACCGTCCGCGCGAACATGTCGTTGGTGTAGTCGTACAGTCCGCTGCGGTGGCTGAGCACATGCCGCACCGTGATGCGGTTGTCGGGCAGCAGCCCCGGCAGATAGCGGTTGACCGGCGCGTCCAGGTCCAGCTTCCGCTCGTCGGCCAGTTGCAGCAGGACCACGGCCGAGAAGATCTTGGTGACGCTGCCGATGCGGAACCGGTCGGCGTTGCTGATGGCCCGTTTCGTCCTGCGGTCGGCGACCCCCAGGGCGGCCCAGTGGGTCTTGGCGCCGTCGTCGATCCGCGCGATCGCGCCGGGCGCTCCCCGCTTGCGAACCGTGCGCAGGACGTCCCACACCCCGGCGATGTCCGGGGCGGGCAGGGCGTCGGCCCTGGTGGCGACCTTCGTGGCGCCGGACTCCGCGGACACGGCGTGTGCGGGCGCCGCCAGGAGCGACACCAGTGCCGCCAACGCCGTACCTCTGACCACCGCTGCTGAGACCATCCGGCTTCCTCCCGTTTGTGTCGATGGGGTACACCTGCGAGAACGATCACCCTCGTTCCGGGCAACCTTCTCGCATCCCGTCACATCGCCACAGACGACGCACAGTTGGACAGCCAGGGATCACCGGGTGGGAGTCCTCCGGTGAATCCCGCTTCTTTTATTGACGGCGGAAAATAAGGGCCCTAGGTTCCGGGCATGTCCTCGATCCACCGCGCCGAGACGTTCCCGGCGAACACGCCGGCCGCCTCGCAGATCTTCACCACGGTCCTGAGCCAGGGGCCGCTCACCCGTCTGGAGGTGGCCCGGCGGGCGGGACTGTCCCCGGCCGCCGTCACCAAGGCGGTACGGCCCCTCATCGAGGCCGGCTATCTGGTGGAGGACGTGGAGGAGGCGGCCCGTCCCACGCTCGGCCGACCGGCCAACCCGGTTCGGGTCGACGGTGGACGGGCGCTGTTCATCGGCGTCAAGGTGACCGGCGACGAGATCATCGGCGTGCTCACCGACCTGTGCTGCCGCATCCGCGTCGCCCGCCACGCCCCGCTCCCGGACCGGGAGCCCAGGGGTGTACTGGCCTCGGTCGCCGAGCTGGCGGGCGAACTGCTCGCGGAAGCGGGCGACCTGGGCGTCCCGGTCCTCGGACTCGGCATCGCCGTCTCCGGAGACGTGGACCGCGGCGCCGGAGTCGTGCGCTACTCACCGTTCCTTCAGTGGCGGGACGTGCCCCTCGCCGAACTCGCCGCCGCGACCACCGGATTGCCGGTCACCGTCGACAACGACGTCCGCGCCCTCACCGTCGCCGAGCAGTGGTTCGGCGCCGGCGTCGGGCTGTCCGACTTCGCCGTGGTGACCGTCGGCGCCGGCATCGGCTGCGGCCTGGTCGTGCACGGCCGGGTGGTCGCCGGTGCGCACGGCGTGGCCGGGGAGATCGGGCATGTGACCGTCGACCCGGCGGGACCGCCCTGCCACTGCGGCAACCGCGGCTGCGTGGAGGCCATCGCGGGGGACGCCGCGATCGTCCGGCGCATCCGCGAGACCACCGGCGTCGAAGTCGCCGACACCGTCGAGGCCGTGGAGCTGGCCCACCGGGGCAACACCGGGGCGCGCGAGGCCTACGCCCGCGCGGGTGAGGCGATCGGCCGGGGCATCGCCACCGTGGCCAACCTGCTCGGCCCCGAGCGGGTGATCATCTCCGGCGAGGGCCTCGCCGCCCACGACCTGTTCGCCGAACAGATCCGCGACGCCTTCGCCGCGGCCGCGTTCGGCTCCGCCGCCCAGTGCGACGTACAGACCCGCCCGCTGCCCTTCGAGGAGTGGGCGCGCGGGGCCGCGGCCACCGCGATCCAGTCCTTCATCAGAGCCGACGACCAGCGGTAGCGCCGCTGAACGACCTCAGGAGGTACGACCCATGCGGTCATCCTCGTACTCCGTCCTGCCCGCACGCGCCCTGAGAGCCGTGGTGGTCCTGGCCCTCACCGCCGGTGTCACCGCCGCCGTGCCCGCCGCACAAGCCGAGACCACCACGCCCCCGGTCGCCCCGGCCACCACCGCGGTGGCCGCCAAGCCCTACATGGGCTGGACGAGCTGGACCATGCAGTCGTCGAAGTACCCGGGCCTCAACCCGAAGGGCGACTACAGCTATCTGTCCGAGGCGAACGTCGCCAAGCAGACCGACGCCATGGCCGCCAAGCTCAAGAAGTACGGCTACGAGTACGTCAACATCGACGCCGGCTGGTGGATGGACTGGTCCTGGACACAGCGGTACGACGAGTACGGCCGCCAGAAGGCCGACCCCGAGCGCTTCCCGAGCGGCATGAAGGCCGTCGCCGACCGCATCCACGCCAAGGGCCTCAAGGCCGGCATCTACCTCCCGGTCGGCCTGGAGAAGGGCGCCTACCGCGACGGCACGACGCCGATCTGGAACGCACCGGGGTGCACCACCGCCGACATCGTTCACGACGACCTGCGCACCACCAACGGCTGGGACTCCGCCTACAAGATCGACTTCTCCGATCCCTGCGCACAGAAGTACATCGACTCCCAGGCGCGGATGTTCGCCGACTGGGGCTACGACTTCCTGAAGCTCGACGGCGTCGGCCCCGGCTCGTCCAAGACCGGCGACAACTACGACAACGTGGCCGACGTCGCCGCCTGGCAGCAGGCCATCAAGGCGGCCGGCCGCCCGATCCACCTGGAGCTGTCCTGGTCCCTGGACTACGGGCACGTCGAGGACTGGAAGAAGTACTCCAACGGCTGGCGCATCGACACCGACGTCGAGTGCTACTGCAACACCCTGGTCACCTGGGAGAACTCGGTCGACGACCGCTGGGACGACGCCCCCGCCTGGACCGACCACGCCGGCCCCGGCGGCTGGAACGACCTCGACTCCCTCAACGTCGGCAACGGCGAGATGGACGGCCTCACCAAGGCCGAACGGCAGAGCTACGCCACCCTGTGGGCGATCGCCAAGTCCCCGCTGTTCACCGGCGACGACCTCACCCGGCTCGACTCCTACGGCCTGAAGCTGCTCACCGACCGCGAGGTCATCGCGATCAACCAGAGCAGCGCCCCGCCCGCCGAGCCCGTCACCGCCTCCGACCCGCAGCAGGTGTGGGCCGCGAAGAACCCCGACGGCACCTACACCGTGGCACTGTTCAACCTCTCCGACGCGCCCGCCGCGGTGACCGCGAACTGGTCCACCCTCGGTTTCAGGGGCAAGGCGTTCGTACGCGACGTGTGGAACAAGGAGAACCTCGGCAGCCACTCCGGCCGGATCACCCAGGCGCTCCCGGCACACGGCTCCCGCCTGTTCACCGTCACCCCGCGCGGCACGGACCTCGTCTGGACCGCCCACGAGGCCGAGGCGGCCGCCAACACCCTCAGCGGCAACGCCTCCGTCGCCGCCTGCTCCGCCTGCTCCGACGGACGCAAGGTCGGCAACCTCTACGGGGGCGGCAAGGTCACCGTGAACGACGTCGTGGTGCCCAAGGCCGGCATCTACCAGATCAAGGTGGCCTACGTCAGCGGCGACGCGCGATCGGTGCTCGTGTCGGCCAACGCAGGGGGCGCGACCTCGCACAAGTTCGCCTCCACCGGGGACTGGGGCACCGCCAACAGCGTCCATGTGCCGGTCAGCCTCAAGGCCGGGGCCAACACGATCACGTTCGACAGCGGGACCGGCTACGCACCGGACATCGACCGGATCGACGTACCGAAGTCCCTCTGACCTCCCTCCGTCGGGGCCCGGCCATGCGCCGGGCCCCGACCCGGACGTACCCGGAGCCGCACATGGACACCAGCCCGAGCAGAAGATCCGTCCTCTCCCTGGCCACCACCGCGGGCCTCACCGCCACCCTCGCCTCCCTGCCCGCCTTCACCGCCTCCGCCGCACCCGCCCGCCCAGCCGAAGGCCCGCTGCCCGCCGGCTCCACCCGGCACCGGCTGTGGTGGCGGGCCCCCGGCGACGAGGGCTCGCTCATCGAACAGGGCCTGCCCGTCGGCAACGGCCGCATCGGCGCCCTCGTGAGCAACGACCCCGGCCGCGAACTGCTGCTCATCAGCGACGCCACCATGTGGACCGGCGGCCTCAACGACACCCTGGACCAGGACGGCCAGTTCCCCTACGGCCGCTCCGACTTCGGCTCCTTCACACTGCTCGCCAGGCTCACCGTCGACCTCCCCGACCACGACCTCGGCGCCGTCCACGGCTACCGCCGCACCCTCGACCTCGCCCGGGGCCTGGTCACCAGCTCCTACGTCCGCTCCGGCGTCACCTACCGGCGCGAGATGTACGCCAGCCACCCCGACGACGTCATCGTCCTGCACTTCACCCAGAGCGGCGGCGGCCGCTACACCGGCACCCTCACCCTGACCGGCACCCACGGCGAGAGCCCCACCGCAGCCGAGTCCTTCGGCGCGACCCTCCCCAACGGCCTGCGCTACGGCGCCGCCGTCACGGCCCGCGGCAACGGCGGCAAGGTCACCGTCCACGGCACCCGCATCGACTTCTCCGGCTGCGAGGACCTCACCGTGATCGTCGGTGCCGGCACCAACTACGCGCCCGACGCCGCGGCCGGCTTCCGCGACCCCTCCCTCGACCCCGAGCGACTGTCCCGTACGAAGGTCCGCGCCGCCGCCGCGGAATCGGCCGACGCCCTGCGGCGCACCCACATCGCCGACTACCGCACCCTGTACGGGCGACTCGACCTCTCCCTCGGCACGTCCACCGACGCACAGCGCGCACTGGACACCTGGGAGCGCCTGCACGCCCGCAGCCGCGATCCGGAACCCGACCCCGAACTGGAGGCGGCATACCTCCAGTTCGGCCGCTACCTGATGATCTGCGGCTCGCGCGACAGCCTGCCGGTGGCCCTCCAGGGCCTGTGGCTGGACGGCAACGACCCGGACTGGATGGGCGACTACCACACCGACGTCAACATCCAGATGAACTACTGGATGGCCGACCGCACCGGACTGTCCCCGTGCTTCGACGCCTTCGCGGACTACTGCCTCGCCCAGCTCCCGTCCTGGACCGACGTCACCCGCCGCCTGTTCAACGACCCGCGCAACCGCTTCCGCAACTCCTCCGGCAGGAACGCCGGCTGGGCCGTCGCCTTCTCCACCAACCCCCACGGCGGAAGCGGCTGGTGGTGGCATCCGGCGGGCAACGCCTGGCTGTGCACCACCCTGTGGGAGCACTACGAGTACACGGGGTCGCGCGCATACCTGAGCAAGATCTACCCGCTGCTCAAAGGCGCCTGCGAGTTCTGGGAGGCGCGGCTGCTCACCATCACCCTCCCCGGCACCTCGAAGGAGGTGCTCGTCGACGACAGCGACTGGTCTCCGGAACACGGCCCACAGGACGCCAAAGGCATCACCTATGCTCAGGAAGTCGTGTGGACACTGTTCGGGAACTACTGCACCGCGGCCGCCGAGCTGCGCACCGACACCGCCTACGCGGACACGATCGCGGCACTGCGCAGAAAGCTGTACCTGCCGCAGGTCAGCCCCACGACCGGCTGGCTGCAGGAGTGGATGTCGCCGGACAACCTGGGGGAGACCACGCACCGCCACCTGTCCCCGCTGATCAACCTGTTCCCCGGCGACCGCATCCGCCCCGACGGCTCCACCCCGGCCGACATCGTGGCCGGCGCCACCGCCCTGCTCACCGCCCGCGGCATGGAGAACTTCGGCTGGGCCAACGCCTGGCGCGGCCTGTGCTGGGCCCGCCTGAAGGACGCGGACCACGCCTACCGGCTCATCGTCGACAACCTCCGCCCCTCGACCGACGGCAGCAACGGCACGGCACCCAACCTCTTCGACATCTACGAGGCGGAACGCGGCCGGGGCATCTTCCAGATCGACGCCAACTTCGGCACCCCGGCGGCGATGGTGGAGATGCTGCTGTACTCCCGGCCCGGACACATCGAACTCCTCCCCGCCCTCCCCGACGCCTGGGCCACCACCGGCTTCGTCCGGGGCGTGCCCGCACGGGGCGGCTTCGAGGCCGACCTGCGCTGGCGCGACGGCAAGCCGACCGAGGCCCGGATCCACAGCGTCGGCGGCCGCACCACGACGGTCGCGTACGGCGAGGGGTCCCGCACGGTCACGTTGCGGCCCGGCGCCTCCGTCACGCTGAGGGACTTCCCCCGGTGAGGGCCGCCGCGCTTCCCTCCGCCGCCCTCCTGCTGACGGTCGTCGCCTGCCAGTCCGCGCCCGCCGAGGCCACCGGCGACGCCGGCGGCGTCGTCACCTGGGCGGCCAGTGCCGACCGCATGACCGACGGCGTCGCGGGCCGCAGCTACCGGCTCGTCGTACACACCAGCGTCGGCGGCACCGGCGTCCGGATCCGTCTGTCCAACGCCTTCGGAGACCGGCCGCTGACCTTCGACAGCGTCTACGCGGGCATCCAGAAGCAGGGCGCCGAACTGCGACCGGGCAGCAACCGGCGGCTGGCGTTCGACGGAAAGCCCTCGGTCACCGTGCCGGCGGGCCACACCGTGTGGAGCGACCCGCTGCCCGGCAGGCTGCCCGCGACCGCCAACCTCGTCGTCAGCCTGCACAGCCCGGACGCGGGCGGCCCGGCGAGCGGCCACTGGATGGCCATGCAGACGTCGTACGCCACCCAGGGCGACCACACCGCCGAGGAGAGCGGCACCGCCTGGACCATCCCGACCGGCTCCTGGTTCTACCTCGACGCCGTCGCCGTGCACGCCGCCAAGGGCACCGGAGCGGTGGTCGCCCTCGGCGACTCCATCACCGACGGCTGGCAGTCCACCTCCGACCTGAACCGCCGCTGGCCCGACTATCTGGCCCGCCGTCTGCAGAAGACCGACACCGCCGTGAAGGGCGTGGCCAACGAGGGGATCTCGGGGAACAAGGTCCTCGCCGACGGCCCCGGCCAGAGTGCCCTGAACCGGCTGGAGCGCGATGTGCTGTCCCAGCCGGGCGTGCGGACCGTGTTCCTCTTCCAGGGCGTGAACGACATCAAGGCCCACACCGGCGTCACCGCCGACGACCTGATCGAGGGCTACCGCGAGATCATCGACCGGGCGCACGCGGCCGGCAAGTGCGTCGTCGGCGCGACCGTCGGCCCCTTCAAGGGCTGGCACGAATGGGACCCGGCCGGCGAGGCGGTACGCCAGGAGGTCAACGAGTTCATCCGCACCGGCGGCGAGTTCGACGCCGTCACCGACTTCGACCGCGTTCTGCGCAGCCCCTACGACAGGGCGAGAATGCTTCCCGCCCTCGACGGCGGCGACCACATACACCCCAACGACAAGGGCATGCAGGCGATGGCCGACGCCGTCGACCTGACTGCCCTCGACTGCGAGACCACGGGGTGACAGGGCGTCAGCCCACCGTCTCCTCGCGGCTGATCAGTCCCTCCCGATACGCGATCGCCACCGCCTCCGTACGGCTCGCCGCGCCCAGCTTGGCGAGGATGTTGGAGACATGGACGCTCGCCGTCTTGCCGCTGATGTACAGCTCCTCGCCGATCTGCCGGTTGCTGCGGCCGAGTGCGAGGAGCCGCAGGACGTCCTGCTCACGGGCCGTCAGCGGGGAGGACCGGTCGGCGGTGCTCCCGCCGAGCCGGCCCCGGCGGATCAGGGCGTCCACCCGCTCCAGCAGCGGCGTGGCACCCAGCCGGGCCGCGGTCTCCCGGGCGGCCCGGGCCTCGCCGGCCGCGGCCTCCCGGTCGCCCGCCGCCAGCAGCGCCTCGGCGTGCCGCAGCCGGCACCGGGCCCGCTCGTAGTCGTCGCCGTAGTCGAACGCGGCCACCGCCTTCGCCCACGCGGGCGCGTCCGGCCCGGCGACGGCCCGCGTCCACTCCGCCTCCGCGCGGGCCAGCCACGCCATGCCCTCCGGGCCCTGCGAGGTGCCGTTCGCCCCGCGCGCGGCCGTGGCCCGCGCCCGCTCCACCAGCTCGGTCGCCGTGTCCGACCAGCCGCGCGCCCCCGCCTCGTCACCGGCCAGGCGCAGCTCGGCGACCCGGTCGGCGACCGCGGACAGGGCGAGGGCGGCGAGCCGCACAGTGGCGTCCGGCGGCGTCCCCGCGTCGTCGGTGAGCGCCGCGACGGTGGACCGCATCCGCTCCACGGCCGCCTCCGCCTCCCCGCGCAGCGCGGCGGCGTCGGTGAGCGCGATGCCCGCGACCAGCGTGCCCATCCAGTCGAACGGCCCCTGAAGCAGGGCACGCGCCTGCTCGGCCGCCCGGAAGTCACCGCGCGCGAGCGCCACGTACAGGGCCGGACCGGCCGTGTAACCGCCCGCCGCGGGCAGCACCTCGGCGTCGGACGCCGCGGCGCTCAGGCACTCGTCCCAGCGGCCCAGCGTGTACAGCACCAGCTGCTGCAGATACCGCATCTCCAGCGGATACGGCGAGGACAGCAACCCCGCACGCCGGGCGCGCTCGAGCCCCTCCGCCAGCCAGGGCAGACACTCCTGGAGCTCACCGGACTCGAAGCAGCCGACGGCGAGGTTGAACAGGGCGCGCATCTCCACCGGCGCGTTGCCCGAACGCCGCGCCAGCTCCCGG
The DNA here is from genome assembly GCF_015160855.1 of Streptomyces ferrugineus. Lineage (NCBI taxonomy): Bacteria > Bacillati > Actinomycetota > Actinomycetes > Kitasatosporales > Streptomycetaceae > Streptomyces > Streptomyces ferrugineus. Next base: position 5,684,098 of record NZ_CP063373.1, on the reverse strand, counting down.
GCCTCACGCAGCCGCTCCCGCCCCTGCGGCGTACGCCGGCCGCCGCCCTCGAGCGCGGCCAGCGAGATCAGCAGGTCCGCCCGGGCGTCCGTCGCCCGCAACTGCTCGGCGACGCGCAGGGCCTCACGGGCGACCCGCAGCGCGGTCTCGTTCTCCCCGACCTGACGTGCCGCGAGGACGTGTGTGGCCGCCGCCCACACCCAGGTCCGCGACGGGGGCTCGGCCGGGATCAGGGCGAGCGCCTCGCTGCTGTAGGCGTAGGCCGCCGTCAGACTGTCCACGTCGAGCAGATTGCCGGCCAGCGTGTAGCGGACCCGGGCGGCGAGCTCGGTGTCCGTGTCCCGGCCGACGCCGGCGAGCGCGGAGCGGGTGAGGGAGACCGCGCGGTGCGACTCGCCGGCGTGCGCGGCCGCCGCCGACGCGCGCAGCGTCAGCGTCACCCGGTCCTGGCCCTCGCCCGAGGGCCGCGCCGACCGCTCCACCGACGACCACAGGTCCAGGGCGGTCTCCAGATGCCGCAGCTCCTCGGCGGGGGCACCCAACCCGCGCGCATGTCCGGCGGCCTCCAGCGAGGCGGCCAGCGCCTCGGCCAGGTCATGGCTCTCGCGGTAGTGGTGGGCGCGCTCGGCCGCCGTCTCGTCCGGACGGCCACGCCCCGCCAGCAGCCGGGCGAACGTCCCGTGCAGCCGGGCCCGTTCACCGGGCAGCAGATCGGCGTAGACGGCCTCGCGGGCGAGCGCGTGCCGGAACGCGTACGTGTCGCCGTCGCCGGGCACGAGCAACTGCCGCCCGACGGCCTCGCGCAGCGCCGACTCCAGCTCCTCCTCCGGGATGCCCACGGCACCCCGCAGCAGCTCGTGCTCGACACGACGCCCGGCGACCGCGGCCGTGCGCAGCACCTGCTGCGCGGTGTCGGAGAGCTGCTCGAACCGGATCAGCAGAACGTCGGCCAGCCCGCTGGGCACCCCGCCGGCCTCCGTGTCCGTGGCCGCGACCAGCTCCTCGGCGTAGAAGGCGTTGCCCTCGGCCCGCTCGACGATCCGCCGGACCGTGCCGTCCGGCAGCGGCCGCTCCTGCACGGCCCGCACCAGCCTCGCCACCTCGGCATCGGCCAGGGGCCGCAGCTCCAGCCGCTCCACGGCGGGCAGCCGCACCAGCTCGGCGAGCAGCGGCCGCAGCGGATGACGCCGATGCAGATCGTCGGCGCGATACGACGCCAGCACGGCCAGTCGGCGCGCGGGCGCCCCCGCGGCCGTCCGCTGCAGGATCCCGCGGCTGAGCAGGAACCGCAGCAGATCCCGCGACGACTGGTCGGCCCAGTGCAGATCCTCCAGGACGAGCAGCACCGGCGCGATCTCGGAGAGGTCGGCCAGCAGCCCCGCGATGCCCTCGAACAACCGCAGCCGGTCGCTCACGGCATCCGTCCCGCCGCCCAGCAGCCGGCCGACGACGGGATGGGCCCCGAGCACCTCCGCGGACCGCCCGTCACCGGCGAGCACCCCGAGGACCTCGGTGAACGGCAGATACGGCAGCCCGACGTCGCCGAGGTCGACACAGTGCCCGGTCAGCACGGTCATCCCGGCCGCCGACGCCTTCCCGGCGACCTCGTCGAGCACCCGGGTCTTGCCGACCCCGGCGTCCCCGGCGATCAGAACCGCCCGGGCCTCCCCTTCCTGGGCGCGTTCCAGCACCCGGGAGAGCCGGGTGAACTCGGGATCCCGCCCGATGAGCGGTGTGGTGAAGGATGCCTGCGACACGGCAACATCCTGTCACTCACCCCTGACAGTGCCGGTGGTTTTCTCCGGGACGCGGGGATCTCAGGCGCGCAATGCCTTCGCCCAGTCGTCCGGCACCCGTCCCGCGGGCCCCGGCGCGGGCTGATCCGCCGGATGACTCGACGGTGCCGCCAACTCGGGCCCCGATTCGAACAACTCACTCGTGGCGTAGTTCCAGTACCAGGCCTCGCCCGGCTCGTAGCTCTGCACCAGCGGATGCCCCGTCTCCCGGAAGTGGGCGGTGGCGTGCTTCGCGGGCGAACTGTCGCAGCACCCCACATGACCGCACTGCGCACACCGCCGCAGATGGAACCACCACCCGCCGGCCTCGTCGCACTCCCGGCACCCGCTGCCACTCGGCGGCACGCCGGGATCGATGCCGTTGACGCTGGTCATGAAGCCTCCTCGGAGGTGAACGGAAGCAGCACCTGGAAGCGCGTGTCGCCCGGCTCGGACTCCACCTGGATCGTGCCGTGGTGCTTGTTGACCACGATCCGCCAGGAGATGTCGAGGCCTAGCCCGGTGCCCTCGCCCACGGGCTTGGTCGTGAAGAAGGGGTCGAAGATCCGCCCCCGGTCCGCCTCGGGGATGCCGATCCCGGTGTCGCGGAACTCCACCAGCAGCCGGTCGTGGTCCGGCGCCGTCCGCACGGTCAACGTCCCCTCTCCGCCCGCGCTGTTGATCGCGGAGACCGCGTTGTCGATCAGGTTCGTCCACACCTGGTTGAGCTCCGCCGGGTACGCCGGGATCTTCGGCAGCGTACGGTCGTACTCCTTGACGACCTCGATCTGCCGGCCGATCTTGCTCGAGAGCATCAGCAGGGTGCTGTCGAGGAGTTCGTGCACGTCGGCGTTCTGGAAGGGCGCGCGGTCGAGCTGGGAGTACTGCTTGGCGGCGTCCACGAGATGCGAGACGCGTGTGGTCGAGTCGTTGATCTCGTCCATCAACAGCTCGGTCTCGACGGTGTAGTTGAGCCACCCGATCGCGTTCGGCAGGATCTCCTCGTCCACCGCCGCCGCGACCTGGTCCAGCCAGTCCGCGTCGAGGCCGGCCTGCACGAAGGTGGGCGCGATCCGCCAGCCGTCCGGGATGCCGTGGTCGTCGAGCCAGTCGGTGACCGTGTCCTCCTGGTCGGAGGCCTCCAGCGGGCTCAGCGTCGGCGCCTTCGCGACCCGTTCGGCGGTGCGTTCCTGGATGTCGATGAGGTTGGCCATGACCTCGGGGGAGTACGAACCCTGGGCGATGACGGCCAGCTTGTGCCGCATCTTGCCCACCCGCTCGCGCAGCGTCGCGGTCGCCCGTACGGCCGCCGCGGCGGGGTTGTTGAGCTCGTGCGTCAGCCCGGCGGACAGCGAGCCCAGCGCCAGCAGCCGTTCGCGCTGGTTGATGGCCAACTGGGTGCTCTTCTGGCCGAAGAAGAGGCCCTCCAGCAGGTGCAGGGCCATCGGGAACCACTCCTGGATCACGGCCGCGAAGGTCGCGGCAGGCAGCACGAAGAACCGCGTCGGCTCCGTGACCCGCATCGAGCTGTTGTAGACCTGCGGCACCCGGTCCCCGAGATAGGCCTGCCAGGCCCCCGAGTACACCCCGCGCTGGGACGTCCGGTTGACCTCCACGTCGTCGCCGCCGACCCGCCGGGACAGCACGACGGTGCCCTCGATCATGACGTAGAAGCAGGTCGCGGGGTCGCCCTCGCTGTACACGGGCCCGGGCTCGAACATCTCCACCCGCCCCTCGCCGCACAACCGGCCGAGCTGCTCGGGGGTGAGCTTCTCGAACAGGAACAGCGAGCCGATCTCCCGCGCGTCGCACGGCATCGACTGCCCGCTCATGACTGCTCCAGATAGCGGTGCACCAGCATCACGGCCATGGCTCCCTCTCCGACGGCGGACGCGACACGCTTGGCGGACTCGGCGCGCGCGTCACCCGCCACGAACACGCCGGGCACATTGGTCTCCAGGTGGTACGGCGGCCGGTCCAGCTCCCAGCCGGCCGGCGGCCGCCCGTCGGCGGTCAGGTCAGGCCCGGCCAGGATGAACCCGCGCTCGTCCCGCAGCACCGTTTGGTCCAGCCAGTCGGTCAGCGGGGCGGCGCCGATGAACACGAACATCCACTGGGCGTCGACGAGTTCGGTCCGCCCGCTGTCCACGTCGCGCAGCGTGAGCTGCTCCAGGTGCCCGGAGCCGTGCGCGGACTCGACGACCGTCCGGGCGCGTACCGAGATGTTCGGCGCCTCGTCGATCTGCTGGACCAGATAGTGCGACATGGACGCCGACAGCGACTCGCCGCGCACCAGCAGCGTCACCGACTTGGCGCCCCGGGACAGATACATCGCCGCCTGCCCGGCGGAGTTGGCGCCGCCGACGATGTACACGTCCTGGCCCTGGCACGCGGGCGCCTCCGTGAGCGCCGACCCGTAGTACACGCCGCAGCCGGTCAGGTCGTCGCAGCCGGGCGCCGCCAGCTGCCGGTAGGACACGCCGGTCGCCAGGATCACACTGTGCGCGGCGACCGCCGAGCCGTCCGAGAACCGCACGATCCGGGCGGCGCCGCTGACCTCCAGCCCCGTCACCTCGCGCGCGGTGAGGATCTCGGCGTCGAACTTCGCCGCCTGCCGCCGGGCCCGGTCGGTGAGCTGGGCGCCCGACACGCCGTCCGGGAAGCCCAGGTAGTTCTCGATCCGGGAGCTCTGCCCGGCCTGCCCGCCGGTCGCCGACCGCTCCACCAGCACGGTCCGCAGCCCCTCCGACGCCCCGTACACGGCCGCGCCGAGTCCGGCGGGTCCGCCGCCGATGACGACGAGGTCGTAGAAGTCGGCCGTCGGCGTCGTGGCCAGCCCGACCTGGGCGGCCAGTTCGGGTGCCTCGGGCGCCACGAGCGGCGTCCCCTCCGGAGTGATCACCAGCGGCAGCCGCTGCCCGTCCTGCCCGGCGGCGGCGAGCAGCCGCTGCCCCTCGGGCTCCTCGGCCGAGTACCAGCGGTACGGCACCTGGTTGCGGGCCAGGAACTCCCGTACCTCCGAGGAGCGCGCCGACCAGCGGTGCCCGACCACCTTGGTGCTGGGCACCGGCCGGTAGTCGCTGCGCCGCCACGCCTCCAGCAGGTCGTCCAGGACCGGGTAGAGCTTCTCCTCGGGCGGGTCCCACGGCTTGAGGAGGTAGTGGTCGAGGTCGACGACGTTGATCGCGTCGATCGCCGCGTTCGTGTCCGCGTACGCGGTGAGCAGCACGCGCCGCGCCCCCGGGTACACGTCCAGGGCCTGTTCGAGGAACTCGATGCCGTTCATCTGCGGCATGCGGTAATCGGCCAGGATCACGGCCACCAGGTCGCCCCGCAGCTTCAGCTCCCGCAGCGCCTGAAGCGCCGACTCGCCGGACTCCGCGCGCACGATGCGGTGCGACGCGCCGTAGCGCCGCCGGAGATCGCGGGCGACCGCCCGGGAGACCCCCGGATCGTCGTCGACGGTCAGGATGACGGTCCGCGCTGCGTCGGCGGCCTGTGCCATACGTCTCCCACCCCGGGCTCCGAACCACGGCGCGGTGTCCTCGCGACCGCCGCGCCGACTCCGGTCCATCGTATGTTCGATCCACCCGCCTCGCGCGGGTATGCGCGAGGCGGCGGTTTTCAGCCGCGCCGCGCGCCGAGGGCGAGGAGGCGGGCGACCTCCGCGTCTCGGTCGTGGGGCCGGTAGTCGAGGTGGAGCCGCTCGAACTCGTCGGGCTCGTCGCACACCACGACCCAGCCCAGGACCTCGGCCCACCAGCGCCCGAGGGCCTCCGGATCGGCCGAGTCCACCATCACTTGCTCCCCTTCCCATGCCAGGCCCGCGGGGTAGTGAAGACTGGGGTCGAGGACATGACCATGATGCGAAGACATGATCATTTACATGAGGAGGCAGCCGGTATGACGCGCCCGATCACGGCAGGGGTGGACGGCTCGGAGGAGAGCGTCGCCGCGCTGGGCTGGGCCGCCCGGGAGGCGGTCCGCCGTGGGCTCGCCCTGCGGGTGGTGCACGCGTGGCGGTTCCAGCCGCACGAGGCGGTGGACGCGGGGTACGCCGAAGACGCCGACACCCAGGCCCGGTGGGTCCGCGAGGGGCTGGCGGAGGCCGCCCGCTCCGTCACCGAGCGGCATGCCGGGCTGGACGTCACCACCGACGTCCTCGACGGCGGGCCCGCCGACACACTGCTCGCCGCCGCGGCGGACGCCGAGATGCTGGTGCTGGGTTCGCGGGGCCAGGCCGCGGTCGTCGGGTTCCTGCTGGGCTCCGTCGGACAGCAGGTCATCGCCGGGGCTACGCGGCCCGTCGTCCTCGTCCGGGCCGGGGACCAGGCGTCCGCCGAGGCCGCCGGGCGCGAGATCGTGGTGGGCCAGCAGGGCGACCCGGACGACAGCGCCCCCGCCCTGCGGTTCGCGTTCGAGACGGCCGCGGCGCGTGGCGCGGCCGTACGCGCGGTGCGGGCCTGGACCCTGCCGCCGCTGTTCTCCTACAGCCCGGCCTCCATGAAGCTCCTCGACGATGCCGGAGGGCTGGAGCCGTACGAGAAGAAGTCCCTGGGCGAGGCGCTGCGGCCGTGGCGCGAGCGCTTCCCGGACGTGCATGTGGTCGAGCACGTCGAGATGGGCAGCGCCGGGCAGGTGCTGTTGTCGGTGGCCGGGCGGGCCCAGTTGATGGTCGTCGGGCGCCGCGCCCGCCGTACGGCCGTGGGCGCCCGCATCGGCTCGGTGGCGCACGGCGTGCTGCACCACGCGCCCTGCCCGGTGGCCGTGGTGCCGCACGACGAGTGAGTCAGTCGGACGTGGTCGGCTGCAGCGTCTCGCGGGCCTTGGGCAGGATGTTCTCGATGTAGTCCTCGACCACCGTGTCCAGGCCGATGTCGTGCTGCGCCCGCTCGGACAGGTACCAGCGGTGTTCGAGCAGCTCGTGGTAGATCTCGGCCGGGTCCATGGAGCCGCGCAGCTCGAGCGGTACGGCCCGCACGGTGGGGCGGAAGACATCGCGCACCCAGCGGTGGGCGAGCACCTCGGGACGGGCACCGAGGGGGTCGCCCGGGGCGTAGTCGTCCTGGGTGGCCATCCAGCTCTCCAGGTCGTTCAGCAGCCTGCGGGCCTGGTTCTCCTCGGTGTCCAGGCCCGTCAGGCGCAGCAGCTGGCGCTGGTGGTGGCCGGCGTCGACGACCTTGGGCACGAAGGTGACCGTGTCGCCGTTGGCGGCGTGCTCGATCTGCATCTCGGCCACGTCGAAACCGAGGTCGTTCAGGCGGCGTATCCGGCGCTCGATGTAGTGGTACTTGCCCGCCGGGTACACCGAGGTGCGGGTCAGCTCCTGCCACAGGCTCCGGTAGCGGGCGCAGATCTCCATGCCGAACTCGATCGGGTCGACGGAGGGGTGCAGCGCCCCGGACGCCTCCAGGTCCAGCAGCTCGCCGCTGATGTTGACCCGGGCGAGGTCCAGGTCGTAGTCGCGCTGGCCCTCGCTGAGCCGCGGATGCAGATCGCCGGTCTCGGCGTCCACCAGGTACGCGGCGTAGGCGCCCGCGTCGCGCCGGAACAGCGTGTTGGACAGCGAGCAGTCGCCCCAGGCGAAGCCGGCGAGGTGGAGACGGACCAGCAGCACGGCGAGCGCGTCCATGAGCCGGTGCATGGTCGCCGGGCGCATCGTCGTCTCGAACATCGAGCGGTACGGCTGCGAGCCGCCCAGGTGCCGGGTGACCAGCACCGACTCCAGCGGGCCGCCGGCCGTGTCGGTGCGGCCGGTGACCACGGCCAGCGGGTCGACCGCGGGGATGCCGAGCCGGTCCAGGTCGCGCAGCAGCTCGTACTCACGCAGGGCCGGGCGCTCGGCGAGCTCCTTGACGGCGATGACCTCGTCGCCGGCGCGGGCGTAGCGCACGACGTGGCGGGAGATGCCGCGGGGCAGCGGGACCAGCACCTCCTCCGGCCACTCCTCCAAGGGGAGCTGCCAGGGCAGTTCCAGCAGGAGCGCGGGGTGCTCCGGATTCGTCGCGCTGATCTGGAGTGCCATGGTCCGTTCGTCCTCGGCTCGCGGGGAATCGTCAGCTCACCCTAAAGGGCGCGCTCCCGGGCCTGAAGAGCGGCTTCGCGCACCGAGCCCCGGTGCAGCGGACCGTGCCCGGGCAGTAGCACCTCGCCCTTGAGGTCTTCGAGCACGGCCAGCGAGGCCACGGCCCGCGCCCGCTCGCGGTGGAACATGTCCGGCAGCAGCTGCGGCCCCTTGATCCGCGAGGTGGGGTGCCCGCTGACCAGGGAGTCGCCCGCGATCACCGCACCGGCGTCCGGCAGATGGTAGGCGCAGTGGCCGTCGGTGTGACCGGGCGTGTGCACCGGTACGGGGCGGCCGGGCAGGTCCAGCGGCCCCGGCGACGGGAACGCCTCGGGGGAGGTGACCGGGACGTGCGCGGTGCCGCCGGAGCGGATCGCGTGGATCGCCCAGGGCAGGACACCGGGCCGCCAGCCGTTGCGCAGGACCGTCCCGACATCGACCTGGTGCAGGAACTCGCGGCGGGCGTGCGGCACTTCGGCCTCGTGCAGGAATATCGGCGTGCCGTACGTGTCGCGCAGGTACTCGGCGTTGCCCAGGTGGTCGGTGTGCGCGTGCGTGATCAGTACGGCCCGCACCGCCTCCGGCGCACCGCCCACCTCCGCGAGCGAGGCGAGGAGCCGCGGCCGGTCCCCGGGGTAGCCGGTGTCGATCAGCGTGATCGCGTCCCCCTCGGTCAGGATCACCCAGTTGGTGTTGCTGCCGTGCACCAGACAGGTGCCGTCCGCGACTTGCTGCACATCTGCCCGCATGATCGTCCCGCGTGGTGAGGTACGTGCCCGACGTGCGACAGCAAAGCAGATCACGGTGAAAGCGCCTTCGGCGGGGCCGGACGCATCCCGAACAGGAACCTCGTCCACCGCGTCCTGCGCACCACACCCTCGTACAGCGCGAGGATCACGATCAGCGAACCGGCCACGATCACCGCGTACTCGACCGCGATCGGCGCCGGCCACCCCGCCACGCCGTACGCCAGGGCGACCACGACCGGCTGGTGCAGCACATACACGGGCAGGGCGGCGATCCCGAGGTACACCATCGCGCGCGACGGCGCCCGCACCTCGCGCGGCCGGTCCAGGAGCCCGAGGATCGCCACGACCCAGCACCAGCCCGCCGCCCCGAACACGGCCCGGGTCACCAGCGCCGGCGCGCTCCCGTCGGTGAACGGGTCGTCCAGCGCGAGGAACCCGGGCGCGGTCCCCGCGAACAGGACCAGCCCGGCCACCCCCACCGGCACGGCGAGCCGGCGCAGGGCGGCGCGGACGCGCACGTCGTCGGCGAGGGCGTACCCGAAGGCGAAGAACACCAGATAGGCCCAGCGGTTCCAGCCCGCGAAGCCCTCCTCCATCCCCAGGAAGGCGTTGATCGCGGCGAGCGGCACAAGGGGCGCCAGGAGCAGGGACGGGCGCCGCTGCACCGCCTGTCCCGCGCGCTGCGACCAGGCCGCCAGCGGCGCCGCGACCGGGGCGAGGAGCAGGCTGAAGGTGAGCAGGAGCACGACGAACCACAGGTGGCCGGTCTCGAAGTGCTCCCCGTCGAGGACGAACGGGAAGTCGGCCAGGTCCGGGTGGACGGTGAGGAAGCGGAGCCAGAAGCGCCCGTACGACTCGTCGTAGCCCGGGTCGGCGGCCCGCAGCCGCAGCCACTGGGGGAGCGGGCACAGCACGACCGTCGCGACGACCAGCGGAACTCCCAGGCGCAGCAGGCGTTCCCGGGTGAACCGGGCGGCCCCGCGCCGGCGGATCGAGTGCCGGGAGCCGAGCCCGGCGACGAGGAACAGCATGGGCATCGCCCAGACCACCCCGAACCCGGCGAGCACGGTGACGGCGCCGGTCGTCTCGGCGTTCTTGACGTAGAAGTCGTCGTCCGGCGAGAACACCAGGGCGGAGTGGAAGAAGACCAGCCCGAGGACGACGAGCACCCGCAGCGTGTCGAGTTCGCCGCGTCGGGGAGCGGTGGCCGGGACCTGCGTCTGCGCGCTCACCCGGACCAGTGTGGGGGCGCGGCGGGGCCTCGCCCAGAGGAAGGGCTGCCTCCGGCACCGTCCGCCGGAGGCAGCCCCCGCGTGCACCCGAAGCGGCCGCCTCTGAAGCCTCAGTGCACGCCGTGCGGGCGGAACTGCACGCTGATGCGCGGTCCCGTCGCGCGTGTGGTCTTCGGTACCGAGTGCTCCCAGGTCCGCTGGCAGGAGCCGCCCATCACGATCAGGTCGCCGTGCCCCAGCGGCCGGCGCACCGTCCGACCCCCGCCGCGCATCGGGCGCAGCAGCAGATCCCGGGGCGCGCCCACGGAGAGGATGGCGACCATGGTGTCCTCGCGCGCGCCCCGTCCGATCCGGTCACCGTGCCAGGCCACGCTGTCCCGGCCGTCGCGGTAGTAGCAGAGCCCGGCCGTGGTGAACGGCTCACCCAGCTCCTCGGCGTAGTGCGCGGACAGCGCGTCGCGGGCCTCGACGAGGACGGGATGCGGCAGCGCGTCGTCCGCCCCGTAGAAGGCGAGCAGTCGCGGTACGTCGACCACGTGGTCGTACATCGTGCGCCGCTCGGCACGCCACGGCACCTCGGAGGCGAGCTGTTCGAACAGCGCGTCGGCCCCGCTGAGCCAGCCCGGCAGCACGTCGATCCAGGCGCCACGGGCGAGCCGGGTGCGGCGGACCCCGGCGAGGGAGCCGAGCCGCAGCTCGTCGGTCTGGTCGAACAGGGAGCCCTGGAGGTGCGTGGCCATGCTGCCAGCGTACCCCTGAATCGAAAATTTGTTCCCATCGGTTTTCGGTCGGACTCTTTGGATGCACTCATGTATCGGATACATTCATGTATCGAACGGAGGTCCGGACGTGGCGGTGGAGGAGACGACCAGGCGTGTCACCAAGCGCCGGGTCCGCACCCGGGCCAACCTGCTCGACGCCGCCTTCGAGGTGTTCGCCGCCAAGGGCTTCGGCCGGGTCTCCATCGAGGAGGTCTGCGACGCCGCCGGCTACAGCAGGGGTGCCTTCTACTCCAACTTCGACAGCCTGGACGAACTGTTCTTCGCCCTCTACCAGCAGCGCGCGGACGTGATCGCGGAGCAGGTCTCCGGGGCGCTCGCCCTCGACGGGCCGGACCTGGACGTGCCCGCCGCCGTGGACCGGGTGACCGACGTGCTGCTCCTGGACCGCGACTGGCTGCTGGTGAAGACGGACTTCCTGGTGCACGCCGCGCGCGCACCGGCCGTGGCCCGGACACTGCTGGAACACCGGGCCCGACTGCGCGGCGCGATCGCCGACCGGCTGGCCCGCGCGCGGGCAGACACCGCACTGCCCGCCGTGCTCGGCGGCATCGACGGCGCCGCCCACGCCGTGGTCGCCGCCTACGACGGAGTGACCACCCAACTGCTGCTGGACAAGGACGTCGAGCACGCCCGCGCCTGGCTGAAACAACTGCTCACCGCGCTGCTCACCGACGGCAGCGACACCACCACATGAGGACATGAGGAAGGGACGGTCGCCATGGATGCCGACGTCATCGTCGTCGGAGCGGGACTCGCGGGCCTGGTCGCCGCGAGCGAACTGACCAGCCGGGGCCGCAGGGTCGCGCTGGTGGACCAGGAGAACGCGGCCAACCTCGGCGGACAGGCGTTCTGGTCCTTCGGCGGGCTGTTCCTCGTCGACTCCCCGGAGCAGCGGCGCCTGGGCATCAAGGACTCCCTCGACCTGGCCTGGAACGACTGGCAGGGCAGCGCCCGGTTCGACCGGGTGGAGGACGAGGACTCCTGGGCGGTGCGCTGGGCACGCGCGTACGTCGAGTTCGCGGCCGGCGAGAAGCGCGCCTGGCTGGACGGGCACGGCATCAAGTTCCTGCCCACGGTGGGCTGGGCCGAGCGCGGCGACCTACGGGCCGACGGCCACGGCAACTCCGTGCCCCGGTTCCACATCGCCTGGGGCACCGGCACGGGCGTCGTGGAGCCCTTCGTCCGGTACGCCAAGCAGGCCGCCCGCGACGGGCTGCTCACCTTCTACCACCGGCACCAGGTCGACGAACTGGTCATCGAGGACGGCTCCGCGCGCGGGGTGCGCGGAACGGTCCTGGCCGACGACCACTCGCCCCGGGGCGTCGCCTCCAACCGGGACCGCGCCGGCGAGTTCGAGCTCACCGCCCAGGCCGTGATCGTCACCACCGGCGGCATCGGTGCCAACCACGACATGGTCCGCCGCTACTGGCCCGAGCGGCTCGGCACCCCGCCCACCGAGATGGTCACCGGCGTCCCGGCCTATGTCGACGGCCGCATGCTCGACATCAGCGCGGAGGCGGGCGTACGGCTGGTCAACCGCGACCGTATGTGGCACTACACCGAGGGCCTGCAGAACTGGGATCCGATCTGGCCCGGCCACGGCATCCGCATCCTGCCCGGGCCGTCGTCGATGTGGTTCGACGCCCTCGGCCGCCGGCTCCCCGACCCCTGTCTGCCGGGCTACGACACCCTCGGCACGCTGGAGCACCTGCGCACGACCGAGGACATCGCCGGGTACGACCACTCCTGGTTCATCCTCAGCCAGAAGATCATCGAAAAGGAGTTCGCGCTGTCGGGCTCCGAGCAGAACCCCGACATCACCGCCAAGGACCGGACCGGGTTCCTGAAGGAACGCGTGCTCGGCAAGGGCGCCCCGGGACCGGTGGCCGCCTTCCTGCGCAACGGCGCGGACTTCGTGACCGCGCCCAAGCTGGAGCAACTGGTCGAGAAGATGAACGAGTTGACGGACAAGCCGCTCCTCGACGCCGAGACCGTCCGGCGCCAGATCGAGGCCCGCGACCTGCAGATCGCCAACCCCTACAGCAAGGACGCCCAGGTCCAGGGCATCCGCAACGCCCGCCGCTACATCGGCGACCGCCTCGGCCGCGTCGCCACCCCGCACCGCATCCTCGACCCGGCGGCCGGCCCCCTCATCGGCGTCAAGCTGCACGTCCTGACCCGCAAGACCCTCGGCGGCATCCAGACCGACCTCCACTCCCGCGCCCTGGGCGCTGACGGCACGCCCATCGACGGCCTGTACGCGGCCGGCGAGGTCGCCGGCTTCGGCGGTGGCGGCGTCCACGGCTACAACGCCCTGGAGGGCACCTTCCTCGGCGGCTGCCTGTTCTCCGGCCGGACGGCGGGACGGACGGCGGCCGAGCAGACGGCCTGAACGCGCCGGCCGGCCCGTCTCCTCACTCCCCAAGGAGGCGGGCCAGCACCGCGGCGTGGCTCTGTTCGGGGGTCTTGGAGGAGGTCAGCAGCGTCACGTCACCCTTGGCCGCCCACGCCCGTACCCGCTCCAGGAGCTCCGCCGCCTCGGGTTCGGCCAGCTCCGCCTCGTAGCGGCGCGCGAACTCGTCGTACGACCTCTCGTCCGCGTGGTACCAGCGGCGCAGCTCGGTCGACGGGGTGAGTCCCTTCGGCCACTCGTCCACCCGGGCGGCGTCCTTCGACAGACCGCGCGGCCACAGCCGGTCGACCAGGACGCGAACGCCGTCCTCGGGCTCGGGCGTCTCATAGACACGACGGATGCGAACACTCATGGCCGGACCTTTCTCGGGCGGCGGACGACGACCCGCCGGACCTGACGAGTTCCTCACAAGTGTCGGCCAAGGTCGACTCATGATCACGCACAAGCCCCGTGTCGCACTGCTGGCCGCCTCCCTGCTGCTGACCGGCTGCGGCGGCGGTGACGCGGCGACGCCGGACAGCCGGCCCACCGCCACCAGGCCCGCGGCCGCCACGCCCCTGCCCGACGTCGCCCTGGAGGTGGCCCCGCAGCAACTGCCCGGACTGGGCCCGAAGACCTGGGCGAAGGTGCCCGCCGAGGCACGTCAGGCCGTCGTCGTGACCGGACGCGGCAGGAACTCCTCGCAGTCGACGGTCGTCCTGTACGAGCGCAGCGACATCGGCTGGGAGGCCGGCGCGAGCTGGCCCGCCCACAACGCCCTGCGCGGCTGGACCGACCACCACCGCGCCGGCGATCTGCGCTCACCCGTCGGCGTCTTCACCCTCACCGACGCCGGGGGCCTGCTCCGCGACCCCGGGACCAGGCTGCCCTACGACCACGGCGTCGGGTTCACGGCCACCGGCACCGGCTTCGAGGGCGAGCCGCTCGCCGGCTCCTTCGACTACGTGATCGCCATCAACTACAACCGCCGGCCCGGCACTTCACCCCTGGACTGGACCCGCCCGCTCGGCGCGGGCCGCGGCGGCGGCATATGGCTGCACGTCGACCACGACGGCCCGACACAGGGCTGCGTCAGCATCGCGCGGGAGCACATGAGGGAGCTGCTGCGGGCGCTGGACCCCGACCGGCATCCCGTCGTCGTCATGGGCGACGCCAAGTCACTGGCCCGCTGAAATCCCCCGGACCGCTTAGGATCCGCCGCGTGTGCGCACATGTGCTGGTCGCCGAGGACGACGAGATGCAGGCCGAACTGATACGACGCTCCCTGCTGGCGGAGGGCCACACCGCCACCGTGGTGCACGACGGGCCGGCCGCCCTCGACGCGGTCCGGCGGCGACGGCCCGACCTGGTCGTGCTGGACCTGATGCTGCCGGTGATCGACGGCTTCGGGGTGTGCCGGGTGCTGCGCCGGAACCCCGACGATCCGGACCTCCCCGTGCTGATGCTGACGGCCCGGTCGGCGGAGGACGACGTACTGCTCGGCCTCGAACTCGGCGCCGACGACTACATGACCAAGCCGTACAGCCCGCGGGAGCTGATGGCCCGCATCCGCACGGTGCTGCGGCGCAGCGGACGTGCCGCCGGCCGGCGGGAGGATCCCGTGGTCCGCGCGGCGGGCCTCGCCGTCGACCCCGTACGGCACGAGGTGCGATGCGACGGGGCGGCGGTGGAGTGCACGCCGGCCGAGTTCGAGATCCTCCTCGCCATGACGGCCGAACCCGAACGCGTCTTCTCCCGGCGGCAGTTGCTGGAGTGCACCCGGGGCACCGACCGGGCCTCCACCGAACGGGCCGTCGACGTCCACATCATGAACCTGCGCAAGAAGATCGAGGCCGACCCGCGCAGGCCGGTGCGGCTGCTGACGGTGTTCGGCGTCGGCTACAAGCTCAGCGGGGGCCGTGCGTGACCGCGCGCATCCCGGTGCGCAAGCGCCTCCTGGTCCGGCTGTTGATCGCGACGGTGCTGATCGCCGTGTGCTCGGTGGCGGCGACGGCCTGGCTGGCGGTGGAGACCACCACTCGGGCGCTGCGCGAGGAGCAGGGACAGGTCCTCGCGGAGGACATGGACGTCCTGGCCCGGCTCAGCGGATACGCCGCGACCCACCCGGACTGGAGAGGCGTCGAGGAGACGGTGCGTGCGCTGTCCGCGCGGACCGGGCGCCGTATCGCGCTGACCACCCCGGACCGCCGGACCATCGCCGACTCCGCACCGCCCGGCACCTCCCTGCCGCCACGCGCCGCCGCCACCATCGACCCGCTGCGCACCGACACCTACACGGAGCGCGGGGCGCAGCGCAGCGGGCTCGACCCCCGCGTGGTGGGGCCCTATCTGCTGCCGGCCGGGGAGCGGGTCCGACTGGACGAGCTCGCCACGGCCAGGCAGCAGTGCTACGCCCGCAACGGCTACGAGACCACCGTGCTGAGGACGCCGAGCGGACGCCCCGTCCTCAGCGACGAGAAGGGGGCCGTCGCGGCCGGCTACGTACCCGACGAGTGCGCCGACGGCAGGCTCAACACTCCGACGCCCACCGAGAAGAAGGCTCTGTCCGAACTCACGGAACGGTCCTGGGACTGCCTGGAACGAAACGGCGTGAGCGCCGGCCGGGACCTGTTCGTCGCCGTCGACATCAACGAGCGCCGCATCGGCACGCGGTACCTCATGGGCAAGGTCGGTCGCCCCGGGGACCCGGAGTCCCTGCGGAAGGCGGAGAGCTGCGCCGACGCCGCCCGCCGCGCCCAGCTCGACCCGTACGTGGCCCCCGTCGCCGAGCTGTTCCTGGGCGGCGGGGACACGACGGCCGTACGGTTCGACATGTCCCCGGCCAACAAGGCCAAGGTCGTCGGTGCCGCCGGCCTCGTACTGGCCGTCACCGTGGCCGTGACCGCCGTGGTCGCCACCCGGCTGGTCCGGCCGCTGCGGGCGCTGACCGAGGCGGCCCAGCAGCCGCCCGAGCTGCATGTGCGCGTCCCCGTCACCACCCGCGACGAGACCGGCATCCTCGCCGCGGCGTTCAACGAACTCACCGAGCGGCGCGAGCGGTTGGAGGCCCAGCGCAAGGCCATGGTCAGCGATATCGCCCATGAACTGCGCAGCCCGCTGACCAACATCCGCGGCTGGCTGGAAGTCACCCGCGACGGCGTCGTCGCCCCCGCCCCCGCCCTGCTCGCCTCCCTGCACGAGGAGGCGCTCGTCCTGCAGCGCGTCATCGACGATCTCCAGGACCTCGCCGCCGCCGACGCCGGCACCCTGCGCCTGCACCGTGAGCCCGTGCGCGCCGACGACCTCCTCGGCCAGGTCGCCGCCGCCCACCGGGTCGCCGCCGACACCGCCGGCGTCACCCTGCGCACCACGGCCGACGGCACGCCCTGGCTGGACGCGGATCCGGTCCGCATGCGCCAGGCACTCGGCAACCTCGTCTCCAACGCCCTGCGTCACACACCGGCCGACGGCACCGTCACCCTCACCGCCCAGCGCGACGGCGACTTCGTCGTCCTCGACGTCACCGACACGGGGACCGGAATCGACGCCGAGGACCTGCCCTACGTCTTCGACCGGTTCTGGCGCGCGGAGAAGTCCCGCAGTCGGCGTACCGGCGGCAGTGGGCTGGGCCTGCCGATCGTCCGGCACCTGGTCGCCGCGCACGGGGGGACGGTCGACGCGGCGAGCGAGCCAGGCGCCGGATCCGTGTTCACGCTGCGACTGCCGGCGGCCGAGGCGCCCGACTGAGCCGCGCGGACGCTACGCCCGTGCCGACGAGCCGCCGGTCATCCGGCCCGCTGCCGCAGCGCCCGTCGCTCGGCCTCGCTCGTGCCGCCCCAGATCCCGATGAACTGGTCCATGTCCAGCGCCCAGCGCAGACACTGCTCGCGGACCGAGCAGCGCCGGCAGACGGCCTTCGCCTGCTCCGTCTGCAACACGGTCGGTCCGGACGTGCCGATCGGGTAGAAGAGGTCGGGGTCCTCATGGCGGCAGGCGGCGTGGTCTCGCCAGTCGTCCATCAAAGTCACCTGCGATCGTCGTACGTGCCCTCGGTGGATGCCTACTCGTTTTCGGGTCGCCTGTCGATGCATGAGTGAAACCCCGTTGGACACAGCCGAATCAGGTCACTCTTCGCGCATGCCCCAAGGGGAGCCGTACGCCGTCAGCAGATCCAGGAAGGGGCGGGCGGGGAAGGCCTCAGGACCGAGCACGCCCGCGCCCGACCAGGCGCCGGTGGCGAGGAGTTCGAGGGCGACGACCGGGTTGACGGCGGTCTGCCACACCACGGCCTGGCTGCCGTACTCCTTCATGGACCATTGGTTGTCGACCACGTGGTACAGGTACACCTCGCGCGGCCGGCCGTCCTTGACGCCCCGTACCCAGGTGCCCGCGCAGGTCTTGCCGTGCATCCGCTCGCCCAGCGTCGCCGGATCCGGCAGACAGGCGGCGACCACGTCCCGGGGCGAGACCCGCACCGGCCCGTCGGCGCCCGGCACGGTCACCGGCTCGGTGCGGTCCAGACCCAGCAGGTGCAGCGTCTTCAGCGTGTCGATGAACTCCTCGCCCAGGCCGTACTTGAAGGTCACCCGCCGCGCGTCGACCCAGCGCGGCACCAGCAGCACCTCCTCGTGCTCCACGTTCACGCACTCGACCGGCCCGATGCCCTCGGGGAAGTCGAACACCTCGGGCTCGCTGAACGGCTCGGTGGTGAACCAGCCGCGGCCGTCCTCGTAGACCACCGGCGGGTTGAGGCACTCCTCGATCGTGGTCCAGATGCTGAACGACGGCGCGAAGTCGTAGCCGTCGACGGTGAGGTTCGCGCCGTCGCGGACGCCGATCTCCTCGATCTCGTCGAACAGCTCGTCGGCCGCGTACCGGGCGAACACGTCGGACAGCCCCGGCTCCACACCCATGCCGACCAGCGCCAGCGCGCCCGCCCTCGCCCAGTCGGCCGCCTGCTCGAACTGGGCGTCGCCCAGCTTGACCCCGCACTCCTCGTACGGCCGCTCCGGATGCGGCCGCGACAGCGACATCGCCATGTCGACATACGTGGCACCGGCCGTGCGCGCGGCCCGGAACAGCGGCATCACGAACCGCGGGTCGGTGGCGTTGAGGAGCACGTCGCAGGCGTGCCGCCGCAGCAGCGCGGCGACCGCCGCCTCGTCGCCCGCGTCCACCCGCTCGGCACGGAAGCGGGCATCGTCGGCGAGGGCGGTCACGGCCGCCTCGGCGCGGGCGGGGTCGTGGTCGGCGACCACCATCGCCTCGAAGAACGGACGCCGGGCCGCGATCCGGGTGATGGCGGTACCCACCCCGCCGGCTCCCACGAGCAGTACACGCATGACAAGACTCCCTCGACTGAAGTGCTGAAGGTCTACGACGTGGTGGGGCCCCGCCTGGAATACAACGCCGCCCACTCGGTTAAGGTCAATGCCGTTGGCATAAGGAGGGAGACGGCGATGCCGAAACCGGTCGTACCGGAAGAGAAGCGGCGGCGGCGTCGCCCCACCAAGAGCGGCACGGTGCTGTCGGAGCGGCTGATCGTCGACACGGCGCTGCGCATGCTGCGCGAACACGGCAGCGCCGGTCTCACCGCCCGTCGCCTCGGGCTGGCCCTGGACGCCGACCCGAGCACGCTGTACCGCTACTTCCGCGGCATGGACGATCTGACCCTCGCGATCGGCGACGCCCTCATCGGCCAGGCGCTGGAAGGCTGGGAGCCGACGGGGGAGTGGCGTGAGGACCTGCGCGCCGTCGGGCTGCGCATCCACGCCGCCTACGTCGCCCATCCGCAGGCCGCCCTGCTGACCACGAACCGGGTCACCGGCCGCGCGAACGAACTCGCCGCCGACGAGGCCGTCCTGGACCTCCTGCGCAGAGCCGGGTTCCCGCTGCCGGACACCGTGCGCATCTACCACGCCTTCATCGACCAGACGCTGGCCTTCGCGGCGCTGGACGCGGCGTCGCTGGCGCTGCCCAGCGCCTCACTTCGCGCCGATGAGGAGATGTGGCGCTCGACGTATGCCCGGCTGCCCCGCAGCACCCATCCCCGGATCGCCGAGGCGGCGCCGCTGCTGGCGACTCGGATGGTGAACAGCGCCTATCCGACGGCGCTGGAGATGCTGCTGGACAGCGCCGCCGCGCAACTGGAGGGGCGTCACGGCTGACGTCCCAAGGACGCGGGACGTCATGGGCGCAGTGCTTCCTCCGCCGTGATCGCCACTGCCTGCGTGACCGCCGCCAGAGCCGGTGAGTCCAGCTTCCACTGCTGCCAGTACAGCGGGACGTCGACCGGCCGCTTCGGGGCGAGCTGCACCAGGCGGCCGTCCTTCAGGAGCGGTTCCGCCTGCGCCTCGGGCACCAGTCCCCAGCCCAGTCCGGCCGCCACGGCCGACACGAACCCCTCCGAGGTGGGGACGTGGTGCCGTACGGCACTCGCGCCGGTCCGGCCACGCCGCAGCCTGCGCACGAACCCGTCCTGGAGGTCGTCACTGCGGTCGAAGGACATCACCGGCGCCCGTGCGAGCGCCTCCCCCAGCGGCCCGTCGAGATGCCGGTCGGCGAACTCCGGGCTCGCCGCGGCCAGATAGCGCATCCGGCCCAGCAGGCGCACCGAACACCCCGCCACGGGATCAGGCGACGAGGTCACCGCGGCCATCACCTGCCCTTCCCGCAGCAGCACCGCCGTACGGCTCTCGTCCTCCCGCCGCAGCTCGAAACAGAGCCGAGGCTCCGCCGGTACGCGCGTGAGCGCCGTCAGGAACCACGTCGCCAGCGAGTCGGCGTTGACCGCGACCGACACCCGGGTCGGCTCCCCGGCCGCGCTCATGCCGAGCTCGGCCCGCGCATCGCGCTCCAGGCGCGCCAACTGGCGGGCGAACCGGACGACGACCTCGCCCGACTCGGTCGGCCGCACCGGTTTCGTGCGCACCAGCAGCACCCGCCCCGTGCGCTGCTCCAGCGCCTTCACCCGCTGGCTCACCGCCGACGGCGTCACATGCAGCGCGGCCGCGGCCGCGTCGAAGGTGCCCTCGTCCACCACCGCCAGCAGCGTCCGCACCTGGTCGAGGGGAAGCTCGGTCAGCTCGGTCTTCATATCTGCTAAAGGTAGCTAAGAATCTTTAGCTGTACGTGCGGAGATCGCTTCCTTAACGTCAACGGCATGACAAACGCCTTGACCACCGCAGCCGCCGGATTCGGCACCGGCCTCTCCCTGATCGTCGCCATCGGCGCCCAGAACGCCTTCGTCCTGCGTCAGGGGATCCGCCGCGACGCCGTCCTGGCCGTCGTCGGCATCTGCGCCCTGTCCGACGCGCTGCTGATCACCCTGGGCGTGGCCGGCGTCGGCGCGGTGGTCGTGGCGTGGCCCGGGGCGCTGACCGCGGTGGCGTGGGTCGGCGGGGCGTTCCTGCTCTGCTACGGCGCGCTCGCCGCCCGCCGGGTCTTCAGGCCGGCCGGCGCCCTGCTGACGGAGGGCGACGCCGCGGGGTCACGGCGGCGGGCGGTGCTGACCTGCCTCGCGATGACCTGGCTCAACCCGCACGTCTACCTCGACACCGTCTTCCTGCTCGGCACGGTCGCCGCCGACCGGGGCCCGATGCGCTGGACGTTCGGCCTCGGCGCCGCGCTCGCCAGCCTGTGCTGGTTCGCCGCGCTCGGCTTCGGCGCCCGCCTGCTGAGCCGCCACCTCGCCAAGCCGGTGGCCTGGCGCGTGCTGGACGGGCTGGTCGCCGCGACGATGATCGCACTCGGCGTGAGCCTCGTCGCGGGCGCCTGACCCGCCACTACCGCGTGGGGCGCTCAGAGCACCGGGCGCCGGTTGTGGCCGTACTGCTCCATCAGCTTGCCCCGGGTCATCTCCAGCCGGTGCGCGAGGATTTCGGCGACGTGCCGTACCAGCGACAGCCCGAGTCGGGTGTCCTCCTCGCACAGCCGCAGCACCGCCGCCGCCTCGAACTCGTAGGCCCGCACGGGGCTGAAGGCCTCCGCGCCGAAGTCCCACTGGTACGGCGGGAACAGCCAGGACCAGCCCAGCAGATCGCCGGCGCCGAGGCTGGCGACGGTGACCCGCTGCACGGACGTCACCCGCTGGTCGAGGGAGACGGCGCCCGAGCGGATGACCCAGAAACGGTCGGCGGTGCCGCCCGCCTCGAAGATCCGGGTGTCCTCCGGGAAGGAGACCTCCCTCGCGAGGGACATCAGGCGCTCGCGCTGAGGCGGCGGAAGGGCGGTCAGGAGTTTGATCGCTTTGGTCATGACACGGGGCTCCTCGCCGAGGACTGAGGTTCCGGTGCGTGCGTTCCCTGCGTCCATTTCAGCGGCTGCCGCCGCGCTGAGCACCTCGGCGGACCCGGTTTTGGCCGGGATCTCGTGCGGCGGATCGCGGAGGGCATGAAAAAGCCCTGGCTGGACGGGGGAGGCCAGCCAGGGCCGTAGGGGGTGGCGCACGGAGGACCGATTCGGTCGACCCCGTGACCACGTATGTATGAACCGTAAACCATCTCGGCGGATTCTGCGTCATCGAAACCGGCGTACGTGACTGGTTTCACTCCGATCCAGGTTTCAGACCGGGTTCGGCGTGCTTCCCCGGGGTCAGGATCTCTTCCAGCACCGTGATCACGGTCTCGTACGCCACCGTCCGCACGGCGGCGTCGCGGGCCCCCTCGGGATCGGTCGACCCCAGCTCCTCGCTCCGTGCCCGCCACGTCCGCTGGTTCCGCCGGGCATAGGCCCGGGCCCGCTGCATCCGCCGCAGCAGTTCGTCTGAGTCCACGACATCGGTCATGACATCCGCGTACCCAGGTATCGCCCCGATGTGCGGTCATCCGTCCGGTGCCTTCACCGGCACGCCCAGTGGACGGGCCAGGCCGGACACCCCCTCGTCGAGGCGTTGCAGATGGCGTAGGACACGGTCGGTGACCCGGCCGTAGCGCGATGTGCCGGGGACGGCCGGGCCGAGCAGCGAGGCGATGCTCGGGCCGGTCTCGATCTCGACCGTGGCGTGTTCGTCGGTCACGCGGGCGGTGATCACCTCGATGTTGTGCTCGATGCGACGCGCGGCCCGGCGCAGCCGCGGGTCCGCCGCGATCGAGGGATGGGTGGGCAGCAGCTCGGCGGTCGCGGCCAGCGAACGCGCGTGATACGCGCAGGTCTCCAGCAGCGCGACGACATAGCGCGCGGTCTCCCGCCGGGCCCGCAGCGGCGTGCCGGGATGGGTCAGCGGCTGGGTGGCGGCCCGCAGGTCGGCCAGCGCCTGGTCCAGGTCGCGTGCCTCGTCGATCAGGTCGACGGGCGGTCCGCCGCTGAGCTGGTCGACGGCGCTGCGGGTGACGTCGCCGAGCCGTTCCAGCACGGTGGCGAGGAGTTCGTTGGTACGGCGATCGGTCCGCACCGGCAGCACGAACGCGGCCGCGATCACCCCGCAGGCCGCGCCGAGCGCGGTCTCCTCGACGCGCAGCACCAGCACCGAGAGGCTGTAGGTGTGCAGCAGGGTGTAGAGCAGCCCGAGCGCCGCGGTGACGAAGAAGGACACCAGCGTGTAGGACAGCGGCGCCGAGTAGAACATCGCGAAGACGAACAGCAGCACCAGCGCGAACGCCGTCCAGGTGTGCTGTCCGACGGCGCCCGCCAGCACGATGCCGGCCAGCACGCCGAGGACGGTGCCGAGCAGCCGGCGGTAGCCCTTGACCAGGATCTCGCCCGTGGAAGCGGTGTTGAGGAACACGATCCAGCAGGTCAGCACCGCCCAGTACCAGCGGTCACGGGACAGCAGCTCACCGCCGACCATGGCCAGCGCCGACCCCACGGCGACCTGCACGGCGGCACGCGTGGTGGGCCGCTCAAGGCCCGTCCGCTCCGGCGCGGGCGTCTCCTCCTCGGCGTCCAGCACCGCGTCCTCCGCGTCCAGCTCCTCGCGGGAACGGGCCGTGGCCGGGGAGTCGTCCGACTCGTCGTGGGTGCCGCCGAGCGCGATCCGCAGCCCGAGTACGGCACGGGCGGCCTCGCCGACGGCCCGGAAGACGTCCTGCACGGCGGGCGAGGCGACCGGCAGGTTGTCCTCGTCGCGGTACCCGAGGAGCCGGTTGCGCAGATGGGCCACCGAGGTTCCGGTGGCCCGGTCGACGGGCCGCAGCACGAGCAGGCGCAGGGCCTGAAGATCCCGGCGCAGGGTGTCGGTCGCCGCGTCCCGCACCGGTTGCCGCCCGCCCGAGGGCACGGGCGCGCCCGGCAGATGCAGGGCCAGCGTGTCCACCCGCTCGGCCCCGCGGGCGCGCAGCAGCGACAGCCCCAGGCGCTCGGCGGCGATCTCGGCGTCCGCGACCCGCCGTTGGACGAGCCCGGCCACCGTCTCGTCGGCGGTGCCCTCCTCCAGCCGGCCCTGGATCAGCAGGGCCGTCTCGTGCAGGCGTGCGGTGCCCTCGCGCACCTGCTCCAGGGCCCGGTCCGCGTCCTCGGGACCGGCGTCGAGCAGATCGAGCTGCGCGGACAGCAGTTGTGCCAGCCGGGCCCGGAAGGCCCCGCGCAGCCGCTGCAGCACCCCCGTCGGCGTCTCGGGAACGAGGACGAACCGCATCAGCGCGCCGCACGCGAAGCCCATGGCGACCGCGCCGCACAGGGCGGGCAACTCGCTGACGGAGGCGCCGACGAAGAGCGACACGAAGTAGATCTGGAAGCCGATCAGACCGAGCGCGGTGCCCCGGTCGCCGAATCTGCGGCCGTAGACGGCGCAGAAGATGAGCGCGACGAAGAACAGGTCGCCGGCCACCACGTTGGTGTGCAGCACCGCCGCCAGCGTCAGGGACGCCAGCGCCACCGGAAGCCCCAGCGCGAGCGTGACCGCCTGCTGCCCGCGCTGCTTCTCCCGGATGGCGAAGGTGGAGACCATCGCCGCCAGGGCCCCCGCCACCAGATGGCGTACATCGGTGCCCAGCAGCGCGAGCAGGGCGACCGTGAGGGCGATCGAGCCCGACGTGCGCAGCCCGGCCGCCAGCCTCAGCAGACCCGGGTCCGACGCCGCGACCCGGTCGCGCAGCCGCGCCCGGACCGGCCCTCCCGCTGCCCTCACGCCGCCGTACTCTCTCCCGCTCTCTCTCCGTTCACACCGCGCTCCGCGCTCCGCGCCCCGCGCCTCGGCCGAGGCCGGCACCCCGCTCAGCCGTCGCCCTTCCCGCCGACCTGCGCGCGCAGCTGCTCCGGCGTCAGATAGGCGTGCACGAACTCGAAGTCCTTGAGCTTGGCGGGACTGCGCGACTGGAATCCGGTGCGCACGAAATCGTCCCCGGCGACGGCGTTGA
This sequence comes from Streptomyces ferrugineus, assembly GCF_015160855.1. NCBI lineage: Bacteria > Bacillati > Actinomycetota > Actinomycetes > Kitasatosporales > Streptomycetaceae > Streptomyces > Streptomyces ferrugineus. The sequence goes on along the minus strand of NZ_CP063373.1, from coordinate 5,659,810 downwards.
GCAGCCAGTTCGTCATCACGCGGGTCTTGGCGACGTTGGTGCGCAGCGCCGACCAGTGGTAGCCGCGGGCGACGGCGAGCGCGGGCAGGCCCTTCAGCTCGACGCCGAGCGGCTTGGACACGGCGTCACGGCCGCCGAGGTCGACGACCAGCCCGAGGTCCTTGTGCTCGTACGGCCGCAGCGGCTGGTCGCGCAGGGCGGCGATGACGTTGTCGGCCACCACCTTGCCCTGGCGCATGGCGTGCTGGGCGGTGGGCGGGCAGACGGCGCCCTCCTCGTCCTTGGCCCTGTCGGGCACCGCGGCGGCGTCGCCGAGCGCGAACACGCCGTCGTGCCCGGGCAAGTTCATCTCGGCGGTGACCGCGAGCCGCCCCCGTACCGTCTCCGCGCCCAGCGTGCCGATCAGCGGGCTGGCGACCACGCCGGCGGTCCAGATCAGGGTGCGGGTTGGGATGACGCGGCCGTCGGTGAAGGTGACCTCCTCGGGGCCGGCCTTGGCGATGGACACCCCGAGGGAGATCTCGATGCCACGCTTGCGCAGGATCTCCTGGGCGTCGTCGCCGAGCTTCTCACCGAGTTCGGGCATCAGCCTCGGGGCGATGTCGATCAGATGCCACTTGATCAGGCGGGGGTCGAGCCGCGGATAGCGCTTGACCGCGTTGTGGGTCAGCATCTGCAGACACGCGGCGGTCTCGGTGCCCGCGTAGCCGCCGCCGACCACCACGAACTGAAGGCGCGCCGTGCGCTCGTCGGGGTCCTGGCTGGCGTCGGCGAGATCGAGCTGGGAGATGACGTGGTCGCGCAGGTAGGCGGCCTCCGCGAGCGTCTTCATGCCGTACGCGTTGTCGGTCAGCCCCGGGATGTCGAAGGTGCGGGTGATGCTGCCGGGGGCCAGCACGATGTAGTCGTACGGCTCGTTGACGGTCCGGTCGGTGATGGTGCGGATGACGCAGACCTTGGACGCGAGGTCCACGCCGATGGCGCCGCCCGGGATGATCCGGGTGCGGTACCTGCGGCTGCGGCGCAGCGACAGGGCGATCGACTGGGGCGTCAGGACACCGGAGGCGACCTGGGGCAGCAGCGGCAGGTAGAGCTGGTAGGAGGACGGCGTCACCAAGGTGATCTCGGCCTCGTCCGGGGAGAGTTTGCGTTCCAGCCGGCGCACGCATCCGACTCCGGCGAAGCCTGCGCCAACCACCAGGATCCTGGGTCGTGTCACGGTGATCATCCCTTCTGCGGCTCCAGGCGGTCTGCCTCGACGACGTTCGCCTCGATCCCACCGCGCCACCGGTCGTTCCGCCAGCCGGGTGCGGCAGGCAGCCGAACCCGTCGTGATCCACCCTGCCCCAACCCGCGCGAGGGCACACCGGTTCGGAAGTGAAAGACGTGTCCGCGCGATCTCTTGACGAGCTATTGGTCCGGACCTAGCTTCCGTTGAAGCCATCCATGCAAGAGACCGTGATTTATGTATGTGAACACATCCCCTCATTCGACAGGAGGCAGGATGCTCCCACGCCTGCGCGCCCTCACCGTCACCACGGCGCTGTGCGCCACGTCGCTGCTCACCGCCCCGCACGCCGTCGCCGAAGTCGAGCCCGGCGGCTGGCAGTCGGTGTCCCCCGGTCACAGCGAACAGGAACGCGGCTGCGGCCGGATCGACGGCCTGACCTTCCGGCTCACCTGCTCCACCGCCAGCGGCGACCAACGGGCTGAACGGCGCTATGCCACCTACACCGGCGGAACGCGCCAGTTCGAGGGCCACTTCCGCATCACCGGCCTCAGCGGCTCCCGGATCAGCCTCAAGCAGACGTTCCACGAGTCGGGCTCGGGACCGTACTTCATGCTCGCCGTCGAGCGCGGCGGCCGGCTGTACGCGGTGCACGGCGGCACCACGCTCTCCCACGCCGGAACCGTCGGCACGACCGTCCGCGTCAACACCGTCCACCAGGTCGGCGCCGAGCACCGCACCTACATCAACGGCTCGCTCAAGCACACCTACGCCAGCCCCGGCGGCAGCTTCTACGACAAGTTCGGCGCCTACCGCACCAACAGCGGCAGCGGGCCGGCGACCGTGGAGTGGAGCAACATCCGCTTCTGGCGCAAGTAGCGGCCGCCGTATGCGAGCAAGAGCGCACATCGCGGTGTCGGCGGCGCTGATCCTGGCGCTGCCGGCCTGCTCGGCCGAGACACGGCAGCAGCCGCTGCGAGGTGTCCTGACGACACCCACCGACATCGACCTCGACTGGACGGGCACCCGGCCGGGAGTCGCGGGCCATGTGCTGGAGTTCGCGACCGAGGAAGCGGGCCCCTACACCGTCCTGGACCATCTGCCCCGGCAGGTGTCGACCTACCGCCACCCCGACCTGATGCCGCACACCACGTTCTTCTACCGCCTGCGGGCCTACCGGGGACCCGTGACCCGGCCGGTCCGCGCCGACCTTCCGGACGGCATCCGCTTCACCTGGACCGACGACTCCGCCGACGAGGACGGCTTCCTCCTGGAGATGCGCCGGAAGGACAGCGGTTGGTACGAGCCCGTCGCCGTCGTCGATCCGGAGGTCACCGGCACGACGCTGCGCACCCTGCCCGGCGAGAAGCAGGCCACCTTCCGGATCCGCGCCCTCGTCCTCGGCGAGCAGTCGAACGTCGTACGGCTCACCTCGGGCGGGTAGGCGTGCTCAGCGGAAGACGTTGTCCGCGTCGTCCCAGTGCGCGAACTCGTCCGACAACTGCTCCCGCGGTGCGCGCGAGCGGGCCTGGTACATCGCGTCGATCTGCAGCGCGTAGTGCCGCACGATCTCGTCCCGGCGCAGCTTCATCGACGGCGTCAGCAGCCCGCGGGCCATGTCGAACGGCTCCGGCAGCACCCGGAACACCCGGATCGACTCGGCGCGCGACACCGCGCTGTTGGCGGCGGCCACGGCCCGGGCGACCTCCTCCCGCAGCGCGTTCTCCTCCCGCGCCTCCCGGATCCGCGCGTCGCTGCGCACCGAGTGGCCGTCCCGCCAGTACGCCAGGAAGTCGGGGTCCAGGGTGATCAGCGCGCCGACACAGGGGCGGTTGTCGCCCACCACCACCGCCTGGTGCACCAGCGGATGCATCCTCAGCCGCTGCTCCAGGAGCGCCGGCGAGACGCTCTTGCCGCTGCTCGTGACGATGACGTCCTTCTTGCGCCCCGTGATCGTCAGATAGCCGTCGGAGTCCAGCCGCCCGAGGTCCCCGGTCGCGAGCCAGCCGCCGCGCAGCGCGGCCCACGTCGAGCTCTCGTCGTTGACGTATCCCTGGAACACCGACGGCCCGCGCACCAGGATCTCCCCGTCGTCGGCGACCCGGATGTCCATGCCCGGCAGCGCCTGCCCCACCGTCCCCGACATCTCCCGGCCCAGCGGCTGCGCGGTGACCCCGCCGCTGGTCTCCGTGAGCCCGTACCCGTCGTTCACGAAGATGCCGACGCCCTCGTAGAAGAGGGAGAGCTCACGGTTCAGGGACGAGCCGCCGGACGTCCCGAGCAGCACCCGGCCGCCGAGTGCGGCACGGAACTTGCGGTACACCGTCCGCTCGTACAGGGCGTGCTGCAGCCGCAGATCGAAACCGGGCCCGGGACCGCCGCCCAGCCGCTGCCGCTCCAGGGCGGCCGCGAAGTCCCGTGCGGTGTCGGCGGCCCGCTCGAACAGGGCGCCCCGGCCCGCCTGCTGGGCCGTGCGCAGGGCGTTCTTGTAGATCTTCTCGAAGATCGACGGCACACCGCAGAAATAGGTGGGGCGGAAGGTGCGCAGGGCGACCGCCAGCGCCTCCACGCGCAGGTCCGGTTCGTGCCCCATCATCATGCCGCCGCGGACGCACAGGGTCTGCACGAGAAGGCCGTACACATGGGAGAACGGCAGGAAGGCGAGAACGGACGCCTGCCCGCCCGGCGGCACCACCTTGTGGCCCCAGCCCGCGAGCAGCGTGTCGCAGGGGCTCGCCAGATTGCGGTGGCTCAGCGCGCAGCCCAAAGGCCGGCCCGTGGTGCCGGAGGTGTAGGCGATCACCGCCGTCGAGTCCGGCAGCACGATGCGGCGCAGCGACTCGACCGTGGTGAGCGGGATGAACTCGCCCCGCGCCACGAGCTGCCCCAGCCCGCCCGCGTCCAGCTGCCAGACGTGGCGCAGCCGCGTCAGCGATCCGCACACCGAGCCGACCGTCATGACCGCCTGCTCGTCCTCCACCACCACGGCCACGCACTCGGCGTCCCTCAGGATCCACTCCACCTGGTCGCGCGACGCCGTCGGATAGATCGGGACCACCTCGGCGCCCACCGCCCACAGCGCGTAGCTGAAGACCGTCCACTCGTACCGGGTGCGCGCCATGATGGCCACGCGGTGGCCCGGCGAGATGCCGGACGCGATCAGTCCCTTGGCCAGATCGGCGACTTCGTCGCGCAGTTCCACGGCGGTCACCTCCTCCCAGGTGGTGGAGGAGGGGTCGGGACGGCGCGCGAGCATCGGCAGCGTGGGACGGACGGCCGCCGTCTCGAAGACACTGTCGGCGAGCCCGCCGATCAGGGACGTGACGGTCGGGGGAGCGAGGCCGAGGTCGCGCATGCGCTGCTCCAGATGTGTACCGGGTGTGACGTCACCGATGAGTTCCGTTATCGGCGCTGCCCGAATCTAGCCCAGCTGAGACCGGATGGTGTCGGGAACGGAGAACTCGGGAGTCACATCCCGTACGGCAGCAGCCACAACGTGGCCAGCGGAGGCAGCGTCAGACGCAGGTGCCCGTCCTCCGGTTTGACGGGATCGGGGTTGGTGACATCGCTTCCGCCGTACCGCGCCGCGTCGGTGTTGAGCGTCTCCTGCCAGGCGGTGACGTGGTCCGGCACCCACAGGCGGTAGTCCTGACGGACTACGGGGGAGAAGTTGGAGACACAGAGCAGAGGGGTGCCCTCGGTGTCGTACCGCAGGAACGCGAAGACGTTGTCGTCGGCCGCGTCCCCGAGCGACCACTGGAAGCCTCCCGGGTCGGTGTCCCGCTCCCACAGCGCAGGGGTCGCCCCGTAGCGCGAGTTGAGGTCCCGCACCAGGTCCCGCACACCCCGGTGGTCGCCCGCCGACGCGTACCCGGGATCGAGCAGCCACCACTCCGGACCGTGTGCCTCCGACCACTCGGCACCTTGTGCGAACTCCTGCCCCATGAAGAGCAGTTGCTTGCCCGGGTGCGCCCACATGAAGCCCAGGTACGCACGGTGGTTGGCGCGGCGCTGCCACCAGTCGCCCGGCATCTTGGACACCAGCGCCTGCTTGCCGTGCACGACCTCGTCGTGGGAGATCGGCAGGACGTAGTTCTCGCTGTAGGCGTACACCATCGAGAACGTCATCTCGTTGTGGTGGTACTTGCGGTGCACCGGCTCCTTGGCCATGTACTGGAGCGAGTCGTGCATCCAGCCCATGTTCCACTTCAGCCCGAACCCCAGCCCGCCGCTGTCGGTCGGCCGGGTGACCCCGCCCCAGGCGGTGGACTCCTCCGCGATCGTGACGACCCCCGGATTGCGCCGGTACACCGTCGCGTTCATCTCCTGCAGGAACCGCATCGCCGCCAGGTCCTCCCGCCCGCCGAACGCGTTGGCCGACCACTGCCCCGGGTCCCGCGAGTAGTCGAGGTAGAGCATGGAGGCGACGGCGTCCACCCGCAGCCCGTCGATGTGGAACTCCTCGCACCAGTACGTCGCGTTGGCGACGAGGAAGTTGCGCACCTCGGTGCGCCCGTAGTCGAACTCGAACGTCCCCCAGTCCGGATGCTCCGCCCGCCGCGCGTCCCCGGGCTCGTACAGCGGGTCCCCGTCGAACCGGGCCAGTGCCCAGTCGTCCTTGGGGAAGTGGGCCGGCACCCAGTCCACGATCACCCCGACGCCGGCCCGGTGCAGCGCGTCGACCAGGTGCTTGAAGTCGTCGGGTGTGCCGAGGCGGGCCGTGGGCGCGTAGAAGCCGGTGACCTGATAGCCCCAGGACCCCGCGAAGGGATGCTGCGCGACCGGCATGAACTCCACATGGGTGAAGCCCAGGTCCTTGACGTACGCCGGCAGTTCCTCGGCCAGCCGGCGGTACGTCAGCCCCGGCCGCCAGGACGGCAGATGGACCTCGTACACCGAGAAGGGGGCCTGGTGCACGGGGACATCGCCCCGGTGCGCCATCCACTCCCCGTCGCCCCACTCGTAGTGCGAGGCGTGCACGATCGACGCCGTGTCCGGCGGGACCTCGGCACGGCGCGCCATCGGGTCGGCCTTGAGGAAGCGGTGACCGTGGCGGGAGGTGATCTCGAACTTGTACCGGGTGCCCTCGCCGATGCCCGGCAGGAACAGCTCCCACACCCCGGACGCGCCGAGCGAGCGCATCGGGAACGCCGTCCCGTCCCAGCAGGTGAAGTCCCCGGCGACCCGCACACCCCGGGCGTTCGGCGCCCATACGGTGAACCGGGTGCCCCGCACGCCCTGGTGTGTCATCGGCTCGGCGCCGAGCGCCTTCCACAGCTCCTCGTGCCGGCCCTCGCGGATCAGATGCAGGTCGAGTTCGCCGAGGGCGGGCAGGAAGCGGTACGGGTCGTGCACCTCGCGCTCGTCGGATCCGTCCTCCGCGTACGACACCAGCAGCGTGTACGCGGGGATCGCGTCCAGCGGCAGTACGGCCGAGAAGAGGCCGCCGCCCTCCGAGACCAGCGCGGTGCGCTCGCCGTCCACCACGACGCCCACCGCCCGCGCGAACGGGCGCAGCGCCCGGAAGGCGATCCCGCCCGGGACCGGGTGCGCCCCGAGCAGCGCGTGCGGATCGTGGTGGGCACCCGACAGCAGGCGATCACGGTCGGCCGGATCGAGGGGCGGCGCGGTGCTGTGCCGGTCCGGTCCGGCGGACTCGGGGCGCGAGGTCTCGTGCAGGGCCATGGGGTCAGGCTCCTCTCACGGCGAGGCGTTCGATCGCCGCCATCGGTACGGGCAACCAGTCGGGTCGGTGCCGGGCCTCGTACAGCACCTCGTACACGGCGCGGTCGGTCTCATAGGCACGGAGCAGCCCGTGCTTCTTGCGGGGGTCCCACCCGGCGCGGGTGGCATAGCCCGCGCAGTAGGCCTCCCGGCAGCGGCGCGCCCACTCCGGACGCCACGGGCGGCGCTGCCGGGCGGCGTAGTCGAAGGAGCGCAGCATGCCGGCGATGTCCCGCACGGGGGAGTGGACGCCGCGCCGCTCGGCGAGCGGGCGGGACGGTTCGCCCTCGAAGTCGATGACGAACCACTCCCGGCCGGCCCGCAGCACCTGCCCCAGGTGCAGGTCGCCGTGGATGCGCTGGGCGGACGGGCCGGGGGCGCAGGCGGCCAGCGCACCGAAGGCGGTGCGCAGACCGGGGACATGGGGCCGCAGCGCGGGGACGAAGTGCGCGGCGAGCTCGAGGCGTTCGGTCATCTCCGCCGCCGTACGGCCGTTCTCGGCGTGGGCCCGGGAGGGGAAGGCCGCCGCCAGCGCCAGATGCACCTCCGCCGTCGCCTGCCCCATCTCACGGGCCTCGGCGGTGAAGTCGTCGCCCGAGGCCAGCGCGTCCAGCGCCAGGGTCCAGCCGTCGGAGGCGTCCCGCAGGAACGGCTGGAGCACGCCCAGCGTCGCCTCCCACGGGTGCGTCGTACGGAACCAGGCCACCGGGGCCGGCACCCGGCCGCAGCCCTGCCCGGCGAGCGCGCCGGACAGCTCCAGGTCGGGATTGACGCCCGGCTGGATGCGCCGGAACAGCTTCAGGATGAACGCGTCGCCGTACACCAGCGAGGAGTTGGACTGCTCGGCGTCCAGCAGCCGGGGCACAAGGCCGGCCGGCAGCGACACGGAGGAGTCCGCCTCGAAGCGCAGCGGGCCCGCCGTGCCGGGGTGACGCAGCCGGTCCAGGAGCAGCTGGGCCGAACGGGGGTCCTGCAGCGCGTCGAACACCGTCAGACCGGCCAGCGGCCCCTCCTCCGCACGGCCGATGAGCGCCCGGCCGAGCCGCGGCGACAGGTGCTGCCGCACGCCCAGCAGCAGCTGGTAGCAGTCACCGGCCGGGGGAGCGCCGCCCGGTGCGGGCACCGCCGAGTGGCCGGCGTGCACCAGCAGATGCAGACAGCCCGGGAACAGCTCCGTCATCGACAGCAGCGCGAGGTCGGTGACGGGCCGGTCCTTGCCCGCGAACCAGCGCTGCCGCGGCAGCCACTCGCGCAGCAGCCCGGCCAGCGAGGCCATGGGGCTGGCGTCGACCGTACGGGTGGGTCGGGGATATGCGGTCTTCTGCATGGTGACGCGTCCTTTCCTCGGCACACGCTCGAAGCTCACGCTCAAAGTCGTCTGCCGATGCGGGATGCGACTCGGGTGAGCCGGAACCAGTAGAAGCCGTGGCCCCCGAGGGTCAGCAGATACGGCAGTTCGCCGATGGCCGGGAAACGCACCCCGCCGAACAGCTCGACCGGATGGCGTCCGCTGAACTCACGCAGGTCGAGCTCGGTCGGCTGCGCGAAGCGTGCGAAGTTGTGCACGCACAGCACCAGGTCGTCCTCGTACTCGCGCAGGAAGGCGAGCACGGCGGGGTTGGAGGATTGCAGCTCGGTGTAGGTGCCGAGTCCGAAGGCGGGGTTCTGCTTGCGGATCTCGATCATGCGCCGGGTCCAGTGCAGCAGGGAGGACGGCGAGGCCATGGACGCCTCGACGTTCGTCACCTGGTAGCCGTAGACCGGGTCCATGATGGTCGGCAGGCAGAGCCGTCCGGGGTCGCAGGTGGAGAAGCCGGCGTTGCGGTCCGGCGTCCACTGCATGGGGGTGCGGACGGCGTCGCGGTCGCCGAGCCAGATGTTGTCGCCCATGCCGATCTCGTCGCCGTAGTAGAGGATCGGGCTGCCCGGCAGGGAGAGCAGCAGGGCGGTGAAGAGTTCGATGGAATGACGGTCGTTGTCGAGCAGGGGGGCGAGGCGCCTGCGGATGCCGATGTTGGCGCGCATGCGGGGGTCCTTGGCGTATTCCGCCCACATGTAGTCGCGTTCCTCGTCGGTGACCATTTCCAGGGTCAGCTCGTCGTGGTTGCGCAGGAAGATGCCCCACTGGCAGCCGGAGGGAATGGCCGGCGTCTTGGCGAGGATTTCGGAGACGGGATAGCGGGATTCCCGCCGCACGGCCATGAAGATCCGCGGCATCACGGGGAAGTGGAACGCCATATGGCACTCGTCGCCGCCGCTGCGGTAGTCGCCGAAGTAGTCGACGACGTCCTCCGGCCACTGGTTCGCCTCCGCCAGCAGCACCGTGTCCGGATACATCGCGTCGATCTCACGGCGGACGCGCTTGAGGAATTCGTGCGTCGCGGGAAGGTTCTCGCAGTTCGTGCCTTCCTCGGCGTACAGATAGGGCACTGCGTCGAGCCGGAAGCCGTCGATGCCCAGATCCAGCCAGAAGCGCAGGGCGGCCAGGATCTCCTCCTGCACGGCCGGGTTCTCGTAGTTGAGATCCGGCTGGTGGGAGAAGAACCGGTGGAAGTAGTACTGCCCCCGGACCGGGTCGTACGTCCAGTTGGAGGGCTCGGTGTCGACGAAGATGATCCGGGCGTCGGCGTAGGCCTTGTCGTCGTCGGCCCATACGTAGTAGTCGCCGTAGGGCCCGTCGGGGTCCTTTCTCGACTCCTGGAACCACGGGTGCTGGTCGCTGGTGTGGTTCATGACGAAGTCGATGATGACGCGCATACCGCGCTGATGGGCGGCATCGGCGAATTCAACGAAGTCGGCGAGGTCGCCGAATTCGGGCAGGACCGAGGTGTAGTCGGAGACGTCGTAGCCGCCGTCCCGGAGCGGCGATTTGAAGAAGGGCGGCAGCCACAGGCAGTCGACGCCGAGCCATTGCAGGTAGTCGAGTTTGGCGGTCAGGCCTTTGAGGTCGCCGACGCCGTCGCCGTTGCTGTCCTGGAAGGAGCGGACCAGGACCTCGTAGAAGACGGCACGTTTGAACCAGTCGGGGTCACGATCCTTGGCAGGAGTGTCCTCGAACGTGTCGAGCACGGGTTCGTTGACGGTCATGACGCTCAGGACCCTCCGATCTGCGATGGCGATGCCTGGACGTGGAACACGTGCGCGGGCGCCCGGCCGGGCTCGAGACGTACGTAGTTGGTCCTGCCCCAGCGGTAGATCTCACCCGTCAGTTCGTCGTGCACGGACAGAGAGGCGTCCCAGTCCAGGCCGAGTTGCGGCATGTCCAACGAGACCGTGGCCTCCTGGGTGTGGTGGGGATCAAGGTTGGCGACCACCAGAACCGTGTCCGGACCAGTGCGTTTGCTGTACGCGATCAGCGCGTCGTTGTCGGTCCGGTGGAAGCGGAGGTTCCTGAGCCGATGCAGGGCCGGGTGGCACCTGCGGATGGCGTTGAGGCGGGTGAGCAGGGGGGTGATGGTGCGGCCCTCGCGTTCGGCGGTGTCCCAGTCGCGGGGGCGCAGCTGGTACTTCTCGGAGTCGAGGTATTCCTCGCTGCCGGGGCGCAGGGGGGTGTTCTCGCACAGTTCGTAGCCGCTGTAGATGCCCCAGGTGGGGGAGAGGGTGGCGGCCAGGACGGCGCGGACCTCGAAGGCGGGCCGGCCGCCGGTCTGCAGGAACTCGTGCAGGATGTCGGGGGTGTTGGCGAAGAAGTTCGGCCGCATGTAGGCCGCCGCCTCCCCCGACAGCTCGGTCAGGTACTCGGTCAGTTCCTGTTTGGTGTTGCGCCAGGTGAAGTAGGTGTAGGACTGCTGGAAGCCGGTCTGGGCCAGGGTGTGCATCATCGCGGGGCGGGTGAACGCCTCGGCCAGGAAGATCACGTCCGGGTCGGTGCGGTTGATGTCCGCGATCACCCGCTGCCAGAACAGCACCGGTTTGGTGTGCGGGTTGTCGACGCGGAAGATGCGCACCCCGTGGGCCATCCAGTGCCGCAGCACCCGCAGGGTCTCGGCGATCAGGCCGTCCAGGTCCGCGTCGAAGGCGATGGGATAGATGTCCTGGTACTTCTTCGGCGGGTTCTCCGCGTAGGCGATGGTGCCGTCGGGGCGGTGGTGGAACCACTCGGGGTGCTTGTCCACCCAGGGGTGATCCGGCGAGCACTGCAGGGCGAAGTCCAGGGCCACCTCCAGGCCCAGCTCACCCGCCCGCGCCACGAACCGGTCGAAGTCCTCGATCGTGCCGAGACCGGGGTGGATCGCGTCGTGGCCGCCCTCGGGGGAGCCGATCGCCCAGGGCACGCCGACGTCGTCGGGGCCGGCGGAGAGGGTGTTGTTGGGGCCCTTGCGGAAGGTGGTACCGATCGGGTGGATCGGCGGCAGGTAGACGACGTCGAAGCCCATGGCGGCGATGGCGGGCAGTCGGCGGGCGGCGGTGGTGAAGGTGCCGTGGGGGTGTTCGGGGGTGCCCTCGGAGCGGGGGAAGAACTCGTACCAGGAGCCGTACAGGGCCCGTTCGCGTTCCACCAGCAGCGGCAGCGGATCCGACGCGGTGACCAGATCCCGCAGCGGATACCTCCCCAACACCGCGTCGACGTTCGCCGCGAACGCCGCCGCCAGCCGTGACACCGGCGGCAGCGAGTCGTCCCGCAGCGCCTCCGAGGCGGCCAGCAGGGTCGCCCGCTCCGTCTCGTCGGGCACTCCGGCGGCGGCCCGCTCGTACAGTTCGCCGCCCTCCTCCAGGACCAGGCCGACGTCGATCCCGGCCGGGACCTTGATGCGGGCGGTGCGCCGCCACGTGGCCACCGGGTCGCTCCAGGCCTCCACATGGAACGTCCAGCGGCCCACCGCGGACGGAGTCACCTTGGCGCCCCAGCGGTCGGTGCCGGGGGCCAGTTCGTGCATCGGCGTCCACGGGCCGGGACGGCCGTCCGGGTCGGTCAGCACGACATTGGCGGCCACGGCGTCGTGGCCTTCACGGAACACCGTGGCGGTGACCTCGAAGGTCTCACCCGTGACGGCCTTCGCCGGATGCCTGCCGCACTCCACGGCCGGCTGTACGTCCCGTACCGGGATGCGCCCGATGGTCCCGGCGCCGGCACCGGCCCTGCTCTTGGTCCTGCCCATGGCTCACCTCCACCGTGCTCGAGGCCGGGCACGGGGCCCGGCCGGGGATTCGATCTGCGCCGGAAGCCGCCTACCTCCCGGCATGGAAACGTCGCCGCCGCGACCTCGGCGGCCCTCTGCGGGCGGAGACGCTCGCCGTGCGGGGCCGTTCGTCCTGCTCCTGCAGATAGGCGGCCGGAGTGATGCGCAGAAAGCGCTCCGCGGCGTCCGCGGCCTCACGGGCGCAGCGCTTTCCCATCAGCACACAGAGGGTGTAGCCGGTGTCCTCGAAGGTGGCGCGCACCGTGAGGTCGGCCGGGGCCGCGAGCATGGCTCGTTCCCAGGCCCGGTATCGCCGCAGTTGCCGGGCGACTTCGGCTTTGGCCGGTAGCAGCATGGCCCCGCTCACCTTCCGGGCTCGATGACGCGTCTCCCGACCGTCGGGCGGAACCCGTGCGCGCACACGCACGGGTTCCGTTACGGGCATCGAGGTCTTCACACATGGTGCACGGTCGGCGACTCTCCGTCCTGTTGGATCTTCAACCACCTCAGATGTGTCCTCCTGTTGCACGAATGGCGCACCACCCCCACCCTGGAGTGACTCAGAAGCGATCGGCGCTCACGCTCCGTGCTCGGGGCCCGTCCCGCAGGGGCGAGGAGAGCGGGAGCTTTCGCGGTGAGGAGGTAACGACGGTGAAGACCGCAGTGCCCTGCTACTACCACCTCGATGTGGAAGTCAGCCCCGAACGGGTGGGTCAGGTCAGCCGAATTCTGGCCGCTCACCTCAGGTACTGGGACCTGGAGACCCTCGTCGAACCCGTCCGACACGGCACGGAGATGCTGCTGCGGGCCATCGACGAGCACGCCACGGACAAGAACACCTCGATCGAGATGTGGTGGAACGGCCAGCACCTCATCACCGCCATCGGTGACAACGACCGCGCCCTGCGCCCGGACCACGAGCTGCGCGCCTGCCTTCAGCACCTCGCCGCGATGAGCGACGGATGGGGCTGCTGCGCCACCGAGTCCGGCAGCAAGGTCATCTGGTTCTCGCAGCGCGCCCGCGCCGGCGAACGCGCCCCGCTCGTGCCGCCCGCGCCCGCGCCCAACCTGCGGGAGGCGCTTCAGGTGCCACGGGAGGCGCCGGCCACGGCCGTCGCCGACGCGGCGGGTACCCGGGACGGCGTCCTCCAGGAGGCCCTGTGACAGCGCGAAAGCGCAGCAAAGGGGTGCCCGCGTGGAGCGGGCACCCCTACCCGTTGGGCGCCGCCTTCGACGGCCAGGGCACCAACTTCGCCCTGTTCAGCGAGGTCGCCGAGCGTGTCGAGCTCGTCCTCGTCGACGACCGGGGCCGGCACGGCGTGGTCCCGCTGACCGAGGTCGACGGCTTCGTGTGGCACGGCTATCTGCCCGGCGTCGGCCCGGGACAGCGCTACGGCTATCGGGTGCACGGCCCCTGGGACCCGGGCCTCGGCCACCGGTGCAATCCGGCGAAGCTGCTGCTCGACCCGTACAGCCGGGCCGTCGACGGCCAGGTCGACAACCACGCCTCCCTCTTCGAGCGCACCCCGGGCGGCCCCTCCCCGGCGGACAGCGCCGGGCACACCATGCTCGGCGTAGTGACCGAGCCGTACTTCGACTGGGGCGACGACCGCCCGCCCGGACGACCGTACGCCGACACCGTCATCTACGAGGCGCACGTACGGGGCCTGACCCGCAAGCACCCCGACATCCCGCCGGAGCTGCGCGGCACCTACGCAGGGCTGGCGCACCCCGCGATCGTCGAGCACCTCACCTCCCTCGGTGTGACCGCCATCGAGCTGATGCCGGTGCACCAGTACGTCCAGGACGGCGTCCTCCTCGACCGCGGCCTGTCCAACTACTGGGGCTACAACACGATCGGCTTCTTCGCCCCGCACAACGCCTACGCCGCCCACGGCACCCGCGGCCAGCAGGTCAACGAGTTCAAGGCGATGGTGAAGGCGCTGCACGCGGCCGGCCTCGAAGTGATCCTGGACGTGGTCTACAACCACACCGCCGAGGGCAACGAGCGCGGCCCGACCCTGTCCTTCCGCGGCATCGACAACGCCTCGTACTACCGCCTGGTGGACGGCGACTGGGCGCACTACTACGACACCACCGGCACCGGCAACAGCCTGCTGATGCGCCACCCCTATGTGCTCCAGCTGATCATGGACTCGCTGCGCTACTGGGTCACCGAGATGCACGTCGACGGTTTCCGCTTCGACCTCGCGGCCACGCTGGCCCGACAGTTCCACGAGGTGGACCGGCTCTCGGCGTTCTTCGACCTGATCCAGCAGGACCCCGTGATCAGCCGCGTCAAGCTGATCGCCGAGCCGTGGGACGTCGGCGAGGGCGGCTACCAGGTGGGCAACTTCCCGCCGCTGTGGTCGGAGTGGAACGGCAGGTACCGGGACGCCGTACGGGACTTCTGGCGCGCCGAGCCCGGTTCGCTCGGCGAGTTCGCCTCCCGGCTGACCGGCTCCGCCGACCTGTACGCGCACAGCCGGCGCCGCCCGCGTGCCAGTGTCAACTTCGTGACCGCGCACGACGGTTTCACCCTGCGCGACCTCGTCTCCTACAACGACAAGCACAATGAGGCCAACGGCGAGGGCAACCGGGACGGCGAGAGCCACAACCGGTCCTGGAACTGCGGCGCCGAGGGCGCGACCCGCGACCCGGCCGTGCTCGCGCTGCGCGCCCGTCAGCAGCGCAACTTCCTCGCCACGCTGCTGCTGTCACAGGGCATCCCGATGCTCGGCCACGGCGACGAACTCGGCCGCACCCAGCGCGGCAACAACAACGCCTACTGCCAGGACAACGAGGTCTCCTGGGTCGACTGGCGGCTCACCGACGACCAGCGGGCTCTGGCCGACTTCACCCGCTACGTCATCGCCCTGCGCGCCGCCCACCCCGTCCTGCGCCGCCGCCGCTTCTTCCAGGGCGAGACCCCGACCCACCCCGACCAGCCGCTGCCCGACCTGGTCTGGTTCCTGCCCGACGGACGCGAGATGACCCCCGACGACTGGCACCGCGCCGAGGCCCACTCGGTGGCCGCCTTCCTCAACGGCGAGGCCATCGCCCAACCCGACCCGTGCGGCCGCCCCGTGGTCGACGACTCCTTCCTCCTCCTGCTCAACGCCTACTGGGAGCCGGTGGAGTTCCAGCTCCCGGACAGCACCTACGGCGAACGCTGGACGACCCTGATCGACACGTCCGAACAGCAGGGCCCGCCGGACGAGCAGGAACACAAGGCGGCCGCCGCTCTCCTCATCGAACGCCGCAGCCTGGTGCTGCTGTCGAGACCGCCGCGCGCGACATCCTGAAAGGGGCTCGGGGCAACCTACCGCTCGCGCCGCGAGGTCACGGTGAACTGCGCCCCGTCCGGATCCCGCAGCACCGCTTCCTCGCTGACCTTGGACAGCACGCTTCCCCCGTGCAGCTCCGCGGCGCGCGCACACTCCGCCACGTCCGCGACGGCGAAGTGCACCTGCCAGTGCGGTCGAATCGTGGGATCCGGCGCGGCCCCCAGCGCCCCCGACTCGATCCGCGCCACGACGTCGCCCCCACTGCGCAGCACGACCTCGCCGCCCTCGTAGTGGACCTCGCAGCAGCCGGGCCGCTCCGACGCCCAGTCGAAGACCTCGCCGTAGAACATGGCGGCGTCGAACGCGTCCCGGGTGTGCAGCCGGATGAACGTCGGCGCGGCGCGACGCCAGGTCTCCCAGTTGGAGATGAGCTCCCCCTCCCAGATGCCGAACGTCGCCCCGTCCCGGTCGGCGAGCAGCGCCGCCCGTCCCGGCGGCAGGGAGAGCGGCCCGACGGCCGCGGTGCCGCCGCGTTCCTGCACCCGGGCCACGGCCTCGTCCGCACTGGGCACGGCGAAGTAGGGCGTCCAGGCCACGGCCATCTGCCACATCGAGGCGACCGCGGCGATGCCGGCCACCGGCACTCTCTGCGCCAGCGCGATCCGGAAGGGGTCCCCGAGCTTGGCCGGCCTCCAGCGCCAGCCCAGGACGGCCGTGTAGAACTCCTGGGTGGCTTCCAGGTCCCGGCTGGTCAGGCTCACCCAGCAAGGTGCGCCGAAGACGGAGTGTGTGGACACGACGTCGGCCGTGCCCCTGGTGGTTCTCGCATCGTTCATGGCAGTCGCGTCCTGGTCTCGCCCGGCCGGCGGGCCACCGGTCTGCTCCCAGTGTCCAGCCGGATTCGCTCAGGGGCCTGTCGAGTACCCCCGCCGTTGCGCCGAAACGGCCGATCTCGGTCCTCGCGTTTCACTGGCACCCGACCGGTCAAGAGGCGAGGATGGAGGCGTGGCATCGGTACCGAACGACCGTCCTGACGAGACCGACCGGATTCTCGAGCTGGAGGAAGAGGTCGACCAGCTCAAGGAGGCGGTGGCCTCGCACGCCGTCGTGGACCAGGCGATCGGCATGGTCGTGGCGCTGGGCAGGGTGGCCCCGGACGCGGGATGGGCGGTCCTGAAGGACGTCTCCCAGCACACGAACATCAAGCTGCGCCGGGTCGCGGAGCTGATCATCACCTGGGGCCGCGGCGGCAGGATGCCGCCGGAGATCCGCGTCGAACTCGAAGAGGCCCTCGAACGCCACGGCCCGACGCAGATCCCGGAGTCCCCCCAGGAGTGACGGCACGGGCAGGCCGTACGCGGGCCGCCCGACTCAGCGCACCTCGGCCAGCAGTTCCTCCCGAAGCTGGGCGAAGCAGCCGCTCAGCAGCCGCGAGACATGCATCTGCGAGATCCCGAGTTGCAGCGCGATGCGGCTCTGTGTCATCCCGCCGAAGAAGCGGAGGTACAGGATCGTGCGCTCGCGTTCCGGGAGCCGTTGCAGACACGGTCTGACGGACACGCGGTCGACGACGACCTCGTACGCCGGGTCCGGATCGCCGATCGCGTCCCCCAGCGCGTAGCCGTCCGTGCCGGGCATCTCCGCCTCCAGCGACAGCGCGGAGAAGCACTCCAGCGCTTCCATCCCGGTGCGCACCTCGCTCTCGCTGAGCTGCGCGTGCTCGGCTATCTCGGCGACCGTGGGTGTGCGGCCCGGGGTGCGCTGCGACAGCTCCTTGGCGGAGTTGCGCACGCGATTGCGCAGGTCCTGGACCCGGCGCGGCACATGCAGGGTCCACATGTGGTCACGGAAGTGCCGCTTGATCTCGCCGGTGATGGTGGGCACCGCGTACGCCTCGAAGGCGTGGCCGCGGGCCGGGTCGTAGTGGTCGACGGCCTTCACCAGCCCCAGGGCGGCCACCTGGTACAGGTCCTCGAGGGACTCGCCACGGCCCTTGAACCGTACGGCGATCCGCTCGGCCATGGGCAACCAGGCCTGAACCAGTTCGTCCCTGAGTGCCTTGCGTTCGGCCCCCTCGGGCAGTGCGGCGATCCGGTCGAAGGCCTCGGCGGTGTCGGGGGCGTCGTCATGCGGGTGCTGCTTCGTTCTGGCTGCGGTGGCACACATCCGTGTGCACCTCCCTCAGCAGGTGCTCGGGTTCTCACGGATGTGCCTCCGGTCCGAAGCACATATCGACATATTCCCCCTATCCAAGAACCAGAAACGCATTTCGTGAATACCACTACGTGTCGCCGTCGGGTGACTGTCCGTCCGCGCCGGAAGGGAAGGCGGAGCGCCTCGCTGATCTTGCTGGGGAACGTGATGTGCGGCACGTGGGTGAACGCGGCCGCGCGGCCGGAAGGCGGATCCTTCCTGCCCACGGCTTGATCGGTGATCAAGCGGGCGAATGGGCTGGCCACAGCGCATTCTGCTCATTTGACAGTGCGCTGAGCGCGAAGATAGACAGCAGCTCTCTGGGTCGAGAGGTGGACTGTGTACGAGCCGAACGTGGTCGGGGACTGGCACGAGTACGACGAGCATGCCGGTCTGCGTGTCCGCGTCCACCGTCTGGAAGCCGCCGAGCCGCCGCGCGGACGGGACGAGGCCGCCGAGGGGCTGACGTACTTCAGGGTCCGTGTCACCGTCGAGAACCGCGGTGAGAGGCACCTGGGCATCCACCTCGAGGACGGCCAGATCGACGTGCGGATCGGCAGCGACGGCGAGGCCGCGTTCATCGACTGGCGCAACTCGCAGTTCATCGAGGGCTTCGACGTCTACCCGCTGCGCCGGGCCACCGCCGTGCTGTACGCGGCGGGCCCGGAGGCGAGCCTGAGCCAGGTCGATGTGCAGATCCAGCTGCGGGTCGAGGAGGAGTGGGCCGACCGCCGGCTGTGGACCGGCGGCCTGGGCCTTCAGGAGACGGTCGGCGTCCACGCCGCCACCCTGCGGGACGGCCTCGCGCTCCAGATCAGCGACTTCCTGCGGGAGCAGGCCGAAGAGGGCACCGCCTGACGCGCGACCGTCCCGGTGCCCGGCGGCTCAGTGCGGGATGCCGTCGATGATCTCGCGGGCGCCCTGACGCAGCAGCGCCACCGCGACCGACGTACCCAGCGTGGCCGGGTCCAGCCGGCCCGCCCACTCGTGGGCGTTCAGCCGCGTCTTGCCGTCCGGGGTGAACACACACGCCCGCAGGGACAACTCGCCGCCGCGGTCCACGCGCGCGAACCCGGCGATGGGGCTGTTGCAGTGCCCCTGCAGCACGTGCAGGAACATGCGCTCGGCGGTGGCCTCCCGATAGGTGTCCGGGTCGCCGAGTCCGCTGACCGCGTCGATGAGCTCGCTGTCGCCCTCCCGGCACTGCAGCGCGAGGATGCCCGCGCCGATGGGCGGCATTAGCGCCTCGGGCGAGAGGACCTCGCTGATCACGTCGGTGCGGCCGATGCGCTCCAGGCCGGCCACCGCCAGCAGCAGCGCGTCGGCCTCGCCGGCCGCGAGCTTCTCCAGCCGCCGGTTGGCGTTGCCGCGGAACGGCACGCACTCCAGCTCCGGATGGGTGGCGGCCAGCTGCGCGACCCGGCGCACCGAGGAGGTGCCGATCCGGGTGCCGGCCGGCAGCTCGTCCAGCGTCAGCCCGCCGGGGTGGATCAGGGCGTCACGGATGTCGTCCCGCTTCAGGAACGCGGCGAACGTCGTCCCCGCGGGCAGCGGCCGGTCGGCGGGGATGTCCTTGACGCAGTGCACGGCGAGATCGGCCTCGCCCGCCAGCAGCGCCGCGTCCACCTCCTTGGTGAACGCGCCCTTGCCCTCGACCTTGGAAAGATCGCCCATCCACTTGTCACCGGTCGTCTTCACCGGCACGACCTCGGTGCGCACACCCGGGTGCAGGGCCGCCAACTCGGCGCGGACACGCTCCACTTGGGCGAGCGCCATCGGCGAGTCGCGGGAGACGATACGGATCAGTTCAGGCACGGACATGCGGACACGATAGACCGTCACAGCCGAGCGTCCGTACGGTACCGGTCGATTCCCACCGCCTTCCCGCGCTCCGACCACAGCAGGACCGCGAGCGCCCCCACCGTCAACAGGCCCCCGGCCAGGAACGTGCCGCGCACCCCGGTGGCGGGCAGCAGCGCGCCGCCGAGGAACGCACCCGCGGCGATCCCCACGTTGTAGACGGCCGAGTTGGCCGCGAGGGCGGTCTCGGTGCGGCCCGGCGCCACCTGGAGCACCCGGCTCTGCGTCGCCATGAAGGCGGGCGCGACCGAGAAGCCCAGCAGCATGATCAGCACGACGCTCGCCACCGGGACATGGCCCGCGGCGTACAGGCCGAGCAGCGCCACCGCCTGGCCCGCCACCGGCACGGCCAGGGTGGCGCGCGGGAAGCGGTCGAGCAGTGGCCCGGTCACGGTGACCCCGGCCAGCGCCGCCCCACCGAACGCGAACAGCACCGCACTCACCGCGTCCGCGCCGAACCCGCTCACCTCGTCGAGGAAGGCGACGACATAGGTGAACCCGGCGAAGGCACCCGTCACCGAAAGGGTGGTCACCGTCAGCACGACACGGAACCCGCGCCGGTCGGGGGCGGCGCCGTACGCGGAATGGCCGTCCTGCGGACGGGACGACGGCAGCAGGACGCCGATGGTCACGAGCGAGAGCAGCGCGAGCAGACCGAGCACCGCGAACGGCGTCCGCCACTCCGTGTGTCCGCCCAGCCAGGTCCCCGCCGGGACCCCGGCCACCGTGGCCAGCGAGCCCCCGACGGACAGCAGTCCGATGACCCGCCCGCGACGCTCCGGTGGGAACAGCCCGACCGCGACCGGCCCCATCACCGCCCAGAACAACGCCTGCCCCAGCGCCGTCGCCACCCGCGCCGCCAGCAGCCCCCCGTACGACACCCCGCCCAGCGCCGACACCCAGCTCGCCACGGCGAGCAGGCCCAGAATCCCCGTCAGCAGATACCGGCGCGGCACCGACCGGGTGACATGGGCGAGCGGCAGCGACGCGACGGCCACGGTCAGGCCGTACCCGGTGACCAGGGCGCCCACGGCGGTCAGCGACACCCGCAGGTCGTCCGCCATGAGGGCGAGCAGGCCGACCGGGAGGTTCTCGGTGGTGTTGAAGGTGAACGCCGCCAGCATCAGCGCCGCGACGACGGCGGCACGCCGCCAGGGTGCCGGACCCACGCTTGCCATCCAACCGCCTTTCCGTGAGGGGGAGTCGGGGCAAGCGTGCTGGGCCGCGGCCGGTGCCTCTACTCTTTCGGTCCAGGACGAATCGCCGCTCACCACGGGGGTTGCCATGCCGCTCGCCCTGCACCTCGGCACCGACGACCTCACGCGCTGCCGGTTCGCGATCTCGCCGCTGTGCCAGACCCACGAGGCGCTGCGCATGCTGCGCCGGCCCGCCCGGCACGGCTACCACCAGGCCTGGCTGCGCCGTATGAGCCGTACGGTCGCCGGCCTCGACCTGGGGCTCCTGTGGCTGTTCATCCCCCCGCCCGGCGGCTACACCCCGGACTTCCTCGGCCCGCCCCCCGAGCACCCGTACCCGGCCATCGACGACGAGCTGGCCCGGATGCGCGCCACCGACCCCGCCCTGGCCCACGCCGAGATGGCACGCTCGCTGTCCTGCACCCCGGGCCTGGCCGAGTCACCCCAGGGGCGTGCCGCGCTCGACGACCCCGCCGCCACCGTCCGGCGCCTGGCCGACCTCACCGAACGGGCCTGGCACGCGCTGCTCGCCCCGGACTGGCCGCGCCATCGGGCCGTGCTCGAGGCGGACATCGCGCACCGCTCGCGCAGGGCGGCCGACGGCGGCCTCGACGCGCTGCTCACCGACCTGCACCCGGCCGTCGACTGGACCGGCCACACCCTCACCCTGCGCCGGTACGCCGACGTGACGGACGCCCAACGCCCGGACGGCAGGGGCGTGTTGCTGATGCCGAGCGTGTTCGTGTGGCCGGACGTGGTGAGCGGCTTCGCCCGGCCCTGGCAGCCGACGGTCATCTACCCCGCCCGGGACATGGCCCGTCTCCACACCGCCCCGCGCCCGCCACAGGCGCTCGCCCGGCTGCTCGGCCACCAGCGCGCGGCCGTCCTCACCGGCCTCGCCGCGCCCTCCTCGACGACGGAACTGGCCCACCGCCACGGCCTGGCCCCGTCGACCGTGTCGGCCCACCTCTCGGTCCTGCGGGAATCCGGCCTGCTGGAGTCCCGGCGCCAGGGCCACTACGTCCTGTACGGACGAACGGCTCTGGGCGACGCCCTCGTCGAGCGGGACGTCACACCAGCGGCGCGCTGATCTCGACCGCCCGCACGGCGGCCGCGAGGGCGGGCTCGTCACCGACGTCGAGGGCCGTGTCGGTGAACTTGATGACGTGCTCGTCGCCGTGTGCCACAGCGCGCTCCAGCACCTCTTCCGGGGTGAGTGCCGCCGCGGGCCGGTGGGGGACCGGCTCCGCCGGGGCGTACATGGCGGTGACCGCCGCGGACGCGATCCACGCCGCGTGCAGGCTCGGCGCCCACAGCTCGCGCGGCAGCGAATCCAGCGTCCGCAGCACGGCGTTGGGAGCGGTCGCCGCATGCGCCAGCATGGTCGGTTCGCCGTGGCCATGGGTGGCGTAGCGGTGGGTCGTGGCACGGACGAGTTCGGTCAGCCGGTCACGTGCGGTGTCCGGGTCGGTGACCGAGGCGGCCCACACGGGCAGTCGGCGGACGGCGGCCAGCCGGTCGCGGAATCCCAGATGCCCCGGCTCGATGGCGGGTACCGCGTCCAGGGCCGCCGAGGCCGTCAGGGCTCCGGGCAGGGCGGCGACGCCGGTGACCGGCTGATGCCGTGCCGCCCAGTAGCCCAGCGCATGGGCCAGTTCGGCGAGCCGGGGCGCGTTCTCGCCGGCCTCGAGGGCCCGTACGGCATGCCCGGCCCGTATGACGGTGTGCGTGGCGCCGCCGTACATCCCGGGCAACAACCGTGGCCACCACTCGGCGAGGACGCTCCTGAAGGGCCGTTCGGCGAGGGCGCGGGAGAAATGATCGGTCCAGTCCGTGATGCGGCGCGGATCGCCCAGCGCCGAGGCCCAGTCGTCGTCGGTGACAGGAGCCACGCGGTCCGGGAAGTCCTCCAGCCTGTCCTCGTAGAGGTCCAGCCAGCGATGGACCGCCCCGGCCCGGCCGTGGGCGGCGAGAGCTTCCACGACCATGGGGGCGTGGTTGGAGAGCCAGCCCTGCCGTTCCGGGCCGCGGGTGTGCAGGCGTTCCAGGGCTTCCTCGAACTGTCCGCCGGTGTCGTGCTTGTCGCTTGTCTCCATGAGCGCGACCGTATGCGGCCCGGCCGCGGGCCGGGATCGGGCGCGGGACGCAAACCGCGCGGTGCCCGGGTCCTAGGACCCGCGCCCGATGGTGACGTCTGATCAGGCGTTCGGGTCGAACGAGATGCCGGACGGCTTCGCCGACGCCAGGTGGGACTCGAAGCTGCCGTCCTTCAGGCCGAAGTTGGCGCTGCCGAAGTTGTACGCGACGAGCTTGTCGCGCACGCCCGCCGGGTAGCCGTTCCAGCCGACCAGCGGCGGGTACTGCCAGGTGCCCTTGTGGTTCTCCGGCGGCTCGTCGCCCGAGTTGGCCAGGCGGAAGCAGTGCGTGCTGATGCCGTCCTTGTGGTACACGATCTTGGCGTGTGTGCCGTCGAAGCGCACCGACGACGCGGGGCTGATCGTGAACGAGCCGTGGTTGGACGTCGACACGTACCGCACCGCGTTGTTCTGCACCCACACCACCACGTGCTCCCAGTCGTGCCGGTGCCCGCCGATGCTGCTGCCCGCAATCGCCTGGTCCTTCTCGAAGTACAGGCCGTACATGTAGGCGCACCAGCCGTTGTTGCACTTGTAGCGCGAGTACCCGTTGGTGTTGTCCAGGTCCGAGGCGTCACGGCAGTTGCCGTTGAGCGCACCGGTCGGGTTCAGGCCGCCGTTGACCGTGCCGTCCGGGCCGATGGCCGGGGTGGAGTAGCAGCCGTCGGTGTCGTAGTCGTAGGCGGGCTGGTACGTCTGCTCGCCCGACTCGGCGTTGGCGGGCAGCGCTCCGGGCGGGGCGGCGAAGGCGACGCTGGGGAAAGCGACGACGAGCGCGGCGGCACCTGCCAGACCGGTGAGCCATCGCTTGCTGTGGGTGCGGAACGTCTGTGACGACACTGCGTCTCCTCGGAGTCCGGGCGCAGCCCAACGGCTGTGGGGGGAACGGCAGTTCAGGATCCCCGGTTTTCACTTACGCGCCAAGAGCCACGGGCGTACCAACGGTGAAGGGCAGCGCAATACTCGCCGCCGCACCTGTGCGTCAGACGTCGTCCGGCAGTTGGGCCGCCGCGTCCGTGGGCGCCAGGTCCGGCCTGAGCCGCAGCCACGACGGCTGGCGCAGCATGCCGGAGCGGGTGCGGATGCTGAAGCGGACCTCGCCGACCAGCCGGGGCAGCACCCAGCGCGCGCCCGCCACCTGGGGGACGGGATCGAAGGGGCACACGTCCGTCGCGCCGGCCCGCAGCAGCTCGGCGAGCCGGGTGCGCTCGGCCTCGCTCCAGCCGGTGCCCACGCCGCCGACGTACCGCAGCCGCCCGTCGGCCGTGAACTGACCGACCAGCAGCGCGCCCGGCAGGCCCGTGAGCCGACCCTTGCCGGGCAGCCAGCCGCCGACGACCACGTCCTCGCTGTGCATGTTGCGGATCTTGATCCAGGCGCGGGAACGCACCCCGGGCTCGTACAGCGAGTCCAGCCGCTTGCACACCAGCCCCTCCAGGCCGTGCTCGCGGGTGGCCGCCAGCGCCTGCGCGCCGTGTCCCACCAGGGCGCGCGGCGTCGACCAGAACGGCCCGGCCAGGTCCAGCTCCTCCAGCCGCCCGCGCCGGCGTGAGTAGGGGACCTTGAGCAGGGAGCGGCCCGCCAGGTGCATCACGTCGAACAGCACCAGATGCACCGGGGTCCGCGTGGCCATCCGGGCGGCCCGGGCGGGCGCGTGCACCAGGCCCATGCGGGACTGCAGCAACTGGAAGTCGGCGCGCCCCTGTTCGTCCAGCACCAGGATCTCCCCGTCCAGTACGGCGGAGGTGGCGCCGAGCGCGTCGCCGAGCGGCCGCAGTTCGGGGTAGGCGGGCGTGATGTCCTCGCCGGAGCGGGCGCGCAGCAGCAGGGAGCCGTCGCCGGCCAGATAGGCCACCGCGCGCTGGCCGTCCTGCTTGGTCTCGTACGCCCAGCGCGCGTCCTGCGCGGCGGGCGGCAGGGTGCCGGGCGTCGCGAGCATCGGAGGGATCAGCGGCAGGCTCACGGGTCAGTTGTCGACGGCCCTGCCCGCGCTCACGCGCCCTGGCCGCCGTTTTCCCCTGAACGGCGGCCGGGACGTCACTGCTCCGCGTTCGGCGGCACGGCCCGCACCAGGCCCGACTGATAGGCCATCACGACCAGTTGGGCACGGTCGCGGGCGCCGAGCTTCGTCATGGCCCGGTGCACATGGGTGCGTACGGTCAGCGGGCTGACGTAGAGCTTCTCGGCGATCTCCTCGTTGGAGTGCCCCTCGGCCACCCACGCCATGACCTCCCGCTCGCGCGCGGTTAGCGCGGCGAGGTGCTCCGGCGCGGCCGACTGCGAGCTCTCGGCGGGCGATGCCAGGAACCGGGTGATGAGCGTGCGGGTCGCGGTGGGGGAGAGCAGGGACTCGCCGGCGGCCACGGTACGGATGCCGTCGAGCAGCACGTCCGCGGTGACGTCCTTGCCGAGGAAGCCGCTCGCCCCGGCCCGCAGCGCCCGCGCCACGTACTCGTCGATCTCGAACGTGGTCAGGATCAGCACCCGCACCGCCGTGAGGCCGGGGTCGGCGCAGATCGTGGTGGTGGCGGTGAGTCCGTCGGTGCCGGGCATACGGATGTCCATCAGGACCAGGTCGGGGTGGTGGGCCCGGGCGAGGTCGACGGCCTCGGCGCCGTCGGTGGCCTCGGCGACGACCTCCATGTCGGCGGAGGAGTCGATCAGGATCCGGAAGGTGGCCCGCAGCAGGGCCTGGTCGTCGGCGAGCAGTACACGGATGGTCATGGGGTGTTTCTTCCGCTTCCGGATCGTGGGACTGCGCTCAGCCTTCCCGTATCGAGCCGCCGTGTCGTCATGCGTCCGCCGACAATCACCGCTACTCGAAACGCAGTATGTCCGCCCCACACCTCATCCCCGAGCAGGACGGCCCGCCGCCGCGATTCAGTCAGTTGACTTAGATTGTGGGGAGTGAAGCCACGGCGGCTCGAGGGACTGGTCGTCGGCGGGTGGCGCGAGGTCCCGGTGCGGTGGTGATCATGGCGGGCAGGACACTGCGGGAGGAACAGGTCAGCGCGACCCGGGAGCTGCTCCTGACCGCGGCCGAGCGGCTCTTCGCCGAGCACGGCGTGTACGCGGTGTCCAACCGCCAGGTCAGCGAGGCCGCGGGCCAGGGCAACAACGCCCTGGCCGACTGGTCGCCCGAGGAACTGCGTGAGCCGGCCGGGCTCTTCCAGCGCAGGGTCGACGACTTCCTCGCCCACACCGTCGACGAGGACACCGAACCGCAGCCGACGGCACCGGCCGGGACCGCCTGACCCGGGCGCTCAAGCGGACACGGCGCGCGAACGTCGGTCGGGCGGGCCGGCAGCCGGTGCCGCCCGCCCCGGAGAAGCCGGCTCCCGCAGCCCGCTCAGCAGCAGCCACCCCAGCGCGGGCAGGGCGATGAGCGGCACGAGCGCCGTCCGCAGCGACGTGGCGTCGGCCAGCGCGCCGATCACCGGCGCGGCGAGCCCGCCCACGCTCACGGCGAGCCCCAGCGTGACTCCGCTCGCCGTGCCGACCCGCCGGGGCAGATAGTCCTGGCCGAGCGTGACATGCAGCGAGAACGGGACATACAGGCCGGCCGACGTCAGCGCGACGAACAGATACATCGCCGGCCCGGGAACCAGGACCAGCCCGGCCACCGCGAGGACGGACAGCGCATACGCCCGGCGCACGACGGTCAGCCGCCCGTACCGCTCGGCGAGCCGGCCCCCGGCCACCGTCCCCACCGCGCCGCCCGCGTAGAGCACGCACAGCGCGGCCGTACCGGCCACCTCCCCGCCACCGGCCCGCTGACGGACGTACAGCGAGACGAAGGCGCTCAGGCCGACGAACACGATCGACCGGCACATGATCGCTCCGGACAGCCGCAGAAACGACGGCCAGTCGTCGGTGCCGATCCCCTCGCCGCCCCTGCCGCCGTCCGCGCCCCCGCCCGTGCCCGAACGCACCGCCGCCGCACACAGGGCCGCCCCGACGACCGCCGGCACGACCAGCAGGGGAGAAGCACCCAGCCCGCCCGTGGCGACGACCGCCGCCACCAGCAGCGGGGCCAGGGCGAAACCGACGTTGCCGCCGAGGGAGAACCAGCCCATCGCCGTATGGCTCCCCCGCGAGGCGGCGCGGGCCGCGCGGGCCGCCTCCGGGTGGTACGCGGCGACCCCGACCCCCGACACGGCCACCACCGCCAAGGTGAGCGCGTAGGACCCCGTGACCCCGCTGAGCGCCACCCCCGCACCGCCCGCCAGCGCGCTCAGCGGCAGCAGCCAGGGCATCGACCAGCGGTCGGTGAGCGCCCCGAACAGCGGCTGCACCACCGACGACAACAGGGACGCGGCGAGGACGACGCCCGAGGCGGCGGCATAGCTGTAGGCGCGCTCGGCGACGAAGAAGGGGACGAGGGCCGCGACGGCGCCTTGATAGACATCGACACAGGCGTGGCCCAGGGACATCAAAGTGATGGTTCGACTGCGTTTCTCGGACACCCCGCGATCGTCGCGGCCCGCGCCGGTGGCCCGCTTCCGATAATCTGCCGAGCTGTGTCGAACATCCGCCACGCACCGACCGCGCCGACCCGTGCCAAGGTCCTGGCCGCCGGGGAACGCATCGACGCCCACCGGCACGACGACCACCAGATCGTCTACGCCGGCTCCGGCGTCCTCGCCGTCACCACCGACGCCGGCACCTGGTTCGCGCCCGGCAACCGCGCCATCTGGGTCCCCGCCGGCACCGCGCACGCCCACCGCGCCCACGGCCACCTCGACCTGTACCTGGTCGGACTGCCCGCCGACGACAACCCCCTCGGCCTGGACGCCCCCACCGTCCTCGCCGTCAGCCCGCTCCTGCGCGAGCTGATCCTCGCCTACACCCGCGACCCCGACGACGGCGGCCCCGAGCGCCGTCGCCTGCTCGCCGTCCTGCGCGACCAACTGCGTGCCTCGCCCCAGCAGCCCCTGAGCCTGCCCACCCCCGCCGACCCACGCCTGGCCGCGGTCTGCGCCCTCGTCCACGCCGACCCGGCCGACCCGCGCACCCTGGCCGCGCTCGGCGCCGCGACGGGGGTCGGCGAGCGCACTCTCAGCCGGCTCTTCCGCCGCGAGTTCGGCATGACCTTCCCGCAGTGGCGCACCCAGTCCCGCCTCTACCACGCGCTGCGGCTGCTCGCCGAGGACACGCCCGTCACGACCGTCGCCCACCGCTGCGGCTGGTCCTCCGCCAGTGCCTTCATCGACGTCTTCCGCCGCTCCTTCGGTTACACCCCGGGAACCCACAACCGCCGCACGTAGCGGGGCCGATGACGGGCAGGGCGGGTGGCGGTCCGTGATCTACCCTCCGGTAGCATCCGGCGGCAGGCCATCCAAGGAGGATCCGTGCCCCGGTCCGAACGCTCGCCCCTGCTGCTCGCCGGCCTGCTGGCCGCGGCCGGCGTCACCCACTTCACCGCCCCGCGCCAGTACGACGCGGTCGTGCCGAGCGCTCTTCCGGGGACGCCCCGGACCTGGACGTACGCCAGTGGCGTCGCCGAACTCGCGCTGGCCGCCGGTGTGGCGCTGCCGCGCACCCGCAAGGCCGCCGCGCTGGCCACCGCGGCCTTCTTCGTCGGTGTGTTCCCCGCGAACGTGAAGATGGCCGTCGACTGGCGGCACCGCCCCGCCCCGCAGAAGGCCGCGGCCGTCGGCCGGCTGCCGCTGCAGATCCCCCTCGTGCTGTGGGCACGGGGCGTCGCCAGGAACGCGGAGGGCCGGTCATGAGCGCACGAGTACAGGTCGGCGACAAGGTCGAGGACTTCACGCTGCCGGACGAGACCGGCGCCGTGCGCAGCCTGACCGAACTGCTCACCGAGGGACCGGTGGTGCTGTTCTTCTACCCGGCCGCCCTCACCCCCGGCTGCACGGCGGAGGCCTGCCACTTCCGTGATCTCGCCGCCGAGTTCGCCGCCGTCGGGGCCCGGCCGGTCGGCATCAGCGGGGACGCGGTCGAACGCCAGCAGGAGTTCGCCGAGCGCCACACCCTCGGGATGCCGCTGCTGTCCGACGCCGACGGCACGGTCCGGGAGCTGTTCGGCGTGACGCGCGGCTTCGCGCTGGCCCCCACCAAACGGGCCACCTTCGTCATCGGGCAGGACCGCACCGTTCTGGAGGTCGTCCGCAGCGAACTGCGGATGAACACCCACGCCGACCGGGCCCTCGCCGCGCTGCGCAAGTGAGCGCGGTCGCGGCCCGCGGGCAACGGCCCGGGCGTCGCGGTTGATGCGGTGCGGCCCAGGTCTCATGCTGGACGACATGGAGCGCGTCTCCGCCGTGGCGATCCTCGATGCCCAGGGTGTGGTCAAGGGGTGGAGCGAGGGTGCCCGACGGCTGACGGGCCTGGAGGCCGCGGACGTGGTGGGAAGGCCGGCACGGGACCTGCTCGCCGAGCCGCCGGCCCCCGAAGGCGTCGCGGCGCTGACCGGCACCGCCGTGCTGCGGCACCGGGACGGCGGGGCCGTGCCCTTGACCGTGACCGCGTGCGCCGTGCTGGACGAGGACGGCCGACCCGACGGATACGTGATCACCGCGGGGCCGCCCGACCGGCACGAGCCCACCCTGGCCGAGCTGGCCTTCCAGCAGGCGTCCATGTCCATGTCCGTCTTCGACGCCGACCAGCGCTACCTGCGGCTCAACGACGTGGCCTGCAAGGTCATGGGCGTACCGGAGGACGTGCTGCTCGGCCGCCCTTTCCCGGAGACCGTGGAGGACGAGGTCCACAGCCGGGGCTTCCTGTGGCATCTTCGCCAGGTCAGCGAGACGGGCAGGCCGCTGCGCTACGAGAGCTTCACGGGCGCCCCGGCCCTGAACCGCGAACATGCCTGGACCACCGAGATGTGGCCGGTGCGCGACCCCTCCGGCGAGCTGATCGGAACCGCGCTCGCCGCGTTCGACAGCTCCGACCAGTACTGGGCGCGCCAGCGGCTGGCCCTGTTGAACGAGGCCGCCGCCGCCATCGGCACCACCCTGGACGTGGTGCGCACCGCCGAGGAGATGGTCGGGATCGTGGTGCCCCGGTTCGCCGACTTCGCCAGCGTGGACCTGTTCGACTGGGTCCTGGGCGCCGAGGAGCCGCCCGTACTGACCGGCACGGACATCGCCCTGCGCCGGGTCGCCCACGGCTCGGTCACCGAGGGCACCCCGGAAGCGGCCGTGCACCTGGGCGAGGTGGACCACTACCCGCCGTTCTCGCCGCCGGCCCGCGCGATACTGGAGGGCCGGGTGATCCAGAGCCAGGCCGGCGAGCCGGCGTTCATGCGGTGGGTCGCCGAACGCAACGCCCGGGCCCCGGCCGGCCGGCGCCACCGGGTGGGCGCCCACTCGATGATGGCGGTGCCACTGCGGGCCCGGGGCACCACGCTCGGCGTCGCGGTGGCCGTGCGCATCCGGCAGTCGGACGACTACGGCGCCGACGACGCCGTGTTCGCCGAGGAACTCGCCAGCCGGGCCGCCGTCTGCGTCGACAACGCCCGCCGCTTCGCCCGGGAACGCACCACCGCGCTCGCCCTCCAGCACAACCTGCTGCCCCGGGGACTGCCCGGCCAGGCGGCGGTCGAGGTGGCCCACCGCTACCGGCCGTCCGGATCGCAGGCCGGCATC
Organism: Streptomyces ferrugineus; assembly: GCF_015160855.1. NCBI lineage: Bacteria > Bacillati > Actinomycetota > Actinomycetes > Kitasatosporales > Streptomycetaceae > Streptomyces > Streptomyces ferrugineus. Next base: position 5,629,460 of record NZ_CP063373.1, on the reverse strand, counting down.
GGCGGCGACTGGTTCGACGTGATCCCGCTGTCCGGCAGCCGGGTCGCCCTGGTCGTCGGCGACGTCGTCGGACACGGCATCCCGTCCTCGGCCACCATGGGCCGGCTGTGCACGGCCGTACGCACCCTCGCCGACGTGGACCTGCCGCCCGACGAACTCCTCACCCACCTCGACGACCTGGTCACCCACCTCGCCGGGGACGACTCCGACGAGGTCGCCGAACTCGGCGCCACCTGCCTCTACTCCGTCTACGACCCCGTCACCCGCCGCCTCAGCCTCGCCGCGGCCGGCCATCCGCCGCCGGCCGTCGTCCTGCCCGACGGCACCGCCCAGGTCATCGAGGTGAACGCCGGGCCGCCGCTCGGGGTCGGCGGGCTGCCCTTCGAGGCGAGGGAGGTGGAACTGCCCGAGGGCGCCCTGGTCGCCCTGTACACGGACGGCCTCATCGAGGACCGCGACCGCGACATCGACCACGCCACCGCCGAACTGTGCCGCGCGCTGACCGCGCCCGCCGAGTCCCTGGACGCGCTGTGCGACGGGGTGCTGAAGGCCGTCCTGCCGGAGGACCCCAGCGACGACGTGGCCCTGCTGCTGGCCCGCACCCGGGCCCTGGGCGCCGACCGCATCGCCACCTGGGACGTACCGCCCGACCCCGAGCGCGTGGCCGGCACCCGGCAGGCGGCCACGGACCAACTGACCGCGTGGGGACTGGACGAGGCGGCCTTCGTCACCGAACTCGTCGTCAGCGAACTCGTCACCAACGCCATCCGGTACGGCGCCCCGCCCATCCAGCTGCGTCTGATCCGCGACCGCACCCTCATCTGCGAGGTCTCCGACGCCAGTTCCACCTCCCCGCATCTGCGCCGGGCCCACGCCTACGACGAGGGCGGCCGCGGACTGCTGCTCGTCGCCCAGCTCACCCAGCGCTGGGGCAGCCGGCAGACCGGCAGCGGCAAGACCATCTGGGCGGAACAGCCGCTGCCGCCGGTGTGATCACTCGAAGGGGCAGCCGGGGTTGGGCACGTCCTCGGACAGCGGCGCGCCGTGCGGGAGTATGTAGAACACCTCCAGCACGAGCGTGGTGTCGCCCTGGTTCCGGCCGAGGTGGACGTCGCTCGGCCCGCCCGGCTCGCGCACGACGGTGCCCTGCGGATAGACGCCGTCGGAGGCGCAGCCGGAGTCGTAGTGGCTGAGCGTGCCCTGCTTCACGTATCCGTACACCGGGCCGTCGTGGTAGTGCCAGCCGGTGGCCTGGCCGGGCGGCACCGTGACCTCTCGCAGGACGTAGTCGGTGTCTCCGACGGTGGTCTGGCTGATGGTCCGGCCGGTGACGCCCGGGCCCGGGGGCGTCGCCTGGGCGGGGCCGCAGACGAGGACGGTGGCGGCGGTCACGGCGCCGATGAGCGTGGTGCGGAGCGCGGTGCGCATACGGGAGCCTCCTGGAGGACATGGGTTCCGCCGTGAACATAGAGGCACACAAGCCCAGTTGGGGGCAGAACCCCAAAGATCCGCAAGGCGCTCACGCGGCCGCACCGTCCGCCGGCCGAGCCGGCCGGGAGCCGGGTCGGGCTCGGTGCGCTGCTGCTCGGCTATCACGAGGGCGGGCGGCTGCGGTACGCGGGCAAGGTCGGCACCGGCTTCGACCGGCGCACGCTGCTGGAACTGCGCGAGCGGCTGGACGGGATGTGTGTCTCGCGCGCCGTTCGAAGGTCCGGTGCGTAAGGCCGGAGCTGGTCGCGCAGATCGACTTCACCGAGTGGACCCGGGACGGCATGCTGCGGCATCCGCGTTGGCGCGGCTGGTAGTCCCCGTCGGCCCGCTTGGCGATCAGCCCCTCCCAGCCCCGGGCGCAGGAGTCGGCCAGCAGCTCGGCCCCGCCCTCGTTGCGGTGGGGCGTCATCCGCAGCGGAGCGCGGTACGTCAGCGCCCGCCGCAGCAGCGACTTGCGGGCCCTGAGCGGCAGCCGCGTGGTGTCCTGGCCGTCCAGCCTGAGCAGGTCGAACACGTACTACGTCGCCGCGACCCCGCTCGCCTCGACGTCCTGCCGCCGGGTCAGGTCCATACGAAGCGCCAAAGCCCGCGCTGCGGTTCTTGCAGCGCCCCGAAGGGGCGCGGGTCTGTATCGATCTGCGGCTCCGCCGCGTGGGCGCGACCAGCCACGATGGTGCCGCACCCGATCGACGGCCTGATCGCGGCACTTCCAGCGGAGCGCTCAGCACGCGCACCCCGTCCAATTTCGGTTATGGGCTGTTGAGCTGTCCACGGCTATCGGCCAGCGTCATGTCGATCACAGGGTGGCGGGTGCACTTCACCCGGCGAGACCTCGCGTGGCCGAGGGAAGTGAGCCCATTCATACGGGAGTTCAATGCGCTGTTCGACGGTCTGGATCAGCGGCTGGATGACCTGGGCGTGCCCGAAGGTCAGCCGTTCCTGATCAGTCCGGCGGCCGAGTACGACCTCGCCTTGCGGCCCGGCCGGCGTGGTCGCGGGCCGGGCCGCTGTGAAGGGACGGGAGACCGGGTGGTCAGAAGGAGTAGGGCCCGAACCGGCCCCACATGATGATCGCGGCGACGATGAGCAGGATCGCGTTGAACCCGATGGCCTGCGGCTCCTTGCGGCGGGCGTGGAGGCCCATGGCCAGGACCATGATCACAGCCAGGCCGGTGGCGGCAAGCGGGGTGAGCAAGGTGGCGATGTCGAAGGCGCCCGGCAGGATCAGCCCGAGGGCGCCGGCGAGTTCGGTGACGCCGATCAGACGCACCACGGGTGTCGAGACGTCACTGACCCACGGCAGCTGGGATATGAGCTTTTCGCGGGGCTGGGTGGACTTGGTGACGCCGGCGGCCGCGAACAGCGCGGCGAGGACGCCCTGCAGGATCCACAGGAACACGTTCATCGGAGCGGACACCTTCTTCTTCGGATCCGCCGCGGCGGATGAGGAGTGATCGGGTCAGGCTTCCGCGGGGGAGAGCTGGGAGGCGTCAGCCGGTGAAGACGCGCTCGGCTTCGTCGCGCTGGGTGTGCAGGTCCCAGTAGAGAGGGGCGATGTCCTCGGCCTCGGCGGTCGGGATTTCGGGAGGGCCGCCCGCGCCGATCCACACGCCGATGGCGACGTGCGCGGCCTGGATACCGGTGCCGGCCAGCTCCTTGTGCAGGTTGAGCGCCCAGTTGCGCAGCGCCGCCTGGGCGGGGTTGACGTTGCCGAGCATCGGGATGGGGTCGACCGAGCCGGCACCGTTGGTGAAGAGCAGGGTGCCCGCGCCGGCCTCACGCATCGCGGGCAGGACGGCCTGGGTGGCGGTGATGGCGCTGCAGAGCAGGAAGTCGATCCATCCCTGTACATCGGAGGGGCTGGTCTGGGACGGGGAGGTGAGGTTCACGGAGGCGATGCTGGGAGCGGGGGAGTGCTCCAGGACGTCGATGCCGCCGAAGCGGGTGGCGGCGTCCTTGAGGGCCTGGGTCAGCGCGTCGTGGTTGCGCACGTCCGCCGGGAACGCGGCGGCGGTGATGCCCTCGGCGGTGAGTCGGCCGACGAGGTCGTCGAGCTTGGCGCGGTTGCGGGCGATGAGAGCGACGTCGTAGCCGCGCGAGCCGAAGGTGCGGGCGATGGCGAGGCCCATGCCGGGGCCGGCTCCGACGATGGCGATGCTGGGCATGGTGAAGTCCTTTCAAGTAAGTGGGCCAGGCGTCCCACTTTCACTGTCGCACACCGTACAGCAGAAACGGGCCGACCGTTCCACTTGGGTAGAGTGGGGGTATGACCTCGCCACCTTCGGACCAGACGCCAGGCCAGCAGCCCGGCCCGGGACTGCGCGCCGACGCCGAACGCAACCGCTGCCGCATCCTGGCCGCTGCCCGCCGCCTCTACGCCACCGAAGGACTCGGCGTCTCCATGGCCTCGGTCGCCCGAGAGGCAGGCGTCGGCAAAGCCACGCTCGGCCGGCGCTTCGCCACCCGGGAGGAACTCGTCAACGCGGTCTTCGCCGATCGCATGGATGCCTACGCCGACGCCGTCGCCGAGGCACTGGCCGACCCCGATCCCTGGCACGGCTTCATCAGCTACCTCCAGGCCGTCTGTGCCATGCAGGCCGCCGACCGCGGCTTCGCCGACGTGCTGACCATGTCCTTCCCGACCGCCAAGGCGCTGGAGGCACGCCGCGCCGAGGCGTACGAGCGGCTGCTCGAGCTCATCACCCGTGCCAAGGACACCGGGCACCTGCGCGAGGACTTCACCCACCAGGACGTCGTCATCCTGCTCATCGCCAACGCCGGAGTCGTCACCGCCGCCGGCGAGGACGCCCCCGACGCCTGGCGCCGCCTCGTCGGCCACATGCTCCGCTCCTACGCCGCGCCCGGTGCGCCGATCCCCCCGCTGCCCGACGCCCCGAGGCCCACCGCCCTCTACCGCGCCATGGTCCGCCTCTCACAAACCGGCCCGGGCACCGCCTAGTCCTACTCGGTGGAGGACCGACTGACGGAACTCCTCGGCCTCTCGCCGTACCGCCGAGCAACACTCCAGCAAGGCCTTCAGTCCATGCGGATGATTCCTCGGCCAAGTGCGGCGGTGACAGCGGCGGTCCGGTCACGGACGTCGAGCTTGGTGTAGATGTGCAGCAGATGGGTCTTGACGGTGGCCTCGGACAGGCGCAGGGCGCGGGCGATCTGTCTGTTGCTCTGCCCCCGGGCCACGGCGGACAGGACTTCGAGCTCCCTGCCGGACAAGCCGGCGCCCCGGTCGCCGCGCATATGGGCGAGGACCTTGGCGGCCACGGTGGGCGACAGTGCCGCGCCTCCCCGAGCCGCGGTCCGAACGGCCTCGCAGAGCTCGTGTCGTCCGGTGTCCTTGAGCAGGTAGCCGACTGCGCCGGCGTCGACGGCGGCAGTGATGTCGGCGTCCGTGTCGTAGGTGGTCAGGACGAGTACCCGCACCTCGGGGTGGGCGGCACGGATGGCGGCGGTCGCGGTCGTGCCGTCCATTTCGGGCATCTGCAGGTCCATCAGCACGACGTCGGGTGCGAGTGAGGCGGTCTGGCGCAGTGCCTCGGCGCCGGTGGCGGCTTCGCCGACGACCGTGAGATCGGGCTGGGTGGAGAGCATGGCGGCAAGCCCGTCACGGACCACGGGGTGGTCGTCGGCGAGAAGGACTCGGATCGTGGGACCGGCCGATGTCCTCATGACGCCGGGGCCATCCGCTCGGTGCCCGACACGGCTGAGGAGACGGAGGCGGAAGGCTCGACCGGGAGGGGCACCGTGACGGCGACGGTCGTACCCTCGCCCGGGGCGCTTTCCACCGTGAACGTGCCGTGCAAGGCGGCGATGCGCTCCCGCATGGTGGTCAGGCCGACGCCCGTATGCCGGGCAGCCGGTGCGAACCCGGTGCCGTCGTCCTGGATGTCGATCGCCAGGACGTCGCCGAGGTACGACAGCGTGACCGAGACACTCATCGCGCGGGCGTGCCGCCGGGCGTTGGTCAGTGCCTCCTGCACGACCCGCAGCAACTCGCCCTCGGTACTGGGAGGCAGGGCGGCCGGGCGGCCGGTCACGACCGTGTAGGCCTCGGTGCCGGTCTCCTCCGCGAGCCGGGCGGTGAGTTCACGGACAGCGTCCGCCAGGTGCGTGCGGTCCAGTGGCGCCGGGCGGAGGGCGTGCACGAGGCGGCGGCTCTCTGCGAGGTTGTCCCGGGCCGTGCGCATGGCCTGCTCGACGCGGCGGGCCGCAGGGGAGTCGGGTGGCAGGTCGTCGCGTGCGGCGTCCAGCAGCATGGCGATGGACGCGAACCCCTGGGTGAGCGTGTCGTGGACCTCGCGGGCCAGGCGCTGACGTTCGGCCAGGGTACCCGCCTGGCGTTCCGCTGCCGCTCGTTCCGCCTGGGTGGCGGTGAGTTCGTCCAGGAGCCGCTGCCGCTTGTGACTCTCATGGTCGAGGGTGGCGACGTAGCAGGTGATGGTGACCGCCACCGCGGTAGCGAGCACGCAGCCCGTGAGCGCCCGTACGTCGACGGAGCCGTCCGTGGTCAGGCTCTGCCATGACCAGCCGGCGCCCAGCACCAGCACCCCGCCGGCCGACCACCAGGCCCGCCTCAGCCAGTACGGGCTCAGTACCGCCACGGCGACCGGGAGGAACGCGGGGTCCACCGTGGCCATGACCGCCCACCCGGACAGGGCCCCGACGAGGTAGGGCAGCGGCGGGCGGTCGGCGCCACCGCGCAGCGCGATCCAGTACGCATACCAAAGGGCGAGCCCCACTGCCGGGCCGATCCGCGACAGCGCGGCGCCGGTCGTCATATCCGCCCCGGCCAGCGCACCCGGCATGGACAGGGCGAGCACGGTGACGAAGAAGGCGTGCTGCCCCATGGCCTTCCACCGCTGCCGGTCCCACGCCTGTTGCAGTGCCATGGCCTACAGAGTAGGCGCAGCCGCGTAGCGGCAGAATCAGCCGACCAGCGGGGCGGCTCCACCGATCGGTGGATGCAGGGCGCGTCGATCGGTCGATGTGCGTGAGGGGCGCGGGCGGCGACGATCGGCCCCGCAGTCGACGGCCTGCTCTTCCACCGCCCCTTGTGAGGAACCACCAGTGCTCCTGGCCTTCATTCCCAGCCCGTCCATCGGCGAGGTCCACCTGGGCCCGCTCCCACTGCGCGGCTACTCACTGATGCTGATCCTCGGAATCGCCGCCGCGGTGTGGCTGGGCGGCCGTCGCTGGGCCGCTCGCGGCGGAGAGAAGACCGTCGTGGCGGACATCGCCCTTTGGGCGGTTCCATTCGGTGTCGTCGGTGCCCGCCTCTACCACGTGATCACGTCCGGCGAGCTGTACTTCGGCAAGAGCGGCGATCCGGTCAAGGCCCTTTTCATCTGGGACGGAGGCATCGGTATCTGGGGCGCCATCGCCGGTGGGGCCGTCGGAGCCTGGATCGGCTGCCGCCGCAAGGGCGTTGCCCTGTCCGCGTTCGCCGATGCCGTCGCACCCGGCATAGCGCTGGGGCAGGCCATCGGCCGCTGGGGCAACTGGTTCAACCAGGAGCTCTACGGGCGGGCCACCACTCTCCCCTGGGCCCTGGAGATCGACCCCGCGCACCGGCCTGAGGCCACCCCGAACCTGGCCACGTATCACCCGGCGTTCCTGTACGAGTGGTTGTGGTGTCTCGGCGTGGTCGCCCTGGTCCTGTGGGCGGACCGCCGTTTCCGTCTCGACCGGGGCCGGGCGTTCGCGCTGTACGCCGCCGCGTACACCGTCGGCCGCTTCTGGATCGAGTACCTGCGGGTGGACGAGGCCCACCACATCCTCGGCCTGCGCCTGAACGACTGGACCGCGCTGCTGGTCTTCGCGGCTGCCGTCGCCTACCTCGTGGCTACGACACGGCGCGCGGCCGACAGGCGTGACGGCGTCGACGTCGGCCGTCTCCTTCAGCAAGTGGATGCCACCAGTAGCCCCAAGAACTGACCAATGTCCCTCATGTCCGTTTGGAGTTGCCATGTCCCGTGTCTCTGAGACGCTCCCCACCCGTCGGGGTCCGATCATGGTGGCGGGAGGTGTGTTCGTCGCCTTCCTGCTGTCCTCGCTGGTGAACGCGTTGATCGCCGTACTGGCGCACGCGCTCGGTGCACCGGACGACTTCCGCCCGTTGGAGCCCTCGTCGTACGTCTTTCTGACCGCGCTGGGAGTGCTGGGAGGGTCCGTCGGGTGGGCCCTCGTCCGCAGGTTCTCCTCCGATCCCGAACGGCTGCTCCGCCGACTCGTCCCGTCGGTCGTCGTGTTGTCCTTCGTGCCGGACTTTTTCCTGTTCGGCGAGGGCGAGGTGACCGGTGTGGGGGCGCTGCTCCTGATGCACGTCGCGGTCGCGGTGATCGCAGTGCCGACGTACCGCAGAGTCATGCCACTGAGCTCGGCGCGCTGACCCACGCGCCGGCCGGGCCATAGAGCGTTGAGGAGGCACGATCCGCCCGGCACCCCCAAAGAACCCCCTGAAGACCGACCGGGACGGATAGTGATCAGCCCGCCCACCCGATGTCACGGACCTCGATCGCTCCGGCGTGCGGCATGTACTGGATCCAGCACCGCCGCCCGAAGGCCTCCCGGATCTCCTCAACCGAGCCCGGATCACGCACATCGGGCCAGGCCCGCGGATCCATCCGCGCTACCTCCACGAGCGCCATCACCTCCTGCCGCGCCCGGTCGTCCGGCAGCTGCGCCATGACCTCCACCGCCAGTTCCTCCACCACCACGCCGTACCGCCTGGTCGTCGACGTCGCGGCCGCTGACGAAGCCACCGCGCTCGCCTTCCAGCAGCTGCTCGCCGGACGGGAGAAATGGCGAAAGCGGAGTGCGGACGACGCTGGACGCGAGGTCGGCCGCGCCAAGGACTGCGGGCAGCTGCGCGAGGACTTCACCAGCCGCGATCTCGTGCTGCTGATGGCCAACGCCGGAGTCCTCGGCGCCACGGCCGATGCCCATTACCTTCCTCGTAGAGCCCGGTTCGGGCTCGTGGCTTCCGGAGCCGGTATGACTCGTTGCCCCTGTCCAATCCGGGGGGTGCTGTCGCCGGTCCTGGCGGCACCGGTTGATCGCTGATGGAAGCGTGTCCGCCGACAGGCAGGGCTGCGTAATGTGGCTGCCGATCTCCGGTGCCCGGCGGGCCACCGGTTGTGACTCCGGGGAGGGAAAGCCCGGTGACCAGCAACGACTTCACGTCGATCGATGTGTTCTGCGCGTTGGACATAGGCAAGTCCGCCCACCACGGCACGGCTCTGCTGGCCGACGGCCGTACGACCTTCGACAAGGCGCTGCCCAACGGCGAGCCCCAGCTGCGGGAGCTCTTCGCCCGCCTCAAGCGCAAGGGGAAGGTCCTGGTCGTGGTCGACCAGCCGGCCTCCATCGGCACCCTGGCGGTGACCGTCGCCCGCGCTTGTGGATGCGAAGTCGCCTATCTGCCGGGCCTGTCGATGCGCCGGCTGGCCGATCTGCACCCCGGCACCGGCAAGACCGACGCCCGCGATGCCTACGTCATCGCCGATGCCGCCCGCACCATGCCGCACCTGCTGCACTCCATCGATCCCGACGAGAGCGTGCGGGCCGAACTGACCATGGTCCTGGGCCACGACGACGACCTCGCCCAGGACGCCACCCGCACTTCCAACCGGCTGCGCGGACTGCTCACCTCCATCCACCCTGCCCTTGAACGCGTCCTGGGACCCCGCCTGCGGCACCCGGCCGTCCTGGCCCTGCTACAGGCCTACGGCTCCCCGGCCCAGCTGGCCCAGGCCGGCACCGAGCAGATCGCGCAGGTCATGCTCCAGGCGGCGCCGCGCATGCGCAGTGCCCACACCCTGGCTGATCAGATCACCACCGCCCTGGCCGAGCAGACTGTGCGGGTCCCCGGCACCGGCTCGGCAGGGGAGATCGTCTCCGGCCTGGCCGAGGCCCTCGCGGTCCTCCTCAAGCGCCGGGACATCCTGGAGATGCGGGTCGCCGCACTGCTGGAGGCCCACCCTCTCGCGAAGGGCCTGACCTCCATGCCCGGGGTCGCGGTCAGGACCGGTGCCCGCATCCTGGCCGAGGTCGGCGGCCGCCGTGTCGACGTCCTGCACGCCATGCTCAAGCACCGCACCCTCTACCAACCCGGGCACGAACAAACGGCCTGACCAAGCCCACAGACCTTGACCGAACAGATAGAAGCACCCCCCGGACGCCTGGCGCCGACTGATCGCCTGAATGATCCAGTCCTTCCAGGCCCCGCCCCCGAGCCCGGAAAGCGGCGCTTAACCAGCGACCGGTGAGATAGGGCGACCGCGGTGAGGCCGCCGTCGTTTTCAGGCCTATCAAGCAGGACCTGAGTCTGGACACCGGACAGGCTGAAACCCTGTCCATAACTTCCGCTCGAAGAGCCACTCCTCGCCGGAGAAGTCCCGCCGGTCGCTGAGCGTGGCCGGCATCGGCCGCGCGGCCGGCTCCGCCCCGGGGCGCGCCTCGCGCAGCAGCCGCCGCTGCCCGTCCGGGAGGGTGTCCGGCAGACCGGTCGCCACGCTCACCCCTCGTCGCCGTCGGCGGCGACCTGGGCGAGGGTGCGGCCGGTGCGCACCGAGCGGGCCCGGTACGGGTCGGGGGTGCCGTGCCCATGTCCGCGGCCCTTTCCCGCCTTCACCAGCAGCCAGGCCTCCCGGTCGTCCTGCCCGCCGCGGATCCGGGTGAGGGCGAACTCGCCGTGCAGCTTCGAGCCGTGCAGCCGGAACGTGGCATGACCGTGCTCCAGCGACTCCCCGAAGTCGACCTGCCGTCCCCTGCGGTCATGGCTGAGCGGCTCGTAGGTGCCGCTGTCCCAGACGATGACCGTGCCGCCGCCGTACTCGCCCTTCGGGATCACCCCCTCGAAGTCCTCGTACTCCAGCGGATGATCCTCGGTCGGCATGGCGAGCCGCTTGTCCTTGGGGTCTCCGGACGGTCCCTTCGGCACCGACCAGGACCTCAGCACGTCGTCCACCTGGAGCCGGAAGTCGAAGTGCAGGGTGCTTGCGTCATGGATCTGCACCACGAACCGCGGCTCCTCACCGGCGGCCGCCGGACGCCCCTCCGGCTCGCGCGTCCGGCCGAAGTCACGCTTGCCGCGGTACTCGCGCAGCTGGTCCTTCTCGCCCACGAGCGCCTCCTTCCCGAGCGCTCCGAGTACCCCGCGAGGGCGCCCGCGACTCCCGCCTCAGAACTCCTCGTGCACCTCGGGGTCCCCGCCGAGGCGCCGATGGGCCCGGTCGGCGACGGCGGCCATCTGGGTGGCGTCCAGGGTGAAGCCGAAGACGTCGAGGTTCTCGCGCTGCCGCTCCCGGTTCCCCGACTTCGGGATCGGCAGCGCGCCCAGCTGCGTGTGCCAGCGCAGCACGACCTGGCCGGGGGTCACCTTGAGGGCTTCGGCGACGCCCTTGACGACGGGGTCGTCCAGCAGGTCGCTGCCGCGCCCCAGCGGGCTCCAGCTCTCGGTGACGATGCCCTTGCCGGTGTGGAAGGCACGCAGCTCCTCCTGCGGGAACAGCGGGTGCAGCTCGATCTGGTTGACCGAGGGCAGGACCCCGGTCTCGCGCTCCAGCCGCTCGATGTGCTCGGGCGTGAAGTTGGAGACGCCGATCGACCGGACGAGACCGTCCTCGCGGAGCTTGATCATGGCCCGCCAGGAGTCGACGTACTTGTCGACGCGGGGCAGCGGCCAGTGGATCAGATACAGGTCGACGTACTCGAGATCCAGGCGGCGCCGGGACTCCTCGAAGGAGGCCAGGGTCTCCTCGTAGCCGTGGTGCCGGCCCGGGAGCTTCGTGGTCACCACCACCTCCTCGCGCGGAACGGCGCTGCGCGCGACCCCTCGGCCGACGCCCGTCTCGTTGCGGTAGTTCGTCGCGGTGTCGACGAGGCGGTAGCCCAGCTCCAGGGCGTCGAGCACCGCCTGTTCCGCCTGGGCGTCGTCCATCGGCCAGGTACCCAGACCGATGCCGGGGATCGTCGTGCCGTCGTTGAGCGTGTGCAGCGGAATGCTGATCACTGTCGGACCTCCCCTCGACTGTGCCGTACACCCAGCGTCACGGATAGGGTGAGGATTGATCAACCGGACAGGTGGGGGAAGAGGGCGGCGCACGGCATGGGCGGCACCGAGGAGAAGCACGCGACGGGATCCGGGCGTCCCACGTCACGGGACGTCGCCCGGCTCGCCGGGGTGTCCCACACGGCCGTCTCCTTCGTCTTCAACGGCCGCGCCGAGGGCAATCTCTCACCCGCCACCCAGGAACGCATCCGCCGCGCCGCCGCCGAGCTCGGCTACCGCCCCGACCCCGTCGCTCGCGGCCTGCGCCGCCGCCGTACGGCCGTGATCGGCCTGGTCACCGACGAGATCGCCTCCTCGCCCTTCGCCGGGCGGCTGCTGCGCGGCGCCATGGAGACCGCCTGGGACAGCGAGCACCTCGTGCTGACCATCGACTCCGGCGGCGACCCGGCCAAGGAGGACGCGGCCGTCGCCGAACTCCTCGACCGGCGCGTGGACGGCATCATCTACGCGGCCATGTCGCTGCGCCGCGTCCGCGTCCCCGAGGGCCTGCACCGCACCCACTCCGTCCTCGCCAACTGCCTGCCCGACGACGGCTCCCTGCCCGCCGTCATCCCCGCCGAGCGCGCGGGCGGCCGTACGGCGGCCCGGCTGCTGCTGGACGAGGGGCACCGCAGGATGGCGGTGGTCGGCGGCCAGGACGACATCGCCTCCGCCGACCGCCTGCGCGGCTTCCGCGACGCGCTGCGCGCCGAGGGCATCACCGTGCCCAAGGAGTGGGTCGTACGCAGCGGCGGCGAGATAACGGGCGGGTACCAGGGCGCGCTGAGCGTCCTCGACGGCGTCCCCGCCGACCAGCGCCCCACCGGGGTCTTCTGCTACAACGACCGGGTAGCGGCGGGCGTCCTGCACGCCGCTACCCGGCTCGGTGTCGCCGTCCCCGGCGAGCTGTCGGTGGTCGGCTACGACGACCAGGAGCACATGGCGGAGTTCCTCACCCCGCCGCTCACCACCGTCGCCCTGCCGCACCGGGCGATGGGCGACGCGGCGGCGCGTCTGCTCCTCGACGCCATCGACACCGGCCGGACGCCGCCCGCGACGGTACGGCGCCTGGCCTGCCCGGTGATCAGCCGAGCGTCGGTGGGACCAGCTCCCAGCCGCTGACCGAGGCCCCGGCGCCGGTCACGACGAGTTCGGCCACATCGTCCGGCCGCCGGTAGACCCGCTCGGTGACCATGGCCCGGTCGCCGGCGAACAGCTCCAGCAGCGACCCGTCGACGAGAATCCGCACCTCGTCGGCCGGCACCCGCACCACGATCGGCGCCGTCCCCTCCCGCCCGCTGCGAGGCCAGTCACCCCGGTCCAGCGTCACCGTGCCCTCGTCCGGGTCCAGCACCACCGTCAACTCCGCCCCCGAGGCCGACCGCAGCAGACTCACGACGGTACGGGCGGACGCGGTCACCGTCAGGTCGTACGCCTCCGGCAGCGCGGCACGCCGGGCCGCCGCCGTCACCAGCGGCTCGGCCGCCCGCAGCAGCCGAAGCTCCGGCGCCGGTGCGACACGCAGGGCACCGTCGGCATGGACGTCCACCACCCGCGGAGCGGTCAGCACCCCGGCCCAGCCCGCACGGTCGACCTCCTCCTGCCCGCGCGCCTCCCACGACCAGCCCCACATCAACACCCGGCCCGGCTCCCGGAGTACGGCGGGCGCGTAGAAGTCGCGCCCGTGGTCCAGCCGTCCGCCGCGGCGGGCCGCGAAACGCAACCCGCCCGCGCCGTCGGGCCGCAGACGTCCCGTCAGATAGCCGGTGTCCCATGGATCCCCGTCCCACAGCGACAGCACCAGCACCCACTCCCCGCCCGCCGTCTCGAACAGCTGCGGGCACTCCCAGCCCACCGCCCGGTCGCCGAAGGCGTCCGCCGCGACCGGGTCGGCGCCGTCGAGCAGCACTCCGGCGAACCGCCAGTCGGCCAGGTCGTCGCACTCGTACAGCAGCACCGACGGTGTCCCGTCGGCGTGCCCCGCGCCGACCAGCGCCCACCGACGGCCACCGCTCGTGAAGACGAACGGGTCGCGGAACATCACCACGTCCAGGCCGTCGGGCGGGCCGCTCACCACCGGCGTGGGCAGCGGCCGCCAGTCGGTGAGCGTCTCGTCCTCCGGCATCAGCGCCCGCGCCAGGCAGATCGAGCCGAGGCCGGTGTGACGGCGGTCGACGCCGGTGTAGACGGCCGTGGGCACCCCGTCGTCGTCGACCACGCACCCGGACCAGCAGCCCGCCTCGTCCGGGCCGCCGGGTGTCGGGGTGAGCGCGAGCGGATGGTGCTCCCAGACGACGAGATCGGCGCTGGAGACATGGCCCCAGTGGACGTCGGTGTGCACGGGGGCGGCGGGGTTGTGCTGGTAGAAGAGGTGGTGGCGGCCCCGCCAACGGAAGGGGCCGTTCGGGTCGTTGATCCAGTTGGCGGGGGGACGGACCCTGAAGCGCGGGGCGCTCGGGTCCGTGGACTGAGCGGCGAGGCTCAACGGTTGACTCCTGCGGACGTGATGCCCTCGCGCAGAGGGCGCTGACCGACGACGAACACGGCGACGGCGGGGATCATGGACAGGACGACACCGGCGAGCACCACCGAGATGGAGCCGGTGCCGAGGTTGCCCTGGAGGGAGACCAGGCCCAGGGGGAGGGTGTAGTTCTGGCCGGAGGTCTCCAGGATCAGCGGGCGGAAGAACTCGTTCCAGTGGTAGTTGAAGGCCAGTACGCCGACGATCGCGAGACCGGGCGCGGCCAGCGGGGCGTACACGGACCGGAAGATCCGCCAGGGCCCGCAGCCGTCCAGCATCGCTGCCTCGCCCAGGTCCTTCGGCATGCCCAGGAAGTACTGGCGCATCAGGAAGGTGCCGAAGGCGGTCGGGAAGGCCGGGATGATCAGACCGAGCAGGGTGTCGGTCAGGCCCATCGACTTCAGCACCAGGAACACCGGCACGATCGTGACCTGCAGTGGCACCATCATGGTCGCCAGGACCAGGCCGAACAGCGGCTTCTTGAACCGGAACTCGAGGCGTGCGAAGGCGTAGCCGGCCAGCCCGGCGGTGATCATCTGGCCCACCGCGATCAGCGCGGTCACCAGCGTCGAGTTCAGGGCGAGCAGCCAGACGTCGATCTGGTCGAAGACGCCGCGGTACGCCTCCGTGGAGGGGCTCGTCGGGATGATGCTCGGCGGCAGGTCGAAGGCCTCGGCCGGGGTGCGCAGCGAGGTGGAGACGGTCCAGATGACCGGGCCCAGGGTCAGCAGGGCGCACACCGTCAGCCCGGCGATCCGGGCCAAGGGCGCGAGGGAGTGCCGGGTGCGGCTCAGGGACAGGGTTGCTTGGCTCATGGGAGGCTCACCGGCTCACTGGTAGTGGACGAAACGCCGGCTGAGCCGGAACTGGACGGCGGTGACCGCCATGATCAGCACGAACAGCAGGACGCCCACCGCCGAGGCCGTACCGAAGCGGAGCTGCTCGAAGGCGCTCTCGTAGATGACCATCACCACGGTGCGGGTGGCGTCGCCGGGGCCGCCGTTGGTGAGGACGTACGGCTGCTCGAAGACCTGGAGCGCGTTGATGATGCCGACCACCGACGCGACCAGCAGCGTGGGCGACAGCAGGGGCAGGGTGACGTTGAGGTGCTTGCGCAGCCCGGTGGCGCCGTCGAGGGAGGCGGCCTCGTGGATCTCCCTGGGGATGTTGTTCAGCCCGCCCACGAACAGCAGGAACGAGAACCCGAACTGCTGCCAGACGTAGACCAGGATCACGGTGGCCATCGCCGCGTTCTCGGACGTCAGCCACGGCACCGGAGCGATTCCGACCAGCCCCAGCAGCCAGTTCACCACCCCGAAGTCCTGGTTGAACAGGTACTTCATCACCACCGAGATCGACGCGGCGGACAGCACCAGCGGGAAGAAGAACGCCGACCGGAACACCGAGCGCAGCCACACCGGCATCCGGCCGTTCACGGCCAGGGCGAGGGTGAGTGCGATCAACAGCTGGAGCGCGACGGCGAGCACCATGAACACCAGCGTGTTGCCGAAGGAGACCAGCACCGTCGAATCGGTGAAGACCTCACGGTAGTTGGCGGCTCCGGCGAAGCTCGGGTCGTCGATCACGTTCCAGTGGAAGAGGCTCAGCACCACCGAGCCGACGATCGGGACGACCGTGAAGACGACGATGCCGACGATCGTCGGCGCCAGGAACAGCGTGGCCAGCAGCCGGACGCCACGATCGCGGGCGGAGGCCCGGGGCGCGGGGCGCGGGGGCGCGGCCCCCGAAGGCTTCGGCCGTGCGTCCGGTATCCGGGTGTTCGCCTGGGTGTTCGTCATACGTCACGCTCCATGGCCTTCTCCAGATCGCTCTGCATCCGGCGCAGCGCGGGACCCACCGAGCGCCGCGAGGCCAGGGCGGTGCCGGTGTGCT
Source organism: Streptomyces ferrugineus (assembly GCF_015160855.1). NCBI lineage: Bacteria > Bacillati > Actinomycetota > Actinomycetes > Kitasatosporales > Streptomycetaceae > Streptomyces > Streptomyces ferrugineus. The sequence goes on along the minus strand of NZ_CP063373.1, from coordinate 5,613,489 downwards.
TGAGCAGCACCTGCTCGACCTCGGCGACCTGCGGTGGCGCGGGGATGGGCCCGGTGTAGGGGAACTTGTCGAGGGTGTCGTAGAAGACCTGCCAGTGGTCGGGGCCGGTCTCCCGGTAGCGGTCGGCGGTCAGCATGGAGCGGCGTGCCGGGGTGGTCTGGTTCGTCTCGAACAGCCGCATCAGGGTGTCCCGGCGGGCGGCGTACTTGATGAACTCCCAGGCCTCCTCCTGCAGTTTCGACGTGCGCAGCAGCGCGTAGCCGGCGGCACCGAACTGCATGCGCTGGGTGCGCCAGCGCGGGAAGTACTGCACGTCGAAGGCGTCCGCCCGCATCCCGGCCAGATGCAGACCCCCCGCCCAGAAGCCGCCCGCGGGCGTGACGCCGACCCGGCCGGTGGAGAACACGCCGATGAGGTTCTGGCCGTTGCCGCCCTCGGGCCGGGTGCACAGGCCCTCCTGGACGAGGGAGGCGAGATAGTCGTACGCCTCCTCCACGCGCGCGTCGGTGGCCTGCGGGGTCGTCCAGCGGAACCCGCCGCCGCGTCCCTTCCGGGCGCCGGCCGGGTAGAACGAGTCCCACAGCCAGGCGCCGCCCGGCGCCTTGGACTCGGCGAGCAGATTGGTGTCGTTGGCGAACAGCCAGGGCACCACGCCGCCCCACAGCCGGTTGGTCCAGAAGTACGGCGTGAACTGCGAACCGCTGGCCTTCTTCATGTCCCGCAGCAGCGCGGTGAAGTCGTCGCGGGTCCAGTCGGCAGCCGGGAAGCCGGCGTCCGCCCGCTTCAGCACCTGGTTGTTGAGGTACATGTCGGCCGCGTTGAACTCGACCGGGAGCTGGTACAGGCTCCCCTCGTACATCATCGACTCCACCAGCGAGGGATGGACGTCGGCGAAGTACTCGCGCAGCTCCTCGGCGTCCCGCCGCACCCAGTCGTCCAGCGGGACCCCGAGGCGCTGCGCGAACAACTGGACGCCCTCGGTGGCGACGTACACCAGATCCGGCGCCGTGCCCGCCGCGATCTGGGTGAGGATCTTCGCGAAGAAGTCGGACCAGTCGACGGCCTGCACGGCGTTGATCCGTAGCTTGATGTCGGGGTGGACCTTCTTGAAGCCGTCGGTGAGCGTGCGGATCGCCTCCGGTCCGTATGCGGGGCCGAGCGTGGCGACGACGAGCGAGCCGTCGTTCCGGCCGGGGATGTCGGCTCCGGTCAGCCGGTCCCAGCTCGCGGCGGTACCGGCGAGCGCGGCGGCTCCCGCGCCGTAGGCGCCGTACCGCAGCAGCGTGCGGCGGGTGGGGTGCGAGTCGGTCATGGAAGGGCCTAACTCGTGTTAGTCGACCAGTGATGCCCCAGATGATGAGAAGTGCCTGTCGGCCCTGTCAATAGTCGTGAACCACTTGACCTTTAACGAGTTAGGTCGCAGAGTCCTGGTCCACACGAGCCGCCGTCCCGACGATGGGAATGATGTGTGATGCGCATGATGTCCAGGAGATCGCTGCTCGCCGGTTCAGCGGCCGGGGCCTCGGCCACGCTGTTGCCGACCGCGTCTCCGGCCGCCGCGAAACCTGGGAAACCGGCCGCCACCTGCGCGAGCTATCGCGCCGAGTACCACTTCACGGTGCCCGACCAGTGGAAGAACGACCCGCAGCGCCCGGTCTGGATCGACGGGGAGTATCGCTACTACTACCTGTACAACCCGGACTATCTCGCCGGCGGAACCACCACGGGCACCGCGTGGCGCCTCGCCACCAGCACCGATCTGGTCTCCTTCCAGGACCGAGGGACAGCTGTGCCGAAGGACACGACGGTCAACGGCGACGTCTGGTCCGGGTCGGCGGTGATCGACACGGACGACACCGCGGGCTTCGGCGCGGGGGCGGTGATCGTCATCGCCACCATGGCGCCGGACGAGGTCACGCAGGCGCAGTACCTGTACTACTCGACCGACGGCGGCCGGACGTTCACGAACCACGGGACCGATCCCGTCCTGCCCAACCCCGGTGTGCGCGACTTCCGCGATCCCAAGGTGATCCGGGACGAGGAGCGCGGCCGGTGGGTGATGGCACTGGCCGAGAACGACAAGGTGGGCTTCTACCACTCGGACGACCTGAAGTCCTGGACGTACGCCGGAGGCTTCGTCCACGGCGGCATCGGCGTCCTGGAGTGCCCGGACCTGTTCCGCGTCACCGCCGACGACGGCACCGCGAAGTGGGTGCTCGGCGTGAGCGCCAACGGCAAGGGCTCGGGGCGGCCGAACACCTACGCCTACTGGACGGGCTCCTTCGACGGTACGGCCTTCACCGCCGACGCCACCGACCCGCAGTGGCTCGACCACGGCTGGGACTGGTACGCGGCCGTCACCTTCGACCGGCACCGGAGCGACGGCTCGGTGGACCCGTCCGTCCGCTACGCCATGGGCTGGCTGAACAACTGGGACTACGCCAACATCACGCCCACGATCGACTGCGACGGCTTCAACGGCACGGACTCGATCGTCCGTCAGCTCACCCTGAAGCGGGCCTCCTCCGGAACGTACTACCTGGCCTCACAGCCGGTCGCGGGCTTGGATGCCCATGTCTCGCGCACCGTGAACCTGGGCGACCTGGAGGTCTCCGGCACCCGGGTGCTCGACTACCGGGGCACGGCGTACGAGGTGACCTGCGAGATCACCTGGGACCAACTCACCGGCGCCGGAGTCCAGTTGCGTCGCTCTCCCGACGGCAGCCGTCACGTCGACGCCGGGGTCTACCGGGACTACGCCTTCCTCAACCGCCGCCCCACCGTGAACCCGGACGCCTCCGGCAGGTGGCAGGAGAGCCACAGCCCCTTCGACCCGTCAACCCGCAGGGTGCGGCTGCGCATCCTGGTCGACCGCACATCCGTCGAGATGTTCGTGGACGACGGACGGTACGTGCACTCCTCGGAGGTCTTCCCGTACCTGATCGACACCGGGCTCGCCCTGTTCACGATCGACGGCCCGGCGGTGTTCCGGAACACCGTGATCCGGGAGTTCGCGGTCTGAGGCCCTGTCGCCAGGCCCGCCGATCACTGTCACGATCTTCCCGGAGCCGGCTCGGACCGGAGCCGGTGTGGGCAGACGGACGGACGACCGACGGAGCGGGCATGACGACGGACAGGACCACGGAGGGCGGGGCGGAGCACGCCGCGGGGATCGAGGTGCGCCCGGTCGCCGGCCACATCGGGGCGGAGATCACGGGCGCCGACCTGGCCGGGGAACTCGACGACACCGTCGTCGCCGCGATCCGGGCGGCGGTGCTCCGCTGGAAGGTCGTCTTCTTCCGGGGGCAACGGCTGGACCACGCCGGGCATGTGGCGTTCGCGCGCCGGTTCGGCGAACCGGTCGTCCCGCGCAGGCGGGGGAGCGCCTCCCCGGCGGACTTCCCCGAGATCGAGACGACCGCCGACCGGCTGGAGCTGGGCGGGAGGTTCGGCATGGAGCACGACGAGTGGCTGCGGCGCCGCCGCCACACCCTGCTGCGCGGCTGGCACTGCGACCACGGCGCCCGTATCGACCCGCCCGCCGCGACGATCCTGCGCGCCGAGACCGTGCCCCCGTACGGCGGCGACACGACCTGGTCCAACCTGGCCGCCGCCTACGCCGGACTCTCCGGCCCGGTCAGGGAGTTCGTCGACGGGCTGCGGGCCGAGCACCGCCTCGGCGTCGGCTATCAGCCCCGGCCCGGCGACGACGCGTACGTCCGCCACCTGCTGGACCACCAGGTCGCCTCGCTGCATCCGCTGGTGCGCGTCCATCCGGAGACGGGGGAGCGGGTTCTCTACGTCAACGGCTACTACGTCGAGCAGATCGCCGGTCTCTCCCGGGCCGAGAGCCGGGCGATCCTCGACATGCTGCTGGAGCAGGCGGTGCGCCCCGAGTACACGGTCCGCTTCCGCTGGGAGCCCGGCAGCATCGCCTTCTGGGACAACCGGGCCACCATCCACCTGGCCCCCGGCGACAACGCCCACCTGGACTTCCCCCGGACCATGCACCGGGTGATGCTCACCGGTGACGTACCGGTGGGCGTGGACGGCGAACCCTCGGAGCCGATCGTCGGGACCGAGCCGGGGCGCTGGTAGCCGAGCGGGCTTTCGCGCGCGGGATCAACGGGCGAGCAGCTCCCGCAGCGCCTTCGCGATGTCGTCCGGTGCCTCCTCGGCCATGAAGTGGCCGTGGGAGACCGTCGTGTGCCGCAGATCGGGCGCCCAGGCGCGCCACAGCGCGGCCGCGTCGAAACCGAGGGCGGCGCCCCAGTCCTGCTGAAGCACCGCGACGGGCATCCGCAGCCTGCGTCCCGCCTCCCGGTCGGCCCGGTCGTGCTCGATGTCGACACCGGCCGAGGCCCGGTAGTCGGCGACGATCGAGGGCACCGCCTCCCGGCAGGCCGCCAGGTAGGCGGCGCGGACCTCGTCCGGCACGGCCCCCCGGTCGGTCGTCCAGATGTCGAGGAAGTGCCCGAAGAAGGTGTCCGGCGCGGCGCTGATCATGCGTTCGGGCAGGCCGGGCGGCTGGGCCAGCAGATAGAGGTGGAAGCCGACGGCGGCGGTGACGCCGTGCATCACGTCCCACATGTCCAGGGTCGGCAGGATGTCGAGACACGCCAGGTGGGTCACCGCGCCGGGATGGTCGAGCGCGGCCCGGAAGGCCACCAGAGCGCCACGGTCGTGCCCGGCCAGGGCGAAGCGCTCGTGCCCGAGTGCGCGGGCCAGGGCCACGATGTCCGCGGCCATGGTCCGCTTGGCGTACCCGCTGCCGTCGGACTCGGCCGGCTTGTCGCTGGCGCCGTAGCCGCGCAGGTCCGGGCAGATCACCGTGTGGTCCGCCGCGAGATCGACGGCCACGTGCCGCCACATCAGGTGGGTCTGCGGGAAGCCGTGCAACAGGACGACCGGCGCGCCGGAGCCACCGACGGCCGCGTGCAGGGACACGCCGTCGGCGACCGGGATGCGGTGGTGGCCGAAGCCGGGGATGACAGGAGGCATGGCGTCGCTCCTTGGGATGCTCATCGATGGGCTGGGGGACTCCTCGATCCTCCCGGGGGCGGATGAGCAGCGAATGAGCGGCGGGTCCGGGACAGACGTCGAAAGGAACAGACCGGGAGTTCCCGCGCGATGCGCACGCCATGCGCGTCGCGAGAGGCCGTTCACACGTAAGCCGGTGGTGGTCGTCGCCGGTCGCCCCCCATCCGGCCCGCCCCTCGGCATGCCCCTGCCGATCGAGGAGTGGAGCCGCGTCCGAACGGGCATGTGCAGTTCGCTCGGCGACGGTTGGGGGGCCGATGACCATAAGTCCCAGGCGACGACGTGAGGCGCTGATACTGGCGTCCGGACCCGTCCTCGGGGCCGGCGTGGGCGCGGTGACGAATCTGGTCACCGCCACCTGGAACTGGTGGCTCTTCGGCACACTGCTCGCGCTGGTCACCCTCGCGGCCGCGGGTGCCGTTCTGGTGCCCGGTGGCAGCCCCGCCACGGACGATCCCGCTCCGGTCGGCGTGTCGGCCGACCGCGGCGACGGGCCGAACACACTCCCACCGGGAATGGCAGTGTTCGCCGGCCGCGAAAGCGAACTGGACCGGCTCCTGACCGCCGAGCCGCCCGCGCCGGCGGCACGGCCGCTCGTCTGCCTCGTCACGGGGCGGTCGGGGAGCGGCAAGACGGAACTCGCCGTCCAGGCGGCCCACCGCCTCGTCGAGCGCGACCCGGGCGGCCGGCTCTTCGTCGCGTACCGCAGCCATGCGGAATCGGCGGGTCGGCTCCGGCCGCAGGACGCCCTCGCCGGGGTGCTGACCATCGTCGGCGCGGCTCCGGCGACGACAGACTTCAATCTGGACAGCATGAGCAGCGAATGGCGGTCCGCCGTCGGAAGCAGGCCGTTCCTGATCGTCCTCGACGACGTGGCCGAAGCCGCGCATGCTGCCCGGTCTGGACGCGGACGTGCATGTCGAGGTCGGCGCTCTCGGTGAGGACGCTGCCCGATCCGTCGTCGGCGACATCCTGCGCCGAGGCTCCCGCACGGTCGACGACACCGTCTGCCGCTGACCATCCGACACATCGCCGACCGGATCGTCGCCGAAGGGGAACCACCGCAACGAGGCATGGATCATTCTCCGCTGCTCTGAGGATCAAATCCAGCGCATCGGAAAGGAACGGCTGCGCCTGGGCCCGGCGCGAGATCGGGATCGTGAAGAGGATCTTGGGATCCTACGCAGAGGCACAGGCCTTGTTGGAACAGGCGTTGCGGGAGTTCAACGAGCTGGGCGGTGAGCGGAACATCGCGGATGTGCACGTCGAACTCTGTACGCTCCGCAGGATGATGGGTGATCGGGCCACCGCACGGGAACACGGCGACACCGCACTCCTCATGTACCGACGGATGGGAAATCGCCGAGGCGCTGCCTGGACGGAAGTGGAGATGGGCGTCCTTGGTGCGGACCAGGTTCTGCTGGAAGTCGGCAAGCTCGCGCTCGTCCAGGGCGAGGCACGAGGGGCGAGGCAGTTTCTCGAAGAGGCCATGGCGCGCTACGCCGATCTCGGTGCGGCGCAGGTCACGGAGGTGCGCAGCCTCCTCGCCAGTTGACACACGGGTGGGAGCACGGGACGGTTCACGCTCGGTCGTCGGCTGGTCGGAGGCTGGGCCCGCTCAGTCCGGCGCCTTCGGATGCCGAGGCGCCGGACTGGCTTTGGTCACTGACCGTCCCACCGAGCCGGTGGTCAGGTGACCGGTGGCTCGATGTCCGCGTCGATGGGGCGCCACGCCGTGACCGAGCGGGTCATGGGATGTTCGCCGCCCAGCTCCTTGCTCTCCCTTGCCCGTCCTTCGGCTTCGTCGTGGAGTCGCCGGGCCTCGTCCGGTTCGTCCTGACGCAGCTGTGCGGCGAGGTTGGAGGCGCCGGCAATCGTCAGGTAGTGGTTGGGGCCGAGTACGGCTTCGAGTCCCTCGGACGCTTCGCGAGCCATTCCGACCGCCTCCGGGTGGCGGTCGTTCTCCGACAGGTCCGTCGCATGGTTGAGCATGCAGGTGAGCGTGTACGGATGCCGAGGGCCGAGGAGTCCGCGCAGGCGATCGAGGGCCTGCGCCGACAGCCGCAGCGCCTCCTCCCGCTCACCCGTGAGGCGCAGCAGGATCGCGAGGTTGGTGGCGCTCGCGAGGGTGAAGACGTGATCCTCGCCGAACCGGCGCTGGTAGCGCTCGAAGGTGTCCTTGGCGAGGTCCCGCCCCTCCACGGCATCTCCGCGGTCGTACCGGTCGGAGCACAGGTTCGTCGCCACGGCCAGTGTGTCGGGGTGGTCGTCGCCGAGCTGTTTGCGGCACTGGTCGTACGTTTCGCTGGTCAACGCGTAGGCCTTCTCGGAGTCGCCGAGGCGGCGGTAGAGGATGGCAGCTCCGAGCGAGGCGCGGAACGTGATCAGGTGCTCGTTTCCGAGCGTGCGCCGGCTTCGCTCGAGGGTGTCCTCGATGAGTTTCAGCGCCTCGTGGAACTCTCCTGCGGCGCGCAGGTCGCGGGCGTAGTTGGTGGCCGAGTTGAGCGTGGAGCGCTCGTCGGGACCGGAGATCTCCTGGCGCTGCTTGAAGATGTCCCGGTTGGTGTTGCGCGCCGCCTCCCGGTTGCCGGAGAGGAACTCGGACACGGCGAGGTTGTTCGCCGCCGACAGGGTTCGCGGGTGAGAGTCCGTGTACACGCGACGTGCCCGCTCGAGCGTGTCCCTGTCGCTTTCCATGGCTTCCTCGTAGCGTCCGGCACCACGCAGGTCGGCGCCCAGGCTCATGGCCGCGTTCAGGGTGTAGGGGTGGTCCTCGCCGAGGACACGACGCCCACGTTCGTAGGCGTCTCGGGTCACCGAGAACGCCTTGGACAGCCGGCCCTGGTCGCGCAGGGCGTTGCCGAGTTCGGTGCGCAGTTGGAGCACCAGTTCGTCGTCGTCTCCGAACAGCGAGGTCCAGGTGCCCAGCACACGCTCGGCCGTCTGGTCGGCCGTCGCGGCGTCGCCGCTGCGCCACAGGTAGCGGACCGTGTCGCAGATCCACTGCCGCACCTCGGTCTTGTCGCTCTCCTCCGCCTGCGTCGGTCGCAGATGAGGCAGCAGCGCGGCGTAGTGGGACCAGTTGGCGGAGTCGTCGGGGTTGTTGGGGTTGCCCTCGCCGAGGACGGAGTGGACCCGCTCGCGCATCTCGCCCTGTTCCTCGGCGCTGAGCTGGTCCCTGAGGACCCGCTGGACCAGACGGTGCAGGGTGAGGGTGTCGGCGCGTTCGTCGATCTGCGCCAGCCCGTTGCGCTTGATCTCTCCGTACAGCCTGCCCATCATCAGCAGGTTCGCCAGACTCGGGTCGTGGTGTTGCAGCAACCGGCGAGAGGTCTGGTTGTTGAGCAGGCTTCGCGGGATGGGGTCGGGGCCGAAGAACGCGCACACCTGCAGGAGCGCGGCGGCTGCGGGCATGCGCTCCCGCAACTGGTTGAGGGAGAGCAGCCAGGTGGCTGCGGCGGAACTCGGGTATTCGGGCGCAGGCTGACTGCGCAGGATGTCGGTCATCTGACTACGAAGCATCTCCACGTAGGTGTCCACGGGCAGGGCCGACTGCTGGAGCGACGCCGCAGCGAGGCTGACCGCGAGGGGGAAGTCCCCCAGTTCCTCCGCCACCCGGTCCGCCTCCACCCGTTCCAGGCCGCGGTTGTAGCGGCGGAGCAGGGCCACGCTCTCCTCCCGGGTGAAGAGGTCGACCTCGAGGCGTGCCGCACGCTCGTCCCACCCGGGGTTGCGGGAGGTGATCAGGACATGCCGGCCGGATCCGCTGACGGGAATCAGTTCGTCGAGGTCCCCGGCCTTCTCGGCGTTGTCGTAGACGAGCAGCCACCGGGAGTGGGGAGCGCCGCGGCGCAGCCTGTCCAGCACCTCGTTGCATATCGCGCGCAGGTCCTTGCCGCCGGTGGCCACTCCGAGGCGCGCGCCGAGTGCGCTGAGGTCCTGACGGATCTGCTGCCGTTCGGCCGCGTTGATCCACCAGACCACGTCGTAGTCCGAGGCGAAGCGGTGTGCGTACTCCAGGGCGATCTGCGTCTTGCCGACCCCGCCGAGTCCGTAGAGGGCCTGGGGCAGCACGGCGGTGGAACCGCCCGAGAGCAGACTGTCCCGCAGACGCTCGATCAGCGCCCGGCGACCGGTGAACACGGCGTTGCGCTGTGGCAGCCGGGACACCTTCGGTGGTGTGCCGGGGAGCCTGGTGGACGGGATCGCACTCGCCGCGACATGGCGGGCACCGCTCCCTGGCTGCTCCCCGTCGGCGGCGGCCAGCAGCCGAAGCACCGCCTCCTCGGTGGAGACTCCGACAAGGCTGACGGCCGGGGAGGCGGTCGTGAACTCCGGTGGGAGCGAGGAGTCGTCCACATGGACCGGAATGATCATGCCGTTCTCGCCGTTGGAGTCCCTACGGCTGACGCGCTGCCAGGTGTCCCGTGCCTCCTTGAGAGCCGTGTACTGCGAAGAGAGCAGCACGACGAGCCGCGACTCACCGGCCAGGGTGCGCTCCAGCCCGGCCAGCGCCGTGGAGGCGGCCGAGAGGTCGGTCGTCTCGACCGGTGCCAGCTTCGCCTCGAAGCCCGCGGCCCGGAACGCCGCGGCCGCCCAGTCCGCCCAGAGCCGGTCCGGGGCGGCGTAGCTGACGTAGAAGTCCTTGCGGTTGACGGGCGAGTTGCGTTCGTACTCCCTGCGCAGCCGCTGACGGTAGGTCTCCGGCATGTTGCTCAACTGGATCACCCGGTTGTCGGTGATCCGGGCGGTGAGTCGTTCGAATGCGGCGAGCAGTGTGCCGTCCTGACGCCGCTCTCCTACGGTGGCGGGGATCTCCTCGTAGGCGTAGCTGGCCTTGTAGGGGATCTCGACGCTGTTCCAGTAGTCGTCGTACTCCTCTTCCGGCATCCAGTGCAGGAACGGGCTGAACAGGCTGCGGGCCTGGTATCGCCCGGCCTCGAGACGGTCGCGGCCGGCGTCCTCGACGCGCATGGGCACCGGCACGATGCGGATGTTCCGCTGGGCGTGGGAGTTGCGGCGGATCGACTCCGCCACCCGGACGGCGCCGTTGACGCCCTGCCGGCTCAGGGTGAAGCAGTCCACCACGATGTCAGGCAGGACCACCGTGCAGATGCCCGCCGTGTCACTGAACCCGGTCCTGCTGTCGATCAGCACGTAGTCATAACGCGCTGCCATGTCCTCACGCAACGCCGTCAGCAGGTTGTTGCCACCCATGCGGTAGAACTTGCCCCAGTCGAAGGTGCTGACGGTGACGGCATAGGTGTCGGGGTCCTGCGCACCGGCCGGTAGCAGGTCGAGCCTCCCGCCCGGGGGGAGCCGCAGATCCGTGCCCACGACGTACTGGTCGACCCGTGCGTGCTCTCGGAGTCCGACGAGGGAGGGCGGCCGAGCCGTGGTCGCGTCCCCGGCCTCGGCGCGGGAGCCCACGGCGTGTGCCGTCGCCTCCCGGGCGAAGTTCTGCACCATCTCGATGACGCCCGCACTCTCGGTGAGTTCGGGGTCGGCGAGCAGGGGCTGCAGGTAGGTGTGCAGTCCGGGCGCCTCCAGGTCCCAGTCCACGACGAGGACGCGCAGGCCGTTGCTGGCGAGGATCCAGGCGGTGTTGACCAGCGCCATGGTGCGCCCCGTGCCGCCCTTGAAGGAGTAGAAGGTGATGATCGTGCCCCGGCCGTGGTCGTCATGGGTCATCGGTCCTGCTCCTTGCTCCGGCTCTCGAAGGTGTGGGGCGGAAAGGGGCCACGACGTCGAGGATGGGAAGGCTCGCGGAGTCGGTCGGGAACACCTCCTCTTCTCCCAAGAAAGAGAAAAGGTGGTTGCTCGCCTTGGCAACTACCGCATGGAGGAGGCCGTCGAAATCGTCAGACAAAGCACCCAGCTGGACCAACGGCAAAGGTTCGCCGGCGCCGCTCGCCCAGCTCAGGGGGAACGCGCTGCGGACCGTATCCCAGTAGGACTTGCCCTGCGACGGATCACTCGCCTCGTCCGCTCCGCACGGGACGATCACGACACTGCCGGGATGGTTCTCCCGGTCGTACGCCCGGATCGCTCTTCGATACGCCTCGTCAGCCGCGGCCTGTGCCTCCACCAGGAGGACCGCGACCCACCCCTGCGCGCGGGCCCGGTCGAGGTGCTGTCCGAGCTGGTGCGAGACGGTCTCGGTCCGCACGGTGAAGCCGCTCTGCTCCAGAAGGCGTCTCGCCCTTGTGGCCAGCGGTTCCTCGTGTTCGGTGGGGAACGGATTCCAGTCGGCGGGGCTGTCTCCGTGGCACCGGCACGCGGGATGCACCCGCTGCGGATGTGCTGTCGCGGCAGTCCGTGCGGCCACCAGTACCAGGGCATGGCTGCCCGGCGCCGCGAGGTCGGTGGAGGGGAACGGGCCCACCGCCTCCGGAGCGCTGAGATCGAGACCCTCGACCACCGGTATCCGGAAGTGCTCCGCGGCGACCAGTATCTGCTGCGCGAGGAGTTTCACGATCCGGATGTACTCCCCGCCCGGGTCCGCGACCAGCAACCGCCGTAACCCCCACCGGGCGTAGTCCTCGCCGAAGTCGATGTTCTCGTACTGTATGTGGTCGGCGCCGGTGGGGACCCCCGACACCGGTTCCCACAGGACCGGAATGAGCGCTCGCGCGTCCACACCCGTCACGTCGCGCAGGCCGCGCTGCCGGTCGTCGAAGGCCTTCCACTCCCGCCCGCAGAAGTCGCTGCGGAAGTAGTCCGAGGTGTACAGGGCCACCATGGTCCGGCAATGCCCCACGGCATCGCCCAGGGCCGCGTTCCAGTTCTGACCGACCTGGATGGACAGGACGTCGAGAAAGGGTCGCCCGAACGGCTCGCTGGTCCTCGCGCGTAAGCCACGCAGTTCGGTGCAAAGATCGTCGTAAAACCGTTTGATCAGGACCCGAGGGCCCCGCCTGCGCGCGTAGCTCAGGAAGAAATACGGTTCCAATGAGTCCCTGACCTGCAGCTTCCACGGGGTTCAGACGGTGGAGCGAGCCACACTGTGCGCCTTGGAGGGTGTCCGGCGCCGGCGGAAGCGAGCACGGAACAGTGGACCTCCACACCTCATCACCCCCCAACCGGTTCCCCTCAGTTCTTGCCGTGGTGGAGCAGTGCCGAGACAGCGAACGATACCCCCCTTCCTCCGCGCGGTACCCTGCGCGGCAGGATCCGAGTTCATATCCACCTATCCCCACATCGAAGGCATTCAACTCTCCTTGCTTCGTTGAGCACTTGGGGCGCGCGGTGTCACGGTCCCGGCTCACTGAGGGGCGCGCATCAGGTGATGGTTCATGCGTCGGCGGATGTGGGCGATCAGGACGGCCAGATCCGCGCAGTAGACCGAGGGGTTGGCGAATCCGGTCGTCGGGTGGTGGCGGTGGGTGTACAGGCCGCCTCCGCAGACGTCGGTGAACACACAGTCCCGGCAGACCTGCCCGAGACCGTCCGCTCCCGCCTGCCGCCTGCGCATGGCCTCCGTGCGAAGGGCGTCGGAGAAGGGGTGCCGGAACACGTCGAGCCCGGTGACCGGCGCGCCGGGTGCCACGACCTTGAGGGAGTCGGAGTCCTCAAGGGTCCCATCGGACTCCACGACCACGAGGTCGTGCGGTGCGAGTCCGAACGCCTCGGTGTTCACGGCGCCGCCGAGCAGGCCGGACATGAGCTCCTCGAACGAGCGAACGCGAGTCTCCTGCTGTGGCGCGTCGAACCAGCGGTCGAAGACGGACATCAACCACTCGGCGTAGGGGACCCGGTCACCACGGGTCTCGGTGTCCGGGGGCCGGTGCGGGGGGCGTGTCCGGTCTTCGACGCCCGGGGGCGGACGACCCCAAGTGCCGTGCGGCAGAAGGAAGTCGACGCGCGGTGGCTCGAACCGCAGGAGCGACTCGTAGGTTTCGACGGGGTCGTTCGCCAGGTCCACGGTGCACAGGAGTCCCACGAACAGATGTCGATACCTGGGATGTCCGAGCAGCTTCAGCGCCGCGGCGACACGTGGGTGGCTCGGGCGGCCGTCCGAGAACCGACGGTGCCGGTCGTGTGCCGCGGGTGCCCCGTCGAGGCTCACCGCCACGTCGACCCGGTGGTCGAGCAGCAGCTCGAGGAAGTTCGTGTCGAGGAGCGTTCCGTTCGACTGGAGCGAGCAGTGGAAAGGCACCACCGGGTCCAGGCGTTCATGGAGGACGGTGAGCAGTTCGGAGAGGTGCGTTCTCCCCACCATCAGAGGTTCCCCGCCGTGCAGGATGATCCGGACGGAGCGAAGCCGGTGCTCCAGCGCGTGCTCGGCGATCCGGTCGGCGGCTCGGCGGACCGTGTCGAGGGGCATCATGCTGGGCCGTTGCCGCCAGCTCTGGTCAGCGGCGAAGTACACATAACAGTAGTCGCAGGACAGATTGCACAAGCTGTGGATCTTCAACAGGAACTGCCGTAAGGGAACGCCCGGCGGCCGGCCCGGCTCGGCGGGGTCGACCTCCCATGCGGTCACAGCGCACTGTCGAAGACGACGTCGGTCGTCCCTTGCGGACTGTCGGCTTCTTGAAGGCGTCGCCGCAGGGCGTGCCCAAGTGCCGTGTTCGTTTCAGCCACTGTCTCCAGCAGGTGAGGCGAGAACCCGGTGATGTCCACCAGTCCTGTATTGCGGCTGCTTTCCTGAGGCGCATCCATCGGTAGTTGCTCCCCCTGACCCTGAGCGTCCCTGAGTGGTGCCGAGTGCCGAGATGTTGCCCCGAAACATTCCATGTCCATGCTCTTTCAGAGCTCTGCGCGCGTCCACCTGGCCGGTGGTCCGACGGAGGACGAATCCTCACTCATCCACTCAGGGCAATCCCGAGCGATATCGGGACATTTGCATCCCTGCGTTGTCGACGGCATCGCGCATACCGAGGACGACGACGGCCTTGCCGGCCCACTCCCCGCCGTTCAGGAGACCGCGCGGCAGACGTGCCCCGATCGCGGCGAAGTCACGGTCGTCCAGGACGAGATCCTCGTACGACGTCCAGTTTCCCACGGCCCCGGTCACACATCGGTAGGTGCGGGTCGGCGGCGGTGGCCGCAACCGGTACTCGGCGAGATGGAACGCGCTGCACACCTCGAACCCCACCCGCAGCAGCAGCACTTGGGCGTCCGCCTCGTACAGCGCGGCGAGCGGGGAGTCCTCGCCCAGGTGGCAGTGCGGGTGGTGCCGAGCGAGCAACTCGGCCGCGCGGGGCCCCAGTCCGGTCAGCGAGGTCTGCGGATGCGTGCTGCGCACGGCGCCAGGCATGGTCCGTACGGACTCGGCGAGCGCTCCCATGCTCGGGCACGGTGTCACATCGGGTGCGAAGGGAGGCATCGCCGCCCGGAAGTCCTGCACCTCCCGCTCGGACAGCCCTTCGACCAGCGCCCGATGCGCGCGTGAAGTGTCGGAGTTCTCCGGGGTGAAGGCGGGGGCGACAAGCGTGCCTGCCGGGCCGAGTGCGGCCAGCAGCGCATCCCGTGCGTCCGACGGACTCAGCCCTGTCCCGCTGAGGGACGCGTGCACCATCAGGATCCCGCCGCGGCGGACGCCCAGGTCGATGAGAAGCCGAGTCAGGCTCCCGGCGTCGGGCATGACCTTCCTCCCTCACCGGACGGCCACCCCATGGCCCGCCGCGATGGCGCAAGAGTGGGGTGGCCATCCTCACCATTTCGGTCCCATACTCGGAATTTCTGGGGGGAACGAGCGCTTCGGGGGCGTCGATGAGGGGCATTCCGGGTCCCAGTACGACGGTGGGCGAGAGTGATCTGCCTCCACTCTTCCGGGCAAGCGATCACTGGGCGATCGCCCGTCAGAGCGAGTCGTTCCACGCGGTTCGCACACAACTGGCCCTGCTGCTTCTGGCGGCGGCCTGCGCCATGCTCGCCGAGCGGATCAACAGCCGCATCCCGGTAGCCGTCGCGGCCGTCCTGTACGCGCTGTCCGTCGCTCTCGGCCTGTACAGCTCGCGCCGCAGAGCCCGGGTGCACTGGCAGGTGCACCGGGCCGCCGCCGAGACGTTGAAGTCGCTCGCCTGGCAGTACATGGTCCACGGCGGCCCCTTCCGCTCTGAGGTTCGCGACCCGGACGCCCTGTTCGTGGAGCGGATGGAGGAGCGGCTGCGGGAGCTGCGAAAGGTCGGCTGGGCGGACCCGCGGGACGGGCCGGGCGCCGCCCGCGGCACCGGCCAGATCACCCCCGCCATGCGCGCGGTGCGGTCCAAGCCCTTCGAAGCACGCCGAGACATCTATCTGCGCGATCGCATGCTCGAGCAACTGACCTGGTACCGCAACCGGGCCACACAGGCCCGCCATGCCGCGGGGCGCTGGGCGTATGTCACCGCCATGTTGACGGCGCTCGCTCTGATCGCGGCGGCCCTCAGGGCCATGGGCGGGCTGAGCTGGGATCTGACCGGCCTGCTGAGCGCCGCCGCGGCGGCCGGCGTGGCCTGGCAGGAGGTGCGGCGACACCGGCCGCTGACGCATGCGCACTCCCTCGTCGAACAGGACCTGGAGATGCTCCGGGTCGCGATGGGCACCACCGTGACCGAGAACGGGTGGGCCGAGGCCGTCGCGGAGGCGGAGCGTCTCATGTCGCCGCAGCACACCGACTGGCTGGTCGGCGTCGGGAGTTGACCCGTCGCGGCGACGGCGGCCCGGGGCGGGAACGCCTGCACCGGCTCAGTCGCGCCGTGCGCCCGTGCGCCAGATGACGGTGACGGGGACACCCGTCCGTCTGGCGTAGGCCACGATGTCGCCGGTGCCACCCCGACCCCGGGCCGGCAAGCCGTCCCACACCGCGACGAGCCGGTCGCAGTGATCGACGATCCAGCGGCCGGCAGCGTCGTACGCCTCCTCGTGTGTCGCCTCGACGGGCAGATCGACCCGTGTCGTACAACACCTGAGCAGTCGCTGGTACGCCGCCTTATCCGTCGCGCTGCCGAGGTGGGCCGCGTAGTCCATGCCCGGGATGACGGCGGTGACCGGTACACCGCAGTCCAGGGCGACTTTCGCGAAGAGCTGGTCGGCACCTGCAGCGAGGCTGGTCAGCACCGTCAGATCGGCGCCTTCTCGCAGCAGTTCCCGCATCCGGGAGCGCAGGTGGGGGAGAACCGAGGCGGGAAGAGATCGGTGCCCGGTCACTCCGATGGGGACGACACGTGTCCGGCCCGCGTCGGGGCGGGCGGCGACGGTTTCGTCGGTGATGCTGACCGCAGGGGTTCTCGTCACGACAGAGTCCTTCCCGTCACCTCTGCCGGACTCACCTCGGGTCCGTCGGCGACCCCTGTACGACGACCTGTCACGGCGAGAACACGACATGTCCGCCGATCTCCTGTGGCTCCGATCGCCGGGCTCACGAAAGGGCAGGCCGGACAGGAGGCCCACTGTCTTGGAATCACCACCTATCGTGGAATCACCACGGACCGCGCATTCCGTCGATGTCCGGTGACCCGCGACGGTGGAGGGCGGTGGCAGGCATGGCCCCTGCCTTCGGCGTGCTGGGCCCGGTGACGGCCTGGGACGTGGACGGCAGCGCGATCGGCCTGAAAGGGCCGAGACACCGCTCGGTGCTGGCCCGGCTGATCGTCGCCCGGGGCCGTGTCGTGCCCGTCGCCCGCTTGGTCGACGACCTCTGGACGGACCCGCCCGGCGACGCCGTGGGAGCGGTGCGCACCTTCGTCGCCGCCCTGCGCCGCGCCCTGGAACCCGACCGCCCGCCCCGTACTCCGGCCCGGCTGCTGGTCACCGAGGGCCCGGGTTACGCCCTGCGCGCCGCGCCGGACGCGGTCGACGCGTGGCGGTTCGAGCGGACCGTCGCCGACGCCGCGACGCTCCCGCCGAAGGAGGCGACCGTACGGCTGGAGGAGGCACTCGGGCTGTGGCGCGGGCCCGCCTACGCGGAGTTCGCCGAGCAGCCGTGGGCCCGCGCCGAGAGCCGTCGGCTGGCCGAGCTGCGCCTGCACGCCGTGGAACTGCGGGCCGAGGCCCTGCTCGACCTCGGTCCGGCCGACCGCGTGGCCGCGGACCTGCGGGCGCACGCGGCCGAGCATCCCTGGCGCGAGAACGCCTGGCGCCTGCTCGCCCTGGCCCTGTACCGCACGGGCCGTCAGGCCGACGCCCTCGACGTCCTGCGCAGGGCGCGAACGCTGCTGGCCGACGACCTGGGCATCGACCCCGGCCCCGGGCTGCGCGCCCTGGAGACGGACATCCTCCGGCAGGCCGACCGCCTCGGCCGCTCGCCGGACAATCCGGCCGGCCGGGTCTGGGAGCAGGTCGCCGCCGCCTACGACCGCGCCGTCGCCCCCGACGCCCGCGCCCGCCTGGAGTCCACGACCGGCCTGCTGCGCAACCTCGCGATGACCGGCGGCAGCGGACTGCCGGCCGCCCGCGAGCACCGGGTCGCCGCCGTCGCGGCCGCCGAGGAGCTGGGCGATGCCGAACTGACCGCGCGGGTGATCGGCGCCTACGACGTCCCGGCGATCTGGACCCGCCTCGACGACCCGGAACAGGCCGCACAGGTCGTCGCGGCGGCCGAGCGCACGCTGGCCGCCCTGCCGGGGCAGGCCCGAGCCACGGACCGGGCGCGGCTGCTCGCCACCATCGCCCTGGAGTCGCGCGGCACCCGGAGCGCCCGTGGCCCGCAGGCCGCCCGCCATGCCGAGGAGATCGCCCGCCGCCTCGACGATCCGGCCCTGCTGGCGTTCGCCCTCAACGCCTCCTTCATGCAGTGCTTCGACCGCACCGGGCTCGCGCCACGCCGGGACGCGATCGGCGCGGAGCTGATCGCGCTCGCGGCCCGGCACGGGCTGTCCACGTACGAGATCCTGGGCCACCTCGTCCGCCTCCAAGCCCGCGGCGCCCTCGGGGACTTCACCACCGCCGACCACCACGCGGCCGCCGCCGACGCACTGGCCGCACGGCACGAACGGCCGCTCGTGGGCGTGTTCACCGGCTGGTACGCCGCCCTGCGACTGGACGCCACCGGCCGGGCACCCATGGCCGAGGTGGAGGCGGCCTACCGTGACGCGACCGCCCTGCTCGACGGAGCCGGAATGCCCGGCCTCGCCCACGGCCTGCCGCCCCTCGCGCTGCTGTGTCTGCGCCTGCGGCACTCCATGCCGCTCCGCTTCGACGAGCACACCGACTGGGGCCCGTACGCCCCTTGGACGCGTCCCCTGCTCCTCCTCGACCAGGGCCGCCGCGCCGAGGCCCTCGACGCCCTCCGCGCGACGCCCGAACCGCCCCGCGACCTCCTCCAGGAGGCCCTGTGGTGCCTCACCGCCCGTGCCGCACTGGCCCTGCGCGACCGGCAGACCATGGCCCGCGCCCAGGCCGCCCTCTCGCCTGCGGTGAACGAACTGGCGGGCGCGGGCAGCGGGTTGCTCACTCTGGGGCCGGTCTCGACGCATCTGGGCGACCTCGGCGCCGCCCTTCGAGGAACCGGCCACTCGACCCGCAGGTGAACCGTTCGGCGAAACTCGTCGTCGTACAGGTGAATGATCGACAACGCTCCCGCCGGGTACCCGACGCCGGCGGGGCGCGCCCGCGTGCCCCTCGCCGCGTGCGACGAGGAAGGAAGCACATGCCGACTCCCGGGCCCCCTGCCGCTGTCACCCTCCTCGACGTACTGCTGCGCGCCGCCGAGCAGCACCCCGGCCAGGTCGTCGTCCATGTCCGAGGCGACGGCGACGAGCACACCGTGACCTTCGCCGAGCTCCGCGACGACGCACTGCGCGTGGCGGGCGGCCTGCGCGCGGCGGGACTCCGGCCCGGTACCCCCGTCCCGCTCCTCGCCACCCTCGGCGCTAACTTCCAGCCGATGTTCTGGGGAGCGCTGGCCGCTGGGCTCGTGCCCGTCCCGCTCGCACCGGAGCCGCGCCGGGTCGCACCGGTGTGGGAGTTCCTCGGCCGGCCCGCCGTCCTGGTCGACGACGCCGGCGAGGACCTGTTCGCCGAACTCCCGGAACCGGTGCGGGCCCTGCGGCTGGGCGCGCTGCGCGAGGCCCGCCCGTTGCGCGCGCTGCCCCACCGGAGCCCGCGGGACCTGGCGTTCCTCCAGTTCTCCTCCGGCAGCACCGGCGACCCCAAGGGCGTGGAACTCACCCACCAGGCCGTCCTCGCCAACCTCCGCCAGATCCGCGCCGCCACCGCCGTCACACCCGACGACGTCGTGGCCACCTGGATGCCGTACTTCCACGACATGGGTCTGATCGGCACCCATCTGGTCCCCATGGCGGCCGGTCTGAAGCAGATACGGCTCGAACCCCTCACCTTCGCCAAGCGCCCGGCGCTGTGGCTGGAGTCGGTGGCACGGCACCGGGCGACCCTGCTGTCGGCGGCGAACTTCGCGCTCGCCCTCGCGGTGCGGCGCGTGCCGGCCGGCACCTGGGACCGACTGGACCTGAGTGGTGTACGCCTGATGCTCGTGGGCGCCGAGCCCATCGCACCGCGCGTGTGGCGGGAGTTCACCGCCAAGGCGGAGCCGGCCGGGCTGAACTCCACGGCCATGCTTCCCGTGTACGGACTGGCCGAGTCCACTCTCGCCGTGACGGTGCCCCCGCTCGGGGAGGTCGCCGCGCCCCTGCGCCTGGAGCGCGGGGCGCTGAGCCGAGGCAGGGCCGTCCCCGCGGCACCCGGCCCGGACACCGTCGAGTTCATGGACGTGGGCCGCCCCGTCCCGGACTGCGAGATCCGGGTCACCGACGACTCCGGCAAAGCTCTCGGCGACCGGCGCGTCGGTCATGTCGAGGTGCGCGGTCCGCAGCTCGCACGCGGCTATCACCGCAGTCCCGAGGCGAGCGCGTCCGCGTTCTCCGAGGGCTGGCTGCGCACGGGCGATCTGGGCTTCCTGAGCGAGGGCCGGCTGTGCGTCACCGGCCGGCACAAGGACGTCGTGTTCGTCGGCGGCCGCACCTTCCACGCACCCGACCTGGAGGAGACCGCCGCGGCCACTCCGGGGCTGCCCGAGGGGACGGTGGCGGCGATCGGGTCCCCCGATCCGGACACCGGGGGCGACCGGGTGGTGGTGTTCGTTCAATGGGCAAGACCCGCCCTGGCCACGGCACTTCCGGTGCTGGACGCTGCGGCGGCCCGGGTCCGCGAGGCACTGGGCCACGACGACGTACGGGTGCTGCCCCTGCCACCGGGGGCGTTTCCCCGGACGACCAGCGGCAAGCTGCGGCGAGCGCTGATGCGGGACCGGTTCGAGGCGGGTGCCTACGCGGCCGTCGAGGAGCGGTTGGCGGCGGCGGTGCGGGCGCAGGACCGACCGCGCAGGGACGCGCCGCATTCACGGCATGACGTCGAGGAGGCGATCCGGGGGATCTGGGCACAGGCACTGGACCTCGCCCCGGCGGCCATCGACCGGGACGACCGCTTCTTCGCCCTCGGAGGCTCCTCACTGAAGGCGATGACGGTCATCGCCGGTATCGAGGACGCCTTCTCCGTCACGGTGGAGCCCCGGGCACTGCGCGACCATGACACCGTGGCTGCGCTGGCCCGGCATGTGCTGTCCCTGACCGGGGAGGGTGGCGGAGCGACCGTGGCGGGGCGGGTCTCCAAGGCGTCCGGCGAGCCCTCGGGGAACGGGCCAGTGGCCGTCCTCGGCATGGCCTGCCGCTTCCCCGGCGCCCAAACTCCCGAGGCGTTCTGGGAGTTGCTCCTCTCCGGCCGCGACACGCTGACGGCCGTACCGGAGGACCGATGGGACGACGCCCCCGACCTCTTCGGCTCCTTCCTCCCCGACCCCGCGCACTTCGACGCCGACTGCTTCGGCATGGACGACGAGGAGGCCCGCGCCACCGACCCACAGGCGCGGATCTTCCTGGAACTGGCCCACGAAGCCCTGGAGCGCGCCGGATACGCGGGAGCGCGTCGCAGCGGCCGCAGGGTCGGTGTGTTCGCCGCCGTCGGCGACAGCGGATACCGCGAGATCCTCGCCTCGACCGGCGGCGGCGACCTGGCCGCCCATCCCGGCGCCCTCACCGGCAACCTGCCCAACCTGATCGCCGCCCGCCTCTCCCACACACTGGACCTCGACGGCCCCGCCCTCGCGGTCGACACCGCCTGCTCCTCGGCGCTCGTCGCCCTCCATCTGGCGCGGCGCAGCCTCCAGAGCGGCGAGTGCGACGTAGCCGTCGTCGGCGGCGTCCAACTCGCCCTCACCCCGACCGGCCACCGACTGCTCGCCCGGGCCGGCGCACTGTCCCCGACCGGCGGCAGCCGCCCCTTCGGCGCCGCCGCCGACGGCATCGTGCCCGGCGAGGGCGGAGCGGCCCTCGTCCTGGCCCGTCTCGACGACGCGCTGCGGGACAGCGATCCGGTGCTGGCCCTCGTCCGGGGCACCGCCGTCAACAACGACGGCCGGTCGCTGAGCCTGCTCGCCCCGAACCCGCGCACCCAGCGCGAGGTCATCACCCAGGCATACGGCGAGTGCGGCATCGACCCCGACACGGTGTCGTACGTGGAGGCGCACGGAACCGGCACCCCGGTCGGCGACCCCATCGAGGCCCAGTCCCTCGGGCACGCCTTCCCGCCCCGCGCGGACGGACGGCCGCGCCTGCTCGGCTCGGTCAAGGCCAACGTCGGACACCTGCTCAACGCCGCCGGCATGCCGAGCCTGGTCAAGACGATCCTGGCACTCCGGCACCGGCAGATCCCGCCCTCCCCGAACACCACCCCGCCCGCGCCCTACCTGGAACGCGTCGCCCCCGGCTTCCGACTCGTCACCGAGCGGCGGGAATGGCAGGCCCCAGGGCCCCTGATCGCGGGCGTCAACGCCTTCGGCTTCGGCGGCACCAACGCCCACGCCGTCCTGGAGGAGCCACCCGGACGGACGACCTCCCCGACGCCGCCCGCCGACGGCCCGCACCTGCTCACGCTGTCGGCCCACAGCGCCGACGCGCTCCGGGCGGCCACCGCAGACCTGGCCGTGCACGTCCGCGGGCACCCGTCCCTGCGGGAGGCGGACATCTGCGCCACCGTCAACACCGCCCGGGACGACGGCCGTCACCGTCTCGCCGTGGTCGCCGACGGCGACCTCGCGGACCGCCTCCAGGCCGCCCGCCCGGCGGACTTCACGGTGGCGCGGACCCGGCCCCGCACGGTGTTCCTGCTGCCGGGCCAGGGCGCCCAGACACCCGGCCAGGGCAGAGCCCTGTACCGGTCGGCTCCGGCGTTCCGTGCGGTTCTGGACGAGGCATCGTCGCTGACGGGGCCCGTGCTCGGGCGCTCGCTCGCCGAGTGGTGCCTCGATCCCCGTGTGGCTCCCGGAGAGTTGGCGCGGACGGAGGTGGCTCAGCCGCTGCTCGTCGCGTTCGGGGTGGGGCTGGCCCGGCAGCTGGGGGAGTGGGGCGTGTCCGCCGACGCGGTCGCCGGGCACAGTGTGGGCGAGATCGCGGCGGCGTGTGTCGCCGGTTCGCTGAGCCTGGCCGAGGCGGTCGGGTTCGCCGCGCGGCGCGGGCGGCTGGTGGGCGAGCTGGCCCTCCCCGGAGCCATGGCCGCGGTGCGAGGGGACGAGGACACCGTCGCGGAGTTCGCCGGGTCGGTGAGCATCGCCGCCGTCAACGGGCCCGCGCAGGTGGTGATTTCGGGCGCCGAGGACGCCGTGGACCGTGCCGTCACGGAGCTGACGAGGCGCGGCGTGGCCACGCGGAGGCTCCGGGTGTCCCATGCCTTCCACTCACCGCTGCTGGAACCGGCCCTCGATCCGCTGCGGGACGCCGCCAGGACACTGACGGTGAAACCGTCGGCCGTGCCGATGCTCAGCACGGTCACCGGCGAGTGGCGGCCCGGTCTCACCCCCGCCTACTGGCAGCGGCACGCGGTCGAGCCGGTGCGGTTCGGGGCGGCGGTGGAGCGCCTCCTGGACGAGGGCTACGACACTTTCGTCGAGCTCGGCCCGGGGGACACCCTCGGTGCGGCGGTCCGGGCGGTCGCCGGCCCGCAGGGCGCCGGTGACGTGGAGGTGTTGTCGACGGGACCCTCCTCGGCGACAGGTGCGACACCACGGGCCCTGCTGGAGACGGCCGGTCGGCTGTGGGCACGCGGAACGGCCCTGGACCGGACGACCCCGGCTGCCGGGCGGCCGCGGGTGCCGGTGCCGACGTACCCCTTCCGACGCAGCCGCCACTGGCCGCGCAGGGCCGACGCGGTGCCCGTGGTGCGGCGCCTCGATTGGCGGGCGGCGCCACTCACGCCTGCCGAAGGTCCTGGCGTGGTACGGCTGCTCGGCGGCGACCGGGCGCTCGGCCGGGCGCTGGGCGAGCGGCTCACCGGTCGTGGGGTGACGGTCGTCATGGACGACGCGGTTCACGACCAGGCACCGGCGCCGGCGGACACCGTCGTATGGCTGGCGGAGGCCGAGGCCCCGCACGACCTCGACGCCGCCACGAAGGCCACCGTCACCGCACTGCGCCACGCCCTCGACCACCTCCCCGCCGACTGCTCCCGTCTGCTGGTGGTCACCGAGGACGCCTACGTCACCGGCACGCCGACGCAACGGACGAGCCCCGCGCAGGCACTCCCGCACGGCTTGGCGCTGGCACTCCCGCAGGAACACCCAGGGCTCGCGGCCCGCGGCGTCGACCTGTCCTCCGGCGACACGCTCGCCGCCCGAGTCGACGCCCTGGAGCGGGAGTTGTACTCGGCCCACGAGTCCGGCGCCGGGGGTGCCGTCGCGTGGCGGTCCGGGCGCAGGCTCGGCCGCGCGCCCGACGACGCGGCGGACGCTCCCACCGGGCCCGGGGAACTGCCGCCGGACGGCACCTATCTGATCACCGGGGGAGCCGGAGGGCTCGGTTCGGCACTCGCGCGGGATCTGGCGGGCCGGGGTGCGTGCGAGCTGATCCTGACCGGACGTTCCGCGACCCTGCCCGAGGACCTGCTCGCCGGACTCCGTGCCCGGGGCGCACGGGCGGCCCGGTACCACGCGGCCGACGTGTCCGACGAGGCGGCCGTCGAGGCGCTGTTCGCCGAACTGCCCCCGCTGGACGGGGTCTTCCACGCCGCCGGCACGGTCCGGCCCGGCTCGCTCCGCTCCAAGTCCGACGCGGAGATCGAGCGGACGCTCGCCGCGAAGGTGCGTGGCACGGCACTGCTCGCCGAGGCGCTGCGCCGGCACGGTCAGGAACCGGCCGTACGCGTCGCCTTCTCCTCCGTCTCCTCGGTCCTGCCCGGCCTGGCGGGCGCACTCGGCGACTACGCGGCCGCCAACGCCTTCCTGGACGCCTTCGCCGCCGCCGAGCGCGCGGCGGGCCGCCCCTGGCAGTCGATCGGGTTCGGGCCCGTCGCCGACACGGGACTGGCCGCCGGGGCACCGCCGCGTGCGCGCGGCCTGAGCCCCATGACCCCGGGGGCCGCGATCGCGGGGCTGCGGGCGGCGGTCGCGACCGGGGCCGCTCACGTGCTGGTGACGGCCCCGGAGACGCCCGCACCGGCGCCGGGGCACTCCACCGCGAGTGTGGCGGGACACCCCGTCGCCACCGGCCCCGACGCCGCCCGCACCGCCGACCTGATACGCCGCCTGCTGGCCGAGGCCCTGCACCGGGCCCCCGAGGACATCGCCGACGACGAGCAGTTCCTGGGACTGGGCCTGGACTCGCTCACCGCCGTCGACCTCGCACGCCGCCTGGAGACGGAACTCGGGCTTCCGCTGCCCGCCACACTGCTCTTCGAGTACCGCACGGTCGCCGAACTGGCCACCCACCTCGGCACACAGAGCCCGGAGGCCCGCGAGACGCCCGCCCCCGTGAGCCGCGCCCAGGAGAACCCTCCGAGCCCTCTCACCCCCCTCCAACTCGCCTTCCTCACCACCGAAGCCCTCTACGAAGGCGTCACCGCCTACGGCTGCATACGCCAGACCATCCGCGGCCCCCTCGACCCCGGACTCCTCGGCCGCGCCCTCGCCCGACTCGCCGCCCGCCACCCCATGCTGCGTCTGCGGATCACCGCGGACGGCACACCTCCGCGCCAGTTCATCGCGCCCGCCGGGCCCACCGACACCGCGCCCCGCTGGTACGAGGTGCACGAGCCGGACGCCGCCGCGCCACCACTGCCCGAGCTCGAACAACGGCTGTACAACCGTCCCTTCGACCTGACCGTCGAAGACCCCGTCCGTGCCCTCCTCGTCCGCGACCGCGACGAAGCACACCTCCTCCTCGTCGTCCACCACAGCGCGGCGGACGGCTTCAGCCTGAAGGTGCTGTGCGAGGAACTCTGGTCGCTCTACACCTCCCTCGCCCACGGCCGCCCCGGCGAACTCCCGCCCTTGTCCACCGAGTTCGCCGACTACGCGGCCCTCGTCGACGCCGATCGCCGCTCCCCGGCCTTCATCCGGGACCAGCGGTACTGGCGTGAGCGCATCGCCGGGCACACGCCTGCGGCACTGCCGTACGACGGCGATCCGCAAGCCCTCCCGGCGCCGCCGCTCACCCACCACCAGTCGACCCTCGACGCGTCGCTCACGGCCACGCTGCGCGAGGTGGCGGCCCGGCACGACGTCTCCCTCTTCCATCTGCTGCTCGCCGTCTACGGCCGCTGCCTGGCCCGTTGGGGCGGACAGCCGGCCGTCGCCGTGAACGTGGCGCGTGCCCGGCGGGAGGCGCCGCTGCCCGGGATCGACCGGCTCGTCGGTCCGCTCGCCGACACCCTCCCGGTGTTCGTCACCGTCGACCCGGACGAGCCCGTGACCGCGCTGGCCCGGCGGCTGCGGCGCAGCTGGCGCGAGGCCGAGTCCCACGCGACGCTCACCAGCCCCGACATCGCCGCGCTGCTGCCCGCCACCGGCCCCGCGCCCCGTACGGTCGCCCCGGCCGGGTTCAGCTTCGCCCGTTTCCCCGTGAGCCATGGCCGCGACTGGCCGGTCACCGTGACCCCGACCGCGGCGGCCACCGCCTCCGCGGCGACCAGGCTGGGACTGCTGTGCTGGGAGTCGGACGACACCCTGCACTTCTCCTGGAACCACCCCGCGCACCTCTTCCGCCGCGAGACCGTAGAGCGCCTCGCAAAGGAGTACGCGCTCGAACTGCGAGCGGCGGCCGAGCAGTCCGCCCCGGACCGCGCCGAGGGGGTGGCCGACCGGCTGTCCGCCCGGTTCCGCGCGACTCCGTCGGCCGTCGCGGTGCACACCGGCCGCACCACCCTCACCTACGCCCGACTCGACGCCGCCTCCACCGCCCTCGCCTCCCGGCTGCGGGCGAGCGGCGTAGGCCCGGGCGATCTGGTCGGCCTGCTCACCGATCCCGGCCCGGACACCGTCGTGGGCGTGGTGGGCATCCTTCGGGCGGGCGCCGGGTGGGTGCCGCTGGACCCGACCCATCCCGTGGCCCGGATGCGGGACCAGGTGGCCCGCACGGGCGTCACCACAGTGGTCTGCCACACGGCGACGCGCACAGCGGCCACCGCGCTGGACGGCATCACCCCGGTCATGGCCGACGACCGGTCCCCGGTCTCGCCGAGCCCCGTCGGGCAGCCACCCGCCGACCCGGACGCCATCGCCTACGTGATCTTCACCTCGGGTTCCACGGGCCGCCCCAAGGCGGTCCCCATCACCCACCGCTCCATGCTCACCTACCTCGACTGGTCCCTGAGCACCTTCGGCTACGGCCCCGGCGACCACCTCGTGCAGACCGCGTCCGTCTGCTTCGACGCGTCCGTACGCCAGTTGCTGGCGCCGCTGCTGGCCGGCGCCACCGTCCACACCCTGACCCGGGACCTGCTGCGCGACCCCGAGGCGCTCCTGGACCGCCTCGTCGACGACCGGATCACGGTGTGGAGCTCGGTGCCGACGCTGTGGGAGCGGCTGCTGACCGCCGCCGAGACCCGGGCAAGGCGGGACGGGACACCCCCGGACCTGTCGGCACTGCGCTGGGTGCACGTAGGCGGGGAGGCGCTGCCCGCCGCGCACGTACGCCGGTGGTTCGACCTGCTCGACACATGCGGGGGCGCGGCGGGGCACAGGATCGCCAACCTGTACGGGCCCACCGAGGCCACCATCAACGCCACCTGCCACATCATCGACACCCGGCCCGCCGACGACGTACGGCAGTTGCCCATCGGCCGTCCCGTGGCCGGGACCGAACTGGCCGTCGTCACCGAGGACGGACGCCCCTGCGCTCCCGGCGAGGCCGGTGAACTGCTCATCGCCGGAACCGGGCTGACCCCGGGCTACCTCCACGAGCCGCAGCTCACCGCGGAGGCCTTCGTCGAGCGCGACGGTCGCCGCTGGTATCGCAGCGGTGACCGGGTCCGGCACAGCCCGGACGGTGTACTGGAGTTCCTCGGCCGTCTCGACGACCAGGTCAAGGTCCGCGGCCACCGAGTGGAACTCGGCGAGGTAGAGGCCGCGCTGCTCACCCACCCGGACGTCGCCCGTGCCGCCGTACTGCTCGTCGACGGCCGCCTGGAGGCGTACCTCGAACCCCGGACCGCGGCGGCCGAGCCGGACACGCGCGAGGTGCGCGCCTTCCTGTCCCGCGCGCTGCCGCCGTACATGCTGCCCGGACGCATCCACACGCTCGCGTCGATGCCCCTGACCGGCACCGGCAAGATCGACCGCAACCGGCTGCCGACGGCCGGCGAGGGCGCCTCGGCAGAGGCCGACACCGCCGCCCCCGAGTCCGGAACCCCGCCCGCCACCCCCACCGAGCACACGGTGGCGCGCCTCTGGGCGGCCCTGCTCGACGCACCCCACGTCACCCGTGAGGACGACTTCTTCGACCTCGGCGGCGACTCCATCCTGGTGCTGGAGCTCTTCGCCCGCCTGCGCGAGGAGCTTCCCGTGGTCCCACGGCCCACGACCGTCTACACCCACCGCACGCTCGGCGCCCTCGCGACGGCCCTCGACAGCGCCGCCGCGACTCCCGCGCCGGACCCGACTCCCGCGCCGGACCCGACCTCCGCGCCGGACCCGGCCCCCGCCACCGTGCGGTCCGCGGATCCCTATCCCCTCACGCCCTCCCAGCGGGGCTTCCTGCTCGCCGAGACCATCGCCCCCGAGGCGGGCACCGGTTGGCTCGCCCGGTTCCGGCTGAGCGGGCCACTGCGCCCGGACGTCCTCCAGCGCGCCGTGGACGTCCTGGTGGCCCGGCATCCGATGCTGCGCACCGTCTTCCCCGCGGGTGCCCGCCCGCCCGTACAGCAGGAGCTGCCCGACTCGCTGCGCCTGCCCGTCGAGACGGAGACCCTCGCACACCCCGGCCTGCTGGAGCGGCGCATCGCCGAGGAGGCGCGGCGCCGACTGGAGCCCTGGGCCTGGCCGTTGCTCCGGATGCGGCTGTTCACGGTGACTCCCGCCGAGCACGTCCTCCTCGTCCACGCCCACCACCTCATCGGCGACGGCTACAGTGCCGCCCTCCTCACCAGGGAACTGCTCACCGCCTACGACCACCTCGACCGAGGGCTGCCGCACGGGCTGCCGCCGCTCGACAGCACCTTCCGCGATCACGTCACCCGGTCCGCCGTACGGCCACGCCCGCACGGACCCGAGGCCGAGTCGTACCGCGCCCGTCTCCGCGCGCCCTACACGCCACCCGTGCTGCGCCGGCCGGCCACCGAGGGCACCGACCCGCAACCGGCCTTCCACACCGCCGGATTCACCGTGGACCCGGCCACGACCGGCGGGTTGCGCAGACTCGCCCGAGCGGCCCACCGCACGCTGTACGCGCCGCTGCTCACCGCGTACCACCGCGTCCTCGCCGAACTCACCGGGCAGCGCGACCTGATGCTCGGACTCGCCGTCACCGGACGCGAGGAGTCCACGGCGGACGCGCATCGGGTGTTCGGCCCGTTCGCGGAGGCGGTGGCACTGCGCCCCGCACTGCGGGGCGACGCCTTTGCGGACGACCTGCGGCGGCTGGCGGCCGAGGCGGAGCTGGCCCGGGCCGAAGGGCCCAGCGAGCTGCGCACGGCGGCGGGACTGCCGAGCCACGCCCAGTTCTTCTTCACCTTCCTCGACTTCACCTCCCTGGGCGCCGAGACGGGCGGCAGCCTGTCACTGCACCCCGACGAGTCCGACACCTCGCTCGCCCCGCCGCCGCTCGGCACCGATGTGTTCCTGGCCGTGCGGCCGTTGGCGGACGGTGCGGGCCTGCGCGTCACGGTGCGGGCCTCGGCGGCCGCCCTCACCGCCGGTGAGGTGACCGGGTTCGCCGAGGACATGCGCAGGCAGCTCGGCCAGGCCGTGCGCGGCCCCGGCCGCCGTCGGCGACCGCGGCTCGACGCCGCGCTCGTCGGATACCTGCCGGCGCCGCAGCACCTCGCCGCTCTCGCGGGGCTTGCGCACGACAGCCCCGGGCTCGGCCGGGAGGAGATCCGTTCCCTCCTCTTCCCGGACGGCCGCGCCCGTCTGCTGGAGGAGACCGGGACCGCGCTCGGTGACTCGGGCTTCGTCGCCCTCCCGCTCTTCGCCGACGAACTGGCCCCGGCCGGCGACCTGGCCGCCCGCACCGCCCGCGCCGTCGAGCACGCCGCCGCACTGGGCGCGGGCTGCGTCTCGCTCGCGGGCATGATCCCGGCGCTCACCGGCTACGGCTACGACGTCCTGCGGGAGACCACCACCGACGCGGCGATCACCACCGGACACGCCTCGACGACCGTCGCCGTCGTGAAGACCGTCCAGGCCGCGCTCACGGCGACCGGCCGCCGTCTCGACGAGCTGTCCCTCGCCGTCGTCGGCTGCGGCTCGATCGGCACCTCGTCGCTACGACTGCTGCTGGCGACGGCTCCCCGCCCGCCGGCCGGGCTGCTGCTGTGCGACCTGCCCGGCAGCACCGCGCGACTTCAGCGGCTGGCGGCGGAGCTGGCGTCCGAGTACCCGGCGACGCGGATCCAGGTCGTCGAGTCGGGACCGATGCTGCCCGCAGCCTGCTACGCGGCCGACGTGATCGTCACCGCCGTCAGCGGCGCGACGAACCTCCTGGACGTCGATCGGCTGCGCCCCGGCACGATCGTGGTCGACGACTCCTTCCCGCACTGCTTCGACACCGCGAGCGCCCTGGACCGGACGATCCGGCAGCGGGACGTCCTGGTCGTCGGAGGCGGCCTGCTGGCCCTCGACTTCACTCGGACCCGGCTCGGCGACGACCTGCCGGACGTGGCGAGCGCGGGCTTCGCCATGCGGCCCGGCATCAAGGGCACCCTGGCCTCGTGCCGGCTGGAGTCACTGCTCCACGCCCACCTCGGAGCTCTCGGCCGGCCAGGGACCGAACTCCCCCTGACACACGGCCTGGTCGACCTGCCCCGGGCCCTCGCCCACTGGGACGCGACCGAGGCGGCCGGGGTGCGGGCCGCCCCGCTGCACCTGCTCGACCGGGTCATCGTCCCGGACGCCGACCCGCGGCCGGGCCGAGCCCGGTAGCCACGCTCACGCCCGGATCGCCGCGCTCAGATCAGCGGGATCGTCACCTCGTCCTCGACCGGCGGTCGCAGCTCCTGGGCGCGGTTGCCCGTCGCGGCGTAGCAGCGCAGACGGACCGTCTCCGGAGTGACGTCGAGGCGGAGGAACTGCTTGAAGAACGGCGGGCTGTACGTCGCCGAGCTCGGGGAGAACAGCGACGTGTAGATCTTGCGCACGGGAAGGCGGAACCGCTTGGCCCGGTCGGGGCGGCGTCCGGTGCCCAGCAGGCCCGCGACCAGCCGCGTGCGCCATGTGATGCGGGCGTCCGGGGCCGCCGCGCGACCCGGTTGGATCTCCAGCCGTTCGGCGATGACGGCCGTGGCCTGCGCCTCGGTCAGCGTGAAGAAGCGGCGCAGGCGCAGCCGGCGGCCGTAGAGCGTGCTGTAGAAGGCCAGGGAGTCGCCGCGCAGCGGATAGCAGCGGAACTCCTTCTCGGTGACGTTCGCGATGTCGACCCGGGGGATGGTGTGCGTGGCGTGCATGAACGCGCCGCCGCCGCCCGAGACGACGTACTGGATCGTGCGGCCGTCCACCTGGACCGGATAGCGCTGGTAGTTGTGGATGTCGCCTCCTATCGCCGCGACATAGCGGTGGGCCGGGTCGCGGACGATGTCGTCGACGGTGCCGCCGCCCTCGATCTCGCAGGGGTGGTGTTCGCCGTCCACGTACAGGGGCGAGCCCGTGATGAGGATCTTCGGACGCGGGTCCTTGGAGACCTCGCGCAGCCACGCGCCCTGCTCGGCGTCGAGCGTGCCGAGCAGCCCGGTGTCGATGGCTATCAGCCGCACCGGCCCGGCGTCGATCGCCCAGTACGGCCCCGGCTGGGCGGCCTGTTGGGCGGCGGCCGACCGCAGCTTCCTGGCCTCGTCCAGCCGTTGGCCGTCACCCTTGCGCGGCCGGTGCCACAGCAGCTCCCGCAGCCGGGCCCGGCTGAACGGGCGCGGCGCGGGCTCCGGGGCCAGGGGCGGGGCGTCGTCGCAGAAGACGCGCATGAACGCGCCGAGGTCCTCGTACCAGTCGTGGTTGCCCGGTATCGCGTAGATGGGCGCCTGATAATCCTGGTAGGGCCGGAAGAACTTGGTGCCGTATTCGTCGGCACTGCCGACCGGGTAGATCACATCGCTGGTGAGGACCGTGAACCTGGTGTCCTGACCCACCTTCAGAAGCCCGGGCACCACGGCGTATTGGGGATCGTCGCCCTCGCCGGTGTCACCGATGACGAGGAACGAGAACCGGTCGGGGTCGTCCCGCCGGATCACCTTGTCGGCGGGTGCGCCGGCGGCCGTGCGCTGCGCCACCCAGCGGCTGCGGGTACGGCCCGTGGGGTCCCCGAACCAGGACGCCAGCACGCCGTTGCGCGCGGCCCACAGCATCCGGGGGTCGAGCCACGAGATCTTCTCGACCTTGGGCGGCATCAGCCGCTTGTACGTGCCGAGTTCGGTGGCGCCCCAGCCGGCGCCCTCGGCGGTATCGCGTGAGGAATCAGACACCGGTGCACCGTAACAATGATCTAGAGAACGGCGAGAGGGGGAGCCGGGGCGCCGTGCGTCGGCCGGCCCCCGCCCCGGTCACCACTTGCGGGCGTAGGGCTTGCGGCGTGGCTCCGGCGTGTCGCCGGATGCCCCGAACCCCGAGTCGTGGCGCGGCTGTTGGGCCGCGGCCCCGCTCGGTCCGTCCCGTCGGCCCCGGTCCGTGCCGGAGCGGCTCCTCTCGCCGTCGCCGAGCACCAGGAGCGGGTCGAACATCACCACCACTCCGGCCAGCAGGAGGAAGATGATCGGCCCCAGCAGCATGGGCAGCAGCAGCGAGCTGGGCGAGTCCCCGGCCCACGACGCGCCCGTCGTGCCGTGCAGGTGCACACTGACGGCCGCCATGCCCGTGTAGTGCATCCCGGAGACGGCCACTCCCATGACGAGGCTCGCCCCGAGGCTGGTCAGGAATCCGCGGATGGTCACGGCCGCCCACAGCGCGGCGGTCGCGGCGACGATCGCGATCAGGACGGAGAGCCCGACGGTGAACGCGTCGTACTCGATGTCACCGTCGAGCCGCAGCGCCGCCATTCCCAGATAGTGCATGGCCGCCACCCCGAGCCCGGTGATCACCCCCGCTCCGGTCAGCGCGGCCCGCCCGGCGCCGAGATAGCCGACCATGAACACGCCGATGCCGACGACGAAGATCGCCACGGCCAGGCTGAGGACGGTCAGCCCCGTGTCGTACCGGATCCGGGTCTCCTCGACCTGGAAGCCGATCATGGCGATGAAGTGCATCGTCCAGATGCCGCAGCCGATCGAGGCGGCACCGAGCGCCAGCCAGCCCGGCTTCCACGACTGTCCGCCGAGCAGGGTCCGCACGATGCACCGCAGCCCCAACGCCCCTCCCAGGCAAGCCATCAGATAGGCCGCCACCGGGGTCACCGCACCGTAGCGGAACCCGTCAACCGTGCCTTGCATAAGCCAACTCCCCCCTGAGTCATGGCCTGTTGTGGAGCTAGGTGTACGTGGCAGGAGAGTGCAAAAGCAAGCGTTTACCGTCGGTAGCGGTTGAACTTTGCATCACGAGGGTTGGACTCCGGTCACACAGGGATCAGATCCGGCCAGACGGAGGCCGGGCCCGGGAATGTCTGCTAAGGCCACGAGTGGTGTCGGCCCGGTGGATGTGGCACAGATGGAGTACGGGACGGCAGACAGCGCCGGAAAGGGGCCGGACATGCGGCGACTCGCGATCATCGAGGCACCGTCCGTGCTGGGCCTGCGGCCGTCCGGAGTCCAGGAGCTGCCGGCGGCTCTCCTGGACGCCGGTCTGCTCACCGATCTCGACGCGGTACGGGCGGGCCGGATCGAGCCACCGGCATACGATCCGACACGCGACGCCGACACGGGCGTGCTCAACCCGCGCGGCATCGCCGAGTACTCGGTCCGACTGGCCGACGCCGTCGGCGACGTCCTCGACGCCGGCCGCTTCCCGGTCGTCCTCGGCGGCGACTGCACCGTCCTGCTCGGCAACCTCCTCGCCCTGCGCCGCCGCGGACGCCCCGGACTGCTGTTCCTCGACGGCCACACCGACTTCTACCAGCCCTCGGCCGAGCCGTACGGCGAAGCGGCCTCGATGGAACTCGCCCTGGCCACCGGCCGCGGCCCCGGGCTGCTCACCGACCTGGAGGGCCGCGGGCCCCTGGTGCGGGACGAGGACGTCGTGGCCCTCGGCTTCCGTGACGCGGACGACTCCGCCCGGGCCGGAAGTCAGCCCCTGCCGGCCGGGCTGCACGCGATCGACCTCGACGGTGTCCGCGAGTCCGGTGCGGACCGTGCCGCGCGCCGGGCCGTCGACCGGCTCACCGCCGCTGCGATCTACGAGTTCTGGGTGCACCTCGACGTCGACGTCCTGGACGACGCGATCATGCCCGCCGTCGACTACCGACAGCCGGACGGGCTGACCTGGCGGGAACTGGAGGGCGTGCTGAGCACGGCACTGGGCGAGCCGAGAGCCGTAGGGCTGGACGTCACGATCTTCAACCCCCGTCTCGACCCGGACGGCACGATCGCCGGCCAACTCGCCGGATGCCTGCGCCGGGCACTGTCGGCGGGTGCCGACACGGACCTCACCGGGGGCGGTTGACGGGCAGGACGTGCGGGATCGGGAGGTGGGTGGGCGCGGCCGGGGGGCCGGACCTGGAGGTGGTCGGGCGCGGCCGGGGGGCGGACCTGGAGGTGGGACGGCGAGGCCGGGAGGCCGGACCTGCGACTTTGCCGAATCGGCAAGGAGACTCGCGACGCTCCTCCCTGCCGACGCAGGATGACGGAACCCCGCGCAGCCCCGGAGGAAACATGCCCCACGCCGCCCGTGCAACGGACGTCATCCACCGCCTGGTACCGGCTCCCGCCGGCCGGATCCACCTCGCCGAACAGGGAGCCGGACCCCTGGTCCTCCTGGTGCACGGCTTCCCCGAGTGCTGGTACTCGTGGCGCCACCAGCTCCCCGCGCTGGCGGCGGCCGGATACCGCGCGGTCGCCGTCGACGTGCGCGGATACGGCCGCTCCGCCAAGCCTGAGGCGCTCGACGCCTACCGGATGCTGGAGCTGGTGGCGGACAACGTCGCCGTGGTGGAGGCGCTCGGCGAGCGGTCGGCGGTCATCGTGGGGCACGACTGGGGCGCGACCATCGCCGCCACCTCCGCTCTGCTGCACCCCGAAGTGTTCCACGCGGTCGGGCTGCTGAGCGTGCCCTACACCCCGCCCGGCGGTCCGAAACCGAGCGAGGCGTTCGCGCGGATGGGCGGCCCGGAGGAGTTCTACGTCTCCTACTTCCAGCAGCCGGGGCGTGCCGAGGCCGAGATCGAGCCCGACGTCCGCGGCTGGCTCGCGGGCTTCTACGCCGCCCTGTCCGCCGACACCATGCCGGGACCCGGCGCCCCCGACCCGCACTTCGTCGCCCACGGCGGCACACTGCGCGACCGCTTCCCCGCCGGGCGGCCGCCCGCCTGGCTGGCGGAGTCCGACCTGGACGTCTACGCGGGGGAGTTCGAGCGCACCGGCATGACCGGGGCCCTCAACCGTTACCGGAACATGGACCGCGACTGGGCCGACCTGGCCGACCACACCGGCGCCCCCCTCACCCAGCCCTCGCTGTTCCTCGGCGGCGCGCTCGACGCCTCCACCACCTGGCTGGCCGACGCGATCAAGGCCTACCCCACGACCCTGCCCGGTCTGCGTTCCTCGCACCTCCTCGACGGCTGCGGCCACTGGATCCAGCAGGAACGCCCGCAGGAGACCAACCGGCTGCTGACCGACTGGCTCGCCGCCCTGCCGGAGATCGCGTAGGTCTCCCACGGCCTCACGGGCCGGGGCTCACGCCCGCACCGGCACCGGCCGCCGGACCAGATAGCCGGCGGCCGTCAGGACCAGGACGGTCATGCAGGCGATGAACACCAGGCCCGCCCCCTCCAGCCCGATCGGACCCGTCAGCACCCCCACCCCGACGACCGGCAGCGAGATACCCCCGTACGCCACCACGAACAGCGTCGAGATCACCGCCGCCCGCCGGTCCGCCGGCGAGGCATCGGTCACCGCGGACAGCGCCGCGCGAAACGAAAGCCCCTGACCGCTCCCGCCGACGATCGCGCTCGCCACCACCAGCGGCAGCAGGTCCCACCACAGCGCCCCGGCGAGCAGCGCCAGCCCGACGAGGAGTGCCGCGCAGCCCAGCGGCAGCGCCCGGCTCACCCCGACCCGGCCGACGGCCAGTTGCCCGGCGGTCGAGGCGAAGAAGGCCATCGCCACGACCAGCCCGCTCACGGCGTGGTTGCGCTCGTGCAGGGACTCGGCGAGGAACGCCGGGCTGACCGAGGTGAACACGCCGAACAGGGCGAAACCCACGAAGGAGGCGGTGGCCGCCGGACCGAACACCGACCGCACCTGCGGCGGCAGGCTGGGCCGCTGCGGCCGTACGGTGCTCAGCGGCCGCCGCTCCCGCACGGTCTCCGGAAGCGACAGCACCACGGCGACCGAGCAGACCGCCAGAGCGAGGTGCACGACGAACGGCAGATACAGCGGCCAGGGAGCGTACTGCGCCAGCACCCCGGCGAGCAGCGGACCGCAGCCCAGTCCGCCCATGTTGGCGGCGGTCGCGACGAACGTGGCCCGGGCGGCGCCGCCACGCGGCGCCAGCTCCATCACATACGCCGTGGCGGCCCCCGTGAGCAGACCGGCGGACAGCCCCGACAGCAGCCGGCCCACATACAGCCAGCCCAGCGCCGAGGCGCTCAGGAAGCAGACGGCACTCGCGGCGGCACAGCCCAGGGCCGAAACGATCACCGGCCGCCTGCCCACGGCGTCCGAGGCGTTGCCCGCGAGCAGCAGCACACCGATCACCGCGAAGGCGTACACGGCGTACACTACGGTGACCGTCAGCTCGGAGAAGCCGAACTCCTCCTGGTAGTGGCCGTACAGGGGCGTCGGCAGCGTGGTGCCCGCCATTCCCACGGCGAACACCGCACCGCCGAGCAGACACGCCCGCCACCCGCCGCTCACCTCTCGCCCACCGTTGCGCACGCCTCCAGCTTGCGCCCGCCGCACGGGGCCACCCGCGGCGGCGCGCAGGGAATTCACCCGCCGCCCGGGGCACGACTTTCGTCCAAGCGCCGCCGATCTTTGTCCATGGGCGGGACGCGCTGTCACGGGCGACGGTGGACGCATGAGCGAATTCGGCGCCGCGGACACGGACTTCGTCCTACGCAACCGCCCGCACGAACGGCGACGGACGCCAAGTGGACTGATCGCGCTGGCACTCGGCGGCTTCGGCATCGGCCTGACCGAGTTCCTGATCGCCGGGCTGCTGCCGCAGGTGGCGTCGAGCTTCGCGGTGTCCGAGGCGGCGGCGGGCCGGCTGATCTCCGGATACGCGCTGAGCGTCGCGATCGGCGCGCTCGTCCTGACCGCGGCGACGGCGCGACTGCCCCGCAAGGCGGTCCTGGTGGGCCTGGTGGCGCTGTTCGTCGTGGGCAACCTGCTGTCCGCCGTGGCGCCGAGCTATCCGGTGATGCTGCTCGGCCGGATCGTCGCGGCGCTGTGCCACGGCTCGTTCTTCGGCATCGGCTCGCTGGTCGCGCGCAGCCTGGTCGCGCCCGAGCGCAAGTCCCGCGCGGTGGCGGTCATGTTCGCCGGACTCACCGTCGCGAACGTGCTGGGGGTGCCGTTCGGCGCGTGGATCGGGGAGCGCTGGGGCTGGCGGGCGGCGTTCTGGGCGGTCACCGCGATCGGCGTGCTGGCGCTGGCGGGCATCGTCGCCCTCGTCCCCGGGTGGGCGGGTCAGACACCGCAGGGCGGTTCGGGTCCGCCGAGCGGCCTGCGGGCCCAGCTTCGCGCCTTCCGGTCGGCTCAGGTCTGGCTCACCCTGACGGCCACCGCGCTCGGCTACGGCGGGATGTTCGGCGCGTTCAGCTACATCGCCTACACCTACACCGAGGTCGGCGGATTCTCCCCGGGGGACGTCTCCTGGTTGCTGATGGTGTACGGCATCGGACTGGTCGTCGGGAACGTGATCGGCGGACGGGCGGCCGACCACGACCGTGACCGTGCCCTGGTCCTCGCCCTGCTCGGACTCACCGTCGTCCTGGCGGTGTTCGGCCTGCTGGCCGACAGCCCCGTCGCGACGGTGACCCTGACGTTCCTGATGGGGGTGTCAGGGTTCGCCGGCGTGCCCGGCATGATCACCCGCGTGACCGACTTCGCGCACGGAGCCGCCCTGGCCGCCAGCGCGAACGTGTCCGCCTCCAACGTCGGCAACGCCCTCGGCGCCTGGCTCGGCGGTCTGGCCATCACCGCGGGACTCGGCTACACCGCGCCCCTCCACGTCGGCGCCGGGCTCACCCTGACGTCCGTGGTCGTCATGGCCGTTGCCGCACACCGGGCGGCAAGACCCGCGGCATGAGCGGTCCGGCCGGACCGCTCACCCCGCACACGCGCGGCCACGGATCACCTGGCGAGCTCGACCAGATCGTCCAGCCGTGTCAGCTTCCGCGGGTTCGCCGTCGCGTAGATCCGGGTGACCCGGCCGTTCTCCACCACGACACTCACCGCCGCCGGCCGGCCCTCGGCCTCGACCCGGGCCGCGGGGGCGCCGTTGAGCCATACGGCCGTCGTCTCGAACGCGGCCCGGTCCGTGCGCGCCAGCAGCGCCGCCACGGCCTCGGCCCCGTGGACCGGAGCGAGCGCGGCCGCCGCCAGTCCGCCGCCGTCGCTGATCAGCACCACGTCGGGCGCCATGACCTCCATCAGGTCCTGCAGCCGCCCGGTGCGCAGCGCCGCCAGGAACCGCTCCACCACCGCCCGCTGCTCCGAACGGCTCACCCGCATCCGGGGCCGACGGGCCGCCACGTGCTCGCGTGCCCGCCGCGCGATCTGCCGCACCGCGGGCACGGACTTCCCGACGGCCTCGGCGATCTCGCCGTACGGCATGTCGAAGACCTCGCGGAGCACGAACACCGCACGCTCCACGGGCCCGAGCGTCTCCAGCACGGTCAGTATCGCGATCGACACGCTCTCCGCGAGTTCGACGTCCTCGGCTACATCGGGGCTGGTCAGCAGCGGTTCCGGCAGCCACTCGCCGACGTAGTCCTCGCGGCTGCGCGACAGCGCACGCAGGCGGTTGAGCGCCTGCCGGGTGACGGCCCGCACGAGGTACGCGCGCGGGTCACGCACCTGAGAGCGGTCGACGCCGGCCCACCGCAGCCAGGACTCCTGGAGCACGTCCTCGGCGTCGGCCGCCGAGCCGAGCATCTCGTAGGCGACCGTGAACAGCAGGCTGCGGTGGGCGACGAACGGGTCGTCGGTCATGACGCGGACGGCGCGGCGGGCTTCTCACCGCGCGCCGCGAGCGGGATCTCGCAGGCGTCGGAGAAGCCCTGTGACGTGACGCCGTTCGCCACGTTGGCCCTCGTCGCGAGATTGACGAAACCGATGTACGCGGTCAGCTCGACCATCGCCGCCGGGCCCAGCCGCTCCAGCAGAGCCGCGTACTGCTCGTCGGTGACCGTCGGCGGCGTGTTCGTCATGGCCTCGGCGTACTCCATCACGTCCCGCTCCAGCGGCGTGAACACCTCGGCCTCCCGCCAGCGCGGCACCTGGCTCGCCTTGGCCAGGTCCAGGTTCTGGTTCCGCGCCTGGAAGTAGCCGGCGTCGAGGCACCAACCGCACCCGACCTGTGCCGCGACGGCCATGTGCGCGAACGACTTCAGGCTCGCGTCGGCCGCGTCCCACGCGGCCACCCTGCCGCCGAGCTCCAGGTTGTCCCGGGTGACGTCGGGGCTGTGCCACAACACCTCCACGTTCTCGGGCACGGCCCCGAACTGCTGGACCATGCTCGCCTCGAGTTCGGCGGGGAGCTCGGCCTTCGGAAGGCGTAGCGCCATGATGTCCTCCACCTGTGTCTGCCATGTCTGTATGCCGGTTCGACATGAAGAC
The DNA here is from genome assembly GCF_015160855.1 of Streptomyces ferrugineus. Taxonomy (NCBI): domain Bacteria; kingdom Bacillati; phylum Actinomycetota; class Actinomycetes; order Kitasatosporales; family Streptomycetaceae; genus Streptomyces; species Streptomyces ferrugineus. Next base: position 5,574,105 of record NZ_CP063373.1, on the reverse strand, counting down.
ACCGGGGAGGCCCCGAACGTGACATCACTCCTCGCCGGCGATGTTCTGGCGCAGGTGCCAGGCCGGCGCCACGGACATCGGCGTGGCGTCCGGGCGCGCGCGTGGGAGCGAAGGGCGGTAGAAGTGGGGGTAGGTGTGTCGGCGCGGTGTGGCGGGACGCTTCGCGCGCCGGCTGCCCCTGGGCTGGTGTCCCCGGGGCCATGGTCCACGGGGCGGAATGGACGATGATCGACATGCACGGTGCCACCCCACTCGGCAACGGCTCCGGCGAGTACCCGGATCCGGTGGACGCCGCCACGGCCGTCGTCGATGTGCGGGGGATGGTGACGGGGTGGAGCGCGGGCGCCGAGCGTCTGCTGGGCTACCCGTACCAGGAGGTCGTGGGGCGTCCCGTGACCGTTCTGCTCGATCCCGACGAGCGCGCCGAGAAGGATCTCTCCGCCGTCCTGGCCGGACCGAGCGAGGTCGTTTCGCTCCGGCACCGGGACGGACCGCACGTGGCCGTGCGGCTGCGGACGTACCCGTCGTGCGACGGCCGGGGCGAGGCCCAGTATCTCCTGCTGCTCACGGCGCCGGAGCGGCCGCGACCGGACCGGGAGACGACGGAGGAGGCGTTCGCGCAGAGCCACCTGCCGGTCATGGTGTTCGACTCCGGGCTGCGGGCGGTGCGGGCGAGCGCCGGAGCCGCACGCGAACTGGGCTTCAGCGAAGAGCAGATGCGGGGCCGGCGGATCACCGAGGTCCTGCCGCCCCACGCCTGCCGGACGGTCGAGGGCGGCATGCGCCGGGTGTTCGCGACGGGGGAGCCCGAACAGTTCCTCGTGCGGGGCAGGGCCCGGGCCCAGGCGCGCGAGCGGGTCTGGTCCGTGGCCGTGTCCCCGATCAAGGCCCCCTCGGGCCGGGTACGGCGTCTGCAACTGTCCGCGCTGGACGTCACCGAACAGCACCTGGCCCGGGAGCGGCTCGCCCTGCTGAACGACGTCAGCACGCGGGTCGGCAGCACGCTGGACGTGATGCGCACAGCGCAGGAGATGGCCGATGTGACGGTGGGCCGACTGGCCGACTTCGTCACCATCGACCTGCTGGACTCCCTGTTCCGCGGTGTCGAGCCGAGACGCACCGGCGACGGCACGGGCACCGGTGCCGGCACCGTCGCCCTGCGCCGCGCCGCCCAGCGGTCCGTCCTGCCCGGCGCGCCCGAGGCGGTGATCCAGCCGGGAGAGGTGGACCACTATCCGCAGTCCACGCCTCCCGTCCGCTGCCTGGCCACCGGCCGGCCCTCGCTGCACAGCACCCTCGACGAGTCCATTCGAAGCTGGCGGAAGGCCGACCCCGAGCGGTCCGGGGTGGTGAAGTCCTTCGGCATCCACTCGATCATGGTCGTCCCGCTGCGGGCCCGCGGTATCACCCTCGGCGTGGCCGTCCTCGTCCGCCACCGGCGCCAGGACCCGTTCGACGAGGACGATCTGCTCCTCGCCCAGGAGATCGCCGCGCGGGCCGCCGTGTCCGTGGACAACGCCCGCCGCTACACCCTCGAGCGCACCACCGCCCTGACCCTGCAGCGCAGCCTGCTGCCTCGCCGGCTCGCCGCCCAGGACGCCGTCGACGCCGCCTACCGCTACCTTCCGGCCCGCACCCGGGCGGGGCTGGGCGGCGACTGGTTCGACGTGATCCCGCTGTCGGGCGCCCGGGTCGCCCTGGTCGTCGGCGATGTGGTGGGCCACGGCCTGCGTGCCTCCGCCACCATGGGACGCCTGCGGACCGCCGTACGCACACTGGCCGACGTCGACCTCCCCGCCGACGAGCTCCTCGTTCACCTCGACGACCTGGTCAGCCACCTTGCCGAGGAGGAACCGAGTGCGGCGGCCGAGAGCGACGGCGACATCTCCACCGGGCTCGTCGCCACGTGCCTGTACCTGGTCTACGACCCGGTCGAGAGCCGCTGCACGGCCGCCACCGCGGGCCACCCGCCGCCCGCCGTCGTCACCCCCGACGGCACCGCCCACTATGTCGACGTCCCTCCAGGCCCGCCGCTCGGGGTGGGCGGTCTGCCGTTCGAGACCGTCGAGTGGGAGCTGCCCGCGGGCAGCCTCCTGGCGCTGTACACGGACGGCCTCATCGAAGGGGCGGACCACGACCCCGGCAACGGTCTCGCGCTGCTGCGCCAGTGCCTGGAGCGGCCTGCCGTCTCGCCGGACGCCCTGTGCGACGACCTGATCGGCACCCTGCTGCCCGCCCAGCCGCAGGACGACGTCGCCCTGCTGGTCGCTCGCACCCGAGCCCTCGACGCGAGTCAGGTCACCACGTGGGACGTGCCGTCGGACCCGGCCACGGTGGCCGACACCCGTGCCCAGGTGCTGGCCCGGCTGGCGCAGTGGCGACTGCACGACGTGGCGTTCACCGTCGAACTGGTCGTCAGCGAACTCGTCACCAACGCGATCCGCTACGGGCAACCGCCCATCCGACTGCGTCTGATCCGCGACACCTCGCTCATCTGCGAGGTCTCCGACGGCAGCAGCACCGCCCCGCACCTGCGGCGGGCCCGCACCTTCGACGAGGGCGGCCGCGGCCTGCTCCTGGTCGCCCAGCTCACCGGGCGCTGGGGGACACGCCAGCACGCCGCAGGGAAGACGATCTGGGCGGAGGTGGACATCACCGGCGAGTGAGCACGGCCCCGCGACGGGCTCAGGCACCACCCCGTGCCGGCCGGTTCCGTCCCCATCGTCCGGTCGCCCGGGACCTCTGGCCCCTGCCGAGAACCCGCGCCGTGCGGAAGCGTCGGAGGAGACCCGAGCCAGGAGGCGCCGATGTCCGCCATCTCCGTTCCCGCGCGCCCCGCAGCGACCGGTCGCGGCCGTGCCGCCGCCGTCTGCGTCTCGGGGCTGGTGAAGACCTTCGGCCGGACCCGTGCCCTGGACGGGCTGGACCTGACGGTCGCCACCGGCGAGGTGCACGGCTTCCTCGGGCCCAACGGCGCGGGCAAGACCACGACCCTCCGCGTTCTGCTCGGCCTGCTGCGAGCCGATGCGGGCGAGGCCCGGCTGCTGGGCGGCGATCCCTGGCGCGACGCCGTCGCCCTGCACCGGCGGCTGGCCTACGTGCCGGGTGACGTCAGTCTGTGGCCCAAGCTGACCGGCGGTGAGATCATCGACGTCTTCGGGCGGCTGCGCGGCGACCTGGACCCGGCTCGGCGCGACGAACTGCTGGAGCGGTTCGAGCTGGACCCGACCAAGAAGTCCCGCACCTACTCCAAGGGCAACCGGCAGAAGGTCGGCCTGGTCGCGGCGCTGGCATCCCGTGCCGAACTGCTGCTCCTCGACGAGCCGACCTCGGGGCTCGACCCGCTGATGGAGAGCGCCTTCCAGGACTGCATCCGCGAGGTGAAGGCCGAGGGCCGCACGGTGCTGCTGTCCAGCCACATCCTGGCCGAGGTGGAGGCCCTGTGCGACCGGGTGAGCATCATCCGGGCCGGCCGCACCGTGGAGAGCGGCACGCTGACCGAGCTGCGGCATCTGACACGCACCTCGATCGACGTCGAGACGGTCCGGACGCCCGCCGGTCTGGACGCCCTGACCGGCGTGCACGATCTGCGCGCCGAGAACCACCGGGTGCGCTTCGACGTGGACACCGGCCGTCTCGACGACGCCGTACGCCACCTCACCGGCTTCGGGATCCGCACCCTGACCAGCCGGCCACCCACGCTGGAGGAGCTGTTCCTGCGCCATTACGACGACGAGCCGGACCTCCAGGTGAAGGGGGAGCGGCGATGACCCGGTCGACCGAGCTGACCGGCACGGCCGTCCTCACCCGGCTGATCGTGCGCCGCGAGCGAATCCGCATCCTGATCTGGCTCACGGCCATCCCCTTCCTGGTGCTGCTGACGGCGGCCGGCGTCAAGGGCCTGTATCCCACACAGCACGACCTCGACGTGGCGGCCGAGGCCAGTGAGGACAACGCCGCGGCCATCGCCTTCAACGGCCCGCCCCTGGCGCTCGACACCCTGGGCGGCGAGGTCGCCTTCCAGGTCGGCACGCTCGGGCTGGTCGTGGTCGCCCTCATGAGCACGTTCATGATCGGACGCAACACCCGCGCCGAGGAGGAGGCCGGCCGCGCCGAGCTGATCCGCTCGCTGCCCATCGGCCGGCACGCCGGCGCCACCGCCGCCCTGCTGGTCGTGGCCGCCATGAACGTGACGGTCGGGATGCTGGTCACCCTCGGCCTGATCGCCATGGAACTGCCCGTCGCGGGCTCGGTGGTCTTCGGCGCGTCCTTCTGCGCACTGGGGCTCGTCTTCGCCGGGATCACCACCGCCGTGGCCCAGATCTCGGAGAACACCCGGGTCGTGCACGGCGGCACCGGCGCCGTGCTGGGCGCGGCCTTCGTCCTGCGGGCCGTCGGCGACATCGGCGACGGCACGGTGTCGTGGTTCTCGCCCATCGGCCTGGTCCAGAAGGCCCGCCCCTTCGCCGGCGAACGTTGGTGGCCCCTGCTCCTCGCCCTCATCTGCGCCGCAGGGGCGGTCACCGCGGCACACGCCCTGTCCGACCGGCGCGACCTCGGCGCGGGCCTCGTCCCACCCAGGCCCGGCCCGCCCCGCGCCGCACCCGGCCTGGGCCGGCCGCTCGGCCTGGCCCTGCGGCTGCAGCGGGGCAGCCTGATCGGCTGGAGCTGCGGCGTCTTCCTGACCGGCCTGGCCTACGGCTGGGTCGCCGCCGACGTCGAGGACTTCGTCGGCGACAACGAGACCATGCAGGACATCGTCGCCCGCTACGGCACGGCCGACCTCACCGACTCCTACCTCGCCCAGTCGCTGCTCGTCGTCGCCCTCCTCAGCGGCGGGTACACGGTGCAGTCCGTCCTGCGACTGCGCGGCGAGGAGGGCGGACTGCGGGCCGAGCCGGTACTGGCCACACCGGTCTCCCGGGGCCGCTGGACGGCCGGCCATCTGACCGTGGCGCTGGCCGGCAGCGTCGTCGTGCTCATCGCCGCGGGCCTGGGTACAGGGCTCGCGTACGGCGTCTCCGGCGGCGGCATGGGCCAGGTCCCCCGTCTCGTCGGCGCCGCGCTCGTCTACGCCCCGGCACTCTGGCTGCTCGCGGGCCTCGCCATCACCCTGTTCGGTCTCGCCCCACGCGGCATGGTGGCCACCTGGGCCGCCCTCACCGCCTGCTTCGTCATCGGCCTGCTCGGCGAGGTCCTCGACCTGCCCGGGTGGTTCACGGACGCGTCCCCCTTCGAGCACATCCCGCACCTGCCGGCGGCCGACCCGAGCGCCGCCGCGCCGGCCCTGCTCGCACTCCTCGCCGCCGCGCTGACGGCGCTCGGCCTGGCGGGATTGCGCAGACGGGACATCGGCTAAAGCGTGTTGCAGAACGCTGTGATCAGGCAGGCTGAACTGGGCGTTTGTCGCGTCTGGTCACGCGGTGAGGGCGAGGTTGTGCATGCGGGCGACGGCCTGAACGGCGTGATGGAGGCCGTCGCCGCGCTGCCGGCAGTCACGCAGGATCTTGTAATTCTTCATCCGTCCGATCACATGCTCCACACGGGCGCGGACCTTGCGGTGCTCCGCGTTGTCCTCCTCTTCGCCCTTGAGTAGCGGCCGTCCGGGGCGTTTGCGGTGCGGGACGATCAGGCCGGTGTTGAGATAAGCGCCGTCGCCGAGCACCGTCACGCCTTCGCAGTGCTCGGCCAGTCCGGAGCGCCGCCAGGCGTGCGCGTCCGCGGTGGTGCCCGGCAGCGGACGGGCCGCGGCCACCACGAGCCGGGTGTCTGCGTCCACGATGACCTGCACGTTTGCTGAGAAACGGTAGTTACGCGAGGAGGCACCCACACCTCGGTCACGGACCGGGATGAGGGTGCCGTCCACGATCCACAACCGCTCGACTGCCTCCTGCGGGGCACGTACCGGCTCGAGCGCGAGCAGCGGCCCCAGCCGCTGGATCACCCGGCACACGGTCGCCGGGGAGATGCCGAACAGCGGGGCGAGCTGCCGCATCGTGAGGTTCGTGCGGTAGTAGACAGCCACCAGCAGCACCCGCTCGGCCAGCGGAAGCCGCCACGGACGACCCCACCCGCACCCCTCACCACCACGTTCCCGAACCGCCCTTAGCAGCCGCCCGAACTGCTCAGCCCGCAGACCGGTGAACGTCTCCACCCAGACCGGCTCAGCCCTCAACACCCCACCCATGCAAGGGAAATGCCCTGATCACAGCGTTCTGCAACACGCTTTAGGCTCCCCGGCCGCATGGGGTCATGTGGCCTTGTCGATGGGGCCGAAGGGGCCCCTGCCCGCGGGCCGGAACGCCCACGCCCCGTCCATATTGGTAAGGCTAGCCTCGCCTTAGTTGGACCCTGTGGAGGGTCGGCATGCTGTGGCGGAGGCACGGATGAGCGAGCTTGACCGGGAGTGCGAGAGGGCGGGGGACAGGGCGGTCGCCGTCATCCGAGGCGAGCGCTGTGCCTTGGCGGATCTGGCGCCCGGCGCCCGTGCCACGGTGGCAGCGGTCGTCGCTGACGGGTCGCCTTCGGTGGCCCGCCGGTTGAACGATCTGGGGTTCACCGTCGGCGCGGTGGTGGAGGTGGTGCGCCGCGCTCCGCTGCGTGACCCGGTCGTCTACCGGGTCAAGGACTACGAGGTGTGTCTGCGGCGGGCGCAGGCCGCGTACGTACAGGTCGTGGAGGCGGAGCGGTGAGCGCGGGCTGCCACGACGCCGGCGGCGCGGAGGCGACTGTGGCCGGGACACCGCGGGTTGCCCTGGTCGGCAGCCCCAACGCGGGCAAGACCAGTGTCTTCAACGCCCTGACCGGGCTGCGTGCCAAGACCGGCAACTACCCCGGGGTGACCGTGTCCCGGTTCGTCGGGACCTGCCGGGCGGGCCGGCACACGTATGTGGTCGAGGACCTGCCGGGTACCTACGGTCTGGAACCGGTCAGCCCGGACGAGCGGATCGCGGTCGATGTGCTGGACGGCCGGCTGGAGGGGGCGGAGCGGCCCGACGCGCTGCTGGTGGTGGTGGATGCCACCACCCTGTGGAGGTCCCTCGGGTTCGTCGCGCAGGTTCTGGCCCGCGGGCTGCCCACCTGTGTGGTGGTGACGTTCACCGATGAGCTGGTGCGCCGTCAGGGCCGTCTGGACGTCGACGCGTTGGCTCAGGCGCTCGGGGTGCCCGTCCTGGCGGTGGTGGGCCACCGTGGGTACGGCGTCGCACAGTTGCGCGCGAGGCTCGCCGACTGGAGGGCCTGGCCCATCCCGGCCGTGGCCCCGCCCACCGAGCCCGGCGAGCGGGACGCCTGGGCGGAGTCGGTACTGGCCTTCGCCGGTTACGAGGCCCCTGAGCGGCACCGGGTCACCCGGCGCGTCGACGCGGTGCTGCTGCATCCGCTGGCGGGCACGGTGGTGTTCTTCGCGGTGATGACGCTGTTCTTCCAGACCGTGTTCACCCTGGCCGCGCCGCTCCAGGGCTACGTCGAGGCGCTGTTCGGACGGCTGTCGGGCCAGGTCGCCGCGCACGTCGGCAACCCATGGGCCGCCGGGCTGCTGGGCGACGCGCTCATCGGCGGCGTCGGCGGTGTGTTGGTCTTCGTCCCGCAGATCGTGTTGCTGTTCCTGCTGCTGGCCCTGCTGGAGGGCGTGGGCTACATGGCGCGGGCGGCGTTTGTGATGGACCGGGTGATGGCGCGCTTCGGGCTGGAGGGCCGTGCGTTCGTGGCACTGCTGTCCTCGTTCGCCTGCGCGATCCCCGGCATCATGGCCACCCGCACGCTGCCCTCGGCGAAGGACCGCGTCGCGACCATGATGGCCGCCCCGCTGATGACCTGCTCGGCGCGGCTGCCGGTCTACGTCCTGCTCATCGGCCTGCTGGTCGACCCCTCCGCGAGGGTGGGCCCGTTCGGCGCGCAGGGTCTGGTGATGTTCGGCCTGTACCTGCTCGGCGCGGTCTCGGCGATGCTGGCCGCCTGGGTGTTCAAGAAGCTCGGCGACCGACGTGGCCAGGCGGTGCCGTTCTTCATGGAGATGCCGCCCTACCGACTGCCCACGCCGCGCGCGGTGCTGACGGCGGTGTGGTCCGCCGCCGGGGCCTTCCTGCGCAAGTGCTCGACCGTCATCCTCGCCACCACCCTCGCCCTGTGGCTGCTGCTGAACCTGCCGCTGCACTCGGCCGCGCACCTGCGCGCGGAGGGTGTCGACACCGCCGATCCCGTGGCCGTGTCCGCCTACACCGTCGACCACAGTTACGCCGCCGGCCTCGGCAGGACGGTCGCGCCCGTCTTCGAGCCGCTGGGCTTCGACTGGCGCGTCAACGTGGGAGTGCTGTCGGCGCAGGCCGCACGGGAGACCTTCGTCGCCACCCTCGGGCAGGTCGCGGCAGCCGAGGAACCCGAGGACCCGGGGCAGGCGCTGCGGGACATGACCCATTCCGACGGGCCCCGCGCCGGGGAGCCGGTCCTCACCCCGCCCACCATCGCCGCGCTGCTGGTCTACTTCGTCTACGCGTTGCAGTGCATGGCCACCGTGGCGGTCCTGCGCCGGGAGACCGGCACATGGAGATGGCCGCTGACCGCCTTCGCCTATCTGACGGCGCTGGCCTGGCTGATGGCCTGGCTGGCCAGGACGGTCACCGTCCTGTCGGGCGGGTGAGCGCGACCGGTGATCCCCCTGCACGCCCAGCCGGTACCCGGTCGGCCCGACCGGCTGCGCTGGATCACGCCGGCCGGCATCCTCACCGTGACCGGCCCGCTCGCCGAGGCACCCGCGCCACTGGCGGGGCTGCTGGCCGACGGCACCCTGGCACGGATCACGGTGGAACCGGCGGCGGTCGTCACCGTCCTCGGCTCGGACCGCAGCTGGTCCCGGGAGGGCCCTCGGGTCCGTACCGCGCTGCACGCCGCCCTCGACGAACCCACCGGATGGATCGCCGCGGGCGACACCGGCCACGGCGGCGACGACGCACTGCTGTACAGCGCGGCCAGGGACGTCCTCGCCGGACCGGTGGGCGACCTCGCGCGCTCCCACGGCGGTTCCATCGACCTGGTCGACGTATGCGACGGCATCGTCACCGTCCGCCTGGGCGGCGCCTGCCACGGCTGCCCCGCCGCCTGGGTCACACTGCACCGGCGCCTGGAACACCAACTGCGCCGACGCCACCCCGGCCTGCGGGAGATCCGGAACGCCGGCTCGCCGCCGCCGCGCAGAGGCCGACGCGGTACAGGAGGTGGCTGAGGGAGCGAGAGTCGAAGGACGTGGCAGCCGGCTGTGGGTCGAAAGCCCCTGTCCGGACGGCCGTCGGGCCCGGCCGGAGGTGTCGAAAGGGACCAACGGGTCATGCGGACGTGCCTGTTCGGCCCACGCGTGAACGCGTCGGCATCTCCATGCTGGCGTGTGACCGGCCGCAGCGCGGGCGTCAGGAGACCGGTGCGTACGGACGCGGAAGTGCAGAGGAGGCCGGGGTGCCCGAACCGGACGTACGGGAAATGTCCCACCCCCTGGGTCACACCACGGTCCTCACCGCACGGACAGCCGTGGTCGCCGCCCTCTGCCGTGCCGGCTCGGTGGTACGGCAGCACCTCGAGAACTCCGTGCTGCGTGGCGCCGACCTGACCTGGACGGCGTTCGTGGTGCTCCGGGTCGTCTGGGTCCGAGGCGAGTCGGAGACCCGGCATGTCGCGCGGGAAGCGGGGATCTCCAAAGGGACCCTCACCGGGGTCTCACGGACGCTGGAGCGCAGGGGATTCATCAGACGGTCCGACCACCCCTGCGACGGCAGGCTGGTGCTGCTCGACCTCACGGCCGACGGCGAGGCGCTGATGCTGCGTCTGTCGCCGAAGATGGACGAGGAGGTGGCGTACGTGACCGCCAGGCTCAGCGACGAGGAGTGCCGGAGCGTCACGGAGGTGCTGTGGCGGGTCGTCCATCACGTCGAGGAGCGCGGTGAGGAGCGTCTTCAAGGGCCGCCTCCGACAACCGTCAACCGAGGAGATCGGCAGGTCTGAGATGGACATCACGAACTACCGCCTCGACGAGCTGAGCCCCGCACTTCACCGCGTGTGGCACGGGACGATGGACGATTCACCCCAGTACGCCAACCCCTTCCTGTCACCGCAGTTCGCCATGGCGATCGCTCGACACCGACGCGGAGCGCGCGTGGCCGTCCTGAGGGAGAGCGGGGAGCCCGTCGGATTTCTTCCGTACCAGCGCGGGGTCTTAGGCGTCGGCCGGGCGATCGGGCTCGGCCTGTCCGACTGCCAGGCGCTGGTGCACCGCCCAGGGGTCACCTGGGACACCGGGGAGCTGCTGCGGGCCTGCGGGCTGTCCGTCTTCGAGTTCGACCACCTCGTCGAGGAGCAGGGACCCTTCGCCAGACATGTCACCGGAATGTTCGCCTCACCCGTGATCGACCTGGAGCACCACGGGACGGGATACGCGCAGTGGCTGCGCCGCACCTCCCCTCGGCTCACCAAGTCCACGCTGGCCAAGGAACGGCGCTTGGGGCGCGACATCGGTGAGGTGCGGTTCGTCTTCGACGAGCGCGACCCGCGGATGCTGCGCCGGCTCATGCGGTGGAAGTCCGCGCAGTACCGCAGGACGGGCCGGATGGACCGGTTCGCCCGGCCGTGGATCGTGCACCTGGTGGACGACCTGTTCCACACCCGGGACGAGCACTTCACCGGTGTGCTGTCCGTGCTGTACGCCGGTGACCGGGCGGTGGCTGCGCACTTCGGGCCGAGGTCGCGCACGGTGCTGGCGACCTGGTTTCCCGCGTACGACCCCGAGTTCGGCCGCTACTCGCCCGGGCTGATCATGCATCTGAGGTTGGCGGAGGCAGCCGGCGCGCACGGAGTGACCTACGTGGATCTCGGGCGCGGCGACATGGAGTACAAGGACTGGCTCAAGACCCGAGAGCTGCGCGTGGGCGAGGGGTTCGCGGCCCGCCTCCACCCGGTGTCGGCCGCGCACCGGATGTGGCGCGGCCCGGTGCGCGGCCTGCGGAACACGGTTCTGGCCCATCCCGGGCTGCGGCAGCCCGCCGACCGGTTGCTGAAGACGGCCGGCACCTTCCGCACGTCGGTGCTGGCCGGAGCCGCCGTGCCCCGTCGGCACGCGCCCGAACGCACCGCGTCCGCCACGCGCCCCTCCAACGGAAGCAACGGAAGCAGGTGACGATGCCGTACGGATCGCGGCTCGCCGCGACGATGACACGGCGCATCGGACGTGAATGCGTCTACACGCCCTCGGCCCGACTGGCCCTGTATCTGGCGCTGCGGCGCTGGTGCCGGCCGGGTGCGCGGGTGCTGATGTCCCCGGTGAACGACGACGTGATCCTCTTCGTCGTCCTCGCCGCCGGACTGCGCCCGGTCCAGGCCCCGGTGTCCCGGTGGGACGGCAACATCGACCCGGCCGCCGTACCGGCGTCCACCTGGCGCGCTGTGGACGCCGTTCTGACCACCAACCTGTACGGGCTGCCCGACCGGGTCGTCGAACTGCGCCGCCGCTGCGCCGCGCTGGGCATCCCCCTGATCGAGGACGCGGCGCACGCCATCGGCACGCATGTGGACGGGCAGCCGATCGGGACGTTCGGGAGGGCCGCGGCGTTCAGCCTCTCCAAGCATGTCGCGGGGATGGCGGGCGGCTTCCTCGCCGTCGACGACGCACGCACCCGGCGCGAGCTGGAACTCCTGCGCGACGACCTGCTCACCCCACGCCGCCTGCGCGACGACCTGGCCACCACGCTGCGGCCGCTGGCCCGTTCGGCTGTGTGCCGCCTCCACCTGGTGCACCCCGTGTGGCGGATGCTGCGGCACCTCGGAGCGCTGGAACGCGACGACTTCCGCATGGCCCTGCGCGCACCGCGGCTGGCCGCCTGCGCGGGCCGGGCGCCGGGGCTGACTCCCTACGAGCCCTGGGTCCGCGTCGACCTGCATGGCTACCGGACCCGCCATGGGGCCCTGGTCCGCGGACAGTTGGCACTGCGGATGGCCGGCCTGGACCGGGATCTCACCCGGCGCAGGGTCGGCGTGTCGCTGCTTTCGGGTACCGCGTGGGCTTCCCCGGCACTGAGAGAGCAGGCGGCGTACGACGGGCCCCCGCCCCTCTTCCGTGCTCCGCTCCTCGTCGACGACCGCGACGCCCTGGTGGAGCGGTTGGTGAGGCACGGCGTGGTCTCCGGATACGTCTACGATCCTCCGCTCGACGACTACGCGGGCGCGGAGTTCGTCGAACCGTCCCCCGACCCCGCTGCCGCCCGCTGGTTCGCCGCGCACGTCCTTCCGGCCGATCCGTTCCTGGCCCGTAGGGTCATCAGCGCCCTGACGAGAGAGCGGGCGACGACCGCCCGCCTCCCGATTTCCGGCTCCGTTGCGGACACCACGCCACCGGCGTCCCTGGGCCGCTGAGTGCGTGTCGGCGGGGCTGGTTCAGGCCGCGGCGGGGCCGCCGGCCGCAGTGGGGTCCGGGGCGGGCAGCATGGTCAGCAGCATGATGGTGGGATCGATGGCGCGCACGGTGTGGGGCAGTCGGGCGGGCAGGTGGATCCAACTGCCGGGCGTCGCCACGGACTTCTCGTCACCGAGGACGAGGTCCAGGCGGCCCTGCACGACCTGGATGACGACCGGCAGAGCCGAAGTGTGCTCGGTCAGCTCCTGCCCCTGGGCGAACGCGAAGCCGATCACGCGCAGCCGGTCGTCGCGGTACAGGACGCGGCTGAGGGTGCCGTCCTCGGGCAGCGGCAGTTCGGTGGTCAGGTCGGGGATGACGGTGGCGGACATGCGGGTCTCCTCAGACGGTGCGCGGGGTGGGTGTGGCGATGAGGCCGATGGCGCCGAGGTGGGCCTGGTGGCGGCGGAAGACGCGGCGCATCCGCAGGACACGCCGGCGGGCTTCGGGATCGCGCAGAGCCCGGCCGGCGATGCGCGCGGCCTGCGCGAATCCCTCGTCGGAGATGAGCCGGCGGGGTTCGAGCAGGGCCATCGGCGTTCGCCGGCGTGCGGTGACGGTGAAGCCCTCGGCGGCGAGCAGGTCGACCCAGCCGCGCGGGGTCAGCGGACGGGCGCCGACGTGGATGGCCTCGCCCAGGTCCCGCGTGATCGCCTCCGCATGTTCCGGGTCGAGGTCCTCGGGCAGCAGGCACAGCTCGTGGATGGCGTACCGGCCGTCGGCGTCGGCGAGCAGCCGCCGGGCCTCGCGCATGATGCGGCGTTTGGCGGGCTCGGGCTGCATGGTCAGCATGGCCTCCCCGTACACCGCGGTGGCGCTGCCGGCCGGCAGACCGGTGTCCGCGGCGTCGGCCCGTACGGCCGCGACGTCGGTCGCGCCGGGGGCGATCAGAGTGCCCAGTACCGCCACGGCGGCGGGATCGCGGTCGACTGCCGTGTAGGAGCCCGGGATGCGCGCGAGGGTCAGCCGGGCCGTGGCCCCGAGCCCCGCGGCCAGTTCCACCACTCGGTCGTCCGGACCGAGGGCCAGGGTGTCGAGCATCCAGCGGGTCAGTTCTACGCCACCGGGACGCAGGACGCGCTTGCCCAAGCGGGCCAGCAGCCAGTGGCCCGGCATACGGGTGGCGTCCAGTCCGTCGCCGGGAAGGGGAATGTCCTTCCGCTCCTTCTCCAGGGCCGAAGGGTCCGTCGATGCCATGCTCGTTCCTCGCTCTCCACAGCCTGCGTCGGTGCTACTTAGGTGAACCTAACTTCGAGTGGGAGAGGGGTGCGGGGGCCGAACGTCCCGAGTGCGGGGTCCAGTGGGCCCGTCACGGCAGGCTGCTCCAGTACGACCAGAAGCGGGTGAGGACGAGCATCGCGATCACCCCGTACCAGGCGGCGAGCATCATCCAGTGGGTGTCCCGCACGACCTCCAGGACACCCCGGGGCACCGGGACGATTCGCTGTTCGAGGCAGTGCAGGGTCACGTACCAGAACAGGGCGATGGTGACGACCCAGACGACGGCGCAGTAGGGGCAGATCTTGTTGAGCTCGTAGAGCGACTGCACGATCAGCCAGTGGACGAACACCACCCCCGTCAGCGCCCCGGCGCCCAGCGCGAGCCACAGCCCGCGGTGCAGGCGCGTCCCGGAGAGCACGGCGATGCCCAGGGCGATCACGGCGGCGAAGGCGCCCAGTCCGAGGAGCATGTTGGGGAAGCCGAGCAGGCTGCCCTGCGAGCTGGACATGACGCTGCCGCAACTCACCACGGGGCTGATGTCGCACGGCGGTTGGTAGGCCGGGTCGCGCAGCAGCCGCCAGTCGTCCACGGTGAGCCGGAAGGAGGCGAGCCAGCCGACGATCCCGGTGGTGACCATCACCCATCCCGTTCGGCGGCTCGAGGCCACCGTGTGGGGGCGTGGGGTGGTCGTGGGGTCCGGCGAGAGCGCGGGGCCGTGACTCATGCCGCTCGCCGGGAGCCGGAGGCCGACCGGGCCCGGCGCACGGTCGTCGGGGTCGTCGCCGGTGTGGCACGGTGCCGGTGGGCCATGTACGGCCGGGCCGGCAGGCGCGGGGCGGCGAGTGGCCGGCTCTCGGCGGCACGCCCGCGCGGGGGACGTGCCGGCTTGTCGTTCTCCATGAGTGGGGACGCTAGGCGGCCCACGCCGTCCCGCGCCTGGGTCCATCGGTCCCCGCCGAGTGACCTTCCGGCCCGGCCCGCGCCGCGCCGACAGGGCCCAAAGGTCCCCGTACCGGGGCCGGTCGGCCGAGGAGGACGACGCGGTCGGTGTCGCATGCTGGCGGCGATTCGGCAGCCGTCCGACGCACCCCGGACCCCGCACCCCTCCACGTCTCGACAGGGGCTGACCTGCACGATGGGAGCGATATGCGACAGGATTCGACAACAGGTCCCGTGGTGAACGGGGCGCAGTCCGTCGACCGTGCCGTGAGCGTCCTGGAGATCCTCGCCCAGCGCGGTGAGGCGGGTGTCCGCGAGGCCGCCGCGCAGCTCGATGTCCACAAGTCGACCGCGTTCCGACTGCTCGGGGCGTTGGAGTCACGCGGTCTGGTCGAGCAGACGGCCGAGCGGGGCAGGTACCGACTCGGCTTCGGGCTCGTGCACCTGGCGGGCGCGGTCGTGGACCGTCTCGACATCACCCGGCAGGGCAGGCCGGTGTGCGAGCAACTCACCGTGGAGATCGGCGAGACCATCAGCGTCGCCGTCCTGAAGGAGCACTACGCGATCACCCTCTACCAGGTCCGCGGCCCGGGCGCGGTCGGCACGCACAGTCGCGTCGGCCAACCCACCCCGGTGCACGCCACCGCCACCGGCAAGGTCCTGCTGGCCCACTTGCCGGCGCGGGAACGCACCACGCTGCTCGCGCACTCCAGTATGAAAAGGGTGACGCCGAATACCCTCACCGCCGGGCGGGAGTTGGACAGGCACCTCGCCGAGGCGCGGGACCGCGGGTACGCGGTGACGCTGGAGGAGTTCGAGGTCGGGCTGCATGCCATGGCGGCCCCGATCCGCTCCCGGGACGGCGGGGTCGTCGCCGCGCTGTGCGCGTCGGGACCGGCGTACCGCTTCACCGAGGAACGCATGCACGAGCTGGCGCCCGTGCTGCTCAAGGGGGCGGAGGAGATCAGCCGCCGGGTGGGCCATGCCGGCTGAGCATCTGGTTACGGAGCCGCAAGTACGGGTTCCGGGCCCGGCGACCATCCTTGCGAGGACCCAGTCGGGGGCCCCGGCCGGGCCCCGCACATCTTCGCCGGGCGCGGGCGGCGGGCGCTGGTCGAGCGGGAGCTTCGCCGCGAACTGACCGTGCGCAACGACCCCGCGGCCTGTCCGACCGCATTCCCCTTCAAGGTCGCCGACCTGCCGGGCACCTTGGCCGACCCCGGCGTGAGCTTGGCGCGGCATACGTCCGCAAGGGTGGCACCGCCGAGGAGGCGGAGGGACGGCAGTGCCTGTTCCCGTGGGTGAGGCGACGCGTGATCAGGAGAACAGGTCCGTGCTCAGATACCGCTCGCCGGTGTCGGGCAGGACGACCACGATCAGCGCACCCAGGTGCTCCGGCCGACGCGCGACCGCGGCGGCCGCGTGGAGGGCCGCTCCGCCGGAGACGCCGGCCAGGATGCCCTCGGTGCGGGCCAGACGGCGGGCCTCTTCCCGGGCCTGGTCCAGGGAGACGCGGCGAACGGTGTCGTAGACCGTGGTGTCGAGGACGTCGGGGACGAACCCGGCGCCGAGCCCCTGGACACGGTGCGGGCCGGGTGAGTCGCCGGACAGCACCGCCGACTCGTCCGGCTCCACGGCCACCACGGTGACCTCCGGCTTCTTCTCCTTCAGCACCTGCCCGACACCGGTGACGGTCCCGCCGGTGCCGACACCGGCCACCAGGACGTCGACCTGGCCTGCTGTGTCCTGCCAGATCTCCTGGGCGGTGGTACGGCGGTGGACGTCGGGGTTCGCCGGGTTCGCGAACTGCTGCGGCATGAACCAGCCGTGGCGCTCCGCCAGTTCGGCGGCCCGGGCGACGGCGCCACGCATGCCGTCGGCGGCCGGAGTCAGGACGAGCTCGGCACCGTAGGCACGCAGCAGGGCGCGACGTTCGACGCTCATGCTCTCGGGCATGGTGAGGGTCACCGGATGGTTCCCGGCGGCGGCCACCATGGCGAGGCCGATGCCGGTGTTGCCGCTGGTCGGCTCGATGATCCGCTGCCCGGGCCGGAGCGTTCCGGTGGCCTCGGCGTCCTCGATCATCGCCAGCGCGATGCGGTCCTTGACGCTGCCGCCGGGATTGGCGGACTCCAGCTTGGCGACCAGGCGGACGGGCAGGTCCGCGCCGTAACGGCGCAGCGCCACCAGGGGGGTACGGCCGATCAGCGCCGTGATCGAGGGATGTATCGCTGTCATGGTCGTCCTTCTGTCCGGTCGGTGGTGACGGGGAGGCCGGCGCGCGGTGGGGGCGTCGCGGTGCGGCCGCGGGTCGTGGTGTCCGGTCGGGCGGCGCGGACGCAGGAGTGGGCGGGGACGTCGCGCAGGACGAGAGCGTGTGCGCCGACAGTCGTGTCGTGGCCGACGTACACGGGGCCGAGCACGGTGGCGCCCACGCCGAGGACGACCCGGTCGCCGACGGTCGGGTGCCGCCGCGTGCCCTTCGTGTCGGTCCACCAGCCGGTGCCGCCCAGCGTCACCCGGTGATACAGCATCACGTCGTCGCCCAGGACGGCGGTCTCACCGATGACCACGCCCATGCCGTGGTCGATGAAGCAGCGGCGGCCGATGACGGCGCCGGGGTGGATCTCGATGCCGGTCAGGGCTCGGCAGAGCTGGGAGAGCAGTCGGGGCACAAACGGCAGGCCGAGCCGGTGCAGCCGGTGGGCGACCCGGTGCGACCAGATGGCCCACAGCCCCGGATACAGCAGGAGCTCGATGATGTGAACGCCGTGCAGAGCGGGGTCCTTGCGGCAGGCCGTCCGGAGGTCTTCGAGGATCATGGCGCGTCTTTCTGCGGGCGTGGCCCGACGGCATGCGTCGAGGCGAGACAGGACAGGGGCGTCGGAGCTGGTGAGCGCCGTACGGGCCGACGGCGTGTCGGCGACGTGACGCCGTACGGCCCGGTCAGCCCCTCTGACATCGACGCACCGCCGGCCCGGTGGCGACCGGGCGGGCCTGCCGGGTGCGGATGTGCGAGTGCTCCGGATGTGGGCCGTTGTCCATGAGGCCGGACGATAGGCGGACGGGGAGCGGCTCCGACTGGGTCGACCTTCCCCTTCCCACACGGCCGTTCGGCCCTGTTCCGCATGCGCGGCGGGGACCGGGAGGCGCTGCCCGGTGGACCGTCCGGCCCAGGCGACGGAGGCGGTGGCACGGTGATGCTGGTCCACGACCGGCCGGGAGCGCCACGGGCCGTCGTGTCCTGCCGCTCGGCCTCGTCTTCGTGCGTCCACGAGGCGCGGCGAGCCCCGGTCCGGTCGTCATCCGGTCGTCCCACCTGTCATCGCCGGATGGTCGTCCGTCCGCCACGTCCTGGCGCCGGCGTCCCGCTACAGGCTGGCGGGCGGGTGCGCCGGTCGCCTCAGGGCGTGGCGGACGAGTCGGCGCCCTACCCGCGCCGGTCGGCCCGACCGGCCGTGAACCGTTGGAGACCCCCTCATGAGTGCTGTCACCATTGCGTCGGCCCCCGAGGACGCCGCCGCTCTCGAAGCCGCCGAGGCGCACCACGTCGACCTCGCCGGAGAGTTGGCCGGGCGCGTGGCGTTGCTGCTCACCGCGGCGGAGCGGGAGCCCGGGGCGGCCGAGCGGATCCGGGCCGGTCTCGTGTCCTTCTGTGAACGTGAGCTCCTGCCGCACGCGGCCGCCGAGGAAGCCGTGCTCTACCCTGCCGCGCGCCGACTGCCCGACAGCCGCCTGCTCATCGAGAGCCTGATCGCCGAACACAGCTGCCTCGCCGCGCTGGTCGGCTCCCTGCGGGCCGCCCCCACGGCGTTGGGGGCGGCGGCCGACGCCCGGGCACTGCAGGTGCTCTTCGAAGAGCACGTGGCCAAGGAGAACGGCCTGGTGCTGCCGCTGCTCGCCGTCGCACCCGGTGTCCGTCTGGCCGCGCTGCTCGCCGACCTGCGGGACATGCTCGCACGGCAGAAGTCGGCGACGGACGGCACCGCGGGGGCCCAGGCCGCCGGTACGGCGAAGGACGCCACGGGCGACGCGACCGAGGAGAGCGGTGGCTGCGGCGGAGGGTGCGGCTGCGGTGGCGAGGAGGAGGCCGAGGTTCCCGAACTGGACGTGCGGGACGTCCCGCACGCCCTGCGCCACGCCACGGTCTTCGGCGCCCTCGACGCGGTCCCGGCGGGCAACGCCATGGTGCTCGTCGCCCCGCACGACCCGCTGCCGCTCCTCGCGCAGATCGAGCAGCGCGAGCCCGGACGCTTCGGGGTGGAGTACCTCCAGCGCGGCCCGGACGCCTGGCGGCTCCGCCTCAGCCACCGCTGACCACGGACACCCACGGACCTACGAGAAGAAGGAAGACACGTCATGAATGGTGCGCACCGCCGGGCCGGCGTGCTGCTGGGGACGGTTGGCGCGGCCCTGCTGGCCGCCGGGCCCGTCATGCTGCTGCGCGGCCGCAGCGCACGCGAGGAGATCCGGACCGAACTGGCCAACCAGCGGATCACCTTCCCCACGCACGGCCTTCCCGCCCAGCTCACCCACCTGGCCGGTGTGCCGGTGGACAGCGGCGCCCAGGCCCACGCCTACGCGGAGATGATCAAGGATCATCTCGTCCATGCCGCCGGCGGTCGCAGCTACGCCGAGATCACCGAAGAGCTGCACGCCACCGGGGGCGACGACGAGAAGCTGGAGCAACTGCGCCAGACCGTCTTCATGGGGGAGACCCTGCGCGGCTCACTGCTGTCCGCCTACCAGGCTTGGCACCTGACCACGCTGGTCACCGGCCTGGGCGCCGCACTGACCGGCGTCGGTGCGGCCCTGGTGGCCACCGCGGATGCCCTACGCGCGGACAGGCGGCGCCCCTGATCGCCGATCCGCCGCCCAACTCCACGCCCGCGTCGGCCTTGTCGGGGCAGTCGCCGCATCCCTTCAGGGCAGGTCGGCCAGGCCGCCCGCGAACGGCGCGGTCCGCCACTGGGCGATGGCCGGCTCCAGGTACTCGAGCAGGGCGGGCAGTTGCGGTGCGAGGGTGAGGGCCGCGATGGTGCGCAGCATTCCCACGGCGTTCACGAAGCGCAGAACGTCCTGGTCCAGCGGCCTCATGCCCTTGCTCAGGGCCCGGCGGTCGTAGGCGGCTTCGAGGTCGGGACCGAGCGCGGCCAGGTCCCACTCGACGGGCCCCAACGTGATCAGCTCGAAGTCGGAGTAGAGGTCCCCGTCCACGCCGGGAAAGATGTTCGCGGGCGGCGAGTCGCCGTGGACGGGCTGGAGGTCGATGCCCGGGAACCGCTCCTCGAACGCCGCGCGTGAGCGCACCAGCGGCTCCAGGACCCGCCACTCGCGGCGCGCGCGGTCCAGATCGGCCGGTTCGACGAGGTCGGGGCGCTGTTCGAGCGACGCGAGGGCGTCCGTGATGAACCGCGGTTCGGCCGCGGACAGGTAGGACAGCCGGCCCGGGTACGTGCGCAGCGCGGCGTGCAGGTCGGCGGTGATCGCGGAGTTCGCCGCGTAGTCGGGCGCCCGGTCCCGGTCCTCCTCGACGAACCGCCAGAACGTCATCGAGAACCCGTCCCGCCGCACGGGCTCCGCCGGCACGAGCGGGCTCGGCGGGATCACCGGGACTCCCTGATCCGCGAGCCACTGGGCCACGTCCAGTTCCGCCCGCTGACGGTGTGCCAGGGAGTCGAGGTCGGCGTAGCTCGGCAGCACGGTGGGGATCCGGGCCACGACCGGCGCGGGCGCGAGGTGGACGACGACGGAGAACAGCTCGTAGAGCACCTTGGCATCGGTGACGGTGAGCCCGAGATCCCGCCCCGCCGCGACGGCCGCGTCGGCTGCGGCGGCGGTGCGGCGGGCGATGTCCTGGGGTGTCAGTAAGTCGGTCACGGTTCGATCATCGCATCCGCGTGGGCGGGAGTGCCGCGACGCGGAGTGGCCCAGCGGATCAGAACGTCCGCTTCAGCAGGTCCAGCAGCGCCGCCCAGTGCCGCTCGGCCGCGGCCTCGTCGTACGCCGAGGTGTCGGCCTGCGTGTAACCGTGGTGGGCGCCCTCGTACACCTCGTACCGGTGGCGGACTCCGGCCGCGGTCAGCGCGGCGGCGAGGCGCTCCATCTGCTCCGGCGGCATCGACTGGTCCGCGTCGGCGTGCCCGAAGTACAGCTCCGCGGTGATGTGTTCGGCGGCCAGGTGCGGGCTGTCCTCGGCGTCGGTCGCCAGCTGGCCGCCGTGGAAACCGGCCGCGGCGGCCACCCGGTCCGGGTAGGCGCCGGCGGTGCGCAGCACGAGCCGGGCGCCCATGCAGTAACCGGTGAGGGCGACCGGGCCGTCGGCGATCTCGGGCCGCTCGGCCATCCAGCGCAGATACGCGCCGGCGTCGCGCACCGCGAGCTCGGGCGTCAGGGACCGCATGACCGGGACGATCTTCTGCCACAGCTCCGGCCGCGCCTCGGGGTCGATGAACTCGGGCAGATCGAAGACGGGGCTGCGCCCGTGCCGGTAGAAGACGTTCGGCACGAGGACCGCGTAGCCCGCCCCGGCGAGCCGGTCGGCCATCCGCCGCAGGTGGGGACGGAGTCCGAAGGCGTCCTGGTAGAGAAGGACGCCCGGTCGGGGCAGACCGTCGCCCGGATGGGCCAGATAGGCGTCCGCCACACCGTCCTCGATGGGGAGGTCGACGTCTGTTCCCTGTACGGAGGTCATGGGGGTGCCTCTCTGTGCGGTTCACGGCGAACAGGTCGCCGAGCCGGTGGAACCGGGCCGCACGCATGGTTGCACGCAGCATGCAAACGGCTCGCGGCACCCCCTCCCCTTTGGGGACGCCTTTACTCGAACCGGGACGTGTCACCCGCTCCCTTCCGTACGATCTCGGCCTCGCCGCCCGAGAAGTCGATCACCGTCGTCGGCTCGGTGCCGCAGTCCCCGGAGTCGACCACCGCGTCCAGCACATGGTCGAGCCGGTCCTTGATCTCCCAGCCCTGGGTCATCGGCTCCTCCTCGTCGGGCAGCAGCAGCGTGCTCGACAGCAGCGGCTCCCCGAGCTCGGTGACCAGTGCCTGTGTCACGACGTGGTCGGGGATGCGCACGCCCACCGTCTTCTTCTTCGGATGCTGCAGCATGCGCGGCACCTCCCTCGTCGCGGGCAGGATGAACGTGTAGCTGCCGGGCGTCGACGCCTTGATCGCGCGGAACACGTCGTTGTCCACCCGCACGAACTGGCCGAGCTGCGCGAAGTCCTGGCAGACCAGGGTGAAGTGATGCCGGTCGTCCAGGCGGCGAATGGCCCGGATCCGGTCGATGCCGTCACGGCTGCCCAGCCGGCAGCCCAGCGCATAGCAGGAGTCCGTCGGATACGCGATCAGCGCACCGGAGCGGACGCTCTCGGCGACCTGGGCGATGGTGCGCGGCTGGGGATTGTCGGGGTGCACGTCGAAGTACTTCGCCATTCGCCGAGCCTATGCCCTCACGGCCCAACCGCCGCGCAGGCGGGCGGAGCCGGAGTCCGCCGACCCCGCGTTCACGGATATGTGAGGTAACGTCCCCGACCGGTACGTTGTGAATAAGTGCAGGACGAGGTGAACGCCGAAGTGGCTGGCAGAGAGGACGGGAACCGTCGGGCGGGGGTTCCGGGCGCCGACGGCTCGGCCTGGGCGGAGGAGTTGCTGGAGCACCTGCGGCCGGGCGGCCGGGACGTCCGCCGGGTCGTCGCCTGGCTCGCGGACACCGTGCGGGGCGTCGTCTCGCTCCAGGACGACACCGGCAGACTCCTCGCCGGCACCCGGCCGCCCCTGGACGACCACCTCGTCGAGGGTGTCGCCGCCGGCCGTATCGCCTCCGCCGCCTGGGAGGGCCAGGGCCGTCATGTGCGGCTGGTCCGGGTGACGTACCCGAACCCCTCCGCGGCGGGCGTCCTCGCGGTGTCGCGCGAGACGCCCTTCGACCGGCGCGCCTCCGACATCGTCACGCACACCGTCCAGGTCATCGAACTCCTGCTCAAGGCGGACGAGACGACCGCCGCCGGACTCCGGCTCGAACAGGCCACCTCCGATCTGCGCCTGGCGATCCTGCAACTGCTGATGGTGGAGGACACCGTCGCCGCGCGCCGCGTCGCCGCGGGGCTGTGGCCGGGCCTGCTCGACACGGACAGCGCCTGCGTCCATGTCGTCGAGGGCACCGCCGAGGAGCGCGACCGGCTCGCCGGGGAATGCATCGACGTCACCGAAGAGCGCGCACTGGTCGTGCTCTGCCCGGCCGTGGACGAGCATGTGATCGTCGTGACGCCCGGCGAGGCGGACGCGCGTGAACTCAGGGCGCTGATCGGCCGGCGCCCGCGCACCTTCATCGGCGGCAGCGCCCGGCAGAGCCTGGCCCGCACCGCCACCGCCTACGGGCAGGCCGTGAGCGCGCTCGCCGTCGCGCACTTCCGGCCGGACAAGGCCGCCGTCTACGCCGAGCGCACCCACCCCGAGCGCCTGATCGACCCGGCGGCCCTGCGCGGGTGGACGGACCGGCTGCTGCGCCCGCTCGACACGCTGCCGCACCACACCCGCGCCGAACTGCTCGCCACGACCCGGCTGGGCCTGGAGTTCACCGCCGTGAGCGCGGCCAAGGTCATGGGCGTCAGCCGCAACACCGTCCGCGCCCGCATGGAACGCGTGGAGGCCCTGCTGGGCACGGACTTCGCCGATCTGACGGCCCGTGCCGTGGTCCACCTCGCGCTCAACATCCAGATCGGCCTGGGCGACACACCGGCCGACGACAGCCCCGCGCAGGCGACCTTCGTCCCCTTGCGGGACCTGCTGACCGGACCCGCGATGCGCACCTGGGCGCAGGACCTCCTCGCCCACCTCGACAAGGACACCCGGGACCTGCGCCGCACCCTGCGGACCTGGATCGCCGAGGGCGGCAACGCCGAACGGACCGCGCAGACCCTCGGCGTCCATGCCCAGACCGTCCGCGAGCACGTCCGCAGCGCCGAACCCGTCCTGGAACGCCGTCTCCTGGCCGGCGGCAGCGACCTGTACGAGGTCGTCCTGGCCCATCTCACGCTGGGCGACCTGACCGAGCCCGTACTGCACCGGGCGAAACCGGGCCATCCGGACTCACCTGTGCACGGGTGAGTCCCGCCGGCGGCACAGTGGGCATCGACGCGATACCCAATGCCCGCGTCGTGGACGTAAGTTCAACTCTCCGCGGGGACACGACCGGAACGGGGGACCGGTCGCGTCCCCGCGCCCCGACGCCGATCATCCCCGCAGCCGGACCGGGATCTCCTGCCAGCCGAACGCGATGAACGACGGCACCTGACGCAGCTCCTGAGCGCCGACGGCCGGCCGCAGCTCGGGGAAGCGGTCGAAGAGGGCCGGCAGCGCGGTCATCGCCTCGACGCGGGCCAGCGGCGCGCCGATGCACCGGTGCACCCCGATCCCGAAGGCCAGATGGTCGTCCGCCCCGCGCGCCGCGTCGAAGGTGTCCGCGTCGGGCCCGTAGTGCGCGGGATCCACTCCCGCGGCCGCGAACGTCGTGATGATGGCGTCCCCGGCCGCGATCGTCACGTCCCCGACCTCGATGTCGCTGACCGCGAACCGCAGGGGGAGCGACGCGATCGACGGGTGCACACGCAGCGTCTCGTCGATCACCGCGTCCCAGCCGATCCGTCCGGACCGTACGGCGTCCAACTGCTCGGGGTGGGTCAGCAGGGCGACCACCGCGTTGCCGATGAGATTGACGGTCGTCTCGAACCCGGCGCCGATCACCAGCAGCAGCGTGTACAGCAGTTCCTCGTCGCCGAGCCGGTCGCCGTCCTCGTCGCGCACCCGGATCAGCTCGGTCGTCAGATCGTCCCCGGGGTGCTCGCCGCGGTACGCGATCAGCGCCGGCAGCACCGTGCCGATCTGCCGCTGCACGAACGCCGCGTGCTCCGGACTCGGGTCGGAGGTGTCCATGATCGCCGCGATGAGCGCCGCGGTGTCCTCCCGCAACTCCTCCGGCACGCCGAACAGTTCGCAGATCATCCGCATCGGCAGAGGGTGGGCGAAAGCGGCCTTCAGATCGACCTCCGACTCGCCCTTGTCGAGCGCGTCGAGCAGCTCCGCGGTGATCGCCTCCACCCGTGGCCGCATCATCTCCGTGCGCCGCTGGGTGAAGCTCGGCGCGACCAGCTTGCGCAGCCGCGCATGGTCGGAGCCGTACGTCGAGAGCATGTTGACCACGCCCACCCAGCCCAGGATCCAGCCCCAGGAGGGGTGATCGCCCAGCTCGGGCCACAGCCGCCAGTGCCGCCGCGGATCCTTGCTGACCCGGGGATCGAGGATCAGCTCCTTGAGCGTGTCGTAGCCCGTGGGCGCCCACGCGGGAATCCCGCCCGGCAGCTCCACCGGCACGATCGGGCCGAGGGCGCGCAGCCGGGCGCTCTCACCGGGGATGTCGGCGCCGAACGGGTCGATGGCGAAGCGGTCGGTGCGGTCGGACACGGTCACGAGGGGACTCCTGGCTGGTCGGGGGAGCTAGGGGGTGTTGTGAGCGTCCCGTGCGGTGCCTGCGGTGTTCGGTGCGCCGAGGGTGCGTGCCGGGCGCCGCGGGTGCTGTGCGGGACTCTCACAACACCCCCTGGGGCTGAACCGGACGGGCAGGGAGGTCAGTGAGCGGTGGAAGGGGCCGGGCCGCCATGTCAGGCGCGCCCGCGGCAGGACCGGCTCCAGGTCCGGGAGCCACTGGGTGAGCCGCTCGATCGCCTCGGTGGCGATGAGCAGCGTGTGCTGCCGCACCGGGCAGGCGTGCGGACCCGCCGACCAGGACAGGTGCGAGGCGTCCCGGGGGTGGCGGCCGCCGGTGGCCTCCCGCTCGGCGAAGTGGGCGAGCGCCCCGTACGAGACGACCACCGGCACCGCGGACCTGATCCACGTGCCGTGGAAGGACACCGGGCTGCGCGCGTAGTGGATGCCGTAGTTGGCCAGCGGTGTCTCGTGGTGCAGCACCTCCACCACCGCCTCCGTCACGGGGCGGGCGCCGCTGGTGAGGGTGGAGTAGTACAGCGGGTTGCCGAGGATGCGCGACAGCGCGTTCGACACCAGGTTCGCCGTCGGCTCGTGCCCGGCGCCCAGGGTGAGGAACACCTGCCAGGTGACCTCCTCGGGGGTGAGCCCGGCGGGGTGGTCCAGGAGCCGGCTCGGCAGGTCGTCGCCCCGCTCCTCGGTCTTGGCGGCGATCAGCTCCAGCACGTAGCCGCCGAACTCCGCCTCGCCCTCGGCCGCCTCGGCGCCGCCCTCCATCATCTTGCCCAGCGCGGTGTTGAGCCGGTCGCTGTGGCTGTCGGGCAGCCCGAAGAGGCTGTTGAACACCAGCGCCATCAGCGGTCGCGCGAACTCGGCGACCAGATCGGCCTCGCCCTTGGGCCCGATGCGGTCCACCAGCACCCGCACCGCCCGGTGCACCCGGGCCCGCAGATCGTGCGGCTCGATCCGGTCGAAGGTGTCGATCAGCGAGGTCCGGTACCGGACGTGGGCCGCACCGTCGGCGAACAGGGTGTTGGGCCGCCAGCGCATCATGCCCAGGATCGGCGAGTCGTCGGCGACCGTGGCCTCCCACGGCCGCGGGTCGTGCGAGAACGTGTCCGTGTCGCGCAGCAGATCCAGCGCCGCCCGCCGGTCGGTGACGACGTACGCCGGCACACCGGGCGCCAACTCCGCCCAGCCGACCGGCCCTTGGGCGCGCAGGGCGTCGTAGTAGGAGTACGGATCCAGCGCGAAGCCGTCCTCCCACAGCCGCACGGGCGCCGAGTGGGGGAATGCCTGCCGGTCGGGCGATCGGGTGGTCACCGGTCCTCCGGAGCGTGACGGTCGATGAGGTGCTGGACCAGCGCGAGCAGCGCGTCGACGGACGAGTCGGCGTCCCGTGCGTCACACGTCACCATCGGTGTGCCCGCCTCCAGGTCCAGGGCGGCGCGCAACTGTTCCTCGGTGTGGTGCCTTGGCGCGTCCGGAAAGGCGTTGAAGGCGACCGCGTACGGCAGCCCCGACTCCTCCACCAGTCCCAGCACGTCGAACGACGCGTCGATGCGACGGCTGTCGACCAGGACCAGCGCCCCCAGCGCCCCGTACGCGATGTCGTCCCACAGCGGCCGGAACCGCTCCTGGCCGGGTGTGCCGAACAGATACAGCACGACGCCGCCCGGCAGGCTGATCCGGCCGAAGTCCACGGCGACGGTGGTCGTCGCCTTGTCCCGCACCCCGGCCAGGTCGTCCAGCGGCGCGGACGCCTCGCTGATCGGCTCCTCGGTGTGCAGCGGGCGGATCTCGGAGACCGAGCCGATCAGGGTCGTCTTGCCCACGCCGAAGGGGCCGGCGACGAGGATCTTGACCAGGTCGCGGGCGGTGTCGGGCAGGTGGACGTCGACCGGCGGTCTCGCCGTGCCGCTAGGTGTGCTTGAGGGCGCGAAGGCCATCGGCCACTCTCTTCAGCAAATCGGGGTCGAAGCGTTGGGCGGGCGGGATCGGCGCCCTGGACGACGCCAGGTCCCGGTCGATCAGCTCGCCCGCCAGGACACGCACGGCGGACACCGGCAACCGCAGCAGCGCCGCCGCCTCCACCACCGTGAGCGAACCGTCGTTCAGGGCGTCCAGCAGGGCGAGTTGGGCGGCGGGCAGACCGGCGGGCGCGGCGGCGCCGGTACTGGTGAGCACCGACAGCCGCTCCAGCTGGGGGCGGCTGGGCCGGGCCACGCCGCCGGTCGACAGATACGCGGGAACCAGGGGGCGGCCGCCACGGCGGCCGGTCATGCCGGCGCGCCGCCGTCGGCACCTCGGGACGCGGCGGCCATCGCCTTCTCGCCGAGCCGCGCCACCTGGGAGTGCACCCGGTGCGCGAGCAGATCCAGGCGCACCTCCCCGTCCCCGTACGCGGCCACACACGTGCCGTGGTCCGTCGGCACGATCAGCACATACCCGTGGTCCGACTCGATGACGACCTGGCGCACCTCGGCCCGCTCCCGGTCGGCGAACGCCGCGGCCGCCGTCCGGCACGCCCCCTGTACGGTGCTGGTGATCGCCGCCACCCGCTCGGCCGAGGGCCGGGTCAGCGCGTCGGTGTACCCGGTCACCAGCCCGTCCCGCGTGAGCAGCACGGCGGCCACCACATGCGGCACCTGCAGGATCGGTTCGAGCACCCAGGCCGTGTCGCCGGCATCGCGGCTGGTCATCGAGCCGTTCCCCCTTCGTGTTCATGGTCGGTCTGATCGGTGTCGTCGTGCCCGGTGTCCGGCACGGCGGTGGAGTCGTCGTCCGCCGGCTCACCGGACGCGGACCGGGCCGCGGCGGTACCGGCCTGCAGCGCCCCCAGCGCCGCGGCGGCCTCCTCCGGGCGGCGTGCCGCGGGTCTCGGTTCGGGCGTGTCGCCGGACGTCGCCGCCATCCGCCTACGGCGCCGGCGCTGTGGCAGACCGCCGGTGTCCCGTGGGGCGTGATGCCCGGACGCGGCGTCGGAGGCGCCGTCGGGCTCGGTCCCGTACCCGTGCGTGCTGCCGGTCGCTTCGGTGTGCGTGGGGGAGGCGACGGACGCCTCAGGTCGCGAGTCGCGTGCCGCCTCGACGGGTGCCTCCTCCCGCTCGGCCGGGCGCGTGGAGCGCGGCGCGCTGGCCGCCGGCGGGCGCTCGTCGGGGTCGATACGGCTGAGCAGCTGGCTGTCGACCCGCAGCACCGCCCGCACCCCGCCGTACGGCGACGGCGACGACAGGTCGACGTCCAGATCGAACTGCCGGGTGAGCTGCCCGATCGCGGCGAGCCCCATGCGGGGCGGATCGCCCAGTTCGGTGAGGAGGATCGGCTCGGAACCGGCCACCAGCCGCTGGGCGCGGGCGCGTTCGTCCTGGGTCATGCCCAGGCCCGCGTCGTCGACGGTGACGCAGACGCCGTGGTGGACGTGCTCCAGGTTGACCTGGATCTCGGTGTCCGGCGCGGAGTGCCGCAGCGCGTTGTCGAGGAGCTCGGCGACGATGATCGCGACCGGCTCGACGGCGTGCGACACGAGCCCGGTGCCCGCGGTGAGGTGGTTGTGGATCCGGACCCGGTGGTAGCCCGCGAGCCGGGCCTGGCCGCCGGTCACCGCGTCCACCAGGTGCGACTCCTCGCGGGCGAGCCCGACCCAGGCTCCGCACACCACGGCGGCGACCTGCGCCCGCCGCAGCGACTGCTCGTTCTCGTGGTCCAGTTGGAACAGGGTCTGCGCCAACTCCGGTTCGTCGTACTTCTGCTGCAGCCCGCGCAGCGCGTCCTGGAGCCGGTAGAGGGCCGCCTGGATCTCGCGTGTCGCCCCGCGCATGCCGGCCTGTGCGGCGGCGTCGATCCGGGTGCGCTGTGCGGCCAGCTCGACGCGCAGCCCGTTCAGCACGTGTTCCAGCGCCGGGCCGATCGGCGTGTGCGAGGTCTGCGGATGCAGCGGGCCCGGAACGGGGACATGCGGATGCGCCATCTGCTGGGCGGCGGCCGGGACACGCCGGGTCGCCAGATGCTCGATCTCGGCCGTGAACGCCTTCACCGCGCCGTCGAGTTGGCGGCGCAGCGCGGTGATCTCGGCCCGTTGGCGCGCCTGTTGCCGCTGTGCGTGCAGCAGCCCGCCGCCCAAGGCGAGCGCGGACACGATGCCGACGGCGAGACCGCCGGTCGCCAGGTCCGGTAATTCGATCATCGAGTCGGTTCCAGAGGTCGGTTCGGGGCAGTCGGGCAGGGCTGGTTCCGAGGGCCGTCGGTGAGCCGCTCGCAGCACAGTACACACCGTCATCGATCGATCTCGCACGGTCGACAGATACTTCGCTTCGAAAGTGAAGCAACTCTGCTCACTTCTGCGTGGACTGTCTGAATTGACGGCCGGGCGGCGGGTACCCGGCGACCAGGTCAGGAGAAACGACGCTGGAGGAGGCCCGTATGACCAGTGGCACGGAGACCGGCGGCATCACCGGTACGCAGGACAAGGACTACAACCTGATCTGGTACGTGGAGGCGTGTCTGAACAACGCGCTGCGGCTGGAGACCTACATCGAGGACGCGGAACGCGGCAAGGACACCGAGGCGGCCGACCTGTTCCGCAAGGCCCAGGCCGACAGCCGCAAGGGCGCCGAACTGGGGAAGTCGCTGCTGCGCAAGCGACTGGGCGAGGGCTGAGCCAAGCCCTCTCGCGCAGCCCGGACACCGAGATCGCCGAGGTGTCCGGGCTTTCGCCGGTATGGAGGCCGAAAGGTGCGGCCGACGGGACCCCCGGTGCGCCAACTCGGTTTCGACACGTAGGGTTTACATTTGTTCGGCCCGCCGAACCGGTGGGATTGCTATGGTGCTACTCGCCGGTAGCAAGCTGGACGGGGGGATGGCCGCCGACCGAGCGATCCGTGCTCAACCCGCATCTGACCCTCGAACTCCAGTTCGTCGTCCTTCGATGCAGACAGGTGAGACTCGCAACATGGTTCGATCCCTGGTCGATCTGCTCTCCCAGCACGCCGCGCACCACCCCGACCGCACCGCCTACCGCTACCTCGTCACCGGTGACTGCGACGGCGAGATCCAGGAGATCTCCTACGGCCGTCTCGCCGAGCGGTCCCGGGCCGTCGCCGCCTGGCTCCAGGAGCGCGGCCTCGCCGGATCCCGCGCCATGCTGCTGTACCCGCCCGGCCCGGAGTTCATCTGCGGCTACCTCGGCTGCCTCGCGGCCGGCGTCGTCGCCGTGCCGGGCGTCCCGCCGCAGGGCCGTACGCAGAACCACCGCGCCCTGACCCGCATGAAGCGGCTGATCGCCGACGCCGACGCCAAGGTGATCCTGGGCGGCCGCGAGGTGATCACGGCCCTGTCCGGCCTGGCGGAGCACCTGCCCGAGCTCGACGGCGTCACCCGCGTCGCCACCGAGGACATCCCCGACGCGGCCGCCGCCTCCTGGCGCGAGCCCGACCTCGACGCCGACTCGGTCGCCTTCCTCCAGTACACCTCCGGATCCACCTCCGCCCCACGCGGCGTGATGGTCACCCACCAAAACCTGCTGGACAACGAGCGGGTCATCACCGAGCGTATGGGCCACACCCCGGACGTCATCGCGGAGTACGGCCACGAGATGTTCGTGAGCTGGCTGCCCATGTACCACGACATGGGCCTCATAGGCCCCGTCCTCAACACCATCCACCTCGGTGTCACCGCCACCCTCTTCTCGCCGCTGCACTTCCTCCAGCAGCCCCAGCGCTGGCTGACCGCGATCAGCCGCTACCGCCCGCACACCAGCGGCGCCCCCAACTTCGCCTACGAGCTGTGCCTGAAGCACGCCACCCCCCGGCTCCTCGACGAACTCGACCTCAGCGGCTGGAGGGTCGCCTTCAACGGCGCCGAACCGGTACGCGCCGCCACCCTGCGACGCTTCACCGACACCTTCGCCCCGGCCGGCTTCCGCCGCGAGGCCCTCTACCCCTGCTACGGACTCGCCGAGGCCACCCTGATGGTCACCGGCAGCGCGGTCCCCGCCCCGCCCACCCTGCTCGCGCCCCCCGAGACCGGCCCGCACGCCGGCCAGTCCGACGCCGCGGCCGTCAGCTCCGGCCGCCCCGGCCCCGACGTCACCGTCGTCATCGCCGACCCCGAACGGCGCGAGGAGCTGCCCGAGGGCGAGACCGGCGAGATCTGGGTGCGCGGCGCGAGCGTCGCCAAGGGCTACTGGCGCAACGCCCTCGCCACCCGCGAGACCTTCCGCGCCACCCTGACCGGCCACGACGGCAGCTTCCTGCGCACCGGCGACCTCGGATTCCTGCGCGACGGTGAACTGTTCGTCACCGGCCGCCTCAAGGACCTCATCGTCATCGACGGCCGCAACCACTACCCGCAGGACCTGGAACTGACCGCCGAGATGGCCCACCCGGCGCTGCGGCCCGGCTGCACCGCCGCGTTCTCCGTCGACGGCAACGACGGGGGAGCGGGCGGCGAACAGACCGTCCTCGTCGCCGAGATCGCCCCGGACGCGGTGTCCGAGGCCGAGAAGATCATCGACGTCGTGCGCAGCGGGATCGGCGAGGCCCACGGCCTGTCCGTGCGCGACGTCGTCCTGGTCCGGCCGGGCACCATCCCCAAGACCTCCAGCGGCAAGATCCAGCGCCGCGCCTCCCGGGCCGCCTACCTCGACGGCACCCTCGCCGCGGTCACCGCGCCCACCCCGAGCTGACACCGCCCGGCCGATCGTCGTACGCCGACGAGAACAGCCGTACGACGCCCGCAGCGGCCGTTTCCACCACCCCGAGCCCCGTGCGTCGTACGGCCGCCCCGCCCTTTGCCCGAATCCCCGAGGACACCTCTCCAGATGCCTGCGCACGCGTCCCCGAAGCAGTCCCCCGAGCCGTCCCTCACCACTGAGGAGGGCGTGCGGGTCTGGCTGGAGTCGGCCGTCGCCGAGACGGCCGGGCTCGATCCGCTGGCCGTCGACCCCGACCGCCCGATCGCCGAGTTCGGGCTGGGATCGCGGCAGTTGGTGACCCTGGCCGCAGAGCTGTCCGCCCTGACCGGCCGCGGCCTGGACCCGTCCCTCGTCTTCAACCACCCCACCATCGCCGCGCTCGCGAAGGCGGTCTTCGCCGACGTGCCCGCACGGACCCCGGCGGAGATCCCCGCGCCGGACGACACCCCCGTGCGCGCCGGGGACGACATCGCGATCATCTCCATGGCCTGCCGGTTCCCCGGCGGCGCCGACCACCCCGAGGCGCTGTGGCGGCTGCTGGCGCAGGGCGAGGACGCCATCACCGAGGTGCCGGCGGGCCGTTGGCACACCCAGGGGCTGCACGACCCCGACCCGGAGGCCACCGGCAAGGCGTACTCGCTGCACGGCGGCTACCTCTCCGGCATCGACCGCTTCGACGCGGCCTTCTTCGGGATCTCGCCGCGCGAGGCCGCCGCCATGGACCCCCAGCAGCGGCTGCTACTGCGGACCGGCTGGGAGGCGATCGAACGCGCCGGGATCGTCCCCGAGACGCTGAACGGCAGCTCCACGGGCGTCTACATCGGCCTCTACGACAGCGGATACCTGGCCTCGGCCGCCCTGGACCAGCTCGACGGGCACGTCGGCACCGGCTCGGCGGCCAGCGTGGCGTCCGGCCGCATCGCCTACACCCTCGGCCTTCAGGGCCCGGCGGTCACCGTCGACACCGCCTGCTCGTCGTCCCTGGTCGCACTGCATCTGGCGGCGCGGGCGCTGGCGGGCGGGGAGTGCGACCTGGCACTGGCGGGCGGCGCGACGCTGCTGGTGACGCCGCGCGGGCACGTCGAGTTCAGCAGGCTGCGCGGGCTGTCGCCGTCCGGGCGGTGCAGCCCCTTCTCGGCCGACGCCGACGGCGTGGTGTGGGCCGAGGGCTGTGGAGTGGTGCTGCTGAAGCGGCTCGCCGACGCGCGCCGTGACGGCGACCGGATCCTCGCGGTCGTCAAGGGCTCGGCGATCAACCAGGACGGCCGCAGCCAGGGCCTGAGCGCCCCCAACGGCCCCGCCCAGGAACGCGTCCTGCGCGCCGCCCTCGACGCGGCCGGGCTGCAGCCGCACGACCTGGACCACATCGAGGCGCACGGCACCGGCACCCGGCTCGGCGACCCCATCGAGGGCAATGCCCTGGCCGCCGTGTTCGGCCCCGACCGCCCCGCAGGCCGCCCCCTCGGCGTCGGCTCCCTCAAGTCCAACATCGGCCACACCCAGGCCGCCGCGGGCATCGCCGGCGTCATCAAGACCGTGCTGGCCCTCGGCCACGAACGCATACCGGCCTCCCTGCACGCCGAGACGGCGACCGAGCACGTCGACTGGGCACACAGCGGCCTGCGCGTGCTGAGCGAGGCGCACGCCTGGCCACGGGATGCCGAGCGGGTGCGGCGCGCGGGCGTGAGCGCCTTCGGGATCAGCGGCACCAACGCCCATGTGGTGCTGGAGGAAGCGCCTGAGGACCGGCCCCAGCCGCCCGGCGACCTCCCCGGCAGCACCCTCTTCCCGGTCTCGGCCCGCACCCTCCCCGCACTCCGGGGCCAGGCCGACCGCCTCCGCCGAACCCTTGAGCAGCGGCCCGAGTTGCCGCTCCCCGCGGTCGCCGCCACCCTGGCCCACCACCGCACCCACTTCGAGCACCGTGCCGTCGTCCAGGCCGCCGACCGCGCGCAACTGCTCACCGCCCTGCGCGCACTCACCGAGGACCGGACCGACACCGACCTGACCGTCGGCCCCCAGCAGCCCCTCCCGGTGGGCAAGCTGGCGTTCGTCTTCCCCGGCCAGGGATCCCAGTGGCCCGGCATGGCACGCGATCTGCTCGACCGCGACCCGGTGTTCGCCGACGAACTCGACCGCTGCGACGCCGCCCTGCGCCCGTTCACCGACTGGTCGGTCACGTCCGTCCTGCGGGGCGACGCGGGCGCCCCGAGCCTGGACCGGGTCGACGTCGTCCAGCCGGTCCTCTTCGCCGTGATGGTGTCGCTGGCCGCCGTGTGGCGGGCGCGCGGAGTACGGGCGGACGCGGTCGTCGGACACAGCCAGGGCGAGGTTGCCGCGGCCTGCGTCGCCGGGGTGCTCAGCCTCAACGACGCCGCGGCCGTGGTCGCCCTGCGCAGCCAGGCCCTGACCGAACTGTCCGGTTCCGGCACGATGGCCGTCGTCGCCCTGCCGCACACCGAGGTCGAGGACCGACTCGCCGACCACGGCGGCGAGATCGACGTCGCCGCCGTCAACAGCGGCCGCTCGACCGTGATCGCCGGTGCCGTGGACGCCGTGGATGCGCTGCTCGCCGACCTCGACCGGCAGCAGATCTTCGCCCGGCGCCTCGACGTCGACTACGCCTCCCACACCGAGCGGGTCGAGCCGATCCGCACCACGATCCTCGACGAACTCGACGGGGTCACCACCTGCCCCACGTCCGTCGCCTGGTACTCCACCGTCACGGGCGAACCGGTCACCGCCGTACTCGAAGCCGACTACTGGTACACCAACCTGCGCGAACCCGTCCGCTTCGCGCCCACCGTCGAGCGCATGGTCGCCGACGGCTACCGCCACTTCGTCGAACTCGCCCCGCACCCGTCCCTGCTCACCGCCCTGCGCACCATCGACGAGGACCTGGTCGCCGTCGGCTCCCTGCGCCGCGACGAGGACGGCCCCGCCTGCCTGGACCGTGCCGCCGCCGAACTCCACGCCCACGGACGGCGGATCGACTGGCGCCGCCTGGTTCCGCAGACGACTCCGGTCAACCTGCCGACCTACGCCTGGGACGAACAGCGTCACTGGACCGAGCCCGCCACCACGGAAGCCGCCCCCGGCTTCCTCGACCGCGCCGCGCACCCCTTGCTCGGCATCCAGCTGCAGTCGGCGGACGAGACCCGCTGGACCTTCCGCAACGAGTGGTCCCCGGCCACCGCCGACTGGCTGCCCGACCACACCGTCTTCGGCCGGACCGTGGTCTCGGGCACCACCCTGATGGAACTCTGCCGCGCCGCCCTGGCCGCGGCCCGCCCCGACACCCCCGCCGACGTCACCGACCTGCTCCTCCTGGCACCCCTCACCCTGCCCGGCGCCGGCACGGTCGAGGTGTCCGTCGAGGTGATCACCGCCGGACCGGTGCCGGAGATCACGGTCCACAGCCGCCCCCGCGGCCAGGAGCCGACGGACTGGACCCTGCACGCCACCGCGTCCGCCGCCGACCCGACCGCCATGCCCGCCGACGTGCCCCCGACCTGGCCCGAGACGGCCGAACCGGCCTGGCCCGAGGACACCTACGCGCACCTGACCCGGCTCGGCCTCGGCTACGGCCCCGCCTTCCAGGGCGTACGACAGGCCACCGCGACCGGCGACGGGACCGTGCTGGCCCGCCTCTGCCTGCCGCCCGTGGCCCGCGACACGGCCGACCCCTACCCGGTGCACCCGGCACTCCTGGACGCCGCCCTCCACGTGGCCGCCGCGCTCGACGCCTCCGACCAGCGTGTCCTGCTGCCGGTCGCGGTGGCCCGCTGCGTCCTGCCGCCCGGTGGGGCGACGGAGCTGACCGCGGCGGTGCGCCGGACCGGCGGCTCGGGCACGGACCTCACGCTGGACGTGGCCCTGTGGGACGCCGACGGCTTCCCGGCGGGCCGCCTGGAAGGCGTACGCCTGCGGGCCGCCAACCCGGCCGACCTCAACAGCGGGTCGGAGAACGGGCGGCACCTGTACGAGGTGGCGTGGACGGCCGCAGCAGGCGAAGAGGAGGACGCCGACACCGTCGTACGGTTCTGGCCCGGGACCACAACGGACACCGAACCGGCCGCCGCAGCCCACGAGTTGGCGGCCACGGCGCTTGCCGAATTGCAGGCCCTGATCGCGCTCCCGCCGGAGGAGGCGCCCGCACGCACGGTCTGGATAACCCGCGGAGCAGTCGCAACGGCCGACGGTGAGACCGTTTCCGGGCTCGCACAGTCGGTGCTGTGGGGGCTGGCACGCGGTGCCCGTGCCGAACACCCCGACCTCGGGTTGACCCTCCTCGACCTCGACGGCGCGGACGAACTGCCGCCGCTGCCGGCCGATGAGCCCGAACTCGCCCTGCGCGGCGGCCAATTGCTCGCCCCGCGCCTGATACGAGCCCGTCCCGAACCGCCCGGGAGCCCTGCGCGGATCCCCACCGACGGAACCGTGCTCATCACCGGTGGCCTCGGGGCGGTGGGCCGCCACATCGCCCGGATGCTCGCCGAGAACGGCGTCCCTCGCTTCCTGCTGACGTCCCGTCAAGGAGTCGAGGACCCTCGCCTGGCGGAGGCCACCGCCGAACTCACCGCCCTCGGCGCCGAGGTCGAGGTCGCCGCGTGCGACGTCGCCGACGCGGCGGCCGTGACGGACGTACTTGGCCGTATCGGGGACCTGCGCGGGGTCGTGCACTGTGCCGGCGTGCTCGCCGACGGGGTCGTCGCCGAGCTGAGCCCCGAGCGCCTCGCCCAGGTGCTGCGTCCCAAGGTCGACGGCGCCGCCCACCTGCACCGGCTCACCGCCGATCACCCGCTCGACCTCTTCCTGTTGGTCTCCTCCGCCGCGGGAGTCGTCGGCAACGCGGGCCAGGCCAACTACGCGGCCGCCAACGTCTTCCTCGACCAACTCGCCCAGCACCGCCGCGCCCTGGGCCTGCCCGGCGTCTCGGTCTCCTTCGGTGCCTGGGCGGGGGAGGGGCTCGCCGCCGAGCACGCCGACCTGGAGCGGATGACCCGGCTCGGTCACCGCGCCCTGACCCCCGACCAGGGCCGCGACCTGACCGAACTCGCCCTGCGCCGCGACGCCCCCCACCTGGTCGCCTGGGCCCTGGACCTGCCCCGGCTCAGGGCCACCGCGCCCACCGACGCACTGTGGCGCTCCCTGCTCCCCGCGACCCGCCCGGCCCAGCCCGGCACCCGCACCCTGGCCGACCGCCTGGCCCGGCTGCCGGCACCAGAACGCGCCGCGCGCGTCCTCGCCCTGGTCCGCGAGGAGGCCGCCCACGCGCTCGGCCTGCGCTCGGCGGAGTCCGTCCGCCCCGACCAGCCGCTGCGCGATCTCGGCATGGACTCGGTGACCGCGGTCGACCTGCGCAACCGCATCAGCGCCCGCATCGGCACCAGGCTCCTCGCCACCCTGCTCTTCGACCACCCCACGCCGACCCGCCTGAGCGAACACCTGCTGACCGGTGCCCTGGCGACAACGGCCCGCCCGAGCCGCCAGGCCGCACCCGCACCCGCATCTCCACCCGCACCCGCATCTCCACCCGCACCCGCCTCCTCCTCCGACGAGCCGGTGGCCCTCGTCGCCATGGCCTGCCGGCTGCCAGGCGGAGTCACCGACCCCGAGGGCCTGTGGCGCCTGGTCGCGGAGGGCCGGGACGCCGTCGGACCGTTCCCGGCGGGACGGTGGGACGTCGAGTCGCTGTACGACCCCGACCCGGACGTGCCCGGCAAGTCATACGCCCGCGAGGGCGGCTTCCTCGACGACATCGAGTCCTTCGACGCGGCCTTCTTCGGC
The DNA here is from genome assembly GCF_015160855.1 of Streptomyces ferrugineus. Taxonomy (NCBI): domain Bacteria; kingdom Bacillati; phylum Actinomycetota; class Actinomycetes; order Kitasatosporales; family Streptomycetaceae; genus Streptomyces; species Streptomyces ferrugineus. Next base: position 5,536,546 of record NZ_CP063373.1, on the reverse strand, counting down.
ATCACCCCGAAGGAGGCGGCGGCCATGGACCCGCAGCAGCGGCTGCTGCTGGAGACGGCCTGGGAGTCGCTGGAGCGCGCCGGCATCGTGCCGGCCGAACTGGCGGGCAGCACCACCGGCGTGTACGTCGGCATGTTCGGCAGCGACTACCTCTCCGGCACCCGCCTCGACCAACTCGACGGATACGTCGGCACGGGCTCCGCCCTGAGCGTGGCCTCCGGCCGCCTCGCCTACACACTGGGGCTGAACGGGCCCGCGCTGACCGTGGACACGGCGTGCTCCTCGTCGCTCGTGGCCGTGCACCTGGCGGCGCAGGCGCTGCGCGCGGGAGAGTGCGATCTGGCGCTCGCCGGCGGCGTCACCCTGATGGTCACGCCGCAGACCTTCGTCGAGTTCAGCCGGCTGCGCGGCCTGTCCCCGACCGGCCGCTGCCGCTCCTTCTCCGACGCCGCCGACGGCGCCATCTGGGCCGAGGGCGCCGGGATGGTCGTACTGAAGCGGCTGAGCGACGCCCGGCGCGACGGCGACCGGATCCTGGCCGTGCTGCGCGGCACCGCCGTCAACCAGGACGGCCGCAGCCAGGGCCTGTCCGCGCCCAACGGACCCGCGCAGGGGCAGGTGATCCGCCGCGCCCTGGCCCGGTCCGGGCTGCGGGCCGAGGACATCGACCACGTCGAGGCGCACGGCACGGGCACGACGCTGGGCGACCCGATCGAGGCGAACGCCCTCGCGGAGGTCTTCGGCGCCTCGCGCGCCGAGGGACGCCCGCTGTACCTGGGCTCGCTGAAGTCCAACGTGGGACACACCCAGGCGGCCTCGGGCGTGGTCGGCCTGATCAAGGTCGTGCAGTCCCTGCGCCACGAGACCCTGCCGCGCACCCTGCACGCCGACACGCCCAGCCGGCACGTCGACTGGGCGGACAGCGGACTGCGCGTACTGAACGAGGCCCACGCCTGGCCACGGGATCCCGAACGGGTGCGGCGCGCGGGCGTCAGCGCCTTCGGGATCAGCGGCACCAACGCACATGTGATCGTGGAGGAGGCGCCCCAGTCCCAGTCCCTGTCGCCCGATCCCGCCGCCGAACCTCCCGCCGGCAAGCGCCTGTTCGTCCTCTCCGGCCGCGGCGAGGCGGGCCTGCGCGGGCAGGCCGCCGCTCTGGCACACCACCTCGCCCACGACTCCGCCGCGCTGCCGGACCTCGCCCACACCCTGGCCCGCCACCGCAGCCACTTCGAGCGGCGCACGGCGGTCGTGGCCGAGGACCGCGACGAACTTCGGGCCCTCCTGGGCGAGTTGGCGTCCGGGCGGATCCCGCTCCCCGCGCTCCGGGAGGAGCAGACGGGCAAGATCGCCTTCGTCTACGCCGGACACGGCGGTCAGTGGCCCGGCATGGGCCTCGACCTGATCCGGGAGTCGGACGCCTTCCGCGAGGAACTGACCCGCATCGACGAGGCCGTGCGGCGGCGCGCCGGCTGGTCGGTGCTCAACGCCCTGCGGGCGCCCGAGGAGTTCTCCCCGCTGGAGCGGACCGAGTACCTGCAGCCGACGCTGTTCGCGGTGAACGCGGCACTGACGGCCGCCTGGCGCTCGCTGGGCGTCTCCCCGGACGCCGTGACCGGGCACAGCCTCGGCGAGATCGCCGCCGCGTACAGTGCCGGCGCCCTCACCCTGGACGACGCCGTGGCCGTGGTGACCGGGCGGGCCCAGGCGGTCGTACCCGTCGCGGGCAAGGGCGGCATGCTCTCCCTGAACCTGCCCCGCCCCCGGGTCGAGGAACTGCTCGCCCCGTACGCCGGCCGCCTCTTCGTCGCGGCCGTCAACGGCCCGCACTCCACCGCCGTTTCGGGTGCCGCCGACGCACTGGCCGACCTGCGCCGGAGCCTCGACGAACAGGGCATCGAGGCCCGGTCGCTGTCGACCCCGTTCGCCTCGCACACCCCGCTGATGGCACCGCTGCGCGACGAACTGCTCGACCGCTTCGCCGGCATCCAGGGCGGCCACAGCGGCACCCCTGTGTACTCGACGGTGCTGGCGGAACCCGTTTCCGGCGACCGACTGGACCCCGAGTACTGGTACGCCAACCTCAGCGAGCCCGTCCGCTTCGCGGAGACCATCCGCCGCATGCTGGACGACGGTTACCGCTACTTCGTCGAGCTGAGCCCGCACCCCTCGCTGGGCTCCGCCGTCGAGGCGGTGGCGGCCGAGGCCGGAATCGACGCGGTGAGCGTCGGCACGCTGCGCCGCCAGCACGGCGGGCGGGACGCACTGCTCGGCAGGCTGGGAGAGCTGTACACAGCCAGCCACACCCCCGACTGGCGGGCCCTGTTCCCGGCGGGCCGCCGCGTCGACCTGCCCACCTACGCCTTCGCCCGCGAACGCCACTGGCTCGCCCCCGCGCCGACCACCGCCACCGGCGGCGCCTCACCGCTTCTGGGCACGCACGTCGAGGCCAGCGACGAGGCAGACCGGCACATCTTCCAGAGCGAGGTGGACCTGCGCGACAGCCGCTTCGCCTATCTCACCGACCACCGGGTGACCGGCGAGGTGTGGCTGCCCGGCGCCGCCTTCCTCGGCATGGCGCTGGAGGCCGCGTCCGTCGTACGGGACGGAGGTGACGTACGGCTCGCCGACGTGCGGTTCCTCCAGCCGCTGCGCCTCGACGAGTCCCGCCCGACCCGGCTGCAGCTCGTCCTGCGACCCGCCGCCGACGGCTGTTGGGACTTCACCATCGCCTCGGCGCCCACCGGCGACGGACGGCGCGCAGGCTGGGAACGCCACGTCGCCGGACGCGTCGCCGTCACCGGCGCCGAATCCGCCGCCGAGCCGCTCGCCGCACTGCGCGAACGGTGCACCGAGCAGGTCGATCTGCCCGGCGTCTACGGCGCTCTCGCCGCCCTCGGCATCGAATACGGCCCCGCCTTCCGCGGCCTGGAGTCCGGCCACCGCACCCATTCCGCCGCCCTGGCCCGGCTCGCCGACAAGCCCGCCGCCGGCCACCTGCTGCACCCGGCCGTCCTCGACGCCGCCTTCCACACCGCCGCGCTGCCCGCCGACGCACCGCAGGGACGGGCGTTCGTGCCCGCCGGAGTCGGACGGCTCCGCCACACCGGGCTGCGCACCACTCCCGTCTGGGTGACCTGCGAGCTGCGGTCGGTGTCCGGGGACACCGCGACCCTGGACCTTCGCCTGTACGACGAGCACGACCAACTGCTGCTGGAGGCGGAGGAGTTCGAGCTGGCCGCGCTCTCGCCGCTGGACGGGGCGCTGTTCGAGACCCGCTGGCAGCCGCGCCCGATCGCCGACGAACCGCCCCCGCGCGGAAGCTGGCTCGTCCTGGCCGACGAGACGGGCGTGGCGGCCGAGGTCGCGGAACGGCTCGCGACCGACGTGCCGTATGTGATCGCGCGAAAAGGGCGGACCTTCACCGCCGAAGGCCCCGGACGCTACGTCCTCGACCCGGCCGACCCGCACCACCTCGCGCGCCTGCTCGACGAGGCCTTCGCGAGCGAACCACCCGAGCGGATCGTCCAGTTGTCCGCCTTGGACGCCCCCGCGATCGAGGACGCCGGCACGGCACAGGAGGCGGCCCGGCTGTGCTGCCTGAGCACCCTGCACCTGGTGCGCACGCTCGCGGATCGTTCGCAGGGCGGCCGGACGCCCCGCCTCTTCGTCGTCGCACGGGGCAGCCAGGCCGCCGGTGACAGCACGCAGGTGACCCACCCCCAGCAAGCGCTCGCCTGGGGCTTCGGGCTCGCGTTGGCGCAAGAGCACCCCGAGCTGCGGACCACCCTCGTCGACCTGCCGGCGACGGGCGGCGCCGACGCCCTGTGGACCCAACTGCGGCACGCCGACGACGAACGGCTCGTCGCGCTGCGCGGGACCGGACGACTCGTACCCCGCCTGACCCGCACCCGCCCCGACGACGGCGGCCAGGGCGCGATCACTCCGGGCGGCGTGTACCTGATCACCGGTGGCCTGGGCGGCCTCGGGCGGGTCGTCGCCGAACGGCTCGCCGGCCGGGGCGCCCGCCGGCTGGCCCTGATGAGCCGCGGCGCGCCCACCGACGACGCCCTCGGCTGGATCCGGACGCTCGAAGAGCGGGGCGTGACCGTGCACCTGGCACGCGCGGACGTCGCCGACCGCGAAGGGCTGACGGCCGCCCTGGACGCCGTACGCCACGCACTCGGGCCGATCACCGGCGTCGTGCACGCGGCCGGCGTCCTGGACGACGCCACGATCGCCAACCTGACCGACGGGCGCGTCCTGCGCGTCCTCGCCCCCAAGGTCCTGGGCACCGCCCTGCTCACCGAACTCACCCCGGAAGCAGCCGACTTCGTGCTGTTCGCATCCGCGGCCGGCCTGCTCGGCTCGGCCGGACAGAGCCCGTACTCGGCGGCCAACGCCTTCCTCGACGCCTGGGCCCACCACCTCTCCCGTACCGACCGGCGGGCGCTCAGCCTGGACTGGGGTGCCTGGTCCGGCGTCGGCATGGTGGCCGAGTCCGGCACCCGCGAGGCCGAGACCGCCCGCTCGGGCCTGGTCGCCTTCTCCGCGCAGGACGGCGGTGAGCTGTTCGAACGCGTGCTGAGCACGGGCCGCCGCCAGCTCGCCCCGCTGGCCCTGGACTGGGAGATGCTGGCCCTCGACCCCGACGCCGCCCGCACCCGCCCGATCCTGGCCGACCTGGTCGCCGTCCCCACCGGCACACCCGGCACGGACGACCTGGTCAAGAAGGTGCTCGCGGCGACGAGCGACACCGAGCGGACCGTACGCCTGGAAGCGTACGTACGCGCCAGGATCGGCGAGGTCTCCGGCGGCGCGGTCCAGGTGTCCGCGACCACGGCCCTGAAGGAACTCGGCCTCGACTCCCTCATGCTGGTGCGCCTGCGCAACTCCTTCGCCCGCGAACTCGGCGTCGAACTCCCCGCCGCCACCGTCTTCTCGGCCGCCGACATCCGCGGCCTCGCCCAGGCCCTCGGCACGGCACTGCCCGAACGACGGACAGCGGCAGCGGACGAACCGGATCGGGCGACCGAGATTCCGGCGACCGAATCGCACACCGCGACCCGCGACGTCGTACGGCTGCTGCGCAGCGCCCAGCCGGGCATGCCGGACGCGGCCCACGCCGTCGGCCTCGCGGTACGTCTCACTACGCCCACCACCCGCGAGGCGCTCACCGGCATCCTCACCCGCCTCACCGCACGGCACGCGGCCCTGCGCACCGCCGTCGTCACCGCCGCCGAGGGCGGACGCCGGCTGAGCGTGCACCGCGAACTGCCGGAACCCCTGCTGCGGTGGACGGTCGTGCCGGACACCGCCGCCCTCGACGCCGCCGACCGGCTGCGCGAGCTCCTGGAGCCACCGTTCGACCTCGCGGCCGCGCCCCTGTGGCGATTCGAGCTGCTGGACGGCGGTGAGCGCGGCCAGGTCCTGGTGTACGGCGCCCACCACGCCGTCAGCGATCTGCAGTCGCTGCTGCTGGTGGCGGGCGAGATCGATGCCGAGCTGTCCGGTGCGGCACTCGGCGACACCGTCACCAACCGCGACGTCCAACTGCTGATCGAGGCCCAGCGGACCGGTGAGCACGCCGACGGGAGCACCGACGCGAGCGAGTGGCGCGAGGCGTTCCGGGGCAGCGCACGCCTCGACCTCGCCCTGAGCCGGCCGCGCCCGCAGACCCGCTCGTACCGCGCCGGCAGTGTCACCGTGCCGATCCCCGACGGGCTGACGGACCGGATCTCGGCCGCCGCGAGCCGCCTGGCCGTGACGCCCGCGGCCTTCTGCCTCGGCACCCTGACCGTCCTGCTGGCCCGGAAGCGCGAGCGGGAACGTTTCGTCCTCGCCGTGCCCGTGGACACCCGCATCCACGCCGACGCCTATGACGCGGTGGGCTTCTTCGGCGTGCCGGTGCCCTTCCCCGCCGAGGCGAACGCGGGGGAGCGGATCGAGGAGGTGCTGCGCCGCACCGACGGGCGGCTGGAGCGGGTGCTGACCAAGGGTGCCATGTTCTCCGACGTGCTGCCGGTGCTGGCCGAACAGGGGCTGTACCGGGCGAACGCGCCGCTGGTGGAGGTGTACTTCAACTACGTACGCGCCGCTCGCGGGCTGACCGGCCTGGAGGTGCTGCCGGCCGGGACCGGCTACTCGGACCTCGACCTGATGATCACCATGACCCCGGACGTGGGCCGGATCCGCCTCGACCACAACCTCGACATCCTGGACGCGGCGACGGTGGCCGAGCTGGGGGAGGAGTTGCTGAGTCTGCTGGCGGAGACGGCCGAGGATCCGTCGGGGCGGGTGCGTACGGATACACCGCACGCCGAGTCGCCCCGCAGGCTCGCGCTCGCCGCCACCTTCGCCCTCGGCAACCTGCCCCTGATGTGCGAGACGGCCGTCAACGAGTCGGCGCCGGACGGCAGCGTGACGACGGTCGCGGAAGCCCCGTACCACCATGTGACGGCGAGCCTGCGCGACCCCTCCGGAGTGTTCGCCGACCCGGCCACGACCGTGGGCGTCGTCCTGTTGCGGGCCACGGACCTGCAACGCTTCGGCCCGATCGACGACACGCTGCTCGCCGAACTGCGCACCGCCTACCCGGCCGCGCTGCGCGAGGTCGCCGAACGCACCCGCAAGCCGCTGATCGTCGGCTTCCCGCCCACCGCACAGGTCGAGGACCGCCTTGAGCGGTGGGAGCGGGAGATCGCCGCCGAACTGGCCGAGGTGCCCGGCATCGCCGTCCTCGGCCCCGGCGACTGGACCCGCCGCCACCCCGTCGACGACGTCTTCGACGAGCGCACCGAACGCGTGGCCCACCTGCCGTTCACCCCGCACTTCCAGGCGGCCGTCGCCCTTCGCCTCGCCGAGGCCGTGCGGTCCGTACGGCGCCCGGCGCCCAAGGTGATCGCGGTCGACGGCGACGAGACCCTGTGGGGCGGCGTGGCGGGCGAGATCGGCCCCGAGGCCGTGGACCTGACCGGTCCGCGAGCCCTGCTGGCGCACCGGCTGCTCCAGTGGCGCGCGGCGGGCGCGCTGCTGGTGCTGGTCAGCAACAACGACGAGGACACCGTCCGCGCCGTACTGGACCGCGCGGACAGCCTGCTGAAGGCGGACCACTTCAGCGTGCTCTCGGCGGCCTGGGGCCCCAAGCCGACCCGCCTCGCCGATACGGCGCGCACGCTCAACCTCGGCCTGGACAGCTTCCTCTTCCTCGACGACAACCCGGCCGAGATCGCCAGGATGCGCGCCGCGCTGCCGCAGGTGCTGTCGGTGACCTGCCCGCCGGCGGCCGAACTACCGGACTTCCTGGGCCGGTTGTGGCCGCTGGTCCCCGCGGCGGGGACGGCCGAGGACGCGCTGCGGGCGCGGTTCTACGAGCAGGAGCGGGAGCGGGACGCCGTACGGGAACAGGCCGGATTCGAGGAGTTCCTGGAGCAGTTGGAACTGGAGGTCGAGGTCCGGGCGCTGGCCGACGCCGATGTGCGGCGGGCCGAGCAACTCCTGCGCCGCACCAACCAGTTCACTCTCCGCGCCCGCTCTGCCGACGGCGGCGACGTCGCCCGGTGGCGCGAGCACGGCGAGATCTGGACGGCGTCGGCCCGTGACCGCTTCGGCGACTACGGCCAGATCGGCCTCCTCGCCGTGCGCCGCGAGGGCGACCAACTCGACGTTTTGGCCTGGCTGATGAGCTGCCGGGCGCTCGGTCGGGGTGTCGAGGAACGGCTCCTGCGGTGGCTGGCCGAGCGCGCCGAGGAACTGTGCTGCGCCAAGGTCCGCCTGACGGCGGAACGCACCGCGCGCAACGCCCCGGCCCGCCGGCTGCTGTCGGCACTGGGCGGCGGCGATCAGGACGACGACCGACTGGAGGCCGTCGTCACACCGGAGCACCTGAGGACGTTCCGCTCTTGGCGGCGCCCATGACGGTACGGGGTGGCGTGCGTGCGGATGGCTGTCGGCAGCGATGAAAGGGCAGGGCAACACCGTGAAGGGCTCTCATGCGTGAGGTGAACGAGAACGTGTCGGCGGCCGCCGACCAGCGGGCGACCGCGGAGGCCATAGAGCGGGGCGGTGTCGGGCTGACCGTGACCGACCTGCTGGCCAGGGTCAAGGGGGCGACGGAGCCGACCGAGCCGACCGGGCCGCCCGAGCGGCCCGGTGCCGACGCTCCACCGACCGCTGCGGGTGCGGACCTCTCGCGCGGTCCCGATGAACTCGCCACCGCCATCGCGGCCGTGGCGGGCCGCTTCGTGCCGGCGGGACAACTGGCGCCCGACGCCGACTTCTTCGACGCCGGCGGCACCTCCGTGAACGCCGTCGAACTCGTCTCGGCGCTGGAGGGCGAGCTGGGCGTGTCGGTCGACCTGGACGAGGTGTTCGCCGACGCCCGGCCCATCGCCTTGGCCAGACGGCGGCTGGAAAGCACCGGAGCCGCGATCGCCGTACCGCCGCAGCCCGTCGAGCCGGCGACGCCCATGGCCGCCGCCCCACCCCTGACCACCCCGCCGGACTCCACGGCCCGCCCCGAGGACCTCAGCCAGATCCTCGCCGACCTGGCCCTCGCCGACCGCCTCCCCTTCACCGCCCCGCCCGAGCCCCTCCCGCCCCGCCGCATCCTGCTGACCGGCGCCACCGGCTTCCTCGGCAGCCATATGCTCCTGGACCTGCTGCGGCACAGCGACGCCCACGTGCACTGCCTGGTCCGCGCCGCCGACGAGGAGGCGGCCACGGCCCGGCTCGGCGAGGCGCTAAGGAGCTACGGTCTGCCCTGGTCGTCGGAGGTGCGCCGCCGGATCACCGTGCTCCCCGGCGACATCCGCCATCCGCACCTGGGCCTGTCCGACGACCTCTGGCACACCCTCACCCACGAACTGGACAGCGTCGTCTCGGTCGCGGCGGCCGTGGACTTCCTGCGCGGCTACCAGTCACTGCGCACCAGCAACGTCCTCGGCGCCCTCACCCTCGCCGAACTCGCCGCTACCGGCCGCCCCAAGCCGCTGCACCACATCTCCTCCATCGCCGTCTTCAACGAGGTCGGCATCCCCTCCATGGGCGAGGACGACCCCCTCGCGCACATCGACCGGCTCGTCGCCGGCTACGACCAGACCAAGTGGGCCGCGGAAGTCGCCCTGCGGCGCGCCCGGGACCACGGCCTGGTGGTGACGGCCCTGCGGCCGGGCGGCATCGGCGGCCACACCAGGACCGGCGCCTACAACCCCCAGGACCTCAGCAGCGGCCTCATCTCGGCCTTCGGCCGGTTCCGTACGGTGCCCGCCTTCCGCTACCTCAACGCCGCCCCGGTCGACTGGGTCAGCCGCGTCGCCGTCGCCGCTATCTGCGAGCCCGACGCCTGGGGCTTCGACTACAACCTCACCGGCGTGCCCAACACCCTCGACGACGTCGTACGGGACATGGCCTTCGGCGGGATGCACGTCCGCGTACAGGACTGGGACGAGTGGCGCTCCGACGCCCTCGCCCGCCTGGAGGCCGAGCCGATACCCGAACTGGCCTTCCTCACCCGGGTGTTGCAGAGCCCCACGGCCCTGAAGCTGTGTGAGGCGACCCTGAAGGGCCCGGCCGCCACCGCCGACCGCACCGGCGCGCTCGTCGAGGCCCTCGGCCTGCCACCCGCCGCCCGCTACGACGCCCGGGCGCAGGTGAAGACGTTCGAGGCCCTCGCCCACGACGGTCTGGCCCGGCTCCCGCACAAGGACGACCAGCCCTACCTGTGGTTCACCGAGACCACCAGGGGCGGCGTCGGCCCCGTCGCAGGCAGCCCCGACACCCCCTGCGCCATGGCCCTCACCCTCTCCATCGCGAGCATGCACCAGCTGGTGACGGACCGCCGCGTCGACGTCCGGGGCGAGGTCACCTGTCCGGCCCTGCACGCCGAGCCGTTGACCGTGGAGCGCGGCGACATCTGGATCCGCCCCGAGGAGGGCATCCCGCAGCGGCACGGCCTGCGCCACCAACTCCTTCGCTACCGGCTCCAGTTGACGGACGCCGACGGTGGCCGCTGGTGGCTGGAGGGCCACAAGTACGCCCGCGCCCGCCGTGACGTCTGGCGCCAGACCCGAGCCCTCACCGTGGAAATCGGCCGCGAAGGCGAACCGGCGAGCCTCGCCGGCGAAGTCGTCGTCCCCGCGGACTCCTACGTACGCGACCAGATCGACGGCATCAAGGTCGACCCGCGCCTGACCAGCCAGGAGAAGCGCGCCGCCAAGCTCACCTGGCTCGCCTGGTTCGGCCTGGAGATGGGCCGCGGCCTGCTCGGCCCCTTCGCCCGGGCCGCCGCGGACCTGCTCGACCTGCGCCGCACCCAGACCCCCACGGAGCACCGCCGATGATCTTCCGCACACCGAACCCCAGGACCGCCACCCGGCCCGCCCTGCGCAGGGTGAGGACCACCACGACCTTGCGCCCTCTCCACCACCGGCTCGACCCGGCCAAGGTCGAGGAGATCCCGTTCCACACGAGCGACGGCGTACGCCTCGGCCTGACCCGCATCGACCCCGGCGACCGGGGCGACCGGGACCGCCCCGCCGTGCTGCTCCTGCACGGGCACACCGCCTCGGCCGACATGTTCCTGCTGCCCGAGACCCGCAACCTGGTCGACGTCCTCCTGGACGAGGGCTACGAGCCCTGGCTGCTCGACTGGCGGGGCAGTCGCCGGCTGCCCTACAACGAGACGGGCCGCCGCTACACCTACGACGACGTCGCCCTGTACGACATCCCCGAGGCCGTCGCCCACATCCGCACCCGCATCGGCGACCGCCCCCTGTTCGCGGTCGCCCACTGCATCGGCTCGCTCACGCTCTCCCTGAGCATGACGGCGGGACTGGTGCCGGGCCTCGCGGGCGTCGTCTCCCAGGGCGTCTTCCTCACGCCGAAGCTCGCGGGCCGCACCTCCCTGCGCATGACGCTGGCCGGGGAACTGCTGAAGTCCCGTATCGACCACATCCCCGTCGACTTCCGCCAGGTCGGCCTGTGGTCGAAGTACACCCCGCTGTTCGCGCTGGCCTCCCGCAAGGCGACCTGCCCGGACCCCACCTGCCAGATCCTGCACAACTCGGCCTGGGGGACCGGCGCGTCCCTCTTCGTCCACGAGCACCTGACCGACACCACCCACGGCCGGCTCGCCGAACTCCTCGGCCCCGCGCCCCTGTGGATCCTGCCGCACCTGCGCCGCATCGAACTGGCCCGCACCGTCGTGCGCTGGCACGACACCGACCACCGCTACCGCGCCCTCCCGCAGAACGCCCTGGACGCGGCCGCCCGTATCGACACCCCCGTCCTGCTCCTCGCGGGCAGCGAGAACGGCCTGTGGCTCGACTCCCAGAAGCTCTGCCACGACGTCCTCGCTCACCGTCAGCCGCAGCTCGACGTGACGTACACCGAGATCCCCGGCTACGGCCACCTGGACACGTTCCTCGGCAGGGGAGCGGCCCTCGACGTGTTCGGGCACATCCTCGATTTCCTGGGCGAACGCCGGTGACCGGCGGCCACCGGGCCGGATACCCTACCGCTCAGTAACCCCAGCGCACGCCAGGAGGCGACCATGCCGCAGCTCGAAGTCGACGGCGCGACACTGACGTACGACGACGAGGGCCCCCGCGACGGCGAGGCCGTGCCCCTGGTGTTCGTGCACGGCTGGACGGCGGACCGGCACCGCTGGGACCACCAGATGGCCCACTTCGCCGAGCGGCGCCGCGCCGTCCGGCTCGACCTGCGCGGGCACGGCGAGAGCACCGGAGCGGGCGCGCGCAGGGTCGGCGACCTGGCCGACGACGTCCTCGCCCTCCTCGACCACCTCAAGATCGAGCGGTTCGTGATCATCGGCCACTCCATGGGCGGCATGATCGCCCAGACCATCGCACTCGCCCACCCGGAACGGGTCGAGCGCATGGTGCTGGTCAACTCGATCGGGAAGATGGCCTACAGCCGCGGCCGAGCCCTGCTGATGGCAGCCTCCACGCTCGCCCCCTTCAAGCTGTTCGTCGCCGCCAACATCCAGCGCGCCTTCGCCCCCGGCTACCCGCGCGAGGAGATCCGCGAGTACATCCGCGCCTCCGCCGAGACTCCCCGGGAGGTCGTCATGACGCTCTACGGCGCCATGCGCGCCTTCGACATCCTGGACCAGGTCGGACAGATACAGGTCCCGACCCTGATGGTGCACGGCTACCACGACATCCAGCTGCCCCTCTCCCAGATGCTGCGCATGGCCAAGGCCTACCCGGACGCGGTGGTCCGCGTGCTGGACGCCGGCCACGAACTGCCGGTGGAGAAGCCCGCCGAACTGACGACGGCCCTGGACCGCTTCCTCACCGACCGCGCGTAGACGAGCAGCGGCACCGACCGGGGCCGTCACACAGTATCTGCGGGTGTGGCTCACGCCGGAGGGGGATCGCGTTCTATACCGGGGCGGAGAGCGCGAGGGGCAGTCGTAGAACTCCACGAAACTCTCGGAATCCCGGAAGGAGACGAGGTGGTGCCCCGCACTGGCCCTCGGCATGGCCGGCCTGCTCGCCGCGGCCGGCGCCAAGGTCCGCGGCCACACCCTGGTCTGGCACTCCCAGTTGCCGGGCCGGGTCGCCGGACTCGGCACCGCCGACCGCAGATCACCGAGCTGGACATCGAGGGCTCGGGCTCGGCCCAGGCCCACAGTTACAGCAACGTGGTGCGGGCCTGCCTCGCCGTCTCGCGCTGCACCGGCAGCACCGTCTGGGGTGTCACCGACCTCGCGTCCACCAGCTTCGGCTCCACCGTCATGAAGAACGGCAACAGCGCGGCCCCGACTCCGGCGCGGGCGCCGCCTGCTGAAGGCCCGCGCGCCGGACTCATGCGTCGCTCAGCCGGCCCGCAGCGTCCGCTTGGCGAGCTCGTACGCCGGCAGCATCGCCCGGTGCTCGTCGGTGTCCATTCCGCCGAGGTGGATGACGACCGGGCCCTGCTTCGTGGCGACGGCCAGCGCCGACTCCTCCTTCGTCTCATCGAGGAGCTCGCTGGTGACGAGGTAGTTCACCTCGGCCCCGGTGAGGCCGCCCGCCTCGAACGCGCTGTACTTCGCCTTGCTGACGCCCTTCTCCGCCTTCACGAAGCCCTCCAGTACGGCACGCGCGTCGTCGTCACCCGCCTTGCCCTTCCAGATGCGCAGGAAGCCGATGTTCCCGGCCGGCTTGGCGTCGATCTCGCAGGTGGCCGTGACCGGGCCCTGGTGCAGAAGCGCGTCGGCGATCTCCTGGGCCAGTTCGCTGTCGGCTTCCCCGGAGCCGTCCCCGCCGTCGACGGCCTCCGCCTTCCAGTCCTCGGCGATGTCGAAGGTGACGGGGAGTTCGCACGCCGATCCGGCCGCGCCGATGGTGCCCCCGCTCTTCACCGCCGTATCGCCACCACTCGCCGTTTCGTCGGCACGCGCCGCCTCGGCCGCCGCCGATGCGCTCGACGGCGTCTTCGGATCGTCCTGCGCCACCCCCGAACATCCCGTCAGCACCACGGCCAGCAACGCCGCCTGGGCCAGCCGACGCCGAACCCGTCTCGCCCCCACCACCATCGTGATCTCTCCCCACCCCAACCGCTAACCGATCTTGCTCAGGCCGCACACAGTATCCGAGACCACCGGCGAGGCCCCTCCGGCCCTGCGGCATCATGAGGCGATGACCTCGCTGACCTTCGACCGCTACTGCGACGAGATCGTCTCCCAGACCGAACGGCTCGCGGCCCATGTGCACGGCGCGGACCTGACCGCCCCGGTGCTCACCTGCCCCGGCTGGAACCTGGGCCAACTGCTGCGGCACGTGGGCGGCGACCACCGCTGGGCGGAGGAGATCGTCCGGACCGGGTCCACCGGTCCCGTCCCCGACGGCCTGGTCAACGACCTCACCGCCTACACCGACGAGGACGCGTCCGTCCTGATCCCGTGGCTCACCGGGGGCGCGGCACGGCTCAGCGCCACCCTCCGCGCCGCCGGGCCCGACGCCCGGGCGTGGAACCCCTCCGAGGAGAAGCCGGCGCCGGTGGCGTTCTGGGCGCGGCGCATGACGTACGAGACCGTCGTGCACCGGGCCGACGCCGCCCTGGCGGCCGGCGCCGAGTTCGAGCTCGAGGACGCCCTCGCCGTCGACGCGGTGGAGGAGTGGCTGGAGTACTCCACCTTCCCCGAGGCGTTCGAGCTCCGGCCGGATCTGCCCGACCTGCTCGGCGCCGACCGCACGCTCCACTTCGACGCGGCCGGCGCCGGCCGGTGGCTCGTCGCCCTCGCCGGTGAGCGGCCCGTCTGGCGCCCCGGTTCCGAGGAAGCCACCGCGACCGCACGCGGCCCGGTGACCGACCTGCTCCTGTTCTTCTACAAGCGGCCCGCGCCCGCCGTGGAGATCGAGGGCGATGCCGCGCTCCTCGACCTGTGGCGGACCCGCGCGGGCTTCTGGCTGGAGGCGCCGGGCGAGTGAGCTACCCGGCGGCGCGCGTGACCACGTTGATGTTGAACGCGTGGGCCCCCAGACCGCCCGCGATGCCCATGAAGAGCAGCGCGAAGTGCTCCTGCCCGCGTGCCGTGGCGATGCCCCCGATGTCCAGCTGGGACGACGGGGGCCAGCCGAGGTCGGTGAGCAGGCGGCCGGTGGTCCGCTTGGCTTCGGCGTCGTCGCCGGAGAGGAAGACGGTGCTCGGGCCGTCGAGGCCGTCCGGGGCGATCATGACCGTCGAGTCCATGGTGCACAGCGTCTTGACGACGGGGGTCAGGGGAAAGGCCCCCTGGATCTGTTCTCCCAGGCTGCTGTTGGGGTGCGAGAGCTCGGTGTAGTCGTCGGAGAGGCCGACCCCGACGTCGATCAGGAGCTTGCCGGCCAGGGCCGGTCGCCCGATGGAGCGCAGCAACTCGACCGAGACGGTCCCCGGGGTGGCGTTGACGAGCACCTCCGCGTGCGCGGCCGTCTCGTGCAGGCCCGCCACCGGCAGGCCGAGGTCGGCGCGTTCCTTAGGTGCACGTGAACCGAGCAGCACATCGTGCCCTGCGGCTCGCCAGCCGTGGGCCAGTGCGCGTGCGACGTTGCCGGTACCGAGAAGTCCTATACGCATGGCTCGACGCTAGGCGGGGTGAGGGCTCGGCGAATCGGGCCGCGGGCCCGGGCGGACCGGCACCAAAGTCGTACTCCTGAGGCCTCACCCAGAGATCGCTTTGCCGGAACAGCAAGTCCCTTTGTCACCGACCGCGGCATCCCGCAGCCTTCAGGGCATGGACCGGGCCCTCGCCCGAGTCCCGCCATCGACACCGCGCACTCCGGAGGCGACATGACCGAGCCCCACTCCCCGACGGCCGCCGAGTTCTGGGAGGCCCGCTACCGCGACGGCGGCCGGCTGTGGAGCGGCCGCCCCAACTCCCTGCTCGTGCGCGAGGCCGGCCACCTCGCCCCGGGCAGGGCCCTCGACCTCGGATGCGGTGAGGGCGCCGACGCGGTGTGGCTCGCCTCGCGCGGCTGGCGGGTCACCGGCGTCGACATCTCCCACACGGCGCTGGAGCGTGCCGCCCTGCATGCCGCCGAGGCCGGTGTGAGGGACCGTACGGCCTGGGAGCGTCACGTGCTGGGCGAGACGTTCCCCGAGGGCCCCTTCGACCTGGTCAACGCGCAGTTCCTGCAGTCGCCGGTCGAGCTGGACCAGCAGCGGATCCTGCGGCAGGCCGCCGACGCGGTCGCGGCCGGCGGCACCCTGCTCCTCGTCATGCACGCCGGCTGGCCGTCCTGGCAGACCGAGCCGCCCTTCGAGGCGGAGTTCCCGACACTGCGCGGCGTCCTCGACGAACTCGCCCTGCCGGAGGCCGACTGGACCGTGGAGACGCTGGAGACGGTGCGCAGCGTGCATGTGTCGCCGGAGGGCGTGGAGGGCTTCCGGGAAGACAATGTGTGGCGCGTTCGGCGGGGTGAGGCGTGAGCCCTTGGAGCGAAGGGCGTGGTGGATCCCGTACGTCCGGGCCACCGGACCGCGCCGTGCGCAGACGCCACCGGCCTCACTGGTCCGAATAGCCGATGTCCCCGATGGTCCACGCGCTCACGTCCGCCAGCGCGACGCGGTACATGCCTCCCGTGTCGGGGATGCCGAAGCTTCCCTGGAGGATCCGGGCGACGTGGAAGTGGAGGTGCGTGGGCGCGGGTTCGGTCCCATCGTGCTCCGGTCGGCGGTCGGTGCCGCCCTGGGACGGGGTGGACACGGCGGCGAACCGCCCCAGGTGCTCGGAGTCCCGCAGGACCTCGGCCACGCGTTCCTTCCACAGGGCTTCCGGGGCCAGCCGTCCCGTGATGACGGCTCCTGGAGTCACCACGGTCAGGGACATCTGACTGCTGTGCTGCGACTCCACCGTCGCTGCGATCGCGACGAGCAGGTCGTCGGGGTGCTTCATGCCTCAGGAGCCTAGCCCCATGACGGGTCTCGGCGCGCGGAAGGAAGCGAGTGTCACCAGCCCAGCAGTCCCTGGTCGGGCCGCGCGGCCTCGACCGGTGTGGTCGTAGGGGCGTCGTGGCAGGTGAAGCCGAGCCGGGTCAGCGCCCGGCGCATCTCACCCGAGGTGAAGTCGCGGCGGTCCTGCCTGGTGATCACTTCCCCGACCTGCATCACGGGGTAGACGCGGCGGCCGATGGCGACGGCCACACCGGTGACCGGTTCGGGCGTGATGCCGCTCATGGACTGCTCGACCTCGCCCTTGGTGAGGTCGAACGGGAAACGGGCGATGACACAACGCATGGATGCCTCCACAGAGTTGGGGGAGAGAACACCGGAGGGGCCGACCGTGCGACGGCGGTCAGTGGGTGAGCGCGAGGACGCCCAGGGCGTAGCCGTGCTCGTCGATCACAGGGGACATGTCCAGGGCCCTGACCCGCATGGCGGCTTCGGCCTCGCCGAGTTCGGCCACGGACGAGGTGAAGGGTCCGCGGTCGAGCGGTATGTCCCGCAACCGTCTGCGGTGGCCGTACCACGAGCCGCCGCGATACGCGGAGAGCTGGGCCAGCGTGACCAGCCCCGCGCACCGCCCGTCCTCGTCCTGGAGCAGCAGATGCGGGACGCGCGCGCTGATGAGCACGGACAGGGCCACGTCGACGGTCATGTGGTCGTCCACCTGGGGACCGGGAGCGTGCATGGCGTCGCAGGCGGTCAGACCGGTGCCGTCGGCGCTTGTGGCCGGCAGCGTGTCAGGCGGGATCGGCGTCAAGGGCTTCTCCTCTTCGTCGGGGCGGCGCGGACGGGCGAAGGCACGCCCGGCGCGGGAGCGGATCCGGCGGGCCTGGGCTATGGGTTGTTCCGCGGGGCGGAGTGCCGATTCCGGCCGACGGCCCGTCCGGCCTCACCGCCGCCGGTGGCTCGTCCGTCCTCACCGCGGCCCGTGGCCCGTCCGGCCCCACCGCGGCCGGCGTTCCGTCCCCTCCGACTCCGGCCGGCGGCTGGTCCCTTCCGGCCGCGGTTGGCGGATTCCGTCCGTGCGCTCTGTTCGGCGACCGGTGCGGTGAGCGTGACGGGCACGCCGGAGGGCGTCCGGGCGCCCGTGATGCGATGCAGTTCGGCCTCGCCCGGGCGGACCAGGGCACTGCGCGGGGTGATGCCGGCGTCGGTCATCAGACGGTCCATCGCGCGACGTTGGTGCGGCAGGACGAGGGTGACGACGGTGCCGGACTCACCGGCACGCGCGGTACGGCCGCCGCGGTGCAGGTAGTCCTTGTGATCGCCGGGAGGGTCGACGTTCACGACGAGGTCGAGGTCGTCGACGTGGATCCCGCGGGCGGCGACATTGGTGGCCACCAGGACCGTCACATGACCGTCCTTGAACTGGGCGAGCGTCCGGTTGCGCTGTGGCTGGGACTTGCCGCCGTGCAGGGCCGAGGCGCGCACACCGACGGACAGCAGGTGCTTGGCCAGCCGGTCGGCCGCGTGCTTGGTGTCCAGGAACATGATCACCCGCCCGTCGCGGGCGGCGATCTCGGTCGCGGTGGTGTGCTTGTCGGCGTCGCGGACGTGCAGCAGATGGTGCTCCATGGTGGCGACGGCGCCCGCGGACGGGTCGACCGAGTGCACCACGGGGTCGTGGAGGTAGCGGCGCACCAGGAGGTCGATGTTGCGGTCCAGGGTGGCTGAGAACAGCAACCGCTGGCCGCCGGGGCCGACTTGGTCGAGCAGTGCGGTCACCTGTGGCATGAAGCCCATGTCGGCCATCTGGTCGGCTTCGTCCAGGACGGTGACGGCGACCTGGTCCAGCCGGCAGTCGCCCCGTTCGATGAGGTCCTTGAGCCGGCCGGGTGTCGCTACGACCACCTCGGTGCCGCCGCGCAGCGCACTCGCCTGGCGGCCGATCCCCATGCCGCCCACCACGGTGGCGAGCCGCAGGCGCAGCGCACGGGCGTAGGGGGCGAGGGCGTCGGCGACCTGCTGGGCCAGTTCCCGGGTGGGCACGAGGACGAGAGCGAGCGGCTGTCGGGGCTGGGCCCGCCGCCCGTCCAGCCGGGCCAGCACCGGCAGGCCGAAGGCGAGTGTCTTGCCCGAGCCCGTGCGCCCGCGGCCCAGCACGTCCCGTCCGGCCAGCGCGTTGGGCAGGGTGGCCGCCTGGATGGGGAAGGGAACGGTCACGCCCTCGGCGTCGAGCGCGGCCAGCAGACGTGCGGGCATGGCCAGTTCGGCGAACGTGGCGACCGCGGGCAGCGGCTCGGTGAGGGTGACCGGCAGGGTGAACTCCTGCGGGCGTGTCGTGACGCGGGTCCGTTGACCACCGTTCCGTCCGGCGCCCGGGCGATGCCTCTGCCGGCCCTTCTCCTGGTTGCGAGAACGATCGGAGTTGCGGCCGGTACGGCGGGTGCGGTTCATGGCGGAACCTTCCTCGATGCGGCTATCGAGGAATTCCATCCAGCAGCGCGGAGCCGCACGAGGATTCACAAGAATAAGCCGAGGGAAATGCGAAAACCAGCCCTCTCGGCGCTGCGGCCGGGGCTGTCAGGAAATCAGGAATCCGGGAGGAGGCCCGGAAAGCAATGAACTGGGGCCCGCACCCCAAGAGTGCGGGCCCCAGTCACGTGGTTCGCGTCAGTGTCAGGCGGGAACGATGTTCTCGGCCTGCGGGCCCTTCTGGCCCTGCGTGACGTCGAAGGTAACCTTCTGGCCTTCCTGAAGCTCGCGGAAGCCGCTGGTGGCGATGTTCGAGTAGTGGGCGAACACGTCAGCGCCGCCGCCGTCCTGCTCGATGAAGCCGAAGCCCTTTTCCGCGTTGAACCACTTCACGGTGCCAGATGCCATATTGAATCTCCCTTGGGGGGCAGTGCCGGACTCCGCACTTTACGGGTCCGAGTCGCCGCGATGATCACCCCTCCGGAAAGATCCGGAAAGCTCTGCAAAGAATAAGATCTCTGGCAACCAAAACTGCAACTGAGATCACGTTAACACAGGTCGGGTGGAAGCCGGTCATGGGTTTTTTCGACCGCTCAGGAATTCTCGCCCCGCGGCATCCTGTATTTCTGTAGCGGCGAGACTAGGTATCCGTGCCGCGCTCGCTCAGCTTCCGGCGCATCTCCCGGTTCAGACGGAGGGCGTCGTCGAGCTGGTCCTCGAGAGAGATGATGCGGCACGCGGCCTCGACGGGGGTGCCCTGGTCGACGAGCTCACGGGCGCGGGCGGCGATGCGCAACTGGTGGCGGGAGTACCGGCGGTGGCCGCCTTCCGAGCGCAGCGGAGTGATCAGCCGGGCTTCGCCGACGGCCCGGAGGAAGGCGGGGGTGGTGCCGAGCACGTCGGCGGCTCGTCCCATGGTGTAGGCGGGGTAATCGTCGTCGTCGAGGTTCCCGGCGACGGGCGTGTCTTCAGCTGGCATAGCACCTTGTTTCGGGAACACGGCTGGAGGCCCGGGCGGGCGGCACCCGTACTCCGAAAGGGTTCGGCACCATCTGCCTGGTCCGGCAACCCTAACTCCGACGGGTACGGACATGTGTCCTCGCCGTCACAGACTTTCCCCTGCCGGGCGGCCCGGGTCAGCGGCGCGCGGCCCGGGAACCGTCTCGCCGAGCGGTACGGGGATCGGAGGCCTACGGGCGGCCGGACTCGGCGCCGGTGTCGACGAGTATCCGCCCGGCATCCTTGACGTTGTCGGCACGCACCGCTTGGGTCATCGCTGCCCGCGCCGCGTCGGGCGGAGTGTCCGGCGGCACGACGAGCAGGGAGAAGAGGTCCTGATCCCCTCGGGTGAGCATGACGGTGTCGTCACCCACGGATGACGCGTCGATGTGCACGACCCGCCCCTCGACGACCAGGCGTGTCGGCAGCCCGTCCCAGGCGGCGGAATCCAGGCCGACCCGGGCGATCGGCCCGAGGTGTCCGGTCAGCGCGCTGATCAGACCGGGCAGCTCGGCTGCGATGTCACGGGAGCGCGGCCACCATGCACCATCGAGGACTCCCCGGCGGTCGTGCGTCGTCTCCAACCGCAGCAGGGCCGTCCCGGGGCGTACGGCCTCGTAGACGCCGTCCGGCAGGAGTCCCGCCGCGGGCGGGGGATCGGTACCGGGCACTGTGCTCACCTGCCTGTGGCGGTTCCGGCTCGGCTCGGTGGATTGGGCCGTGGGAAGGCTGGAGAAGACCTCGGACTTCCTCGTCCCACGCTACTCCTGCGCCGACCGTCAGCCGGGCTCGTCGGTGTGCGAGCGCCGGCCCTGGGAACGGCTGCTCTCCAGCCACGGCGAGGGCGCCGACGGGGCGTCGGCGGCGCGGCGGGTGTCGACGGTCAGGTGCAGCAGGGTGCCGCGCCCGTCCGGGCCTGTGGGATAGCTGCGGGGTTCGTCGCAGACGAACTCCTGGCGCAGGACGACGGCGACCCGCTGGGCGACGTCGGGGTCCGCGGCGATGATGCGTACCTCGGCGAGTCCCCCGCCCGCGGGCGGGGCCCACCGCACATCGGGGGTGCTGTCGACGTCGTCGGAGCGGCCGGACCTCGAGTGCATGGGCCTGCCCCTCTCTGCCGACGGCCCCCCGGTACGTCCACCGTACGCCCGGGCCGCCGTGACCGACCGTACGCGGGAGTACGGTGAAGGGGCCGGGGGTTCTTCGCGTATCCGCTCCCACGCGGTGCCGTCCTCGGCGGACGACGACGCCGGGCCGGTCCCGTCCGGCCCCGGGGCAGGACTCGCCTCATGACTGTGAACGTGCCCGACCGGAGGGGCCGGCGGGTGCCGTCGCCCCTGGAAGGGGAGCGTATCCGCCCACTGTCCCGACGGCAGATCGAGGACCGGCTGGGGGAACTCGGTGACCTGTACGCGGCGACCTCCGGCGGTGACCCGCGGGCGTGGAACCAGGGCCGTGAGCTGTTCCTGCGCCGACTTGTGGGGGAGGTGCCGCGACCGGGCTTCGCCCTGTTGGTCGCGGAGAGCGACATGCTGCCGGAACCTGCCGGGGCGGCTGGGGCCACCGGCGCCGAGGTACCCACAGCCCACGAGGAGGGTGTCGTACTGACGGGATGTGCGTACGGCTTTCCGGTACTCGCGGACGGGCCCTGGTGGTGGGGCCCGGACGGATGTCTGCCCAGGGAGCTGCTCCGGCTCGCCGCCTCCGGGAGGCTCTTCGCGATCCCCGGGATCCTGGTCCACTCCTGGGTGCGCACCCAGAACCAGGGCTGTGACTGGAACCTCGCCCGGCGCCTGCAGCGGCGGCTGCTCGCCGGCCACACCGCCGTACTCGCCGACCATCCCGCCGTGCTCGGCGTCACGCTGGTGGACCGCGGCGACACCGTGACCCTTCGCGCCCTGCGGTCCTGGGGTTGGCGCTCCGTTGCGGCCGACGCCCGCACCGCGACCCCTACGGCGCGGTGTCGCGCCCTGGTCATCGGGCCGTGACGCCGCTGGGACGCGCTCAGCGGCGGCCGCATGCTTCGAAGCGGGAGGGGGCCCGACGGACGCCACCCCGGTGAGCATCGCTGTGCTTCTGGACGTCACCTGCCTCGGCCTGGGAGCGGCCACGGAGACCATGTCCAGCAGCCGCGGTGGCTCGTCGGCGGCCACGCGCGGGACGTAGTGGTGGATGTGTCGGCCGAGGGAGCGGGGGTGCGGGTGCCCTCGGCGCCCGTCCCGAGTCGGCCACCTGCTCGGGCGGCGGCGGGATCTCGCGCCGCACGGTCATGCCGATGGTCATCGCCCTGCCGCCGCGTGCCGGCCGGTCAGTCGGGGGTGGCTGGGGGCCTGGCGGAATTCGTGAGGGTGTCGAGTTGGGCGGCGAGGTCGGGGTGGGCGGGGGTCAGGTGGGGGCGGGTGGCGTTGAGGGGATCGACGAGGGCGGCGGGGTCGTCGTGGGCCAGGGCCGCGTGGAGTTGGCTGAGGGGGAGGCGGGCGGCGGTGGGGAGGTCGGTGAGAGCGGTGATCTGGCCGGAGATGCGGCGCAGGTCGGCGGCGTTGCGGCGGGCCCAGGCGGCGATGGTGCGCTCGGCGGCGCGACGTTCGCGGGTGGCCTGGACGCGTTGTTCGCCGGTGGTTCCGGCGGGGCCGGGCCGGTTGCGCAGGTAGCGGCGTTCGGCGGCCTGGCGGCTGGCCACGCCGAGTGGGTGGGCGAGGTCGGCCCAGCTGGCTCCCGCCTGGCGGGCGGTTTCGATCAGACCGGTTTCCCATTCGGCGAGCTGCTCGCGAACCTGCCGCAGCAGAAGAAGGGAGGCCAGGGCCTGCTCAGGGCCGACATCGTGGACATCGGGGGCGCCGGGCTCCTCGTGCTGGGCGACGCGCAGGGCGTCGTCTATGGCTTCCAGTGCCGCAGCGGCGGCGAGAAACGAAGCCGGGTTCTGGGCGTCGGCGTTGGAGGGGGTCGGCTGGATCGGCTGATCGGCTGCTGTCATGAGCACCTCCCTCAGAGGTTGTCATCCTGTGGATGACATCGTGTTTGTCATCCATTGGATGACATGTTACAACGGTTTCAGTGAGCGCATTGGCAGCAACTGCCCGAACCCGCTGGAGGTGTCTGACGATGTTGATGCGCACCGACCCCTTCCGTGAGCTCGACCGGCTGGCTCAGCAGCTGACGAGCCCGGGCACCTGGTCGCGCCCGGCCGCGATGGCGATGGACGCCTACCGCGAGGGCGACGAATACGTGGTGGCCTTCGACCTCCCCGGCGTCAGCGCGGACGCGATCGACATCGACGTCGAACGCAACATGCTGACCGTCAAGGCCGAGCGCCGGCCCGTGGCGAAGGCCGACGACGTGCAGATGGAACTGTCGGAGCGGCCACTGGGCGTCTTCTCCCGCCAGATCGTGCTGGCCGACACGCTGGACACCGAGCACATCAAGGCCGACTACGACGCCGGCGTGCTGATCCTGCGCATCCCGATCGCCGAACGGGCCAAGCCCCGCAAGATCGCCATCGGCGGGGGATCCGACCGCAAGGAGATCTCCGGCTGAGCCGGGGCGAAACGCGCCGAACAGCGGCGGAGGACGGGCACCTGATCTCCCCCCCTCACCCGTCCTCCGCACCCCTACGGAGCGAAGAAGGGGGCGGCCGACGTGACCCTGCAACGGGAGGCGTTCCTCGACCATGTGCGAGAACGCGGCGAGTACGACAGCCGGCAGGAAGCAGAACGCGCGACCCGCGTGGTACTCGCCCTGCTGGGTGCTCACCTGGTCGGCGAAGTGCGCGCCCAGCTGGCGGCACGCCTGCCGGAACACTTCGCCCTGATCCTCCTCAACCCGCTACAAAGCGCCGAACCCCTGCCACCGGAGCGGTTCGTGCGGGCGACAGCGGCCTGGATCGAGGGAGCCACCGAACAGACCGCGGCCTGGGATGTCAGCGCCGTCCTCAGCACGGTCGCCGACGCGGCCGGCGACGACCTGCTCAAGCAGATGCTGCTCCAGCTCCCCGAGGGCTACGACCTGCTCTTCGGTCGCCCCCAGCCCACCTGACCCCCTGATTGTCCGCGCGCCCTGTGGGTCCGGCACCACCACAGCGACAGAAAGGCGAACACCGCAGTGATGTCCGACCGGCGTGCACCGCTCCAGCACACGCCCGTGATGACGTACGAGCAGATGCTGGAGAAGGTTCGCTACGAAGGCGCCTACCCCACCCGGGAACAGGCAGTGGAAGCCGTCCGTCTGGTCCTCGCCGGACTCGGACGCCAGTTGACGGGCGACGAGCGCGTCGAACTGGCCGCTCGCCTGCCCCTCGAAGCCGCACGCATCCTCACCGCACAGATCCCCGACACCCAGCCGCTGACCGGCTGGGCCTTCGTCAAGGACCTCGCCGCCCGCGCCGGCGCCCCCGTGGGCACCACCCGCTGGGACACCGGCTCCGTCCTTCGCGCCGTCGCGGCCCTGTCCGGCCCCGACCTTCTCACCCGCATCCTGCACCAACTGCCGTCCGGCTACGCACTGTTGTTCGGCCGCGCCGAACTCACCCCAGCGGCATAGGCAGGGCGCCCTCGGCTACGCCCTCCTCGTGACCGTGCAGCCTACGGCTTGATGTCGTACAGGACGTTGAAAGGGTCGTCGGCCGTGGACCGGGCCACGGCGCTGAAACCAGCTTCGGCACACAGGTCGCGTACGACCGCCTCGGGCATACCGCACGTTCCGAGGGCGGCTCCCCCGTTCGCGAGGGAGGTGGTCATGCAGTAGAACATGCTGAAACCGTAGAACATCGATGCGACAGGGCCGACGTTGTCCTCGGGCCGGTCCTCGCTGTTGATCTCGAGCATCAGGTAGTCGCCGTCGTCCCTGACGGCGGCCCTGATGGCGGACAGAAGCCGCTTCGGCTCCGCCGCGTCGTGGATGACGTCGAAGGTGGTGATGAGGTCGTAGCGTCCGGGGAGCCCCCGGGCGGCGTCGACCGTCTCGAAGGTCACACGGTCTGCGACACCGGCCTTCTCCGCGTTCGCCCGAGCGCGGTCCACCTGGGCCGGGAA
Source organism: Streptomyces ferrugineus (assembly GCF_015160855.1). NCBI lineage: Bacteria > Bacillati > Actinomycetota > Actinomycetes > Kitasatosporales > Streptomycetaceae > Streptomyces > Streptomyces ferrugineus. The sequence continues at coordinate 5,511,671 of NZ_CP063373.1, read as the reverse complement.
GTTGTCGAAGCCCGTGAAACGCGAGCGGGGAAACGCCTCGGCGAGCACGATCAGGGCGCGGCCCGCACCGCATCCCACGTCCGCGACGTCGATGCCCCGCTCCAGCCTCTCGACGACGTGCGGGAACGTGCTCAGCCAGTCGTCGACCATCACGCTCTCGAACCAGCTGCCGGTGAAACGGCTCATGCCGTCCCACAGGATGTCCGGGTAATCGCTCTGCCGTACGCCGCCCCCGCTCCGGAAGGCCTCGCTCAACCGCTCGTACGGCGCCAGCGCCGCAGGCATCATCTGGTAGACACCGCCGAGGAACATGGGCCCCGATTCGTCCACCAGGGCCGGTGCGTGCTCGGCGGGAAGGGTGAAGCGCCCGGGCTCCGGTTCCTCCAGATAGCCCGCGGCGGTCATACCCCGCAGCCACTCACGAACGTAACGCTCATTGAGATCCAGACGGTCCGCGAGCTCCCGGCTGTCGGCGGGGCCGTTGGCCGCGAGGTCCTTGAACAGGCCCAGCCGGTCTCCCAGGTGGCACAGACCGACGGTCATCGTCCCGCTGAGGTCCCCGAGCGCCTTCTCCATGAAGGCCTCGACCTTTGCTTCGTCCACTTCTCGCTGTGCTGCCACCGTGTCCCTCCTGGCCGAGCACGATCGCGGGATGCGACCGGTCCTGCCAGCCAAGCACCGAGCTGCTGCGTTGCGTCGCCGCCACGACGGGCGGAGCCGCTAGGGCCTGTTCTCCTCACCTGATCCGGGTATCGGATCCGCTACGTCTTCGTCGACTGCCAGGTCTGTGAGGCCCGCCCCGGCGCCGCAGCGCGCTGCTGACCGTGGCGGGCGTGGCGCCGAGCACCTCGGCCACGTCGACCGCCGGGAGCAACGTCCGTCGCGGACGCCGGCAGCACAAGCCGCGACGTCGGCAGTCCGCCGTCGATCCCGGCCGCCGACCGCGGCGAGGGTCCGCACCACCACTGGCAGGTGTCGACCGCGTCGACCACAGCAACGGGAACCGTCGTCGTGCGACAGCGCACCCGCCTTGAACGCCCCGGTCCTATCGAGCGGACGGACCGCGATCTCCACGGCCCACGGCCTGAACCGCCGAGGCCGGCGACGCCGCCGACGCGTCCGCCACTCGGTGCAGGACCATGCCGATCATCTTCGCGGGCCGCCCATGGGTGACGTGTGGTGTCGGCTGCCGCGACAACCCCATGGGCGTATGGTCCGAATGTGGGTGATGTACGCCTTCCCGCAGACCCCGTCGACCTCTCCGCAGCTCCCGGGGAACGGCTTGAGGCTGTTCTGGGTGAGGTGATGCGGGGCACGGACGCGTCGGTGGGGCTGGTGTACGTGCTGCCGCCCGGGGAGCGGGTGCTGCGGCTGGTGCTGGTGGCGGGTGTGCCTGCACAGATCGCCGCGCCATGGGCGCGGATCCCGGTGGACGCCCGGATCCCGGTGGCGGACGCCATCCGGGACCGGCGGCTGGTGTGGCTGCCGAGTCAGGAGGAGATGGCCCGGCGCTATCCCAGGGTGGGGATCGTGCTGCCGTACGACTTCATGCTGGCCGCGGCACCGATCACCACCGATACCGATACGTGTGGCGGCCTCGTGCTGCTGTGGCCCGTCGGACATCCGCCGGGACTGAGCCCGACCCAGCACGAGGCCATCGCCACCTTCTGCCGGGATGCCGGGGGAATCCTTCGACAGGCCGAGGGCGGTGGCTGTCTGCCGTTTTCCGTCGACGAGCCACGTGTCCTGCCGCCGCCCCATCCGCAGGGTGAGGCGGACCCGGCCCGGGCTCGGGCCGCGCTGGAGTTCACCCACCGTGTGCCGGTGGGCTGTTGCTCCCTGGATCTGGACGGCCGGATCACCTTTGTCAACCCGGCCGGTGCCGACCTGGTGGGCACCGGCGACCTGCTGGGCAAACTGCCCTGGGAGGTGCTGCCGTGGCTGCGTGACCCGGCCTTTGAGGACCGCTACCGGCAGGCGGTGGTGACCCGCCGGCCCACCTCCTTCACCGCGCTGCGCCCCCCGGACACCTGGCTGTCCTTCCGGCTCTATCCGGACGAGAGCGGCATCAGTGTCCACATCACCCCCGCTCCCATCGGGAGCACCGTCGCTGAGCCCTCGCCGGGTCCCACACAGCCGGTCGGGGCGACGGTCGGGGCGACGTCGCTGTACCACCTGACGCACTTGGCGGTGACCTTGACCGAGGCGGTCGGGGTCGGCGACGTGGTCGAGATGACCGGCGATCAGCTGGTGCCGGCGTTCGGTCCGACGGCCCTCGCGCTGATGGCCGCGGAGGAAGGCAGGCTGCGGATCATCGGGTACCGCGGCTACAGCGCCGAGCTCGTCGCCCGCTTCGACGGTGCACCGCTGACCTCCGAAACCCCGGCCGTACGGGTTCTGACCACCGGTGTCCCGGGCTTCTTCGCCTCGTTCGCCGACCTCAAGCGGGCCTACCCACCGGCCGTCCACCAGGACGGGATGGCCTCCTGGGCGTTCCTGCCCCTGATCGTCTCCGGCCGTCCCGTCGGCTCACTCGTCCTGGCCTACGACCGGCCCCGTTCCTTCCCGCCGTCCGAGCGGGCGGTGCTGACCTCCATCGCCGGGCTGATCGCGCAGGCCCTCGGACGCGCCCGCCTCTACGACGCCAAGCACAGCCTCGCCCACACCCTGCAGACCGGCCTGCTGCCCCGCACTCTGCCCGCCGTGCCCGGCCTGGACGTGGCCGCCCGATACCGGCCGGCCGGGCACGGCATGGACATCGGCGGCGACTTCTACGACCTCATCCATGACACCCCCACCACGGCCGTGGCCGCGATCGGTGACGTCCAGGGCCACAACACCGAGGCCGCGGCTCTCATGGGACAGGTCCGCACCGCCGTCCACACCCACGCCACCGTCGGCACGGCGCCGGCCGAACTCCTCGCCCGCACCAACCGTCTCCTCACCGACCTCGACGCCGAGCTGTTCACCAGCTGTCTGATCGCCCGTCTCGACCTCGCCCACCACCGGGCCCACCTCGCCACCGCCGGCCACCCCCCGCCGTTGCTGCGCCACCCCGACGGCCGTACCGAAGCCCTCGACGTCCCCACCGGGCTGCTGCTCGGCATCGACCCCGAGGCGGACTACCCCGGCACGGAGATCTCCCTCCCACCCGGCGCCGTGCTCGTCCTGTACACCGACGGACTCGTGGAAGTCCCCGGCACCGACATCGGGGATTCCACCCGCCGACTCGCCCGGCACCTGGCCCGAGAAACGGCCCACGGCCTGGACGACCTCGCCGACAGCCTCCTCCACCACGCCGACCGTTCCGCCCCGAGGAGCGACGATGTCGCCCTCCTCCTCATCCGTCCGCGTGTGTGAGCACTGCCGGTCCACGACAGCCGTGTCGCCCAACGGAGATCCCGCGCCCGAGCCGAAGACGTCGCCCAACTGTCCGAGAGAGATGGCTTCGCTCCTGGGAGGCGAGCAGGCCGACATGCTGCGCGCCGGCCGCCGGCGTCTGCCGACGCATCGGCGCCACCGTCCCGGCCAACGCGCTCCCGGTCGGCAGCGGCGTTCAGTCCATCGGTCGGATCACGGTCGGCGTGCCGGACGATTTCCGCGTCCAGGACCTCCGCCACACCCGCCGCCGAGTCGACGGACCTCATGGTCCGTGCCGGTCAGTCCTGCGAGCGAGCGCGGCCGGCGTCCGAAGTTCGGCAGGCAGCGTCAGTCGGCGTCCAGCGCGATCGCGTCGGGAACGGCGTCGAACGCCTCGTCCACGCGGGCGGCCAGCGTCGCGCGTCCCCCCTTGCCACGACTGCCGGCTCCTTTGCCGCGGCCGGCGGTCCAGTTCTTGGCGCCGACACGGTAGGCGCCGAAGGCGATCTCGCCGAGGAGGCGGAGGCGTACGTCCTCGCGGCTGTCCCGGCCGAGTTTGACCTCGAGTTGTTCGACGATCTGCTCCTGGTGGTACGTGAGTGATACGACGGCGACGACGGCCAGAACCACCGCGATGGCACCGAAGACCCGTGCGAACCCGGCCGGGACGCCGGAGGCGTCGGCGGCGAGCGCGGACAGGGCGACCAGGCCGAGTACGCCGTCGACCCGTTTGGTGGTGTTCATCAGCCCGGAGGCCGCCCCGGCGCCGGACGGGTCCACGCCGCTGGCGACCGCGGTGGTGATCGGGGCGAGCAACAGTCCGCTCCCGACGGAGATCACACCAGAACCCGACGGCGCAGACGGCGGCGCTCGTGAGGAAGGGGACGGCGGTGCGCAGGAAGTGCGCCGAGATCGCCCCGGGGTGCCCGCCCTCCTTCGGCTGGGTCACGATTACCGCGTCGGGGAACGACCGGGCCCGGCTGCTGTGCGCACGCCTGGCCGAACAGGGCATGCTCAGCACGGAGTTGATCCCCGTATCCGAAGCCGGTGAACTCGGCGGCCCAAGCCGTGGCAGCCAGCGCCCGGCGAGGTGGTCGGGCGGTGCAGCGGATTCTTTCGGAGCCCGTCGCAGCCCTGCCATCGGCTTCCATCTCACCGACGGCGGCCTCGGCGTCGCGGTGCGCGAGACCGCCCTGGTCTCCTTGCAGCCGCACCCGGGCAACGCCCGGCTCATCCTCGACAGCGAGAACGGCCCGCGTCGCATCCTCTCCTGCGCTTCGAACGAGCCCGGGGCGCCTCCCGGCCGTCCGCACCTGTTGCACCCGTGAGGGGAACGCGGCATACGCTCACGTCACGTGAATGATGATGGCGGCAGCCCTGCCCACCGCCTGGGAACGGCCTGAGCCGCCGTTCGGGCCGCCCGACCAGTCCCACATGCCGCGAACAACCATGGCGTGCACTCACGGATGGCTTGCGGGGTGTGGTCCGCTGGGTGCCGCGGTCGTCCGACGGGCGCTGGTGGGCGTACCGACCAGGGAATCCGGCGCGCGTCCTTAGGGGATGGGCGAGGCCGGGCTGGATGACGGGCCGAAAACCCCTCGACGCCGCCGGAGAAGGGTGTTTACGATCTCTGGCGCGGCATCGCGTGTCGGTCACCGGCCGGGTGAGGCATGGAGGCGCCGCGGAGATGCCCGTGGAGGCATTGACCAGTGTCAGTCGAGTTCAACCACACCATTGTTCTTTCCCGTGACCGGGAGAAGTCCGCTCATTTCCTCGCCGATGTCCTGGGGCTCGAGGTTGGCGAGCCGGCCGGGATGTTCCTGCCGGTGACGACCGCCAACGGCGTCACTTTGGACTTCGCGACCGTCGACATCGACATCCCCACGCAGCACTACGCGTTCCTCGTCTCCGAGCGGGAGTTCGACCAGGTGCTCGCGCGGCTCGTGGCGGCCGGGGTGCCGATCCAGGCCGACCCGCACGGCCGTCACCCTGGTCGAATCAATCGCAACGACGGCGGGCGGGGTGTGTACTTCGGGGATCCGGCCGGTCACGGCCTGGAGGTCATCACCCGCCCGTACGGCAGTGATCCGAACTCGCCGCTGAACGGCGTCACCGAAGAGGTACCGGGCGCCGTAGGGGCCTGACCGTCACGCGGCCGAATGGCATCGAGGGGCGCGGCCCTTGGCGGTCCGCGCCCCTCGTCCCGTAGTCCCGTACTACGGCCGGGGCCGCTCAGGCACCCGAGCGGGCGTCCGCCTGCAGGCGGCGGCGCAGAGTTGCGGCGAAGTCCTCGGCCATCTCCAGCCGGGCCCGCAGGGTCTCGCAGCGGGCGTCGGCAACCTCGCGGTAGGAGTCCAGCCGCTCCCGCAGGCGCTTGAGCTCCTCACCCACGGGCCGGTCGTCGGTGGCGGCGAGCCGGTCGGTGATGTCCAGCAGGTCCCGCATCTCCTCCAGGGAGAAGTCCAGCGGCTTCATACGGCGGATCACCATCAGGCGCTCGACGTCGGAGTCCGTGTACAGCCGGAAGCCGCCCTTGCTGCGGGCCGAGGGGATCACCAGGCCCACTTCCTCGTAGTGCCGGATGGTGCGCAGAGACAAACCGGTCCGCTCGGCCACCTCACCGATCTGCATCTGCCGCTGATCCGTCATCGCCCCATGATCCCCTTCGTTGTTTCCTTCGATTTTCGAATCCGTAAAGCACCACAGCTTACGTGAGATGAATCACTGGGTCCTGCCGGGTATTTACCTGCGTTTCACACGCCGCAAGTCGCACTCTGCCCTCACGTCAGGGTAGAGTCTCTCCCTGTTCACCGCCGCCGTCGAGGCTGATGGCAGGAGTGGACGCCCATGGCGCGGGCCCCGACCGGGCCCCGATGGCATCCGAAGACTTCCGGGCCATGATGCCCGAGGAATTCGCTCCCCGCGTGCGCGGAGTCATGTACGACGCGTGTACGTGTCCCTGCCCGTGACCCGTGCGCCTGAACAGAAACGGTTGCATGTCCTCACTGCTGTCCGCAGCCCCGAAGTTCCGCCTGTCCAAGCCCGACTGGCTGGACTCCCCGAAGGTCCTGCGCACCGAGGTGCTGGCCGGCCTGGTGGTCGCCCTGGCCCTGATCCCGGAGGCGATCTCCTTCTCGATCATCGCCGGGGTCGACCCGGCGGTCGGTCTGTTCGCCTCCTTCACCATGGCGGTCGTCATCTCGATCGTCGGCGGCCGCAAGGCCATGATCTCCGCCGCGACCGGCGCGGTCGCCCTGGTCATCGCCCCGCTCAACCGGGAGCACGGCCTCAGCTACCTGATCGCGGCCGTCATTCTGGCCGGCGTCTTCCAGGTGATCCTGGGCGCGCTGGGCGTGGCCAAGCTCATGCGGTTCGTGCCGCGCAGCGTGATGGTCGGCTTCGTCAACGCCCTCGCCATCCTCATCTTCATGGCTCAGGTGCCGGAGCTGACGGATGTGCCGTGGATGGTCTACCCGCTGGTCGCGGGCGGGCTCGCGCTGATGGTCTTCTTCCCGAAGGTCACCACGGTGATTCCGGCCCCGCTGGTCTCCATCATCATCCTGACCGTGATCACGGTGGCGGCCGGAATCGCCGTGCCGACCGTCGGCGACAAGGGCGAGCTGCCCTCCTCACTGCCGGTGCCGGGCCTGCCGGACGTCCCCTTCACGATGGACACGCTGACGACGATCGCCCCCTACGCCTTCGCCATGGCGCTGGTCGGCCTGATGGAGTCGCTGATGACGGCCAAGCTGGTCGACGACATCACCGACACCCACTCGGGCAAGACCCGCGAATCCATCGGCCAGGGCATCGCCAACATCGTCACCGGCTTCTTCGGCGGCATGGGCGGCTGCGCCATGATCGGCCAGACCATGATCAACGTACGGGTCTCCGGCGCCCGGACCCGCCTGTCGACGTTCCTGGCCGGCGCGTTCCTGATGGTGCTGTGCATCGCCTTTGGCCCGGTCGTCTCCGACATCCCCATGGCCGCGCTCGTGGCCGTCATGATCATGGTGTCGTTCGCGACCTTCGACTGGCACTCCATCGCCCCGAAGACGCTTCGGCGGATGCCGCTCGGCGAGATGACCGTCATGGTCGTCACCGTCGCCTGCGTGGTCGCCACCCACAACCTCGCCATCGGCGTCGTCGTGGGCTGCATCACCGCGATGGTCGTCTTCGCCAAGCGCGTCGCGCACATGGTCAACGTCTCCGGTGTCGTCGACCCCGACGGCAACCAGGTCGTCTACGCGGTCACCGGCGAGCTGTTCTTCGCCTCCTCCAACGACCTCGTCCACCAGTTCAACTACAAGGACGACCCGGACGACATCGTCATCGACCTCTCCGACGCGCACATCTGGGACGCCTCGTCCGTCGCCGCTCTGGACGCCGTCGAGACCAAGTACGCCCAGCGGGGCAAGAAGGTCACCATCGTCGGCCTGAACAAGCCCAGCGCCGACATGCACGAGCGCCTCGCCGGCCAGCTGACCGGCAGCCACTGACCGGACCGGCCGCCCCTCCCCGACGGACGTAGTGGGGGAGGGCGCCCGGACCCGCTCGTCGAGGTGGACAACGTCGGCGAAGCCCCGGAGCACGCGAGCCCAGTCCGGGCCGCGGTATGCGCTGCCCGTGGGCGTACGGCGCTGTCCGTGACCCGCTGCCTGCTGCGCTCCCAGCACCGGGCGACGCCGTTCCGCCCCTTCGCCGATGTGACCACTGCGGAGTTGCGGGCTGGTGGCGGCACACCCTGGTCGCTCACGGTCTGCCGCCGGCGAAGGCCAGGTGGGGCGGTCCGGTACGGCTGCGTGCCGTACCGGACTCATGGAGGTCACGCTTCGCGGGAACCTTCGTACATGGCCTCGATGGCATCGGCGTACTCGCGCTCCACGACAGGCCGCTTGACCTTGAGGCTCGGAGTGAACTCACCGTGCTCCACGTCGAGGTCACGCGGCAGGACCGAGAACTTCTTGACGGTCTGCCACCGCTGCAGTTCGCCGTTGACACGCTGGACAAAGCCGTCGATCAGCTTGTGCACCTGGGGTGACGAGACGACCTCCGCGTAGCTGCGCCCGCCGAGATCATGAGATGCCGCCAGAACCGCGACGGCGTCCCGGCGGTGTTGCAGGAAACTCGTGGTCTGCCAGTCACCTGCGGTGACACCCACGCCCCGCCGGTCGAATCGGTACGAGGCCACGCGCTTCGCGGCCAGGGCCTTTGCCACGGCCCGACCGAGGTGGAGGTGTCCCGCCAAATTGAGTGAGACGCGTGGACCCGGTTCGTTGGGACCAGATCGTCTGAGACCCGTCGGCTGACATTGTCTCAGCTGATCTGGTCGTCGCAGGTCACAGCTACGGCCACGGACGTGGGCGTTCGACACGGGACAGACGCTTGGTCAATCGCAGCGTTCTGACCAAGTGCGACCACGGGCTGTCAATCCGGCCCCGCCGACATCACACGCCCCACCGCCGCCCAAGCGAGAGCCAGCGACAGCTCGCAGCGCGCCGTTCAGTAAGTTGTGCGCTATCGGATCGTCGACCACGTCCTCACCCGCGACCCGTCCTTCGGTCACTTCACCGACATCGTGGCCCTGCCCGAGTTCCAGCGGTGGCGGCAGGCACAGCGCGTTGACCGGGTCCGGTCCGTACAAGGTGCCGAACGGAGCTGAAGGCGCCGCGCCGCATGCGCCGTTGAGTCGGTACGGCCGTGGGCAGGGGAGCAACTGCCGTACGAGAGCGTCCGTCGCCCACCGCTCCCAGCGCTCCGGGGACCAGCCCCGGCTGCTGACCAGCAGACCGTAGGTCTCCGGGCCCAGGACGGCCAGCGCGATGTCGGCGGCGGACGTGGCGTCGTGGCCGTCGCGCAGCGAGCCGGACGTCTTGGCCGTGAGTGTCTCGGCGAAGCGGAGCTGGACCGTGTGGCGCTGCTGCTGGTTGGCCGCCAGAACTCGGCCAGTTCCGGGTCGGCGGTCGCCGCGCCGCGCACGACCTCCAGGACCGGCGCGGCGCGCTCGAGGACACGGCGGGCGCCGGCGGCCTGGAGGGCGAGCTGGGCGGCGGGGTCGGTTTCGGTGACTACCTCGCGGGCCCAGGGGCGGTCCAGGGTGGCCACCGGGAAAAGCCGGTGCTTCGCCCGGGCCCGTGATCAGGAGACCGACCTGGTGCACTTGACGCTGAGCTGAGCACGCGCCGCCGTCGGAACTGCTTAACCGGCCCATGCGCGGCCGCCCGGGAGAAGTCCAAGGTGACCCGCCCCAGGGCAGCGGGCCTGGTCGTCCGCCGGAAGGTCGGCCTCTACGAGTTTCGTGACTACCTGCCCCGACGGCGCATACCAGCGCCTGCGCGACGCGGGCATTGACCAAATCCCTCGCCGCGGGAGCGATGCTTCCACTTCTGCCGGGCCAGGCTGCGAACGGGTCGTGGACGGGGTGGTCGGGCGCCCAGCGGGTCACCACAGTGTTGTGGCGGTTGGTGCGGTCACCCACCGCAACGGGATCCTGTCGGCGATCGCACGGCGGACCATCGCTCGGCCACGGCCACTCGGTCTCGAAGCCGACCGTGTCGTCGATGGCTGACCGCCGGCATCGTTCCCGGTCGTCCGTCCAGGACGCGGTCCAGACCGCTTTCCCACAATCTGACATCAGCAAGGTCCCCACCACTTCGAGTGACGTGCTCAGCACGCAATTATCCGGAGCTCTTGCGCTTGTTGGCATTGAAGCGCGCCTTCTTCTGACGATTCCCGCACGTGTTCATGTCGCACCATTTGCGGGTGCGGCTTTGGCTGGTGTCGAAGAAGGCGGCTCGGCAGGTTGGCGATGCGCACAAGGCCAGTCTTCCGTCTCGTTCGCCTGCGATGATGCTGATCGAGTCGGCGGCGATAACGCTCAGCGCATCCTCCACGCAGGAAGTCGAGCTGAGTCGCCATTGCCGATTGTTCTCGGGCGTCAGAATGGCCGCGGCCCGACCCTGAGTACTGCGGTCATTGATGACCTGGACAGCAGACGCAGGGAGAGGGTCTTGGATCGCGGCCGCTGTCAAGGCGGCGTGGATTGATTCCCTCAGTTCCCGAGCGAGTTCGAGCTGGGCGGTGGTGCAGGAATCCACGGCCAGGCCATTCACCGCCAGCCAGTCGACGAGTCGTTGCGGCGTGGGAATACGTTCCACAGCGTCGCCGCGACGCTCCGTCAGGGTCGCCGTGAAGCTGGTCGCCAGCACCTTACCGAGACGGAATTCAGGGAACCGAGCATGCATGGAACCACCTTAGCTGGTTGCACGCCGACATCGAGAGATGCTAGAACCGTCTTAGCCGGTTCGCGCCAGGTCCAAGCCGGCTCCACGACGACCGGGAGGTCTCATGCCCAGCGAGGTGCAAGCAGGCGAGGTGCAAGCATTTGAAGCCCACGCAACTGACGCTGACCTCGACGATCTGCGCGCGCGATTGGTCGCGGCGCGGCTCCCGGAAGCTGAGACGGTCTATCGCGCGGCGCCCGACCCTCGCCGATGGGCACAGGGCGTTCCTCTTGCCGACCTCGTCGATGTCGTGGACTACTGGCGCACCGGGTACAACTGGCGCTCGTTCGAAGCGCGCCTTAACCGGATCGGCCAGTTCCGCACGACCATTGACGGTCTGGGTATTCACTTCCTGCACCGTCGATCCGCACGCGCAGATGCCACTCCTCTGATCTTGACGCACGGCTGGCCGGGCAGCATTGCTGAGTTCGTCGACCTAGTGGATGAGCTGGCAGATCCGAAAGATGCGGACGCGCCGGCGTTCCACGTCGTGGTCCCGTCGTTGCCAGGCTTTGGCTACAGCGACAAGCCGGCCACCACCGGGTGGGGAATCGAGAAGATCGCGGCCGCGTGGGTGGAACTGATGGGAAGGATCGGCTACAGCAAGTTCGTAGCCCACGGCGGCGACTGGGGTGGTGTGATCACTACGGTCCTCGGCGGCAGGTTCCCGACGCACGTTCTCGGTATCCACACAACGACCGCGCAGGCACCGCCCGGGTTGACGACGGACGGGCTGACGGCGGCCGAGCGCACATGGGCCGAGGACACCCGCGATTTCTGGCGCCACCGCGCGGCGTACGCGAAGCAGCAGGCGACCCGACCGCAGACCATCGGCTACTCGCTCGTCGACTCACCAGTCGGGCTTCTCGCCTGGATCCTTGACAAGTTCGCTGAGTGGACAGATACCGAGGACAGCCCGTTCGAGAGGATTTCCAGGGACAGGGTTCTCGACGACGTCACCCTGTATTGGCTGACGCGGACCGGCGCGTCGTCGGCCCGCATCTACTACGAAAGCCACGACTCGCTCGACCCCGACCTTCGGGTCGATGTCCCGTCAGCAATCAGTGTGTATCCCCGGGACATCGAGAAGTGCCCGCGTGCCTGGGCACAGGAGCGGTTCCGGCAGATCGTCCGATGGAGGTCCCCTGAAGCCGGGGGACATTTCCCGTCGCTGGAGGTTCCCGAGTATTTCGTCAAGGATCTGCAAGGAGGCCTCGCGGCAGTGCTGGCCGCCAATCGGTGAAGACGCTGGGTGTGGAGCCCGAATCCGGCGGCTGATGATCTGATGGTGTGAGCTGACGGTGGGTGAGGCAATCCGGCGGTCGGCGAGTAGGCGCGGCGGCCCGGCCCGCTCGGCGTCGGGGACGAGTCAATCGCTGGATCCGGGCTCCGTAGGGCCTGGGTAGCGGGGCGCGGCTCGGGCCGGGAGGGGGGCGCCTCCGGGCCGGTGCCGGCCGACATGGCCTGGATGCCGTTGTGGTTGAAGCCGGGGTCGGGTTCGTCCGGGGCGGGCATCGGGTGCGGTGTCCGGGCGGTGCTTGGTTCGGGGATCCGGGCCGGTGCTCGGCGCGGATATGGGTGCCACGGAATCGGGCTCTGGGTTCACCACTTCCCTCTGCGTCGATGCGGGTCCGCTGTGGGTCAGCATGCTTCGACGACTATGTGATCACTCGTCCGTCCGGCAGGGGCGTCTTCCGCGGTTCCACGGGTCGGCCTACCGCGATTCGTCTGACGGCAGTGATCGATCGGCGTTGATCGTCGTTGAGCGATCTTTGACGGGTCAGAGACAGCCCCAGGATGGCACTCGTGCGCCGGACTCACCGCATGGTTGCAGCGATCGCGGGTAGATGGAGTTAGACGATCCGTCGTCCGGGAGTGGCTCTGTGTAAAAAGGGTGCGGCGCTATGACTGAGATCCCGGCAGAGGTCTTCGAATCGGTGGCACGGAAGGCTCTGCAAGACCTGTCCACCACGGGGGACGTACGGGCGCTCGAAGCGCTGGCTGGCTGTGACGTGCTGATCCCTGCGATCGGCGGCATCCGATATACGCGTAGCCACAGTGAGCTGGTGCGGCTTGTGCTGCCGGTGATCGAGAGTGTCCATGACGCCCCTGCGGTCATGGTCTTCACCTCGGAGGAACGACTGTTCAGGGCCTTTCCCCAGGTGCCCTGCTACAGGCCGGTCACCCTGCGGGACCTGGCCTCCCGCTGGCCGAGCGATGAGGTGCTGCTGGTGATCGACGCCGGGGACGAGGACGAGCTGACCCTGTCCGCGCACAGGGCGCGGTGGCTGCTGGGTCGCTGCCTCGTGTGACGGCCGGGAACCGGCGGATTCGGGCCGCCGGTGGTGGTCAGCGTTGGTCGTGCTCACGTGTGCTCATGGAGAGGCTGCGGCGCCTTCGCCTGGTTGGGGAACGTCGGACGGCGGGACCTATTTGATCCGTCCGGAAACTGTCGTATCTCCCCTCCACCGCCCGCTGCACCAGGCAGTACTCCACCTCGGCGCCGCTAGCCAGCCATACGCCCTCGGCGGCGGCCTTCTCGGCCGGCGTCCGCAGGCTCACGCGGGGCGCGAACCCGTACGGGCTGCCCTCGACGTGCGGGTCGCAGCGCACCATCCCGGCCGGGATCGCGATCACGTCGGGTTCGCGCGGCAGTTGGCCCATGGTGCCCGCGGTGTAGCCCGCGAACCCAACGTCCTCGCCCTGCAGCGCGTCCGCCGCCTCGACGGGCACGAGCTCGGCGCGGGGCTTGCCGGTCCGGGTCGTGAAGGTGAGACGAGCAGGAACCGTACGCCGTCCGCCATGACGCGTGACGCGACGGGAGTGACGGGAGTGGCTGAGTGGCGGATGTGGGAGGGGTCGGGGTCGGGCCAGCGGATCGGACGCGGGCACTCCCGGAGGGTGTCCCCTCACTGTCATGACCGCGGTCGTGCCGCGTGACGCTCCTGGCCCGGTGGTGGCGGTGCGGTGCTGTCGCGCCGTACGAGGCGGGTCGGGACGAGTGTGGTGCCATGTCCCGTCGTCTCCTGTACGGGTCGGCGGATCTTGCCGAGGACCCCTTCCACGCAGAGTCGTCCCACTTCGGCGAAGTCCTGGTGGATGGTGGTGAGGGGAGGCAGGAAGGACGCGGATTCGGGGATGTCGTCGAAGCCGACGACGCTGATGTCGTCGGGCACTCTCCGGCCGCGTTCGTGCAGGGCGCGCAGCAGCCCCAGCGCCATCTGGTCGTTGGCGGCGAACACGGCCGTGCAGTCCTGCTGGTCGGCGAGTCGGAGCCCGGCCCGGTAACCGGATTCGGCCGACCAGTCGCCGCGCACGAGGGGCGGTGGGAGGCGGCCGGCCTCGGTGAGGGTGGCGCGCCAGGCGTTGGCGCGGCGCTGGGCGGCGAACGAGCCCTCGGGGCCCGCCAGATGCCACACCGTGTCGTGACCGAGGTCCAGCAGATGCCGCACGGCGTCGCGGGCTCCGCCCACCTGGTCGGTGTCGACCACGGTGTAGCGGTCGCCGGCGTCCGAGTCGGCCACCACGACCTGGACGCCGGGCGGCAGCGAGACGGTCGCGGCGTCGAGCAGGTGTATCTCCATGATGACGATGACGGCGTCCACGGCGAGTTCGCCCAGGCGGGAGAAGGCCCCGTTCACCTCGTCCTGGGTCGGCACGGCGACGGGAAGGAGCGTGACGGCGTAGCCCTGCTGGGCGGCGGACGTGGCGATGGCCTCGAGGGTGCGGATGTTCCCCATGGTGGACAGGGAGAAGGTGATCACGCCGAGGGTGCGGAACTCGCCGCGCTTGAGCGCCCGCGCGGCACTGTTGGGCCGGTAGCCCAGCTCCCGCATGGCGGCCAGGACCTGTCGACGGGTCTCGTCGGTGACGCCGGGGAAGCCGTTGGAGACACGGGAGACCGTCTGGGAGGAGACGCCCGCTACACGGGCGACATCGGCCATCGAGGCACCCTGCCGGGGGCGGGCCGTGCGCCTTCTTGTACGGCTCTCCGACGGACGCGTTCCCGGCGGCGCGCCGCCACCGTCGTCGGTCGTGTCCATGCCGTCCTCCAGCCACGCAACTTTCGGTCCCGGACGACTCCTTGACCGCCGAGATTCCGACAGTGTAGACATCGCGCCAATGGATGTTTACGTAAACATCACCTAGTCGAAATCGTACGAGAGCGTACTGAAACGCACCAGACCGCCCCCGAGCGGGCCTCGATCTCCGCGTTCCGCCGGGACGTGCGGTACGCGGAAGAGCTGGAGTACTGGAGATGGCACACCGCACGCGCAAGAGAAGGCTCCTCGGGGCCATCGGCATCACCGCCCTGGCGACCGGAACCGTCCTGGCCACCACCACGCTGCCTCTCGCGCACGCCGAGACGGCCGCGGCCACCGCCGCGGTCACGGTCCGGCCCGACCCCTCCTACCGGCAGGAGAAGTTCGAGGGCTGGGGCACCAGCCTGGTCTGGTTCGCCAACGCCACCGGCGACTACCCGCCCGCGATACGGGAGAAGCTGGCCAAGCTCCTCTTCGGGGACGCCGGCCTCGCGCTGAACATCGCCCGCTACAACATCGGCGGCGGCAACGCCCCGGACGTCAAGGACTACCTGCGCGCAGGCGGCGCGGTCGAGGGCTGGTGGAAGGCCCCGGCGGGCACCACCCGCGAGGACGTCGACTGGTGGGACGCCGACGACCCCGCCGACTGGAACGACAAGGCCGACGCCACTCAGCGCTGGTGGGTCGACCGCATCAAGAAGGACATCACCCACTGGGAGACGTTCAGCAACTCGCCGCCGTGGTTCATGACCGAGAGCGGCTATGTGTCCGGCAACTTCGACGCGGGCAAGGACCAGCTCAAGACCGAGTCCGTGGACGACTTCGCCAAGTACCTGGTGGGTGCGACCGAACGCCTCGAGAAGGCGCACCGCATCAAGGTCGACACCCTGGACCCGTTCAACGAGCCGAACACCGACTACTGGGGCACCAAGCTCGGCCCGGACGGCGAGCCCGTGGGCGGCCGTCAGGAGGGGGCCCACATCGGCCCCGAACTCCAGCAGAAGGTGATCCGCGCGCTGGGTCCGACCCTTGCGAAGTCCCGTACGCACGCGGAGATATCCGCGATGGACGAGACCAACCCCGGCAAATTCGCCACCAACTGGAACTCCTACCCGCAGGAGGTCCGTGACCTCGTCGGCCAGATGAACGTCCACACCTACGGCACCGGCCAGCGCACCACCGTGCGGGACCTGGCCAAGGCCGCGGACAAGCCGCTGTGGATGAGCGAGGTCGAGGGCGACTGGGGCGACGGACAGAGCTTCACGGACATGCGGCCGGGTCTCGGCCTGGCCCAGCGCATCGTCGACGACCTGCGTGAACTGGAGCCCCGTGCCTGGGTGTTCTGGCAGCCCGTCGAGGACTACGACAACATGAAGCCCGGCGGCGAGTCCGCGAAGGGCGGCAACTGGGGCGAGATCCAGCTCTCGTTCAGCTGCACCTCGAAGGACACCCTCGAAAGCTGCCCGATCTACACCAACACCAAGTTCGACACGGCCCGTAACTTCACCCACTACATCAAGCCCGGCGACCGGCTGATCAAGACGAACGACACCTCCAGCACGGCCGCGCTCTCCCGCAAGGGCGACGCGGCGACCGTCGTCCACGTCAACAGCACCACCGGGGCCCGTGAGGTCACCCTCGACCTGTCGAAGTTCGGGCGAGTCTCCTCCCGGGCCACCGTCACCCCGGTGGTGACCAGCGCCGACGGCAAGCTGGAGCGGCAGAAGCCGGTCCGGGTCACCGGCAGGCAGGCCACGGTCACCGTGCCCGCCCAGTCCGTGACGTCCTTCCTCGTCAAGGGCGTGTCCGGGGTGGCCCGGGAAGCGGCCGAGCTCCAGAAGGGCCACACCTACCGGCTCACCGGCGTCCAGAGCGGCAAGGACCTCACGATCGCCGACAACGGCACCGGCCTCGTCATCAAGAGCGCCGACGCCGCCGATCCGAGCGGCCAGCAGTGGCGGCTCAAGCAGATCCGCGGCCATGACAACCGCAAGCGGTACGTCTTCACCGAGGCGACGGAGGGCAAGCGTCTGGCCGTCCGGGAGGGCGCCCTGGTGGCCGAGCCCGACCGGGGCCGCCGCGACAACGCCGCCCAGTGGATCATGTCGACCACCGGCGACGGCACCTGGACTCTCGTCAACGCCGCCACCGGCCAGCTTCCCGACGTCGCCGGCCAGTCCACGAACGAAGGTGCCGCAGTCGGCGTCTGGCAGCCCAACTCCGGCGCCAACCAACGCTGGAAGGTGACCGACGTGACGGCGGACTCCCCGTCGGACTACGACGGCTCACAGGCCGGGTAGCGCCTCAGCCCGGCAGCATTGCGTCACGAGTCCCGACCGCGACGTCCCCGGCCCGGCCGGTGGAGTACGCATGGACGTCGTCGGGCGAGACTCGTGACGCACAATTCGACCTGGCAGGGCAGGACGGCGCGGGCGCCGGTCGAGCACTGGCGCCCGATGCCTGAGCGGGTTGCCCCTACACGTCACCCACCTGCGCCGACACCTCACCCAGCACCTCGCGCACGGCGTCCAGCGCCGCCGCCCGGTCGGCCGGCACCAGTCCGATGCGGGTGCGCCGGTCGAGCAGGTCGGACTCGTGGAGGGCGCCTTCGTGGCGTACGGCCCACAGGAGTTCGGCGGCTGTGACGGGATGGCCCGGCAGTACGGGTCCGCCCAGCCGGGGATCGCGCGCGGTGAGCGCCTGGACGGCCGCCGCCTCGGTGCCGTAGCGCTGGACGAGGCGGCGCGGTGCCCGGACGGCACCGAGGGCCTCGGGTGACGCGGCGCCGACGAGGGGGAGGGAGGCGGTGCGGGAGGGGCCGGCCGGGAGGCGGTGTGCGGCGACGGCGGCGTCGACGGCGTCCTCGGCCATCCGCCGGTACGTGGTGAGCTTGCCGCCGAGCACGGTGGTCACGCCCTCCGGCGAGGTGAGGACCGCGTGCCGGCGGGAGATGTCGGAGGTCCGTGACGCACCGCCCGAGTGTGCCGCCGGCGTGGTGTCGAGCAGCGGACGCAGGCCCGCGAACGCGCCCACGACGTCGTCGCGTCGGACCGGGACGTCCAGGACCGAGCCGAGGACGTCGAGCAGGAAGCCGATGTCGCTCTCGGGCACGTCGGGGACGTCGGGGATGTCGCCCTCGACGGGCTCGTCGGTGAGGCCGACGTAGACCCGGCCGTCGCCCTGCGGCAGCACGAGGACGAAGCGGTTGGTCTCGCCGGGGACCGGCACATGCAGCCCCGCGGGCAGCGGGCCGAGGTGCTCGGAGCGCAGCACGAGATGGGTGCCGCGCGAGGGGCGGATCCGGATGCCGTCCACCAGGCCGCCCGCCCAGACCCCGGACGCGTTGATCACGGCACGGGCCCTGATCTCGCCCTCCTCGCCGGTGAGCTCGTCCCGTATGCGGGCGCCGGACGCGGTGAGTTCCAGGACCCTGACACGCGTCAGGATCCGCGCGTGGTGGGCGGCGGCGGTGCGGGCGATCGCGGTCACCAGACGGGCGTCGTCGGTGAGCCGGCCGTCCCAGGACAGCAGGCCGCCGCGCAGTCCCTGGGTGCGCAGTGCGGGGGCGAGATGCCGGGTCTCCACCGTGGAGAGGCGGCGCGGTGCGGGCAGGGTGGCCCGGGCGGTGCGGGCCGCCAGGCGCAGGGTGTCGCCGGCCCGGAAGCCCGCCCAGGCCAGGGCGGACTGGGCACGGGAGACCAGGGGGGTCAGCGGCAGCACGAAGGGCTGGGCCCGCACCAGATGCGGTGCCGTGCGCTCCATCAGCACCCCGCGCTCGACCGCGCTCTCGTGGGCGACGTCGAGCTGCGCCGAGGCGAGATAGCGCAGCCCGCCGTGGATGAGCTTGCTGCTGAAGCGCGAGGTGCCGAAGGCCAGGTCATGGGCGTCGACGGCGGCCACCGTCAGCCCCCGGGCGGCGGCGTCCAGCGCGGCCCCGGCGCCCGTCGCGCCCAGCCCGACGACCAGGACGTCCACGGCCGGACCGCCCACGGTCGCGGCGAGTTCACGCGAGCGGCGGGCGGCGGACAGTGACGATCCGGGCAGGTCGGTGGCGGCGGTCATGGCGTGAGGGTCCTCTCCAGGATGCTGCGCAGTTCCGTCAGGAACGCGTCGCTGCTCAGGTCGGCGTCGTCCTCGTCGGTCATGGTCCGCAGGGACAGGGTGAAGGACTGGACGATCAGCAGCAGGGACCGCGCCTGCCGTTCCACGTGGCCGTCGCGTACGGATCCGTCGGCGTGGCCCTCCCGCAGCGCGTCGCCGAGCAGGGCGAGCAGCGCCTCCTGGCTCGCGCCGCGGCGGTCGAGGACGTAGGGCAGGAGCAGTTCCGGATCGACGTCGACGATCTTCAGGAAGAGCGGGTGGGCGCGGAAGGCCTTCGCCCCGGCCACCAGCCCCTCGACGATCAGGTCGCGCGTGTCCGTACCGGGCCGCCGTTCGGGCATGGCGCCGGTGGCGACCGCGACCCACTCCCGGGTCATCAGGTCCCCCACCAGGGAGCGCACATCGGGCCACCGCCGGTACAGCGTCATCCGCGAGACACCCGCGCGGCGGGCCACGTCGGTCAGCGTCGTACGGCGGACCCCGACGGCCAGGACGCAGTCGCGCACCGCGTCGAGCACGGTGTCGCCGTCCGAGTAGTTGTGACGAATAGGCGTCATGTGTCACAGTGTAACGCCTGCGGGGCCGTCCGGGACACGGCATCGCTCGATTCGACCGGTGAGGACGAGACCCATGGACATGCTGTGGAGCGGCTGGGGCGACCCGGCCAAGGCGGCGCCGCTGCCCGAGACCGTGGTCGGCCTGCTTCGAGACCTGCTCGGAGTCAAGCCGCGCACCGCCGGGCCGGTCGCCCTGGACGACATAGCCGTGCCCGAGCCGGGACTCGAACCCGCCGCCCGCCAGGCCCTGTCCGCCGCGGTCGGCGGGGCGGAGCACGTGCGCACCGACGCCGAGACCCGCATCCGCCACACCCGCGGCAAGTCCACCCCCGACCTGCTGCGGATCCGCGACGGCGAGGTCGACGACGTCCCCGCGGCGGTCGTCCTCCCCGCCGGCCACGACGACGTCCTCGCCGTACTGCGCGCCTGCGCCGAACACGGCCTGCCCGTGGTCCCGTTCGGGGGCGGCACCTCCGTCGTCGGCGGCCTCGCCCCCGCCCGGCGCGGCCCCTTCGTCGCCCTGGACCTGCGCCGCATGGACCAGTTGCTCGCCCTCGACCCGGTCTCCCGCACCGCCACCCTGCAACCCGGACTGCGCGGGCCGCAGGCCGAGGCACTGCTGGCCGAACACGGCTTCACCCTCGGCCACTTCCCCCAGTCCTTCGAGTGGGCGAGCATCGGGGGATTCGCCGCCGCCCGCTCCAGCGGTCAGGCATCCGCCGGCTACGGCCGCTTCGACGAGATGGTCCTGGGCCTGACCCTCGCGACCCCCGAGGGCACCATCGACTCGGGCCGCGCACCGCGCTCGGCGGCCGGGCCCGACCTGCGCCAGCTCCTGCTCGGCTCGGAGGGCGCGTTCGGCGTCATCACGTCCGTGACCGTGCGGATCCGACCCGTCCCCGAGACATGTGTCTACGAGGGCTGGCGCTTCGACTCCTTCGAGGCGGGCGCCGCCGCACTGCGCCGGCTCGCCCAGGACGGCCCCCGTCCGACGGTGCTGCGGCTGTCCGACGAGACCGAGACCCTCGTCGGCCTCGCCCAGCCCGACGCCATCGGCGCCGCCGACGCCGGGCAGCGGTCCGCCGGATGCATGGCGATCGCCGGCTACGAGGGCACGGACGAGGACATCACGTACCGCAGGCAGCGGGGCTCGGCCGTGCTGCGGGAGTGCGGCGGAACCCCGCTGGGCGAGGACCCGGGGCAGCGCTGGGCGCACGGCCGCTACTCGGCGCCCTATCTGCGGGACTCCCTGCTGGACGCCGGGGCGTTCGTCGAGACGCTGGAGACGGCGACCTTCTGGTCACGCGTCCCCGAGCTCTACGCGGCCGTCCGTGACGCCCTCGCCACGACACTCACCGAGGCCGGCACCCCACCGCTGATCATGTGCCACATCTCCCACGTCTACGAGAACGGCGCCTCGCTGTACTTCACCGTCGTCTCGGCCCAGGGCGACGAACCGGTCGCACACTGGGAGAGGGCCAAGCACGCCGCCAACGAGGCGATCCTCGCCGCGGGCGGCACGATCACCCACCACCACGGCGTGGGCACCGACCACCGCGACTGGTACGTCCGCGAGGCCGGCCCCCTGGGCATCGACGCGCTGCGTGCCGTGAAGCGGCGACTGGACCCGGCGGGCCTGCTCAACCCCGGCGTGCTGCTGCCGCTCGACTGACCCGCACACCAAGACCGCCACCCCCCTCACCCTCCTCCGGCAGCGCCCCTCCCGTCGGCCCGAAAGGCACACCGATGAGACAGTTCACCGCCATCGTCAACCCCACGGCGGGCGGATCCGCCGCAGCCGCCGCGCTGCTGGACGTGGCCCGGCCGCTGCGGGAGGCCGGGGCCGACCTGGAGACCCAGTACAGCCGCAGCCTCGCCCACGCCCAGGAACTGGCGCGGGACGCCGGAGCGCGGGGCCGGGTGGTGCTCGCCGTCGGCGGCGACGGCATGGCCGGCGGCGTCGGCGGCGCCCTCAGCGGCACCGACGCCCTGCTGGGCCTGGTCCCGGCCGGACGCGGCAACGACTTCGCCCGGGCGCTCGACCTGCCCACCGACCCGGCGGCGCTCGCCGTGGCGCTGCTGAACCACGAGCCCCGCGAGGTCGACATCATCGAGGTCGAGTCGGCCGTCCACCAGCGCACGGTGGCCCTCGGCAGCGTCTACGCCGGCGTCGACGCGCTGGCCAACCGCCACGCCAACAACGCCACCCTGCTGCGCGGCGCCGCTTCCTACTACGCGGGCGGCCTGCGCGCCGTCACCACCTGGCGCGCCGCTCGCTACCGGGTCACCGTCGACGGCCAGGAACACCTGCACACCGGCTACACGGTCGTCGCCGCCAACTCCGGCTACTACGGATCGGGCCGGCTCATCGCGCCCGACGCCCGCGTGGACGACGGCCTGCTGGAAGTCGTGATGATCCGGGAGGCACCGCGCCGGCTGTTCTTCGCCCTGATGAACGAGCTCAAGACCGGAGCCCATGTCCGCCGCCCCGAGGTGCGGATCCTGCGCGGCAAGGAGATACGGATCGCGGCCGACCGCGAGGTGCCCTACGGCGCCGACGGCGAGGTCGAGGCCATCCTGCCGGTCACGGTCAGAGTCCTGCCGGGAGCGCTGCGCGTACTGTGCTGAGCGGACCGCTCATCCGCCGTCCACCGGCGTCCACTGGCGTGCGGGGCTGAACTGCTCCGGCGTGATGCCACGATCAGCCTCGTCCTTGAGGAGCAGCGAGAGCAGTGCGGCCACCGGCAGCCCGGATTCCGCGGGGTGGCGCAGCACCTTGCCCGGCTCGATCCGGTAGGTGTTGGAACGTCCCTCGCGGACGTGGGAGAGATAGCCGTCCCGCTCCAGATCGGAAATGATCTTCTGCACGGCCCGTTCAGTGAGGCGGCAGCGGGCCGCGATGTGCCGGATACGGATGTTCGGGTTGTCGGCGATCGCCGCCAGCACACGCGCGTGGTTGGTCAGGAATGTCCACCCGGTGTGTGACTCAGGGACTCCATCCATGGGCCAATGATACGTCTGGGCGTTCACGTATACAAAAACACGCACGAGATTTCATGTATCAGTTGACGTGTTCGGCTGTTCGGGTCAGTCTTGTAGCGAGACGGGGAGCACTTGAGGGAGAGGCGGTCATGCCGGAGCTCACGTCCCAAGCGCAGCGTCTGACCACCGCGCTTCACCTCGACGGCAAGCGGGTCCGCGTGGAAGTGTGCGGAGAGCTCGATCTCGACACCGGTGAGCGGCTGCGCAACTGCCTGCACAAAGCCCTGAGCGACTCGGTCCAAGGGGTCGAGCTGGATCTGAGCGGCGTGTCCTTCTGCGACTGCGACGCTCTCGACATCCTGCTCAGCCTGCGCCAACGAGCGCTGAAGCAGGGCAAGACGGTGGTCGTCCGCATCAGCGGCGGGGCAGTCGACCGGCTGGTGACGGTGACCGACCCACGGGCGATGTTCGCCGATTCCGGGGCTGACGGACAGGACACGGCAGCCAGGCACACCCAGGACGCGGAGGCATCCGTGGAACGCGACGAGGACCTGCGGACCGAGATCGCCCAACTGCGGCGGGCCATGCACACCCGGCCGACCATCGACCTGGCCCGGGGCATTCTGATGGCGTCCTTCGGCCTGGATTCCGAGGACGCCTGGGCGGTGCTGGTCGCGGTCTCGCAGAACACCAACACCAAACTGCACAGTCTCGCCGGATCCCTGGTGGCCGCGGTCAAGGGCGATCCGTTGCCCGAAGGGGTACGCGAACAACTGTCGGCCGCGGTCGCCAAGGTCGACTCGACGGCCGGAACGCCGCAGTTGCGCTGATCGGCGGCACGGCGGCAGGGTGCGGGGTGTGCCTACCTTGCTGATCGTTCACCACACCCCCTCACCCAACTGCCAGGCCCTGCTCGAAGCGGTCGTCTCCGGCGCCACCGCGCCCGAGATCGAGAACGTCGAGGTCGTGCGGCGACCGGCGCTGTCCGCCACGGCGTCCGATGTGCTGGACGCCGACGGCTACCTCCTGGGCACCCCGGCGAACCTCGGCTACATCTCGGGCGCCCTGAAGCATTTCCTCGACCAGATCTACTATCCGTGCCTGGACGCGACCCGGGGCCGCCCCTTCGGCTACTACGTGCACGGCGGCAGCGATGTGACCGGGGCCGTGCGGGCGGTCGACTCCATCACGACGGGCCTGGCCTGGCGCCGAGCCGTGCAGCCCGTGACGGTGACGGGCGAGCCCGCCAAGGCCGACATCGAGGCCTGCTGGGAGCTGGGGGCGACACTCGCCGCCGGGCTGATGGACTGAGCGGGGCTCGGACGAAGAGCCGGTGCTCATAAGAAAGTTCTGTGAATTCGCGAGGCGTTTGAACACCACGGGGTCGGCCTCCGTATGGGACCGGGGGATTTTCATGCCCTGACCGACCACGAGGCGTAGGAGTACTTCCTTGGGACGCAGCACGCGAAGACGCCCAACGGGCGCACGGCGCGCGACCTTTGCAGCGGTCGCGCTGATGTTGGGCGGCGGCGGCCTGGTTGCGGCCAACGTCTATGCCTCGGCGACCGAGGACGACGGAGCGGACCCCGCCCGGACACTGTCCTCCCCGGCCGGCACGATCGACTGCCCCGATGTCGGCAGCAAGCTGACGGATGTGCCGGAGGGGGCGAAGGAGGACGTCGCGAAGGAACTCGCGCTCCTCGACCAGCAGATCGCCGACGCCTACCAGCGGTTGCAGAAGTCGGCCCAGGCGATCCAGCAGGACGCGGGCTTCGCCGACAACGCGATCATGAATCCGCTGAAGGACAAGCGCGGCGCCACCATCGAGCGCATCGCCATCGCGGTCGACCGCGTGGGGGAGCGGCCCGAGGGCCTGGACTCCCTGGCCGCCTGCACGCTGCGCGCGGCCGACAGCGGCAACGGCGACCAGGTGAACGGCGCCGACGGAGCTCAGGACAACGGCGGCGACCAGGGTGACCAACAGCAGGGCGACGACGGCCAGAACGGCAACGGCGGCCAGGCCGGCAACGGGCCTGTCGCCGCGGACTACGTGGACATCAAGTCCGTACAGCCGAACGTGCCCAGCCCGGCCCTGACGTCGGACGCCTCCCGCGGCACCTTCGCCAGCAGCTGCGGAGTCAACGAGAACGGCCTGTTCAACTCCGACAACATCATCGTCGCCCCCGGCGTCTCCAACGGCGCCCACCACTTCCACGACTACATCGGCAACCAGTCCAACGACGCCTTCGCGAGCGACGAGGACCTGGCGAACGCCGAGACCAGCTGTGTCGACCAGGGCGACAAGTCCACGTACTACTGGCCCGTGATCCGTCTTCAGAACGGGACGCAGGAGCAGGACGCCAACTCGCCCGGCGGCGGCATCGAGGGCAACGCCGGCGAGATCGTCACCCCCAAGGAGGTGACGCTGACGTTCGTGGGCAACCCGCGCGCCAAGGTCGTGGCGATGCCGCGGCTGCTGCGCATCATCACCGGTGACGCCAAGGCGTTCGTCAACGGCACCGCCAACGCCAACGCCTCCTGGAGCTGCACCGGCTTCGAGGACCGGCAGCTGAAGGACAAGTACCCGCTGTGCCCGCAGGGCAGTGACGTGGTGCGCACCTTCAGGTTCCAGAGCTGCTGGGACGGACAGAACATCGACAGCGCCAACCACCGCGCGCACGTGGCGTTCGCCGCGGCGGACGGCAGCTGCGGCAACGGCTTCAAGGCCATTCCCCAGCTGGTGCAGCGGATCGTGTACGACGTCGACGCGCCGAGCCTGCAGGACGGCGGCCGTACGACGCCGCTGTTCGCGGTGGACACGTTCCCCGAGCAGCTGCACAAGCCGGTCACCGACCACGGCGACTTCATCAACGTCTTCGACGAGGACCTGATGGGCGAGATGGTCGACTGCATCAACGAGGGCCGCAAGTGCGGCGTGGGTGCTGACGACGGCGGTGACCCGGGCCAGGAGGAGCCGACCGAGGCTCCCACCACTGCGCCGGCCGACGAGGACAAGCCGGACCCGGGCAACGGAGGGGACGAGCAGACGGAGCCGCCGGCCGAGGACGAGCCCGCGACCGAGGAGCCGGCCACCGAGGCACCCGCGACCGAGGAGCCCGACAAGGAGGCGCCCGCCGCCGACCCGGCCGAGGACGACAAGCCGACCGTGTCGAGCACCGTGGCGCCCAAGGCCTACGGAACGCCGTCGGCCACCGCCCGGGCCGAGGGCGGCTCCGGCGACGACGACGCGAACGCGGGCGGTGCCGCGGAGCAGACCCAGCCGGGCGCGGCCGGCGACGACTCCGACGCCGGCTCCGGCACGCAGCCGCAGGCCGTCGGCGGCGATCTCGCCGAGACCGGCACCTCGCTGTGGCCGGCCGCGGCCGGTGCCGTCCTGCTGACGGGGGGCTTCCTGCTGCTGATGCGCACCAGGCGCCGCGCCGAGTGACATGACGGCCGGCAACGGCGTCTGACGCCGGGACCGTCCAGCGGGGCCCGGACCGGTCGCCTCCGGTCCGGGCCCCGCGCGTGCGCGGGGCGAGGCGGCAGGCGGTGACCCGCGGCGTACTAGTCCACGATGGCGCCGCAGGAGATGTTCACGTCCGTCGAGGTGAGCGTGCGGGCCTTGTCGGAGGCGACGAACGCGGCCACGTTGCCGACGTCGGCGAGCGTCGCACCACGGCCGAGCTGCGTCGCCTCGACCAGGCTGTCCACGATGGCCGCCCTGCCGGGGAAGCCCTCGGGCAGGGTCTCCGGCACGCCGCCGGACTTCAGGGTCACCACGCGGATGCCGTGCGGGCCCAGCTCGATCGCCCACTGCCGGCGCAGCCCCTCCAGCGCGTCCAGCGCGATCTTGAAGCCGCCGAGCCCGGGCAGCGTCTGCGGGCCACCGCCGCCGAAGGCGAGGATCACTCCCGTGCCGCGCCCGATCATGTGCCGGGCCGCCGCCCGGGTCGTCAGGAACTGCGACCGCATCGCGGTCACGATGGGCTGCAGAAAGTCCGCCTCCGAGATCTCCATCAACGGTTTCTGGACATCTCCGTAGCCGATCGCGTTGAACGACACGTCGATCCGCCCCGCCCGAGCGACGACGCCGTCGACGAAGGCGTCCACCGCCGCCTCCTCCCGCGGGTCGACCACGGCGGTCTCCACCGTCCCGCCCGCGGCCCGGATGTCCTCGGCGAGCTCGTCCAGCGGTGCCGCGCGGCGCCCGGCGAGGACGACCCGCGCCCCCTCGCGGGCGAAGGCGCGCGCCGCCGCCCCGCCGATGGGGCCGCTCGCGCCGTACACCACCGCGACCTTGTCCTTGAGCAACATGATCGGTCTCCGTCTTGTCCGACTGTCGGCGGGCCGCGGAGGCGGCCCCGACTCTCATCCGATACGTCGGCGCCGAGCCGCGGAATTCGACACGCGCGGGTGGGTCACGGAGTGGGGATGCCCGCGGGCCGCGCCGGACGGCCCAGGCGGACCGGCACGCCGGGGGAGTACAGGACGCTGACCGGGTCCGTGTCCGGGGCGGGCAGTCCGGCCGCGGTGAGGAGGTTCTCCTCGCAGGTGAGCAGTTCGGCGCGGTACAGCAGCCACCGGGGGTGGTGGTTGGGCAGGTACGCCAGCGGCTCGGGCCCGCCGAAGAAGGCGTTGTGCATGCCCCAGCGGGCGGTCAGGAAGTGCTCCAGCCCGGTCGGCTCCTCGACGGGCTCACCGGTGCGCACGGTGATGCGGCTCGACGCGCCGCGCGGGCCGGGCCAGCGACGCGCACTGGTGTAGGTCACGGTGTCGCCCGCCGATCGGACGGTCATCCGCGACCACAGATACGGCAGCCGGAAGCCGACCCGTCCCATCACGACCGGGATCAGCCGTGCGGCGTCCATCGACCGGAACACGACGCCGCGCCGCCCGTGCCCGTCCACGGAGTACAGGCGCACGTTGGTCTCGGGGAAGGTCCCGAGATACGGCACCCCGGGCAGCCGCAGCCAGCCGACCCGATGCATCCGGAACGCGACCAGCCCGACGTACGTCATGCCGTCGTGCGTGTCCGGAACCGTGCCCCTGGGCAACAGCCCGGCCACGACGTCCGGTTCGACGGCCCAGTGGATGAAGGCGAGGTCGAGCCACTCCTGGGTGAGGAGCGGCGTGCGTATGTGGGCGGGGGCGTCCGGGGTGACGGGAGTGGGATTCGGCACCGGGCCAGCATGGCAGAGCCCGGATCCGCCCAGGCGCGCAGCCACGGGTCATCGGTAGCGCGCGGCGATGCCGGTGAGGTATCCGCGCAGCATCAGCTTGGCCTCGTCGAGGAGGTCCGGATCGCCCTCGGGAGCACGGCGGAACGCCTCCTGGGCGAGGGCGTCGGCGGCGAGGACCGCGGCGTGGCAGGCGCGGGCGAGTGCCTCGTCGTCGCGGGCGAGGCCGAGGGCCAGCAGGATGCGCCGGATGCCGTCGGCCATACGGCGCTTGTGCTCGCGGTCCGCCGCACGGGTCTGCTCGGTGAGGCTGCTGCCGAACCACAGGGCCCGGAAGCCGTGTTCGGTGCGGTAGATCGCGGCGTACGCGTCGATGAGCACCCCGACCGGGTCGTCCCACCGCTGCGCCGACGCCGAGTCCACCAGGTCGTCCATGGCGGCCTCCAGCCGGGCGAAGTAGCCGGCCGCGAGGGCGTCGATGACGGCGTCCCGGTCGGGCAGGTACTGGTACAGCGAACCGACCGAGACCTTGGCCTCCGCCGCGATGCGGGTCGTCGTCAGGGCCTGCACGCCCTCGCGGACCAGGACGCGTTCCGCGGCCTCAAGGACCCGGGCGAGGCGCGCTTTGCTGCGCGCCTGCTGAGGGGTGCGGCGCAGGGGGACCTGCCAGGTGCCGCCGGGCTCCGGGGTCGGGTCGCCCATGTGGCGGCCTCCGAATCTGAACGTGACTTTGTTTCACGTTTAGGCTAGCGTCGCGCACATGACAGGCTCAAGCTCGGTGCTGGGTCCGCAGCGCGCCGCCGTGGCCGAGGCGTGCCGGCGGCTGGGGGCGGAGCGGCTGCTCATCGGCACGGCCGGCAACGTCAGCGTGCGGGTGGACGACCGTGTCGCCATCACGGCGACCGGGGCGGTGCTCGCCGAACTCACGCCGGACCAGGTGACCGTGGTCGACCTCGACGGGAACATCGTGGCCGGGACGCTGGAGCCCACCTCCGAACTCGACCTGCACCTGGGCGTATACCGCCGCTACGGCACCGGCGCGGTCGTCCACACCCACGCGCCGATGGCGACCGCGCTGGCCTGCGTGCTCGACGAACTGCCCTGCATCCACTACCAGTTGCTCACCCTCGGCGGCACGGTCCGCGTCGCCCCGTACGCCACCTTCGGCACACCGGAACTCGCCGAGTCCGTCCTGACCGCGTTGGAGGGCCGCAGCGCCGCGCTGATGGCCAGCCATGGCGCGCTCACCCATGCCCCGACACTGGACAAGGCCGTCGAGCACGCCCTGCTGCTGGAGTGGGCGTGCGGCGTCTACCAGCACGCGGCCGCCCTCGGCACGCCCCGCGTCCTCGACGAACAGCAGCAACTCGCGGTGATCGAGGCCGCGCTCGCCCGGAACTACGGCACCACCCACCCCGTACCACCCGTGCAGGAGGGAAACCGATGAAGGTCGTCACGCTGGGCGTGCATGTGCTGGACGTGCTGGTACGGCCGGTCGAGGCCATACCCGAGGGGCAGGGCGCCACCCTGGTGGAGGACATCAGGATGACCGCCGCCGGCACGGCCGGCGGAACCGCGCTCACCCTCGCCAAGCTCGGGGCCTCGGTACAGAGCGCCGGGGCCATCGGCACCGACCCCACCGGAGACATGCTGGTCCAACTCCTGCGTGCGGCCGGCATCGACACCCGGCACCTCGTCCGCCGCACCGACACCCCCACCTCCGCGAGCGTCCTGCCCATCCGCCCCAACGGCGACCGCCCCTCCCTCCACCTCCTCGGCGCCAACATCACCTACGGCCCCGACGACGTGCCCTGGGACGCGATCGCCGAAGCCACCCACCTCCACCTCGGCGGCCCCGAACTGATCGGCGTCGACACCGCCACGCGCATCCTGTCGCACGCCAAGGAGCACGGCACGGTCACCTCGGTTGACCTCCTCGCCCCCGGCGCGCTCGGCAGCTTCGAGCAGCTCGAACCGGCGCTGCCCTACGTCGACCACATGCTGCCCAACGAGGACCAGGTCCTCGGCTTCACCGGCGAACAGGACCTGGCCGCGGGCGCGCGGAAACTCCTCGCCGCCGGAGCCGGCCTGGTGGCGGTCACCCGGGGCGGCGACGGCGCGCTGCTGGTGACCCCCGACGGCACCGAGAAGGTGCCCGCCTTCGCGATCGACGTCGTGGACACCACCGGCTGCGGCGACGCGTTCTCGGCCGGTTTCGTACGCGGTACGGGCCTGGGCCGCACCCCGTACGACGCCGCCGTCCTCGGCAGCGCGGCCGCCGCCCTGGTGGCGCAGGGCCTCGGCAGCGACCACGGGGACTTCGACCTCGCGGGCGCCGACGCCTTCGCGGCGACGAACAAGCCGCGCGCCTGATCCGGGCACGCCCCACGGTTCATCGGTGAGCGGACCGACACGGCGGCCGGCTCCGGCGCGGTGGCGTCGCGCGTCAAGAGCCTGGCCGCGGTGCCCCATGCTGGTGGGAATTCAGCTGAGGGCGGTTTCCATGTCCGTCTGCCAGTAGGTCACGCTCAGCGCGCTGTCGTAGTGGACGCCCTCGGCCGGCAGGGAGGGCGTGGCCGCCGGGCCGCCGTCGCTGTTCGGGGTCCTGCCCTGGAAGCCGACCGTGAGCTTGCGGCCGGTGTCCGCGCCCGTGCCGCTGCCGTCGGCCGCGGAGAGCAGGACACCCGCGTAACCGGAGGCGCCCGGCTCCAGCATCGTCACGGCCTGCGGCCGGGTGTCCTCGATCGCCTGCGGCACCCACTGCATCTCGTCGAAGCGGAGCACCGGGTAGTACAACAGGGCACACCGCTTCGAACCGGTGTTGGTCACGGTGAGCAGCAGGTGGTTGAGCGGGCGGGAGACCGGCTGCGCCTCGGTCCTGGTGTTGGAGCCGTTGCAGATGGTCAGATCCGCCGGGGCGCCTCCGCCTCCCGCGCCCTTCTGCGCCGACTCGCCCGGCTCGGTGGACCGGGCCGACGACTGCTCCGCTCCGGCGTTCTGGCCCGTCTGCCGAGACGACTGGTCCTGCGTCTGCTTCGACACGTCCTTGGTCGCGCTCGGCGAACCCGACTGCGCGGCGCCCTCGTCGCGGGTGCCGGAGCCGTTCTCGCAGGCGGTGAGGGCGAGGGCGGTCAGGGCGGCGCCGGTGGCGGCGAGGAGGCGGGCGTGGCGGAAGGTGCGCATGGCTGATTCCTTGTCCGTGCAATGGGTTTGGGCGCATCCGCTCGACCGGTTTCCGGCAGCGGCGTGCTTGGATGACCAGAGCTTGATCCGGTTTCCGTCCCGGCCGCCACACCCGGCGGGCGATCAGGAACACTGGAACGGCGGGAACGGTTCTGACCTGGAGAAACGTCCGTCCCCTGGAACGGGGGAACGGGACATGGGGGATGGAGGAACGGTGTCGGAAGGCACTGCGGCGGCCGACTTCGCGGCGCTTCTGCGGCAGTTGAAGGACCGCTCGGGGCTCAGCTACGGCGTCCTCGGCAAGCGACTGCACATGAGCACGTCGACGCTGCACCGGTACTGCAACGGGGATGCCGTCCCCACCGACTACGCGCCCGTGGAGCGGCTGGCGCGGCTGTGCAAGGCCGCGCCGGAGGAGCTGGTGGAGCTGCATCGGCGGTGGGTGCTGGCGGATGCGTTGCGGGGGAGGAAGGGGGCGGGGGAGGCGGCCGCTTCGGCTTCCCAGGATGCCGGGGCGGCCGGGCAGGGGGACGCGGATGCCGGGGCGGCCGGGCAGGGGGACGCCCAAG
The DNA here is from genome assembly GCF_015160855.1 of Streptomyces ferrugineus. Lineage (NCBI taxonomy): Bacteria > Bacillati > Actinomycetota > Actinomycetes > Kitasatosporales > Streptomycetaceae > Streptomyces > Streptomyces ferrugineus. The sequence continues at coordinate 5,480,413 of NZ_CP063373.1, read as the reverse complement.
TCCCCTCCGAGGAGACGGCGGTCGGGCCCGGTGCACCGGTGGCCGAGTTCGCGCCCGCCGATACTCCGGGCCCCGCCCGGCCCACCATCCCCGCCGGACGTCCCCGGCGTCTTCGCCGCCGTACCGCCGTCCTGGCCGGTGTCGGCGTGGCCGTCGTGCTCGGCGCCGTCGCCCTGGCGTTGACTCTGCCTTCGGGTGGACATCAGGGCGACGACGGCCGCGGCAGCCCCGTCGGGGCCGCCGCCTCCAAGGACGCCTCGGCTCAGCCGACGAAGGACGGGCCCCGCACGTCGGCATCCCCCTCGAAGAACGCCGAGCCCGGCGGCCCCGACTCCCCGTCGCCCTCCGCCACTGCGACGAAGAGCGCGCCCGGCGCCGGAGCGGGCTCCGCCGACCGGCCGGACGCCAAGCCTCCACTGACCGTGAACACCCGTCCCTACAGCTGGGAGGGCCCGTGCTCCCAGCACTACCTCGTGGACCGGCCCGCGACGGAGGTCGGCCCGCCCCCGGTGGAGCAGGACGCGCCGGCCTGGGTCGGGGCGTACAAGGCGGTGTCGGCGGGGCAGCAGTTGGTGACGCTGACCGTTCAAGGGACGGGGCGGGAGACGGTGGTCCTCGACAGCCTGAAGGTCCGGGTGGTCGCCAGGGACACGCCCCTGGCCTGGAACGACTACGTGATGGGCGTCGGCTGCGGCGGCGATGTGCCGACCCGGCCCTTCAGCGTGGCGCTCGACGGAGCGCGGCCCACGGTCGTGGCCGGGGCCGGGCAGCGGGACTTCCCGCTCAAGGTGAGCGAGTCCGATCCGGAGGTCCTGAAGATCACGGCCGACGCCTCGGCGTACGACGTGAGCTGGTATCTGGAGCTGGCCTGGTCCAGCGGCGACCGGCACGGCACGCTCGTCGTCAAGGACAACGGGAAGCCGTTCCGGACCAGCGGCAACAACGGGCGTCCGGCATACGAGTTCCCACTCGGCGGCCAGAAGTGGCTGGAGTCGGCAGAGGGATGAGAGAGGGGGCCCGGGAGGGCCTCGTGCAGTTCCCTCGGCCTCATCCGGTGGCGAGCGAGACCTCGGTCGACTTGAACAGGACGGTGACGGCGGACCCCGCCGCGAGGCCGAGCTCGCCGACCGCGTCCTTGGTGATCGCGGCCGTCACCTCACCGCCGTCGACCGAGACCCGCACCGAGGCCATCGCGGCCCCCGCCGCGACCTCGAGCACGGTGCCGGGCAGCCGGTTGCGGATGGACAGCCCCTCAACCGGGCCGGTGGCCAGCGCGACCTCCGTGGCCTTGACCAGGGCGCGCACGGTGGAGCCCGCGGCGAGGCCCAGGTCCCTGACGGCGTCCAGGGTGATGGCGGCGGTGACGTCCTGGCCGCCGTCGAGGCGGATCCTGACCGTCGCCATGGCCTCCCCCGCAGTGACGGAGGTGACGGTGCCGGGGATCTGGTTGCGGATGCTCAGGCTCATGGTCGTACGCCTCACAGAATGTGCGATGTGCCCCCTTTGGGGGTGCTGGGAGGCTCACCGTAGCCCGGTGAAGTCCGCACCTGCCGGAACCTCGTCACGCGGGGTAGGCGTGTGTCTGGGCCGCCTTGACCGACGCCCAGACTGTGGCTCCGGGGCGCAGGTCGAGTTCGGCGGCGGCGATGGTGGTGAGGTCGGCGGCCAGGGGCAGTTCGCCGGTGAGGTCGGCGCGGATCTGGTCGCCGTGCGTCTCCAGACCGACCACCTCCAAGCGCCACAGGTTGCGGGCGCTGGATCCGGTGGGTCGCTCCCGGTGCAGGGTGACCGCGCCGGGCGGGAAGGCGACGAAGACCGGGCCGGCGAGATCCTCCGTGGTCGTGATCGCGGGGCCGCCGTCGACGCGGACCGTGTGCCCCTCGGCCTCGCCCCGGTAGAGGTTGAGGCCGACCAGGTGCGCGATGTAGTCGGTGCGCGGATGGCGGGCGATGTCGGACGGCGTGCCCTCCTGGACGACGTGGCCGTCCTCGACGACGACCAGCCGGTCGGCCAGGACCATCGCGTCCAGCGGATCGTGCGTGACGAGTACGGCGACCGCCTCGAAGTCCGCCAGATGACGGCGCAACTGGGCGCGGACGTCGAGCCGGGTCCGGGCGTCGAGCGCGGCGAGCGGCTCGTCGAGCAGTAGCAGGCGCGGATGGGTGGCCAGCGCACGGGCGAGGGCCACGCGCTGCGCCTGACCACCGGACAGCCCGCGCGGCTTGCTCCCGGCGTGCCCGGCCAGACCCATGCGCCCCAGCCACTCGGCGGCCTGGGCGCGGGCCTGCGCCTTGGTGGCGCCGTGACAGCGCGGCCCGAAGGCGACGTTGTCCAGCGCGGACAGGTGCGGGAAGAGCAAGTAGTCCTGGAAGACGACCCCGACGGGGCGGGACTCCGGCCGGGTACGGTCCAACTCCGCGCCGTCCAGCCGCAGATGACCGCCGGACATCGGGACGAGACCGGCGAGGGCCCGCAGGGCGGTCGTCTTGCCCGCCCCGTTCGGGCCGAGCAGCGCGACCACGTCACCGGGCGCCGCCCTGAGCGCCACGTCGAGGCGGAACGAAGCGCGCTCGACGACCAGGCGCGCGTCGAGCCCGCTCCCTGGCGGTGGTGCGGAGGCCCCGAGGGCCGCTCCCGCCGCTCCCGCGGCTCCCGTGGTCTTGTCGAGGTCGGTCATGAGGCGGTCATCCATCGGTCACGCAACCCCGCCAGCACCGCGATCGACACGGCGAGCAGCACCAGGCTGAGCGCGATCGCCGCCTCCGGGTCGTTCTGGAGGGCGAGGTAGACGGCGAGGGGCATGGTCTGGGTACGGCCCGGGAAGTTGCCGGCGAAAGTGATCGTCGCACCGAACTCGCCGAGCGCCCGGGCCCAGGCGAGGACGGCGCCGGCCGCGATGCCGGGGGCGATCAGCGGCAGGGTGACCCGGCGGAACGCGGTGAAGCGGGAGGCGCCCAGGGTCGTGGCGGCCTCCTCGTAGCGCGGATCGGCGGCGCGCAGGGTGCCCTCCACGCTGATGACGAGGAAGGGCATCGCCACGAACGCCTCCGCCACCACCACGCCCGCCGTGGTGAACGGCAGCGTGAGCCCGAACCAGTCGTCCAGCCACCTGCCCACGACGCCGTTGCGGCCCAGCGCCATCAGCAGCGCCACACCCCCGACCACCGGCGGCAGCACGAGCGGCAGTGTGACGAGGGCCCGTACGAGACCACGCCCCGGGAACTCCACCCGGGCCAGCAGCCAGGCCAGCGGCACCCCGATCACCAGGCTCACCGCGGTCGCCGCCGTCGCGCACACCAGGGACAGCCGCAGCGCCTCCCACACCTCGGAGCTGGTCAGCAGGTCGGGCATGCTGCGCCACGGGGCCCGGATCAGCAGGGCGACGAGCGGCAGAACGAGGAAGGCCAGACCGATCAGCGCGGGCAGCAGCAGGGGCAGCGGGGCACCGCCGCGCCCACGCGGGCCGGTACGGTCGCTGCGGAAGCGGACGCGGCCGCGCCGCGGGCCACCGGTGAGGGTGTCCGTGGCGTCGGCTCTGCCCGGGGACGAGGAGGTCACGGCTTCAGGAACCCTGACTCGGCCAGGACCTGCCGGCCCTCGGCGGACCTCACCAGCGACACGAACGCCTTGGCCGCCCCGGCGTTCTGGGACTCCTTGAGCACGGTGATCGGGTAGTCGTTGACGGCGTCGGCCGACTCGGGGAACTCCACGCCCGCCACCTTGTCACCCGCCGCCTGCACGTCGGTCCGGTACACGACCGCCGCGTCGGCCTCCTTCAGCACCACCTTGTTCAGCGCGGACTTGACGTCCTCCTCGTAGGAGACCGGCGTCAGCTTCAACCCGCTCGCGTCGAGGGCCTTCTGGGCGGCGGCACCGCACGGCACCGTCCTGTCGCACAGCACGACCTTCAGACCCGAGTCGGTGAGGTCCTTCAGGGAAGCGATCTTGCCGGGGTTGCCCGGCAGGGTCGCGATCTCCAGCCGGTTGCGGACGAAGGTGACCGGCGTGCCCGAGGCGGCCCCCGCATCGGTGACGACCTTCATGGTCCTGGGGCTGGCCGAGGCGAAGACGTCGGCGGGCGCACCGCCGGTGATGCCCGCCGCGAGGGCGTCGCTGCCGCCGAAGCTCAAGGTCACCTCGGTGCCCGGGTGCTCCTTCTCGAACACCTTGCCCAGCTTCGTGAAGCTCTCCTTCAGCGAGGCCGCCGCGAAGACGGTCACCTGCCCGGACAGCCCGCCCGAGGCGGAGCCCGAGTCAGTGGCGGACTCCGAGCCGGAGGGCGAGCAGGCGCTCAGACCCAGCAGAGCGGCGGCGCCCGCGCCGGTCACCTTCATCATCCGGCGGGTCCGACGCACGGAACGGGTCATGGCCAGTCCACTCCCTCTGGTAGGTGCACATGCGCCGATGATACTGCCGCAGATGCGAGGAGAAAGTCTCTTGTCGCATCGCATGAGCCGGACCATTTGTGTACTGGCATGGCATGTGCGTTTGTACCAGCGGGGTGCGAGCGGAGGCGGAGCCCTCACCGCTCACACGCGGTCGATGTGCACGTTCGTCGACTTCACCCGGGCCGTGGCCTCCATGCCCACCTCAAGCCCCAGCTCCTCCACGGCCTCCCGCGTCAGCAGCGACACCAGCCGGTGCGGCCCGGCCTGGATCTCCACCTGGGCCGCCACGTCGCCCAGCTTGATCGCGGTGACGATGCCGGGAAAGGCGTTGCGCACCGAGGTGTAGGAGGTGTCCTCGTCGCCGCCCCCGCTCTTCGCGAGTTCGACGGAGAAGGCGGCCAGGTCCTTGCCGTCGATGAGCCGCCTGCCGCCCTCGTCCCGGTGGGTCGCCACCCGCCCCGCGTCCGCCCACCGCCGCGCGGTGTCCGGACTGACGCCGAGCAGCCGTGCGGCCTGGCCGATCGTGTATGCCTGCATGCAGGCCAAGATAGGTCAGCGGCGGGGGCTTGAAGTGCCGGAGGGCGCACTGCACGGCCGAGCGCACCCCGGCCCGCCCGCTCGGCTGACCGAGCTGTGGTCGGGACGAGGCGCGCGGCGGCGAACCAGGACGTCGATGAGGGCGGTGGCGACGGGGGAGGGGAGGTCGGGGTGGCACAGGAGGGGGTTGGCCACGCCGATGGTCGTCGTCACCTCGGGCGTTCCCCGGCGCGCCCCTGCCGGCCCCGTCACCGCACCGAGGCCCGAGCCGGAGCGTTCCGTACCGGCGCGCAGGCGGGGGAGGAGGTCGGCCGACGGAAGGAGGCGGACGGGTGCCGGGCGTCGAGGGCGGAGAGCGCCGGCAGGGGAACGCCGCCCAACACCATCAGGGCGTCGATCGCGCCCTCGTCCATCGCCCGTGCCGCCTGCGGCAGCAGCAGTCGACGGACCCGGACATCGGCGCCCGGGGGGCAGGCCCGCCGCGCGCAGCAGGCGCTCGCCCGGCAACTGCCGCACCTTGATCTTGTGCTCGGCGGCGACGCCCCTACATGGCAGGACCGCCGACGATCGCGGTCCGGCGCGCCGAGCAGGCACGGTGTTACGTGAGCAAGAGGAACTCCTTGCTGGTGAGAGCGGGCGGGCCGAAGCCGCCGCCAGGATGAGGGATGGACCGGGATATGGGTGTCCCGCAGCCGTGACCCGGCGCAGGGGGTCTGTCGTTCTCCGCCTGGAGCCGAGGACCAGGCCGAGGGCTGCCGCGCGGGCGCGGAAGACGCGGGCCTGGTCGATGAGGTAGCGCACGGCGCGTCCTCCTGCGTCAGTCGGACAGCCGGGCGTCGATGAGCGCCTTGAACGCCTCGTAGGAGGCCGGGGTGTCGACCTTGGCTCCGTCGACGAAGAAGGTCGGCGTCCCCTGGACACCGAGGCCGAGGCCGTCGCGCTGGTCGTCCTGGACGCGCCCCGCGACCTCCGGGTCGGCGAGAGCGGCGTCGAACTTGCCCATGTCCAGGCCGAGTTGCTTCGCGTAGCCGCGGAAGACGTCCTGCTTCCACTCCTGCGACTCGCCCCACTCCCGCTGGGTGGTGAAGAGCTTGTCGTACATCTCCTCGAACTTGCCCTGCTGGGCGGCGGCTTCGGCGGCGCGAGCGGCGAGTTCGCCGTTGCGGTGACCCGGCATGGGGAAGTAGCGGGCGACGAAGGTGACCCTGTCGCCGTACTCCTCGCGCAGCTTCTCCACGACCGGGTGGAACGCACCGCACCCCTCGCACTCGAAGTCGAGGAACTCGACGATGGTCAGTTCGCTCTTCTTCGGGGTGTTGAGGCGGTGGCTGTCGTCGCGCAGGACCTTCGCCTCGGCGACCGGCTGTACGTTCAGGCCGCCGTTGCCGCGATCATCCGGCTTGAGGAGCAGGTAGGAGCCGATCGCGGCGGCGAATCCGGCCACGAGGACCGCGACGGCGAACAGTTGCTTCTTTATCTTGCTCATGATTCCTCGGTGGGGGTGGGCCTGGCCGACTGGCCGGGGTGTCGGTCGCGGGCGTGCAGGCTCGCGAGGTAGGCGTTGTAGGCGGCGAGGGGGTCGTTGTCGTCGCCGCGTTCGATCTGCCGGTCGATGCGGCGGGCCTCGCGCTGGTCGGAGCGGATCCACTGGATCGCCAGGATGATCGTGGTGATCAGGACCGGGATGTCTCCGGTGGCCCAGGCGATCGCGCCCGCGTTGTACTGGTCGTCCAACGCCTCGGCGACCCAGGGACGGTCGAGCAGGGACCACCAGCCCTCGCCGATCAGCGCGGTGGAGCTCATCAGCGAGATGCTGAACCAGGAGTGGAACGGCATCGTCAGGATGAGCACGAACAGCCGCCCGAGGTGAGGCGGGCGGCGCGGGCCGGGATCGATTCCGATGATCACCCAGAAGAACACCAGCCCGACGGCCAGGAAGTGCACCAGCATGAACATATGGCCCAGGTGGCTGCGCATCAGCTGCTCGAACAGCGACGTGTAGTAGACGACGAAGGCGCTGCCGATGAACAGCACGCTCGCCACCACCGGGTTCGAGATCACCCTCACATAGCGGCTGTGCAGCAGCTTCATCAGCATCTCGCGCGGACCGTCCGGCTCGCCCTTCGGCGCGGCAGGCAGGGCGCGCAGCGCGAGGGTGGCCGGGGCACCGAGCACCAGCAGGATCGGCACGGTCATCGCGAGGATCATGTGCTGGCCCATGTGCACGCTGAACAGCACCTTGCCGTAGACCGCGAGCCCGCTCATGGTCGCCAGGACGGTCACCGCCAGGCCCAGCAGCCACGCAATCGTTCGGCCGACAGGCCACTTGTCACCACGGGCGCGCAGCTTCCGGACACCTGCCAGGTACAGCAGCGCAGCCGTGGCGGTACCGAAGCCGAACAGCGGGTCGAAGTGCCATTGCGTGAACAGCGGCGTCCACGGGAAGTCGCCGAGTGGCGGCGGCATCGGGAAACCCAGCAGTTCCTCGGTGGGCGACAGGGAAGCGTCCTCGGCGCCGGGTGCCGGAGTGCGCGACAGGCCCACGGCGAGCCCCGTCGCCACCGCCATGAGCAGCAGTTCACCGACCGCAAGCCGTACGAACGCGCCCCGCCTGCCGTCGGCGAGGGCCGGCAGGGTGCGGCGGCGGTGCCAGAAGCCGAGGGCGCCGAGCAGGACCAGCGCCACCGCTTTGCCGACGACCATCAGCCCGTACCGGCTGGCGAACACATCGCCCGGGGACGGGAGTCGGACGGCGGTGTTGACAAGGCCGCTGGCCGCGACCGCGAGCAGCGCCCCGGCGGTGAGCGGGCTGAAGCGCCGGGCCGCGTCCGCCGCCCGCTCCTCGCGGCGCGCGGCGACGACCAGGACGAAGACCAGCCCGCCGACCCACACGGCGACGCCGACCAGATGCAGGGCCAAGCTGGTGACCGCGGCGTCGTGGTTGCCCGCGGCCGAGGAGTGCCCGGTGGAGGCGGATGACACCAGCCCGGCCAGGGCGAGCAGGAGCAAGAGGCGGGCCCAGCGGGCGGTGCCGACGCCCACGCACAGTGTGGCGATCACCCCCGCGGTGGCGGCCATCAGGGCGTAGGAACGGCCCTGGGCATCGGTGCTGACGAAGTCCGCCACGATGGTCGGCGAGAGGATCTCCGCCACCGGCTGGGCGAACAGATCGGACAGGGTGAACACCAGTGCGGCCGCCGATGCCACGGCCCAGAGCGCCGCCGCGGCGCCGGCCCAGGTGAGATAGCGCAGTTGCGTCGCGGTGAGCTTCCGGCCACCGGGCAGGAGAACGACCACGAGCAGCAGGGCGCCCACGGTGGCGACGGCGGCGGTGTCCATGAGGGTCCGGACCACCGGCAGACCCCAGTTGGTCACCGCACCGGCATCCTCGATGCCGGGGATCGAGGTCGCAGCACCACCGCCCGCCCATACGGCGGCCACGGTCACGACGACGGCCGCGAACGCCCCGCAGGCGAGGACCACGGACAACCGGGGCAGCCCCGTCACCCGGGTCGGCTTGGCCTCAGTCGCCATCGCGGGCCTGCCTGCGTCGGCGGACCAGGACGCCCCCGATGACCCCGGCCACGGCCAGCGCGCCGGCCGCCGCCAGCACCGGCGTCCCGGACCCGGAGGACTTGTCGTCCGCCTCCTGAGCCTTGAGCGCCGGAGCCTCAGGGGAAGCGGCGGCTTCCTTCGCCGGTGCCGCCGGGGAGGTGGCCGTCGCCTTGACCGTGAAGGTGTACGAGCCGGAGACAGGGTGCCCGTCCTGGGACACGACCCGGTAGCCGACGGTGTAACGGCCGGCAGCGGAGCCGCTGGTGAGCGCGAGAGTGACGGTCTCGCCGTCGGCCTGCGGCGCACCGTCAGCGACGGATGCTCCGTCCGGACCGGTGACGGCGACCTTGGCGTACTTCTGGGTCATCGGATCGCTGAAGGCCAGCGTGAGGCGCGGAGGCAGCCCGGCGAGCGCGGCGTTCGCGCCGGGGCTGCTGCTTTCGAGTCCGGTGTGGGCCGCGGCCTGCGGGACGGCGACGGCCAGGGCCGTCAGGGCGGCGGGTACGACGAGGACGCGTGCCGCCGTGTGGGCGGCACGCCGGTCGATGACAGGCATGGTGAGGGGCTCTCAGTCATCCCCCCGGCCGCGTGTGCGTCCGGGGCGGGCGGGACCGGCCCGCGGGATCCGGTCCTCGCGCCACGCCCGTCAGGGCAGGCGGGGACCGCCGATCGGCAGGGGCCGGGAAAGGGCGAGCGGACTGACCGCGCCCCGTGGCGGAGCCCGGCCCCCGTACAGCCGCACCAGCACGGTCGACCTCAGCCGCGGTGCGTTCTCCCGGACGGTGGTCTGCGGACCCGTGCCGTGGGAGCGGCCGAGCAGCGGCCACACGAACAGCAGCAGTCGGCGTACGGCGGCCAGCAGCGGCCTGCCCTGCCACAGCAGACGCTCCGTGATGCCCAGCAGTCGCGACGCGAGCAGCAGTGTGACCAGGTGCCCGGCCAGCAGTACACCGGGCGGCGGTCCGGCGACCGCGTCGTGCTCGATCAGCCAGGTCGGACCGCCGGGTCGACCGCCCTGTGCCGCGACGGCGGCGCAGGCTCCGGGCAGCGCATAGGCGGCGTGGTAGGCGAGTTGCGCCACCGCGAGAGCGACGAGCAGCTGGGTGTCGGTAAGCCGCCGTCGCGTCAGGACGGCCGCACCGGGTACGGCCACCAGAGCCATCGCCATCACGACGGCCCACCGCGGTGTGTGTCCCCGAGAGAGCACGTGCCCGGCCAGCGGCAGCAGCACGCACAACAACGCCAGCACGCCCGCGCGCATCCCACGCAGCACGCCGTACGCCGGGGAGGCGGCGGAGCGGGGCGGTTCGAGCGGTCGCATGACGGTGCGGCTTTCGGGCTGTCAAAAGGTCCGGTGGGCGATCAAGTCGCGGGACACCAGGGGCGGAGGCCGTATCGCATGGCAGCGTACCCGCCGCCCAGCACAGGGCTCACCGCCGGGGCCCGCGAGGCGACGCGGTGCGGCGTGCTGCCCCGCGGCACCGTGGGACGGCACCGGGACTGGGAGTGGACACGGTGCTCGGCGGCCTGCAGCGTGCCGGGGCCGCTGCTGCGCACCCTGACCACGTATGTCGACAGCGGCCGCGCCAACACCGTCACTGCCGGTGACTCGGGCTTAGCGTACGGCCCCGAGCAGCGCGACGCCCTGCAGACCGCCCCCTCGGAGCACGCCTTCTCAATTGGCCACGTCTGCCCTTTTCATCAGCGGCGTTACGCCGGGCTCAGGGCGGCGTGTTCCCTGGCTCTGGCGTCCAGGGGTGGACGGGTGACCCACCAGCAGATCGCCGTCCAGGCCCCGGCCAGGAGGAGGGAGGCCAGCACATCGCTCAGGTAGTGGGCGCCGGCGTACAGTCGCTCGGCGGCCACGGCGGCGGTGAGGAGCACGGACATGCCCACCGCGGTCAGCCGCCATCGGGTGCTCCCGGTCGCGCGGAAGACGATGATCGCCGCACAGGCGGTCAGCGTGAGAGTGGCGGTCACATGCCCGGAGGGGAAGCTCGCTGTGGGCGGCAGCTCGGGGTGGAGCTGCGCCACGTCGGGCCGGGTGCGGTTCACCAGGATCGAGGTGACCAGGAACACCGTGACCTGGCCGATCAGTGCCAGCGTGAGAAGGGCCATGGGGCGCCAGCTGCGCGTGACGGCCACGGCGAGCGGCCCGATGACCGCCACGCCGGCGGCGATCCCGGATCCGCCGCCCAGGAAGCGCAGTCCTTCGGCGACATCGCTCAGCCACGGTGTGCGCGCGTCAGCCAGGTCCTGGGCCACCGCCCGGTCCCAGCTCGGTGGGACAGACCCGGCTCCCATGCCTTCGACCAGCAGCCCCAGGCCGTAGATCGACCCGACGATCAGGATCCAGGCCACGAGCAGCTCGGCCGCGGCGACGACCGGGCGCCCCAGGGCGGGAGCGTGTCGCTCGGGCACGGGGCGCAGCTCGCGGGCGGCACCCAGGACCGGCAGCGGGTCCGGGACGCGGGAGCGCTCACCCGTACCGCCGCCGGGGGCGGGCGGCAGTCGGTGGCCCAGCAGGTGATCGCTGGGCCAGTGCCGGAAGGCCACGGCCGTGACAGTCAGCCAGACGGCGCCCAGCAGCCAGCCGGCGACGACGTCGCTGAGGTAGTGCACCCCGAGGGCGATCCGGGTGAATCCGACCAGGGCGACGACCGTCGCGGCTCCCGCCGTGAAGACCCGGCGCTGAGTGCGGGTCATCGCAGGCAGGAAGACCAGCAGCAGCACGCCGTAGGCCACCAGCGAGCTGAGGGCGTGGCCGCTGGGGAAGCTCAGCCCGGAAGGTGCGGCCAAGGGTTCTGCGACCACCGGACGCAGGCGGCCCACCAGGATCTTGACCACCGAGATGAGGGCCCAGGCGCCCAGCGAGGCCACCGCCGCGTACAGGGCGGCCCGTACCTGGCGGCGCAGCAGCAGCCATGCCACTCCCACGCTCATCAGCCAGGCCAGCATCGGGCTCCCGCCCAGGTCGGTGGCGATTCGCAGAGCGCGGACCACCACCTCGTGGCCCGCCACGGCGTCGTTGAGCCCGTCGGCCACCGCCTGATCGGCTCGGCGCAGCGGGCTCCATTCGCCGCGCACCAGAAAGAGCAGGAGCACGAACGCCGTCACGGTCAGCAGCAGGAGCGGGCCGGCCGCCGCACGGGGCCATCGCATCCGCTCGCCGCGCATCCGGCGCCCTCCCGCCGAGTCGCTCGCTGATCACCCGGGTCCCCAGCAGGACGATCTATATCCCTGAACCACATGACATAGAGCGACATTCTGGAAGTATCAACCCTGACGCTGCTGCAGGAACGAGGAGGCACTCATTCGTGGTGGCGACTGCCCGCTCCCGGGCACTGCGCATCACCGCCGACGGCGTGCGGCTCCTGGCGCTCGCCAGCGCCGTGGCTGTGGGCATTGCTTCCCGGGAGGGCACCCTGCTTCTGGCCCTGCTGTTCCTGGCCCTGCTCGTGCCCCGTGTCGCGCGGCTCCCGGCCCTTCTCGATCTGCTGGTGTGCGCCAGTCTGACCTGGGCGACATGGTCGGAGGTGTGGCACTGGTACCGCGTCGTCGGCTGGTACGACACCGTGGTCCACTTCGTGACACCGGGTGCGGTCGCTGCTGCCTCGCACCTGTTGCTGTCCCGCTACCGGCTGCTGCCCTCACCCGATGACGTGGGCCTGCGCCGCGCCGCCGTCCCCCTGACCACGACTGCCGTGGGCGCCGCCGTCGCGTGCCTGTGGGAGATGTACGAGTGGCTGGCCGTGGAGGTCTTCGACGAACCGATTCGCGTCGGGTACCAGGACACGGTGATCGATCTTGCCGCGGGGATGGGCGGTTCCCTCACCGCGGGGCTGCTGCTGGCCTGGTGTGCGGCTCGAGGATACCGCGCCGGCACGGCGGGACCTGGTCCGTGAGACGCGGCAGGCTGACGTCACCGTCTGTTCGGCCGTGGGTGGGTGAGTTCGGTGGGCGGGCGCTGGTCCGCGCCGGGACGGGCGGTCTTCGTCGGAGCACCACTCAGGAAGCGCGCGGTGTTGACCAGGCCGACGAGGCTGAACGCCTGGGGGGTGTTGCCCAACTGGCGGCGGGCCTGGGGGTCGTACTGCTCGCTGAGCAGTCCGACGTCGTTGCGCAGGGTCAGCAGGTGCTCGAAGAGTGCGTGTGCCTCGGCTCGTCGCCCGATGCCGTGGAGTGCGTCGGCGAGCCAGAACGTGCAGGCCAGGAAGGCGCCTTCGGTTCCGGGCAGGGCGTCGACGCCGCCGTCGGACCCGGGGCGGTAGCGCAGGAGCAGGCCGTCCTCGCACAGTTCGCGCGCCACGGCGTCGACGGTGCCGTGTATCCGTGAGTCGTGCCAGGGCAGGAATCCGACCCTGGGCAGGAGCAGCAGCGCGGCGTCGAGTCCGCGCGAGCCGTAGAACTGGGTGAAGGTGTTGCGCTCGGTGTCGTATCCCTTGGCGCACACTTCGGTGTGGATGCGGTCGCGCAGGGCGCGCCAGCGGTCCACCGGTCCGGTGAGGCCGTGTCGCCGCACGGTGTCCACGGCCCGGTCGGCGGCGACCCAGGCCATGACCTTGGAGTGCACGAAGTGACGTGGTCGGCCGCGGACCTCCCACAGGCCGCTGTCCGGCTCCTGCCAGCGGCTCTCCAGGTGGTCCAGCAGACGCCGCTGGAGGTCCCAGGCGGTGTCGTGCGGGGTGAGCCCGGTGTCTCGGGCCAGGTGCAGCGTGTCGAGCGCCGCTCCCCAGACGTCCAGTTGGAACTGGTCTGCGGCGGCGTTGCCGATCCGTACCGGGGCGGAGTTCTCGTAGCCGGACAGCCAGTCGAGGCTGTGCTCGGGCAGCCGGCGTGCGCCGTCCACGGCGTACATGATCTGCAGCTTTCCCGGGTCTCCGGCGACGGCACGCAGCAGCCACTCACGCCAGGCCGCTGCCTCCTCGACGTAGCCGGTGCCGAGCAGGGCTTGCAGGGTGAAGGCGGCGTCCCGCAGCCAGCAGTAGCGGTAGTCCCAGTTGCGTACGCCGCCGATCTTCTCAGGCAGGGAGGTGGTGGCCGCGGCCAGGACCCCTCCGGTGGGCGCGTAGGTGAGCGCTTTGAGCAGCACCAGGGAGCGCCGTACCGCTTGCGGCCACCTGCCCTCGTACCGGCAGCGGGACATCCACGATGTCCAGAACGCCTCCGTGTCCGCGAGCGCCTTCTCGGCGTCCACGGGCTGCGGGCGGGGCAGGTGGGAGGGGGAGTGTGTCAGTACGAAAGGGATGCGCTGACCGGCACGTACGGTGAACTCGGCGACGGTCGTCAGGTCCTCGCCGTGGGTCTCGACGGGGGTGTGCAGCCACAGCGCGTCGGGTCCGGCGACGGCGGCCAGGTCCGGTTCGTCGCGCCGTACCCAGGGCGCCAAGTGGCCGTAGTCGAGCCGCAGCCGCAGTTCCATGCGCATGGTGACGTGGCCGGACAGGCCCTCGACCATGCGTACGACGTCGGCCGCTTCGCCTCGCAATGGCATGCAGTCCACTACGCGCACTTCGCCCTCGGCGGTGCGCCATCGGCTTTCCAGGATCAGGCTGTCCCCGCGGTAGCGGCGGTGGGCAGCAGGGCCGCCGGAGGCCGGGGCCAGCAGCCACCGTCCTGCCTCCTCGTTGTGGAGCAGGGCCGCGAAGCACGCGGGCGAGTCGAACCGGGGCAGGCACAACCAGTCGATGGAGCCGTCGCGTCCCACCAGCGCGGCGGTCTGCAGATCACCCAGCAGGGCGTAGTCCTCGATGACTGCGGCCATGGGCCCCCTCCTGAACGGCACGACATCGTCTCGGGCCGAGTGCCCGACGCGGCACGCCCCACACGGTCCGGTCAGCACCACCGGGCGTCGTCCGCCTCTCGGTCAGGGGTGCTCTCCCGGCCTGACCGCGCTGACCTCGAAGACGTCTGCGCACACCGGTCGACCCGGGCGGGTACACCCGGCCCTCTCGCTCGGCGGGCTCGCCGACGCACTTGCCGGCGGCGTCCAGCAGGGTGACGCGATACCGGTTGCCCGCGCCCGCCGAGAGGCGCCCCACCGAGAGGCTGAGACGGTCCCGTGTGCACCGTACGGGCGATGCGTCGGGCGTCGGCTCGGACCGGGCTGACCCGATGGTGCCCGTCGGGGCCGGCGATTCCCGGTCTCCAGGATCGGCGGAGCCACCCGTGCAGGCCCCGGTCGGCGTGCCGCCTGCCACCAGGATCTGCACGCCGAGGACGCCGTCGCGGACCGTGGCGCCGCAGCAGGTGAGCCCGAGTCCAAGCGTCGGCCGGGGAACAGGCGTTCACCAAGGGCCCGCTTGGCCGTATGCGCGGTTCCCCGCTCGCTCACCGCGTGTGGCCCTGACTCTGTCGCAGTCGTCATTCCGGTGAGGGGGAAGTCAGTCCCGGTGCGTCGGTGGCGTCGTCGTCGACGTAGGTGGGGATCTGGGAGTGCACCTGCAGGGCGATTTCACCGGCGCGTTCGAAGCGCAGAGTGACCCACACGTAGTCCCCGCCCCGGATCTGCTGGCGCAGGCCCCTGAGCAGCAGGTGCGCACGCCCCTTCTCCAGTTCGACGAGCTTGCCGGTGGGAAGCACGACCGGTCCTCGCACCGCCCCGTCGGCGTCCACGATGTCGACGGACTGTGCGACGGTCGTCTCCGCGCCGAGCAGCCTGTCGGTGCGCTGCCCCTGGGTGAACAACCAGAGGTAGAGGGGCGCGTCGTCCCCCGTCCTCCACGGGCCGTCCGGAGGTTCGGCGATGTGGGCGTAACGGATCAGGACCGGCCCGACACGGGCGTTGGCGCCCGGTGGGTTGTAGTCGCCCCCGTCACCGCTGCATCCTGTCACGCCCCAGACAGCGGCGAGGCAGCCGACGACAAGGAACGTGACGGCCTTGTGCCACGGTCTCGACGTCCTCAAGTTCAGGGCCATGCCGTATCTCTCCGTAGTCCTCGTAGCACACGGGCCGGGACGAGGTCATCAGTCTGCAGCCGTGGGCACGACGGCGACGGGGCAGCGGGCAGTGTGCAGGACTTCGCTGCTCACCGAGCCGAGGAGCAGTCGGCGCAGGCCCGTGCGGCCGCGCGAGCCGACCACCAGCAGATCAGCCTCCTCGGACAACTCCGCCAGACGCGTCGCCGGGCGAGCCCACTCGATGTCCAGTTCGACCGGCACCTGCGGATGCCGTCCGCGCAGCTCGGCGATCCGTTCCTCGACCAGGCCCCGGGCGCTTTCCTCGGTCTCGTGCACATCCCGTTGGGCTGAGGTGACGCTGCCTGGACCGGGCAGCAGCGCGGGACGGTGCAGGGTGTGCACGATGTGCAGGTGGGCCGCGCGGCGGTCGGCCTCCGCGAACGCGAACTCCAGCGCCTCCGGTGTGTGGTGCACGAGGTCGGCGCCGACGATGATGCGCTTCCGCGGCAGTTCGGCGCCTGAGCCGGGACGCGTCACCAGCACCGGGCACCGGGAGTGTGTGGCCACCTGAAGGCTCACCGAGCCCAGGGCCAGCCGAGGAAAGCCGCCTCGGCCCCGATGTCCCAGCACCAGCAGGGACGCCTCCGCAGAGCGCGCCACGAGCGTCGAGGCGGGATCACCGAAGGGCAGTTCGCCCGCGACGGTCACATCGGGGAACGCCGACCGGGCCACGGCTTCGAACCGGTCCACGACTGCCGCCCCCCGCTGCACGAGAGAACCCTGCCCAGCCTCATCCTCCTTCTCCCAGCCGAAGGGGCCGGGCAGCGCTATGGCATGGGCAATGTGCAGGGGGACTCCACGCATCACGGCCTGATGGGCTGCGTAGCGCACAAGGACGTCCTGGTCGTCGGCGTCGTCCACGCCGACGATGACGGGCTTTGCGTCAGCCATCTCGACTCCCTCCGGGAGATCCCTACACGACCTGCCTGCCCCGGCCCGGCCCTCAAGGACGGGCCTGGACGCGGACGGAGCCGGCCCGTCCGGCTGGGACTTTCGCCTTCACCGACGCCATGCGCCGAGGGGATCGCCGCGAGCAGCAGCCCGATGCCGGCCATGACCGCGAGCGCTACGGCGACTGCGACCGTCCACGAGCACTCCGCATCGCGGTGGAGGGCGGTTTCACGGCCCCCGGCCGCCCCACCCCGCTTCGCTTCGCCCGTGCTCGGGCCCCTACGCCCGTCTTCGGCGCCCCGGACGGCGTCGGCCGCATCGGGGGACTGCTGGTCGATCGTGTCGATACGTCGTGCCAGGACCGGATCGTCGTCGGTCAGAACTCGCTCGATGAGAGCGAACACGTGTGCGTCGTCCGGTGAACTCATGTGGGTCACCTCGGCGTCCGACGAGCGGATCCGGTCCTCCGGGCGTGGCCCCGGTGCCTGCTGTGTGGTGGTGGCGCCCGGCGGAGGTGAACGCCCACCAGACGCTTCCCCGACTGCGGAACACCGGGTACCCCGTCCCCGGACGGCTCACGCTCGGTGGGGTGGACGACCGGTGAGCTGTCGGGCCGGTGGTCAGGTCGGCCTTCGGCGCGGCTCGCCGCGTCAGGTCTCGTCGTCGGGTGGCGTATCGGCGTCGCCCGAGCGTGCGGGCCGCAGCACGCTGAGCACGACGGAGGCCAGCAGGACGATGACGATCACCGTGAGGCTGATGAGCGAGTGCACCTCGGGAATGCTGGTGCTGATGATCTCGTGAGCTGCCTGGAGGATCAGCTTGACGCCGATGAAGGCGAGGATCAGCGCCAAGCCCCTGCTGAGGTAGTGGAAGCGGTCCAGCAGGTCGGCGAGCAGGAAGTACAGGGCGCGCAGGCCGAGGATGGCGAAGGCGTTGCTGGTGTAGACGATGAAGAGATCACTGCTGACACCCAGGACGGCGGGCACGCTGTCGACGGCGAACACCAGGTCGGCGCCCTCGACCGCGGCAACGACGGCAAGGAGCGGGGTGGCGACGAGCTTGCCGCTCTCCCTGATGAAGAACCGGTTCCCGGCGTAGTCGTCCCGGACGGGGATGACCTTGCGCAGGAGCCGCACGGCGATGCTCTTGCCGGGGTCGGTGCTCTCCTCCTCCTGGGTGAAGATCTTGTACGCGCTGTAGAAGAGGAAGGCGCCGAAGAGGAACAGAACGGCGGTGAAGCGGCTGACGACCGCCACGCCGGCGGCGAGGAACAGGCCACGGAACACCAGCGCCCCCAGGACACCGAGAAACAGTACGCGGTGCTGGTGGGCGCGGGGCACCTGGAAGTAGCCGAAGATCAATGCGAAGACGAAGAGGTTGTCGACCGACAGGCTCTTCTCCAGCAACCACGCCGTGGTGTACTCCACGCCGGCGGTGGTGCCCACCACGAGAAAGACGACGGCCCCGAAGACGACGGCCAGGCCCACCCAGACCCCGCTCCAGACCGCGGCCTCCCGTAAGCCGATGACATGCTCCCGCCGGTGCGCGAGGAGATCGACCGCCAGCCCGACCACAACAGTGACGACGAACACGATCCACAACCACAGCGGCACATCGTGCACAGGCTCAACCTCTCAGGCATGAGCGATCGTTGGGGGAAATGCTGCCCGGGCGGGCCAGGGCACGGCGCCCTCCGGGTGGTCACCGCGGGGCGGAGACGACGACCGCGTAACTGCCGATTCCCAGAAGATCGTCGCCCGGGATCTGCTCCTCGGCGGTCAGCAGGTGGCCGACACGTCCTGACTGCGCGTCGAACTCGACGTCGATCACGGTGCCCTTCTGAAGCCCCGTCTCGGTCAGTACGGCCTTCCCGAGGGGGTCGTGCACGGCACTGGCGGGATCACCGGGATCGATGTCCTTCTCGTCGCGGATCCGGTCGGCCCCATCGACGGCGACCGCGTCCGGACCGAACGACCGGACGTCCTCCCAGGCAAGGGTGTGGTGTCCGCGGCCCCGGGTCTTCAGGCGTAGACCGGTGATACGCGCCGGTGAGGGAGAGACGGTACACGCGGCGACCGCTCCGACCGTCTCCGCCGTCGTGAGGTCCATGACGGCCTCGCCCTGGGCCTTGCTGAGCAGCACCATGGGTCACTTCTCCTGCGGGTCGTACGGGAGCCGGTCGCGCAGGTCTTCGACGGCCGTGCCGAACCCTCCCAGGTCACTCGTGCTGTGCTCCGCGCCGGCATCGGGGACGAGTACGCGTTCGCCGGAAACGGTGACAGGGCCGGCGACCGGCGGCGTGACCCGTCGGTGCTCGGCGGTTTCCACCTCGTAGTCCGCCACCACTGGTGCCTTGCCGGTCGCGACGACGGCATCGGTGACGGTACCCAGCTGTGCGCCGTCGCGGGTCGTGATCGCGACACCGAGTACGTCGACCCCGGCGTGCTCTTCCTCACCCGGCCCGGCGGCGGTGTCGTCCTCCTCCAGTGCGCTCTCGTCCGGCAGGCAGCCGCGGTCGGCCAGGGTGAAGCACCGGATGCCGCCTGTCGAGGCGTCGAAGACGAGGCCTTTGATCTGCCCGACGTCCTCACCCGACAGGGCCACCACAGGTTTCCTGGTGATCTCGCCGGCTCGCATGGAGCCGGTTCGCATGCAGACAGTCATGACGTCCGTCCTCCCCCGCGACCCGGGGGCCGACGACCCTGCGCTATCACGCCACCGGACCGACGCCGCGCCTGAAGCGCCGCGACACAGACAGCGACAGCCGCGAGGATCGCGAGCGCGATGATGAGCCAGCTCCACCATTCCAATTCGGCGCTCCTCTTCGCCCGCACAGAAACCCGTGCGTCTCCTCGTTCAGAATCTCTCCGGACTTGTTCTGGTGTCGAACGGACATGGACAGTCGTGCGGTGGTACGGCGACGTCACGGGGCGGGGATGGTGAGGACGCCGTCGTCGTAGTCGACGGTGATCGAGCCGAAGTCGCTGAGCACATCCGAACCGAGCAGGCCCTGGATGCCTCCCCCTCCCCTGGGAGGACCCAGATCGATGACGGTGACCTCGCCCGGGTCGAGGCGTATGTCGCCGACCTCCCACTGGTCCACCCGGGCAACGGGAACCTCCCCCGTGCCGAGGACCCCGCTCACCGAACGTCGCTCGCCGGTGCGTTCCAGGCCGACTCGGTCCGCGACGTTCTCGTCGACGACGCTCGTGGAGGCTCCGGTGTCCAGGGCGAACGAGAAGGGCCCCCTTCCTTCGATGCTCACGGGGACGAACGCCAGCGTTCGGCCACCCTGCTCCACGACCCTGAGCGGTACCTCGCCCGCAGAAGTCCGCGCCGCATTCGGGTCGTCGCGTTCCTCGACCACAACACACCCCGCGAGCAGCGGTGCGGCCACGAGCGCCGCAAAGAGCCGACGAGGGCTACGCCGATGCCTTGCGCCGGACGCTGTGTCGTCCCGCGTGCTCATGCGGCCGGGGTGCCCGCCCAAGAGCCGCGCAAACCCGCGTCAGCGGCGGCTCCACCAGGTGCTGGGCCGCGGGGCCCCGGCGCTCGGCAGTCCGCGACGAGTGCTCGACGGCGTGGATCGTCCGACCGGCGACCGGTGTCGGGAGGCCGTGTCAGGCGCCTCACTTGGGGTAATCGGTGACAAAGGCCGGAGGAGGAGGTGGGAGCGATGCTCTTGCTGGCGCTCTTGCTCGTGCTGGCCACGGGCGCGTTCGCGGCCATCGCCGTCGTGGAGAACTTCTCGGGCGGCCCCGACTACGCGGTGGAGATCTTCGGCAATCAGATCGCGACGCTGACCCCGCCAGGACTCTTCCTCTCCGGCGTGGCACTGGCGCTGATCTTCTGCCTCGGACTGGCGATGCTCGCGGCCGGACTGAAACGGCGTCGTCGCATGCATGAGGTCCCCGCATCCGCACCGGCCCCCCGGGCCACAGGAGAGCGAGAGGACGGGCGTCCGCCGCCGTCCCGGTCGGGGCATCGCCGTCGCGGCCGGCACCTCTTCGGGCACTGACCTACCCGTGGGTGTGGACCTGTGACAGAGGCTCAGCCGATCCCCGAGGGCCCGGCGATGGGATTGACCGGGCGGCGGGGCAGGACGCGCTGCTCACGTACGCGCTCATCGGCGTCGCTGCCCGCCCACCACGACCATCGAGCGCGAGCCAGGAGGTGGCTGCCATGCGGGCGACCTTCTCACTGGGCCGTGTGGCCGGAATCCGGGTGGGCGTGCACTGGAGCGTCCTGGTCATCTTCGTCCTGATCCTGCTGGGGCTGGCAGGCGGCAGCTTCCGGGAGGCTCATCCGGATCGCCCGGCATGGCAGTACTTGCTGGCGTCAGGGGTGACCGCGGTGCTGTTCCTGCTGTCGCTGCTGGCCCATGAGATCAGCCACGCGCTGGTGGCCCGTCGCAACGGAGTGTCAGTCGAGGACATCACCCTGTGGCTGCTCGGCGGACTCGCACGGCTCAGGAGCGAGGCAGCCACACCCGCGGCGGAGTTGCGCATAGCCGGCATAGGGCCTCTGGTCAGCCTGCTGCTCGGAGGGATCTTCGCTCTGGCGGCGGGACTGCTTGCCGCGGTCTCCGATGCCGGGCTTGTGGTCGAGGCGCTGGCCTGGCTTGCGGGGATCAACATCCTGCTGGCCGTCTTCAACGCCCTGCCCGCCGCACCACTGGACGGCGGTCGGCTGTTGCGGGCGGCGGTGTGGTGGAAGACCGGCAGCCCACTGCGCGCCACGGCGGTGGCCACGGCGGCGGGACGGTTCCTCGGGTGGGCGCTGGTGGCTGTCGGCCTGTACCTCGTCCTGGTCGGAGCCATCTTCAGCGGCATCTGGCTGGTGGTCATCGGCTGGTTCGTCATCGCGGTGGCCACGGTGGAGGGCGGCCAGGCGAAACTGCGTGAACTGCTGGGCGGAATCCCGGTGAGCGATGCGATGACACCCGACCCCGTGACCGTCCCGTCCGCCACCATGATCAACGACTTCCTGGCCGACCCCCGGTTCCGTTACCGTCACTCGGCCTTCCCCGTCGTGGACGGCGACAACACGGTGGCCGGCCTGGTCACCGTCAAGGGCGCCGACACGGTCGCGGAGACGGAACGCCACTCCACCCCCGTCACCCATGTGATGGTGCGGGTCGACGACCTGCCGACCTGCCGTCCCACTGACCCGCTCGCCCGGCTGGTTCCCGAGTTGCAGGCCAATCCCGCCCACCGTGCCCTCGTACTGGAAGGAAGCCGACTGGCCGGCATCGTCACTTCGTCCGACATCAGCAGGGTCACGTCCTGGCTGAGCTCCTCGTCCGCCTGGCGGAAGCGGACCTTGTGACGGCCGCAGGCCACCGGCCGTCGGCAACGGGGTGCGGTGGTCGGCACTGCGCCGGGTGGAGCAGCCGGGAAATCGCCGGCTCTGGTAGCCCCACTCGGGCGGGTGGTGCTCATGGGCGTGTCGTGTGGCGGCCATCCGCGCCTGCGTGGCTGCCGATCATGCAGTTCTCAACACTCACGGTCAGTCGAAGTACGACCGGAGTGTGCCGCGGCCGAGAGCGATGAGCCGGTCGAGTTCCTGCTGGGCCCGCTCGACGCCGCGCCGCCCATGGGGGCCCACTCGTTGTGTGAACCCACTGCCACCATGCTCAGCCGCTTTCGATCGCGAAATCAGCGGTTCAGTCACTCGGCAACGCGCCTTCGCCGTCGTCGCTCAGCGAGCCACGAGGCAGCGAAGAAGACCGGCAACGTAATCCCCACCAACAGAGCCGAGCCGGTGAACGCGCTTGTCAGAAAGCGGCCTCCCACCCGCGCCACCCCGTAGTAGTAGCCGACCACCACTGCCATCAGCAGCACGTAACCGCCGACGGCAGTCCCGAGCACCAGGCGGATCAGAACGGGCCACCCGCGACCGTGCGCACCGGCAGCGAGCGGCTGCACGGGTCGGCGATCCGGCCCTCGGACCGCCGTCCGCGGGCCGGGGCTCTGTCGGCGCAGGAGTCGCAGGCCGACAGCGAGGCACCCCATGACGAGCAGGTAGCCGGTCAGCATGACCCCGATGTTCAGGGGGAGCGGCAGCACACTGCGGAGCCTACGACTGGTGGAACGCTGTCACGGTGCGTCCCGGAGCAGGAAGTGCCAGCCACGGACGAAGGTGTGCCAGCCGAACCACAGCCACAGTGCGAACAGCGCCCATCGCCCGAACGGGTAGCGCATCACCGCGCGCAGGGCATCACTGAGGGTCGGAAAACCGTCACCCGTTCGGACCAGGGCCACGCCCTCCCAGGCGAACAGGGCGCCGAACAGCACCGCCCAGACGAGGTACCCGATCACCGGATGCTCCGTCACCGAACCTCCACTCTCGTGTCGCCCACCGGCTGCCGCACCACGGGCGGAGCGATCATGAGCCAGACGTGGGTGAAGCTTCGTGCCATCACGCGTGACGCTCGTGCGCTGTCGGCGTCCGTCTCATGTTCCCGGTCGACACACATACCCGGGCAGAGCGCGGGCTTCCCGGTCGTCGCACCGCCCGGCTGGGCGCCGTCGAGTGGGCGGGGGGCGAGCATGACGGGCCGGACTCCGCAGCCGTTTCGGATGCTCCCGTCGGGGGACTCGCCCAGCTGGGAGGTGTGATGTGAACCTCTCACAGCCGCTGACTGAAGGGTCAGTCGCACATGAACTGCTTCGAATGCGACCAGCAGGGACAGACGGTCGCCGCAGTAGCCGTCTGCAGCGTGTGTGGGGCGGGCGTATGCGCGACCCATGTGCGCACCGAGGCCAAGCAACTACGTGAGCCGGCCAACCCCGGCAAGGTGATTCACGACCGGTCCGCCCGCAAGCTGACCTGCTCGACCTGCCGAGAGGCTGAAGAGGCCGTATAGGGACGCAGCCAAGACCCGCGGGCTGCTCCTGTACTCCCCGTACGGACGCACACGTGGTAGTCGACGCGAGGCCGGCGAGACTCTCGAACGCCGCCCGGCCCGCGACCGACGGGAGCGGAGCCGTGCGGCCGTCGGCCGGGCGACATCAGTGACGCTTCGCCAAGTCGGGGACCGGAGTGACGCCGGGAGGATCCATGGGCGTTCCTGGTCGTCCGGTCGCTCACCCACCCGGACGCGCTGGCAGCGCGAGGACGGCGGGTGGCCACCAGGATGAAGGTGCGGGGCCCACTTGTCGTACCGGCGGGCGGCTGTGTCCGGTGTGACGTGTGACCGTCCGAGCCGCTGTCCGCCCCATCGTCCATGCGAGGGAAGAAGCATGACCGAGACCGACCTCAACGGGAGCGGGCCCCTCGCCGCCGGGGCCAGGTGCCCCTCAGGGCCCGGGACATCGGCGATCCGGGGTCCGGCGTGATCGATCTTCGGCGGGTCGGGGCGAACCCGGACTTCTGGTACCCGGTCGCGCTGTCCAGGCGCTTGCGCCCCGGTCACGTGTTGGGAACCGCGTTCGCCGGTGAGCGCATCGCGCTCTACCGGGGGCAGGGCGGCGCCATCTACGGGCTGGAGGACCGGTGCGCCCACCGTCAGGTGCCGCTGAGCATGGGCGTCGTGGACGGCGAGACGCTCCGCTGCTGCTATCACGCCTGGGCCTACCGCGGTGACGGCCGCATCTCGCAGATCCCGTACCTGTCCAAAGGGGACGGCCGGCCGCCGCGCGGCGTGCGCGCCTATCCGGTCCGCGAGGCGTACGGCCTGGTCTTCGTGTTCCCGGGCGACCCGGAGAAGGCGGCGGTCACCGCGCTGCCCGAGCTGCCGGCCTTCGGCTCGCCGAAGTACAGGACCATGACCTTCTCCCGGACCGTGCGCTGCCACTACTCGTTCATGCACGAGAACCTCCTCGACATGAACCACCAGTTCCTTCACCGTGGCGTCGTCGGCAAACTCCGCCCCGAGCTGCTGGAATACCGGACCGGTGCGCGGTCGGTGGAGGCCACATACCTGTTCACCCACGCCGGGGGGAAGCGGAACCGCAGCGCCGGCCTGCTGGCCGCCGAAGGGATCGGCGGCAGCGACTCCCGCGATGTCATGACCATCCGCACCGAATACCCCTACCAGACACTCGACCTGGTTCCGGAGAACGCCGAACGTCCGGCCTACTGTCTCTGGGCCGCCTACGTGCCCGAGGACGCCGAGCAGCGAACCTGCCACGCCTATGGCCTGCTCATGATCGAGAAACCCCGGATTCCAGGCATCCTCGATCTCGCCTGGCCGTTCATCAGGCGCTTCACCGAGCGCGTGTTCGCTGAGGACCGCATGGCTGTCGAGGCCGAACAGCGAGCGTGGGAGGAACAGGGCGAGGACCGCAACCACGAGGTGTTCCCCCTGATCCTGGACGTCCGCGAGGTGCTGCGCACCAATGGCGTCCCCTCTGTCCCCAGGAACGCCGCATGCGGCCCCGCCCCGGGCGATGGTCTCGCGTCGGCGTCTGGCCGCCATGCGGCAGAACCGGCCACCCCCGCCGGCGCGGAGCCCTCCGTCGAACCGCCCGACGACTGAAAGCGAGGCCCTCCATCCGCCCCTTGACACCTGTCCGCCCTGCTCCGAGGTGACCATGCGCCTGCTCCTCGTCCACCCCAGCGCCCTGATGTACTCGGAGATCTTCCTGCGTCTGGAGCCGCTCGGCCTGGAACGGGTGGCCGGTGCGGCCCGCGACGCCGGCCACGAGGTACGGATCGTGGACCTGCAGGTGACCGGCAGGAGGGAACTGGCCCGCGAGATCACCTCCTTCCGCCCCGACGCTCTCGGCGTGTCCCTGAACTACCTGGCCAACATCCCCGAGGCCATCGGCCTCGCCCACGCCGCCAAGCGCGCGCTACCGGACTGCTTCGTCTTCTTCGGCGGGCACAGTGTGTCCTTCGTGGCCGAGGACGTGCTCGAACAGGCCGAAGGATCCGTGGACGCGGTCGTGCGCGGTGAAGGGGAACCGGCCGTGGTGCCCCTGTTGGAGGCGGTTCGGGACGGCGGGGTCGACGGCGTACCGGGGATCGTCACTCTGCGTGGTCATGGCCCTCAACCGCGGATGCTGCACGGCATCGACAGCCCCGTACCGGCACGCGATCTGATGCGCCACCGGCGCCGCTACTTCATCGGGGAACTGGATCCGTGCGCGTCGATCGAGTTCACCCGGGGCTGCCCGTGGGACTGCTCCTTCTGCTCCGCCTGGACCTTCTATGGCCGCAGCTACCGCAAGGTCTCGCCGGAGACGGCCGGAGCGGAGCTGGCGGGCATCCGGGAGCCGAACGTGTTCATCGTCGACGACGTCGCCTTCATCCGGCCCGAACACGGGGACGCCATCGCCGCCGAACTGGAGCGGCGCAGGATCCGCAAGCGCTACTACCTGGAGACCCGCAGCGATGTCCTGCTGCGCAACACCGAGGTCTTCCAGCGCTGGACCCGGCTCGGCCTGAAGTACATGTTCCTCGGTATGGAGGCCATCGACGCCGAGGGACTGGACCTCTACCGCAAGCGCGTCAGCCCCGACGACAACTTCCGTGCGCTGGAGGTGGCACGCCGGCTCGGCATCAACGTGGCGATCAACCTGATCGTGGACCCGGCATGGGACGAGGAACGCTTCCGCGTCGTCCGGGAGTTCGCCCTGTCCGTCCCGGAGATCGTCCATCTGACCGTGATGACGCCATACCCGGGAACGGAGATCTGGCACACCGAGTCCCGCAGGCTCACCACCCGCGACTACCGGCTGTTCGACATCCAGCACGCCGTCGTGCCCACCACCCTCCCCCTGGACGTCTTCTACCGCGAACTGGTCAAGACCCAGGCGGTCATCAACCGCAAGCACCTGGGCCTGCGGACCGCGGTGGGCGCCCTGCGAGTCCTGGGCGCCAACCTCGCCCGCGGACAGACCAACTTCGCCCGCATGCTGTGGAAGTTCAACCGCGTCTACAACCCCGAACGGCAGTTGGCCGACCACCGCCGCCCGGTGCGCTACCAGCTCCCGCTGCCGCAGCACCTGAGCGACGTCGGCGACCGCCGCAAGCTGTACGTCCACACCCGTGCGGCCGCTCGGCGCGATGCCGGGCAGGCTGAATGAGCCGGGGCCGCTGGAGGTTTCTCGATTCTCTGAACTTCTTCGAAAGGATCGAGCCCGGCCAGGGCGGCATGTCGTTCGTGTCTCGTGCAGCCGTTCGCGGAATTCGGCACCGAACCGGCCCGCGTAGAACTTCCCGGCGTAGCCGGAGCCGTGCCTGGGCATCTCTGCCTCATCGCACCACGACGCGTGTGACACGCACAGAATCACAAGGCGCGAGGGACGAATTCGGCGAATGTTCGGGGGATTCTTGCATGTGCCGGTCTGGGCCCAGGCCATGGTGCTGGCCGGCGGATTCGTCGCTTTCGGATTGACCGGTCTGCTGCTGCGCCCCTGGGTGCGCCGGCGTTTCGAGAGCGATCCGGAACACGACGAGCGGGTGACCTTTCTGGTCGAGGTCGTGGGTGTCTTCTACGCCCTGTTGGTGGGGCTGGTGGCCGTCGGCGCCTACGACCACCATGTGGAGGTGAAACGGCTCGTCAACCAGGAGGCCTCACAGCTCACCACCGTCTACCGGGCCGCCCAGTCGTTTCCCAACAGCCGTCGATGCAGACTCCAGTCACAGGTCCGCAATTACGCCGAGAACGTGATCGACGAGGTGTGGCCGAAGCAGAAGCAGGGTGAGATCGAGGAGGACCGGGGCAGACTGGACGCCGTGTTCGAATCGCTGATGTTCTACAAACCCCAGAACGCTCAGGAATCGAATGCCCAGTCCGTCACTCTCGAAGCCTTCAACGACTACAACAACCTTCGTCGCGAGCGGCAGGGCGAAGTGGAGATCGGACTGCTGCCCGTTCTCTACACAGTCCTCTTTCTCGGCGCGACCGTGACCATCGCGGCGACCTGGGGACTCGTGAGCGTCAGACTTGTCGACCACATGGCCATCACCGGCTTCCTGTCCCTCTTCATCGGCGTCTTCCTGTCCCTGATCGTCGCGCTCGACTACCCCCTCCAGGACAGCAACTCGATCCCGCCGAAGCCCTGGCAGGTCGCGCTCACGAAGGGAATGGGCGTTCCCGCCGACGGCCAGCGGCAGGTGTCCACCTACTTCGGCGCGTCGACGGCGGACCGGGTCCCGGGCTGCCTGCTGAACGTGTCCGACTACGTGTCGTTCGCGAGCTCGGACAAGCTCCCGGAGTAAGAGGAACGATGCCGGACCGGCGCCGTCGGCGGCTGACCCGCGCAGGTGCGAAGGAATCGTGAACGGGCGAACGCCGCGGGCGGTTTCTCCGTCACAGGGGTGTCGCGTCTGCCCGGCGGGACCGCTGCGGTGGACGGTCAGTGGAGACAGGGAGACAGTCGGCCAACAGTCAGGGGGTGAGGCGGGTGGCAGCCACGGGCGATCCGCTGTCGCCGGACGAGCACGATCGGGTGCGGGCGGTGCTGTACCTCGGAGGGATGCGCTCAGAGGCGCTCGAGGACGGGGTGCAGCAGGTGCGGGTCAAGCTGCTGGAGCAGGAGCGCACGCGTGGCGGGCTACGCCACCGCGGCGCCTGGCTGGCCACTGTCGCCGGCCGCGTCGCCCTCGACGCGCACCGGGCCCGGCAGCACGAGCGGGGGCTCGCCGAACGGATCCGGCACCGTGACCCGCCCGCGGTCAGCGACCAGGGCCGCTCCGCCGAGCAGCGGGAACTGGCCCTGGTGGTGGCCCAGGCGCTGGAGGGCCTGGACATGGAGGTACGACGTCTCGTGGTGCTGCGGTTCTACGCCGACCTGTCGGTACGTCAGATCGCTGAGCAGTTGGACGTACCGGAGGGCACGGTCAAGAGTCGGCTCCACGCGGCGATGCGGTCGCTGCGGCAGCGGCTGCGTGAGACGGAGGTGGTGTGAGTGAGGGCGCGGGGTTCTCACGACGACGGCGACGCCTGGGACGCCGTCGTGACCGGGGAGGCGCCGTCGGCGCGCCGGCTGCGCGGCGACCCGGAGATGCGGGCGCAGTGGGACGAGGCACGACAGGTGGAGTCCCGTCTGCGGCAGGGCCTCGGGCTGCTCGCCGAGGAGGCGCGGTCGAGGACGACTGAAACGACTGAAACGACTGAAACGACTGAAACGGCTGCGACAACTGCGACGAGTGAGATGGCCGAGGCGACGGAGACGGTACGACGTGACACGGCCGTCCCGGTGGCAGGCGCGGCGCGTCGGTGGCGTCGATCGGCCCTGGTCGTGGCGGCGGCTTTGGTGGTGGGCCTGGGCGCGGCCGTGCTCGGACTGCAGCCCTGGTCGCAGGACGACGGGCGGAGCGACCAGGGAACGGTCACCAGTCTGAGCGGCCCTGGTGTGCTGGCCTGTGCCCGGGTCGTCGCACAGGGACACGTCGACGCGGTCGAGGCAGTGGGCGGCGGCCGGGTCGAGCTGCGGATGACGGTGCGGGAGTACCTCAAGCCGCGCAAGAGCTCCGGCGGCGAGCTGGAGGTCACCACGCAGGGCCGCGCGGAACTGCGGGCAGGCATCGAGGCCGCGGTGGTGGTCTACCCGGACCGGGCCGATGCCTCGGTCTATCCGGGCGAGCCGGGATCACGGTTCCTGGCGCAGCTGCGACCGTACGCGCAGAAGCCGGACACCCTGCCCCGCTGCGAGGGGACAGGGTGAGCCGGTAGGGCGAGGACGGATCGTCCACGCCGAGCGGTCGATGCTCGGCTGTCAGCGGTCCGTGCTCAACGCCCGCTGAAACGGACCTGGTTGCGCACGGCCTCGGTCCAGCGCTCGCCGACGGCGCCGGAGACCCTCGATTCGCCGGAGTCCGCGGCCCCCAGGTGTCGGTCGCCGTACACCGGGACCAGCGTCCGCCACCCGAAGGCCGCCTCGTCAGTGGTGGCGAACAGGTATGTCTGGCCCGGCCGGAGCAGCCGGTCGCCCTCGAACAGCAACGGCTCGGCGACGCCGTCGAGCAGGCCGCCCTGCTGGTTGACGGTCGTGGTGCCGGCGGCGTCGCCCTTGAAGCTCTTGTCGACCCGGACGCTGTACTGGGTCTCCGGCAGCCCGGAGACCGTCTTCTGCCCCTGCTTGGCGAGGACGGTGCCCACGAAGACGTCGTCGGCGAAGCCGGCCAGCTTGGCGTCGTCGGCGAAGTCGGTCACCAGACCGGCGCGCATCCGCGGCCCGTCGGCCGACGGAGCGGACCGCTGCGCGGAGTCGCCGGTGCTGCGGCCCCAGATGTCGTTGTAGGCATCCACGTCCGGCTGGGTGGGGACGTCGGTGACCCGGCCGGTGGTGACGGACTCCATCACCGCGCCCTGTCCGTCGATGTGGTCGAGGCCGAGGGCGTGCCCGAACTCGTGGGTGACGACTCCGTTGCGGTCGAAGGAGTCGTAGCCGTCGAGGTAGCGCGAGTTGAGCTCGATGTCGTCGTCGCCGAACCAGTCGTCGATCCAGCGGCCGTCCCAGGAGACGTCCCGGTCCACGTCGTAGACGTCGACGTCCTGGTTGCTCCAGAAGTCATCGGGCGCGACGTTGATGTCGCCGACCTCGTTCCACGCGTCGGCGGCGTGCTGCAGTTCGCTGTCGTACTTGGTGTTGTCCTCGTAGCGCAGTTCGTCGCCGTCGACCGATCCTTCCGCGTGGGCGACCGTGGATAAGGTCCCGGTGGCGGCCAGGACGCAGGCGACGGCGAGGACGCGCAGCGCGGCGCGGCCGCGCCGGCCGCCGCCTGTCGTGCGTGCGTGACGTGCGAACATGTCGTTCCCCCTGAATGCGGAGTGGTCGGCGCAGGTATGCGCCGACCGATGCATCGACCGTGTCATGCATGTCATGTGCACGCCAGCAGTGCCATGACTGGAAGGGCCGATTCACCCGTCCCGCCCACCTCCGGCCCGCCTGCGGGGCATTGACGCGC
Source organism: Streptomyces ferrugineus (assembly GCF_015160855.1). Taxonomy (NCBI): domain Bacteria; kingdom Bacillati; phylum Actinomycetota; class Actinomycetes; order Kitasatosporales; family Streptomycetaceae; genus Streptomyces; species Streptomyces ferrugineus. Next base: position 5,450,219 of record NZ_CP063373.1, on the reverse strand, counting down.
CCGCGTGACGAACTGCCGGTTCCCGTAGGCGGATCACGGATGCCGCGCACCGAACGGCGGCCGCAACCCGACCGGATCCGCACCCCCACACTGTCCCCGGCCGCCCAAACCCGCCCACACCACCCCACGGATTCCATGCAGCACTCACCCAACGGCGGTGCAAAACCCCCACATTCGGGCGCAGTTGATGTCGAACCAGGGACAGTTGCCCTGCCAGTCGATGTCGTCGACCGAAGGTCGCAGTCAGCCCCTGCGACCGCCCCGCAATTCGAGCCGCTGGCCCGGGAACTGCTCCCGGAAGCCGCGGTCGTGCGAGACCGCCACCACCGCTCCCGGGTAGGCCGCGAGCGCCGCCTCCAGATCCTCGACGAGGTCGAGGGCGAGGTGGTTCGTCGGCTCGTCGAGGACGAGGAGGTCGGCGGGCCGGGTCACCAGGCCGGCGATCTGGAGGCGTCGCTGCTGCCCCGCGGACAGCGCCGCGACCGGGACATGCAGGTCCTGCTCGCGGAACAGGCCCAGCGCCAGCAGTCGTTCGGCGTACTCGTGCGGCAGCCCGGGCCGCCCGACCGCGAAGGCGGCGAGCAGCGGAAGCCGCGTGGAGCGCGCGGGCAGCTCCTGCGCCAGGTACCCGATGCGGGCGGGACGGCGTACCGTGCCGGCGTCCGGCTCCAGATCGCCGGCCAGGACGCGCAGCAGCGTCGTCTTGCCCGCCCCGTTCTCGCCCGTGACCAGCAGCCGCTGACCGGGTGTGAGGGTCAGCGGCCCGTCCAGCCGCAGCCGATCGCCCACCGTCACGCCGTCGAGCTCGGCGATCGGGCTGCCGTCGACAGGATCCCCGTCGCCTGCCGCCGACAGTGCCGCCGTGAAGCGCAGCGGTTCCGGCGGCGCCGGCACCGGGTGGCGCCGGAGCCGGACGAGCCGCTCACGGGCCGCGCGCACCTGCCCGCCGAGCTTCGCCTCGTGCGAACGACGGTGCTTGCCAAAGCCCTGCCGCGGGTCCTTGCCGGTGGTGGCGAGCCGCTTCCCGGCGCCCTCGACCAGCTCCTCGGCGTGGGCCACTTCCTGGAGCCACTCGATGTGCTCCTGCTCCGCGCGGCGCCGGGCGGCGGCCTTCGCGGCGCGGTATCCGGCCCAGCCGTCGCCATAGCGGTGCACGGTGCGCGTATCACGGTCCACCTCCAGGATCGTGGTGGCGATGCGCTCCAGGAAGCCGCGGTCATGGGTGACCGCCACGACGGTGCCGCGATGCGCGCGCAGCTGCTCCTCCAGCCAGTGCACGGCCGTCGCATCGAGGTGGTTCGTCGGCTCGTCGAGCAGCAGCAGCTCGGGTGCGGCGGCCAGCACGCAGGCCAGCGCGAGCCGGGACTGCTCGCCGCCGGAGAGTGAGCCGAGCAGTCGCTCGCGGGTGATCCCGGCGAGCCCGACGCCGTGCATCGCGGCATCGACGCGTACGTCCGCCTCGTATCCGCCGCGCTCCTCGTACGCGATCAACAGCTCACCGTACGCGGCGAGTTCCTCCTCCGACGCCTCGCCCAGACGCTCCTCCGCCGCACGCAGCCGCCGCTCCATGTCGCGCAGTTCGTCGAGGGCGAGATCGACGGCGTCCTGCACGGTGCGGTCAGGGTCGAGGTCGAGAGTCTGAGCGAGATGACCGACGCCGCCCGGGAAGCTGACGGTCAGCTCCCCGGCGTCCGGCGACTCGGCTGCCGCGAGCAGGCGCAGCAGGGTGGACTTGCCGGAGCCGTTCTCGCCGATGACGGCCGCCTTCTCACCCGGGCGGACGGTGAAGGAGACCTGGTCGAGGACGGTCCGGGTGCCGTAGGACTTGGTGACCTCTTTGACGGAGAGCTGCGCCACGGCAGCGGGCATGGCGGTGTGGGCGCGTTCGCGCATGTGACTTTCCCTGGGGATGCGAAGGGTCTACGGGCAGCGGAGACGGCGGCATGGGCCGTGCCCGGACTCAGCGGAAGTAGTAGAAAGCCACGCGCCCACCATAGTAAAACGGTCCGTCTCGTCTCTACTGAATTCGGACGACGGACAATGGACGGCCGGTGACCGGTGACCGGTGACCGGTGACCGGGTCGGGTGCTCCCTGGGTCGAACCGAGGACTTCGTGGTCGTCGGCCCGAGTGAAACCGATCGCGGTGGGGACTTGGTGTGCAAGGCCGGGTTCAGCGGCATACCCCAGGGGGCTGGCTCGGCCAGGCTCCTCTGGTTCAGACCACGTGCCGGGGGAGCCTCCGTGGTGTGATGATCCCCATGGCCTCGCTGACCATGCCTGCTGCGCCGCGCAGCATCAGGACCCCGGCCTCGTCGCAGCCCTCGACCAGTTCGATCGCCGACGCGCTCCGAAGTGCCGGTGACGGCACGACCGTACGCGCTGCTCCGATAGCTTGCGGTGAGACGTGTGATCCCTGTTGAAGGAAGGTCGCCGTGAGCCCGTCGGAAACCGTCGAGGTGCCGCAACCGCTGGCGATGTCGTACGCCAGAGCCTTCGGCGACGAGGGGAGCGCGTGGATCGCCGCACTCCCGGCTCTGGCCGCCGAGGTCCTGGACCGCTGGGAGCTGCGACGGGACGGCGCGGCCAGATGCGGGGAAGCCTCCCTGGTGCTTCCGGTGCAGCGCGGGAACGGCACGCGCGCGGTGCTCAAACTGCAGATGCCCAGGGCGGAGGTGACCGCCGCGCTCATCGGACTGCGCACCTGGAACGGCGACGCGATGGTGCGGCTGCTGGACCACGATCCCGAGAGCGGCAGCATGCTCCTGGAACGGCTGGACGCCGTCCGCACCCTGTCCTCGATCGAGGACGACGACACCGCCATGGGCATCCTCGCCGAACTCCAGAGCCGCCTGGTCGCCGTACCCGCGCCCCAGGGGCTGCGCGCCCTCGGCGACATCGCCACCGAGATGCTGACACAGACCCCCGAGGCGGTCACGGCCCTGCCCGACCCCGCGCAACGCTCGCTCCTGCTGGGCTGGGCGTCCGCGGTGGCGGAACTGGTCGACGAGCCCGGCGACCGGATGCTCCACTGGGATCTGCACTACGACAACGTTCTCGCCGCCGACCGTGAGCCCTGGCTCGCCATCGATCCCGAGCCGCTCGCCGGGGACCCCGGGTTCGACCTGTGGCCGGCGCTGAACAGCGGGCTGGACGACCCGGCCACGAGGGCCGACACCCTGCGGGTGGTGCGCCGCCGCTTCGACCTCCTCACCTCGACCCTCGACCTGGACCGCGCACGCGCGACCGGCTGGACACTCGGACGGCTGCTGCAGAACGCGCTGTGGGACGTGGAGGACGGCGAAACGGCCATCGCCCCGTCCGCAGTCGCGATCTCGGAGGCGCTACGGTGATCGACTTCGCTCCGGGCGTGCCGAGATGGCGCGCCGGGAGCATGGGGTGATCCGTCAGCGCATCGCCAAGGGCACCTACCCTCCCCGTACCCGCATCACCACGCGAGCGCGTCGGCCACCTCGTACGCGTCGTGCTGTGGCGTCCGCATTGCGGAAGTGCGTGCCCCAGGGCGCGAGGATGAGCCCGTCGGGTTGGGTGTCGCTCCCCTCCTGATCCTCGCCGGGGTCCAATCGGCGCGGGCGTGGTCATCGGTAGGGGTCGGTGATCTCGCGGAGGCGGGTGAGGGCGCGCCGTAGCTGGTTCGTGCTCTGCTTGCCCAGGTGTCGTGTCCATTCGGCTTCGGTTTCGGCCTCCGCCACCCTCGCGACCTCGACCGCGGCCTTCCCTCGCGCTGCGATCTGTACCAGCCGGGCCCGGGCGTCCGTGGGGTCTGGCACCCGGCGGACATAGCCGGCCCGCTCGAGTTGGTCGACGAGGAAGCCCGCGGTCTGTTTGGTGATCTGCGCCTGCTCGGCCAGGTCGGTCACCCGTGTGCCCTGCGGGCCGATCCTTGCGAAGACTCGCCCCTGCGCGGATGTGAGGTCGTCGTAGCCGGCCGCGGCCAGGGCCTGGAGGACTCGGGCCTCCATGGCCCGGTGCGCGATGAAGCAGAGCACACCGAGGTTGACCTCGTCCTCACGCAGATCCTCGCTCATGCGCCCACCCTTGACTTAGACAGTCTCTCTTACCATTATTAGTCAGAGATTCGTATCAAATACTAGCGTCGGCGGGAGGTCGGGATGAACCGCGACGAAGTATGGCGGGCGATCGACGACGAGCGGCTCGGTCTCGCGAACGTCCTTGACGACCTCACTCCGCGGGAATGGGAGGTTCCCTCCCTGTGCGCCGGGTGGCGGGTGCGTGATGTCGCGGCGCACCTCACCCTCTCCCACATGGGCTTGCTTCCGGCCGCGTTCGCGACTCTCCGGGCGCGCGGAAACGTCAACCGCATGATCCATGACACCGCCGTGCGACAAGCCAAGCTGCCCGTCGACCAGTACGCCGTGTTGCTCCGCGGAATGGTCGGATCGCGCAGGACGGCGCCCGGAGTGACCTACCTGGAGCCGCTCATCGATGTCCTGGTGCACGGGCAGGACATCGTCATTCCCCTGGCACGCTCCCGGCCCATGCCGACCGAGGCCGCAGCCACCGCCGTGACCCGGGTCTGGTCCATGCGGTGGCCATTCCGGCCCGAGCGGAAGCTACGGGGACTCAGACTCGTCGCCACCGACAACCCGTGGTCCGCCGGGCAGGGTCCTCAGGTGGAGGGGCCCATATCGGCGATCCTGCTGCTGATCACCGGCCGAAGTGCGGCTCTACCACGGCTGTCCGGTCCCGGTGTCCCCGAACTCGAAGCGCGTCTGTCGACGAGTAGGGCGTCCCGGTCGTCCACACCTCGGCGCGGTGAAATGAGTGACCGCCATGATTGACGTCTCGACACGCCAACCCGTACGCGAGCGAAGTGTCGGCCCCTACACGGTCGTGGAGCTGCACGGCGAGATCGACATGCTGAGCGCGCCCACCGTAACGGCGCGCCTCGACGTCCTGACTTCCGCCGGACAACCCCTGCTCGTACTGGACCTGCGCCCCGTGACCTTCATCGACTGCGGCGGCCTCGGGGTGCTGTGCCGCGTCCGCAGACGCACACTGCGTCGCGGCGGAAAGCTGCGCCTGGTCGTCGACGGTCACCGCATCCCGAGAATCCTGCGGTTCGTCGGCCTGAACCGCGCTTTCGACCTGTACGCCACCCTCCCCGACGCGCTGCACTGACAGCACCTCCAGCGCGGTGCAGCGGTGGGCCCGGGGCGTCTTGAGGGCGCGGCTCATCGGGCCATGCATAGATCCTCGCTGCCGCAGCGATAGCCCGTCACCCCAGCCTCTCCCGGACGTGCTCGGCCCGATCCGAGGTCGGCAGCGCGCGCAGCGACATCCGGACCAGCCGGTCATGCCCGTCCTCAAGGACAACCTCCATATCCGTGGCCAGGTCGGCGAGCTCCACAACCTCGACCGTCTCGCCGTTCAGCCGGATATACGTCCCGACGCCAGGCTCGCCCCCCTGCCCCGCTCATGCCACTCTTCCTTCCTCCTGGTGCTGCTCCATGAGGCTGCGGGGTGCGGAGATCGGGAGACTTACATCTGACGGGGGCGTGGATGGGCGTGCTGATCAGGCCGGCGCGGGTGACGGAAGCCGAGATTCTCAGCGAATTGGCGCTTCGATCCAAGGCGCATTGGGGTTATGACGCGGAGTTCCTTGACGCGTGCAGAGACGAGCTCACCGTCGGCCCGAATGAGGTCGCAGGGCGACGAGCCACGGTGGCTGACAGGGACGGTCACATCCTGGGCTTCACGACCCTCGAAGGAGGGCCACCCACAGGCGTCTTGGGCATGATGTTCGTCGAGCCGCAGGTCATCGGCCAGGGGATTGGCCGCCTGCTGTTCGAGCACACCATCGCCGCCGGGCGAGAACTGGGGTTTGCCCAGCTCACGATCGACGCCGCGACCAGGGCCGCGCAGGCCGCGCTCGATGCCGCACAGAAGGACCACCAGCGCGTGACGGTCGCCGTCGTCGACCGCAACGGCAACACGATCGTCACCCTGCGGGGCGACAGCGCCGACCCACAGGCCGATGAGTCCGCCGAGCGCAAGGCGTTCACCGCGGTCTCCTGGAACGCCCCCACCTCCCAGCTCACCGAGCGCTTGGAGCAGGCCCCGAACCTGAAGGACATCCCCGGCACCCTGTTCCTGGCCGGCGGCGTCCCCGTCACCGCTGGCCACACACCGATCGCCGGCATCGGCGTCGCGGGATCCCCGTCCGGCGCCCTGGACGAGAAGTTCGCGCAGGCCGGAGCAGACGCGGGTGACGCGCTTGCCCGGCTGCGCGCCCTCGGCGGTACCCTGCCCAGCCACTCGCCCCGACGCGCAGGCTCTGCTGCCCAACTCCGCATGCGGATGAGCGTCCCACCCCGCACTCTGGTGCCATGGCACGCACGCAGCCCGTCGTCGTCTACCCGCCCGCCGAGGACGGCGGCCGGCGCGTGCGCGCGGACGATCACTTCCTGGGTATGGCGTACGGACTCCTGGACATCGCCGAGTTCCTGCGCAGGGCGGGCATCGACGACGCGGACCCCGCATATGTACGGCAGTCCGCGCTGATCGAGTGGCGCGGCGGCGGCCCGGATGTGTGGGGGAGCTGAGTCGGCGGGTCGGGGGGCCGATGGCCCGGTGTCGGGCTCGGAGCGGCGCGGACGGCACCGTGGTGCTGCGATGCGGTGCGAGGAGGAAGGGCTGCTGTCCGGCGGCGATGCCGGCGACGGTGTCGTCAGCTGACTGTGACCGAGCGTCGAGTGCCCCCAGTGGATTGTCGCGGTCGCTCTGCCTCCCTCCCCGCACACCGGCAACCGCTTGCCGCGGCTCCCGTCGATTCCGGCTTTACCGGCGCGTGAGCAAGCGGAATGCGTTGCCGTCGGGGTCAGCCAGCAGCACCGTGCCGTCCCCGCCGTGGGCGGAGTCGAGGCGTTTCGCCCCGCGGGAGAGCAGGCGCTCGACCTCCGTCCGCGGATCGTCGTCCGGCACGAGATCGAAGTGCAGGTCCCTGCCCGGGTCCGGCATCAGCGGAGGACCGCCCCACGTGATCTTCGTACCGCCGTTCGGTGACTGGATGGCGGTCTCCTCGCCCTGGTCCCAGACCAGCGGCCAGCCCAGAGCCTCGCTCCAGAAGTAGCCCACGGCCTGCGTACCATCGCAGGCGAGTGCTCCGATGAAGCCGCAGTCGGCGAGGAAATTGTTGCCCGGCTCGATGACACAGAACTCGTTGCCCTCCGGGTCGGCGAGCACCACATGCGACGCGTCCGGTCCCTGTCCGACGTCGGCGTGCCGCGCGCCGAGGCCGAGCGCCCTGGCCACGGTCTCCTGCTGGTCTTCCAGGGAGGAACTGGTCAGGTCGAAGTGCAGCCGGTTCTGGGCGACCTTCTGCGCCCGGGAGGGACGGAAGCCGAGGCGGTAGCCGGCGTCGTTCCCGGACAGCAGGGCGACCCCGCCGTAGGAATCGTCGGCTCTCTCCAAGCCCAGGACGCCGGACCAGAAATGGGCCAGGTGTTCGGGCTGGTGCGCGTCGAAGGACATTGCGAAGAGTCGGCTGCTCATTGCGCCACACATCCTCGGTCCGTTGAGTGCCGACTATCGGCAGGGCGCCATGCCAGCGCCTCGAACGAGGATCCTATGGGCGACCCGGCCGCGGTTGCAGCCGGGTATTCAGCGGCCCGCGGACTTCGCCGCGCTGTGCCAGTCGCCCATGGTCTTCTCGCGCAACACCGTTTCCATGCATCTCATTTGGTCCGGAGCATGGGTCTGGTAGCGCCTACGTGGTCGACGTACTGGGCGGCCGGTCGCGCGGTCAGCAGATACGGCGCGTCGGGCAAGCCGGTACCCCTGGACGTGAGCCGCCGGGCCGGAACTCGCGAAGGTGATGGCATCCAGGTCGTCGTCCAACTGACTCCGCCGTCAATCAGGTTGGAAAAGAGACTCATCGCTCAGGGCGTCATCCGGACAGGTGCGCTGTTGCGTCCATGGCGTCGACCGCTGAGCTCGGTGTCGAGAGTCTCCTGAGCCACGCGCATGGCCTCGGCGTATACGGGGTCCTGCAGCCGCTTCCACATCTCCTCCTCAGCGACGTCCTCAACATGGCTGACCACCCACCAGATGTTGCCGAACGGGTCCTTGATGCGCCCTCCGCGCTGCCCGAAGGCGCTGTCCGCCAGAGCCGTGACGACGTGGCCGCCGGCCGCGACGGCTCGCGAGAACGCCTCGTCCGCGTCGGCAACGAATACGCGCAGCAGGCTGGGCATGGCCGGCCAGTCGGTGTGCCGGTCGAAGGCCAATACGACGGTGTCGCCGACTCGGATCTCACCGTGACCGATCAAGCCATCCTCGGTCGACACCCGCCCCAGCTCCTCGCCGCCGAACACCTGGGTGACGTAGTCGAGGAAGGCCCCCGTGTCGTCGGTCACGACCCAGGGCGCAACGGTCGTATAGCCCTGCGGCGTGGAGTTGCTCTGCTCGGGCATCGCGGTCCCTTCGCTGATGTTCGCTGGCACCGTTGACGATAGGCATCAACTAGAGGTTGTCCCGTAACTGGTGGGGCAGTTGGTGCGTTGGCTGAGCATGGGTGGGGTGATCTCAGCGGATGATCCGAAGTGGATTGAGCCGTTCTCCGGACTGACCGAGTCGCAGTTCACCAGGCTGGTGGCTCTGGTGCGGCGTCGCGGTGGTGATGTTCAGCGCGGCCGTCCCTGGCGGCTGCCGCTGGAGAACCGCGTGTTGCTGGTGGCGACGTACTGGCGCACGAACCTCACATTGCGGCAAGTGGCGCCGCTGTTCGGGGTCTCGAAGTCTGCGGCCGACCGCATCCTCGATCACCTGGCGCCCCTGCTGGCCATCTCGCCGGCCCGTCGGCCGCGCAAAGACACCGTCTACATCGTCGACGGCACCCTCGTGCCCACCCGCGACCGCAGCATCGCCGCCTCCAGCAAGAACTACCGCTACTCGACGAACCTGCAGGTCGTTATCGACGCCAACAGCCGTCTGGTCGTGGCGATCGGCCTTCCGCTGCCCGGCAGCCGCAACGACTGCCGGGCATTCACCGAGTCCGGCGTCGACCGGGCCTGCCGCGGCGCACCGACCATCGCCGACGGCGGGTACCAAGGCACCGGCCTGCTCGTCCCGCACCGCAAACGACGAGGTCAGACACGCCTCAGCCCACACCAGGAAGCGGAGAATGCCGTCCACCGCAGGGCGCGAGCCCGGGTGGAACACGCCCTGGCGCGGTTGAAGAACTGGAAGATCCTGCGGGACTGCCGGCTCAAGGGCAACGGTGTTCATCAGGCCATGCTGGGCATCGCCCGGCTCCACAACCTGGCCCTCACCGGATAACTCACGCCTCATACGGGACAACCTCTAGGTCTGTTTCTGTCCCAGACAGCGGCCGGACTGCCAGGATGTGTACCGAAAGTGGATCTTGAGTGATGCATGATCGTTGTTCATGGCGCGGGGAGATCTCACGGATACGCATGTGCCCGTCGTGTACGGTCCGTGGGGCCGGATCCGGATCCACGATCTGTTCCGGCGGTGGCAACGAGACGGCATCTGGCACCGGGTCCTCATTCGACGGCAGGGGCCAGGAAACAGGGTGGCCTGCAGAAGCAACAGCCGGGCGGAGTGCTGGCCGAGCCCGGTGATCACTGGCTGGGGCGCTCACGTGGCGGGTTCACTACCAAGTTGGACGCGTACCCCGCATCGGATCGCGCTGGCCACGCGTCCGCCCGATCGAGTACGCGCCGATCGGGCGTACTCCTCCCGAAAGAACCTCGCCTACCTGCGCCGCCATCCGAATCCGCTGCACCCTCCCATACAAGGCTGACCAGACCCGCAATCGCAGGAAGCTCGGCTCCCGGGACGGCCGGCCGCCGCGTTTCAACGCGGTGGATCGCCGCGAGCGCCATGCGGGCGAGTGCGGGATCAACCGACCTGGGAGCCACAGGGCGGTGGCCACGAGGTACGACAAGCTCTCCGCCCGCAACGGACCTCAGACGACGTCGAATTCGTTGCCCTCGGGGTCCTGCATGGCGGCCGCGTAGAGCCCCATGTCCGGCTCATCCTTGATTCGCAGCACGGTGGCACCGGCTTTGACCAGCCGTTCCACCGCAGCTTGGACGCGCTCTGTGCGGACGTCCAGTGGGACGTCACGGCCCCCACCGACCTTCAGGTCGAAGTGCCACCGGTTCTTGGCGACCTTCGGCTCCGAAACCTGCTGGAACCACACCCTCGGTCCACGTCCCGCGGGATCGACGATCGACTCCGGAACGTCCCCGGCACCGGCCGGCAATTCAGCCTCGGGCACCCCCATGGCCGCCCAGTAGGCCCGCCAGGTGGCGTGCCCGCCCGGCGGAGGCTCAGGCACGTAGCCCAGGGCCTCGGCCCAGAAGGTCACCATTCTCTGCGGATCGGAGCAGTCGATTGTCAGCTGCACTGTCATCTCCATACTTGGAGCATCCCAGGTGGGTCTGACAGACGAGCCGCTTTCGCAACAGGCCCTGGCTGGAAGGTTCTCTGGGGCAATCCTCAATCCCTGTGGATCGGCTTGGCGCAAGGAGGAGCACCTTCCCGATGGATCGATCGACAGGTCATCGAGCAAGGCCGACGTCGGCGCATCGGTCGGGAAGTCCGCCCGCGTTGGAGCAGTTCACGCGGCCGGAACGATCCCGACTGGCTGAGGGATATCGACAATTGCTGACCGAACCGGTCTATATGTAGGGCCGGATGGCCACCGTGACATCCATGTCGAAGGCGTTCGCCCCCGCCGCGGACGGTAGGCCCAGGACCCGGTTGAGCGCGCGACTCAGAGGGCCGCAGCCGCTGGTGCCCGGGACGGCGAACTCCGTGTCCTGGGCACCGAAGGCGGCGACAAGGGGGTCCCTGGAGATCACCTGCATGGGATCGGTGTTCTTGAGCACTAGATGGACCGCGTCCTCACCGCTGCCCACCGAGCAGCTCGACGACGGCAGGGCCGGCAGCCCGTGCGCCGAGCCTATGGCGAACTTGATGTCGAACTCGCCGCGCCGAGTGTCGTCGGACAGGAAGTCCGAGTAGCCGCCGTACTGCGGAGTCAGGGTCAACGGGGTGCCGCCCACCCGGATTGGCGCAGCGGTCATCTCCCCGAAGACTTGGCGGAACTCACCGCCCACACGGCCTTCCGCAAAGGTGATCTTCATGGGCTCCGTGAGCGGCTCGTCGATGGTGCCCATGCGCAGATGCCCCGTGGCGTGCATGACCTCGCAGCGCCAGGTCCCGGAGTCCGCACCCGCGGGCAGCTCATCGATGGTCGGGCAGGCGGAGAAGTCGAACTCGGGCAGGTCCGCGGCCCGTTCAGCTCCATGAGCGGGTGCCGCGCCCAGGGCGAGTCCGGCAAGTAGGGCCCCCGCGGCAGCACTTGTGAAGCGGAGGACTGTGCGATTCGAGGTCACTCGGTTCTGCGTCATGCCCAAGAGTATTGCAGAGATTTCTCTGCAGAGGAAGGTCTGCAGAGAAATCCCTGCTTACCGGATAGACTGCTGCCATGACGAACGAGCGGAGAGCGGAAGGCGCGGAGCGGCGCACGGTCGACAGCCCTGAGGTGCTCAAGGCCCTCGCGCACCCACTGCGTCTGCGGATACTGCGCCACCTCGCTGCGACGGGCCCGGCCACCTCAACCACCCTGGCCGCCGCCCTCGGCGAGAACACCGGGACGCTCAGCTACCACCTGCGCATGCTGGAGCGCAGCGGCCTCATCGAGGACATCCCCGAGCGCTCTTCCGGGCGGGAGCGCTGGTGGCGCGGGGTGCGTGGCCTCGACATCCGCAGACCGCCGCAGGGTGAGCTGACGGAGGCCGAGCGCGCCATGTCGGCCGAGCTGGACCGGATGAGGATGGAGGAGGACGTCGAACTCGCCCGGCAGTTCACCGCCGGACAGGCAGAGTCCGAAGGCTGGATGCGGGGTTCACGCAGCCTCATCCACCTCACGAAGGGTGAGCTGGACCAGTTCCATGACGACTATCTGGCCCTGCTCGCGCGCTATGCCCGAGGACCCGAGGACGCCCCCGCCGACGCACGACCCGTACTCCTCCGCTGGTTCGGCTTGCCCGCTGACTGACCGGCGGCCGGTCGACGAACTGGGAGCGCCGGGCACGGCTCGCCCTTGGCGTGCGGCGCGTAGCGGTCCCTGAATCAGGTTGGCGCCGCCGACACGGTCGATGGGGGAGCGCCGAGGAACAAGTAAAGTGCGGACGACCACGACTCCGATGAAGTCGGTGCCGAAGTACCACGCGTTGTCCAGGAACTGGACTCCGCCCTCCGGCATGGGGCGGACGTAGTCCTTGTAGGGGAAGCCCTTCCACAGCACCAGGACGTCGAAGGTGTCCAGGCCGGGGGTCTCCAGGCAGATGTTGGCCGCGATCTGGCCGGTGGTGTACATCTGCGCGACGCCGGGGGAGAGGATCAACCCCTTCTCCGCGTACTGCTCGCCCACCGTGCTTCGGCGTCGAGGACCCAGTCTTGCTCGCCCGTGGTGTCGAGGTAGTGGCATTCGGCTGCGAGGGCGGCCTCCACGATCTCCGGCCCGTACTTGATGAACAGGCCGACTATGTTGCTCACCACCTTGGCGCCGCGAAGAACTCGGTCAGCGGTCCGACCGCGTGCTCGACCTCGACGACCTCGTGGTCCACGGTGTCGATCCCGGGGACCTTGTCGAGGACTCCTGGATGCGGGCCTTGTCGCGTCCGGCGGCGATGAAGGGGATGCGGTACTCGCGGAGGTACTCGCAGACCAGGCGGCCGGTGTAGCCGGAGGCCCCGTAGACGACGACGGGCTTGCCTTTGCTCATGATCGATCGGCCTTTCGCAGGTGGAGGTGTCGGCGGAAGCCCGTCACATGCCCATGCCGCCGTCGACTGGCAGGCTGGCCCGGTGATGAAGCGGGCTCCGTCGGAGGCGAGGTAGACCACCGCGTCGGTCATGTCGGCGACCTCGCCGAGCCGACTCAGCGGGGTCAGCCCGACCACGCTGCCGACAGCTGCCTCCGCGCTGGGGAAGAGGCGCGAGCCATGATCGATCCGCTGACGGCCTTGTCGGTGAGGGGTCCTACGGCTTCGGTGGGGACTTGGGCGCCGCCCGCCGTGGTCGATCAGGAACAGGTAGTCGGCGTCAGCGGGGCCTGGTACCAGGCATGGAGCGTTTTCCAACTTCAGTGCCTATGCCAGGTCCCTCTATACGACGTGCCTCCCTGGCTGTGGCTACATCTGGGTCAGGGCCAGGACCCCAGCGTGTGGACTGTCAGGAAGACGCAGAGCGTCAGCTGCACCGCCCCGATCACTCGGTGCCCGATCCGCAGCAGGACGACGGCCGTTACGCCGACCGCCAGGGCCAGAGCGCCGAAGCCCAGTACTGGCGCCCAATCCACGGTCGGCACGCCGATCGCTGTCTGTCCGGAGCCGGCGTTCCTCCGGCCCAGACCTCGGACGGCGAGCACGATGACGACCAACAGCGTGGCCGCCACGTCCGCCATCAGTACGAGAAGCAGGAGACACCCTCCGGTGAGGGCACCCTCTCCGCCGGAGGGCTGCTTGTCGGCAAGTTCGGCCATGGCTTAACGATCACCCGGAATCCATCCTTCCGAACGGTCCGTCGCCGACTCGCAACCCAGGCGTACCCCGCTCTTCATGGGCCTATCCGGTCCCGGCGATCTCTCACAGGCACTCAGTTTGAGCAGCCCAGGTCAGCTTGCGCAGGAGCCGCCAGGTCTTCAGGGTGGCCCTGGCCTGCTCGACGAGCGTACGGATCTTCGCGTGCGAGCAGTTGACAGCCTGCTGACCAGCGGACGGCGTCTCCCATCGCCCCCCGCAGTAGAGAACTCGCACGGTGCCGTCGGCACCGCGGTAGCCCTTGTCAGCCCGGCACTCCACACCCCGACTTGCTCCAGGGCATCGATAGGCGGTGGGTTCGCGCGGCCTTGATGTCATGGACTGCTCCGGACAGCGCGGGAGGGGGATGCCCACAGCAGTCGGCCATGCGGGTCGGCGATCACTGCGATCCTGTCGATCGGCAACAGCGTGCCGCCCAGGATCACGAACGCCTTGGTGGAGGGCTGCCTTTACCGCCTCGGCGAGCGTGGGGGCGAAGGGGCCAGGACTGGCGGACGAGCGGCACCGGAGCGGCGGGGGGAAGCCGTCCAGGTGGGCGTTGGGGTACTCCCAGATCGGCTTCAGACCGGCCGGGGGAGTGACATCGGTGCGCACGGACCAGCCGTTGAAGGATCCGTTCTGCATCTGCGTCGACAGCTGCCAGTTGAGGAACAGCTTGGCGGCCGTGCAGTTCCTGGCCTGCTTGAGGACGGCGGTGCGCTGGCCCCAGGCCATGAACGGGTGCCCGTCGTCGATCACGAACCTCGTCGGCGACGACCCGACCGCCGATCCCGAGGTGCCGATACCGATGGCCTTCTGTCCGCCGAAGACCGCCTCGCCGGGGGAGTTGCTGCCCCGGGCGAACCGGACGTCCTGGGCGGCGAGGCGGGCCACCCAGTCCCAGCCGTACGTGCGGGCGTACAGCGCGTAGAGGTAGAGGACCGCGTCGTCGTCGTGCGGGTACGAGGAGGCGATCTGACCCTTCCACTTCGGGTCGACCAGGTCGCGAGGGGTGAGCCGCACGTCCGAGCCGACCGCCGCCGTGCTGTATATGAAGCTGAAGGCGATCGCTCCTGTGGCCACCCACGCCCCGTCCGGGTCCTTGAACTTGTCGTAGACCTTCGAGAACCCGGCGGGCTTGTAGTGCAGCAGGCGCCCCTGCCGCTTCCAGCGGTCGAAGTCGTGGAGCGTCTGGAACTGCACGACGTCCGGAACGAGGGTGTCGGTGGCGAACTGGTTGTCGACACGCACGTCGTGGTACTTGCTGTAGTCGACGATCAGCGTCAGGTCGATGTCCGGGAAGCGGTCCCTGAAGGCCGCCTTGGTGCCGTCCTGCTGCGTCGGAGTGCCACCGCCGGCGTAGACGACGAGCTTCCCGCCTTCCGCGAAGGCGGCTCGGTAGAGCTCGTCCAGCGACCTGGTCTCCTCATGTCCTGCCGAGCGCCCTGACACGGGGGAGGCGGAGGCCGGGAGCGCTGACGCACCGAAGGCGGCCGTGCCGAGGACGGCACCGGCGCCGGTGGTGAGGACACGTCGCCTGCTGGGGAATCTGGGCATGCGAGGGGAACCTCTCTGAAGGGGGTGGCGTGAAGGCCCGGCGCGCGCCACGGGCGCTGATCATTCTGGTACGGCCCGCGTCGGCGTCGAGTCCTCCGCACGGAGCGATGAGGTCCCGAAGAGGTGGAAGCCGCGTTCAACCGAACGGTTGAACGCGGCTTTCCTGTCCACGGACTGGACCGCGCGGGCCAGGATTCGCCGGTGAGAGAGCACAGAGGTCGAGAAGTTGGCGATCGCGCCGCCCGGGCGGACCCTTGCGCGCCGCCTGCTGGGACACCACGAAAGTGCCACGGATGTCCGTGCGGTGCATCCGGTCCAGGTAGGTCGGCGAGGTCGAACGCCGCGCTCATCGCGGTGTCGTCAGCGACATCGCCTCCCACTGCGAGGGCTCTGCCGCCGGACGCGGTGATTGCGGACACGGCTTCCTGGGCCCTGGCCTTGTTTCCCGGTCGCCGCCGCAGGCGGTGGCGGTGAGGGAGCTTCGGGGTGGGTGATGGACGACGCGCCGCATCCGGCGATGTTGCTGCGCTCCCGGCTCGTCGGCGTCTCACCGGACTTCGTCAAACCGTGTCGAGCAGGGCGGCGCGCATGGTTTGTGTGCCGTGTGGCCGTCGAGGTCCCGTAGGCCCACCCGGTGGGTGCCGGATCAGCGGGCCTTGTGGCGCATCTCGCGGGGGCTCACCCCGAAGCGTCGGCGGAAGGCCGTGCTCATGGCGCTGCCCGAGGAGAAGCCGGAGGCGTACGCCAGATCCGTGATCGTCATGTGCTGGCAGTCGGCGCACAGGAGACGTTCGCGGACCAGCCGCAGGCGCTCCTCGCGGATCAGGTCGCGGGGCGTGGTACCCGCGTGCTGGAGCGCGAGCTGGATCTGGCGCAGGGACCAGCCGAGGGCGCGGGCAGTGGAGTTGCCGGACAGGTCGGGGTCGGCCGCGTGATCGCGCACGTAGCGGCGGACCACCGCCTCGACCTCCCTCAGATGCCCCGGTGCGTCGGGACGGTCGTCGCCGCAGGCGAGCATGCAGAGCAGTTCGACGACGCGGTCACAGACGGCGTCGAACTGCGGGGCGTCGAGGTGGTCGCGCTCCTCGTTCAGGCCGCGCACCACGGAGTGCACCACGCGGCCCAACCCTTTGGCCAGATCGAGCCCGGTGGCCAGCGGTGCCTTCCGGTTCAGCGGGCCGTCGACGGCCCGCGCCGGGATCGACATGATGACACCGCGCAGGGACGCGCCGTGCAGGATCTCGAAGGGCGCGCCGAGTGTGATCAAGCTGCCCGTGCCCGGCATCAGCCGCACCTCCCGGTCGTCCTGGCGCAGCCGCAGTTCGCCGGAGAGCGGGAAGAGCAGCCGGTAGTCGGGGTCCGGCATCTGGCGGATCAGGCCGGGTGTACGGGCGTACTCGATCTGGTCGCTGTCCCACGTGACGACCTGGTAGGTGTCACTGCGCTGCCGGACCATCTCGCCGCGGAAGACCTCGGCGCGGGTGAACCTGTAGTCCATCCGGGTCTGGTAGGCCGCGACGCGCTCACTCCACAGATCGGTCTGCTCGCGTGCTTCGACCTCGGCGGTCCGCGTCGTCTCCACGACGTAGCTTCCCGTGGGCAACGTATCCCCTCTGCTGTGACGTGTCCCGACGGCCGTGAGAGCAGCCCGGAACTCCCTTGTGTCCGCGGGCTGTCACCCGGCGCAGACTAGGGACCAGCAATCGGTTTCCGGAACTCGTCCCGGCCTCATTGGCCTACGTCAGGGGCGAGCTCGTCGCGATCGGCAGGTCCCACGCACGCGCCTGCGTGCCACGGCAACTTCTCTGCGCGCACGGACAAGTGGGCCTGCGGATGCGGCACTACCGTCGTGCGCTCGTCGACCCGCCACCTGCTGTGAGGACTTGATGACGGAACGGATACCGGAGGCGGTGTTCTGGTGCCTGGCCGTGTGCCTGTTCGCCGTCGGCGTGCTGATGGTGCGCGAACGCGGCATCACCGCACGGCAGCGCAGCCGGAACGCCGAACTGACGGACGGCCTGCGCGCACGGGACGAGGAACTCCGGCACCTCGTCTCGGCCCGGCTGCCGGCCCTGGAGGACGCGCCCCACCAGCAGCTCCCGGCCGTCGGCCTGCTCGACGACCGGCTTGCCGACACGGAGTTCGCGAAATGCCTCGACGGTGTCCTGGAACGGTTCGCCGGCGCGGTCGAGCACGCCCGGTCGCGTGCCGACCAGTCGGCGAAGGCCGCCCTGAAGGCGTCGATGCGCTCCATCCAGGCCCTGGCCAACGAACAGCAGGTGTCCATCGCCGAGATGCAGGACCGGCACGACGACCCCGGCGTGCTGCGCGATCTGCTCGAAATCGACCACGCCAACGCCCAGTTCGGCCGCCGTGCCCAGGCCATCGCCGTTCTGTGCGGCTCGTGGCCGGGCCGCCAGCGCGCCACCGCCGCGCTCGTCGAGGTCGTACGCGGCGCCACTTCCCGCATCCGTGACTACCGGCGCATCCGCATCAACGGCGAGGTCGACATCGCCGTGCGGAGCCGGGCGGTCGAACCGGTGGTGCTCGCGGTCGCCGAACTCCTCGACAACGCGGCACGTCACTCCCAGCCGGGCACGAGGGTCGAGGTCACCGTCCAGACGGTGCACAACGGCGCCTGCGTGGTGATCGACGACGCCGGGGTCGGCATGGACGCCCGGGCGGCCGAGCACGCCGCCGAGCTGCTCGCCGGCGCACACGCGGCGGACATCACCCGGCTCGGCGACCCGCCCCGCTTCGGCTTCGCCGTCATCGGGGCGCTCACCCAGCGCTACGGGTTCAGCGTGTCCGTGGACACGCTCTCTCCGTACGGCGGTGTACGCGCCGTGGTGTTCCTGCCGACCGCCCTGCTCACGCACCTGGACGCCGCCGTCCAGGCACCTGCGCCGTCGGCCGAACCGGCCGCGCCCACGTCCGCCGCCGCGCCCACGTCCGCCGCCGCGCCCACGTCCGCCGCCGCGCCCGCACTCTCTCCTGCGCAGGCACCCTCGCCCGGCACGGCACCCACCGCCGATCCTGCCGCCCCCGAATCCGGGCCCGGTACCGAACCGGCGGTGGCGACCACGCCGGGAGGTCTGCCCAGGCGCCGTCGCCGCACCGCACGGCAACCGGCCGCGGAGCCCGTATCGGCCGACGAGGTCGGCGGCCGCTCGGCCGAGGAGAACGCCCGGCGCATGGGTGCCTTCGCACGCGGCACCCGCACCGGCCGGGCCGCCCAGCACACCCGTGACGAACACGAAGGGAACAGCCACGAATGACCGGGCTCACCAGCAACGAGCTGGGCTGGATGCTGGACGAGGTGCTGAAGGTCCCGCAGGCACGCCACGCGATCCTGCTCTCCGCCGACGGCATGCTCCGCGCCTTCTCGAAGGACATCGACCGGGACGACGCCGAACGGCTGGCCGCCGGCCTGTCCGGCGTCCAGTCGATCAGCCGCAGCACGGCCGAGTTCTGCGGCACCCCGCACACCCCGTGGCGGCAGACCCTGATCGAGTTCGCGCACGGCTACGTCTTCCTGGTCGCCGCCGGCGAGGGCGCCTACCTCGCGGTCTCCACCGGCGAGGACGTCGACATGGAGGCGGTCACCTACCGCATGCACAAACTCGTCGACCGGCTCGGCAAGGAGCTGACCAGCCCAGCCCGGCAGGACACCGGCAGCCCGGCATGACACCCCGGCGCCGCCCCGCAGACCGGCTGGTGCGGTCGTACGTCGTCACGGACGGCCGCGCCCACCCCACCCGCAACACCCTGGACCTCGTCACCCTGCTGATCGCGACCGGCGATCTGCCGCTGACCGGTCTCAACCCGGAAAAGCGCAGGCTCATGGAGCTGTGCCGGCCCGGAGCCCTGTCCGTCGCCGAGGTGGCCGGCCATCTGTCGCTGCCGGTGGGCGTGGCCAAAGTGCTCATCGCCGACCTCATGGACAGCGGCCACATCGTCACCCGCGCGCCGATTCCCGCCGCCCGGCCGACCGACGCCCGAATCCTCCAGGAGGTGCTCGATGGACTGCGCGCCCGCCTCTGACGACGTCTACCTGCGGCCCAGTGTCCAGACCGCGGTCAAGGTGCTGATCGTGGGCCACTTCGCGGTCGGCAAGACCACGTTCGTCGGCACGCTCTCCGAGATCCGTCCCCTGCGCACCGAGGAGGTCATGACCGAGGCCGGCGCCCTCGTCGACGACCTGGCCGGTACGCGGGACAAGACGACCACCACGGTCGCCCTCGACTTCGGCCGGCTCACCCTCAACGACCGCCTGGTGCTCTACCTCTTCGGAACCCCGGGCCAGCAGCGCTTCACCCGGCTGTGGCAGGACATGACTCAGGGCGCGCTCGGGGCGCTCGTCCTCGCCGACACCCGCCGCCTCAGCCAGTCGTTCGAGGTCATGGGTGTACTGGAGGAGCACGGACTGCCGTACGCAGTCGCCCTCAACCAGTTCCACGACGCTCCCGCGTACGAGCTCGACGAGGTGCGCGAGGCCCTCGACCTGCTGCCCGAAACACCCCTCGTCCGCTGCGACGCCCGCGACCGGGTCTCGTCCACGCGGGCCCTCATCCATCTCGTCGAGTACCTCCTGACCCTCTCCCACTCTCGGCCCCGCCCGAGCGGCGGGACCCCCCATGGCCACCTGGAGCACGCGTGACCTCCGCATCCCCCGTACCGCCCTTCCCGCCGCCGGGCTGCCCCGCACACGAGTCCCTGTACGGGCCCGAGTTCGCCGCCGATCCGGCGGCCGTGTACCGGCGGCTGCGCGAGGTCGGCCCGATCGCGCCGGTCGAGCTGGCGCCCGGCGTGCGGGCCTCGCTCGTCGTCGGATACGACGCCGCCCTGCACGTCCTGCGCAGCACCGAGACGTTCTCCAAGGACCCCCGCCGCTGGAACGACCTGGCGGACGGCACCGTCCCCCTGGACAGCCCGGTCGTGCCGATGATGATGTACCGGCCGAACGCGCTGTGGACCGACGGCGCGGAACACCGCAGACTGCGTGGGGCGATCACGGACAGCCTGGCCCGGGTCGACCCCGCCACCCTGCGCGGCCATGCCGAGGCGAGCGCGGACACCCTCATCGACCGCATCGCCCCGGCCGGGCACGCCGATCTGCTCGGCGAGTACGCTCAGGTGCTTCCCCTGCTGGTGTTCAACCGTCTGTTCGGCTGCCCGGACGACTACGGAGAGCGGCTGGTGCAGGGAATGTCCGGGATCTTCGACGGAGCGGATGCCGAGAAGGCGAACGAACTGCTCGCCACGACGCTGCTGGACCTCGTCACGCTGAAGCGCCGGCAGCCCGGGCCGGATGTGACGTCCTGGCTCATGGACCATCCCTCAGGGCTCACCGACGAGGAGATGGTGCACACCCTCGTCCTGCTCATGGGCGCGGGCACCGAGCCCCAGCAGAACCTGATCGCCAACAGCCTGCGGCTGCTGCTGTCCGACGACCGGTTCGCGGGCCGCCTCTCGGGCGGCAGCCTGCCGGTGGAGGACGCCCTCGACGAGGTGCTGTGGACCGACCCACCCATGGCCAACTACGCCGTGCACTACCCGATCCACGACGTCGTGTACGAAGGGGTGGTACTGCGCGCGGGGCACCCGCTCGTGGTCAGTCTCGCCGCGGCGAACACCGACCCGTCCCTGACGGCGGATCAGCGTGCGGGCAACCGCGCCCACTTGGCGTGGAGCGCGGGCCCGCACAACTGCCCGGCACAGAGTCCGGCCCGGCTGATCGCGGCGGTGGCCGTGGAGAAGCTGCTCGACCGGCTTCCCGACGTCGAACTGGCCGTGCCCGTCGAGGAACTGACCTGGCGGCCGGGCCCCTTCCACCGTGCGCTGGCCGCGCTGCCGGTGAGGTTCCCGCCGTCCGCCGTCACCTCGCTCACCGTCGGTGACGAGCCGCCCGTCGAGCGGTCCACGCCGACGCCCCAGCCGTCGGAGATGCCGGAGGGCGGCCGCGTGCGGCGCGGATGGGCCGCGCGGCTGCTGGCGTGGTGGCGTGGCGAGTGATCAGGCGAGGCGCACCGGAAGGGAGCGGTGACCGTTGGAGATGAAGGAGTCGACCGGCTCCAACTCGTCCTTGGACACGGCGAGTCGGAGTCCGGGGAAGCGGTCGAAGAGCGCCCGCAGCGCGATGTGGGCCTCGAGCCTCCCCAGCGGAGCACCCAGGCAGAAGTGCACGCCATGCCCGAAGGACAGGTGCTCCTTGTCGATGCGGGTGACGTCGAACCTGTCGGCGTCCTCGCCGTGCCTCCCGGGGTGACGGCCGGCGGCCGCGTACGCGGCGAGGATGGCCTCGCCCTTGCCGATCACCACGCCGTCCGGGCCGCCGAACTCGCTCATCCTGAGGTCCTCGACGGCATACCGCAGCGGCAGGCTGGCGACGGGCGCCTCCACGCGCAGCGCCTCCTCGACCACGTCCTCCCACAAGACGCGGCCGGAGCGGACGTGGGCGAGCTGGTCCGGATGGGTCAGCAGGAGATGGATGGCGTTGTCGATCAGGTTGACCGTGGTCTCATGGCCGGCGCTGATCATGAGCACCAGGGTGTCGAGCAGTTCCTGCTCGCTCAACCGGGTGTCGCAGTCGTCACGGGCCGCGATGAGCGCCGAGGTCAGGTCGTCGCCCGGCGACCGCCGCTTGAGGGCGACGAGTTCGCCCAGCGCCGCGTAGAACCGTGCGTAGTTGTCGGTGACTTCCTCCGGGGTGGCGGAGGTGTGGAAGACGCCGTCCACGACGGCCCGCAGCTCCGCACCTTGTTCCTCGGGCAGGCCGAGGAGTTCGCTGATCACCCCGATCGGCAGCGGATAGCAGAACTCCTCGCGCAGATCGACGACCTGACCCTGCTGCCCGGCCTCCTCGATGTGGTCCAGCAGGGTCGCGGCGATCTCCTCGATACGAGGCCGGAGCGCCGCGGCACGGCGTGCGGTGAAGGCCTTGGAGACCAGGGCACGCAGCCGTTTGTGCTCGCCTCCGTAGGCGGTGAACATGTTCTGCACCGCGACCCAGGTGAACAGCGGCCATTCCGGGGCGATCTCGCCGTTGATCCACTGAGTCCAGTGCCGGCGCGGGTCCTTGGAGACGCGCGGGTCGGTGAGCAGGCGCTTGAGGAGGTCCGGGCTGCTGACGGCCCAGGCCTGGACGCCGTCGGGCAGTTCGACGGGGGTCACCGGTCCCCGCTCGCGGATGCGGGCGGCTTCGCCGTGGATGTCACGGCCGGCCGGGTCGATCACTAACGGGCGGGGGTGTCCCATGAAAGTCTCCCTGGAGCTCGCACACCGATACGACCGGTAAAGCTACTTGGGCGTAGCGTGTCCGGGCCAGAGCGGTCGGCGCGCGCTGCGCCCGGGGACAACTTCTCTGCGCCCGGGGCAAGTCGGGGTGGGTCGACATCGTGCACAGCAACGGCCCGCGGGGCCTGGAGCGGGTCTGGCGCGAGGTGCAGTCGTGGTCACGTGGGCCTGCTGTCATGGCGTGTGGCGCACATCACCACCCATGACATACCTACCGGTCGGTACTCTCTTGGTGGAGCCGTGACGACAGGAGACGTGATGTCTGCGACCAACCGCCAGATCCGTCTGGCAGCCCGCCCCGTGGGCGAAGTGAAACCCGAGGACTGGGAGCACCGTTCCGTGCCCGTCGGGGAACCGGGCCCGGGCCGCTTCGTGGGCCGTACGCGAGTCATCTCCCTCGACCCGGCCATGCGCGGCTGGCTGGACGACCGTCCCTCCTACCTCCCGCCGGTCGGCATCGGTGAGGTGATGCGCGCTGGGTCGGTCATCGAGGTCACCGCCTCGAACCACCCTGACTACCGGCCGGGCGATCATGTGGTCGGCACGTTCGGCGTCCAGGAGTACGTGGTCTCCGACGGCAAGGGAGCGATGAAGATCGACACCTCCCTCGCCCCGCCCTCCACCTATCTCGGCGCACTGGGCATGCCCGGCATGACCGCCTACTTCGGCCTCCTCGACGTCGGGGCGCTCAAGGACGGCGAGACCGTCGTGGTGTCCGGGGCGGCCGGCGCGGTCGGCACCATGGTGGGGCAGATCGCGAAGGCCAAGGGCTGCCGGGTCGTGGGCATCGCCGGAGGGCCGCGGAAGTGCGCGCTGCTCACCGGCGAACTGGGCTTCGACGCGGCGATCGACTACCGCGCCGAAGACGTGAGGAAGGCACTGCGCCGGGAGGCCCCCGACGGCATCGACGTCTACTTCGACAACGTCGGAGGGGACATCCTCGACGCCGCCCTGACCCGGCTGGCGATGCACGCGCGCGTCGTGGTCTGCGGCGCGATCAGCCAGTACAACAACGCCACCCCGGTCAAGGGCCCCTCCAACTACCTGACGTTGCTGGTGCGTCGGGCCCGCATGGAGGGCTTCGTCGTCTTCGACTACGCCAAGCAGTACGCCAAGGCCGCCCAGGACATCTCCGCCTGGATCGCGGACGGCCGTATCAAGGTCAAGGAACACGTGGTGAGGGGCACCGTGGACGACTTCCCCGAGACGCTGCAGATGCTCTTCCGCGGCGAGAACGTCGGCAAGCTCGTGCTGGAGCTGGCATGACCGCCACCGAGACCCTTCGGCGAGGGCAGACGGACGGCGCCGCCCTCGCGGGCAAGGTGGCGATCGTCACGGGAGGCGCCAGTGGACTCGGCCGGGCCATGGCACTCGCGCTGGCGGAGGCCGGGGCACGGGTGGTCGTCGCGGACCTCGACGCGCGGGGCGGCCGAGACGTGGCCGACCTGGTCGGCGGTGCCTTCCGCGCCTGTGACGTCTCCGACCTAGAGGCCAACCGCGCGCTGGTGGACTTCGCCCAGGAGCAGTACGGCGGAGTCGACATCGCGCTGCTCAACGCGGGCGTGACGACCGGATGCGGTGTCGGGGACGACTTCGATCCGGCGCGCTACCGCCGGGCGATGGGCGCCAACCTCGACGGCGTGGTCTACGGCACTCACGCGGTGCTGCCGGCGCTGCGATCCCGCGGCGGAGGGGCGATCGTGGCGACCTCCTCGCTCGCGGGACTGGCGGCGGTAGCGCTCGACCCCCTGTACGCGGCCAACAAGCACGCGGTCGTCGGACTCGCACGCTCCCTCGGACCGGCTCTCGCGCCGGACAATGTGCGCTTCAACGCGGTCTGCCCGGGGTTCGCCGAATCGCGGATCATCGACCCGCTGCGCGACATGCTTTCCGAGCAGGGCCTGCCCGTCATCCCGGCCCAGGTCGTGGCGGACACGGTGCTGCGGATCGTCACCGGCGACGGTGCGGGAGAGTGCTGGTTCGTCCAGGCGGGCCGCGAACCGGAACCGTTCCGCTTCCGCACCGTCCCCGGCCCGGGTAAGCCGGCCGCCGTCTGAGGGCATGGACTCCAACCACGATGAGCGGTAACGGGACACCGCTCAGGGCGTGCTGCTGGGGATGACGCAGTTCTTCGGCTGTTCCCGGCCGGTGGGCCAGCCGAGGCCGACGAACTTCAGCTTGCCGTGGCCTTCGCGGCCCGGGTCCAGCTCGACGACCGCGGCCGGCTTGTCGTACGGATTGCCGCCGCTCGTCAGGCAGATGAGGCCGCTCGTGCCCTGTACCCGGTGCCGGGACTGGAGCAGTGACCACTGTCTGCCGACATCCTCACGGCCGGGTGCCGTCTCGGCGCTGCCCTGCTGGGCCTGGTGCAGTGCCTTGCCGATGGTGACCAGGCCGTCGTACACGAGCATCGTGCGGGAGTCCTCCAGGTTCGGGTCGGAGCCGAGCCGTACCCCCTCGCTGCGCGTGGACTCGATCCGCTTCTCCAAGGTGGCCAGGGCCGCCTTGGGCTCGGTGAGGTACTGGGGGAGCTCCTCCTTGGTGGGCTCGCGGTCGTGCTCCGCGTCCCACCTCTCGTTCCAGCGGGCCAGCTCGGCATTCCAGGCGTCCGGGTGTGCGGGGGCCGCGTACTGCACCGTCACCTTCGCGTGGCCGTCCTCGCCGCGCAGCTGCTCCCAGTCCTTCGCCGTCATGGCCTGTCGCAGGGAGGCGGCGTCGGAACCGCTGACGATGGTGTAGTGCCGGTCCTTGCAGCCCACCTGAGCGAGCTTGAGCGCGAAGATCCGCAGATGCAGCGTGCGCCCGGCGAAGTAGACGATGTCTGCCTCGGAGTCGCAGATGTTGTTGGTGATCTGGGTGAACTGGTTGCCGGTCGAACCCGGCTCGTCTATCGCCGGGGACTCGAAGGACATCGCGGCGGGACCGGGCGGACCCTTCTCCTCGATCCCGCTGAACGCCTTCGCCAGCGACTCGTTGTAGGCATCGGAGCGCTTGTCGTAGACCAGTACCGTCTTGGCGTTCTCCCGGCCCCGCTCACCGTTGAAGTTGGCCAGCGCCTGGGCCGCGTCATGGTTGGTGGGGAGGATCCGGGCCAGACCGGGGAACCGCAGCTTCGCCATCCCGTCGGCACTGTCCCTGTTGGCGATCCCGTCCCCGCTGATCCGGGACGCGAGCACCGGGACCTCATGTTCCGTCAGGCGCTCGACGGCCTCCTCCGTGGCGTCGAGGCTGAGATTGAAGCCCGTGACGGCACGCAGCCGGTCCTCGGACGAGTCGGCCATCCGCAACAGGGTGTCCACGACGTGCTGGTGCTGCCCGTAGTTCCGCCCGGGGTTGGCCAGCACCAGCCGGATCCTCGGCGGTTCCCCCTCGCCCGCGTTGGCCTGCCGCTGTCCGAGGTAGGCGCCCTGGAGGTCGCTGCGCATCTGCCGACGCAGTTCCGCCCGCTCCGACTGGAGCGGCAGCATCATCGCCACCGTGACGTACGGCTGACCCTCGATCCTGTCGTTCTCGCGTGCGATGGCCCGCGCCACGTCGCGGATCTCCGGTGTGCCGAAGTCGTAGCCCTCGCCGTCGACGCCGATGCACTCGCCGCCGATCCGCTCGATCCCGTCGGCGCAGGTGTCCGGTTTCCGGAAGTGGGACCAGGCGAACACGGCGCACGCGGCGACCGACCCCGCGATCAGCAGCGCGTAGAGGATCTTCTTCCACCGGGGCATGCCCCTCCACCCGGGTACCACCCTCCACCTGGGCATCCCCGTCACCTCCTTCGCCCGAGCCGTCCGGTACAGGTACAGCGCAGCAACGGCTGCTCGTTCGTCGCCAGGCCGCTCCACTCCGTGGCCGTCTTGCGCAGCTGTCTCGCGCCGTCGAACTCCATGATCGAAAGCAGTCTCAGCAACGTGGCCAGCGTTTCCGCCATCTCACTCCCGGTCGGCCTGGTCCGCTCCTCGCACAGCCACACCGCGTGCAGCAACTGGTCGACGGTGCGGCGCAGCGCGGGTCCGTCCACCGGCACCAGGCCCTGGGCGCGCTCCCGCCGGGCGTCCGCTCCGCCGGGATACGGCGCCTGAGCGATCTCGAGCAGCTCCGCGCACCACTCCTGGGGGCGGCCGGGCAGCGTGGCGGCGAGACGGCCGACCACATCGTCCACACCGCCGGACACCAGGTGGTGGTTCATCCGGTGCACCGTGACCGAACGGAACGCCCCGCCGTTCGGCGCCTCCGCACGTGCCGCGTAGTGGTCCCGCAGCAAGTGGTGGTCGGCGTGCCAGGCGCCGCCCCCGGGGCTCAGTGCGTACAGCCGGTGCACCAGCAGCTGGCGCAGCCCGAAGTCCCCTATGAAGTGCCGTTCGCAACTGGGCCATCCGGTGTCGGTGAGCAGCTCCGCGACATCATGAGCCGTCAACTGGTGTACGCGGCCCGCCTGATGATGGCGCAGCAGGACGTCCGCGCACTCCTCGTCATGCGCCACCGACAGATGACTGAGCAGGTCGAGCCACTCGTCGCGGTGCTCGGCCGGCAGCCGCACCGGCAGCTGATCCAGGATCAGCTCCCGCAACAGCACATTGGCCACCGACAGCTCGTGGTCGCCGTTGCCGGCGAGTCGTAACGGGGCGTCCAGTATGTCCCGGTCATTGGCGTCCGCCGGCATGCGGAAGGCGGCCGTGGCGGCGGCCAGCCGGATCACGGTGTGCGGTCGTCCGCCGCTCAGCCGTGCCACGGCGGCATCGATACGGCGGCGGTTCATGCCGCCCTCCGGCTCCACGCGCTGCTGCCTGCGCGCAGTCTCCCGGCCGAGCTGGTCGCCGGTGAGCAGGGGCATACGCAGCAGGAGCACCCCGTCGGCCAGCGGTGCCTGGTTCGCTCCGCTGCCGCTGCGCCGGGACCAGTCGGGAGGGCCGGTGTCGGAAGGGTGGAACTCCATGGTGGGCGCGACCTGCCGCGGCGGCATGCCGTCGTGCAGAAAGGCACCGCCGTCTTCCCGGCGGGCCGTGCCCACGATCACCACGCGGTCGCGGTGCCCGCCCCGGCGGTCGGTGAGCACCGCGCGCAGCAGCTGCTCACCCAGCGGCGACTCGGCGTGGTCCAGCAGCAGCCCCGGGCGACCGACCCGGCTCAGCCAGCCGACCGCCGAGGCGTACGCCGCCTCCAGGTCCTCGCGCAGCGCCCGGAAGAGGAAGCTTTCTGCCAACTCCCGCGCCTCGCCGCCGGCCTTGAAGTCGGCGGCGAGATTGCGCAGGCCGTTGCCGGGCTGACCGCCCGCCGCGGGATACGCACCGTAGATCCGCTCCAGTTCCGCCATGCCCCGGGGGCCCAAGCGCGCGAAAAGTGCGTCCAGCAACGCGTTGGCCACGGCCGTCGGGTAGGGGCCGAGCAGTTGCCCGCCCAGGGCCGTCAGCAGGTTCTGGATGATTCCGCCGAGCACGCCCCGCCAGAAGTCACCTGCCCCCAGGCCGCGCAAGCGCTGCCTCTGCGGCAACCTCTCGTACCGTTGGATCTCCGTCGCGACCGCGTTGGGGCTGCCGTCCGCGACGCCGGTCGCGATCATCGCGAGGCCGGTGAAGAGACGGGGAAAGGTGAACGAGCCACCTGGACCCTGCCAGGTGCACAGCCGTTGGGCGGCCTCGACCAGGGCCTCGGTCGCGGCCGAGCGGGCGTCCGGCTCGGGCGCCGCCCGGTCCGCGTACACCGGCGAGGCGCAGTCCAGATAGATCACCGGCACCTTGGTGGCGAAACGGTCATGCACCGCGCGCAGCAACCGCCTCTTGCCCATGCCCGGGCCGCCGGTCAGCAGGACCACGGGAAGGTCGGGGCCGTACAACAGCTTCCGGTCGCCGGCTGACAGCGACGGCCCGAGCAGGGAAGCGAAGAAGCCCTCGGCACTGAGGAGTTCTTCGAACCCGAGGTCTTCACACATGGATCCCCCCACGGAGCGCTCTCCCGCCTCGGAGCGGACGACGGGTAACCGATGTGCCCGAAAAGAGCCAGTGGAAAACGAACTCCTCCGATGGGTCAACGATGCGTAGCCGGAGGGGAGTTGACGGAGTGCGTACGTGACCCGGGATCGACGGGGCGAGCTCGTCACGAGCGCGGCCGGAACGCTGCGGCGGGGGCGCGTGACAGGTCGGCATGACTCTCCGTCAGGTGGGGGACGGGCAGACCGTTCGGGGCTGGTCCGGGAAGACTCGCACCTGTGGCGCGGGACCGGTCCCGCACCGTCGACGGCAGCTCTCCGTACCGACACGTGGGCGGCCTCAGGTGTTCGGGTCGCAGGGGGTTCCGGCCGGCCGGCATCGAGCGGGCCAGGGCGTACGCGACGTCGCCGTCCTTGCGCCCCCCCGCACGTGAACTGGAGTGGCGCGGCGTGAACCTTGAGCGCCATACCGGATTCGACCACGCCGAAAGGGCATCGTCCGGGCAACCGGCCCATGCGACCCGACCTGTTCGCGGCGGCCCAAAGTCGGGGGCTGTTTCGCCGGACTCGGACGGAGTCCGGCGAAACAGCCGGTGCTGTCTTACGGGGCGGCAGTCGCGATCCTGCTCTACAGCACGACGTCGGCCAGCCTGGCCACCTCGTCGATGTCGTCACTCGTCGGGTTGAACACGAGCTCGTCGGCGCCGATGTCCGCGAAGGCCTGCACGGTGGCCCTGACGGCGTCCGCTCCCCCACTGACGCCGGAGGAGATGAAGGCGCCAGTGTGCGGGACTACTACACGACGCCGGCGCCGACGTGGCCGAACCGACCTGAAGATCCTGACCGGGCCGGACGCGGCCACGAACTGACGCTCACTGAGATCCGGGTCGCGGCAGGCGGGGGCGAGGTCGGTCATTGCGGGCCGATGCGGGCTGCCTGCGGTCGGCGGACGAGGGCCTTGACGATCTCTCCGTTGACCACGACGACTTGGCAGCCGCATCCGCCGGAGCAGTACTCGACCTCGCCTTCGGAGGTGCGGTGATGCGACCGCAGGGTCCACCGGCGCACCTGCCCGGAGACGGGACTCCAGCAGAAGGGGCAGTGGTCGTCGTCTGAGGGCGTGGCCGTGGATGGGGAACCGGAGCTGCGTGTGGGCACGCCGCTCGGACTCGCCCGCCGCAGCGACCAGGCGCCGGCCACGACAATGAGCGCCGTGGCGGCAAGCTGACGCACCGTGAGCTGTTCGTGCAGCAAGGCGAATCCGATCCCCGCCCCTACGGCGGGGCTCAGCGCGAGGAGCACTCCGAAGGTGCGCGTGTCGATGCGACGCAGGAGTGTCATGTCCAGCGAGTACGGAATCAACGAGGACAACAGGGCCACCGCGGCCCCGGTTCCCAGAACGGCAGGGTGGGCCGCCACGACCGCACCGTCGGTGAAGGCGGCGACCGGCGCCAGCACACAGGCGCCGCAGGCCAGAGCGAGAGTGAGGCCCGTCCAGTCGGAGAACAGCCGCCCGACCCGCTGATTCAGCACCACGTACCCGGCCCGGCACACGGCCGCGGTGATACCGAGCAGAACCCCGACAGCAGGCAGAGATGCGCCCGGGGCGGCCAGTAGCAGTACGCCGGCGAGTGCCAGCAACGCTGCCATGACGTGCTGCGGCCGACGGGACAGGAGAACCGACAGCCCGAGCGGGCCGAGCAACTCCAACGTGGCAGCCACCCCGAGCGGCAGATGGCCGATCGCATGGAAGTAGGCCAGGTTCATGGCCGCCAGAACCAGGCCGAGCGAGATGGCCGCTCGCCACTGCCGGGCCGTGACCTGTCGCAGCCGCGGCCGGACCAGCAGCCACAGGAAGGCTGCGGAGAAGACGATCCGCATACCGGCCAACGCCGTTGGGCCGACGGTCGTATACGCGTCCTTGGCCAAGGCCGAGCCCACCTGAAGGCTGAAGATCTGGCCCAGCATCAGGGCTGGTGCCGCTGCGGCGTCCCGTCGGTACGGGCGGGGCTCCTTCACCGTGGACTCCTCCGGTCTCCTGCGGTCTCCTGCGGGATCTGCGTCGCCGGACGCGCTGCCCTCCACGGTGATGTAATGGTCTTATGCACTTCAACCATTACGGCGGGGAGGCTGCCCGGCTGGCCGCGGACCTGGCCAACCTCACGGAGTCACCGTGCCCGTCGGACCTGGAACCCCTGCTCGCCGCACACGGAATAGCCCGCCGCGCGCTGACCGCCGGGCAGTCGAACCAGATCTGGGAGTGGAGCCGGCGCCTGGCGGCCTGCTTCGGACCGCAGGACGTCGACCGGCGGTGCCAGGCCGTCAACGCACTGCTCGCCGACTCCTCCACCAGGCCCCACATCTCGCTGCACGACGGCCGGCCCCATCTGCACTACAGCACTCCCGACGCGGATGCCGCCGCCCACATTCGAGCCGTCACCGCCGCCGGGCTCGCGTATGTCGTGTGCTTCGCGGCTGCCGACCGACTGGGCCGTTGTGCGCGCCGCGGCTGTGGTCTGGCTTTCGTCGACACCTCCCGCAACGGCCGTCGCACCTACTGTTCGGTGCGCTGCGCCAACAACGACGCCGTGGCACGACATCGCGGACGACGCGGCGGCGTAGCTCCGCCGCCGACGCAGGACGCCTGACGAATCGCCGGCATCCCCGAGAACGCGGCTCAGTCCGCGCGAGGAGCCACGCTCCACGACGTACTGGCGAGGTGCGTCACTTGGCCGGCAGCAGCCGCCCGGCCAGCGCCTCCACCGAGGCGATCACGGCGGCGCGGTGCCGCTTCAGCCGGGCGTCCTCGTCGGCGCCCGCGGGGTTGCGGATGGGGGGAGGGGTGAACAGCCAGGCCTGGGCGGCGGCGAGGGCGATCATGAGGGCGTCCATGCCGGTTTCCAGGTCGGTGCCATGTGCGTCGGCCACGGCCTGCGCCTTGGTGAGATGGGCCTCCAGCTCGGCCGCCGACGCATCCGGCCGCTCCAGCGTCTTCCACTGAGTGAGCCGGATGAGGTCGGGGTCGTTGATGAAGGCGTCGAAGAGAGCGCCGGCGTAGGCGGCCAGGTCATCCGGGGTGAAGGGCACGACGTCGGCCAGGATGCGGATGCGGTCTTCCAGGACGGCGTCGAAGAGGTCGTCCTTGGAGCCGTAGTAGGCGTAGATGGCCTGTTTGTTGGCGGGCGCGTTCTTGGCGATGCGCTCGACGCGCGCTCCGGCGAGCCCGTGAGCGACGAACTCGTCGTGCGCGGCCTTCAGCAGCCGTGCACGCGTCGCGGAAGAGTCATAGCCCATGGGGCGAGCCTAAAACAAACGTCTGGATGGAAAAATTCCTCCGCCGCGAGCACCCGCCGCGAGCACCCGCCGCGAGCACCCGCCGGGGAGGCCGGGAGGGGTCCCGGCCGGGGCGGGGTTTCATGGCGCCCATGATGCGCAGAACGTCATCCACCGCCGCCGTCGCCCTTGTGGTCGCTGTCGTGTTCGCCGCGCTCCCGTCGTGTTCCTCGGGTTCGTCGGACGGGTCCCCCGCCGAGGGCCGGCCCAGCGGGTCCGGCTCCTCGTCGACTCCCGCGCAGACCGCCACGGAATCGCCCTCGCCGACCGCGACCGGGCCGTGTGCCGACGGCACGTGCGAGATCGAGGTCGCCGTGGGGGACGTGGTGACCGTGCCGGAAACGTACGGCCTCGGGCCGATCGAGGTGAAGGCGATCAGCGACGACGGGGTCGAGATGGTCGCGCCGCTGACAGGGTCGGGCTTCGGCGTTTCGGGCTGTGCCGGTGGTGGCGGTGTGTCCTCGGAGGGCGGTGGCGGCGTCGAGCTGCGCTGCGACGAGGGACCCGCCGCGACCATCAACGACACCATGAGCCTTCAGGTCGTCGAGATCCGTGACACCGCCGCCGTCCTTCGTATCGAACCCGCTGGGTGACGTGGGGCTGAGAAGGGCGCAGCAAGACTGACCGTCGGTCGGACGGACGCAGGGCCCGCCGGTGTGGGAGATCTCTAACGGCCAGGGTCCTCAGCCTGGTTGGCGGCTGACGCGGGATTCGCTGGGCCGGAAGCATGAGGTATCCGGACGGCGGCGGGTTGAGCGCCGAGGACCGGTCCGGCGGGAGCGGGTGCGCCGGGCTGCGGCCGACATGATCGAGGCAGGTGCCACTGTTCGTGAGGTGGCCCGGCACTTCAGGGTGACGCGGATGTCGGCCAACCGTTGGCGCCACGCCCTGGCCGCGGGTGGGCGCCAGGCGGTGGCCTCGAAGGGGCCGGGCGGCGCGCGTTGCTGGCTGTCGCCTCAGCGGTTGCGCTTGCTGGAGGCGCCAGTTGGATGCCGGGCCGTCCGCGCACGGATGGAGTGGGAATCAGTGCTGGACGCTGGAGAGGATCGCGGAAGTGATCCTCCGCCGCTTCCGGGTGGAGTACACCCTGGCCGGGGTGGACCTGCTGCCGCACCGGATCGGCTGGAGCATGCAGATGCCCACCCGTCGGGCGGCCGAGCGCGACGAGGAGCGCGTCGCGGCCTGGCGGGAGGTGGACTGACGGGTGACAAAAGGACGGCGGCACACCTGGGTGCCTGGCTCTGCTTCCAGGACGAGTCCGGCCAGGGGCTGAAGCCGCCGAAGGGGCCACACCCCGGTCGTGGCGGTGACCGCGGCCGGCACCAAACGCAGCTCGCTGGCGGGACTGATCGCCACCGAGCCCGGCCGCCGACCGCGGCTGATCTACCGCACCCTCGTCGACCGCGGACCGCGCCGGCAACGCAAGGGCTTCACCGCTACCGACTACGCGCGGCTGCCGGACGCCGCCCAGCCCACCAGCGACTCGGCGACTCGATCGCGCTGGTCCGGGACAACTTGAACACCCATGTCAGCCGCGCGATGCGGCAGCCGGTCGCGAACCGGGACTGGCTCACCGTCCAACCAGCTGCCACCGTACGCACCGAACTCAACCCGGTCGAGACGGTGTGGTCCCACCTCAAACGGTCACAGGCGAACCTCGCCAAGACCGGCCTGGACCTCACACCGGCGCAACCTCAGCCACTGAAGATCTCTAGCGGCGTACCTTGAACCTGAGGTGCAGCACCCGGTCGCCCTGGATGACCACGTGGGGATCCTCCAGCAGATGCTGGCCGTCGATGCTGCCGAAGTAGCGTTTGCCCGACCCGAAGACCACCGGCACCACGTCCATGGCCACCTCGTCCACGAGGCCGGCCGTGAGGATCTGACCGCCCACCTCACCGGCGCTCACGGCGACGACTCGCTCACCGGCGAGCTCCTGGGCCTTGTCGATCGCAGCCCTCACGTCGTCGACGAAGTGGAACGACGCCTCGGGGTGCCAGCCCTCGGGCTTGGGCCGATGGGACACCACGACCACGTGGTCGCCAGCGGGCTGGTTGCCTTCCCAGCCGTTCATCAGGTCGAAGAAGTGGCGGCCCATCACGATCGTGCCAATCGACTCCCACATCGGCCGGACGTACTCCGCCGATGCACGTGAGACCTGGAAGCCGCTTCCGACGCTGGAGTGGTCGTACTGCTGGTCGCCGCCTTCGGTGATCGGGGTGTCCCCGCTGAAATACCAGTCGTGGAGTGGCCCGACGTCGTCGTTGGTGTCGGCGATGAAGCCGTCCACCGACACCACGTTGTGCATGATCACTGTGCCCACGGGTCCTCCTCGGCTCTCCCTGCGTGTGCTCCCTCGATCTTGTCGCCCCTGGAGGCGTCCGGGCATGTAAGAAATCAATCAGCGGGCATCGGACCTGCGTCCGGCGGGAACCCCGGTTCGGCGGGGAATCGGCGCCGCAGGGCCAGGTACTCCGTCGGGGTGTGGCCGGTGAAGTCTTTGAACTCCCTGCTGAAATGAGCCCGGTCGAAGTAGCCTGCCGCGTGCGCGAGTTCCGACCAGTCGACCGGACGCAGGGTGTCCACGGACGTGATCAGCCGCGCGAAGCGGTAGATCCGCGCCACCCGCTTCGGGGTGACCCCGACATGGGCCTTGAACTGCGCGGCCAGGTGGTTGCCACTCACCCCGGCGCGCGCGGTCAGCGCACCGATCGGGATCGTTCCGTCGGACATCTCCAGACGCCCGCCTGCGTGCAGCACCAGGTCGAGACCGCGCGACGGCGCCTCGGCGAGTCGCGACAGCAGCTCCGCTTCCAGCACCCGCAGTGTCTCGGTCGCCGACGCGATGTCGCCGACCTGGTTGCGAATCCGGTCCACCGACCGTCGCCACACGGCGTCGACCGGTACCCATCGGTCCCGCAGCTCACTCGCCGGCATGTCGAGGAACGGCGACATCCCCCACGGCTTGAAGTGCACCCCGACCAGCCGCACCCGTGCGGGATACTCGACGAGGAAACGCCTGGTCCATACGCCCAAGAACCACCCATCGGCCAACACCGCCGGCGGCACCGCAGGGTCGGAGTCCCGCAAGCGGACGGGTCCGCCCAGGTTGAGGAACAGGTGCGCCGACGGCATCGGCGGGATGTTCATCCGGCGGTGGCGCGGCACCCCGGTCAGGCAGTAGATGTCGTCGACGAACCGGTCGAGGGGCGGACAGGGCACCCGGCCGACGTATTCCACCGGCACAGTGTGCCCGACAACCGTTCAGCACGCGAGGGACGTCGTCGGCCCCTCCCGTCCCGTGGCCCGCCGGCTACGCCTTCCGGGCGAGCCCACCGTGCTCGGCTATGGCCTCCGGAGTGGGTGAACCGGGCTCCGGACGCCACTGCGTGACCGAGACGACGCCCGGCTCGATCAGTTCCAGGCCGTCGAAGAACGTGGTGATCTCGTCGACGGTGCGCAGAATGTACGGGACCGCGCCGCTGCTGTTGTAGGCGTCCTGAGCCTGTTCGAAGACCGGGTCGATACCGAGGGACCCGTCGTTGATGGAGAGGTAACTGCCCGAAGGCAGGGCACCCATCAGCCGGGTGACGATGGATCGGGCCTGGGCGTAGTCGGAGACGTGGCCCAGGATGTTGCTGAGGATGAGCGCGGTGGGTCGGCCGAGGTCCAGTGTCTCGGCGGCGGCCGCGAGGATGCGGCCGGGGTCCGTGACGTCGGCGTCGACGTACGCGGTCGCGCCCTCGTGGGTCGAGTAGAGAAGGGCCCGAGCGTGGGCCAGGACCATCGGATCGTTGTCGACGTAGACGATCCGTGTCTCGGGCGCGAGTCCCTGAGCGACCTCGTGGGTGTTCTGGGCGGTCGGAAGGCCGGTCCCGATGTCCAGGAATTGCCGGATCCCCGCCTCGGAGACGAGATGGGTGATGTTGCGACGCAGGAAGGCACGGCTGGACCGGGCGATGGTGACGATGCCGGGGAAGACCGCGGTGTACGCGTCGCCGGCTTCCTCGTCGACGCGGTAGTTGTCCTTGCCGCCGAGCCAGTAGTTCCAGATGCGTGCGGAGTGCGGGACCGACGTGTCGATCCTCCGATCCGCCGGTTCTGGCGCCGCCACAGGGTCGCTCATCAGTCGTGTCCGTCCTTCAGTCGAGGCGTGGATCATTCATGGCACAACCTATGTCCGAACTCCTGCTGTCCGCGCGCTTGTTGAGATTCTCAGGTAGGTCGGACCGCTCCACGGACGCCGGGAGATCTTGGTCGTGTAGGGGTACATGTAGGTGTTCTCTGTTCATGTACTGGATCGGCTGTTCCGACCTTGCTCCCGGCGAGACCATCAACTCCTGCAGTCAAGCCGTCCCAAGCTGTGAATCCCCTCCCGGACCATTCGAGAATGTGAACCAAATTTGGCCGACAGTCTTGTCGGTCGGCCGAACGGGTCCTATCGTCACCACTCGGAAAGCGCTTTCTCGGTGAGTTGGGAACCTGCCGGGAGGGCCGATCGTCGCGGGGGCCGCCGCGACGTGTGCACGAGCCGCCGGTGAATCGACATGCAGGCATCCGCACAGCGGTGCCATGTCGTGGAACGAAGGGTGCACGTCATGACACGCACATGCCGCACCATCCGCCGCGTCCACGCAGGCGACGGCTTCTCGTAACACAAACCCGCAGGACACGGGTTCCCGCCGGTACACGGCAGACCCGCGGCGACCGCTCGTGCGTCGCGACTCGGCATGCCCCAGAACCCCGTGACGACGGGCACCTCGACGAGCGCCATGCCC
This sequence comes from Streptomyces ferrugineus, assembly GCF_015160855.1. Lineage (NCBI taxonomy): Bacteria > Bacillati > Actinomycetota > Actinomycetes > Kitasatosporales > Streptomycetaceae > Streptomyces > Streptomyces ferrugineus. The sequence continues at coordinate 5,413,740 of NZ_CP063373.1, read as the reverse complement.
GACCCAGCTCGACCCCACCTGTCACAAGTCCCGGCTGTCGCACGCCCATGCGCGACCAAAGCCATGGTGACCCTCGATGAACTCAGGAGACGAGATGAGAAGACCTGTCGCACTGCGATTGTCCGCGGCGTCGGCCGCGATGGCCCTGGCGGCCGCGGTCGGCGTCGCCCTGTCGATGCCGGAGGCCTCGGCCGCGACCGGCTACGCGACGCAGAACGGCGGGACCACGGGTGGAGCCGGCGGGCAGAGGGTCCGCGCGACCACGGGTACCGAGATCCACGCGGCGCTCTGCGGCCGGGCCGCCAGCAGCACGCCGATCATCATCGAGGTCGAGGGGACCATCAACCACGGCAACACCGCGAAGGTGTCGGGCGACAGCTGCAACACGGCCGCCGGTGTCATCGAGCTGAAGCAGATCAGCAACGTCACCCTCGTCGGGGTCGGCAGCGGTGCCGTCTTCGACCAACTGGGCATCCACCTGCGCGAGTCGAGCAACATCATCATCCAGGACGTGACGGTCCGGAACGTGAAGAAGTCCGGCTCGCCCACCTCCAACGGCGGCGACGCCATCGGCATGGAGAGCGACGTCCGCAACGTCTGGGTCGACCACGCCACCCTGGAGGCGTCCGGGGGCGAGTCGGAGGGCTATGACGGCCTGTTCGACATGAAGGACAACACGCAGTACGTGACGCTGTCGTACAGCACGCTGCGCAACTCCGGCCGAGGCGGCCTGATCGGTTCCAGCGAGAGCGATCTGTCCAACGGGTACGTCACCTTCCACCACAACCTCTACGAGAACATCGACTCCCGAACCCCCCTGCTGCGCGGCGGGACAGCCCACATCTACAACAACCACTACGTCAGCCTGAACGAGTCCGGCATCAACTCACGGGCCGGAGCCAAGGCAAGGGTGGAGAACAACTACTTCGAGGACTCCAAGGACGTCCTGGGCACCTTCTACACGGACCAGCGCGGCTATTGGCAGGTCGGCGGCAACGTCTTCGACAACGTCACATGGTCCAGCCCCGGAAGCGACAACTACCCCGCGGGTCCGAACCCCCAGTCCAACACCACGGTGAGCATCCCCTACTCCTACGCGCTCGACGCCGCCGCGTGCGTCCCCGACGTCGTGAGCCGGACCGCGGGCGCGGGCACCGGTCTGCAGGTGTCCGACGGCAACTGCTCGACACAGACGCCGACTTCCAGCCCGACGGCTCCCACGTCCCCGCCCACCACCACACCCACGGCGGATCCGACCCAGCCCAGCGGCACCAACCTCAGTATCGGCGCCGGCTCCGACGGCTCCAGCAAGGCCGACGGCACCAGCTACGGCAATGTCCGTGACGGGGACATGGGCACGTACTGGTCACCGGCCGGCTCGACGGGGTCGGTCTCCGTCAAGTGGGGTTCGGCGACGTCGGTATCGCGCGTCGCCATCCGGGAGGCGGCCGGCTCCTCGGGGGTCATCGGCTCCTGGCGGCTGTTGAACGCGGATACGGGTGCGGTGCTCACCAGCGGCAGCGGTGCGGGCGTCATCACGTTCCCGCAGATCTCGCTGAAGAAGATCACCTTTGAGATCACCGGGGCCTCCGGCACTCCGAAGGTGGCCGAGTTCGAGACCTACGCCTCGTAGCGACGACACCCCCTTGCTATGGTGCGCCGATGTCTTCGATCAAGCAGTTCCAAGTCACCTTCGACTGCGCGGAACCTGAGCGCGTCGCTCGCTTCTGGTGCGAGGTGCTGGGGTACGTCGTACCGCCGCCGCCGAAGGGGTTTGCCACGTGGGACGATTTCGATCGCTCGCAGCCTCCCGAGGATCGGGGTTCGTGGTTCGCGTGCGGTGATCCCTCGGGTGTGGGCCCGCGGCTGTTCTTCCAACGGGTTCCCGAGGGAAAGGTGGTCAAGAATCGGGTGCATCTCGACGTGCGGGTCGGCACCGGGCTCGTGGGTGAAGAGCGCCTGGCCGTGCTCGAGGCCGAATGCACACGGCTGGTGGCGCTCGGCGCGGTACGCGTGCGGCTACTGCTCGCCGATGACGACAACGAGTCGTGCATCGTGATGCAGGACATCGAGGGCAACGAGTTCTGTCTCGACTGAGACCCTCGGGACGTGGCGCGCTGACAGACCGCTCAACGTGACTCGGCTGACCTCTCGTTGATCAGGGAGCCCTGCCTCAGCCATCGAACGAATGCGAAAGCCCACGTCGCGAAGAGGACGAGCAGCAAGGTGAGAGCGAGGAGCCAGGGGGCGGGGCGGGACCAGCCGGCGAGGAGCGCGGCGACGGCTGCCGCGACGAGTGCGACTTGTACTGACTTGTAGGCGGAGGGGTAGCGGTCGTAGTCCTCAAGGGTGGGCAGAACCACCACGGTGGTGAGCAGCATTACGGCTACGGACCCACCCATCAGCCAGCTCACGGCGACCGGTGTCCGGTGGTCGGTGGCGTGCTCCACGAGGCCGACCATTCCGGCACCGCCTGCCGCGACGGCCATGGCCATCGGCAGGTGAGTGAAGATCCAGGTCGCCAGGTAGTGGCCGGTCTCGCGGGGCAGCCGTCGGGACACCAAGTCGGCGTAGTTCCACCAGAAACCGAAACCGATGGCGAGCCCGAGCAGGCCCGTGGTGGTGACGAGGGCGCTGCGTTCGGTGTCGGTCAGGCCGTTCACGACACCGATGACGACTTCGCCGAGCACGATGATGATGAACAGTCCGAAGCGCTCGACCATGGTTTCGGTCACGACGTCATAACTCGGCCTTCTGCGCCAGAAGATGAGGATGACGAACTCCACGCCGCACCACGCGACGACGAACACCGCCCAGACGGCGAGACGGACATCGGCCGACAGAGGTACCGAAGCCGCCGTCACGATGATGCCCGCGACCATGACGATCAGATAGCGTCGCGGCGTCCTGCGCAGCTCCGGTAGGTCCAGCCGGTACACGGAGTACCACTGGTAGCTCAGCAGGGCCAGCAGCAGCGCGTACAGTGCCGCCAGGACGCGGCCGTCGTCGCTGTCGGCGTGGCCGACGTAGACGGCCATGAGGCACAGCAGCAGCATCTGCACGAAGATCAGCGAACGGGTGTGACCGTCTTCGCGGCCGTGCAGTTCGTAGAAGAGCGTGCCGTTCAGCCAGGCGATCCAGATCAGCCCGAAGATCACTGCGAATGTCGCCGCCCCTCGCCAGGAGATGTCCTCCGCGAGGGTGTGGGCGGCCTGGCCGATCAGGACGACGTAGACGAGGTCGTAGAAGAGTTCCAGGAAGCTGACGCTGCGACTGGTGTCGACCTCGCCGTGGCGCCGCGGCGGGTGGAAGAGCCATCGGCGGGTACCGGTGCCCAGAGGGACCGCCTCCGTGGTGACGGGACGGGGTTCGGGGGCGCTGTCGGACATGTGGGGCTCCTGTATGGCGCAGCCGAGTGGGTGGCGAGGTGATGGTGACGGCTGCCCTGGGCGCGGTGACCGCGGGCACGCCGCAGTATGGCGAACCGCGGTCGGTGATTCGGCAGGGCGGAGCAGTGAGGCGGCGCGTGTCCAGCGGCAGCGGTCCAGGCGCCCTGCGGGCATGGCCGACCGCCGGCGACGGCGGTGTCTCCAGACGCCCAGGGGCGGCGAGGCACCGCGTGACCTTACCGACTTCACCGCCCGGGCGGGTCTCTGCCGGGGCGAACCGGCGGAGCCCCGCTGCCGAGTTGCCGCATCGTGACCCGCCTGAGCCCGGGCCTGTTGGCCGGTGATGGGCAGACGACGCCTGCGCATGAGCTGGTCCTCGGTGCGGGCCATGCCTGGGTGTCGTCCACCCTGTCAACCCCGCCGCCCGAGGGGCGCCGTGATGTCCAGCCGTGCCCCTTGAGTTCGGTCGGCGAAGACCGCCTCCGCCTCGCCGCGGGCGCGATGTCGAGGCGGACGAAGCCGCGCAGTTCTCGCACGCGTGGCCAGGACGTGCCGCCCGACAGACGGCGGACATAGAGCTGGACCGTTTCGTGGGCCGGCCGCGAGCCGGTGTCGCGGACGGTGACCTGGCACGTCAGATTCGGTGTGCCGGCGTCGACTCGTCGGCTCGACAGGCGCGTTGGTCGGTACTCGACGCTCGTGTACGACAGCCCTTGGCTGAAGGCGTGGCGGGGTACGCGACCTGCTGGTGGAGGAGACGCCGCACGGCCACCAGGCCCTGGACGGCACACTGGGCTCCCGGTGAATCTGGCGGTCGGCGGCGCCACCTGGGATCCGGGGCTGTACGCCGAGGCGGCCGCGGCCACCCACCGGTGCCGAACTGCGCTCCCGGGGCGCGCACTTGGCGCTGGTGTCCGCTCTCGACCTGGTACGCGATCCGCGCTGGGGACGTGCCGAGGAGTGCTTCGGAGAGGACCCGTATCTCGCGGCGCGGCTCACCGAGGCCCATGCGCTGGTTGACCTGGCCGACCTTCTCCGCGAGCGTCATACGGCCCAGCAGGTCACGCACACGGTCCGCCACCGATGCGGCCGGGGCCAGGTAGCGGGGTGCGGTCATCGCAGCTCCAGCACGGCGACGCCGTACGCATCGAGCGCCACGTCCGTGACGGGCTCGCCGCCCTTCAGCTCGTGCAGGGCGCCCTCGGCGGCCGGGCGGACCGTGAGCGGTTCGGCGCTCCGGCTGACGAGCCACACGAAACGCCGTCCGTCGGCGTGGACAAGGACGTCCGCCGAGACGTGCGGGTCGGGGACCGTGACGGGCCGCCGTATGGCCGCGACCTCCGCCAGGGCCTCGTAGAGGCGATGCGTGGCGTCCGGGTTGGCGCGCGGCGTACGGGCCGCCATGTGCTCCAGGGGATACGTGGCCAGCACCGTGCGTCCGGCCCCCCTCTCGTGCACGACGAGCGCCGGCCGGCCATGGGCGTCCACGGCCACGACGCGGCCCGCGCGGGGCAGCACGGGCAGGTAGGCGCGGCTGTCCTCGTTCCCGACGACCGGCACGCGCAGCACCTCGCCCGCGCGCAGCCCGTCGAAGTCCTCGGTGAACGTCATCTCCAGCACGTCGTCCTCGATCGGCTCGGCCACGCCGTACGACGACTGCAGTTCCACGCCGAACAGTCCGTCGAGGTCGTCGAACCAGGGGCCTCGCGTGATCGGATGCTCGCCGGAGCAGAACGACAGGTACACGGTGGCGCCCGCGTCGGCACGGCGCGCCAGCTCGCGGCGGGTGCGGGTGCGGGTGGTGAGGTGGCGGGTGGCCGGCAGCAGATGGAGCGCCGCCGTGCCGGGCAGTCCGTCGGCCTCGCGGGTGAATCCCACGGGCAGGTCGGTGGCGCGCGCGGTGACGTGACTCTGCTGCGGGGACGTGAAGATGAGCGGCCGGTCGGCGGGGCGGTTGTAGGGGTAGCCGCGTTCGAGGAAGGCGGGTACCACCAGGCCGGCGTCGGCGTCGATGCGGGCGCAGCGGGCGAACGAGGCGGGTACGGCCGGCAGCAGGGTGAGCGCGAGCGAGAAGACCGTCACCAGCGCGGAGTTGACGACCGCGAGCCCCAGGTCGGCGCTGTCGAAAGCGGTCCGGAAGTTGTCCAGGCCGAGCGAGCCGGGCGGGGCGAAGGGGTGGGCGAAGATCTCGTCGTTGGTCGTGAAGGCGGAGGCGAGGAAGCAGTAGAGGGGGATCACGAGCAGTCTGGCGGCAGACGCGGCGGAGGGAGGGAGCGAAAGGGCTGCGGCCAAGGGGTGACGTCGAGGTGCTCGCGGGACGCACGCATGGCCGAAATGCCGTCTGTTCACACTCAAGTGACTGCCCATAAGCTCTGCGACCTCCGCGGACTGGGGGGTCTCGTGAACGGTCTCCGTGCGGTCGTTGTCTGCCTTGTGATCGCGTGTGCCGCGGTGGTGTCGCCGGCCGCGGCTGTCACACCGAGCTGGTCCGCGTTGCCGGTGCCCGCGGCGGCCCCGCCGGTGACCGTGTCCGATCTCGCCGCCCGCGGGCCCAGGGAGGCGTGGGCGACCGGGTACGAGCGCGCCGCCGATGGACTGCGGCCGATGTTGTACCGGTGGGACGGCACGGCGTGGAGCCGGGACACGACCTTCCCCGGCGCCGGTGAGTCGGGCTGGCTCGGCAAGGTGCAGTTCGTCGGCGACGAGGTGTGGATCTTCCACAACCGCGGGGGAGCGGGGGAGATCCTGCGCCGGTCGGCGGGCGGATGGAGTGCCGTGCCGCTGCCGCAAACCCTGTGGACCTACCAGGACTTCACCGCGGTGCCGGGTGCCGCGTGGGTGGTCGGTGAGGATGGCACCGGGCTGAAGGTGTTGCACTACGACGGGTCCGGCTGGACCACACAGTCCACTCCGGACGGTGTGCTGTTCCTGATGGGGATCACCGCTCGTACCGGCACCGACGTCTGGGCCTGGGCGGACACCAGCACCGGGACCACCGTTCTGCGCTGGGACGGCACGGCGTGGCGGGACGCGAAGGTGCCGCTGCCGCCGAACAGCAACGTGCACACGACGCTGCTCGAACCGTCCGGCCGGGTGACGATCGGCGGCAGCCGGTACACCGACGGCGCGGCCCGCACGTACCTGATGACCTGGACCGGGCTCGGGGCCTGGCGCACCACCTACCCACCGCTGGGCGACACCCACACCGAGGCCATGGCGCGCGGCCCGGACGGCGCGCTGTGGCTGCCGGTGCGCAGCGACCGTGCCTTCCAGTCGAAGTACGCGCGGGTGAACGGCTCCCGCACCACCTTCTCCTACGGCCCGGAGCGCAAAGACGCGATCGACGTCAAACCGCGTGCACTGGCGAGGGCCGGGTCCTCGCTGCTGTCCCTCGGAACCGTCGAGATCTACGGCACGAAACCGAACCTGATGAGCGAGCGGCTGGGAGGCTGACCATGGCACGCAGACTTCTCGTCGCGGCCCTCGCTGTCGCCATGACCATCGTGACGATGATGAGCCCGGCCGCGGCGCAAACCCTGTCCTGGCAACACGTGCCGGTCCCGGCACAGACACGCCCACAGGCCGGGCTGAACGAGGCGGTGGCGCTCGGTCCGGACCGGGCGTGGGCGGTGGGTGCCGACGCCGTCGGTCGGGAGGCGCCGGGCTTCCCGCTGGTGCTGCGCTGGAACGGAACCGCGTGGCAGCGCCAGAGCCTGCCCGGGACCGGCTGGCAGGGAGAGCTGCTGTCCATCGCCGCGACCTCACCCACCGCCGTCTGGGCGGTCGGCCGCGACTCGGCGGGCGGCGCCCACCTGCTCCGCTTCGACGGCATCGCCTGGTCCGAGAGCCGGCCGCCGCGCGGTGTCGTGCTGACCAAGGTCGTCGCCGGCGGCGGCGAGACCTGGCTGATCGGTTCGCGGGACGGCGCGCAGGTACTGCTGCGCCGGGACGGGCATGGCTGGCGGGACGTGCCGACGCCGCCGGGAGCCGTGTACGGCCTGCACATCCTGGCGGCCGACGACGTCTGGGCCGCGGGTGCCACCGACTCGGGTGCGGCCGTGTCGCACTGGGACGGGCGGTCGTGGCAGCAGACGATCGTGTACGGGTTCCCGCGGTCGGCCGTGGGCAGCGTGCTGGCCGTCTCGCCCACGGAGGTGTGGGCGGGCGGCACGGCCGGGTTCGTCGGCGGCCCGCCGGGTCGGCCGATTCCGCCACTGCTGGTCCGCTGGGACGGGCAGGAGTGGAGCCGGGTGACCGTGCCCGCCGACTTCGGTTCGATCAGCTCATTGGCACCCGGCACGTCCGGCGCGCTGGCCTGGATCTCGGTGGCCAACTCGCAGAAGTGGGGCCCGCCTGGCAGCTCTCCGCCGCTTGTCCCCGGGCCGGACTTCCTTGCCTGGGACGGACAGTCGTTCACCGAGTACAGCGAACCGGCGGTGGCCGGGGAGGGTGGCTCCAGGACGCTGCGGCTGGCGCCGGTGCCGGGCACGGCGACGGTGTGGTCGGTCGGCCGCGCCGACGGCCCTGAGGGCACCTTCGCGCCACGCATCCTGCGGTTCGGTTGAGCGGCACCGCCCCGGGCCCTCGTACGAGATCACCGGGGCCTGGCGGTCGCGTCAGATGTGCGGCTCGGGAGGAAAGCCTGTCCAGCGCAGCTCTGTGGGCAGATGCCGCATGTCGTTGGAGAGGAGGACGGAGGCCGGCCGACCGGGCGTGTAGCGGATGACCGTGAGTGCCGCGTTGCAGTGGTTGAGGCCGAGCCAACGCCATTCGGGTGCGTGCATGGCGTCCCGGACGAGCCAGGCGACCAGGAAGTTGTGGGTGACGACCAGCTCATGCCGGTCCTGATCGCCGTCCACCGCCCCGGTGAACAGATCCAGCGCCTGGCCGGCCAGCGCAGGTCCGTGCTTCCGCTCCTCGTCGGTGGCGTCGGCGAGGAAGCGGAGGTAGAAGTCCGCTGATTCGGCCGGAAGCTCGTCCTTCTCCGGGAAGTAGGGCACGTAGTCACCAGCGACCTCCGAGGCGTGCAGAGGGACGCCCTTCAGTTGGTCGCCGATGAGGCGTGCGGTCTGCTCCGCCCGCGGCAGGGGACCGTGGTGAACCGCTGTGAACGGGATGTCCCGGAGGCGTTGGCCGAGCAGTGTGGCCTGCCGTCGACCGGCCTCCGTCAGCCCGCTCTCGTCCGGTGACGCCTCGCCGTGCCGGACAAGATAGAGGTATCGGGTGGCCGTACCGCTCATCTCAAGCTCCTCCGCGCCCACTAGCGATCTTGTGCCTTGATGGACGCTGCCTGCCTGAGCGCCGGTTCCGGCAAAGAGACGGGCTCCAGGTCTTCTTTCTCGGATCACTCTCACGGCCGTGGGATAAGTTGCCGGCCATGACCGAACTCGGAGCCGGCGCCTGGCCACCTGCGCCGATAAGGACCGAACGGCTCGTGCTCCGCGAGTCCGAGGCCCGGGACCGCGCGGCGTTCATCGAACTGTTCGCATCACCAGAGGTGGGCACCTACATGGGCGGGCCCAGACCGCGTGACGAGCTCGAACGCGCGGTGTCCGAGCTGCCCGGGCGGCGCCCTGGCCTTTTCGTGATCGACCTCGACGGAGCGATGATCGGCATGATCACGCTCGAACGGCGGGACGCCGAGCGTCCGGGGCACGTCCGTCAGACTTCCCGGGCGGTCGAGCTCGGCTACATGTTCCTGCCGGAGGCGTGGGGATGCGGGTACGCGGCCGAGGCGTGCGCAGCGGTACTCGACTGGTTCGCCGACGTGCTTCCCGGTGAACCGGTGGTGCTCACCACCCAGACCGCCAACGACCGCTCGATGCGCCTCGCGGCCAAGTTGGGGTTCACCGAGGTGGAGCGGTTCGAGGCGTACGGCGCCGAGCAGTGGTTCGCAGTGTGGTCCTGCGACCCGGACGGGGTCATCGCGGTGGACTCTACGAGCGTCCGCGTCGACTGACCATCAAATACCCCTCGTACCCTGGTCCCCGTGCCCGCCACCCGCCTCCATCGCGTCGCCGTCCTGGTACTCGAGGGTGCGAAGCCGCTCGACGTCGGCATTCCCGCGCAGGTGTTCACGACCCGGGCGAGCATGCCGTACGAGGTGCGGGTCTGCGGTGCGAAGACCGGTCTCGTGACCGGCGGCGACGGCCTGTCGTACCACGTCGCCCACGGCCTCGACGCGCTGGCGTGGGCCGATATCGTCTTCATCCCTGGTTACCGGTCTCCGGACCGCGACGATCCGCCGGCCGCCGTCGTCGCCGCGCTGCTCGCCGCCCATGACCGTGGCGCGCGGCTCGCCGCCATCTCCACGGGTGCCTTCGCGCTCGCCGCCACGGGTCTGCTCGACGGCAGGCGCGCCACGACGCACTGGCACTACTCACAGGCGCTCAAGGCGAAGCATCCCCTCGTCCGCGTCGACGAGAACGTTCTGTTCGTCGACGAGGGCAGCGTGCTGACGTCGGCCGGCGCCGCCTCCGGCATCGACCTGTGCCTGCACATCCTGCGCGCGGACCTCGGGGTGGCCGCCTCGAACCACGCGGCCCGACGGCTGGTGGCGGCCCCCTACCGCAGCGGCGGTCAGGCACAGTACGTGCCGCGCAGTCTGCCCGAGCCGCTCGGCGAGCGGTTCGCGACCACCCGCGAGTGGGCCCTGCACCGGCTCGGCGAGCCCCTCACTCTCGATGTGCTCGCCCGGCACGCGGCGGTCTCGCCGCGCACCTTCTCGAGGCGCTTCGTCGAGGACACCGGGTACACGCCGATGCAGTGGGTCATGCGCGCCCGCATCGACATGGCCCGTGAGCTGCTGGAGCGCTCGGAGCGGAGCGTCGAACAGATCGCCGCCGACGTCGGTCTGGGCACCGGCACGAATCTGCGGCTGCACTTCCACCGCATCCTCGGCACCACCCCGAGCGAGTACCGGCGCACGTTCGCCCAGGGCGAGTAGCCGACCGCCCGGCGAGATCCTGGCGAGATCCTTTCGAACCGTGGCGCTCACGCCGCGGTCACCGGCGATGGCCGTACGCGACGCTGGTGGCGAACCGAAGGGAGAGCTTTCATGACCCGCATCGCCATCAACGGATTCGGCCGCATCGGACGCAATGTGCTGCGCGCGTTGCTCGAACGCACCAGCGACCTCGAGGTCGTCGCCGTGAACGACCTCACGGAGCCCGCCACCCTCGCGCGGCTGCTCGCCTACGACTCGACGGCCGGTCGGCTCGGCCGCCCGGTGTCCGTCGACGGGAACGCCCTCATCGTCGACGGACACCGCATCACGGTGCTCGCCGAGCGCGAACCGGCGCAGCTGCCGTGGGCCGAACTCGGCGTGGACATCGTGCTCGAGGCAACCGGCCGCTTCACCTCGGCCAAGGCCGCTCGGGCACACCTCGACGCGGGCGCGAAGCGGGTGCTCGTCAGCGCGCCGTCGGACGGCGCCGACGTCACGCTCGCGTTCGGGGTCAACACCGCCGCGTACGACCCGGACGTGCACACGATCGTCTCGAACGCCTCCTGCACGACCAACGCGCTCGCGCCACTGGCAGCGGTGCTCGACGAGCTCGCCGGCATCGAGCACGGCTTCATGACGACGGTGCACGCCTACACGCAGGAGCAGAACCTTCAGGACGGCCCGCACCGCGACGCCCGCCGCGCCCGTGCGGCGGCCGTCAACATCGTGCCGACCACGACCGGCGCCGCCAAGGCGATCGGCCTCGTGCTGCCGAACCTCGACGGAAGGCTGTCGGGCGACTCGATCCGGGTGCCGGTTCCGGTGGGCTCGATCGTCGAACTCAACACGACCGTCGCGCGCGACGTGACGCGCGACGACGTGCTGGCGGCGTACCGCGCCGCGGCGCAGGGGCCGCTCGCCGGTATCCTCGAGTACTCGGAGGACCCGCTCGTGTCGTCCGACATCGTGGGCAATCCGGCCTCGTCGATCTTCGACTCGGCCCTCACCCGCGTCGACGGACGTCACGTCAAGGTGGTCGCCTGGTACGACAACGAGTGGGGCTTCTCGAACCGTGTGATCGACACGCTCGAACTCCTCGCCACCGGTTGATCGGATGCCGCGGTGACGCCGTGGTCCCCCTGAGTACAGGTCAGTGCAGTGCAGGCGCGCGGCCATGGTGGCGGTCGTTCCACGGTGACCTCCACGAATCGCCAATGTCATGGAATTACGATGAAGATCCTGACAATGCGGTCGAGGCCTGCCAGGAGTTCTTGTGCACAGGACGCGTCGGTGGATCCGCGACCGGAGTGAGCGGTGAGGTGGCCGGGCGGTCGTGGAGCCGAGGGCCGCCGTGCGGCGCAGGCGAGCGGCACGGGCCCGCAGGTGCCTGCTCCGCCGGCATGGATGCGCTGGCTGCCGGCCTTCTACGTCGCGGGCATCCTGGTGCTCGAGCCGATCACTCCGGTGCAGTGGCCGGTGAGCTTCCTGCTCATCGCTCTCCCCGTGGTCGCCGCCTACGCCCATGGACCTGTCGGTGTCGCGGCCATCGCGGTTTTCGCCGTCGTGTTCGAAGGCGTCCTGGCCGGCACTCCGTGTTGTGCGGGACGCATGGTGGGTTACCTGTGGGACCGCCACTATGTGGGCGCCTACGTGTGCACCGCCCTGGTCGGCGTCCTCGGCACGATCATGGCCGCCCACCGAACGCGCCGCGAGCGCACGCTGGCGAGCGTGCGCTCCGTGGCCGAGACCGCGCAGCGCGTGCTGCTGCGCCCGGTGCCCCGCCACCTCGGCGGGATCTCGATGGAGGCCCTCTACCTGTCCGCCGCCGCCGAGGCACGCATCGGCGGTGACCTGTACGAGGCGGTGCCCACCGCGCACGGAGTGCGTCTGCTCATCGGCGATGTCCGGGGCAAGGGTCTGCTCGCGGTGGAAACGGCCGCCACGATGCTCGGCGCGTTCCGTGAGGCCGCCTACGACGAGCCAGATCTGACCGGTGTGGCGCATCGTGTCGAACGGAGCATGAGCCGCAGGGCCGCACAGGTACCGGGCAGCGAGGCGGCGGAGCGCTTCGTCACCGCCGTGTTCGCCGAGGTTCCCGACGACGAACCCGTCGTCCGTATCGTCAACTGCGGTCACCCGCCACCCTTGCGGCTGGGCCCCGAAGGGGTCACCGAACTGGACTCGGCCGACCCGGCTCTACCCCTCAACCTCGGCATTCTGCTCGGCGACGGCTATCGCGTGGACGTCGAGCCCTTTCACCCCGGCGACCGGCTGCTGCTGTACACCGACGGCGTGACCGAGACACGCGACCCCACCGGATCCTTCTACCCGCTCACCGAGCGCATCCAGGCCTGGGCCACCCTCCCTCCCCGCGAACTCCTCGACCACCTGCACCAGGACCTGCTCGCCTACAGCGGTGGGAGTCTCGACGACGACATCGCCGCCCTCGCGGCATACCGCCTTCCCGAAGAGCTCCGGGGCCCCGCCGGCCGTGAGCCCGAAAACCACTCGTCGGCGCACGAACCGCGACGCGATGCTGGTCGGCAACGGCCCGTACCCCGTCGGCCGTAGCGACGGAGGGCTGCACCGGATCGGAGTGGTCTCCGCGATGGGTGGCCAGTGGGAGGCCGACTACCGCGTTTGCATCCGCGGCCTGGCCCGCCCGGACCGCGGTGGACGAACTGCACGATGAGATACGCGAAGTCGCCGCCACCCGCGGGCACCTGCGGTCTGCGCGCACACTGCGACAGAGGCTGCCGATGCTGTCGCCGTCGAGCAACTCGTCGAACCGACCTGACTCACGAGAGTCGACCTGCGGTCGGTCACCGCTTGACTCGGCCGCGGATGGCCAGGACGGCGAGGGTGAGCAGGACCGGCTCGGCCAGGCGGGAGGCCATCTCCGTGTAGGTGCCGGCGGTAGTCAGGCTCTGGTCGGAGGAGCGGAAGACGACGGAGTTGATGACGACCCGCAGGGACTTCTCGAACCGCTCGGTCGACACGCGCTTCCAGTACGGTCCACTGGGATTGATCGGAGCGGGTGCGTCTGTGGTCAGAGTGATGCTGCGACCGGTGACCGTGCCCGAGCTCCTCGGCTGCGCATCGTCCTGCGGCAGGCCCCACAGCATCATCGCCAGCACGGTGGCCGTCATGGACGTCAGCAGCCAGGCGAGGGCGCGGGAGGCCCGCAGCCCGTAGCCGGAGAGCGCCCAGTACGCGGTGAGCAGGCTCCGTTCAGCCCTGGGGATGTCGTCGGCGTGGCGCCGCATCTCCATTTCGCCGTAGTAGAAGTCGGCGGCTCCCGGTTCGTGCTTGCCGTCTTCGAAGCTCTTGCGCAGCTGCCGGTACACGGGCGCCAGTGCGGCCGGCTCCAGCACTTCGTCCCCGTCCAGGGGAGGGGCCCAGCCGTCTGCGCCCGCGGAGCGGGAGGCACGCCAGTGATGCTCTTCGGCCAGCGTCCGGCGCGGAGTCCAGCGCACTGGCCATATCCCGCGTCGACGCAGACCGGAGGGGGCGACAGCCAGGGTGTAACGCCCCTCCAGCCGTAGCTGGTCGAGGTGGATGGTCCCGGCGAAACGGCAGTCGGTGAGGTCGAGGTCGGTGAGCACCAGGTGCGCTGCGTCCACACCTCGCAGCGATACGACACGAACGCGGGGGCCGGTCAAGTCAGGTTCGGCCATTTCCGCGTCGTCCACGGTGAAGGGCCTGGAGCGCGCAGCGACACTCACTGGGTACTCAAGGACCGCGTCACTCAAATCCACCGCCGCGTGCCGCAGCCGCAGCGCGGCAGTAGAGGCCCACCGCGTCCGTCGGCAGTGCACGGCAGCCGCTGCCGCCTCGATGGTCACGGCGGTTGCGAACACCGCCTCGGACAGATCGAGCGTCCCTGTGCACGCCAACGGCCCCATCCGGGCAGCGTGTTCGAACACCGCCTGCAGGAACACCGCGTTGCCGTGGAACTCCGCTCCACGGAACCAGACGGTGCCGTGGAACTCCACGCCACCGAACCAGGCACCACCGTTGAACTTCGACCTGAGGAACGAAACGTCGCCGTTGAACTTCACCCCGCCGAAATCGGCTTGGCCACTGATCTCCGCTCCCATGAACCAGGCATCACCGTCGAACCCCGCCCCTTCGAACACGGCATCACCGCTGAACCTCGCCTGTTCGAAGTTGGCCCGGCCAAAGCGGGGACGACCTGAAGCGGAGTCAGTGAGCGCGGTGAGTAGTTCGCTCAGCAGCTCGTCGGTGAAGGCGGTGCCACGGTGGTCGACGTCGGCGCCGGGCTGCAGACCGGCGAGGTATGCGGAGCGGTCGGGGCTGGGGAGATGCGCCAGGCATGCGGTGTGCGGTCCGACCCTGCGGCCGGCACAGCCCACGCCGTCCGCAGCGGTGTTGTGCCCGCAGTGCGGCCAAGGAGGCGTGCCGGAGGGTCTCGCATCGGAGTTGGATGTCACACCCGAGGGACGTGGCGCGACAGGAGCCTGGTTGCGGTGGTGCCCAGACGCAGACGACATACGACGAAGATCCCGCCGACACGGGCCACTGCTCGCGGACCTCTCCCCGTACGAGGAGGCACGCCCAACGCCCGGCTAGCGGGACTCGCCCCGAAGCCCTGCCCACAGCCCGGCCTCGGCCATCAGTTCGCGCATGGCTGCCTCCTCGGCTGCGCCGTACCGGGCCCGGCTGTCGGGATGCAGGGCAGCCGCCCGCCGCTTGGCCGCCTCGTATCGTCGTGCGGCCTCAGTGTGGGCCGTGAGGTAGTCGCGGAAGACCCGGTTCTCCCGCGGCCGCGGTGACGCCGCGCCCAAGACGTGCAGGTGATGGGTTCTCTTGCTTGCCGTGTCCTTTGGGAAGAACCAGTGAGCTTCTTCAGCGTTGCCGCTCCAGGGTGAGGATGGCTTTGGCGATTGACGTCATGCGGTTCGGACTGCATCGGGATCTGCGGAAGATGCGCCAGGCTTTGAGGCGTGCGACGCCGCGTTCGACCGGTGCACGTGCCGCGGCCAGGGCCCGGTTGATGGTCTTCTCGGTGAGAGTGAGTTCCCGCAGTGGCCTGCGCTTGATGCCCGTGGTCACCCAGGGGCCGCCGCCCTGGTAGGCGAGGTCGGCGAGGACAGGGACGCCTTGGCGCTCGCAGATGCGGATGATGCGGTGGGTGCGGGCAGCGGTCAGGTCGTGGGCTCGGCCGGGCAGTGCGGGTGAGAGCCATAGCAGCCGACCGCCCGGATCGGTGACCACCTGCACGTTCACTCCGTGCCGGCGGTGCTTGTGGGAGTAGTCAGCTCGTCCGTCGCCGACGCGGTCGCACTCGGCGAGCGTGCCGTCCAGCAGGACGAAGTCCGCATCGGTCTCGCGCAGGACTTTCAGCAGACCCGGTGCGCGTTCGGCGAGCAGGTGGATGACCGAGCTGGTGTAGGCGTGGGCGGTGGACTCGCTGATCCCGAACCCGGCAGCGATCTTTGCCAGGGTGGTGTGTTCGCGCAGGTACACCAGTGCCACCATCGCGCGCTGGGACGGACGGAGCTTGCATCGCCGGTCGCCCTCACGGGTGACGACGAGCATGGTCACCCACTCCACGAGTGCATGGGGCAGGTCGAGTGCGGCAGGATAGATGACCAACGAGGCCCCCGAGCAGCGTGGTTGAGACGTCAGACATCTCGATCAACAGCTCGGGGGCCTCGCTCGTTGCGCTTCGTCGGCGGTCGCCTGATCGGAGGCCAACTCGAAGAAGCTCAGTGATCGCGGTCATCGGCGAAGACCTAGGGGCGGAGGCGGTACCGGCCTTGCTCCAGAGCCGAGACATGGGCGATGGGCAGCGCGTCCACCAAGAGCCGTCGCTCGATCTCGAACAGCGCGGCCAGGTTGGGCTATACGCGACCACCTCGACGACGCGTTCGGAATCGTCCACGGCCAACCACTGCACTGACTCTCGCATCCCGTATCTGAGCCTCGCGTCCGCATCCCGCACACTCCCTCCCGGCAGTGGGCAGCCGAGCCCCGTCCTCGATCCCGGTGCGTCCCAGGTATCGCATCCGCGAGATGAACCGCTTCCTTCGCTCGGCCGCCCGGTGCGCCGCGCCCCTGCGGCGGCACCGGGCGCCCCGTGTCGAGCGAGTCGGCTCAGCCGCCGTAGGGAGCGGTGACGTCCAGGACCCAGGTCACGCCGAAGCGGTCGGTGAGCATGCCGTACAGCGGCGCCCACTGCGCGGCCTCCAGGGGCCGTACCACCGTCGAGCCCTCGGCGAGCTTCTGCCAGAGGGCGTTGATCTCGTCGGCGTCGGTGCCCCGCACGGAGACGAAGAACGGGTTCTCGCCCTGGTTCCAAGGGAGTTGGGACGGCACGTCGTAGGCCATGATGTGGAAGCCGTTGTCTGCGACCACCTCGCCCCACATCATCCAGTCCGCCTCGTTCTCGTTCTGTACGTTGCCGGCGTCCTTGTACGTGACGGCTACGGTGCGCCCGCCGAAGACGGACTGGTAGAAGCCGAGCGCCGCAGACGCGTCGCCCCGGAAGTTCAGGTGAGTGGTGGTCGTGACGGACATGGCCTGCTCCTTGCCTTCGGTCTTTGGCGGCTGTGGAACCACCTTGACAGGGGTAGCGGACAGGATGTGTCCGGTACTTCGGGCACAGTGGTGCACATGCAGAAAACGTCCTCGCGGCTGCTCGCGCTGCTCTCACTGCTCCAGACCCGCCGTGACTGGTCCGGCGAGGACCTCGCCCAGCGTCTCGCCGTCACCCCACGTACGGTGCGCCGCGACATGGACCGGCTACGGGGACTCGGCTACCCGATCCTGACCTTCAAGGGACCCGCCGGCGGCTATCGCCTGGACGCCGGCTCCCATCTGCCCCCGCTGCTGTTTGACGACGACCAGGCCGTCGCTCTGGCCGTCGCCCTGCAGACCGCGGCCACCGACACCACGATCGGTGAGGACGCCGCCCGCGCCCTGGCCACCATTCGCCAGGTCATGCCGCCCCGCCTGCGCCACCGCATCGACACGCTCCGCGTCACAGCCGTCCAGTCACCCGAGAACGCCGACGCGACACCGGTCGGCTCTCAAGTCCTCGTGGACCTGGGCAACGCCATCCGAGCCCATGTCGAGCTTCGCTTCGACTACGGGCGGAACGAGCCCGTCGGCGATGAGCAACCCCGCCGGACCCAGCCTCACCACCTGGTCACGTGGCGCGGCCACTGGTATCTCGTGGCCTGGGACCTCGACCGCGCGGACTGGCGGACCTTCCGCGTGGACCGCATAACCCCTCGCACACCCACCGGCCCCCGCTTCACCCCGCGTGAACTCCCCGGAGGCGACGTGTCCGCCTTCATCATCAGCCGATTCCGCGGCTCCGACGGCACCACCGCCGACTGGCCCTGCCAGGGCGAGGTCATCCTGAACCTCCCCGCCACCGCCGTGGCCCCCTTCGCCCAAGACGCAGTCGTTGAAGAACTCGGCCCAGACCGCTGCCGGCTCACCCTCGGCTCCTGGTCATGGACCGGCCTGGCCGCCACCATCGGCCGCTTCGACACCGACATCACAGTGATCGGCCCGCCTGAACTGAGCACCGCATTCGCGCGCCTCGCCGCTCGCTACGCCCACGCCGCCGCCCGCACCACCCACCCCTCCGACGACCCGGGCATCGACACCTCACGCTGACGCGTAACGGGGCCAGTTGTGACCGCGCTTCCGCAGCAGCCGTATCCCGCCCGTTATTGAAAATGGTTTTCGTCATGGGTAAGGTCATCTACGTCGTATACCCCGGGCGTTCACACACCTGGGGCCGGTATGTGTGCCAGGGGAGAGGGAACCGGAGTGATAACTCGGCGTGCCGCGCTGCGCGGCGTCGCGGGAGGGGCGGTGGCGGTCGCCGCCGGCGGGGCACTGGCGGCCTGCGGAGGCGGGAGCGACGGGCAGCCCGCCGCCGCGAAGGCGTCCGCGACTCCCCGCAAGGGCGGGAAGCTGCGGGCGGCGTTCATCGGCGGCAGCACGGAGTCCACCGACCCGACGCTGGCCGCGGGCGTCGGCATCGACTACGTGCGGGCCCGCGTCGTCTGGGACGCCCTCGGCGAGCTGGACGGCGGAAAGCCGGTCTGGCGGCTGGCGGAGACCGTCGAGCCCAACTCCGACGCCACCCGGTGGACCGTACGGATCAGAAAGGGCGTCACTTTCAGTGACGGGCGCCAACTCACCGCGCAGGACGTGCTGTTCAGTCTGCGCACGCTCGTCGAGAAGCGGAGCCCGCAGGCCGGGTTCATGACGCACCTCGACCTGAAGAAGGCACGCGCGCGTGACGCTCGGACCGTCGAGCTGCCGCTCACCATGGCCGACGGGTTCTTCGATCTCGCCCTCGCGCACTCCATGTTCGTCTTCCCCGACGGCACCAAGGACCTCGCGAAGGCGGTGGGCAGCGGGCCGTACGTGGTGAAGAAGTGGCAGGCCGGGCGCAGCAGCCTGCTCGTTCCCCGCGAGGACTACTGGGACGCGGACAACGGCGGCCCCTACCTGGACGAGCTGGAGCTGATCCCCGTCACCGACGCGGCGGCCCGGCTCAGCGGCCTGAAGTCCGGCCAGTTCGAGTACGCCGGCGGTCTCGCCCTGACCGCCCTGCGCACCGAGCGCGGCAACAGCGCCCTGCGTCTCGAAACCCCGTCCAAGGACCTGTGGGTCGACCTCAACCTCCCCATGAACCTCGGGCTGAAGCCGTTCACCGACGCGCGTGTCGTACGGGCTGTGAAGCTCGCGCTCGACCGTGAATCCCTGGTCCGCACGGTCACCCTCGGACAGGGCGAGGTCGGCAACGACCTCGTGGGAGCGCACCAGCCGTACTACGACACGGGCATCGCGCAGACCGCCTACGACCCCGAGCAGGCCCGCAAGCTGCTCAAGGAGGCCGGTCAGGAGGGGCTCGCCGTGCGGATCCGCACCTCCGACTACGACTACGGCACCGAGGAGAGCGCCACCGCGATGGTGCCGATGCTCGAGAAGGCCGGCATCAAGGCGACGCTCGACAAGGTGCCCGCCGCCGACTACTACAGCGACTTCAAGACCATCCTCAGCACCCCCGTCCAGACCGCCGCCTACCACCCCAACCCGCTGCCGCTCGCGATCCGGACGTACTACGGCTCGACGGCCTCGTTCCCGCTCACCGGCACCAAGGACGCGGCCGCGCTCGATCCGCTGATCGCCGCCATGAACCGGGCGACGCGGGACGAACAGCGGCGCGCACGGGTCGCGGACGTGCTGACGCACCTGCACGAGCACGGCGGGGACGCCCTGTTCGCACGCGTGCCGACCGTGTCGGGTTCGGCCGCGAAGGCGCACGGGGTCAAGTCGCGTGGCTACGCGGACTTCCCCAGCCTGCGGGACGCGTTCGTCGAGTGACCGGGATGAGCCGAATCGGCGGGAAGCGGCCCCGGTTCTCGCGCTGGTGGCCGGCCCGGATCGGCGGCGCGCTGCTCGTGCTGTTCGCCGTGTCGGTGCTGGTGTTCGCCGCCACCGAGGCCGCCCCCGGCGACGCGGCCACCGCCCGGCTCGGACCGCAGGCCTCCGAGGACGCCGTCGCGGCACTGCGGGACCGGCTGGGACTGGACCGGCCCGCGCCGCTGCGGTACCTCGACTGGCTCGGGCACGTCGTCCGCGGTGACTTCGGCGCGAGTTACGCCAGCGGCCGGCCGGTGGGCGAGCTGATCGGCGACCGGTTCGGCAACTCCCTCGTGCTGGGGCTCGCCGCCACGGCCGTGCTCGTCCCGCTCGCCGTCGGGCTCGGACTGTGGGCGGGGCTGCGGGCCGGGCGGCGCGGCGACCGGATCGTGTCCGGCGGCGCGCTGGGCCTGGCCGCGGTACCGGAGTTCGTCACCGGCGCCCTGCTGATGGCGGTGTTCGCGGCCGGCCTTGGCTGGCTGCCCGCCGTGTCCCTGCTCGGCGCCGGGCAGGGGCCGCTGGACGATCCGGCCGTGCTCGTCCTGCCGACGCTCACCCTCGTCTCGGTGAGCCTGGCGCAGAACCTGCGGCTGGTCAGGGCCGGAGTGGCCGAGGCCGCCCGGTCCCCGGCGGTGGACGCGGCCCGCCTGAACGGGGTTCCCGAACACCGGGTCGCCCTGCGCTACGTGCTGCCCGCCGGGCTCGGCCCCGCCGTCCCGATGCTCGCCCGTTCCGTCGCCTACCTGCTGGGCGGGGCGCTGGTCGCGGAGTCCCTGTTCGGCTACCCCGGGCTCGCCGCACTCCTGGTGGACGCCACGGCGGCCCGGGACGTCCCCGTGGTGCAGGCCGTCGCCCTGCTCGGCGCCGCCGTCGCGGTCGCCGCGAACCTCGCCGCCGACCTGGCCGTACCGCTCCTCGACCCCGTGCAGAGGCACCCGCGATGACCCTCACCCCCGTGCGCCCGCAGGCCGTCGCACCCACGACGGCCGACGCACCGCCGCGACGGCGGTGGCGCGGACGCGCCGCGCTCGCCGTCCTGCTGCTGGTCGTCGCCGTGGCCCTGCTCGGGCCGCTGTTCGCGCCGCACGCCGTCACGGACCCCGTGGACATCCCGTACGCGCCCGGCAGCGCCCAAGCCCTCCTGGGCACCGACCGGTTGGGCTCCGACGTGCTCAGCCGCGTGCTGTCCGGCGGCCGCTCCCTGCTGCTCAACGGCCTCGCGGTCACGGCGGCGGTCTGCGCGCTCGCCGCGGTGGCCGGCATGACCGCCGCCTGGCGCAAGGGCTGGACCGACACCCTGATCCTGCGCCTCGCCGACGTCCTGCTGGGCATGCCCGCCTTCCTGCTGCTGAGCGTCGTGGTCGTGGCCACCGGACGCGGCCCGGCGGGCGTCGCGCTCGCCACGGGACTCGTGCTGCTGCCCGAGAGCATCCGCGTGGTCCGCGCCGCGACCCTGCGGATCCTGGCCCAGGACTACGTGGAGGTCGCCGTCGCGCGAGGCGAGCGCACGGCGAGCGTGCTGTGGCGCGAGGTGCTGCCCAACCTCGCCCCGGTCCTCGCCGCCGACGCCGGGGTCCGCTTCCTCGGCGCGATCACCGTCGTAGCGACCGCCGCCTTCCTCGGATACGGCACCCAACCCCCGGCCGCCGACTGGGGGCTGATGGTGCTGGAGAACCGTGACGGGCTCACCCTCCAGCCCCTCGCGGTCCTGGTACCGGCGGCTCTGCTCCTCGTACTCCTGCTCGCCACGAATCTGTTGCTCGACGCGGCGTTCCCCGACGTCGAAGCGCGCGGGTCGGGGCGTCGGCGCACCAACGCTCCGACGGTCGACGCGCCCGGTGAGCTGCTGCTCTCCGTGCGGGGGCTCCGGGTGGAGACCGAGGGCGGGCCTCCCGTGCTGGACGGCGTCGACCTCGACCTCGCTCCGGGGGAACTCCTCGCCGTCGTAGGGGAGTCGGGCAGCGGCAAGAGCACGCTCGTCCTCGCCGCCCTCGGACACGTGGCGGTGGGGCTGCGGCACACCGACGGCCAGGCATGGCTCGACGGGCACCCCGCCCTGGCCCTCGACCAGCGGCGGCTACGGCGGCTGCGCGCATCCGTGTGCGGCTACGTCGCCCAGGACCCGCGCACCGCACTGGCACCGCACCTGCGAGCCGACGCGCAGATCACCGAGGTGCTGCGGGCCCGCCAAGTATCCAAGGAGCAGTGGCCGCAACGCGTCGAACGGGCCCTGCGGCTCGCGGGACTGGAGCGGCCGTCCGAGGTCGCGCACCGCCGGCCGCACCAGATGTCCGGAGGCCAGCGGCAGCGGGTGGCGCTGGCCGTGGCCCTGGCCGCCGAACCCCGGCTGCTGGTCCTGGACGAGCCGACCAACGCCCTGGACACCGTCACCGCGGCCGCCTTCCTCGCCGACCTGACCCGGCTGCGCGGCGAGACGGGCACGGCGGTCCTGCTCGTGTCCCACGACCTGGCCGCGGTGGCCGCCGTGGCCGACCGGGTGACGGTGATGGATGGCGGGCGGATCGTCGAACAGGGGCCTGCCGAGGCGGTATTGAGCGATCCGGTCAGCGAGCGCGGGCGGGCCCTGGTCGCGGCCGCCGCCCGGCCCGGGATTCACGCGGAGCCGGAGGGCCCGCAAGGGGCTTCCTTGCTCCGGGTTTCGGATCTCGCTCTCGTACGCAGAGCAATACCGGTCCTCTCCGATGTGTCCCTCGACCTCGGCACCGGCGACTGCCTGTCCGTCGTCGGCCCGTCCGGCTGCGGCAAGACGACCCTGCTGCGCTGCCTCGCCGGTCTCGACCGCCCGACGAGCGGCGACATCCGTCTCCACGACCAGGCCCTCGCACCTGACGTGCGCGACCGCGACCCCCGGCAGCGACGTCGGGTGCAGCTCGTGCCCCAGGACCCGTACGCCTCGCTCAACCCCCGCCACACCGTCGCCACGATCGTAGGCCGTCCTCTCGCGTTCCGGCAGGACCTGTCCAAGGAACAGCGACAGGCGGCGGTCGAGGGGCTGTTGACGCAGGTCGGCCTCGGCGCGGGCCTCGCCGCCCGGCTTCCCGGCGCGCTCTCGGGCGGCCAGCGGCAGCGCGTCGCCCTCGCGCGGGCGCTGGCCGCCGGCCCCGAGGTGCTGCTCTGCGACGAGGTGACCAGCGCGCTGGACCCGTCCGTGGCCGCCGGAGTCGTCGAGCTGATCGCCCGGCTGCGCACGGAGTTGGGGATCGCCGTCGTCGTGGTCACGCACGACCTGTCGGTGGCCGCACGGCTCGGCGGCCGGGTGGCCGTGCTGCACGACGGGCGGATCCGTGAGACGGGACCGGCCGCCCGGGTGCTGAGCCGGCCCGAACACGACGTGACCCGCGCACTGGTGGCCGCCATGCCCGGTGCACGGGCCCGCGGAGAGGACGTGACACGGTGACTCTAGGGTGGCGGTATGCCGAGCACGACGACCGACAGCGACGGGACACAGCCCGGGACCGGGAAGCGACGCGCCCCGCTGAACCGGACGACCGTCGTGGCCGTCGGCCGCCGGCTGGCCCGCGACGAAGGGCTGGCCGCGGTCACCCTGCGCCGGGTGGCGGGCGAACTCGGCGTGACGGCCATGGCGTTGTACCGGCACGTGGGCGACAAGCGCGAACTGCTGGTCGCGATGCTGGACGACGTGGCCGAGGAACTGGTGATACCGGACGGCGCGGGCTCGCCCCCGGACCGGCTGGTCCTGGCCTTCCGCGCACTGCACGACCATCTGACGGCGGAGCCGTGGGTGGCGGAAGTCCTCAGGGGCGGCGAGCTGTTCGGGCCGCGCGCCGCGCGGTTCGTCGAGCATGTGCTCACCCTCCTGGCGGAGGCCGGGCTGGACGACGAGCAGGCGGCCGACGCCTACTGGGCCCTGTGGTGGTACACCTTCGGCCACCTGTCGTACCTGCCCGCGCAGCGGCCCGAGGGTCGCCCCGCCCGGCAGGAGCTGATGACCCGAGTCCGTATGGACGACCATCCCCGACTGGCCCGGATGCTGTCCCGGCCGCCCCGCGCGGGCGCGGCCGAGGACCTGTTCGTGCCCGGTCTCCGGGCCCTCCTGCGGGGCCTGCTGGCGGACTGACCCCGCCGTCCCTCCTCCCGGGACGCGATGTCCCGCGCACCGCTCCGTGCGGTGCGCGGCTGCCGTCCGCCCATCTGTATACGCCGTATATCCATGTCTGCGAGGGGTTCCCATGACCCAGGACATACGCCAGGAGCCGTCGGCCGAGACCGCTCCGGCAGCCGGCAGCGGCTGGCTGCTCGCCACGACGTCACTGGCCGCCGTGCTGATGACCCTGGACATCACCGTCGTCAACGTCGCCCTGCCGCAGGTCGCCGCCGACCTCGATGCCGGACTGACCGGACTGCAATGGGTGGTGAACGCCTACACGCTCGTCTTCGCCGCCCTCCTGCTGCCCGCCGGCTCGCTCTCCGACCGCATCGGCCGCCGCCGCATGTTCCTGACCGGCGTCGCCGTCTTCACCGCCGCGTCGGCGGGCTGCGGCGCGGCCCCCGGCGTCGGCACGCTCATCGCCTGCCGCGCCCTGCAAGGCCTGGGCGGCGCGCTGGTGATGTCGACCGCGCTGGCCCTGATCGCCGGGGCCTACGAGGGCCGGCGCCGCCAGTCGGCCATCGGCATGTTCTCCGCCGCGGGCGGCGCCGCCGCGGCCCTCGGCCCGCTGGTCGGCGGTGCCGTCGTCGAGGGCCTCGACTGGCGGTGGATCTTCTACGTCAACCTGCCGGTCGGCATCCTCATCGTGCTCGGCACCGTACTGCGGGTGCCGCACGACGACCCGGCGGGTCGACTGCCGCGTCCCGAGGGCCGGTTCGACCTCGTCGGGCTGCTGCTCGCCGCCGGAGCCCTGCTCGGCCTCAACTACGGCCTGGTGACCGGCCCGGAGGACGGCTGGACGTCCGCCTCCGCACTGCTGCCGCTCGTCGGCGGGGCCCTGCTCGTCGCCGGGTTCGTGGCGTGGGAGGTCCGGCAGCGGGATGCGGCCCTGTTCGACGTACGGCTGCTGCGGGTGCCGTCGTTCAGCGGGGCGATCGTGCTCAGCTTCGTCTGCCGGGTGGTCAGCTTCGGCGTGCTGCCGTATCTGATCCTGTGGCTGTCGGGGATGCTCGGGCACAGCCCGCTGGGCACCGGGCTGCGGCTGCTGGCGATGACGGCCTTCATCATGCTGGTCGCCCCGTTCAGCGGACTGCTGCTCAAGGTGCTGCCCACCCGCGCAGTGATGGCCCTGGGCACGGGCATCACCGCGCTCGGGCTCCTCACCATGGCGCGCGTAGGCCCCGACGACTCCTGGCTGGTGATGCTGCCCGGCCTGGTGCTGCTCGGCATCGGCGGGGCGATCGCCTTCCCGCCGCTGATGGGCATCGCCGTCGGTGTCGTACCCCCGGAGCGGGCCGGAATGGCCTCCGGGATGACCAACACCTTCTTCCCGCTCGGCACGGCGGCCGGCGTCGCCGCCTTCGGCGCGGTGTTCAGCACCCGGATCGACCATGACCTGGACGACGCGCGTCTCGCCGCGCTGCACGTCCCGGAGGGGATGCGGCAGCAGGTCCGGGACGCCGTGGCCGCCGGGCAGTTCGGGCGGCTCGAACGCGCCCTGCCGACGGGCGCCCGCGAACCCGTCCTGGAAGCGGCCCGCTCCGCGCTCACCGGCGGCCTCGCGACGATCCTCGTGACGGCGTCCGTGGTCAGCCTGCTCGCCGCCCTCGCCTCGTGGACGCTCATCCGCGACAAGGACCAGTTGACCGTTGCCGAGGAGCCGGCCGATGCCCCTGCCCTCTGACACCGACCGTGACCGTGACCTGTACGGCGGTGCCGCCGAGTTCTACGACCTGCTCGCCGGGCCCGCCTGGACACGGCTCGGTCCCCTCCTGCGCCGCGCCCTCGTCGGCGTCGACCCGGCCGACGGGCCGCTGCTCGACCTGGGCGCCGGCACCGGCCTGTCCACCGAGGCCGCCGCCGACGCCGTCCCCGGCGCGCGGTTGATCGCGGTCGAGCCCTCCGCCGGGATGCGCATCGCGCTGGCCACGCGGCTCGCCTGCCGCCCCGGGCTCGCCGAGCGCGTCACCGTCACGGCGGGCACGCTGACGGACGTACCGCTGCCGGACCGCCTGTGCGCGGCCGTCGTACTCGGAGTCGTCGGCCATCTCGCCCCCGGCGAACGAGCCGCCCTGTGGCGGTCGTTGGCCGAGCGGCTGGCGCCCGGCGCCCCCGCCGTCGTCGACGTCCTCGACCGCACCGCGCCCCCGACCCGCGCCCCGCTGCGGCTGACGACCCGCCGCGTGGGCGACCTCGAATACGAGTCGTGGAGCGAGGGCGCCGACGACGGCTGGACGCTCACCTACCGCGTACGCGACGGCGAAACGGTCGTACGCGAACACGCCGTACCCCTGCCCTGGTCCGGCATCGGCATCGAGGCGCTCGCTGGGGAAGCCGCGGCGGCCGGACTCGTCTGTACGCCGCTCGCCCCCGACCTCGCAGTCCTCCGTTCCACCCCCTGAGCGGTACTCCCCTCCACCCCTGACCCGAGAGGAACACCCACCATGACCGGCGCGGCCCTCGCCGACACCCGAGAGGGCACCCCCGACACCCTCCCCGCACCCGAGACCCCGGCGAAGCCGCCGGGCCTCGGCGAGCTCATCGCCCCCATACGCGGGCGCCTGACCGCCGCGATCCTGGCCCAGTCGGCCGCCGCGGTCTGCTCGATGATCCCGTTCATCGCCGTCGCCGAACTGGCCCGGGCCCTGCTGGCGCCCGGCGGGCCGGACGAAGGCCGAGCCTGGACCGCGGCCTGGACGGCCGTCGGCGCCCTCGTCGCCCGGCTCGTGCTGTACGCCGCCGCCGGCGTCCTCACCCACCACGCCGACGCCGACCTCCAACTCGACCTGCGCCGACGACTCGCCCGCCACCTGGGCCGGGTGCCGCTCGGCTGGTTCACCGACAACAGCTCGGGCGAGGTGAAGAAGGCGGCCGCCGACGACATCTCCACGCTGCACCACCTGGTGGCGCACACCGCGCTGGAGGTCACCGCCGCGCTCGTCGCCCCGCTGACCGCCCTCGTCTACCTCCTGACCGTGGACTGGCGGCTCGCCCTCATCGCGCTGCTGCCCCTCCTGCTCGGCGCCTTCTTCCTCAAGCAGGCCATGTCGGGCGGCGAGGAGGTGACGGCACGCTTCTTCGGCTCCATGGGCGCCGTGAACGCCGCCGTCGTCGAACTCGTCCACGGAATCGCCGTGATCAAGGCGTACGGCCGCACCTCCCGCGCCCACCGCGCCTACGACGACGCGGCCGACGACTTCTCCGTCTTCTTCCGGGACTGGATCATGAGTACGACGCGGGCCAGCACCTCGGCCGCGCTCGCCCTGTCCGGCCCGACCGCGCTGCTCGTCGCCACCGCCGCCGGCACGCTCTTCGTCACCCAGGGCTGGGCCGGCGCCGTCGACCTGGTGCCGTTCGTGCTGCTGGGACCGGCCATCACCGGCTCCGTGATGGGGCTCGCCCAGTCCGGGCACGCGGTCCAGGGCGGCCTGCAGAGCGCCCGTCAGATCCACGCGCTGCTGGCCGTCCCACCGCTGCCCGAGGCACCCGCGCCGCAGGCGCCGGGCGAGGACGGCAAGGTCGAACTGGAGGGCTTGAGCTTCAGCTACAACGGCGCCACCGAGGTACTGAGCGACATCGACCTGACCCTGCGGCCCGGCACCGTCACCGCCCTGGTCGGCGCCTCCGGCTCGGGCAAGTCCACACTCGCCCGGCTCGTGCCCCGCTTCTGGGACACCACCGCCGGCACGGTACGCATCGGCGGCACGGACGTCCGGGACATCGCCCCGGGCGATCTGTACCGGCAGGTGTCCTTCGTCTTCCAGGACCCCCATCTGCTGCGCACCACCGTCCGCGACAACATCAGGCTCGGCCAGCCCGACGCCGACGACACGGCCGTCGAGACGGCCGCGCGTGACGCACACATCCACGACCGGATCACCGCACTGCCGCGCGGCTACGACTCGGTCATCGGCGAGGACGCGGTCCTCTCCGGCGGCGAGTCCCAACGCCTCTCCGTGGCAAGGGCGTTGCTCGCCGACGCGCCCGTCCTCGTCCTCGACGAGGCGACCTCCTTCGCCGACCCCGAGTCCGAGGCCGCCGTACAGCAGGCCCTGTCCGCACTCGCCGCCGGCCGCACCCTGCTGGTGATCGCCCACCGCCTGGCGACGGTACGGGACGCCGACCGGATCGTCGTCCTGGACGGCGGACGGATCGTGGAGCAGGGCACCCACACCGAACTGCTCGACCTGGACGGCCGCTACGCACACATGTGGGCCCTCCAGCAGAAGGGAGTCGCGCGATGACCGCGCTGCTGACACGCGTACTGGGCCGAGAGCAGACGGAGGGGCTGCGCCGCGTCATGCTGTGGGCCGTCCTCGCGGCAGCCCTCCAAGGGGTGGCGTACGCCTTCCTGGTCCCGCTGCTGACCCGGCTCCTCGGCGACGATCCCGCCGAGGCCTGGCCGTGGGTCGGCGCCCTCGCCGCGGCCACCGCCGTCTACGGTGCCGCCGCGTTCGCCGCGACCGTGCGGGGCAACCGCTTCAGCGCGGAGCTCGGACGCCATCTGCACCGCCGGATCGGCGATCACGTCGTCGCGCTGCCGCTGGGTTGGTTCGGCGGGGAACGCACCGGGGCGCTGGGCCAGTTGGCTGGGCAGGGGGTCGTGCAGGTGATGAACGCCGCCGCCAACCTGCTGCGGCCGCTGTGCAACGCCTTCGTCACCCCTGCCGTCGTCGTGCTCGCCACGTTCGCCTTCGACTGGCGGCTCGCGCTGGCCATGCTGGCGGCGGCGCCGGTCGCCGCCGGTGCCTACCGCTGGTCCGGGCGGCTCATCGGCCGGGTCGACCGGCAGTCCCATGCCGCGTCCGTCGAAACCGCGGACCGGCTGGTGGAGTTCGCCCGCCACCAGCCCGCGCTGCGCGCGTTCGGGCGGACGGCGCAGGACCACGAACTCCTCGACGCCGCCCTGCGCGAGCAGCACGCCGAGGCCCGCGCCGCCGTCCGTATCGGCGTGCCCGGCATCGCGGGCTTCGCGCTCGCCGTGCAGCTCTGCTTCACCTGCGTCCTGGTCCTCGGCACCGCCCTCGCCATCGGCGGCTCGGTCGGTGCGGGTGAGCTGATCGCGGTGCTGGTACTCGCCGTGCGCTTCGTCGAACCCATGGGCGCGGCGGCGGAGCTGGGCGGCTCGCTGCGGGTCGCTCGCGGCACCCTGGAGCGCCTGGACGGGGTGCTCGCCTCCGCTCCGCTGCCGCAGCCCGCGACCGAGGGCCCGCTGCCGGAGACGTACGGCATCGAACTCGACGACGTCTCCTTCGGCTACGACGACGAGCGGACCGTCCTCGACGGGCTCGACCTGCGGGTCCCGGCCGGACACACCGTGGCGCTGGTGGGGCCCTCCGGCTCGGGCAAGACGACGGTGACCCGGCTGATCGCCCGCTTCTGGGACGTGCGCGCGGGCACCGTCCGCGTCGGCGGCACCGACGTACGCGACCTGACGACGGACCAGCTGATGTCCCGGCTGGCCATGGTCTTCCAGGACGTGTACCTCTTCGCGGGATCCATCGAGGACAACATCCGCGCCGGACGCGAGGACGCCACGGACGAGGAGGTGCGGGCGGCCGGGCGGCTCGCCCGGGTCGACGAGATCGTCGAGCGGCTGCCGGACGGCTGGGCCGCCCGGGTCGGCG
Source organism: Streptomyces ferrugineus (assembly GCF_015160855.1). Lineage (NCBI taxonomy): Bacteria > Bacillati > Actinomycetota > Actinomycetes > Kitasatosporales > Streptomycetaceae > Streptomyces > Streptomyces ferrugineus. Next base: position 5,384,232 of record NZ_CP063373.1, on the reverse strand, counting down.
AGGGCGGCGCGGCCCTGTCCGGCGGCGAGCGTCAGCGGATCTCCATCGCCCGCGCCCTGCTCAAGCGGGCCCCGGTCGTCCTGCTCGACGAGGCGACCTCGGCCCTCGACGCCTGGAACGAGGCCGCGGTCCAGCAGGCCCTGGCCGCGCTCACCGCCGACCGCACGGTCCTGGTCGTCGCCCATCGCCTCGACACCATCCGCGGCGCCGACCTGATCGCCTTCCTGGACGGTGGGCGGATCGTGGAGCAGGGGACGCACGAGGAACTGCTGGGGCTCGGGGGACGGTACGCACAGTTCTGGCGGGAGCGGGAAGGGGCGCGTGGGTGGACGCTGGCGGCGCGGTCCTGAACACCTGACGCCCTGACACTTGGGCGGCACGGTTCACACCGTGCCGCCCATCGCCGTCTATCGCCGCCCATCGCCGTCTGTCGCCGTGTGTCACCTGGAGCAGGTCACGAGATGGATCCCGGTCCCGGTGACGCGGCGCCCGGTCACCCGCAGTCCCGCCCGGGACACCAGCTCGTCCAGCTGCCCCGGCGTACGCTCGCGCCCGCCGAACAGCACCAGCAGCCGTAGATCCATGGCGGCGGCCACGTCGGCGCGACGCCCCTCGGTGACCAGGTTCTCCACGATCAGGACCGAGCCCGCGCCGTCGGCCGTCGCCTCGGCACAGCGGCGCAGGATGCGCACCGCGTCGTCGTCGTTCCAGTCGTGCAGGACCCAGGTGAGGAGATACAGGTCCGCACCCGTCGGCAGCGGGTCGAAGAAGCTCCCTGGGTGCACCGAGGCGCGCTCCGCGTGCCCGGCGGCCGCCAGCGCCCGGCCGGCTTCCTCCGCCGCCTCAGGCAGGTCGAGCAGTGTGCCGCGCAGCCCCGGCCGTGCGGTCAGCAGTCGGCTGAGCAGCGACCCGGAGCCGCCGCCGACGTCGACCACGTGCCCGCGTTCGGGCCACGGGTGGGCGGCCACGACCTCCGGCGCCGCGAACCTCGTATGCGCGGCCATCAAGTCGGCGTAGGAACGAGCGAGTTCGGGGTCGTCCAGGGTGTCCTGCCACAAGGACCGGCCGTGCACGAGGGGATACGCGGGCTCCCCGGTCCGCACGGTGTCGAGGAGCCGCCCGAACGCCTGGTCCATCCGCCCGCCCATGCCGTCCAGGTCGAACCAGGCCCGCAGCCCGAACGCCCCGCTGTCCTTGAGGAGTTCCGCCGCCGGCGTCAGGGCGTATGTGTCCTGTCGTGGCTCGGCGAAGACACCGCGGCCGACGAGCACGCGCAGCATGCGGCGCAGCGCGTCCGCGTCGGCATCCGCCGCTCGGGCCAGGTCGGGCAGGGCCGTGTGGCCCGCGGCGATGTGGTCGGCCAGGCGCAGGGTCGCCGCGACCCGGATCGCCCACGGCGTGACGAGGTCGGCGAGCGCGGTCAGGTCGACGCGCGCGGGGGCCGCTTCCGGAAGGGTGGTCATGTCGCTCCAGTCAGGCCGGTCAGGTCAGGGAAACATGGGGTGGAGGGTGGGCGCGCCGCACGTGTCGAGGACGGCGGCGACGACCCGCTCCGCCTGCGGCACCAGGTAGAAGTGCCCGCCGGGCAGCACCAGGCTGCTGAAGACGCTCTCAGTGGCGGTGCTCCAGGCCGCGACGTCCGTCACGGGCGCCTCCTCGTCTCGGTCTCCGGTGAGCGCGGTGAGCGGGCAGCGCAGCCGGGCCGCCGGATCCGCGCGGTAGGTCTCGATGAGGCGGTAGTCGGCGCGTACCGAAGGCAGCAGCACGGCCCGTACCTCCGGGTCGTCGAGCAGTTCGGCGTGGGTGCCGTCGAGGCGGCGCAACTCGGCGGCGAGGCCGTCGTCGTCGCGCAGATGAACCGTGCCGGGGCGCTGGCGGCGCGGTCCGGGGCGGCCGGAGACGAAGACATGCCGTGGCGGAGCGCCGGATGCCTCCAGCCGCAGGGCCGTCTCCCACGCGACCGAGGCACCCATGCTGTGCCCGAACAGGACGCGCTCCCGGTGCGGGCAATCGGCGTGCAGCGCCTCGGCTACGGCAACAGCCAGCTCGTCCATGGACTGGGCGGCCGGCTCCGTGAGCCGGTCCTGCCGGCCCGGATACTGCACGGCGACGAGCTCGACGTGCGGCGGCAGCAGCCGGGCCCACGCGGTGTAGAACGCGGCACTGCCACCCGCGTGCGGAAAGCACACCAGGGAGATCGATGCCGCCGCCCGGGGAACTGGCCGGCGCAGCCACAGTGAGGGCGCGGAACTGGCGTTACTGGTCACAGAGGTCACTCGTCACTCCACATGGACGGGAAGCGCCGCGGGACCGCGGCTCATGAAGTCACCGGCACGCCGGAACCGGAAGTCGGACGCGAGCCGCAGCCCCGGGTACCGCTCGATCAACACCTCGGCGGCGACACGTAGCTGGAGCCGGGTCAGGGAGGCACCGAGGCAGGCGTGCGGGCCCTTGCCGAAGGCCAGATGGGCCCGCAGCCCCGGTCGGCCGGGCCGGAACGCGTCGGCGTCCTCGCCCCAGCGCGCCGGGTCACGATTGGCGGACGCGACCACGGCGATCACCCGCTCCCCGGCCCGCACCGGCGTGTCCGCCAGCACGGCGTCCCGGGTGGCGGTGCGCATCTGCCACAGTGCGGGCGGATCGAGCCGCAGCGACTCCTCGATCGCGTCCGGCAGTCCCTCGGCCCGCCAGTGGTCCTCCCGCAGCAGCCGCAGCACCAGATTCCCCAGCGCATGACGGAGGTTGGGCACCCCGGCCACGATCAGGAAGTGCAGGAAGGCCACGGCCTCCGCACGGTCCAGCCGCCCCAGTACGCCGCCCAGCGCGGGCCCCTCGGCGGCCCGCAGCGCCCACCGCTCGAACGCGGGCCACTCGGGTCGAGCCCGATGCCCCAGCAGATCCGTGAACCCGGCCGCCCAGCGGTCGTACTCCGCCGCGTCACCGTCGCCCACCCCGCAGAACGCGGCCAGCACGGCACGCGGCAGCGGGGCGGCGAACGCGGCCACAAGATCCCCACCACCCTTGAGCCCGTCCGCCAGCGTCTCGGCCCGCTCCCGCACGACGGGCTCCAGCCCCGCCACCACGGTCCGCGCGAAGGCGGGGGAGAGCAGACGCCGAAGCCGCGTGTGCGCGGGCGGGTCGAGCTGGGAGAGCGCCAACTCCCGGTCCGCTTCCGGGGTGTCCGGTACGGAGGTGTTGTTGCGGCGGCTCGACCACGCCTCCGGGGCCGCGAGCACCGCCCGTACGTCGGCGTCCCGCACGACCACGTGCCAGCCGGGCAGCGGCGTGGAGACCGGCCGGTCGCGGCGCAGCGCGGCCAGCCTCGGGTAGGGGTCGTCGGTGTGGCTCAGGTCGAGCGGGTTGAAGGCGGTGATCGTGCCGGTCACAGGCCCTCCCGCGTGCGTGCCGGTCACAGGCCCTCCCGCGCGCGTACCGCCGCGACCAGGTCCGGCGCGGTGACCGGCTCGGGTGCGGGGCGGCGGACCAGTTCGGGGTAGCCGAGCCGGGCCGTGAGGTCCTGCCAGATCTGGCTGAGGGTGAGGTGGTATTGGCCCGCGCGCATCGGATCCCCGCCCGTCTCCGCCGCGTCGACCATGGCCCGCAGGGCCCGCCGTACGCCCTCCGGCCAGACCTCGTTGTAGACCTCGCGGTGCGTCGGAGCCTCGGCGGGACCGACCGGCTGCACGCTCGGCAGCCGCACCAGCCGGTGGGCGTCGCTGTCGAAGTCCAGCTCACCGTCGTCGCCGCGGGGCGCGGGGAGCGCCGGGCTCCACAGGACGGGGCCGTGTGTGCTCGCCAGGGTGAGGGTGCCGCCGGTGAAGCCGAGGGCGGCGCGGTGCAGCAGGTGGGTGTGGTTGTCGGGGTCCTCGGGGTCGAGCTGGTTCAGGACCCGCAGGGTGACCGGGACGCCGGCGAGACGGCCCTCCAGGGTGCTGAACGGGCCGCCCCCGGGCGCCGGATCGGTGAACTGCCAGGGCCGCAGCCCGCCGAGAGCCTGGCCGAGGATGTCGATCAGGTCGTACGCCACGTGGATGGCGCAGGCGCCCTCCGCGTACAGCAGCTCCTGCCGCTCGGCCAGATGCCGGGCGGCAGCGAGGAAACGGCGCACCGGGGCGAGGTGCGGATAGAAGGTGTTGAGCCGGTACTGGACGCCGTGCTTGCGGGCGGTGCGCAGGCACGCGGCCAGCTCCGACTGGTGGATCGGGTGCTCGTGCAGTACGTGCACCCCCCGCTCCATCAGCCGCCGCGCGAGCTCGGCGCCTTCCCCGCCGCCGACCCCGTTGGGCACGACCACACAGGCCAGGTCGGCGATGTCGGGCACATCGTCGGGGTCGGTGAGCAGGGGCACGCCGTAGCGCTCCGCGCAGGCCTTGGAGCGGGGGCTGCCCCGGCCGAGCACGCCGGTGAGCCGCAGCGGGAACTCCGGCCCGGGCTGCTCCTGGAAGGCACTGAGGTACACGCGGCCGAAGCCGGTGCCGCAGACGATGACTCTGGTCACAGGATTCCTTCTTCCACAGGGAGATCGGCCAAGGGACCGTCGATCAGCAGCAGTTCGCGCACGGCGGGTGCCTCGGCGATACGACGCAGGACGTGACCGGGGTCGGGGAGGTCGGCGAAGTGAAGCTGCCCCGGCGGGAGGTCGCCGTCGAGCAGGGTGAGCGCGGCGTGCGCGGCGGCGGTGCCGGTCAGAGCGGAGGAGTCGGTGCCGGTGAGGACCAGGCCGCGGCGGCCGTCCAGTTCGCACGTCACGACCTGGTACGGCGCCCGCCCGGCGAGGTCGGTGAGCGTGGCCCGCGACAGCTCGGACGCCGCCACCTCCACCGCCGGACCCGGGGTGAGCCCCGCGCGGTACCGGTCGAGGACGGCACGCGTGGCCTCCCCGCCGAACACCGTGTACCAGCGCACCTCGTCGAGCCCGTACCGCCGGGCGACACCCACGGCCTCCTCGGTGAGATACGGGATCGCCGTCACGGCCCCGGGGAAGTGCGGCAGCCGGATGTCACGCTCCACGGCGAGGGCTCCCGGCACCCGGCGCCCGCCGCGCCACACGGCGGTCACCTCACCACCCGGCCGCGCGAGCCGGTCCATGAAGTCCCGGGCGGCGGCGGGCGGGAAGTGCGGGAGCCCGCCGACTCGGACGGTCAGGGCGCCGCCCATCCCGCCGAGCACCCCCGGCAGCAGCCCCGCCAGCCCTGGCATCAACCCGGCCCCGATCACCACCGTCCGCCAGCGCAACAGCCGCTCGTACGGCGGCGGCTCCGGCAGCTCCGCCGTGTCGTTGACGTCGACCAGGTCCGAGCCCGCCGCGAGGGCGGCCCGGGCGACCCGGTGGCCGACGGCCCGGACCGGCCCGGTGGCGTTGACGACGACGCGGCAGTCGGCGCAGAACGCGGCGAGGGCGCGGGCGTCGGTCACGTCCACCGGGTCGGGCCACAGCTCCGCCCCCGAGGGCAGGGCCCGGCCGGGCGGGCGGCGCACCGCCGCCCGCACCGGCCCGACGCCGAGCCGCAGCAGTTCCTCCACCACGGCCCGGCCCACCGCCCCGGCCGCCCCGACCACGCCCACGGCGACCGTGGCGGTACGGCCCCGGTTCACGGGGTGCCGCCGGCCGCGAAGGCGACCTGGTCGACGTGCGGTGCGCGCAGGCAGCTGAAGTGGTCGCCGTCGACGTCGACCACCGTCAGATCGCCGAGGCACACTTCGCGCCACAGCTCGTCCGCCTCCTGCCCGAACCCGGACAGGAACCGCAGCCGACCGCGCGGCCGGACGAGGGTGATGTCGCCCGCGTACGGCTGGGTGGTGTGGAGGGAGGCGGCGGCGAAGGCGTGCCGGAACACCCGGTACAGGCCCGGTACGTGGGCCGCGTCGCCGTCCCCGCCCAGCGTGCGGGCGATCGCCGCGAGCCGCTCCTGCTGCGGCACCTCACCCAGGGCCCGCATCCGGCGGGCCACCGCCTCCAGCCGCCCCTCACCGCACAGCGCGGCGAAGGCACCGGCCGGCACCCGGCCCGGCGTGGTGTCGAGGACCGCCCGCAGCGCGGCCCCCAACTCCTCCTCGTCGTCCGGATATCCGGCCGTCTGCGGATCAACGCCCAGCACCCGCGCGAAGGCGTGCTCGATCAGCAGCTCGTCCTCGCACACGAACGCGGGCGGGCTGCTGCTGACCACCGTCAGCCGTTCGACATGCGCCCCGCTCTCGGTGAGCTGCCGGGCGATCTCGGTGGCGAGCTGTCCGCCCAGGCAGTAGCCGGTGAGCCGGAACCGCTTGGCCCCGGTCGCGGTCAACTGCCGTACGTGCTCGGCCGCGAGCCGCTCCACGAACCCCTCCGCCGGAAGGTCAACGCACGCGTCCACGTCACCGACGGCCAGCCCGACGAGCGGGCCGTACGCCCCCAGCCGGGCCGCGAGGTCGCGGTACGGGGCCATGGTGCCGATCCCCTCGTGCACCAGCACCTGCAGCACTCCTCCGTCCGGCGCGTCACCGAGCGGCAGCAGCGCGCTCGCCGAACCGGCAACCGTCCCCGAGCCGGTGCCCTCGTCCGCGCCCCGCAGAAGACCTGCGAGCGCCGCGACCGTCGGACGGTTCAGCAACTCCCGCAGCAGCGTGTCGAACTGCTGGCCTGCCGCCTCCGGCACCTCCTCGATCAGCCGCGCGGACAACTGCGCGAGGATCAGCGAGTCCGCACCCAGGTCGAACAGGCTGCGCTCCCGGTCCACGGCCGCGACACCGAGCGCCCGGGCGACGACGTCGGCCAGCCGCTGCTCCAACGCGTCGGCGGGCCGGGCCACTTCGTCCGTGCGAGGTGCAGCAGGGCGCCCTTCGTCGGAGCCGACCGCGACGGCGGCCCGCGCTGCCAGTGCCTTGCGGTCCACCTTGCCGTTGGCCGTCAGCGGGAGCCCGTCCACGACGTGCAGCGCCGCGGGCAGCATGTACGCCGGGAGCCGGGCCGCGAGATGCTCGCCGACCTCGGCCGGATCGACGGGCGCGCGGTCGGTCTTGAAGCGGACCGCGAAGACGTGCTGGCCCAGCGGCTCCAGCGCATGCCCCGGCTGCGGCAGGCACACCTCGTTGCGTCCGCCCGCCTCCGAGAAGAGTCGCAGCCACTGCTCGCGGGTCACGAAGGTGGCGTCCGCGTCGTCGGTGCGGCGCAGGTCCTCGGCGCCGGTCATCATGAACGCCTGCGAGATCAGGATCTCGTAGTGCTCCCGGGTCGGTTCGGTGACCAGCAGCAGCCCGCCGGGGACGAGCAGGGAGCGCAGCGCGGCGAGGGTCACCGCCGTGTCCCGGGCGTTGTTGAGCACGCCCGCGCACACCACCACGTCGAACGAGTTGGCTGCCAGCCCCTGCTCGGCCGGGTCGCCGTCCACGTCGTACAGCCCGTACCGCAGCCGCGGATCCGGCCCGAACCGTTCCCGCGCCCGCTCCAGGAAGAACGGGCTGACGTCGGTGAACAGCCACTCCACCGGGAGCCCGTCGAGCGCGGCGAGTGCCCCCGCCGTGCTCGCCCCGGTCCCGGCGCCCACCTCCAGCACCCGCAGCGGCCGACCAGGGGCCTGTGCCTCGGCGGCCGAGCGCAGGGCCGCGGCGAGGACGCGGTTGAGGTAGGCGGACATGACGTTCTCGCGGTAGGCAGCGTCGGCCGTCTCCATCCGGGCTTCGGGGAAGAGCAGGTCGACGGCGGCGACCCGGTCCTGCGCCAGCTCGCCCAACTGGTCGGCGTTCGCCCGCAGATAGGCCAGCAGCTCGGCGGGGCCCAGCTCGTCGCTCCACACGGCGGCCACCCGGTCCCAGGCCGGCGCCGCAGACGCGGGCGCCGCGGCGAGCCGGTAGCGGCCGGCGTCCAGCAGCTCCAGCCAGCCCTCGTCGACCAGCACGGACAGCCAGCGCCGGATCACCCGGTGGTGACGCGGTACGGCCGTTGCCGCCGCCACCTCGTCCGCCGTGTGGGCGGCGTCGGGCCCGCCGAACAGGCCGCGCGCCCGCAGCACGTCCAGCATGGACGCCAGCGACGCCTCGTCCAGCAGCCGGGCGAACTCCGCGATCCGCTCCCGCTCGGCGACCTCGACCGCGTCGCCCGCCTCGCGGGCCCGCCGTATCAGCGCAGGGTCCGGCTCGCCGGCCTGCCGATCCGTGATGCGTGCCGGTTCCGCGAAGGCGATCAGTCGGCGCTGCAGCGGATCGTCGCCGACGGCGAGGGCGGCGGCCGCCCCGATCGCCGGATGCCTCGTCAACGCGGCCTCGACCTCGGCGAGTTCGATGCGGTGGCCGCGGATCTTGACCTGCCCGTCCTCGCGGCCCAGGAACTCGATGTCCCCGCTCGGCAGCCATCGGCCCAGGTCACCGGTGCGGTACAGCCGCTCCCCGGTCACGGGACGCGTGACGAACCGCCGGGCCGTCGTCTCCGGGTCGCCGTGATAGCCGAGCGCGAGCCCGCTGCCGCCGATGCACAGCTCGCCCGGCACCCAGTCCGGCCGGGGCCGCAGGGCGTCGTCCAGGACGTGGAAGGTCTGGTTCGCCAGCGGCCTGCCGTACAGGATGCTGGGCCGCTTCGGGTCGACGGGCTGCTCGATGGGATGGTGGATGGACCAGATCGCCGCCTCCGTCGCCCCGCCGAGACTGATCAGCCGCAGCCCCGGCAGCAGCGCACGTACCCGGTCCGGCAGCGGGACCGGAATCCAGTCGCCGGACAGCAAACCCAGCCGGAGCTCCGACAGTCCGGCCACGTCGCCGGAGCCGGTGGCGGAGGCCAGGTAGTCGTAGAGCATCTGCAGCTGCGCGGGCACCGAGTTCCACAGCGTCACGCGGTGGACGGCCGCCAGCCGGGCCCAGTGGGAGGGGTCGCCGCGCCGTTCGGCGTCCGGCAGCACCAGGGCGCCGCCGTGGGCCAGCGGGCCGAACAGGTCGTAGACGGACAGGTCGAAGCCCAGCTGGGCGAGCCCGAGGACCCGGTCCCCGGGGCCGACGCCGAACCGGTCGTCGATGTCGGCGACCGTGTTGAGCGCGGCCCGGTGCGAGACCTCGACACCCTTGGGCTCCCCGGTCGAACCGGAGGTGTAGATGATGTACGCCGCCTCGCCGGGGTCCACCGGCCGGGGCTCGGGCGCCTGCGACGACGGCTCCAGCGTGTCGACGGCGATCGACGGCACCTCGTACGAGCCGCCGAGCCGCGCCTGCGTGAGCACGACGCTCGCCCCGCTGGAGACCAGCACCGTGGCGCGGCGCGCGGGCGGGTGGACGGTGTCGACCGGCACATACACGCAGCCGGCGTGCAGGGCGCCCAGCACGGCCGGGACCTGCTCCCAGCCCTTGTCCATCACGATCGCCACCCGCTCGCCCGGCCCGACGCCCGCCTCGCGCAGCCGCGCGGCCACCGCGTGGGCGTGCGCGACGAGTTCGGCATAGGTGAGCGTGCGGTCGGGCGCGATGACCGCCGGACGGTCGGGATGCGCGGCGGCCGCGGCGAAGACCCGGTCGTGCAGCAGCCCCTCCGGCAGCGGCCGCCCGGTGGCGTTGATCTCCGCGTGCCGGGCCGCCTGCGCCTCGGGCAGCCGTACCGGATCGGCGGAGCCGTCCCACGGCCCGTCGGAGACCGCCAACTTCCGTACGAGCGCGGCGAACGCACCGAACGCGTCCTCCGCCAGCCCCTCCGGCAGCACGCCCTCCCGCACGTCCCAGCCCAGCAGGACCTCGCCGCCCGACTCCATCACTTGGCAGTCGATCCACACCTGCGGGGTCTGCGTGACCCCGTACACCACCCGCCCGGCGCCGCTCTGCGGCACCTCCGTGCCCTGGAGGGTGCTGGTGAACACCACCGGCATCAGCGCGGGCCCCGAGCGGCGGGCCGCCTCGCGCAGTACCTCGACGCCCGAGTACAGCCCGTGGTCGAGATCCTCGAAGAGCCGCCCGCCGAGCGCCCGGGCCCGCTCCGCGAAGGAGGCCTCGGCCTCCGGTTCCACCGCCAGCAGGGTCACGGACGTGAAGTCACCGACCACGCGGCCGATCTCGGGGTGCACCGGACGCTTGGCGAAGACCGGCAGGTTGAGCGTGAATCGCGGTTTGGCGCTCCAGCGGCCGATGACCTCGGCATACGCGGCGAGCAGCACGGTCGACACGGTCAGGTCCCGCGCGGCGGCCCGGCGCCGCAGCCCCGCCGCCTCGTCCGAGGTCAGCCGATCCGCCAGCCGCCGGAAGCGCACCTCACCTCCCGGCTCCTCGGCGAGGACCGGAAGTTCGGGCGCGGGAGGCAGCGAGTCCAGGCGGTCCAGCCAGTAGGCGCGGTCCCGGGCCCAGCGGGAGCTGTCGCGCAACCGCCGCTCGGCGAGGACATGGTCACGGAAGGAGACCGGTACGGGCGTGAGGGGCTTCTCCGGTTCCAGGCACAACTGCTCCAGCTCACCGAGGAGTTGCTGAACGCCCGAGAAGTCGGTGACCAGCAGATCGACGGAGAGGTGCACGAGCAGCCGCTCGGGGGAGTGCGTGACCCGCACGTCGAACAGCGGCCAGACGGCCGGGTCGTACGTGCGCTGTGCCAGCTCCGCGCGAACCCGCTCAGCGGCGGCGTCCTCACCTTCCGCGACGGGGATCTCGTACGGCGGCAGGTCCTTGAGCACCTGCTGACCGTCCGGGTGATACACCGTGCGCAGCGAGTCGTGCCGCTCCACCAGCGCCCGCCACGCGTCGGCCACCCGAGCCGGCGCGACGCCGCCGGGCAGCTCGTACTCCAGGTAGGCGTGGCAGCCGATCCCGCCGTAGGCGAAGGCGTCCGTGCGGCCCAGCAGGTACGAGGACTGGACCTCGGTCAGCGGGAACGGCAGGTACCCTCCGTCCGGGTCGGGTACGAGGGGCTCGGCGAACGGGTCGCGCAGGTAGGCGAGTACGGCGTCGCGGTCGGCGCGCAACCGCTCGCGCAGCTCCTCGGTGAGCGCGCCCTGCGGCGCCCGGAAGCGGATACGGCCGTCCTCCTCCCACAACTCGACCCCTACGGCGGCCAGTTCCGACACCAGTTCGGCGGCGCTCACAGTTCCCCCTCTTCCCAGTTCTGATCAATCGTGTGGTTGGTGATGTCGTCGACGGCGGCGCCGAGAGCGGCCACGGTCGGGTGGGCGAAGAACTCCCTCAGCGGGACTTCCGCACCGGTGCGTTCGCGCAGCCGCGCGATCAGCCGAGTGGCCAGCAGACTGTCGCCGCCGGCCGCGAAGAAGCCCTGCTCCCGGCCGGTGGGCGGATGGTCGGGCAGCAGCTCGGACCAGAGCGCGGCGACGAGTTCCTCGGTGGCACCGCGCGGAGGCTCACCCGCGTCGGCCTTGGCGGCGAGGGTGATGGGCGCCGTCGGCGACCGGTCACCGTCCTTCAGGCCCGTGCCGAGGATCAGCGCGTCCCATTCCTCCGCCGTGGACAGCTCGCTCAACAGGGCTAGTTGACGACCCATCAGCGTCTCCGGCAGATCATCGGGCAGCAGCCCCGTCACCGCGTCCCAGGTGAGCCTCAGCCCCTCGGCGTCCTCCAGGACCTGGTGGTCGAGCCAGACCTGCGGCGTCTGGGACACGGACCAGTACGGCGGAGTCAGCGCCCCGGCCCGTTCGTCGTCGATGCCGAGCGCGCTGGTGAACACCACGGGCATGGCGGCCTGACCCGGCCCGCGTTCCTGGGCGAGCTGCCGCATCACCCAGACCGCCGACACCGCACGGTGGTCCAGGTCGGTCCACAGCCGCGCCTGGAGTTCGCGCAGCCGCGTCAGCCAGGACTCGCCCGCCCTCGGATGGTGGGCGGCCAGCAGCAGCGAGGTGAAGTCACCGGCGATCCGGTTGATGTGCGGATGGACCTCCTGGCGGTCGAACAGGGTGAGGTTGACGGTGAGTTCGGGACTCTCCGCCTGTTCGCCCAGCGCCTCGGCGTAGACGCCGAGCAGCAGGACCGACGGCGTGATGCCATATCCCCGGGCCCGTTCCTGCAGCCGCGCCCAGACGTCGCGCGGCAAGTGTGTCGCACGGCGCACGAAGCGCGGGCGCCCGACGGCGGACGGATCGCGCAGGAGCGGCAGCCCGGGTGCCGGGGGGAGACCCGGCAGGCGTTCGCGCCAGTACGCCTGGTCGGCGGCCACCGCTTCCGGTGCGGGTCGGACGGAGGTGAGGTAGTCCCTGAACGTCGGCTCCACCGACGGCAGTTCGACATCCGGATCGTCCCGGAGCTGCCGCAGCTCGGTGAAGACGATCATCATGCTGAGGCCGTCGAGGATCAGGTTGTCGAGGCTGACCCCGATCCGGGTGCGGCGTTCTCCGTCGGCTGCCGTGTAGTGCACGGCACGGACGTCGAACAGCGGCCAGCGGGACGGGTCGAGGACCTGGTGGGACATCTCCTCGCGGAGCACGGCGAGCTGTTCCTCACCCTCCGCGACGGGGATGGTGAACTCGGGTACGGACGCGAGGACCTCCTGCCGCCCGTCCGCGTCGAAGACGGCCCGCAGCATCGGATGACGGCCGATCAACCGCCGCCAGGCCCGCTCCAGCGCGCCGACGTCCGTGTACTCCTCGTCCGTCTCGCTGTAGTAGTGCGAGCCGACACCGCCCAGGTCCAGCTGCGCGGTCCGCCCGATCCAGTACGCCCGCTGCACATCGGTCGCCGGGAACGGCTCGTGCGCGTGCTCCGGGTCGAGCACCAGCTCAGGCGCCACGACGGTCCGCCCGGTGTCGAGGGCGAGCGTGGCGGCGTAGTCACTGAGCACGGGGCGCGTGAACAGCCCGGCGATGCGGGCCCCGCTCAGCCCGGCCTCCCGCAGCCGCGCCACCAGACGCGTGGCGAGCAGGCTGTCCCCGCCGAGGGCGAAGAAGTCGTCGTCCCGGCCGACCTGTTCGGTCCCCAGCAGCTCCCGCCAGGCGGCGGCGACGAGTTCCTCCACCGGTCCGCTCGGCTCCCGGCCTCCCTCGGACGGTACGCCGGCCCAGGCGGCCCGCTCGGCCAGAGCGGCCCGGTCCACCTTGCCGTTGGCGGTCAACGGCAGCCCGCCGGGCAGCGGGACGAGCGCGGACGGCACGGCATGCGCGGGCAGATGTTCCGCGAGCCGCCGCTCCACCTCGGCCAGGTCGACGGCGCCCTCCGGCACCACGAACGCGGTCAGTCGCAACTGCCCCCGCGGCCCGGTCGCCACGGTCACCGCACGGGCGACGCCCGCCTGAGCGAGCAGCGCCGCGTCGACCTCGCCGAGTTCGGTGCGATGACCGCGGATCTTCAGCTGGTGGTCGCGGCGCCCCAGGAACTCCAGCAGCCCGTCGGGCCGGTAGCGGCCCAGGTCGCCGGTGCGGTACCAGCGCTCCCCGGCATCCGTCACGAACCGGTCGGCGGTGCGCTCCGGATCGCCCCGGTAGCCGGTGGCCACCCCGGCCCCGCCGATCCACAGCTCACCGGGCACCCAGTCCGGGCAGTCCTCGCCGAGCGGCCCGACGACCCGGAACCGCTGGGCGCGCAGCGGAGTCCCGTACGGCACCGACGGCCAGCCCTGCGGCGCGCCGTCCGTGGCGTCGTACGCGTTGGACCAGATCGCGGCCTCGGTGGCGCCACCCATGGCGATCAGCCGGCATCGCCCCCGCGAGGCCTCGGTGACGCGCCCGGGCAGATCGAGCGGCACCCAGTCACCGGAGACCAGCGCGACCCGCAGCCCCGGCGGAGCCTGCCCGGCCGACGCCGTGAGCAGCATGTCCAGCAGCATCGGTACGGAGTTCCAGACGGTGACGCCATGCCGTACGGCCAGATCCCGCCACCGCTGCGCGTCCCGGCGCTCGTCCTCGGCGACCAGCACGAGCGCGCCGCCCGCGCCGAGCAGCCCGAAGATGTCGTACACGGACAGGTCGAAGTCGAGCGCCGACACCGCCAGGACCCGGTCGGCGGGGCCGATGCCGTGCCGCTCGTTGATGTCCTCGACGGTGTTCGCGGCCGCCCGGTGCGTCAGCTCGACGCCCTTGGGCTCTCCGGTGGAACCCGATGTGAAGATCACGTACGCGCAGGAGTCCGGGTCGGAGGCCACGGGCGCCGCCAGCGGATCGGGCAGCGGTCGCGCGAGGAACTCCGCGTCGAGCACACAGCGCGCCCGCGACGCCCGCAGCATCCGCTCGCGCCGCACCGGCGGCTGGTCGGCGCCGACGGGCACGTAGGCGGCCCCGGCGGCGGCCACCCCGAGCACGGCGGCGATCTGCTCGGGCCCCTTGGGCAGCGAGACGGCGACCGTGTCACCGGGCACGACCCCGCGCGCCGCCAGCCCGGCGGCGATGCGCAGCGCACGGTCGCGCAGCTCACCCCGGGACATGGCGCCGTCCTCGCTCCACAGCAGCGCCGGGGCGTCCGGATCGGCGGCGGCCCGGTCGAAGAACGGCAGATGCAGGGCGCGCACGCCCCCGGGCCGTCCCGTGGCGTTGACGCGCTCGCGGACGGCGCGCTGTCCGTCGGGCAGCAGGGCGGGCCGGGCCGTCCGCCAGTCGCCGTCGCTCAGCTGGCGCAGCAGCCGGTCGAACGCGGCGGACATGGTCTCGACGAGCCCGTCCGGGAACAGTTCCCGCACCGCGTCCCACTGGTGGCGCAGCGCCCCGTCCCGGCCCTCGTAGACCTGGAGGTCCAGCCACACCTGCGGGGTCTGGCTGACGCCCCACACCCGCTCCGGGAACCCGTCGGGCGCGTCCATGGACACGCCGTCGTCGACGCCGAGCGCGCTGGTGAACACCACCGGCACGGCGGCGTCCCGCTCCCCGCGCGCCCGGGCGAGTTCGCGCATCACCCACACCGCGGAGACCGAGCGGTGATCCAGGTCGCGCCACAACTGCTCCTGCAGCCCTCGCACCCGGGTCAGCCAGTCCTCGCCGGGCTGTGGGCGGTGGGCGGCGAGCAGCAGCGAGGTGAAGTCGCCCAGCACCCGGTTGATGTCCGGGTGGATCTCCTGACGGTCGAACAGCGTGAGGTTCACGGTCAGTTCAGGGCTCTCGCTCCAGGTGCCGAGCACCTCCGCGTAGGCGGCCAGCAGGAGCGTCGACGGGGTGACACCGTGCTCACGCGCACGCGCCTTGAGCCGCCCCCACCGCTCGGCGTCGAGTTCCCCCGAGGTGCGTGCGAAGCGGGGGCGGCCCAGGGTCGCCGGGTCGCGCAGGAGCGGCAGGCGAGGCGCCGGGGGCAGCTCGGGCAGCCGCTCGCGCCAGTACGCCTGGTCGGCGGCCAGTGTCTCGGGCGCCGGCTCGACCGAGGCGAGGTAGTCCCTGAACGTCGCCTCTACGGGAGGGAGTTGGGCGCTCGGGTCGGCGTAGAGAACGCCAAGCTCGGTGAAGACCGTCATCATGCTGAGGCCGTCGAGGACCAGATTGTCGAGGCTCACACCGAGCCGCGTCCGGCCGTCGCCGTCGCCGTCGCTGTCACCGTCGCCGTAGCGCACCGCGCGGACATCGAACAGCGGCCAGCGGGACGGGTCGAGGACCTGGTGGGACATCTCCTCGCGGAGCACGGCGAGCTGTTCCTCACCCTCCGCGACGGGGATGGTGAACTCGGGTACGGCCGGGAGGATGCGCTGACGCCCGTCCTCGTCGAAGACGGCCCGCAGCATGGGGTGACGGTCGATCAGCCGCCGCCAGGCCAGCTCCAGCCGGGGCAGGTCGACGGCAGCCCCGTCGAACTCCGAGTAGTAGTGCGCCCCGACACCGCCGAGCCGCATCTCCTCGGCCCGCCCCAGCCAGTACGCGCGCTGCACATCCGTCGCGGGGAAGGGCTCCTGCGCGTGCTCGGGGTCCGACACCAGCTCGGGGAGGGCGGGACGGGGGCCGTCCAGGGTGAGCGTGGCGGCGTAGTCCTTCAGCACGGGGGTGGTGAACAGACCGGCGATCCGGGCGCCGCGCACTCCGCGCTCGCCCAGCCGGTGCAGCATCCGTGTGGCGAGCAGACTGTCACCGCCGACGGCGAAGAAGTCGTCCTCGCGATGGATCGTGCGTGCCCCGAGCAGGTCCCGCCACACCTCGGCGACCAGCTCTTCGGCGCCGGCACGGGGAGGCGTGCCCCGCCCCTGTACGGATGCACCGGACGCCACATGCCGGTCGAGGAGTTCACGTACGGCCCGCCGGTCGACCTTGCCGTTCGTGGTGAGCGGCATGACCGGCAGCAGGACCAGCCGGTCGGGGACCATGTACGACGGCAACTGGCCGGCGGCGACAGCCCGTACGGCCTCGGTGTCGCTCGGCGCGGCGTCCGGGTCACGGACCGCGCGGATCAGCAGCGCGGGCTCCTGACGGCGTACGGCCGTGTCCACCTCGGTGAAACCGTGGGCACGCAACAGCTGCTCCCACGCGGCGGGCGGCAGCAGCGGGCTGCCGGCGGCACGACGGGCGGGGTCCGCGGTGGCGAAACCCCGGGTGGGCAGGGCGGCGCAGATCAGGCCGAGCGGCGGCAGACCGCCCTGCTCCACCGCGAGCAGCACGCCACCGGGAGCCAGCAGCGCCGCCGCCTGGGCGACACCGGCGGCCGGATCGTCGAAGGCGTGCAGGGAGCCGAGCGCCACCACGGCGTCGAAGGTGCCGGGCAGCCCCTCCGGCAGCACACAGTCGGGCAGCGTCTGACAGCGCACGTCGTGCGGCGACGCGGCGAACCGCTCGCGGGCCCGCTCCAGAAGAGCGGCGGACGTGTCGAGAAGTGTCAACTGGACCATATCCGCGGGGAGGTGCTGAGCCACTCGCTCGATGCCGAGCCCTCCACGCGCCCCGACGACCGCGACCCGCACGACACGACCGCCCGCCTCCGCCGAGAGCGCACGCAGCGCGTCGGCACACGCTGTGGCGGCCTCACCGCTCGCGGGCAGTGCGTCGAGCGCCGCCTCCGGGGCGAGCACAGGGTCGTCGAGGAGTTCGAGCGGATCGCGCTCGCCCGCGACCATGGCGCGCAGGTCCGGCAGCCGCTCGACGAGGCGGGCGAGCACGGGCGCGAGCCGGGTCCCGGCGACGCGCTCAGCCAACCCGTCCCCGTCGAACGCCACCGCGTGCCGGTGCAGCCAGTCCCGCCACAGATGGACGAGGCCGCGCATCTCCTCGCCCGGGCGCGGACCGTCCTCCAGGACGCGGCCGATGACATACGCCACGACCTCCGCCTCCAGCGGATCGGGCCGCGCGGCCACGACCTGGGGCCGGACGCCCTCGTTGCGCTCACCGCCGGACCCGGGCGCCGGGGCGCAGGCCGCGACCAGCACTCCGTTGCTCACCGCAGCGACCGCGCGCCCCACACCCGGCACCCGCTCCAGAGCCGCCTCTACCTCGCCCAGCTCCACCCGGTGCCCGCGCAGCTTGACCTGGGAGTCGGCCCGGCCGAGGAACTCCACGGTGCCGCCGGGCCGGTAGCGGGCCAGATCGCCCGTGCGGTACCAGCGCACCCCGTCGTACCGGACGAACCGGTCGGCGGTGCGCTTGGGATCGCCGAGGTAGCCGTCGGCCACGCCGTCCCCGCCGATCCACAGCTCACCCGGCGCCCAGTCCGGACAGTCCCGGCCCCGGACGTCGACGACCCTGAGCCGTACGTTGCGCAGCGGCGTGCCGTACGGCACCGCAGTCCAGTCATCGGGCACCGTGCCGCCGACGACCTCGCACACCGTGGAGTGGATCGCGGTCTCGGTCGTACCGCCGAGCGCCACGAAACGGCACCCCGGCGAGCGTTTCGCCAGCCGCCCGGGCAGATCGACGCCCACCCAGTCGCCGCCCAGCAGCACCAGCCGCAGTCCGGCAGGCCCTTCCCCGGCGGTGCTGAGCAGCATGTCCAGGACGGACGGCACGCAGTTGAGGACGGTGACCCCGTGCCGCGCCATCAGCGCGTGCCAGCTCGCCGCGTCCCGGCGATCCTCCTCCGCGACGAGGACGACCGCGCCACCGGCGGACAGCGGCCCGAAGACGTCGTACACCGACAGGTCGAAGTCGAGGGCGGAGAGCGCGAGCGTCCGGTCGTCCGCCGTCACCGCGAACCGCTCGTCGAGGTCGTCGACCGTGTTGCGGGCGGCGCGGTGCGGCACGACGACACCCTTGGGCTCCCCGGTGGAGCCGGAGGTGAACAGGATGTACGCCGGATCGTCCTCGGGGACGGCCACGGGTTCCTTGACGGGCGCGTGCGTCAGCGCCTCCGACACCGTCAGTCCCGCCACACCGTCCGGCAGCGGCGCCGTGTCCTCGGTGACGAGGGCCACCCGTGCCGCCGCCCGGGTCAGGACGCGGTCGCGGCGGGCCGGCGGATGGTCGCGCCCCACGGGTACGTACGCGGCGCCCGTGGTCAGCACGCCCAGCACGGCGGCGATCTGCTCGGGCCCCTTGGGCAGACAGACGGCGACCCGATCGCCGGGGCCTATCGCCTGCGCTGCCAGTGCGGCGGCGATGCGCCGTGCCCGGTCGGCGAGTTCGCCGTAGGTGAGGACGCCGTCCGTGCCCCAGAGCAGTGCGGGCCGGTCGGGTGCTTGTTCGGCGCGGCTCAGGAAGTCCTCGTGCAGGAGCAGTCCGCTGCGGGGTCCGTCGGTGGCGTTGGCACGCGCGCGTGCTGCTCGCTGGGACTCGGGCAGCAGGTCCGGTACGGGTGCGCCCCAGGATGTGTCGGAGGTGGCGAGGGAGTCCACCAGCGTGCGGAACGCGGCGAACATCGCGTCCAGCATCCCGTCGGGGAAGGCCTGCTCCAGTGCGTCCCAGTTGACCAGCAGTCCGCCGTCCAGCTCCGTGACCTGGGCGTCGAGCCACACCTGGGGGCCCTGGGAGATGATCCACACCGGGCGCCCGAAGCAGGCGCGGACGTCCTCGGAGAACAGCTCGCCCAGGTTCAGCGCACTGGTGAACACCACCGGTGCGAGCACGCGCCCACCACCCCGCTGGGCGCGGTTCAGATCGCGCAGTACCTCGACACCCGAGTACGAGGCGTGCGCGGCGTCCCCGAGGAAGCGTTCCTGCACGGAGCGGGCGCGGTCCTGGAAGGTTGCCTCGCCCGACATGTCGGCGGTGAGCAGCACGGAACCGGTGAAGTCGCCCACGAGCAGGGGCACGTCGGGATGCAGCGGCTCACGGTCGAACAGCGGCACGTTCAGCAGGAAGCGGTGCTCGGCGCTCCAGGCGGCCAGCACCTCGCAGTACGCGGTGGCCAGCGCCATCGCCGGGGTGACCCCGTGCCGGTGCGCGCGGGCGAACAGGGCGTCCCGTGCCTCTGGGGGCAGCCAGTGGTGGCGCCGCGCGACCCGCGGTCGTACCGGCCCCTGCGCGACGGGCAGCGCGGGCGCGCCGGGCAGATCCGGCAGCCGGGCGGCCCACCAGGCCGCGTCCCGCGCCCGGTCGCGGTCTCTCTCGGCGGAGACGGCACGGTCCGCGAGGTAGCGGCGGTAGCTGTAGCCGATGGGAGAGAGGGAGTCGGTACCGCGGTAGAGAACCGCCAGGTCGGCGAGGAGGACGCGCAGGCTGAGCGCGTCGGCCGCGAGCATGTCGAGGTTGAGGTGGACCCGGGTGCGGTCGCCCGGCAGCAGCGACAGCTGCACGTCGAAGACCTCGCCCGCGCCGACCCGCAGCATGCGGTGCGACAAC
Organism: Streptomyces ferrugineus; assembly: GCF_015160855.1. Lineage (NCBI taxonomy): Bacteria > Bacillati > Actinomycetota > Actinomycetes > Kitasatosporales > Streptomycetaceae > Streptomyces > Streptomyces ferrugineus. Next base: position 5,364,685 of record NZ_CP063373.1, on the reverse strand, counting down.
TCGTCCCGCAGGTCCGCCAGGCGGCTCTCCACCTCGTCCTCGGGCAGCTCGCGCAGATCGTGCACCCGCAGGCCGGGCCAGGCGGAGGCGGTCGGCGTGTGCTGGCGTCCGTCGTCGGCGAACACGGCGCGCAGTTGCGCGTGGCGGGCCAGCAGTGCGCGTACGGCACGCTCCAGTCGTTGCGGGTCCACGCCCTCGCCGTCGAACTCGTTGTAGAAGTGGGCGGCCACACCGCCCAGTTCGTGCTCCGTGCCACGGCCGACCCAGTAGGCGTGCTGCATGAGGGCCAGGTCGAAGGGGGAGGTCTCGTCGGCGTCGCCGGCCGCGTCGGCCTCGACGGTTTCAGCCTCGACGGTTTCGTCCGAGGGGCTGCTCCGCTCGCCGGCCAGTTCCGCCCAGGCGTGCAGCGTCGGCGTCCGGGCGAGGGCCGCGAAGGGCAGACGTATGCCGTCGCGGCGCAGTGCCGCGGACACGGTCATCAGGCGGATGGAGTCCAGGCCCTGCTCGATGAGGTTGTCGTGGGGGCCGACCCGCTCGGCGTCCGGACCGAGCCAGTCCGCCAGCAGGGGACGGATCGACCGTAGGAGATCGGGTTCTGACACTGCTTCACCAGCCTCGATGGCATCAGTTATTGAAAATGATATTCATTTACTACAGTATGACGAGCGGGATCGACAAGCCCCGCCGAGCGGGATACGACCAGAGGGGGATTCACGTGCTGGACGGCTGTACGCCCTGGCCCGAGGACCTCGCCGCGCAGTACCGGGCCTCCGGCCACTGGCGAGGAGAAACGTTCGACCGGCTACTGCGGGCCTGGGTCCGGGCCCATCCGCGGCGCACCGCGCTCGTGTGCGGCACGCGGCGACTGGACCGCGCGCAGCTGGCCCGGGAGGCCGAGCGCGTCGCCCGCCGACTCGCCGGGCTCGGCGTCCGGGCGGGGGACCGGGTCGTGCTCCAACTCCCGAACGTCCCCGAGTTCTTCACCGTCTTCTTCGGCCTTCAGCGGCTCGGCGCGATCCCCGTCCTCGCCCTGCCACTGCACCGCCGCAGCGAGATAGTCCACCTGTGCCGGCTGTCCCAGGCAGTCGCGTACGTCGTCCCGGACGTCCACCAGGGCTTCGACCACCGTGACCTCGCCGCCGAGGTCCTCAAGGAGAGCCCCGACCTCCGGCATGTCCTGGTGGCCGGCGACCCCGGAGCCCACACCCCGCTGGACGGCCCCGGCGCCCCCGACCTGCCCCCTGCCCCCGACGACGCCTCCGAGGTGGCGCTGCTGCTGGTCTCGGGCGGCACCACCGGCCTGCCCAAACTGATCCCGCGCACCCACGACGACTACGCCTACAACGTGCGCGCCAGCGCCGACCTGTGCGGCTTCGGACCAGGGACCGTCTACCTCGCCGCCCTCCCCGTCGCCCACAACTTCGCCCTCGGCTGCCCCGGCGTCCTCGGTGCCCTGCACGCGGGCGGTACGGCGGTCCTCACGGACGAACCCGACCCGGACGCGGCGTTCGCCCTCATCGAGCGCGAAGGCGTCACCGCGACCGCGCTGGTACCGCCCACGGCCCGCATGTGGACGGCGGCTGCCGAATGGGGCGACGCGGACCTGTCGTCGCTGCGGCTGCTCCAGGTCGGCGGCGCCCGGCTGCTGCCCGAGCACGCCGCACAGGCGCGGGACGCCTTCGGCCCCGTACTGCAGCAGGTGTTCGGCATGGCGGAGGGCCTGCTCAACTACACCGAACCGGACGCCCCCGAGGAGATCGTCCTGCACACCCAGGGGCGGCCCCTGTCACCCGACGACGAGATCCGCGTCGTCGACGAGTACGACCGCGACGTCCCGCCCGGCGCCACCGGACGGCTCCTCACGCGCGGCCCCTACACGCTGCGCGGCTACTACCGGGCGGGCGAACACAACGCCACCGCGTTCACCGCCGACGGCTACTACCGGACCGGCGACCTGGTACGGCGTACGCCCACCGGTCATCTCGTCGTCGAGGGCCGGGTCAAGGAACAGATCAACCGGGGCGGGGACAAGGTGGCCGCCGCCGAGGTCGAGGAACAACTCGTCCACCATCCCGCGGTGCTGGACACCGCCGTCGTCCCCGTACCCGACGACCTGCTCGGCGAGCGCACCTGCGCGTTCGTCGTGCCCGCGCCCGGAGCCGACGCTCCCGGCCGTGGCGAGCTGGCCGCCTTCCTCCGGGAGCGCGGTCTTGCGCCGTACAAGATCCCCGACCGTGTGGAGGCCCTGGAGGCACTGCCGGTGACGGCGGTCGGCAAGACCGACAAGAAGGCACTGACAGAACTGGCCCGAGAGCTGAAAGGAAGTCCCCGCGCATGACCGGTACCTGGAGCTCCTGGGCGGACGCCCTGCCCGCGCCGGGGCCCGCGCAGATCGTCGAGGCGCCGCACGATCCGGCGGAGGCGGCGGTGCGGCTCGCCCGAGCGGGCCTCGGCGGCGAGTACGTGGTCTACGAGCGCGCCGGGGCATGGACGTACGCTGCCGGACCGGCCGCGACCGTCACGCTGGACGCCCACCAGGTGACCGCCCATTGCGGGAGCCGATCGCTGACCCAACCCCTGGACCACCAGGCGCCGTTGGAGCAGATCGCCGCGGCCCTCGCGCATCTGCCGCACCGCGACTGGCGGGCGTACGGCTGGGCCGCCTTCGAGCTGGCCCATCTGCTGCACTCGGACACCGGTGACCCGGGACAAGACCCGCTGCTCCATCTCATGCTGCCGGTCACCGAGGTCGAACTGACTCCGGGCACGGCACGCATCCGCACGGCCGACCCCGAACACGTACCTCTGATCGCCAAAGCGCTCTCCCGCCCTGCGGAGGAGGCGGGGGAGAGCCCCGCCGACGCCGAGGGGCTTGTCGGCTTCGGAACCGGCTCCTATCAGAACGCCGTCGCCCGCACCGTGGCCGACATCCGGGCGGGACACCTGCAGAAGGCCGTCCTCTCGCGTCCCCTGCCGCTGCCGGAGCACCTCAGCCCCGACCTCGCCGCCACCTACCTGGCGGGCCGCAGGGCCAACACTCCCGCCCGCTCCTTCCTGCTGGACCTGGGCGGGTGGCGGGCCGCCGGCTTCAGCCCCGAGACGGTCGTCGAGGTGGACGGGAGCAGCCGTCGCGTCTCCACCCAGCCGCTGGCCGGCACCCGGGCCCTCGCGACGGACCCCGGCGAGACCGCCCGCCTGCGCGCCGACCTGCTCGGCGACCCCAAGGAGATCCACGAGCACGCCCTCTCGGTACGCCTCGCCGTCGACGAAGTGAGCGAGGTCTGCGGCCGGGACGCGGTCGTGGTCGAGGAGTTCATGACGGTCCGCGAGCGCGGATCGGTGCAGCACCTCGCCTCGCGCGTCACCGGACGCCTCGCCGACGACCGGAGCCCCTGGGCGGCCTTCGCTGCACTCTTCCCGGCGATCACGGCCACCGGCTGCCCGAAGCCGGGAGCCCTGCGGGCCATCGGCCGATACGAGGGCGAACCCCGCGGGTTGTACGCCGGCGCCGTGTTCACCGCTGACGCCGACGGCGACCTCGACGCCGCGCTCGTCCTGCGCACGGTCTTCCAGCGGAACGGGCGCAGTTGGCTGCGCGCGGGCGCCGGGGTGATGGGCCAGTCGACACCGGAACGCGAATGGGAGGAGACCTGCGAGAAGCTCCGCAGCGTGGCCCCGCATCTGCGCGTTGCCCGGCCGGAACCGCCGGTGGCGTCGCGGTGAGGGCCAAGGGCCAAGGGCCAAGGCCCTGGGTCGGGGGCGGGCCGGGAAGCGGGAGACGGCGTCGGCCACGGCCGTTTCCCGATACGCAGCGGCCGCCCCGCCTCGTCAGCGACCTTGAACAGTGCACGGCCCTGGCGGGAGATCGTGCTCAGCGGGCCGAGGTCAGCGAAACGAGTCGACGTTCTCGCTCACCCAGTCGTCGTAGGTGCGCAGGGGGCGGCCGATGATGTCCTGCACGGACGGCCGCTGGTCGAGTGTCCACTGAACGAGTTCGGCGAAGTGGGCGCCGTACTCTTCGAGTGCGTACAGCGTCACGTCGATCGCACCATCTGGCCAACCAAGACGTCGCCAGATCGCCCGGCTCTGGTCCGGTGCCAGATCGACCGTGTCGATGTCGCGGCCGAGAGCGGTGGCGATGCTCCGTACCCGTGAGCGTGTGCTCAGCGGCGGGCCCACGGCCTCGACGACCGTCCCGGTGTAGTCATCGCTGATCAGGGCCGCAGCCACGACAGCGGCGAGGTCCTCCTCATGAATGAAGGGGTAGTGGCCCTGGTTGAGGAAAGCCTCCCGGACCACCCCGTCGGCGCGAACGGTGTCAGGCCAGTCCGAACCTGTCGCCGGGTAGGTGCCCTCGAGGACGGCACCCATCACCGCCGACGGCCGGATGTGCGTCCAGGCGAGACCCGAGTGCTCCGGCGGATTCGCCTCTTCGTACTCCGGCCCGTGAGACGACAACAAGACGACTTTGCCGACGGAGGCTTCCCGCGCCAGAGTGAGGGCGTCCTGGACCGTCGACGCACGGGCACCGGCGAGGAACACGGCCCCGACACCGTCGAAGGCCCGGGCACACTCCAGCGGCCGGGTGATGGACGCTTCCACGACTTCGACCGTGTCGGGCCAGCCACCGCACTGGTCCGTCTCGGCCATCACCCGCACATGCCGGCCCATGGCGAGGAGTTGTCGTGCCAGGCACCGGCCGACGATCCCGGTCGGGCTGTTGCCTTCATCCCTGCGCGGGCTGACGGCGGTCAGCAGGCAGATGCCCCCGGTTACCGGCGCCTTCTCATTCTGCTCGAACCTGTCCACGGCAAGACCCTTCAACGCGTGAGCGGAGATCTTGCACCTGGCCCGGACCCCGCCGGGTGGCCTCTGCCGGCCCCGGCCGCAGGGCCACGGCTGCGGATCGAGACCGGGGAGTCTGCCAGGTTGCGCTTGGCGACAACTTGGTTGGCGGCGGGCCGAGTTGAGCGCCGGAGTCGTCGTACCGCCGCACCAGCGGGCCGCTGTTTCTGGTCGACCGATCGCCGCACCGCGGGCCGACCGGGATTCAGCAAGCCAGACCTCGCAGTACCGACGCGGTGCGCAGCGTGAGGCGATACGCCGGGTTGAGCCGGCCTGCCACGGGGGCGGGCCAGCGGGGGAGGTGCGGGAGTCGGCCAACTGGACGCCCGGGTGCCGGTGGTCCAGTTCCGCCGGGCCTCGTCGATCCAGGCCGGGTCGGTGACCGAGGCGGCGAGCATGTGCCTCCAGTGCACCGTGCCGTTGTCGAGCCGTTCGAACCGGGTGCTGATGCCGGTGCCGATCTCCACGACTGTGCCCGAGGGGTGCTGCCGGAGGAAGCCGGCGATCCAGGCGTCGAACCGCAGCGTCCGCGGATTCGCGCCGAGCAGGCTCTTGGCACCGTCGAACCGGCTGAAGTCGTATGCGATCGCGTCGACCATCTCCACCGCACATGCGTAGAGCGGGATGAGCAACGTCTCCTGGACGTCGCCGAGTTCGGTCGCCGCTCGGGCGGGGCCGGTGCCGGGGCGTGGGACGGCACCTCCTGGGCTACGCGTCGAGCTTCTTCGACTTCTCCACGGCCGCGGCGAGGCGTTCGACCACCGGGGCCCATCCCGCGTAGCTGAAGCGCTCCTCCATCGACCAGGACGTGGTCTGGCCGGCCTTGACCGCGGGCAGTTGGCGCCAGGTGGCCTTCTCGTTCAGCTGCTCCAAGGACATGGAGGTGGAGCGGTTGTCGACCATGATGAGGTCGGCGTGGTACTTGTTGGCGTTCTCCCAGCTGAGGAACTCCCAGAAGCCCCATTCATCGGACTTCTTGCCCTCGACGAACTCCACTCCCAGGTCCTTGAAGTAATTCAGGTCGCAGTAGGAGTCGGGAACGGCGACGTAGAAGTTGTCCTTGTCGCCGGTGACGGCCATGACCTTCAGCCCGCCGCCGGCCTTCGCCGCCGTACGCAGCGTCTCGACCGCCTTCTCGAAACGGGCCTTGGCGGCGGTGACCTTCTTGGCGCTCAGGTCCGCGCCGAGGGACTCGGCGAGTTCGGCGGTGCGCTTGAGCGGGTTGAGCAGGGAGGTCCGGGCGACGCTGATCCCGACGGTCGGTGCGAGGGACTCGACCTTGTTCTTGCTCTCCTCCGGCACGTACCACAGTCCCGGCGGCGGGAACATGTTGCTGATCAGCAGGTCGGGCTGGAGGGCGGCGTACTTCTCGACGCTGAACTGTCCCCACGCGGTGCCCAGGCTGGTCAGTTCGGACACGTCCATGTCACCGGCCTGCGGGTTGGGCTCGCCGTTCACCGGTTCGCTGGGGCCGAAGACGCCCTTGCACTCGATGCCGTAGTCGTAGAGGGCGGCGGCGGTGCTGACGAACGCGACGATCCTCTCGGGCTTCTTGTCGGTTGTGGCCGTGCGGCCGCGGTCGTCCTTGAAGGACCACGGTCCGCTGCTCGCGGTGGCCTCGGCCGATGAGTCGGGCGTGCCCTTGTCGTCGTTGGCGCATGCGGCAAGCAGGGGGCCGAGGGCGAGCGCGCCGCCGGCTGCGAGCAGGCGACGCCGGGACGGGCCCGACGAAGCGTCCGAGCGGGACGTCGTTGCGGTCATGGGCTTGCTTCTCTCTGGCGCACAGGGGAGGGACAGGGACGGGACGAGATGCAGGTGGGAAAGGAACAACGGAGCAACAGGTGAAATGAGGGAAGGCTAACCTAAGTTGCTGCCTATCGGAAAGGGTGGTGGTCGGGGCGTCGCGCCCGGCTGGACGCCCGTCTGACCGGACGCCTCACGCTGCCGGCAACGGCGCCACACTGTAAGCGGGATCACCGAGGTGAGCGGAGCCGGCGTTCTAACGTCGCGGCGTCAGGATTCTCGTCCCGCCTGGAGGTGGACGCTCATGATGCGCGCCGTATGGCATGGTGCGGTACTCGCCAAGGCGGACCGTACGGTCGTGGTGGAGGGCAACCACTACTTCCCGCCCGAGTCGCTCGACCGCAGGTACTTCACGGAGAGCCGAATGCGGTCGCTGTGCTTCTGGAAGGGGATCGCCCGCTACTACACGGTCACTGTTGACGGGCAGACCAACCCGAACGCGGCCTGGTACTACCCGCACCCCACCCCGTTCGCCAGGCGGATCAAGAACCATGTCGCCTTCGGGAAGGGCGTCATGGTCGAGGAAGCGGTGCCGGAGGACCGGCGGTGACGGGTGCTCGGCCGGTGCGGATGGCGGGGTGGGCGGTGGGTGCGGGTGGCGGGCTGGCCGCGGTGTATCTGGGGCTGGTGACCGGGGCGTTGTGCGTCGATGTGGGTGTGGGGCGGCGGATCCGGCCGCTGGGGCCGCGGATGGTGGATGTCGCGGCGCCCCGGGAGGTGGTCTTCGGCGTGGTGGCGGGGCCGTATCTGGGGCGGACCCCGCGGGTGATGCGGGCGATGCGGGGGAGGCTGAAGGTGCTGGCCGAGCACTTCACGCCACTCGCGGGCGGGCGGCTGACGGCGGTGACCGTGGACACGGTGCGTTTCCCCGGCCCGAGCGGATCGACTTCCGGCTGGTCCGGGACCCGGTGGGGCGGGCTGGTGGCCGCCCGCTGGGAGGCGACGCTCGCCTCGGTCAAGGAGGAGGCGGAGCGCCGGGCGGGGCGGTGAGCGGCGCTACGGCTCCGTCCGGCCGGCCGCCGAGCAAGGCGAGCGCCCCGGCGACCCTCCCGCGGAGGTCGTACGGCTGCGTCCTGGGCTGCCGCAGGAGGCCGCCCGCGTGGTCCTCGCCCGGCTGAGGCCACGGTTGCGGCAAGGTCCTCGTCGGCCCCCCGCTGACCGCAATGGCCTACCGGCCCGTACGTAAGCGCCCTCACATACCTGCACGCCGCACGGCTCCTAGCGTCGGAGTCGACAGAAGGAAGAGGCAGCGAAAGGGCCGTGGCAGGAGAGGAGCCGTCACCATGACCATCACCTTGCGGGTATCTCCCACCACCGCCGTCATTCCGGTCCACGCGCTCTACGGCGCTGCGGCGGGACTGGTCGGCGGGGTCGGGTTCGGCATCTGGATGTCGGTGTCGCGGCCGATGGCGGACACCGCGATGATCACCATGGTGGCCGGGCTGCTCGGCTCCGCCAACGCCTTCGTCGGGTGGCTGATCCACCTGGCCATCGCCCTCTTCGCGGGCATCGGCTTCGGCGTCCTGCTCGGCGAGTTCGCCCAGAAACTCGCGCCCGCCGTCGTCCTCGGACTGGTCTACGGCGCCGTCTGGTGGACCCTCGGTGCCCTGTGGATCATGCCCGCCAACCTGGGCATGCCGGTCTTCGAGTGGAACGACGTCACCAGCTCCAGCCTCGGCGGCCACCTGGTCTTCGGGCTGCTCGCCGGTCTGACCTACGTCGGCCTCGCCCGGACCATGGGCAGGCGGACCAGCTCGGCCGGGCGATGACGCCGGCACCGCTCGCGTCTCCGGGCGGCCCCGGGCCCCTGCCACGGGGTGCTGCCCAGCGTGGCAGCACCCCCGGCGGCGGCCCGGTGTCCTACTGTCTGGCCGAGAGCACCGCCGCACTGGCCGGCCCACCGTGGGGCACCGCACCACCGCCCTGGGCGCCGGGGCGACGCGAGGAGACCACGCACATGATCGAACGCGACGATGCCGCCGACGATCCGGACCGCACCTGGTGCATGTCCGAGGTCGACATCTTCCGCGACCTGTCCGAGCCGGAGATGGAGGCGATCGCCGAAGCGGCCCCCATGAAGACCTACTCCGCCGGGGAGATCCTCCACTCCCCGCAGCAGCTCAACGAGGTGCTGTTCATCCTCAAACGCGGACGGGTCCGCATCTTCCGCGTCTCCGCCGACGGCCGCGCCCTGACCTGCGCGATCATCAGCCCCGGCACGATCTTCGGCGAGATGGCGCTGCTCGGCCAGCGGATGTACGACAACTTCGCCGAGGCCCTCGACGACGTCACGGTGTGCGTGATGAGCCGCGCCGACGTGCACAGGTTCCTGCTGTCGGACGCGCGGATCGCTGCCCGGATCACCGAGATCGTCGGCCGCCGAGTCGCCGATCTCGAGCAGCGCCTGTCCGACAGCGTCTTCAAGTCCGTCCCCCAGCGCATCGCCGCCACCTTGACCACCCTCGCCGCCCGCGCCGACACCCCCGCCGGCAGGTTGCCGGCGATGGCACGCCACCCGCAGATCGCCCTCACTCACGAACAACTCGCCGCCCTGGCCGGCACCTCACGCGAGACGACCACCAAGGTCCTGCACGAATTCGCCGGCCGCGGCCTGCTCCGTTTGGCTCGCGGCCGTATCACCGTCCTGGACCCCGAGCGGTTGAACGCCGCCGCCGGATAGGTCGGCGCCACTTCGAGGAGGAGGCCCCGATGGACCTGACCGTGCTGGTCGTACCGAGATGCCCGCACGCTCCACTGCTGCGCGAACGCCTGTCCCTCGCCCTGGGTGAACCGGCAGACGCCGCAGTGACCTGGCGCGAGATCACCGACACCGCGGACGCCGAGCGTCTGGGCATGCACGGTTCACCCACCCTCCTGATCAACGGCACCGACCCGCTGGCACCGCCAGGGCAACCAGCGAGCCTGTCCTGTCGAGTCGGCCCGTTGCCCACGGTGGAGCAGTTGCGTGCGCTCCTCGCCGAGGCACGCGGCGGCGGCGCGGGCTGAGCGAGATTCCGGAAGCTCGGTTCGGTTAGCGGCGCCCGCCACGGGCGCCACCGATGAATTGCTGCCAGTCGCCCGGTCAGTACGGCCATGACTGATGTGAACAAGCCGCCGGTCGTCTCCCGCCGGGAGTGGCTGGCCGCCATCGACACCCTGCGCGTCCGGGAGAAGGCGCACACCCGCGAGGGCGACGCGATCGCCGCCGCCCGGCGAAGGCTGCCCATGACCGAGGTGGACCCGTGGACCCCGCTCGTCGGGGGCAAGGGGCACGTTCCCCTGATCGACGTCTTCGAGGGCCGCACCCAGCTGTTCGTGTCGTACCACATGTGGCACGACGGCCACACCGCCGCCGACCAGTGCGAGGGCTGCACGTTCTTCACCGGCCAGGTCCGCGAACTGTCCTACCTGCACCAGCGTGACGTCACCTTCGCCGTCTTCTGCCAGGGCCCCTACGAGGAGTCCGACCGCTACCGCCGCTTCATGGGCTGGGAGATGCCCTGGTACTCCGTACCCGCCGAGTCGCTCGAACGACTCCTGGCCGACCGCCACTTCGGGATGAAGGCCTGCTATCTCCGCGACGGGGACCGCGTCTACGAGACGTACTGGACCACCGGTCGTGGCGTCGAACCCATGGCACCGTCCTACGGCATCCTTGACATGACGGTCCACGGACGGCAGGAGACCTGGGAGGACTCCCCATCGGGCTGGCCGCAGCCGTACGAGACGCTCGGCCAGCAGTTCCGCAAGGACGGACGGCCGACCGCCCAATGGGCACGAATCGCCGCCGGCCACGACGACGACCTCCACGGCCGACAGCCCAGCGCGGACACGGGTGGCTCAGGCTGCTGCTCGTAACCAGGGACGACGGCCGTCGCGGCGCAGTGACCGAAGCACGCGGCGGCCGCGCGCGGCCGCGGCAGGGACGGAGCTGTCGCCGCGCACCATCCGGCACTACGAGGAGACCAGCCCCGTCACCTCCCTCCGCCCGCCCTCAGGGCGGCTTCCGCCTCTACGCGAGGCCGACGGCGCTCACCACCTGATGGGCATCCGCCGTATGAAGCCGCTCGGCCTCACGCTCGACGAGCACCCTTACCGTTGGCGAGTGACAATCCGCGTTCTGATCTGCGACGAACTGCCCGTGGTGCGCGACGGCCTCGCCGGCACACTGGCCCGCGACCCGGACATCACCGTCGTCGCGGCCACCGGAGACGGGGCGGAAGCCCTCGACCTGACACGGCACCACGCACCCCACGTCCTGATCACCGACATCGGCCTGGCACGGCGCTCGGGCCTGGAGGTCGCCGCCGAGGTGACCGGCCCGGCATGGCCGGCACCACGCCCCGAAGTGCTCGTGTTCAGCGCACGCACCGACGACGCGATCGTCATGAAGGCGCTGGAGGCGGGTGCGTACGGGTACCTGGTCAAGGACGCTCCGTCCGAGGAGCTGATCCGCGCGGTGCGCGCCCTGGCCGCGGGCGAGGCCGCGACCAGTGGCCCGGTCACAAGGCGCCTGATCGGCTGGCTCTACTGGCGCAACGCCCAGCCCGTCGCCGCGGCACAGCAGGGCCTGCGCACCCTCACCCCACGCGAACGCGAGATCCTGCTCCTGGTGGCGGCAGGCCTGACGGATGCGGACATCGCCGCCAAACTGACGCTTCAAGAGGCGACCGTACGCTCGCACGTGTACCACCTGCGCGAGAAGCTCGGCCTGCGTGACCGCGCCCAACTCGTCGCCTTCGCCTACCAGTCCGGGTTCACGGTGCCGACGGTTCCGGACGCCTGGTCGCCGCCAGGAAGAGCGCCAGACCGGTCAGAGCGACCGCGGTGACCAGGACGGTCGCCGAGGTCCAGCCGGCGCGGGTGACCGCGAACCCGAAGGCCGGCGGGCCCAGGAGCGTGCCGACGCTGCCCGCCTGATTCAACAGGCCGTAGCCACGCCCGAGTTCGTACGGCGTACGCGCGACGGAGGGCACGCCGGCGTACAGCACGGCGAGCACCAGCCCGCCCGTGAACTGCAGCACGGCCGCGCCTGCGATGACGGCCGCCCAGGGCGTGACCTGGTATGTCACCACCGCGGCGCACGGCAGGACGAGCACGGCCGCGGAGAGCGCGCGCGGCCGGACTCCCCGGCCCAGCAGCAGCCCCGCCAGCAGCCCGCCGGGCACGCCGGCCAGCGACACCACGGCTGCGGTCACTCCGCCGACCGTCGAGCCCACGCTCCGGTCCGTGGCGAGGCTCGGCAGCAGGGCCACCGCTGTGACGCCGAGCAGCGCGATGAGGGCGAAGGAGAGGGAGAGCCGGAGCACGGGACCGATGCCCCCGCCGTGACGGACACGACGGTCGCCCGCCTCGCCCCGTATGCCGGTCAGCCGTCCCGAAGCGCCGGCGAGGGCGGCCAGCCCAGGGACCAGCGTCAGCGCGCCGGCGACTCGCCAGCCCACCGTGCCGCCGAGCGCTCCGACGGCCGAGGCGACCGCCATGCCCACCGGGACGAAGGTGCTCCACAGCGCGAGTGCCCGGTGCCGTGTCGCGGGCCCGCAGCGGGCGGACAGCACCAGCGGACCCGTGACCACGACCGCCAGATACCCCACCCCCTCCAGCACCCGGGCGCCGTACAGCACGACGGCCGCAGGGGCCATGACCTCGAGCACCCCGCCCAGCAGCATGACGCCCAGCCCTGCGGACAGGACCCGGCCCACATCGTGTCGCGCGACCCAGAGCCCCGCCGGCATGGCCAGACAGGCCGCGACAACGGTGATCCCCGAGACCAGCCAGCCGAAAGCCGAGAGCGAGAGCCCGAAGCCATCTCTGACCCCCGTCTCCAGCGGGACGAACCGCCCCAGCGCGACGGCCGCCGACACCCCCGCCAGATAGACGAGAGCGATGACACGGCGCTCACCGATCTCCGCCAGGCCGGGCCGGGTGTGCGTCCGGCTCGCATGGCCCGGGTTGATGCCCACGGACGCTCCTCCCGACCACAGCGGCTGGGTCGGCGGTGACTCTATCCACGCGGGTCATGGGAGTTCATGGGCCGTATCGCGCGATTTCGCGTACACACCACGCTGAGGAGTACGGGGGATGTCCTCCCCTTCTTGTGGAGGACACCGAGCAACCTGGCAGCAGCGAGCGGCTGATCGCTGCCGGTCCGGCCGCCCAGTGCCACTCCGCCGCGGCCGCGGTCAAGCGCCTCCGACGCTGCCGGGCACCGTCTGGGCGGGGCACTCGCCGGCATGCGTCGTGCGGTTGGGGTCGGCAGGGTGGGGAGTGAAAGCGACGTCCAGACGGGTGAGTCCACGGAAGTTGAGGCTGCGCTGCCACTGCGGCGAGTCGCCGTCGAGGCGCAGGCCGGGGAGCCGAGTGAGGAGTGCTTCCAGGGCTATCGCGCCTTCCAGTCGGGCCAGGGCCGCGCCGAGGCAGAAGTGCGGTCCGTGCCCGAAAGCCATGTGCCGTCCGCCGGACCGCTCGAAGTCCAGAACGTGGGGATCGGGAAACACGGCCGGATCCCGGTTGGCGGCACCGCACACGAGGAGCACTGCCTGGCCTTCGGCGATGGTGCGGCCCGCCAGGTCGAGGTCCTGCCGGGCCCGGCGCAGCATCAGCTGCACCGGGGCGTCGTAGCGCAGGAGTTCCTCGACCGCGGCGGGCATCAGATCGGGCCGACGGCGCAGTTGATCGGCCGCGTGCGGGTGGCGTAGCAGGGCGAGCGTCGCGTTGCCGATGAAGTGGGTGGTGGTCTCGTGGCCGGCGATCAGGAGCAGGGCGCAGTTGGCGAGGAGTTCGTCGAGGTCCTGGTCGGTGTTCTGCGCCTGTGCGGTCACCATTGCGCGCAGGCTGTGGGGGGCGGGCGGAGTGTCGTGGCGGGTGAGGAGTTCGCGGAGGCAGGTGAGCAGATGGGCCATGCTCTGCGAGGCCGCGCGGTTGCCGTCGGCGTCGAGCCGGGAGTTGCCGATGGCTTCGGCGATCGGTTCGGACCAGGCGGCGAGGGCGGGGCGGTCCCGCTGGGGCACGTCGAGCAGGTCGCAGATGATGGTGAGCGGCAGGGGGCGGGCCAGGTCCGCGACGATGTCCATCCGGCCGGTCGGCGCGGCGTGGGCGATGATGCGGTCGACGGCTTCGGTGATCCGGGTGCGGAGCGTCGCTACTGCCCTGGGGGTGAAGGCCTTGCTGATCAGGGCTCGCAGCCGGGGGTGGTCGGGGGCGTCGTTGTAGAGCATCTGCCGGCTCAGTACGCGGGCCAGCGGGCGCAGTTCCGCGGAGACGGCTGCGATGTCGGGATAGCGCACCGAGGACAACCTCGGGTCCGCCGCGGCGTTGCTGACCACTGCGTGCCCGGTCGCGACCCAGGCGTCCAGGTGGCGGTCCCAGAAGAGGTCGTCGGCGCTCCGCAGCTCCTCGTAGAAGTCGTAGAGACGCTCTTGGACTTGGGGACGAAACGCCCGCAGCAGTGATGGGGATGTGCGCATTGTCGGATGTTAGTGGTTGAGCTGGAGCCCAGGGGCGTCGTCGACGCTCTTCATCCAGATGATGGAAAGGGTCGGAAGATGAGCGAAGCGGAGTCCGGGGAGACGCAGCAGAGGCATGTGGACCGTGAGTCGCATGCAAGGATGTCGCCCGTGACCGGATCGTCTTCCTCGCCTGTCGCCGAGGGCAGGACTGGCAACCACGGCCTGGGTCCCCGTGCCGCTGTCGTGCTTGTGTTCGGGTCTTCGGCCGCGGTGTTGGTGGTCGAGATCGTCGCCTTACGGCTGCTGGCTCCCTACCTCGGCCTCACCCTCGAGACCAGCACCTTGGTGATCGGCATCGCCCTCACCGCGATCGCTCTCGGCTCCTGGTTGGGCGGACGCATCGCCGACCATGTCAATCCCCGCCGGCTCATCGGCCCCTCGCTCGGGGTGTCGGGAGCGGTCGTGGCGCTCACCCCTGCCGTGCTGCGCACCACTGCGGAGTGGGCACCGGCGATGCTGTTGTTGATCGCGTCGTGCACCATCCTCGTGCCGGGCGCGCTGCTCTCCGCGGTGACGCCGATCGTGACCAAGTTGCGTCTGACCAGCCTCGCCGAGACCGGAACGGTTGTCGGCCGACTGTCCGGTGTCGGCACCGTCGGCGCCATCGCCGGCACCGTGCTCACCGGCTTCGTCCTCGTGTCGCGGTTGCCGGTCAGCGGCATACTGATCGGCCTCGGAACACTGCTGTTGGCCGGCTCGGCGCTGGTCGAGTGGCGAACGCGCGGGTGGCGCGGCACCCCTGCCCTGACACTCGTGGTCGTCGCCGGCGGCCTCGCGTCCACGGTCGCGCCCGGCGGCTGCGACACGGAGACCAAGTACCACTGCGCACGGGTCGTCGCAGACCCCGACAGGGGCGGCGGACGCACACTCGTTCTGGACGGCTTGCGGCACTCCTACGTCGACATCGACGACCCGACCTTCCTGGAGTTCGAGTACGTACGCGCCATCGCGTCGGTGGTCGACACCGCCTTTCCCGAACGTAAGCCGCTCACTGCCTACCACCTGGGCGGCGGCGGGCTCACCGTTCCCCGCTACCTCGCGGCCACGCGGCCCGGGACACGCAGCCTTGTATCCGAGATCGACAGCGGGGTCGTGCGCCTCAACCGCGACCAACTCGGTCTGGGATCACAGGCCGGTATCGACGTCCGCACCGAGGACGGCAGGCTCGGCCTGCGGCGGCTGGACGCCGCCAGTCGTGACCTCGTCGTCGGCGACGCCTTCGGGGGCGTCAGCGTGCCGTGGCACCTCACTACGGTGGAAGCGATGACTGACATACGGCGGGTGCTCAACGAGGACGGCCTGTACGTCGTCAACCTCATCGATCACGGTGAGCTGGCCTTCGCACGCGCCGAAGTAGCCACCCTCAGCGAGACCTTCGAGTACGTCGCCGTCGTCGGCGAACCCACCGACATCGGCCTCGACCCGACCGCCACCCCCGAGGGAGGCAATCTGGTGGCGCTCGCCTCCGACCGGCCGGTCGACCTACGCGCGATCCGGGAAGCGCTGGACGCCCGGCAGACCGGCTGGAAGATCACCACGGGTGACGACCTCACCTCCTGGACCGGCGACGCCCAACCACTCACAGACGACTACGCACCCGTCGACCAGCTCCTCCAGCCCTACAGCCCGCGAAGCAGCCGATGACACGACCCAGGAGATCCCCGGCGCGCTACGACTCGTGTGCGTGAATCGTGGCTCGCCGACCACCTCGCCGGGCACCGGGCGCTGTCGTTCATCACCTCGGTTCCGGTACAGGTTCTCGGATCGACCGACACGGTTGCTGCGCGGATCACGGCCCGCTGTGGATCAGTGACGCCCACAGGTGAGGTCGGCCGATGTGCTTGGTGCGCAGCCGCTGGATGACCCGGTGGAGCGCGAACGGCGCGTCCTCGGCGGACGGCGTGTCCGGCATCAACCGGTAGAAGTGGTCGGCCGCGCCGGCCGCGACGTGGTCGTCCAGTGGCCACAGACTCGCGACGACGTGCCGGAACCCGGCCAGTTGGAACGCGGAGGCGAGATGGATGGACTCGTCCGCGTGCCGTCGGCCGACATGTCCGGAGGAGCACGCGGACAGGTAGGCGAGTTCGGCCTCGTGGAGGTTGCGGCGGCCGATCTCCGCGACGGACAGCACACCGTCGTGGAGGTGAAGCCCGCCCTCGGACGGCGCGTCGGGGTCGGTGCCGGCGTGGCAGGCGAAGTGTGCCCAGCTTGCCTCGGGGAGTGCGCCGGTCACGCGGGCGGCGGTGGCCTGCTCGTTGGTGAGCAGGGGCATGTCCGGATGGGCGGCGTGCAAGCTCGCTGCCTCAGCGGCGGTGGCCGGCAGGTCCGGCAGACCCGGGGTCCGGTCGAGGGCGACGGTGAGCCGGCGCAGAGCTGTCGCGGCCGGGCGTTCGCGAGCACGGGCGAGGGCGCGCAGGGTGGGCGTGTACGACGAGATCACCCGGTCGAGCGCACCGGGCCGACCGGGATGCCCGGCAGCGTGCAGCGGCAGCAGCCCGAGCGGTCCGGTCGGTATCCACCACACGCGGGGCAGTACTCCGTCGTCCGGACGGAGCCGGCGTTCGACCGCGTCGAGGACGGGCTCGACCGCCTTGTCCCACAGCCGGCCGAGCAGCTCAGTCAGCACCCGTTGCCGACGCAGCTCGCCGGTGTACGAGCCGGCGTCGTGCGTCGCTTCGGTCAGCTCGGTGGCCCACCCCTCGACGTCGGCCAGCCGCAGTTCGGGTAGCGGCACCAGCAGCGGGGGCCCGTCGGCGGTGACGACGATGCCGTCGCACCGCTGCAGGCCGGCGTTGAGCAGGACGACTGCCCCGCCGGTGGTGGTCGGTCGCAGTTCGTTCCACGTCGGCGGCAGCAGGAACCGGTCCAGGCCCGGCAGTCGGCGGATCTCCGCCAGTACGGCGTCGTGCTCCGCCCACAGCCATGTGCGCCGGTCGACGTGGTCGACGTCCTGGCCGCCGGGCGTCGCCATGGCCGGGGGATCAGGGGCGTTGAGGGCGGCGCGGACCCGGCGCAGACGGTGGGCCAGTGCGGGGTGTGCGGCGTCGAGGTCGGCGAGCGGTGTCCGCAGGTCCAGCCGGGCCGCCAGCAGGACCGCCCGGCCCAGCTCACCGGCCTGGACCGCGCCGCCCGGATCGTCGAGGGCGCAGTGCACGGCGATCGTCTCGCCGACCAGCCCGCGGTTCGCGCCGAGACGGTGCTCGTGGTCCGCCGACGAGGTCTCCCGCGCCGCGACCAACGGCAGCAACTTCACCGCCGTGTCGAACAGCAGCCGGGCGGTGTGCAGTTCGTCCAGTACGTAGGCGAGTCGGGCGGCTGCCCAGCAGGCGCGGAGCCGGTCGAAGGGCGGCGACGTCGTGGCCGCGAGCGCGCCCTCCGCGAGCCGGGCGATCCGCGACCGGTCGAGTGCGCCGTCGGTGTTCCAGCGCCTTCTGTAACAGACCCCGAGGAGGTAGATACGTGTGGCCCGGTTGGGATGGTCGTCGGGGGTGGCCGCGACCGCCCGTTCCGCGGCGTCCACGGCGCGGTCGAGGTCGGACGCGGCGCCGGTCCGCTGGAACCTCGACCGGTAGGCGTTGCCGACGTTGAACAGGTATCGCGCGCGGTCCGGATGGTCGAAAGGGACTGCGGCGGCCGTCTCCTGCGCCAGGTCGACAGAGCGGTCCAGGTCGGCCGGGTCGCCCGAGTGCTCGTACCGCGTCTGATGGGCCCGCGTGAGGTTGTACAGGCGCAGTACCCGGTCGGGATGGTTCGCGGGGGTGGCCGCGAGCGCCAGGAGCCCGAGGTCGACGGCGCGGTCGAAGTCGGTCTCGGCGCCGCTCCGCCGGGCCCGCGTCTGGTAGGCGACCGCGAGGTTGGAGAGGTACGTCGCCCGGCTCGGGTGGTCGGGGGGCGTGGCGGCCACGGCACGCTCCTTGTGACCGATGGCCCGGTCCAGGTCGTGGAGGCTGCCGATGTGCTCGAACCGTTGCTGGAGGGAGGTGCCGAGGTTGCTCAGGTACAGCGCACGGTTCGGGTGGTCGTCCGGAGTGGCGGCCACCGCGCGTCTCCCTGCGTCGATGGCCGCGTCCAGGTCGGACGTCTCTCCGGCACGGGTGAACCGGGACCAGCGGGCGAGGCTGAGGTTCGACAGGCGGTGGGCGAGGTCCGGGTGGTCGCCAGGCGTGGCGGCCACCGCCTGTTCGTGGTGCGCGACGGCCCGGTCCAGGTCGGCCACGTCCCCCAGCCCGTCGAACCGTCCGCGCAGGGCCGCCGCGAGGTTGGACAGAACGGTCGCCCGGCTCGGGTGGTCGGCGGGCATGACGATGACCGCGCGTTCGAGGGTCTCGACGGCCCGGTGCACGTCGACGGGGTTCCCGTTCCGGTCGAACCGCGCGTCGTACGCGGTGCCGAGGTTGCACAGGCGGAGTGCGAGGTCCGGGTGACCGGCGGGCGTGGCGGCCACCGCCTGTTCGTGGTGCGCGACGGCCCGGTCCAGGTCGGCCACGTGCCCCAGCCGGTCGAACCGATCGCTGTGCGCGACACCGAGGTTGGACCGGAACGTCGCGAACTGGCGGTGACCGTGGGGCGTCGCGGCGACCGCACGGCCGAGGTGGTCGATGGCCCGGTCCAGGTCGGCCACAGCCCCCAGCCGGTCGAACCGCGCCCGGTACGCCATGCCGAGGTTGGACAGGTAGGTCGCACCCTCGGGAGCGTCGTCCGGGGCGGCGGCCACCGCGTGTTCCTGGTGCGCGATGGCCCGGTCCAGGTCGGCCAGGCTCCCGGTCCGCTCGAAGCGGTCGTGGTAGCCGGCGGCGAGGTTGGACAGGACGGTCGCCCGGTTCGGGTGGCCGGTGTCGGCGGCGGCCTGTTCCCCGATGGCGATGGCGCGGTCCAGGTCCGCCGGATGGCCCGCACGTCCGAACCGGGCCCAGTAGGCGGCGCCGAGGTTGGTCAGGGTTGTCGTCCGGTGAGGGGCGTGGGCGTCAGTGGCGGCCGTCGCGCGCTCGCCGTGGTCGATGGCGCGGGCCAGGTCCGCGAGATGCCCGGTCTCTTCGAACCGCAGCAGGTAGCCCGCGGCGAGATTGGACAGGTACACCGCGATGTTCTGGGCGGCGCCGGTCGCGACGATCGCCCGTTCCCCGAACTGGATGACCCCGTCCAGGTCGTTCGGGTGCCCGGCCCGCTGGAACCGCAGGAGATGAGTGACGCTGAGGTTGGACAGGACCAGCGCGGAGTTCGGGTCACCGTCGTGCAGGGCGGCGACGGCCTGATGCCCGATGCCGATCGACTGGTCGGCGTCGTCCTGTCGGCCCGTCAACGCGTACCGCGCCCGGTGGGATTCGGCGAGGTTGTACAGGCGGGTGGCGCGGTGGGGATGGTGGGGAGGCGTCATGGCGACGATGCCCTGGAACAACGAGATGCAGGTGCCCAGCACGGCCGCGTCACCCAACTGGGTGGCCCGGTTCAACAGGTCGACCGCCTGCTGGTTCAGGAGTTCCGGATCGGGCCGGTGGTCGGAGGACATCGCCCGTGAGACTATCGGCCGACCGAGGGAAGGGGGAGCGGGTGGACGCCGAACGATCGGCCCTGACCACGCTGTGCCAGGAGTTCGACGAGCTGATCGGCGAGACCAGGCTCCACTCCACGGAACGTCAGGAACTGCTGGAACGGATCGTGATCGAGGCGCGGGCCCGGCGCCCGTTGCTCGCCTTGCTGGGTCAGTTGCTCAACACCGATCGTGAGACCACCCTGCGGACGCTCGCGACGGGACTGCCGGGAGCCGGGCCGGGCACCGCCCGTCAGGAGACCTTCCGCTGCCCGGACGGCGCCTGCGACCGAACGGCCGTGCCGCCCCCTGCGGGAGCGGTCCCGCGCTGCGCCGTCCTGGGCCGGCTCATGGAGCGGGGGTAGCGCAAGTGGGCGGTTTCTTAGACCAGTTGGCCAAGACCTTGGCCGATCGGTGGGTCAGCCTGCTGGTACTGCCCGGTGCGTTCTTCCTCGGCACGGCGTGGCTGTCCGTCGGGCTTGGCCATGCAGAGGCGTGGAACGTCCCGCTGTTGACCCGGCGGACCGAGGACGCCGCCGCCACGGTCGCGGACCTGCCGGCCGGGGCACAGGCGCTGCTCGTCGTGGCCGTGCTGGCGGCCGCCGCTGGTGTGGGCTTCGTCGTACAGGCGCTGGCCGGAGTCACCCGGCGCGTCTGGCTGGGGCAGTGGCCCCGCCCCCTCGACCCGGTCGCGGTGGCGCGGACGGCGCGCCGGCGTGCGCGGTGGCACCAACTCGTCGAGGAACGCCGGACACTCGAACGCGCGACCCCGGGCACACGCACCCGCGAGCAGCAGGACCAGATCGACACCGTGGCCGAGCGCATCACCCGACTGGCCATGGCTGAACCGGGCAGGCCGACCTGGATGGGCGACCGTATCCACGCGGTGGAGTCGATCGCGTACCACCGCTACGGACTCGACCTGGCCTATGGCTGGTCGAGGCTCTGGCTGGTTCTCCCCGACCCGGCACGTGCCGAACTCACCGCCGCGCACTCGGCGTTCGCCGCCGCGGTCGCCACTGGTACCTGGGCCGTGCCCTACCTTCTGCTCACCGCGGTGTGGTGGCCTGCCGTGCTGGTCGCCGCGGGCATCGGCCTGACCGGCTGGGTCCGCGCCCGCGCCGCCATGGCCGATCTCACCACCCTGACCGAGGCCGTCCTCGACCTGCACGGCCGTACGCTGGGGGCCGCGCTGGGAGTCGGCGATCCCACGGAGGAGACCGGTCCGCTCACGATCGGCGAGGGCGAACGCATCACCGACCTTGTGCGCAAGGGCCGCTAGGGCGCGAGCCGATCCCGAGCGTGACCGGCGACGATGCGTCCGGCGTCGGTGACGGCTCCGGCTGGAAGCCGCCCTCCTGCGCCCCCGGCGACCTCACCCGAGTCATCCCTTGATCACAGCCTGTCGCGGTCTAAGGGCGGACGTAAGGCCGAGTCATGACCTCCATGTTGTGACCGTCCGGGTCGTCGAAGTAGGCGCCGCGACCACCGAATAGACGGTTGATCCGGCCGGGTTGGGTGTGGCTGGGGTCGGCGTAGTAGGTGACCCCGACCGCCTCCAGGCGGGTGATGACGGCGTCGAACTGCTCGTCGGGGACGAGGAAGGCGTAGTGCTGCGACTGGATCGGCTCGTCCCTCTTCTCGTAGTAGTCGAGCGTCACGCCGTTGCCGAGGTCGACGGGCAGGAACGGCCCGAAGGGGGCGCCGACCCTCAAGCCCAGGACCGCGGCGAGGAACTCGGCAGACAGGTGCCGGTCGCTTGCGTAGATGGCGGTGTGGTTCAGTTGGACGCCTGCCGCCGGCAGTTCGGATTCATGTGGGTGCTGCTGGTCATGGGACATCAGTGGTGTGTCTCCGGTCTTGGGATCCGCTGGAATGGGGCGCCGTATGCGGGCGCCGGGAGCTAAGACGCGGAGAAGGGGGCGGGCCTCTTGCCCGCCTCGTGCTCACGCCGAGGCCGGGAACCTCACTCGTGCGTGGCCCATGGCCGACCCGGCAGTCACCCGAGCGACCTTAGTGACTGTCACAGGCGGGGGGCAACATACCGGCCGGACGCCGGGACCGTGGCAGGAAGGCATGGCCCGCCGGAGTGAGAGCCACCCGGCGAGGCGACCTGTCGAAGAGTTGGTGCCGCAGCTTCCCGCTTCTAGGGACGAGGGAGCAGCGCCAGAGCGGTCTCAGCGGCGCTGCGCAGCGTCTCCGGGCTGCTGCCTCCCTTGCCGAGTGCTTCGATGCCGCGGAGCACGGCCAGCACGAGGGCCCCGAGCCCGCCCGGGTCAGCATCGGCGCTGATGCCGCCCGAGCGCTGAGCGGCTGCGATGGAGTCGGCCACAAGCCCCTCCAAGACGGCAAAGGTGCGTTGTGCGATCGCACGGATCTCGGGGTCGAGACCTGACAGCTCCGCAGTGCCCCGGGCGAGGAGACAGCCTCGCAAGGAAGTGTCGCCCACCGTTGCTTCGGCGATGGCCAGCACCAGAGCGCTCAGGCGGGCAAGCGCACCCTCGTCCGGTCCGTCGAGGCGGCTGCGCACGTCGTCGACCAGTTCCGCGCAGTACTCGTCGAAGGTACGCAGGAACAGTTTTCGCTTGTCACCGAAAGCGCCGTAGAGGCTGCCCTTGCCCAGGCCGGTGTCCTTGAGGATGTCATCCACGCTGGTCGCCGCGTATCCGCAGGACCAGAACCGGTCTCGAACAAGCTGCAGTACTTGGGCCTCGTCGAACTTTCGGGGTCGTGCCATGCCTCCACCATACCCAGTTCTTGACCGTACCGTCCAGAAAGGATTAGGTTCTGGACGGAGCGGTCAAGAACTCCGCTTTCCACGAAAGACGGCTACACGCCATGGAAAGGAACTTCCCAATCGTGATGTCAAGCCGCGAGTGTGACGGGAGGTGTCTCGTGGTAGCACTCTCCGTCACGGATCATCGCCCACAGCACGTTGACCCGGCGGCGAGCGAGAGCCAGCAGTGCTTGCTTGTGTCCCTTGCCCTCCCGCCGCTTCCGGTCGTAGTAGGCCTTCGAGGCCGGACAGCACTGCAGGCTGACCATCGCCGACAAATACAGCGTCCGCAGCAGTCCACGGTGATATCGCTTAGGCCGGCGCAGGTTTCCACTGACCCGACCGGAATCGCGTGGCTGTGGAGCCAGTCCGGCGAATCCGGCCAGGCGGTCGGAGCTGCCGAAGACAGCCAAGTCGCCGCCGGTAGCGGCGATGAACTCCGCTCCGAGCCTGGGACCCATGCCAGGCAGACTGCGGATCACCTCAGCGTGCGGGTGCTGACGAAATGTCGCCTCGATGAGAGTCTCCAGCTCCGCGATCTCTGCATCGAGGTCCATGACCGCCTTCGCGAGGCGGGCCACCATGGCGGCAGCCAGCTTCTCCCCGGGCAACGCGGTCAGTTGCCCCTGGGCGGTCTCCACGGCCGTGCGGGCGAGCGTTGCGGCGCCGCGGACCTTACGGTTCTTCAGCCAGGTCTCGATGCGCCGAACACCCGCGCGACGGATGGCGGCCGGGCTCTGGTAGCCGGTCAGCAGCATGACTGGCCCCTTGAGGGTCAGGTCCAGCGCCCGCTCCAGGCCGGGAAAGATTTCCAGGAGCTGGGCTCGCAGCCGGTTGATCTGCCGGGTTCGGTCGAAGACCACATCCAGGCGACGGGCGGTCAGGGTGCGCAGGTCGACGGCGATGTCGTCGCCCGGCCGAAGCAGGCCGAGGTCACGCCGGACGCGTGCCTGGTCGGCGATGACGAAGGCGTCTTTGGCGTCCGTCTTCCCCTCGCCCCGGTAGGTGCCCGACGCGCGATGAACCGCGAAGCCGGTCAGATAGGCCACCGGCTGGCCGTGGTTGACCAGCAAGCCGAGCAGCAGCGCGGCCCCGCCGTGGTTGAGGTCGACGGCCCACAGCGCGTCCGGGGATATCGCCAGCACGTCGCCGATCAGCTGAAGCAGGTCGGACTCGTCGTTCTGGACGCGGCGGGACAGCAGCCGTTCACCATTCGTGTTGATCACCACGCAGTGGTGATGCGTCTTGCCGATGTCCACTCCGGCCCAGATCTGGGGCACGGTCACCTCCGCCAGCTCGTCGTCGATCAATCCCGCAGACGACCTCGCCGGCGTGGTCCTACACAGCGATCGAGTCGCATCTCCCAATTGGCGGTCGAGTCGTCGCGGAGCTCCGGGCGGCCAAGTTCCTTGAGCCATCCAACGGCTCTCCGATGACAGCCATACCCGCAGCCCCTGGGCCCACCGATCTTACGAATGACCAGTTCTGACCCCCTTGAAAGGTAGGACTCCGATGACTTCCCTGAACGGGAAAACAGCTCTCATCACCGGCGCTTCCAGCGGCATCGGGAAGGCGATCGCGCGGCGCTTCGCGGAGGACGGTGCCCGCGTCTACCTGACCGGGCGTCGCAAGGACGAACTCGAGGCGGCCGCGGCGCAGATCGGTCCCGCCGCCATCGCCGTGCGGTGCGACGTTGCGCGAGCAGCCGACCTCGACCATGTCATCGATGTCATCCGCGGAGACGGACGGCAGCTGGACGCTGTCGTGGCCAACGCCGGCCTCGCTGTCCTGACCAGCCTCGCGGATGCCACGGAAGAGCAGTACGACCACGTCTTCGGCGTGAACACCAAGGGAACCCTGCTGACCGTACAGAAGGCCCTGCCGCTGCTGACGGAGGGGGCCTCGGTCATCCTCCTCAGCTCCACGACCAGCCACCAGGGAGTCGCGGGCATGGGCCTGTACGCCGCGTCCAAGGCCGCAATTCGCAACCTGGGCCGCGCCTGGGCGGCCGAGCTGGCTGCCCGGCAGATTCGCGTCAACGTCATCACGCCCGGCCCCGTCGCCACCCCGGGCATCGAGAACCTGGCAGAACTCAACGGCATGAGCACGGCCGACTTCCACGGCATGCTGGCGTCCCAGCTTCCGTTGCGGCGGATGGGCCGGCCAGAGGAAGTCGCCGCAGTGGCCGCCTTCCTCGCCGGACCGGAGAGTTCATTCGTCACCGGCGCCGAATACTTCGTGGACGGGGGACAGCTCCAGGTCTGAGCGATGCCCTCCCTGTGACAGGGCGCGGCCACTTCCCGCCCCGGCGTACGACGGGGTGTCCTTCTTGTGCCGTGCCTTGTGCCATGCCGCGCAATCGTCGGCAGGGTGACGCGCTCACGGACCTCGGGGACGTAGGACCAGTGTGCGGCATGATGATCCGATGGACTTCGAGCCGTACCGGGGTGAACTGGTGGCGTTCTGCTATCGGATGCTGGGCTCGTTCCACGAGGCCGAGGACCTGGTGCAGGAGACGCTGCTGCGCGCTTGGAAGGCCCGCGACCGGTACGACCCGGCGCGCGCCTCTGTGCGGACCTGGCTGTACCGGATCGCGACCAATGCGTGCCTGACCGCGCTGGAGGGACGCGGCCGGCGTCCCTTGCCGTCCGGGTTGGGGGTGCCGAGCGACGATCCCGGGGCGCCGCTGGTGCCGGCGCTCGACGTGCCCTGGCTGGAGCCGTTCCCCGACCCGAGGTTCGACGTGGAGGTCAGGGCCGATCTGCGGCTCGCCTGGGTGGCGGCGGTGCAGGTCCTGCCGGCGCGGCAACGGGCGGTGCTGGTGTTGCGCGAGGTGCTGGGGTTCACCGCCGCTGAGGTCGCCGAGCAGTTGGGGACCACGGTCGCGGCGGTCAACGGCGCGCTGCAGCGCGCCCGTGCCGCCCTCGCGGGCGTGGGGGATGCCGGTGCCGTGACCGAGCCGGATGATCCAGAGGTGCGGGCGGTCGTCCAGCGGTACATGCGGGCGTTCGAGGCGGCGGATGTCCCCGCGTTGGTGCGACTGCTGGCCGACGACGTGGTGATGGAGATGCCGCCGGTGCCGCTGTGGTTCCGAGGCAGTCGGGACTACGGACGGTTCATGGAGCGGGTTTTCGACATGCGGGGCACGGGCTGGGGCATGCGGGCGCTGACCGCCAACGGGCAGCCCGCGCTCGCCGCGTACGCGCCGGAGCCCGGAGGCGGGCACCGTCTGCACACCCTGCAGGTCTTCACCGTCATCGACCGCCGCATCGCCCACAACGTCGTGTTCGCCGATCCACGCGTCTTCGACCCCTTCGAGCTGCCGCGCGACATTCCCGCGGGCGAGTTCCGCAGCGAGCGATGAGTCCGGGCGGTGCGGCCGGTACGTACCGGTGAGCACCGAACCGAAGGGAAACTCATCGTGAGTGTCATCGTCATCGAGTTCGTCACCCTGGACGGAATCGTGTCCGACCCGGACGGGTCCGTCGGCACGCCGCTGGGCGGCTGGGCGTTCCGGCACTGCCCGGAGGCGGTCGCCGGGGACAAGTTCCGGCTCGGCCACACGCTGGACGAGGGGGTGCTGCTCCTCGGGCGCACCACCTGGCAGCTGTTCTCGCGTATCTGGCCCGGCCGCGACGACCCGTTCGCCACGCGGATGAACGCCGTGCCGAAGTTGGTCGCCTCCCGCACCCTGACCCACACCGACACGGCGGCGTGGGCGAACTCCCAGGTTCTGGACGGCGACCCGGCGGACGCCGTCAAACGCGAGCGGCGGGACGTGGTTGTCGCCGGAAGCCTGAGCGTCGTCGACCGGCTGAGGGCCGCGGACATGGTCGACGAGTACCGGCTGCTGACCTTCCCCACCGTCCTCGGCACCGGCCGGCGGCTCTTCCCGGCCGACGGCCCCCACGCCGAACTGGAGTGCCTGGCGGCCGAGCAGGCAGGTGCCGCCGTCCTCACCCGCTACCGCAGGGCCGCCCGATGACCGTCCGGTTCATCGCCCTGTACGGGACACCCGCGGACTCCGCGGCATGATCCTCACCGCTCTCCGCGCACCGCGCTGACCGGCCTGGTGCCGCCGGGGAACTCGGCGGCACCAGGCCGGCAGGTCCGGAGGCGGTCAGATGGCGAGAGTGGTGCCGTCGAAGCGGCTCAGAGTGAAGACCGCGTCCTCCAGCGTGGCCTCCTTGGCCTCGCGCAGGACACCGATGGCGATCTCCTCACCAAGGTGGACGGCCTGGGTGTAGTCGGTGCGCCAGTGCACGCCGGCCATGTTGCGGCCGGTGGCGATGTTGCCGGCGACCTTGTTGAGCTCGCCGCCGACGGTGAGCCGGTCGGCGTCAGGGCCGGTGTACGGCTCCAGGGCGGTGCCGTCCGTGGAGGGGACGACCGGGTCGGCCAGGATGTGTGACTCGTCGAACCATGCCTTGAGGATGGTCACGCACGCCCCTGCGACCGTGGCGTGTCCGGATCCGTACGAGGGATGGGTCGGGCTGCCCTCCGGGAAGGCCTGCGGCAGCAGGTAGCTGCCGTGCTTCTCGAAGACCCGCTTCACGGCGACGGAGTCCAGCACGCCGGAGTCGATCGGGTACTCGCGCTGCCCGCGCAGCTGCTGGTGGACCCGGCCACCGAACTCCTCCGGCCGCAGGCGCCGGTGCACGTACCACTTCTGGAACCACACCGCCTTCAGCGCGCGGGTGGCCACCTCGGTCACCAGCGAGAGGAGGTGCGGTCCGCCGTACGTCCCGAAGCCGATCTGGTTGCGGGAGAAGTTGTACGGATTGCCCGCGTCCACCGGCGCGTTGCTGCCCAGCAGGATGAGCGCGGCGTTGAGGTACGCCTCGTACAGTGCGTCGAAGTGGACGTAGTGAGCCAGATCGCGCGGGGTCTGGATGTAGCGCCGGGTGGCGAAGTCCCGCTCGTCCGGCTCGGGTTCGGAGCCGTTCTGCACCTCCAGCCAGTCGCCCCAGGTGGTCAGATGGTCGACGGGGCGGACGAGGGTGTCCTGCCGCTGGTCGATCAGCAGCGTGCCGTACGGGATGTCCTTGAGCAGGAACTGCGACAGGTACGGCCCGGCCAGATCGCCCCGGGTGTCCCCCCGGAAGATGGTCTGCGCGGTGACCTGACCGTCCAGCTTCGGTGCCCGGAAGTCCTCCAGCCCGCTCAGTTCACCGGCCGCCTCGGCGACCAGGTCACTCTCGGCGAACCTGGTGAACAGCACATCACGGCACAGCGCCATCCAGTACAGCTCGACGGCCTCGGCGGAGTTCTGCGCACTGTCGATGCGCGGCGCGGGCGGCATGGACAGCGCCTGGGCGTCCGGGCCCTGCGGGTCGAAGGCCAGCCCGGCCTGCGGGTTGACCAGTTTGCGGGTGTCCGCGAGCGGGATCCGTTCGAAGTCCTCGTAGCTGCCCGTGGCCAGCGCCCGGCGCAGCAGGTGGTACGCGGCCGGGGCGACCTCTCCGAACTTGTCGTGCGGCAGCCCCTTGGAGTAGCTCGCGACGAAGGGGTGGTCGGTCTCTTCCCCGTTCGAGGCGTGGACCGGCACGTGGCGCTGGAACTCCGCCTCGGCGGCCCGGACGCGCGCGTCGCGCGCGGCAAAGCGACGATCACTCATTTTGCGAATACCCCCGTGTTCCCCCATGAGTTGTGCGTGACATCGCACTCATGTCATGAGACACCAGGTATCTCGGAATGGTTGTGCGAAAAACGACAATCGGCGACATCTGCACAAATGACGGTCGGGATTCCTCGTAGGGGCCTGGCGGTCAGCTCGGCGAGCGTCCGGGAGTACGCAACCACAGACAGCGTCCTCACCGACCCGCGCTCCTCGCCACTCGCCGAAGACGCCGACCGCCTGATCGACACCCCCATCGATGGTCGACGGGACAGCGACCGGACTGATCTGCTGCGATTACGGATACGTCCAGCTCTACCGTGCCGACAAGCAGGCAACGGCCCACCCACAGGAAGGTTCCTCGGAATGGCCACCAAGTACGACGTCAAACGCCAGTTCAAGAAGTGCTACTCGCCCAAGAACACCGACTGGGAACTCGTCGACATCCCCGAGCTCCACTTCCTCGCCATCGACGGGCATGGCGACCCGAACACCAGCGTCGCGTACCGCCACGCGGTCGAGGCGCTCTACGCGGTCGCCTATTCCGCCAAGTTCGCGAGCAAAGGCGACCTGGGCAGAGACTTCGTCGTGGGCCCACTTGAGGGGCTGTGGTGGGCGGACGACATGGACGATTTCCTGGCCAGGCTCAAGGACAATTGGCGATGGAGACTGCTCATCAGTGTCCCCGACTGGATCACCGGCGGCATGATCGAGGACGCCAAGGACACCGCCCGGACCAAGAAGAAGCTTCCGGCCATTGAGGACGTTCGGTCAGAGACGCTGCACGAGGGCACCAGCGTCCAGGTCCTCCACATCGGTCCTTACGACGATGAGACACCGATCCTGACCAGGCTGCACCACGAGTACCTCCCCGCCAACAATTTGCGGGAGAGGGGATTGCACCACGAGATCTACCTCAGCGACCCCCGCAGGACTGACCCTGCCAAGCTCAGGACAGTTCTGCGGCAACCCGTAGAAGCGCAATCCGGTTGAGGGACGCCGGCCTGCCGGCGGAGCCCGACGCCTGCGAGCGGGAACTCCAGACCGACCGGGCCGGGAATCAGGTGGGGGACAGTGCCAGGGTTTCAGCGAGTCGGTCGACGCCGAAGCCGCTGATCAAAAGGCGTTCCTTACGGTTGCCGGTGAGGAGTTGGCTCCACTCGACGAAGCCGCCGTCGGCGACTTCCAGGTACTGGTCCTCAACACCGGCATAGATCTTGAAGCAGACGTCCGTGTAGTAGCCGCGTCCGGTTGTCCGGTCGGGGTCCTCGAGCACGGCAACGCCTGGAAGCCCGGTGAGGTCACCACCCAGCCGCTCGATGATCGGGCGGCTCGCGTCCTCGAGGCAGGTGAGCTGGATCCGTGTACGCCGGGCCCCGGCGGCGGCGAGCGACCGGGCGGCGAACCCCAGATGTTCGGCCAGCTGCTGGTGCTCGAAGGATCGGTTGCCGGTGTCCCGACCGGCGGTCACCAGGCCGAATATCTGGAAGTGGGCGAGCATCCCGGGGCCGTTGAAGTGCTGTGCACGAGTCACTCGCTGACTGGCCGCCAGCCGGACCGGCGTGGTGGAACGAGGATCCGCGGCCAGGGCCAGGGAACGTCGCAGGGACGCCTCCAGGGCCAATGCGTTCGTCGGGTCGGCGGCGACCTCGCTGCCGCGAACCGTCGCGATCACCTTGCGGGGATCGACGGTCGCGACGGCCGAGTGGGCCGCCAGAGGTAGGACTGGGGCAAGCACGAGCATTTCGAAGTCGTCGGGCAGTGCGGATACCAGGGCGTCTTCGGTGCGGCGCAGGGCGGTGAAGCTGATCGGTGCCGGTGCTACGAACCGATCGCTGCGGTAGCGCCGCATGACCTCCGCCGGCGAGAGCCGGTCCGCTCGGCCCCGGAACACCTCGAGCAGCAGCGTGGTCAGGTCGCTGCCGGACATACCGTCGGTCAGCAGGTCCACCAGCTCCGGATAGCGTCCCAGGACTCGTCGCAGTGCTGGGTTGGCCGGGATTTCCCGATGGGGATCTTCACGCCTCATGGGTAGGGAGTATCGCCGGATGGGTTTCGGCATGACGAGCGATTATCCGGCAGGCCGCCTGTGCGGACTCGACGAGCGCGGAGACCATCGCGCCCGGCGGGGAACGCCTCGGTCAGAGCGCCTTCCAGAAGCCCAGGGAACCGTCGCCGACCGCGAGCACGTGGTGACTTTCTTGGGCTCGTGATGGCCGCTGCGGACCACAGCCGTAGGCCGGCCTCGTCCTGTTGGTCGGCCAACACCGCGTTGGACGCGTTGACTTCGGCTTCCAGGGCCGTCGCGAGCATTCGCCGGACGCCCTCCCGGACGCCCTCCCGGACGCCCTCCCGGACGATCTCGTCGACGAGGGAGCCGTTCCACGACGCTCCGGAGGACGCGCGGCCGTGGGACGTCGGTCAGCCGGGAGGCCGCAACCCGGCCAACGTGACCGTGACGAGCCGCCGTACCGCGGCCTTGGATGTCAGGCCGCCGGCTCCGGCGAGAGCATGCAGGCAGTACCCGGTCAGTTCGTCCGGCGCGACATCGCTGCGGACCTCGCCCGCCCGGACCCCCTCCTCGAGCAGCCCACGGACGAAGTGGCGCAGATGCTGCTCGGCGTGCACGACATGGTCCCCCCGGTGCAGGACGGCGGAGAGTTCCCCGCCATGGCCGCCGCGCTGCTGCTGGATGAACGCATAGCGTTCCAGCACCGCTTCGAGACGCTCACCAGGCGCGCCGGGACGGTCCCGGAGCTCGGCGAGTTCGTCGAGGTGGGCGGCGATCCGGCGTTCATGCCACGCCATCATGATCGACTCGATGTCCGGGAAGTACTTGTACAGCGTGGCCCGGCCGATACCGCTCTTCTCGGCAATCCGTGACATGGTCACGCCGCGCAGCCCATGCTCGGCCACGAGCGCCGCCGTGGTCTCCAGCACCGCGTCGCGAACAGCGCGGCGGTGCTCCTCGATGGTCTCGTTCCACAACTTCGGCACCAGAGCAGTGTACGCAACGCCACCACCAAGACACTATGGCTTGACGTAGACATAGTGTCTCGATAAGAGTTCCTGGTGTGAAAGAACAGCCTGAGGAGACCCGTATGAACGACTCGGCGTCCGAATCCGCACCCGGTGACGGCTCAGCCCCCGCCACCCCACGCTGGGTGAAGCTTTCCGGCACCGTGGCACTGGCCGTGGTCGCGGTGTTCCTCGTCCTGCACCTCACCGGCAGCACGGGCCCCGGCATGCACGGCGGCCACTGATGGTGATGCCGTCCGGCCTCCGCAAGGTCGCCCTGACCGCGCACATCGCCTCCTCGGTCGGCTGGCTCGGGTCGGTGGCAGCCTTCCTGGCGCTCGCGGTCGTCGGGCTGACCGGCGAGGACGCCCAGCGCGTGCGGGGCGCGTATCTCGCCATGCAGGTCACCGGCTGGTACGTGATCGTCCCGCTGGCCTTCGCCTCCCTGCTGACCGGGTTGGTCCAGTCCCTGGGAACGACGTGGGGCCTGCTGCGCCACTACTGGGTACTGGTCAAGCTCGGTCTGACCGCCGTGGCCACCGTCCTCCTCCTTGTGCACATGCGGGTGGTCGACCACGTGGCGGAGACGGCCGCGCAGATGGACCTCTCCGGCTCCCAGCTCGACGGGATGCGGACGCAGCTCGTGTTCGACGCCGCCGCCGGCGTCGCCGTGCTGCTCACGGCGACGGCCCTGTCCGTCTACAAGCCACGCGGCATCACCCGGTATGGATGGCGGGTACAGCGAGCACAGCGGAACCAACGGGCCGACGGAGAGACCGCGGACACGACGGCCCCCGCCCGGGTTTGATCAGACAGACCCCGGCTCAGCTCCGCCCGGTCGCCGCGGCCACGAATGTCGACAACGCGAGGAACAGCCGGTCCACGCTGAGGCAAGCGCGCCGCGCACCGCGAAGTGGCGCACCGAGCTGTCGGCGAAGTGCAGGGACGGCGTCACCGACGATGCCTTGGAACAGCGTGGCGCACCGGCCGGGTCGGTCGGCACGGATGTCGTCAGGGCCGTCGGCTTCGGCGCGGGGGCGGCACGGAGCACAGCCGCGGGGGAGGCTACGGCGATGGCCCGTGCGAGGGGGGCCGGCCGCCACCGCTGCCATACGCCCAGGTGGCTCAGGCGGGCCGCCGGCGCAGCCACATGCGCACGCCGCCAGCACACCGGGCCGCAGCACCTAGATTGGAAGCCGGACCGCTGCCCTGGGCGGCCTCATTTGGGCGGGGCCGCCGCTGACCTTTCGCTGAAGGGAAACCGTGAACGACATCGCTGAGACCGGCGCCGACTTCAGCGCCGCCATCAACGGCCAGCAATGGCATGTCGCGTGGTATCCGCCTCTTGACCCACCGGCGGGTACACCACATGGCGCGGAGGCGGTGTGCGTGGTCGGCGATCGGATCGTCGTCGTGAGCCCGGACGGACAGCGGTGGGGCATGCCCGCCGGTCGCCCGGAGCGGCAGGAGCAGTGGGTCGACACGATGCGTCGAGAGGTCCGTGAGGAAGCCTGCGCCGAGGTGACGGACTGCCGGCTCCTCGGGTTCAGCCGCGGCGTGTGCGTGCGAGGTCCGCAGGAAGGCCTGGTGCTGATCCGGTCGATGTGGCGAGCAGAAGTGCGTCTGGCACCCTGGGAGCCGCGCTTCGAGATGGCCCACCGCCGTCTCGTGCCGGCCGACGAGGCGTTCCGGTCCCTGACCATCCCCGACGGCCTTGGCCCCTTCTACCGCCGACTCTTCGCCGAGGCCGCCATCTCCCTCTCCCTCTCCAACACCCACGACCTCTGACCATCAGCCGACCAGTCGCTGCCGGGCCCGAACCAGTGGGTCAACAGCTGTCGATCTCCTGGGCGTTCACTCCGTACGGTGCTCGATCAGCACTGGTTCCTCGCCGATGCTGATCCGGTCGCCGGGCCGGGCGCGTTCCGTACTGCCGTCCATGTGACGCACGCGGTACGCGCCCTCTTCCAGTGGCACCTCGGCCCGACCGCGAGCGGACCAGTGCACGGTGAACGGTTGGCCGTCCCACCCGCTTCGTCCGTCCCGCTCGAAGCGACAGGAGTACATGCCCGGCGGCAGGCCCATCCGCGCGCCGTGCCCGCAGGCGCTGATCCTGGCACCGTCCAGCCACGCCGCCAGCCGTCCGACGCGCTTCCCGGGCTCCGCCGGCGGTCCGCCCACCAGTTGGACGATGATCGGCACATTGGTGCTGCCCCAGATGTAGAAGTACATCCGCCGCAAGCCGTAGTGCCTCGCGTAGAGCCCCGCGAGATAGAAGCGCACCGCGTAGTCGCGGGCGTGGCGCGCATCGAGCGGCGGCGTCGAGTTGATGTTCCACTCCGGGCCGGTGTTCCACAGCTCCACGTCGTGCACGTTCTCCTCGTGGAGGAGGTTCCGCATGCTCCGGGAGAGCTCGATGATCTCCTCCGGCGGACCGTTCCCCTTGCGCGGCGGCATCTTCAGCGCGGCCGCATGGCAGTATGCGTACGCTCCCGTCCGGGCGAACTCCCGCAGCAGCGCCCGGCCTTTCCTCGTCCACAACGACCCGAAGGACGGGCAGGCCACCCGCGCCTCCGGGTCGACGCGCTCGATGATCCGCGAGGCGCGCTCCACCATTTCGGCGAGGGTGTCGAGGCTCCCCGCGTACATCAGCGGGTGGCTGGGGTAGTCCCACAGCTCGTACGACTCGATGCGGTCGCGGTAGCGCGTGGCGAGGTCCTCCACAAAGCGGTCCCAGACCCTCAGGTCGTCCGGGGGCGAGGCCGAGGAGTCGGCGAAGCCGGACTTCCTGCCCTTCGGGGCGGCCCACCAGGGCGTGCCGCCGATGGTGAAGAGGACCGGCAGCCGGTCCCGCTCGGCGGCCTCGACCAGACGGTCCAGGGTCGTCCAGTCGTACTTGCCCGGGGAGGCTTCGATGGTGCCCCAGCGGGTCTCGCTGTTCCACAGCCGTACGGAACCGGTACGGAAGCCGGGCATACGGCCCGTGTCGCTGTTGATCGTCATGCCGATGAACTCGGGCGCTATCGGGCGTGGGGCCTCGCTCCACGTCGGCCCCTTGGGACGCTGCTCGCCGCCGCCGGTGCCAGCGGCTCCGTCTCCGCCCGTGTGCGCTGTGCCGGTGCTGCCGACTCCTTCAGCGTCATCGCGGCCCCCGCCGCCCTCGTACAAGGCGGTACTTCCGGACGATGCGATGACGAGGGCGACCAGCAGCGCCGCCGGGCGCAGCCAAGTACGCAGCCATAACGGCCGCCGCCGGTCGCCGGGCTCACGCCTGCCGCCCCTGCCGGCGTCGTCGCGGCGGGCCTCCGTCGGGAGCGCGTGTTGCGGCGATTCCACCGCCGTCATCTTCCCCGCCGCCGCCACCGTTTCCACCGCCGCCACCGCCTCCAGCGTCTCCAGCGTCTCCGCCGCCTCCGGTGGCCGCACGTCCTGTTGCCCCGCGTTCCCGGCGGTCTCCCGCCACCACGCGCGGTAGAGCCGGTCCAGCTCCGCGGGGCTTGCCCCGCTCACGCGTGCCACGCGTTCGACCGTGCCGAACGATCCCGGGACGGTGGTGCCCTGGCAGTAGCGGTGGAGAGTGGAACGGCTGAGTCCCGTGCGGTGGGCCAGCGCTGTATAGCTGCGCCCGCTGCGCCGCTTCAGTTCCTCCAGCAGTTCCGCCAGTTCCGATGGTCCCGACTGTCCCGTCGTCGTGCCGTCGGATGACATCGCACCCCTTTCCCCCGCCCCCGATGTGCGGGATGCGTGTACCGACCGTCCCACTGCCGCGAGAAGCCGCAGGTGGTGCCCGTACGGTCGTACCACTGTCCCATCTCACCGTTTCTTCTTGCCACCGAATCAGCCGGGAACGCAAGGTCACAAGGACACCACTCGGGTAACGGGGGAGCGGTGTCGCACGCGCTCGGCACATCGGAGGGCAGCATCATGCTGCGCATGCACTTCACCGCGGGGGACGTCGCGCGTACACGGGTCGCAGACGGGCCGGATCCGTTCTGGGAATCCGTACTGAGCCTGCACAAGGTGTGGGAGAGGCGCCCTGAGCCCGACCTGACCGGCTGGCGCAGGCGCGTCGTCCAGAACGGGCGAGCGTCGCTTCGCCTGCTGTTGCCGCTTGTTCCAGCCCGCGGCTACTTCCCTGACTTCCTCACTCCCGCGGCGAGCGCCGAGGGCGTCGAAGCCGGCCTGGACGCCCTGCTGTCCACACCGCGGCGCGAACTGCGAGACCAGATCGGCCGGTTGGCGACGAGCGGTCCGCCCCTTGGCGGCTGGGTCCGCTCTGTCGCCGAGGGCAGGGCACCCGCGCTCCGGCAACTCGGTGAAGCCCTGCGCGACTACCAGGACATCGCACTCGGCCCGTCGTGGCAGCGTATCCGCGCGCGGGCCGAGTCCGACCGCACCTGGCGCGCCCGCGTCCAGTGGTGCAGCGGTACGGACGCCATGCTCCGCACCTTCGGTCCCGGTATCCGCTGGTGTCCGCCCGTACTGGAGGCCGACTATCCGGTGGACCGGGACATCTGTCTGGACGGTCGCGGGCTGCTGCTGATCCCGTCGTACTTCTGCCGCCGTACGCCGGTCGCGCTGGCCGACCCGACCCTGCCGCCGACGCTCGTCTATCCGGTCTCGCCGGGCCATCCGGTGCGGTCTCCGGCGACGGGGGCGCCAGCGACGACGGATGCCGTGGGCACGCATCTCGCGCACCTCCTCGGGCACACCAGGGCCGCGGTCCTTCAGGCTCTCGGCGGCGACTGCACCACCAGTGAGCTGGCCCGGCGCGCCGGGGTGTCCATCTCCTCGGCCAGCGAGCACGCCGCGGTCCTGCGCGGCGCCGGTCTGGTCTCCAGCACCCGGCAGCGCAACGCGGTACGCCACTCGCTCACTCCTGTAGGCCTCGCCCTCCTCGACGGCAGCCCCTCCCAGGCACCGAGCGAGCCATCCGCACCGGCCAACCGCTTCCGCACACAGGGTTGTTGACCGCCCGACCCCCGCCTTGTACCTCACGTCCAGTGCCGTGACCGCATAGGTTGACCGGGTTCAGCCCTGCCCTAAGATCCATTGCCTATGGGGGGATCTGTTCGTGACCACTCGCGTCCGACTCGGACCGCTGCCATCGCATCGGCCGCGCTGGCCGCACTGGCCGTGCTTGCCGTACTGGGCGTTGTGCTCCTGATTCTTCCGGGCCTGGTAGTCGACCACGATCTCGCTGGTGGCCACCTTGCTGCGGCGGACCGGTTGAAAGCAGTGAACAACGTGCGTACCACGCTTCTGCAGGCGGTGGGCGGCGCGGTGGTGCTGTTCGGTGCCTACGCCACATGGCGGCAGTTGCGCGTCAGCCAGGACGGATTGAACGCGACCCGCGAGGGCAACATCACCGATCGCTTCAGCCGGGCCGTAGACCAACTCGGAAGTGACAAGTTGGACGTACGGATCGGTGGCATTTACGCACTGTGGCGGATCGCTGACCATTCCGTCCGCGATCACGAGGCGGTCGTCTCCATCATGGCGGCGTATCTCCGGACACACCTGCCCTGGCCGCCGCAGGAGCCCGGAGTTCCGCCAGCGGATGCGTCGATCAACTCGGTGCAGCCGTTGGAGACCCGCGCCGCAGATGCTCAGACTGCGCTGACCTGCCTCGGGGTCCTACGTCGGGAGCCACGCCCGGAGTGGCTCAACGTCAGCCTGACCGACCTGCGAAGAGCCGACTGCGACGGGCTGTGGCTGCACGGAGCCAACCTCGATGGCGCGTGCCTGGAGGCGGCAAGCGTCTTCCAGGTCAACTTGAGCAAGGCATCACTGATAGCGGCCAATCTGCGGCATGCCGAGTTCGGAACCTCGATTCTCCACCAGGTTCGCTGTATCGAAGCCGATCTGCGTGGTGCGCGCCTGGTCAAGGCCGACTTGCGGGAGGCGGACTTCTCCCGTGCAGACCTGCGAGAAGCGAACCTGCGCAAGGCGCGTGCCAATGACGCCGTGTTCGTCGGTGCGGACCTGCGAATGGCCGACCTGCGAGGCTGCGACCTCAGCGGCGCAGACTTGCGACAGGCCAAACTGGAACGTGCGCTGTCGAGCGACCTCACGATCTGGCCGAATGGTTTCGACGCTCAAACGGCTGGCGTCGTCGTCGCCGCCGACCCTGGCGCCGAACCGGACCATCTGCTCCCTGCCGCCGCGATCACAAGGCAGGCCCCGCCTCTGCAGTCGGCCTGATGCCTGGTCTGGCAGTTTCAGCGAGTTGAGCGATCAGGCCACCGAGCCGAGGCGCCGTCCGCCCCAGCGGATGCCCTTCTCGCTGCGGATGAGGGCGCGTTCCTTTGCGTTGGGCGGCGAGTACGTCGGGGTGGCGGGCGATGGCGGTGCGCCAGTGAAGGTAGCGCTGGAGGGCCTGGGTCTGCGCCGAGTGGCCGCTGTCGTGGGAGTTGGCCAGGGCGAACTGCCGCAGCGGCCCGAAGTGCGCCTCGATCGGGATAGCCTGCGGATCCCCAGGGGCACGAACTCATCGCAGGAGCAGACACCGTAAGGCCTCGCGGCCGATACGGATCACACGTCCGTGCACGCGGCGCTGGTAGGTGGCGGGTTTGTGGGTGGGGTGGTGGCCGTCGGGATGACGAAATCCTCGTCGTCAGGTCTGAGTAGGCGGGGGCGGCTCCTGCCCATAGAGGGCCGGACCCGCCAGGCCGATCTCGTCGAACCGGTGGATCACCTCCCGCACCGTGTCCTCGTCGTGCTGAACCAGCCGCGCGATCACCGCCCGGCGATAGTGCACCGAGCTGGTACCGCCCCGGCGCACGATCTGCTGCAGCTACTGTCCCTCCTGGTCGGTCAGCTTCCGTGAGTGT
Organism: Streptomyces ferrugineus; assembly: GCF_015160855.1. Classification (NCBI taxonomy): domain Bacteria; kingdom Bacillati; phylum Actinomycetota; class Actinomycetes; order Kitasatosporales; family Streptomycetaceae; genus Streptomyces; species Streptomyces ferrugineus. The sequence goes on along the minus strand of NZ_CP063373.1, from coordinate 5,326,758 downwards.
GGTGTGACGCCGCGCTGTTCGTGTGAGCTGGGGTTCTTCCACGCATCTCTGGGGCTGTCGTGACCGTTGCGAATCGTTGCAGATGAGATCTGAGGAGACCCTTGCGGGCCTTTCCTATTCAACTCCCGTCCGGGGTTCGGTACTGAAGGCGCTGTAAGTCAGCGACCACCGTGTGCTCGGCCGCCGGCAGCGGCAGCGCATGCCCATCCATTCACGGCCTTGAGCACACCAGCAGCGTGCGCAACCGCACCAACTGGAAGCGGTGGCGCCGGATTGTCCGCTGCTGGTGGACATGGGGCGGGGCAATCCACACCTCACTCCGGAAACAGGTCCGCCCGCAGGAGGTGGGCCAAATGCAGTTCGAACCCGTGGTCCTGGAGCAGGTCGAGCAGCGGGCCCCAGCCGAGGGCCGCCTCGAAGGCAACCGGCCTGCCGACGGGCAGCATCTCGGGGCCTCCCCTTCGACCCGGCTCCCCGAGCCCATCGTCCCGCCGGACCACCCGCCTGATGAGCCCCGGCCCTCATAGGGTCAGGTCATCGTGGATGGGGGCACCCAGCTGGTGATCGCGGCAGCGTGAGCCTGGCAGATATTCGGTGTCCTGCCCGCCCTATGAGGACGCAACATGGTGCGCATGACTTTGGCCACTCCCATACTGCACACCGCTCGCCTGCGACTGCGCCCCTTCACCGACGCCGACACGGACTCCCTCTTCGCGTTGCTCAGCAGCGCCCACGTGCTGCGCTACTGGGACTCCGCGCCGTGGAACGACCGGGCGCGCGCGGAGCGCTTCATCGCGATGTGCCGGAAGATGGAGGACGAAGGCACCGGGGCGCGGGTGGTCATCGAGCGTGCTTCTGACGGGGAGTTCGTCGGCTGGTGCGGTCTGACCGGATGGAACCCGGAGTACCGCAGCGCGTCGTTGGGCTACGTCCTCGGCGATGCGATGTGGGGCTGCGGCTACGCGACGGAGGCTGCGCACGCCTTGCTGCAGTGGGCATTCGACACACTGGACCTGAATCGAGTTCAGGCCGAGACCGATACGCGCAACGTGGCATCTGCCCGGGTCCTGGAGAAGATCGGATTCGCGCGGGAAGGGACGTTGCGGGAAGACTGCGTGGTGAACGGCGAGGTGTCCGACTCGTGGGTGTTCGGGTTGATCAGGCGAGAGTGGCGGCCATCGAACGTGCCGATCCCAGCCCGCTAAGAGGCCGTTACATCAGCTTCCGGCGCTCAGGTGGGCCGTGGTCCTTCTACCTGCGGCCACACCTCCGTCTTCCATACGCCGATCGCTTCCTCGTCCCGCTCCAGCGCCCGCCGCACGGGAACCTGGACGGACCAGGACCATCACCGGACTGCTCCGGACACCGGACGCGCCCCGCCCACAGACGGACGCTTTGACGGCGGACATCGCCCGCCTCAAGAAGACCGACCGGAACGCTGCGTTCTCAACAGGCGGCCCAACAACGGGAGGCGCGCGGCCCCGTGACGCCTTGAATGCTGCCTGCCGCCGGAATGACTGCCGCGCCTCTACTCCCGCGGGGGCTGCTAACTCGTGATCAGGGAAACAGGGCTGCCTCCCAGGCCGGGCGCCGGGGAGTATGACGGTGTGGCTGATCTGCTGTGGGATGACGTGAAGTGCTTCTTCGATCCGGACCTGATGGGATCGCTACCAGACGTTAGTGTCCCTGATGCCTCGGGGCACAACTGGCAGGACGTACTGGATCTCGTCGTGGAGACGGGCTGGAAGTGCCAGTACTCCGAAGGAGAAAGAGTGCTTCCCCTGCCTCGGGCGGAGGCTGCGCTGTCTCGACCAGCGGATGCTGAGTGCCCGAGCCTGCGTGTCTGGCTGAGAGCTGATGTGCTGGCGATCTTCCGCTTCTACTCAGACGAGGAGATCGATTTCGACGTTGATCTGCGCGAGTTGCAGGGGCAGGAGCGACTTGATGTGTTCTGCGGTTTCTTGCGGGAGATCGGGCGGCGGTTGGGCAAGCCGGTGCTGATGCGTCCGGAGGGTGCCCATGGTCATCCGGTGCTCGGATTCGATGTCGAAGCTGATCGAGTCGTCCTCCTTGCGGAGCCACTGAGCTTCTTCAGCGTTGCCGCTCCAGGGTGAGGATGGCTTTGGCGATTGACGTCATGCGGTTCGGACTGCATCGGGATCTGCGGAAGATGCGCCAGGCTTTGAGGCGTGCGACGCCGCGTTCGACCGGTGCACGTGCCGCGGCCAGGGCCCGGTTGATGGTCTTCTCGGTGAGAGTGAGTTCCCGCAGTGGCCTGCGCTTGATGCCCGTGGTCACCCAGGGGCCGCCGCCCTGGTAGGCGAGGTCGGCGAGGACAGGGACGCCTTGGCGCTCGCAGATGCGGATGATGCGGTGGGTGCGGGCAGCGGTCAGGTCGTGGGCTCGGCCGGGCAGTGCGGGTGAGAGCCATAGCAGCCGACCGCCCGGATCGGTGACCACCTGCACGTTCACTCCGTGCCGGCGGTGCTTGTGGGAGTAGTCAGCTCGTCCGTCGCCGACGCGGTCGCACTCGGCGAGCGTGCCGTCCAGCAGGACGAAGTCCGCATCGGTCTCGCGCAGGACTTTCAGCAGACCCGGTGCGCGTTCGGCGAGCAGGTGGATGACCGAGCTGGTGTAGGCGTGGGCGGTGGACTCGCTGATCCCGAACCCGGCAGCGATCTTTGCCAGGGTGGTGTGTTCGCGCAGGTACACCAGTGCCACCATCGCGCGCTGGGACGGACGGAGCTTGCATCGCCGGTCGCCCTCACGGGTGACGACGAGCATGGTCACCCACTCCACGAGTGCATGGGGCAGGTCGAGTGCGGCAGGATAGATGACCAACGAGGCCCCCGAGCAGCGTGGTTGAGACGTCAGACATCTCGATCAACAGCTCGGGGGCCTCGCTCGTTGCGCTTCGTCGGCGGTCGCCTGATCGGAGGCCAACTCGAAGAAGCTCACTGGTCAGGTGACTGCGGCTGAGGGCCGGAGTTCGCGGAGAGTGCGGAGCAGCGCCCGGTTCAGCCTCCGAGGCGGTGTGCAAGGTGGAGCAGATCCGCTAGGTGCAGCACTCGCCCGTCGAATCCTGGGAGAGGGACATGGAGCGGCTGGGTCCAGCGCGCGGGGATTGCATCCAGCCCGTAGTACGCCCCCGCGAGGCCTCCGGTCACTGCGGCGACGGTGTCCGTGTCACCGCCGAGGTCGATCGCCGCACGTATCGCGTCTTCGAAGCTGGCGGTGGTGCGAAGGGCCCAGACGGCGGAGCCCAAGCAGGGCCAGACGGCGCCGTTGAACTCGGTCGCCTGATCGGGGTGCCAGTCAGGCGCGAGGACGGTGGCGTAACGGCCGCGGTGGTCGGGGTGGACATGAGCCAGGATGTCCGGGAGCGCGGCGAGGGGGTCGGTGTTCTCGAACATGACGCGGACGAGTTCGTGGAAGATCGCGGTGCCTTCCCAGGCCGCGCGGTCACCGTGGGTCAGGGCAGCGATCCGGCGGGCCGCGTCCATGGTGCCTTCCTGGCCGGTGGCAGCGAAGTGGACCGCGGAGGTCGATGCCCGCATCAAGGAGCCGTTTCCCGCGGCTCGCTGGTTGACCTGGAAATGGATCGCGGCGGCGAGGTCCCAGGGCATGCCGTTGGTCAGGACGTCGTCGGTCTGCAAGCCGATGTCCTTCGGCTCTGACGCCGCCCACCGCTGGAAGCGGGCGAAGATGTCCGGCAAATCCAGTCCGCCCCGCTCCAGCAGCGACTCCGCGACCAGGATGGCCATCTGCGTGTCGTCGGTTGCCTCGCCGGGGTCCCAGCCACCGCCTCCGCACATCTCGTCATCACCGGCACCGGGCGCGGGAAACCGCGCGGAGAACGCTCCCTGGGGACCGAACTCGAAGGGGGCACCCAGCGCGTCACCCACCGCTGAGCCGACGATCACGCCGGCGACCCGCTGAATCCGCTTCATTGGCGCAGGTTATCTGTGCCGCGCAGACGGCCGCGGCCCTATTACTCTGTCGGCTCCCGAACCATCGGTGGTGAGCGCATCGTGTCTCAGCGGTGCCTGAGACTTCCGGGGTGTGAGACATCGGTAAGGGAAGGCGCGGCCTGCCGCCGTCGGCCTCGAACGGCTTGGGCAGCACCTTCGGGTGGGCTATTTATTTCCGAACCAAGGGTTATAGCTGGTTTCAGTCTCATAGAAACCCAGGCTTGGCCCTCCGCTTACGCCAAGGCTTATTCCTGCCCACGGCACTTCATATGATGCCGGATTGTAGACGCCGTTGAACTGAGAACCGCTGAAGGGTCCGACATTACCGCCACGTGACTCGGCAATCCCTTTCCAATCTCCCTGCCCCGAGGCGAAATTGACTTCGCAACTGAGGCCAATCGAGAATCCGCTGGATGGTTTGTCCGTGGGGGTCACCCAGTATACGTCAATCCACTTACCTATCACCCATTGCAGGTTTACTCCAAACTTTCCACCGCCTCCAGAAAACCATGGTGCAACGGCAGAGAAGTCTATTTCTATGCCGATTGCCTTGTCCAATGTTCCGTTCGGGTCGATTCGATTGACCGGGTTATTTGCGCAATAGAGATAGCGATTGACGGATTCGCCGACGATCCCCATGGGGTCTTTCGTTGTCCAGCGGCCGGATGGCGGGTCGTAGTATCGCACGCCGTACCGAATCAATTCCGTTCCGGGATCATAGTGCCCGCCCGCAAAGCCAAAAGGCTGAAAACCTGGCTGGGTATCGTGGACGACATCTCCCCACGGTCCGTAGTCGAGCCGCTGAGCCACTTTACCGGTCGCCGTGTTAATGACGAGGCGAGGACTGCCGAGATGGTCGGTAACTATGCGGTAGATCTGTCCTGATTTACGAAGGTAAGCGGGTGCGGAGTCGAGGGTGTCGAATACGAACTCAGTGTTGATCTGTCCGTCGGTGCCGAGTTCGGCAATGGGGCGCCGAAAATTGTCGTACAGGTAGGTGCGACTATGGTTGCTGTCGACAATGCGGGTGACTGGGCGGTCTGCCGCATCTAGAACATATTGGATCTCGGATCCATTCGGGAGGTCGACGGTGATCAGATTCATGAAATTGTCGTATCGGAAACTGGTTGCGCCCAGGAGCGGATCCGTCTTCTTCTCCAACTCGCCGTCCGGACCATAGTTCAGTGTCTGGCTCCCGAGCGTCATAAGCTGATCCTGGTCGTTGTACGTAGCGGTAAGCGTAGCTCCGTTGGTGCGGACAGCGGTGCGATTGCCATTGCTGTCGTAGGTATAGCTCGTGGTGGTCCCATCAATAGTGGTGGATGCCAGGCGTCCGCGTTCGTCGTAGGTGTAGAGGGCGTGCTCGGTGTTTCCGTCGACGGTTTCGTGTTTCTCGGTTATCCGGCCGAGTTGGTCCCGGTCGTACGTGACGGCGTAGATTTCGGTATTGCGGTGCTTAACGCGGTGCTCGATTGGTTCTCCGAAGGAATTATGCGTCCATGTTTCGGTGACGGTTCCCAGAGAAATTGCCGTGCGCAGTCCGGTCTCGGGGTCGGTGTGGATCTGCAAATCGCCCACATTGGTAATCCGCCCGTCGGCGTCGCGGGTCAGGAGGATCGGACTTTCGGTGCCGATCTGCTGTGAGGCGCGAAGGAATCGGTTGTCGTAGGTGAAGCGGACGGTTCCGGTGACTGGTCCTTGCCACGCTTCGCCGGTGAGGAGGGGGCCATCGAAGGTGCGAGTGAGAATCGAGCCGCCTGAGCTGGTGATAGTGGCCGGCCGTCGGGTTCCGTCGATGTAGGTCCATTTGGTGCTTTGGCTGCCGTTGCTGATTTGTTCCAAGCGGCCTGCTGCGTCATAAAGCAGGACCGTATTCCGGTTGCCGGGGCGAGTGATGCCCGTGAGGAGGTGGTCAGCGTCGTAGGTGTACAGCGTCGGTTCCGCGCCGGCGGGAATGGGTGGTGGCTTGTAGGCCGTCAGGTTGCCTGCCCCGTCGTATGCAAAGGTGTGCGGTGGATGTCCAGCGGGAGTGAGGGCTACGACGTTGCCCACCGTGTCATGTCCGATGCGGAGGCTGTTGTCGTCCGGTGCGGTGATGGTGGTCGGACGGCCGACGACATCGCGGGCGAGCTCGGTGGTCTGTCCGAGCGGATTGGTGATTTGTGCGAGGTCGCCTGCCGCCGAGTAGTGGCAGGTCCAGGTGCGCGCTGTCGTTCCGGCACCCCGGGTCAGCGTGGCAAGGCGGCCGCGGTTGTCGTAGGTCACGCCGAGAGGGGCGAGTGCGCCGGTTTGGGCGCGGATCAGCCGTCCTGTGTCGTCTGTGGTGACCGTTGTGGCGGGGCCGTTGGGCGGGGTGTAGGTCCAGGTGCGGGTAGCGGCGTCGTATGTCGTGGTGTAGGCGCGACCGTCAGTGGTGGCGCGTCGGGTCAGACGTATCAGGCTGAGGGGGTTCGTCGGGTCGGCCAGGTCGGCGGTCTGCTCGATGGTGGTGGTCCGGCGGAGTCCGGCGGGTGTGGTGGTGGAACTCTCGGTCATGAGGGGTGCTTGCGTGCCCCAGCGAGGGTCTGAGCCGGTCTTCACTGTGTGGACGGTGCCGTCGGCCGTGGTGGTCGTGCGGCTGCCGTCAGCTGCGGAGGTGGTGACAGTGGCGTGTTCTCCGCAGCAGTGAACCGTGCGACGTGTGGCTCGGGTTGGCAGGCGTTCTTCGGTGAAGGCGGACTCTCTTCCTTCGGTGGTGAGTGCTGTGACGGTGTGGCCGTCGAGGGTGCGCTTGGCGGCGAGGGTGGTGGTGCCCGAAGGGTTGGTATCGCTGTGCAGCCGCGCGTCGGTCTCGTAGGTGTAGCTGTGCTTGTGCCCGAGTGGGTTGGTGAGGGTGGCGAGGAGTCCACCGGGGTGGTAGCTGAACGCCGTTCGGGCACCGGCGGGGTCGGCGATCTGGGCGAGGTATCCGTCGGTATTCAGGGTGAGTTGGGTCCGCTGACCGTCGGGGCCGGTGATGGCGGTGGGGTGGCCGTCGGGATTGCGGGTGATGGTGACGGTGTTGTCCTCGGCCGGGTTGCCGTGGGTGATGCCGGTGAGGCGGTCGTGGTCGTCGTAATGGAAGGCGGTGATGGTGGCGCCGGTGTACGCGTTGATGGTGCGGGTGTGGTGCCGGCGTGAGTCGAGGATGTGGATCTCGTGGCCGTCCTCTGAGGGGATGGCCATTTCACCGGCCGTGAATCCGGGGTAGGGGGAGGCGATCTTGCGGATGCGGTGGGTGAGGGCGTCGCTGATGTAGAGGGTGCCGTCGGGGGCGAGGGCGATGTGCTCGGGGTCGCGGAGCTGGGCGCTGATGGCGCGTTGGCCGTCTCCTTCGGTTCCGCGGTGGCCGGTACCGGCGATGGTGGTGATGGTGCCGTCCGGGGTGATGGCGCGGATGGAGGCGTGGTCTCGGTCGGTGATGTAGAGGGTGCCGTCTGGGTGGAGGGCGAGGCCGACTGCGCTGAGTTGGGCTTGGGTGGCCGGGCCGCCGTCGCCGTGGATGCCGGGGTGGGTGCCGGCGAACGTGGTGATGGTGCCATCAGGGGTGATGCGGCGGATGCGGGCTTGCCGGTAGTCGGCGACGTAGAGGCTGCTGTCGGGGGCGATGACCATGTCGAACGGATCGAGCTTGGTCTCGGTGGCGGGCACGTTGTCGCGGAAGGCGTCGCCGTCTCCGGCGTAGACGGTGAGGTCGCCGTCGGGTGTGACGCGGAAGATGCGGCGGCCGGTCTCGGCGACGTAGAGGCTGCCGTCGGGGCCCAGGGCGAGGCCGTGGAGTGGCTGGCTGGTGATGCCTTCCAGGACGGCGACGGTGGTGATGGTGCCGTCGGGGGCGACTTTTCGCAGGCGTCGGTCGGAGACGATGTAGAGGGTGTTGTCGTGGGCGATGGCGAGGCCGGTGGGTTGGCCGACGCGTGCGGCGGTTGCTGGGCCTCCGTCTCCGAGGGCTTGGGGTGGTCCGGGGGCGCCGGCGAAGGTGGTGATGGTGCCGTCCGGGGTGATTTTGCGGACGCGGTTGTTCCAGGTGTCGGAGAAGTAGAGGGTGCCGTCGGCAGCGACGGCCATGCCGCGGATGATGCCCTGGACGCGGGCTTTGGTGGCGGGGCCTGCGTCGCCGTCGTCGCCGGCCTGTCCGGTGCCGGCGATGGTGGTGATGACGGGGCTGAAGGGTTCGGCTTGGCGTTGGCGGCCGTCACCGAGGTAGAGCGTCTGGGCGACGGGGTCGTAGGTGTGGTGGAGGTTGAGTGACCAGCCGCCGAGGCCGGCTTCGCGGGGCGTGGTCCATGCGCCGATCGTGGTGGTGTAGCGCTGGCGCAGGGTGATCTCCTGGCGTGCGCTGTCGGTGAGGGGGCGCGGCCGGCTGCTCGCTCCGCCGGGCCTGCTGGCTCCGGCGATGAGGCCGAAGGATCGTTCGAAGTTGGCGGGTGTGGTGTAGACGGCCCTGTAGACGTATCCGATGGTGATGGTGACGGGGCGGGCGCCCTGTGTGCGCCGTCCGGCGGCGTCTTTGCCGTCCCAGACGAAGGTGTGGGCGAGGGACGGCTCGGGTGCGTAGGTGTGGTGGAGCGTGCGTCCTTCGCAGGCGATGTCGAGTTCGATGCGCCGTAGCGAGCTGGGCGGCTGCTCGGAGGTGAGCGGAATGCGCAGGCGGTGGTTCTCGCTGAAGCCCTCAGCGCGGTCGCTGCAGTAACAGAGGCTCAGGCCGGTGCATGCGAGCGGGCGGTGTTCCTGGAGGATCTGGTTGTCGACATCGATGATGGATCCCGACATGTGGCACGCAGGTTGTGTGGAGGCGGTCTTGGCGGGGACCTTCTGGTCGGGAGGGGTGGCCTTCGGGTCCTCGGGCTGAGCAGTCCAGTTGCAGTCTTCCGGGGAGAAGTGCTCGAGGGGTACGCGCCACAGTTGTCGACCTGGCGGGTAGGCGGCAAGGTGAGCGCGCTCTTCGTCGCTGATGCCCAGGGCTGCGAGGGCGTCGGGGCCAGCTGGCCGGCCCTCGCCGGTGAGGTCGAGATCGGCTGTGCCGCTGGTGATCGACAGCACTGCGAGGACGCGGCCGTCGGGCTCCGCCTGCCAGCGGCTGGCCGTGTGGTCGTAGGAGCCCAGGGGGACGGTGCCGCCGACGGGGAAGCCGAGGAAGTTCTCGACGTACAGCACGACGGGCCGGCTGAAGCGGACCGTGTCGGCTCCGGCCGCGACGGCTTCGTCAGCGGTGCATTCGACGGCGTAGGTGTAGGCGGATGCCGGAGGGAGGTCGGCGGGCATGGCGGCCAGTCCGCTGTCGCCGACGGTGTATTCGGTGATGCGGATGTGGGCCTGTTCCAGCGGTTGGCTGGTGCCGTCGGGGAGCCGCATCGTGGCCGTGGTACCGGCCGGGATGAACAGGGTGGCGCGGCGGGTGCCGTCGTGGTCGGTGACGGTGCTGGCGCGGACGAGCTGGGCGGGGCTGGTGGCGGTCAGGGTGATGGTGGTCACGGCGGGATCGGCGCGGGTGAGGACGACGTCGGGCACGGCGAGGTAGTCCTGCCAGGGAACGGTCACGGGCCGCTGGGCCCGGTGGTGGCCGTCCTTGGTGTAGTTGAGGGTCAGCTGGGTGCCGCCGTTGACGGCAAGGTCGAAGTGGCCGTCGGCGCGGGTGCGGGTCTGCCCGTATTCGGGGTGGTCGTGGATGGTGACGGTGGCGCCGGGCAGGGCGTTGCCGGTGGGGGTGGTGACGCGGCCGCGGAGGACGGCGACGCGGTGCGGCTGGAAGGTGTCCGGTCCGGTGCCGGTCTGGATGGGGTTGGGGCCTGTGTAGAGGAAGGCGGTGGCCTCGGCCAAGGGGGTGATGGTGGTGGTCGGAAGGGGCGGCGCGACGTGGGCGGGGTCGGGCGGGAGGGTGCCGGACAAGGTCAGCTGTACAGGGTTGCTGGTGTTGCCTGCGCTGTCGCGGGCCGTGAGGGTGAGGGTGTCGCCCGTTGTGGCGGGGATGGTGAGAGTGAAGGCTCCCTCAGCGTCTGCTTCGGCCTCGGCGTGGTTGCCGGTGCGGATGTTGGTGGCCTCGATGGCCGCGGCGGGCTCCACTGCCGCAGTGGTGCCCTGCAGGCTTGCGTGGCCCACATCGTCGAGGTGGGCGCTGACGAGGGCGAGGTCGGGCGGCGCGGGTGCGGTGGTGTCGAGGATGACCGAGAGCGAGCGGCGGACCCGTGCCCCGGTGCCGGTGGCCGTGCCTGTGAGGACCAAGGCGTTGTCGCCCTCGGTGAGCGAGACCTGGGTGGTGAACTGGTTGTTGGCGTCAACGGTGACGGGCTCGTCGTTGAGGGTGAGCCGGCAGGGTTCGCCGGCGTGGCCCGTGACGGTCAGGCGCGGCTGGTTGGTGATCTTGCCGGGCTTCGGGGTGTCGATGCTGAGCGTGAGAGGGGCGGCGTCGCTGCGCAGCCGGGTGCAGAAAACGGGACCGACGTTGCGGCGATCGCGGTGGCGGCCCGCGGTGCGCGGTTCATCCAGGAGGCGGCGGCCGTTGTGGTCGGCGGTGAAGTAGACATCTGCACTGCCGTCTTCGCGTGAGGCTCCCGGGAGGGGGGTACGGCGCATGGCGTCGGCCGGGTAGTCGATGCGGAACCAGCCGTCAGCATCCGTGTGCCCTTGGCCGAGGGGGTCGTCCTGGGCCAGGTCGGCGTCGAAGGCAGCCACCCTCACCCCGGTCAGAGGGGCTATGCCGTCGCGCGTGCTGAGCAGGCCGACGAGGACGTAGGCGCCGAGATGCTGGCGTATCTGAGCCCAGGCAGGGGCCGGGAGAGCGTACTGCCAATCGCACACCTGAACGCCCTCGACGTTGCCGGGGCGCCAGTCAGGGGTGACGGCCAGCAGGGCGCAGTCGACCGTGCGGGGCTTCCCACGGCCCTGCTTCGTGCCGGTCACCTGGAGGCCCACCTCGAGCGGACCTCCCTCGTAGGGGCGGCCGTCGGCGCGCAGGTCGACGGTGAAGCGGCCATCGTGGTCGATCTCGGCATCGGCCAGCCAGCGGGGCTTACGTGCTTGAGCCTGTGCCTTGGACAGGACGGTGAAGGCCGTGGTCGCACCCGGTCTGGGCGTGAAGAACCGTACGGTGGTCCTGGGCGGCGCCTCACGGCAGTCCGGGCCCAGTAATGCCTCGATACGCCCGCTCAGTTGGTAACTCACAGCGCTCCCCTCCGCCAGGCACTGCGTGGCGTGCGTGTGGGGCAGCCTCCCGCCGCGCGGTATGTGGCCGCAACACGCCGAATGACGTAGCCGGGAGCACTCACTCAAGCGCGCTCCTTTCAGCAGGCAGTCGAGCGCAAGTGCTGTTGCCGGCAGGGGAGTTGGGTGCGCATTCTGCTGCTGATCAATGGTGCGTGTGAGCCGGTCAATGGGGCTGATCTCGTCGATCAGGGCCTGGTGGAGAGCGGGGAGGCGTCGCTGCTGTCGCCGGCGAGCTCGATCTTGGATTCGGAGGAGTCCGAGGTTCGGCGGCGTCCGATTCGCAGGCGCCGGGGAACAGTCCATTGGGTACGGCAGCACGACTACTTTGTGATGACGGCGGGGCGACGGTCGCCGAGGAGGTGATCCGCCAGGCGCTGGTCTTCGGCTACTGCGTTGAGCGGGTACGGGTCGTCGTAGCACTGGCAGCTGGTCTGGGTGGCAGTCGGTTGAAGCGGCGTCAGTACCTGCAGCGGGAGTATGCCGACGCGGCCCGGGGTGAGCGGATCCGGATCGGATCGGTGAGTGCCCGGGCACGACAGCGTCTGCGGAGGCTGTGGGCGCAGGCAGAGCAGGGGGCATCCGGGGGCATCCGGGTGGGGGACGTGCGGGATGTATTCGCCGGTCATGGCGTTCCGCTGGTGACACCGTCGGCCCGGTCTCGGACCTCGCGGCTGCACCGGCTGTGGATCGCCGGAGAGCGTACCGGTGCGGTGTATCCGGGGCCGTTTGATAGGGGAGTCTCTGAGCGCGGCGGACTGGCTGCGCGAGGTGACCTCGGACGTCGAGGTGGGGGGCGGCAACCGCATCACCCCCTCCGCCTGCTCACGTTGAACAGCCAAGCTGGTGTCGGAGGTCCGGACTGAGGAAACCATCCGCACCGCGCCGTCAGGCTGATCACCAGCCTCGCTTGCGCCGCCGTTGCTGTTGCCTTCCTGGACCACTCTCCGAACCGGGACACTCACCTGCCCGCTCCAGACATGCCGGAGTCGAACTCGCAAGCAGTGTGCGAATGCCAGGCCGACTTCCTCAACGTGCAGGACCTGGTCTCCGAAGGGGGCAGGAGCCGGAGCCTCCTGCCGGAAGCGACTGGCATCGCGAGCGAGTCGTCTGTCCGGCCGAGAAGATCAGCGCCACCTGGAACGACGTCGTCCGGGAGGCCGTAGCCAAGGACCGTCGTCGCCTTCGCCGCCTTGGACTCATCCGCACAGCCTGCGCCCGGCGACAGGACGGGACCCGGCAGCGCGCGACTGTGCGCTCCGCGCAGGCGCCGAGGGCACCAAGCGCCAGGCCACGCACACCACCGGCCTGCCCCGAGCCCGCTACCGCGGCCTCGCGAAGACCCACCTCGACCACACCGCCGGCGCCCTCAACCACATCCGACTCAACGCCTGGTGGAACGGCCATCTCCTCGACCGCCCCAACCATGGCCACCGCGCCGAACTCCAACTCCGTCGCGTAGCACGGCAGTTGGGATGAGCCGCCAAGATCGGGCAGTGTTGTGGCAGTTCACCGTTGGCCGCCGGCGAGCTTCTCGCGCAGCGCGGCAAGCGCCTCGTCCGAGGCCAGCGCGCCGAACTGGTCGGCGCCCTCGGAGGAGTACGAACCGCCACCCGCGGCCGGAGCCGCACCCGCGGTGTCGCCGCCCTCGGCGGCAGCCGCCGCGTCGGCCTCGCGGGACTTGATGACCTGCTGCTGGTGCTGCTCGAAGCGCTGCTGCGCCTCGGCGTACTGGCGCTCCCACTCCTCGCGCTGCTTCTCGTAGCCCTCGAGCCAGTCGTTGGTCTCGGGGTCGAAGCCCTCGGGGTAGATGTAGTTGCCCTGGTCGTCGTACGACGCGGCCATGCCGTACAGGGTCGGGTCGAACTCGACCGAGGCCGGGTCGGCACCGAAGGACTCGTTGGCCTGCTTCAGCGAGAGGCTGATACGACGGCGCTCGAGGTCGATGTCGATGACCTTGACGAAGATCTCGTCGTTGACCTGGACGACCTGCTCCGGGATCTCCACGTGGCGCTCGGCCAGCTCGGAGATGTGCACCAGACCCTCGATGCCCTCGTCGACGCGGACGAACGCACCGAACGGCACCAGCTTGGTGACCTTGCCGGGCACGACCTGGCCGATCTGGTGGGTGCGGGCGAACTGCTGCCACGGGTCTTCCTGGGTCGCCTTCAGCGACAGGGAGACACGCTCGCGGTCCATGTCGACGTCCAGGACCTCGACGGTGACCTCCTGGCCCACCTCGACCACCTCGGAGGGGTGGTCGATGTGCTTCCAGGACAGCTCGGAGACGTGGACCAGACCGTCGACGCCACCCAGGTCCACGAAGGCACCGAAGTTGACGATCGAGGAGACCACGCCGGAGCGGACCTGACCCTTCTGCAGGGTGGTGAGGAACGTCTGGCGGACCTCGGACTGGGTCTGCTCCAGCCAGGCACGGCGGGACAGGACCACGTTGTTGCGGTTCTTGTCCAGCTCGATGATCTTCGCCTCGAGCTCCTTGCCCACATAGGGCTGGAGGTCGCGGACGCGGCGCATCTCCACCAGGGAGGCCGGCAGGAAGCCACGGAGGCCGATGTCGAGGATGAGACCACCCTTGACGACCTCGATGACGGTACCGGTGACGATGCCGTCCTCTTCCTTGATCTTCTCGATGGTGCCCCAGGCACGCTCGTACTGGGCGCGCTTCTTCGAGAGGATCAGGCGGCCTTCCTTGTCCTCCTTCTGGAGGACCAGGGCCTCGATCTCGTCACCGACGGCGACGACCTCGTTCGGGTCGACGTCGTGCTTGATCGAGAGCTCGCGGCTCGGGATGACACCTTCGGTCTTGTAACCGATGTCGAGCAGGACCTCGTCCCGGTCGACCTTCACGATGACGCCGTCGACGATGTCGCCGTCGTTGAAGTACTTGATCGTCTCGTCGATCGCGGCGAGGAAAGCTTCCTCGTTACCGATGTCGTTGACCGCTACCTGCGGTGCCAGGGTGGGGGTCTGATGCAACTGGGTGGCGGCGCTCGAGGCGGTCAGCGCAGTGCGTGAGGGGGTGGTGACGGGCCAGGATGCGGTGGCTGAGGGGGCGAGAAGTGCTGCGCGGGTGGTGGGCGTGTATCCGGCAGGGGAGGAGAGGGCGAGACCGGCCCGGCCCGCGGTGATCTTCTCCGTCAGGGTCTGGCAGACCTGGTACGAGGCCTGGGCCAATTGCACGACGGGGTGGTCGTCTCCCACCAGCGTCGCCAGGCTGCGCCATTGCAGATACAGGTCCTGCAGGATGTTGTCGGCCTGTGTCCGGTCGTGGCCGGAGCGTGCGCATTCGAGCCGGGCGACGGCGAGGTTGCCGGCCGCGGCGAGTGCCTGGGGGTGGCGCGCGCCCACGTGCCGGTTGAGGCGTGTGCTGATGAAGGCCAGGTGGGCGGTGGCCTTGCGCAGCCGGAGCGGCGATTGGGCCGCCCGCGCGCATTCGACGTGGACTGCGGCGAGTTTGCCCTGCACCACCAGGGCCCGCGGATGGTCGGCGCCGAGCATGGCGGACAGCCGCTGACTGGCTGCTTCCAGTACGCCCGCTGCGTGCTCGAGGCGGTCGCTGGCCTGGCTGTCGCGGGCGTCTTCGATGGCGGCCAGCGCGAGCTGGGCCACGAGCAGGTAACCCTGCGGGTCGCGGGGATCCAGCGCTGCGATGGCGGCCAGTGACGCACGGTTGAACTCGGTCGCGGCCGCGTCACGCGGCGGGCCGGATGGGGTGCTGCGGGCCAGGAAGACACGTACGCCGGCCAGGAGTTGGCGGATGTCGACGGGCAGGGTGTCGGCTGTGTCGAGGAGGCGGTCGGTCCGAGCCAGCCAGTGTGCCGCTCGCTGCGGCAGCCGCGTGCCGGCACTGATGGCGGCGAGGTTGGCCAGGGTCCGCACGGCGTCCCAGTCCGGTTGACCGGGGTCGGTGGGCTTCGCAGCGGTGTGGGGTGTGTCTGCCGGCGACGTGTGTGCTTGGGTGGCAGCGCTGCCCGCGCCCGGCTCGGCGTCCCGGGCCGTGTCCGTATCGTGCTTGCCGGTCAGTAGACGCTGTGCCTCGTCAGGGTGGCCAAGGCAGGTGAGCAGCACCGCGCAGCGGTTGGGATCGCCGCCGGGGGGATAGCCCTGCGGGGGATCGGTGACCAGACGCCGAACCAGGGAGTGCGAGGCGGTGTGCAGTCCCATCTGATACAGAAGCCATGCCAGTCTCAAGACGAAGGTGAGATTGGTGTCGGAGACGGGCATGTCTCCGGCGGCGCACCGGTCGGTGAACATCTTCAGCGAGTCGGGCACAGCGGTGCTGCGGGTCTCACGCAGGGCCTCTTCGGCGTGTGCCACGGCGTCTTCGTATGAATTGATCATGCTTCACCTCCTTCGTCGCCGGCGGGCAGTTGGAGGGCGCGTAGCGCGTCTGTGAGGTCGCCTACCGACCGTACGCGGAATGGATCCAGGTCGAGTGATTCGACCAGTTCTGTGTCGCTGAGATGGTCGAGAAAACGCAGATAGTCTTCTGTTCGGGCGCACAGTGCGTTCAGCACCGGGTCTCTGATCTCTTGCGGTGACCACGTGGAGAGTTCTGCCGTGGGTGATATGTCCAGCACGGCGGCGTTGGAATCTCCTTCGCGGTGTTCGGGCGGGGGCTCAAGATGCATCCCGGTGTGCACGGCCGTCTCGGGCACCGTCTCTTTCTGCGCCAGCGCGGCGCTGTGTGCCGGGACCAACGCCGTGTCGGGCGGGCACGACGGGGACTCGCCGGCGATCAGGCTGGTGGCCAGTCCCAGGGCGGACAGGCCGGGGAAGGCCTCCATCGCACTGTCGATCGACGTGGCGATCACCCCGTGGGGCGGACTGTGCGAGAACCGTGGTGAGGCGGGCGACATCAGCACGCCGACCAGGGGAGCCCCCTCCGTTTCGTCGATGATCCGTTCGACGGGTCCGCCGCCGAAGGCGGCATGGTTGCGCACCCGCGTATCGGTGGCGAGATGAATGGCGATGCGGCACGGGCCCTCCTGCGGATGGTCGTGCACGACGTCGTCGACCGTCCCTCGCAGCGGCCGGCGCACGCGGGGAGGCGTGTACGGGGCGCGCCAGTCATCGCCCTTGGTCGCGTGGTCCATGCGCGGGGTGGGAAGGCACTGGCCGGGGTGGGCGATGACAGAGATCAGCGCGAGACCGGCTTCGGGCTGCAGGTCGACGATCTCACCGCGCACGTCGGTGCCGGCTTCGTCGACCATGCGCAGCACCACGGGGTCGCCCACCTCGAGCGAGGCGACACAGTCGGTGAGCGTCATCGCGTAGTAGCGGGTGACCAGGAAGGCGCCCCCCAGCAGGTCGTCGTCCTGGACCAGGTCGACCCAGTACTCGTCGTCGCTCTCGCTCATCCGTACCTCTGGTTGGTTCGGGTGCCGACTACGGCCCGAAAAGCTCAACTGCTCGTCCACCAGCTTTCCGTAGGCGCCCCGTGCGTTGCGTATGGAACACACAACGCTGCCGTGCACCGGACCGGTTTCGCCCCGCAGGGCGACAAAAAAAGAGGGCGCACTGCAGCAGAAAAGGGCGCGCAACGGGGCGCGCTACCGATTCACGCGCGCCCCCTATGGCCCTCGCCCCAACTATGGCCCGCGCCCCAACGCTCGGCTGGCCCCCGAGATGACCGCGGTGGCCAACACCCATCCCGACACGATCAAAAACACGGCGACCGCCTTGTCCCAGCCGACCGGGTCAAAGGCCGAGCGATAGCCCAGCGAAACGACCGGTATCAGCAAATCCAAGCAGTACAGCACCGGATCGAAAGCCCGCTGCCCCAACCCGCCCACCGGCGCCGGCGCATGTACCGAGAACCAGCCCGAACCGGCCGCCACCAGCGCCAGCAACCACAGCAACGCCCGCCGGGGGGCGTACCCATAGCCGAACAGGACATCCTGCACCGCACCCCAGATCCGGCCGGTGAACCGATCCCCCCGCCGCAGATGCCGCTCGCGGGCATGCCGCACGGTTCTGACCGCCCGCTCGTCACCCGCGGTCTGGTAGGAGGCGGCCAGCTGCTCGAAGACGCTCACTCCGGCCTCCCGGTCCAGGGCGAGCCAGGCCAGCCGGTCCTTCACGGACAGCGGTGCGATGGAGCCCAGACGCCTGTAGACCAGTCCCTCGATGTCCAGTCGGCCCGCTGCGGGCCAAGTGGAGGCGTCGTCGACCAGAGCCCCCACCGTCGCGTCCCGCAGCACGACGCGGCCCGACGGGGCGTCCCGCAGGTCAAGACGCAGCCGCGGCGTCATCAGTCGGCTCAGGATCAGCTCCCCGCGCGGCCCGGCAAGGGTGGCGTCGTGAAACGTCACCACCGATTCGACCACTGCTCCTCGCAACAGGATCTGGCCGCGGGAGTGGAAACCCCAGTCGGCATAGAACCCGCGACCGCAAGAGAGGCCGGTGGCGTCGATCCCGCCCACCTGCGCCGCATTGAAGTACACCGCGTGCGCTATTCGGGCATCGCGCAGATACACCGCGCCGGTGGCCTCAAGCCCACGCCCTTGCACTGCGCCGTCGACCCGCAGGCGGGGAGCGAACACGGACCACAGTCCGCTGGAGTGCAGCCGCAGTCCCTCTGCCGCAAGACTGCCCGCAATCCGGGCGTCCGCCAGGCGCAGTGGCGCCTCGGCGGACGGCTCTGCCACCCGGTGCGGGCCCTGCGCAGCGTCGCGTACGACAGCCGCCTCGGTGCCCAACGCCATGGGCTCACCAGGCCTCGTGCCGACGACACATCCCGACAGGCGGACATCCCCGTCCACGGCGAGTCCATCCGCCAGCAGCGCAGGCACAGTTGAGCCGCTCAGATCGAGTGAGGTCGCGGACAGTCCACGCAGATCAACCGGGCCGAGAAACCGGCATCGAACAAGCTCCAGTCCGAACTCCAGCTGGCGGTGGGATAGTTCCACCGGCCCGACCACGCGCGCACCTTGGATGCGGCACGGTCCCAAGCCCGGATCGTGCTCGGCTACCGCCTGCTGAAGAGCCTGCGCGCTGATGGGTCTGCCCCGCGCCGCAGCGCGCTGCACCCGGCGCATCGCCCCTGTCCATGCCATCCCCGCATCCCCCTGGTGCTCACCTTCCGCAGCATCGCACCACAACTGGCGCCGCCTTGGCCTCTATTCGGACAGACTGTGGACATGAGCGAGTTCTTGAGGTGCTTCGGCGAGGTGGCTGCCGCTGAGCTGGAGCAGTGGCAAAACAGCCGACGCACGATCACCTTCGCCAAAGAGCTTCCCGGCGGTGGCAGCGGAGCCCGCCTCGCTTTCGTCTACCACCAAGGCGACGATGATCACCGGCAGCACAAGCTGCTGCTCAAGCTCTGCGCCGACGATGAAGGGGCCGCCACCGAACCCCTTGACCTCGAAAACGCATGGCTGTCGGGCCCGGACTACCACCGGGGCGGGCCCGCTTTTGATTTTCCTCGACGCCGCCTGATCCGTCAGGTCTATCCGCCGCTCCGAGTCGGCAGCACCTGGCTGATGTTCCTGCGAGTTGCTCTCGACGAGCGTGGCCTGCACCCCCTGAGCCCGCTGAGCGCCGTCCCGTCCGGTGAGGGGAAAGCCCGAGTGGCAGCCGCCGTGATCCGCTCCATCTTCGAGGAGTGGAATCCCGATGAGCGTGCCAACCACACGATGCCGGCTCAGGCCTTTCTCGAAGAGGCTCTGGGCCACCGGGCCGCTCCTGACAGCCAACTGGCCCGCACCAGCACACAGCTCCTTGGCTCCGCCGTGCGCAACTCCACTGTGCAACTGCCCGGATGGCCCACCCCACTGCCCAACCCCACCCCCTTCGCCGACCGTCCCCCGCTGGCCCGTCTGAGACCACCCACGGTGGCCCTGGGCCGCGCGCACTACGACCTGCATCCCGGCAACATCATGGTGGCTGAGAAGCCGGAGCTCGTGCCCGATTCCTTCCGCCTCATCGACCTGTCACGTTTCACGGAAAAAGGGCTGCTCCTGCGCGACCCGGTGCACCTGATGCTGTGCCTGGTCTGCGACCACCTCACCGGACTGGGCGAGCAAGCACGCGACGAGTTGGCGACCCTCCTATTGGACTCGGACGGGGGCACCACCAGCCTCACCGAGAGCTATGTGTCGAGCGGCCTGCTCTTCACCCTCCAACGCCTGCGCTCCGCCACCGACCCCTGGCGCCTGGAACGCGACTACGCCCACCCCGACTGGCAACCGCAGTACCTCCTGGCCCTGCAGGCCTGCGCGCTGATGTTCCTCACCCGCCGCGCCGAGGCAGATGAACAACTGTGGTTTCTGCGCCTGGCAGCCCGCGCCTGCGCAGCGTTCCAGTCCATCGCAGAACCGCTCACCGACCACCCCCCTGCACAGGCGCCGCCTGACGGCCAGACCACGGCTCAACCTGCCGCTCCCGACGAAGCCGTCAACGAGCTGCCTTCGGCACTGCGCGCCGAACTGGCCCGCCACCGGCGGCGATTGCAGCACCTGCGCACACGCTGCGCCGACCCGCGTTTCGACAACATGCTCGCCGACAACCTGCGCATCGTCGTCAATCGGTGCGCCAGGCTGGCAACCCTGGCACAGCACAGTGACCGCACCGACGCCGCCGTCACCTTCCATCACCAGTGCACAAAGGTGCTCCAAGCCGCCGAAGCCCTGCAAGCAGCTCACGATCGGAGCGACGACCAGGCAGCGAAGACGACAGCCCGCAGTTCCTTCGTCGCCGCATTGACCGGTCTTCTTGATTCTCCCGATCGCGGTGCTACGCCTACAGAGTCAGAGCCGCAGCCAAGCATCCGCGACTCGGCGGCCGGGCAGCACCAGACGCAGCCGACCGCTGTTGCCCCCGCGCCCGCTGAAGGCGATGATCCGCGCAGCCTCACCGAGCCTGCCGCTACCCCCGTCGGGGACGCCAAGGAGGAGTTGCCCGTGTATGCCGGCCAGGACAGCGACGCATCGCCATCGGAACGAGGAGAGCCCTCCATAGCCCAAGTGCTCCACTTCCCCGTTACGCCACGGACGAGCGGCGCAGCTGTCGAACTGGCCTCACTTCTGCGTGCCATCGATCGCCTGCCCGCAGATGCGAGCGGCCCCCGATTGGCCTTTCTCGGCCAACGGCTCTGCGAAAGAGCTGCCAGCCTTGCGAACTCACTGACCGGCCTGGACACCACACTGCTGCGCAACCAGCTCGCGGAGAGCGGAGAGCTGATGTCCCAATTCGACTCCACCACTCCGCCTGCGGAAATCCTCCAGCTGCTGCGAACGGCCGGACAACGATTGCGCGGCTACGGTCACGAGCTCTGGCCGGACGAAGTCGACTGAGCAGCTCCCGGCCCCGGCCGCACTGTGAGCAGAGACAGCGTCGCACTAGCCGCGTTCCTGGAGAACTGGCAGAGAACGACGAGTAAGCACCTGCAAGCCTCCCAGAATGCGATGAGGGCGGCCAACTACGTCGAGCAGCTCCAGAGGCTGCAGGCCGCCGCACAAATTCTCCATCAACTCTGCGGAGCACTGGAGCAAGAGCTGCGCAAGGCCCGTAGGTCCTCAACCATTGACACTGACCTCAATCCCTTGCGCCACAGATGCCGCACCGCTCGAAGCGAACTGGACCATCTGCTGGCAGCTGTCGCCGAGGCACAGGAAGGACGCAAGGCGGTCACCGGGGACCAGTTGGCCAGCACCAATCTGCGCCAGATCCGCACTGAGATCATCACACTCAAAGGGCAGGTCGAGAACGGCACGGAGGACATAGTCGAATTGGTGGAAGACGTCTGCCAAGCCCTGCACTCAGAAGGCCACAGCCGCCCCTCGGCAACGACCCGTCGCACTGAGGTCCGCCTCCAGCTTCCCCGGGACGACTCCCGGGACGACCGCGATGCGTCCGCCTGAGGCGGTATCAGCCCGGTGCAAGGTGCCCCGACCTCGGCCCGCGCCGATAGCCGGACATGGACGGTGCAGTGAGCCTCCCTCTGATCCGACACTCTCGCAGAGACGGGGGACAGGCCCAGGAACGCTCATGCGATCCTCGAATCCCGTCACCGCACCACCGCGCTGCTGCACCAGCTGCCCGCCCAGGCGGCCGCCGACGCTCTGCTGGATCTGTGCGGCAACGACCCCACCCGGTGGCAGACCATCACCCAACCCCTCTCCTCGCTGCCCGACTTCGACGAGGCCTTCGGACAGTCCCTGGACCGGCGCACCCCGAAGACCGGCAGTGTGTCGGCGCCGGCCCGGCACGAGCCCGTCATGAGGCTGACCCCCGCCTCGATGGATCCGGTGAGCCGCGCCGCGCGGCGCCTCGTCGACTCACCCGCCGGCCGTCGCTCAGCCTGGGCGGCGGTCGGCGCCCAGCGGAGCTTCGTCGCCGCCGATTCCGACGCGTATGTGCACGGCACGGATTCGGCTGGCGGCAGCCAGTCGGCCGGGTCCTTCACCCCCTTGGACCGGTTGGTCCGGGCTGTGACCGCGACCAGGGAAGGGTAGGCGGGAGGTGGTTGGTGACGGCCTCGCGCCGGCCGTCCGTCCACTTCCAGGCCCCGGACGACCAACTCTCCTTGAGCGGCACCATGTGGTCGACGTCCAACTCGGGCAGGTCGGTGACCGTGATCTCGTCGTAGTACGACAGCCGTCGCCCGCCCGACAGACGGCAGTCGCTGCCCTGTTCGGGCACCTTCGCCGCCTCGGCGATCAACAGCTCTTCGCGGGTACCGCAGCCGTCGTTGGGGTCCGCGCCCGTTTCCAGTGCTTGAAGAGGTCGCGGTCGTGGCCGCCGCCGTGCCACCGCTGCCCGCGACGACACGTCTTCTCCATGGCCGCCCAAACCACCAGGCCCCGGACCCTCCCGCAGAAACGTGACGGTGACACGCTTGCCGGGACAGCCGATGTACGCGTCGTCGTGCCCGTAGAAGAGCCTTGCATGAGATGACCGGCAGGATCCGGCGCTTGTGCAGTTCGCGGCAGTTGGGGTTGGAGTCGGCACAGGCGGACCGGCGGTGACGTGGTTGCAGGAGCGCGGCAGCAGTCGAGCTCGACGGAGTCACTCGTCAGCCACGCTGGTTCAGGGCTGGGTTCAGATCGCGGTTCGCGACCCGCGCGGCATCGAGTTCGGCCTGCCGCTCCATCAGGTGCTGTGTCAGCTCCGCATTGCGCTGCTGGAGAGGTTCGATCGTGGTCTGCAACTCAGCGATGTCCGTCGCAGCCACGAGGCCGGACTCCCGCCATGCCAAAGGTGCTGGTCGGCCCCCTCGCCAGCCTTCAGCTGAGCTGTTCGGCCAGTCCGACGATGATGCCCTCGGGGCCGCGGACGTAGCAGAGCCGGTAGCTGTCCTCGTACTGTGCCAGCTCGCCGACGAGTTCGGCGCCGTGGGCGCGCAGGCGGGCAATGGTGTCCTCGATGTCGTCGACGGCGAACATGACGCGGTGTGTGCCCAGAATGTTGTGCGGCCGGTTGCGCGGCCCGGCGCTGATCGCCGTGGGGCTGCGGTACTTCGCCAGCTCGAGCCGGCTGTGACCATCCGGGGTCCGGACCATCGCGATGTCACAGCGCACGCCGTCGAGACCGGTGCACTGGTCGGCCACGGGGCCCTCGACCTCCGCCCTGCCCTCCAGCTCCATACCGAGTTCCACGAAGAACGCGATGGCGGCATCCATGTCCTCGACGACGATGCCGACGTTGTCCATCCGCTGAATCGCCATGCTGGTTTCTCCTTCTTCTTCGTACGGCCGGTGGTAGCCGCTGCTGTCCCTGGGACGGAGGCGATGGCACGTTCTCGACATCCTCCGCCACGAATCTCGGCGAGCGGCCTGCACCGCTCAAATTTCGCTGGCACACGCTCAAGGTTTGGGGCGCAGGATGGTTCGATTTAATGTTCGATAGCGTGTGGTGTGGGAGATGGGAGTCATGGCCGCGGATGGCGCGGCAGGTCACGTGCCGACGGTGATGCATGTGTGCTGCCCGGGCGGTCTGCCGGAGGAGACCTACCGGCAGGCCCGGAACTGCTGGCCGGCCTCTCGCCCGTCGTACAGGCATTGCCGCCCACGGCGGCCTTGGTGGAGCTGAAGGCACGCTGCGCTGCCACGGCACCAACACCCGCCACCTGGGCGAGATCCTGCGCGTGCGCACCCTTCCCCGCCTGGGGCCGACGTCCGTGTCGGCATCGGGCTCCTCGATCAGGGGCGTGGCCACCGTCTCCGCTCAAGTCCCGCCGCCCGGCGGCGTCCTGGCCGTCGAACCCGGCGAGGCCAGCCCATGGCGTGGGCCGCTGCCGGTCCACGCCCCGCAGGGCATCCGCCCCCGCCAGGCCGCACTGCTCACCGACTGCGGCATCACGTGCGTCGGCGTGCTCGCCGCCATTCCACCCGCCACCGTGCAGCGACTGCTGGCCGGGCGCGCCGTCCGCCGATTGGGCCCGCGGTATCGACCCATGCCCCGTCGTCTCCCGCGCCCTGCCCGCCTCCGCGAGCGTCCGCCACGCCTTGCCCGGCACCCTCTGGACGGCACCGCCGCTCGCGCCGCCCTGCTCGACCTGTCGCCCGCCTCGGGCAACTGCTCCGCCGCCGCGACAAGGCGGCCCGCGCCCTGATCTTGAAGCTGACGTTCGTCGGCGCGCCAGCAGCGGGGAGAAGACACGCCGCCCGCCCGCGCCGTCCGCGCACGACGACCGTGCTGCACACCGGAATCCAGTGGAAGCATCTCCCTCAGGAGCTTGGTTTCGGCTCCGGCATGACGTGCTGGCGCAGGTTGCGGGACTGGAACGAGGCCAGCGTCCGGCAACGGTTGCATGAGGTGCTGCCGGCCGGGCTCAACGCGGCCTCCCGGCTGGACTGGTCCCGCTGCGTGATCGACTCTTCGCACGTCAGGGTGCTAAACAGGGGGAGCCAGACGCGCCCGTCGCCGATCGACCGTGGGCGGGCCGGCTCGAAACACCACCTCATCACCGACGGACACGGCACTCCGCTCGCGGTCCTGCTGAACGGCGGCAATCGCAACGACGTCACCCAACTCCTCCCCTTGCTCGACGCGGTCCCGCCTGTCCGTGGGCGGCGCCTCCTCTCGTCGATTACGCCCGCCGCAGGCCGAGATCCGCGCCCTGGCCGGTGGCGACTGCGAAGCCCTGCGCTGCTTCGGCTCCTCCTGCGCGCCTATCACCGGAAGGCTTTGGCCCCGTTCTGGCCACACATCCGCGCCCAAGACGACGCCGAGGACCGGCCCAGCCGTGCCCGGGCGGTACTGGAGGGGCACCGAGGACTGCTGGCCGGCCTCTGTCCCGTACCGTGCTGGCGTTCACCCGTTCTGGAGACCGGCTATCCGGTCCACCGCGAACTCCACCTGGCCGGCCGCGGATTACTGCTACAGCTGTCCCTTTTCTGCCATCGCAGGCCCGTGGCACCAGCCGAGCTGGACCATGACACCCATCCTGGTCCACCCGATCCAGCACAGCCTCAATTGGGCCGCGAGCCCGGCACACATCCCCGGCCCACGAATCTCGGCGCGCTCATCGGCCACACCCGCGCCGCCATCCTGAAGGACGTTGTCACCGGGCGCACACAGGCGAACTGGCCGCCCGTTTCGGCATCACCGCGGCGACCGTCACACACCACACCACCATCTTGCCTTGCGCGGGCCGGTTTCCTGCTGAGCGTGCGCCACGGCCAGCACATTCTGCACACCATCACCTCCGCGGGCCTCTCCCTCCTGCACGTGTCGCAGAGCGCAAAGCTGGTGCGGACGGGGCTCCAGCCTCCAACCAGCACTGTTTGAGCACCGTCGAAACGTGTGGCGGCGGCGTGGCTACCGACGACAGCATGGGCCACGAGACCGAAGACAGGATCCAGAGGAAGCATTGAGCGACACTGGAGCATCACTATCAGCGCCAGTGCCAGAAACCCAGGCGGACTACGACGGCGATAATGGTAGGCGCTCACCTCTCGGCTGCACGCAGCTGATCCGCGTCTTCGGAATCAAGGTGACCTGTGTCGCGCTGCCCCGGCGCGGTAGGCCGACACACCCGGGACGCTCACATGGGAAACTCCGGTCTGCCAGGAGCATGAACGACTCGTAAACGACTCTGTGCAAGGGGAAGAGTAGGAAGGTCGATGGTCATGGCATTTATGGCAAACACGCCGCGTGTCTCGCGGAAGGGGGTGCTGGCTATCGTCGCTGCGTTCGGCATCCTGCTTTCGGTATTCTCGATGACCGCTCCGACGGCGCGGGCCACGGAAGCGAAAGGCGCGGGGCGCACGGCTGACGTCGGAGCAATGGCCTGGTCCCCGGGGGTGAGGCCGTTGTATACCGCCAAAGAGTCTGCATTACGACATTTGACCACGGACGAACGAAACCGAATCATCAACAACTGCCAGACCGAGTTCCTATGCGTTGCTGCCGGTGAGGGAAACGGTCTGCACACCGTATTCAAGCTCTACTACTGCAGCGAACGCACCCTCTCCAACTTCCTGGGATATGGCGCCATCGTCAACAATCAGTCCGGAGTCGCTCCGGTCGGCTTGGCCGGCCAGGATAAGAAGTACACATACTATGATGTGGACATTCGCGGGATGCGCGTCTATTGGGACCCAATCTGGTACCTTGACCCGTGCTGACGTGTAACGAGGATGCCCCTTGAGGCTCTGTCTTGGCCTCGATCATTCGTGACGGTCCGTCGGTTCTCTGACGGGCCGTTTCGGCTGTCTGGCCTGGGCGGTGGTGAGGAGGAGACGGCCGACGCTCCGGTTCGCACCGTGGTCGCGATGCCAGCGTGCCCGGTGGCCGTGGCTTCGAGAAGAGCCCCCCGATGCACGGCGTCTTCGGTTCTCAAGTCCGCCGGGTTCTGCACCATGGCTTACCGCAGCCGATGAGGTCGTGGCGTGGGGTACGCCGCACATCGAAGGTCGAACAACTCCGCAGGTCGCCGGGGCTGGTATGAGTCAGCGTTGTTGCACTCGTACTGGTCGTGGGAGGTGCCTGCTCCCAAGATCGCCTGTCAGGGGGCGACTTCGGTGTGGGGCAGCACGAGCAGCGCCCGCAGCAGCATGGTCGCGTAGGGGGCTCCTGCCGGGTGCTCTTGGGAAGGGATTAGTTCTTCAGGCGCGCAAAGGTGTGTTCGCAGACCGCGCAGACCGACGCGATCAGCTTGTTGACCTGCTTCTTCGCCGACGTGAGGGGCTTGGTGCGGGCGGCCCTGTAACCGCTGATGACGACCGGATTGTCCGGGTCCCCGTCCAAGCCGGTGAAACCGAGGTCACCGATGGCGCCCAACTCGTGGGCGTGCAGCCGCTCGACGAGCTTGTTGTTGCGGGTGGTGGTGATCTCCGAGGATCATCCCGGGCGGGCCGCGGACAGCCACAGCAGTCGGCCCCGCTCGTCGGTGAGCGCGAGGAACAGCAGGCCGTGGGCCTTGTGGTTCCCGCTGTAGCTGCGGCGGTTGTGCGCTCCGGTGCGGCGCCGGGTGCGGATCAGAGTGCCGTCGACCAGGACGATATGGCTACCCTTTCGGGTAACCTCCTTCAACACGCGGAGCAGGCGATCGGCCCGTGTGGCGAGCAGTGCGATCTCCTCCATCACCCAGCGGCGCACCGTGGTCGCGGAGATGTTGTTGCCGTCCGCCATGCCGGCAAGCCGCTGGTCATGGTTGCAAAGCGGCGAGGACGACCGCGGCGACCCGTCCTCGCGGCAGAGTGAAGCGCGCCAGGCATCCCAGGCGCGCTTCGTAGATCTCCGGCAGAGGATCTGTTATTCACGGAAGTAGTGCTTGCCGGTGCAACCCTTCTGGGCGCCGTTGTTCCAGCCGCATACCCGGAAGTAGGCCTTCCCGCCGTTCGAGGTCTTCTTCTGGATCGTCTTGGTACCGCCGTTGTAGGCGTGGACCTTCTTGTACAGGTTGCCATTGCTCTTGTAGACCCGCAGTTCCGACGAGTAGCCGTCGAAGTTCGTGTCGTCGATGGTGAGACTGTCCACGTCCGCACCGTCGGAGGTGTAGTCGTCCCAGATCACGTTGGCGTAGCGGTGGTTCTGGATGTACGCCTCCCAGGCGTAGCCGTCCGGAGTGTCATTCGCCATCGCCCTCGGCTGAGCGGTGGTGGTAGTGCCGCCTGCCTGGGGTCCGGTGCTGTCGGCGAGCGCTGACGGCGCACCGAGTGCGCCGGCCGACAGAAGGGCTGCCGCGCCGGAGGCGACAAGCGTCCGCTTGAACTTGCCTGACTGTGCCATGTGTCTTCCCCGTTGCTCGTTGCTGTTGATGGCCGCCGGTACCGTGGTGCGGCGCCGACGCTGAAATGAGCATGCTGCCGACGGCCGACAGGTTCCATGTGTTTCGGCCCGGGCCGAAAGGCGCATGGCGATCCGGCCTACGCTTCGCCGCGGTGCTCCGAGTGCGGGCACACCGCCGGGTTCGGGTCTGCACAGTGATGTCCGGCTGTTCGCCCGCCTGCGCTGTTCACCAGGGGACAGCCATCGCCGCTGTTGCCTCTCGGTGAAACTAATGGCCTGGGGGCGATTATCAGTGACCGCTGGTTGGTCAGGGCTACGAGACGTTGAGCGGCAGATCGCGGTGGAAGACGGCCATAGCCTGGCCGGGGCCGTTGTAGTCATCGACGATCTTCGTGTTGAAACCGAGGCTGCGGTGGAAGGCGATTGAGCCGGTGTTCTCGATTGACGTGATCGCCTTCAGCTGCCGTGCACCGTGACGTTCCGCTGCTTCGGCGAACGCCGTATAAAGACGACGTCCGAGACCGGTGCCACGGACGTCGTCCCGTGTGGCGATCAGATGCACGTACCCGGTGCCGTCTGGGGTGACGAACCCAAAGATGTACCCACGGATTCCGTCTTCGGCTCGGGCGACCAAGCAGGTGGAACTGAACTCCTGCACCAGGGCTAGAAGGTGTAGCGACCGAAGGTCGCGTTCGCCCCAGTAACGGGGGTGATCAGTCAGGACCTGATGGAAGTCGGCCACCCTGGCCGTGCCGATGTGTATCCCCATGGTGACGATCATGGCAGGCGCCCTGGCCGTTGCAGGCGAAGGTCCGCACGGAGACATCGAGCCGTGGCCACCAGGCACTCAACGAGTGGCTGTGACGTAGTCGCCCGACGACAACTCGAACACCCGTACTCGCCGACCGCAGGTGGGATTGACGGTCTCACGGACCGGATGCATTCCCAGTTTGGTCATGATCCGTTCGGAGGCGTCGTTGCCCACTTGAGTGATACTGACGATCCGCTCCAGCCCTCGCTCTTCGAACCCGAACCGTACAGCGGCCGCAGCGGCCTCGGTGGCCAAGCCCTGCCCCCAGTGGGAACGTCCCAGCCGCCAGCCGACCTCAACCGCCGGCAGTACCTCCGGCAAGAAGTTGGGCACCGAAAGGCCGGTGAACCCGGCCAGCTCGCCAGTGGACCGGATCTCCACGGCGAACAGGCCGAAGCCCTGTGACTCCCACTCCTTCTCCCATGCCTGGACCCCGTCGCGAGTCTGCTGTTCGTCACGGACGCTGCCGTCACGGATCCACCGCATGACCTCGGGGTCGGCATTGACGGCAGCCATGGGCGCAACGTCTTCCTCGCGCCAGCGACGCAGGATCAAACGGGGAGTCTCAAGCCTGACCATCCAATCATTCTGGATCACTGTCGGGGCTCTCCGCCATTCTCACCAGCCACTTTCGATACACGCCCTTCGACGCCGTCACGGAAGGCAGCGCCGTGGGGGCTCTGGGATTCCGGAAGCTGCCGGGAGGCTTTGAGATGTCACTCGCTCAGTGGTCCGCTGCAGGGCCTGTCGCCTATGTCGAGGCCGAGTACTTCGGTGGCGTCGGCGAGCAGCGGGCTGCCGTCTGGGCTGACGGGGCGCTGGCAGTGGGGCCATTGGACGGGCCGGCGAAGAGGTGGTTCTCGCGGGCAGTCAGCCCGATCTCGCATGCTCTTCAGCGGCTCGGCGTGAGGAGGAGCCTTGGTGAAGATGAATTTGAGGCCGTGGGACTCGGACGCCATCGAAACAGCGACGACTGGATCTCTTCCGGCACCTCTTGAGTCCGCGCCAGACGGCGGCGACCTCCCGAATCCCGCATGGCCTCGCGAGCTGCTGGCCGAACTCGCAGAATCTGCCAATGACTCGGAGAAGTTGACACGCACGAGTCGCAGGCAGAACAAGGGCCCTCACCTGCTCATTTGCGCTCTCTACTGCCCCAAAGCCCTGATGGGTCCCGCGCGAACTCCACTCTGCCCGACGGCATTAGGCACCCCGCACCGGTCCCGGCGTCCAGCATCGTCTGCCCACTCCCGGGGCAGGAACATCCACCCGTGCAGCGGGATCGATGCGGCGTCGGTGACCGCGTGCACGCTGACCGCGACCTGACAGTTGGCCTGCTTGCCCACAGCGCCGCAGTACTGGTGCGCGGCGGTGACCGACATCCGGCCATCTTTGGGAAACGACACATCGTCGACCGCCCAGGCATCCGGGCCCATCAGCTGTACCATCCGCTGGGCGAGCAGCCGCTGCACCGGCACCGGATCCCACGTCGACTGACTCACGAACTGCTGCGGGTTCTGCTCGTCGCCGTCCGGCATCAGCTCCCGCAAGTAAGCAGCCGCCCTTGGCCCGCTGGTCCTTGCGCGGAACCGAGGCGAACACATCGGCCATCTCTTGGGTCCGTCCGTGAGGTCGTCGTGCTCGTGATCGAGTCCTGGGTGATCAATGACGACAGCCCTGTCTCTGTGCCGTGCGCGACGGTGCCGGAGGCCCTTCGGTCGAGGCTCGACAACGGCCGGCTTGAGACGTGGCTGACCAGGTCGTCCGGGCGATTGCTGGCCTTCGTGACGAATACCGAGCGTGCGGAGGTCAGGCACGCCAAAGCCGTGAAGCTGAGCGGTCTCCGCCGACGCCGGGGTGCTCGGGCGGATCGATCGCGGCACTGGCCGTGACGTGCGTCGTGACCGCAATGGCCGACAAAATGCTCGTCCGGCTGCTGCGCCCCGCGCACGCGTCGGTGGGCGGGCGGTCTCGGTAGCCGCCGAAGCAGCTTTCGGAACCGGACAGCGGGACGGGATGGTCGCAGTCGGCCCCAGCGGCAGATCGGCATACCGCCTGCCGACGCCGAGCAGGGAGCGGCGAGCGGATGAAGATGCAAGCAGCTCATCAAGTCGGCATGGACGAACAGACGGACCATCGCCGCCAGGGGAATCCCCGTAGGGACAGGGACGATCCCAGGGCTGCCGATACGGACCCCCGGCCGCTGCGACTGGACGACGTGAACAGTCCTCGCACGCGGTCGGACCTCCCGGTCGAAGGCACGGGTACCGGTACCCCTCCTCGCGGACGACCGGTCAGTCAGGCGGAGGCCGGACCAGGGGTGGCAGCCTTCCCGTAGTACGCCGCGCGCATGAGCTGCTGCATGTCGTCGAGCATGGGCATCCGCGGGTTGGCCGGCGCGCACTGGTCCTCGTAGGCGTTCATGGCCTGCTCGGGTAGCGCGTCGAGGAAGCTGTGCTCGTCGACGCCGAGGGCCTGGAACGACGACTCGATACCGACCGCGTCGCGCAGCCGCTCGACGGCGGCGGCGAGTGCTTCCACGCCCTGTTCGGGGGAGTCGGCGGGCAGGCCGAGGGTGCGGGCGATGTCCTGGAAGCGTTCGGGGGCGCGGTAGTTCTCGTACTTGGGCCAGCCCGTGAGCTTCGTGGGAACCGTGCCGTTGTAGCGGATGACGTGCGGCAGCAGCACCGCGTTGGTGCGGCCGTGCGCGATGTGGAAGGTGGCGCCGAGGGTGTGGGACATGGCGTGCACGATGCCGAGGAAGGCGTTGCCGAAGGCCATGCCGGCGATGGTGCCGGCGTTGTGCATCTTCTCTCTGGCGTGCGCACGGTCGGGGCCGCCGTTCTCTGGGCCGCCGTTCACGGACGCCGCGATGTTGTCGAAGATCAGCCGGATCGCGTGCAGGGCAAGGCCGTCGGTGAAGTCGTTGGCGTAGACGGACACGTACGACTCGATGGCGTGCGTGAGGGCGTCGAAGCCACTGTCGGCGGCGAGCGCCGGGGGCAGTTCGGAGGTCAGCAGCGGGTCGACGATGGCCACGCTGGGGGTCAGCGCGTAGTCGGCCAGTGGGTACTTCTTGCCGGTCGCCGGGTCGGAGATGACGGCGAACGGGGTGACTTCGGCGCCGGTGCCGGAGGTGGTGGGCACACACACCAGCCGGGCGCGGGCGCCGAGGACCGGGAAGCGGAAGGCGCGCTTGCGGATGTCGGAGAACTTCTGCCGCATGTCGGCGAAGTCGATGTCGGGCTGTTCGTACAGCAGCCACATCACCTTGGCCGCGTCCATGGGCGAGCCGCCGCCGAGCGCGATGATCGTGTCCGGGCGGAAGTCCCGCATCAGGGCGGCGCCGCGCTGCACGGAGTCGATGCTCGGCTCGGGCTGGACGTTGTCGATGATCTGCAGAGTCACCGGCTCGGCGCGACGCTGCAGCACCCGGCTGACGCGGTCGACGAAGCCGAGGCGGGTCATGACGGCGTCGGTGACGATCGTGACGCGGTGAACGTCCGGCATGGACTGCAGGTAGCGGATGGCCTGCGGCTCGAAGTAGATCTTCGGCGGCACCTTGAACCACTGCAGGTTGTTGTGACGGGTGCTCACCCGCTTGACGTTCAGCAGCTGTGCGGCGGAGACGTTGTTGGACACCGACGTGCTGCCCCACGAACCGCACCCCAGTGTGAGCGACGGCAGCAGGCTGTTGTAGACGCCGCCGATGGCGCCCTGCGAGGAGGGGGAGTTGACGATGACCCGGACGGTCTTCATCCGCCGGCCGTACGCTTCGGCGAGTTCACGGTCCTCGGTGTGGATGACGGCGCTGTGGCCCTGGCCGTGGAAGGCGACCATGTCGGCGGCCAGGTCGAAGCCGTGGCGCTGTGAACCGGCGCGCAGCACGGTCAGCACCGGGCAGAGCTTCTCGCGGGTCAACGGCTCCTCGGGCCCCACCCGTTCGGCCTCGACCAGGATCAGCGAGGTGCCCTCCGGCACGCTGAACCCGGCCCTTTCCGCGATCCACGCGGAACTCTGGCCGACGGCGGCGGCGTTCACCTTGGGCTCGCAGCCCTTGTTCGCGGCGCCGGAAACGGGGAACAGGAAGGCCTCCAGCTTCGCCTTCTCCTCCGCGGTGGCCAGGTGGGCGTGCAGGGTGCGGAACTCGGCCAGCGCCGCGTCGTAGATCTCGTCGTCCAGGATCACGGCCTGCTCGGAGGCGCAGATCATCCCGTTGTCGAACGACTTGGACAGCACCAGGTCGTTCACGGCCCGGCGCAGCTTGGCGCTCTGGTGGACGTAGGCGGGAACGTTGCCGGCGCCGACGCCGAGCGCGGGCTTTCCGGCCGAGTAGGCGGCCTTGACCATGGCGTTGCCGCCGGTGGCGAGGATGAGGGAGACGCCGCAGTGGTGCATGAGGGTGCGGGTGGCCTCGATGGAGGGGGTCTCGATCCACTGGATGCAGTGCCCGGGTGCTCCGGCGGCGATGGCCGCGTCGCGCACGATCCGGGCGGCCTCGGCGCTGCAGCGCTGGGCGGAGGGGTGGAAGGCGAAGACGACCGGGTTGCGGGTCTTCAGCGCCATCAGCGCCTTGAAGATCGTGGTGGAGGTCGGGTTGGTGACCGGGGTGATGGCGCACACCACGCCCACCGGCTCGGCGATCTCGACCATGTCGTCGATGTCGTCGCGGGCAATGACACCGACTGTCTTCATCTTGCCCATGCTGTGCGTGACGTGCTCGCACGCGAACATGTTCTTGGCGGCCTTGTCCTCGAACAGGCCGCGTCCGGTCTCCTGCACGGCGAGCAGGGCCAGTTCGGTGTGCTGGTCGAGGGCGGCCACCGATGCCTTCTTGACGATGTGGTCGACCTGTTCCTGGTCCAGCGTCTCGTAGTCGGTGAGAGCCTTGAGACCGTTGGCGACCAGCCGGTCCACGGCTACGGCGGTCTCGGACGGTCCGCTGTCGGGAGTGGGGGTGCGGTTGCGGTCGTCCTGTCCGGTCATGGTGGGCGTGCCTCCGTCGTCGGGTTCCACAGCGCGGGTGGGGAGCGGCACCGCGAGGGATCGGTACCGCTCCCACGACCACTGTCCCTCGGGCCCGTTGCGTTACCCCCGCGCCGATGGGCCCCGGCGGAGGGCCGACCGGCCCTGATTCGGGCGAGTGGCGGGTGGGGCAAAGCGGGTACATGGCCGATCATGGGGCGGGTCATACACCGCCGGCGGCCTGCCTGGGGGCCGCGCCTGCCTGTCGGTGGGTGCCGGTGAGCCGGCCGGGGGGCTTGTGGGACCGGGGGCGGGGACCGGTGCTGCGAGTGACTGGTGCCCCGTTGCGTGACGTGACGCCGGGTCGGTACCGGCTGCGGCCGCGTCCACGGGAGCGTGTCGGTGCGTTGAGCCTGCGTAGGGCGCCCGCGGGTGCGTCGGACCGGGATAAATCAGGCTCCGTGGGGGGAGGCCCGGGCGAGGGTGAGTCGGCGGGGCTTGGCGGGTTTCTCCCAGGGGCGCCGCAGGTCGGAGGCGGACTGTCGGAGGAGCCGGAGCTGGGTGTGGACCGCGATGATCAGCCAGGTCCAGCGGTCGCCGGCCCCGAGGGTGCGGAGCTTCGGCCGGGTCCAGCCGTGGATCTGCTTGATCATGCGGAAGGTGTGGTCCACGTCGAATCTCCTCAGGAACGCCTGCCAGCGCACATCGACGTCCTCGCCGCTCAGGCCGGTGGTGGACGACCTCAGCCAGACCGGGAGCGGGTCGCCGTCGCCGGGCAGGTGGTGTACCTCCAGACGGATCAACGTGCCCTCGATTACGGGGAGTTCACCGGTGTGGTCGACCCAGGCCGAGCGGGTGGTCAGCTGGGGGTGGATGCGGTCCCAGGCCATCGCGCAGGCGGTGCCGTACCGGTCGGCGACCTGAGCGGTGGCCGATGACTCTGGACTGCGTGCGGCCGTGGGGCCGGGAACAACCAGGGCCACACCCTGATCGGGCCGTATGACGCCGGGGCCCAGGCCCAGGACGGGGGTGCGGCCGCCCGCCCGGTCCGGCTGCGGCCTCACCCTCGACAAGGACCTCCCGGATGGCACGTGCGGCCTGTCGTGGGCCGCGGCATGCTGGATCGTCGGCCTGGTGCCGTCGATGCTGTGGCAGCCGGTAGAGGCCATGGCCGCCGACATCGACGTCCCCGGACTGCTGGCCGGGGACCAGGCTGCCGAACTCGTCGGCGCCGCCAACCCGCCGCCCTGTGCGAGCACCCCCTTCTCCGTCGGTGTGCTGGACGACGCGGACCGGGCTCTGATCGAGTCCAGGCGTCGGTCCCACGACCGGCTGGGCTCCGCGGTCCAGCTGACGACCGTGCGCTACGTCGGGGTGTTCCGGGACGACTCGACGGACATCCCGGCGGAGGTCGCCCGCCGATTACCTCGCCGAACGACTCGGCATCGCGGACACCTCAATGCTGAAGGCGCACGGTGAACGGGTGAAGACCCGGTTCGGGTGAAGACCCGGTTCGCTGGAGGGGTGCCGAGGGAGCTCGGCAACCGGTTCGGCGCCGTACGGCCGTTCCTGAAGCTCCTGGTCCAAGTCGTCGACTTCGGCGCGACTCCCAAGGGCCCGCCCGTGCTGAAGGCCCTGCGGACACTGCCGGTCCTGATGCGCCGCAAGAAGATCGGCCCCACCGACATCGACGCGTCTATGCTGATCGGCTCGGTCTCCGGCCAACGCGTGCCGCAGCCCCGATCCGCTGGCCCGGACGGACCTTGTGGGAGCAGTGGTCGCGCGGCAAAGTGGTTGGCGCGCAACCTGGTCGGAGGTGCCTCGTGACAACGGACATCCCTGCTCCCGTCTCTGTGGCGGAGTTGATCGCGCAGCGCCGAAGGGGGGCGCTACCACGCCGGGGACGGTTACCTCAGCTCCGACGAGGTCGCAGGCGCCTGGCCGGTCGTCTGGGATTTCGACGCGGTCATCCAAGCCAACGGCGTCCGAACCAAGACCGCGCAAGCGACGGGCACGTACGGCACCAACAGTTGGACCGAGTACCACGCCGACGACGTGCAGCGGGTCGCCCACGCGATCGCCGATGGCACGGCCGTGCTCCAGCCTCGTTGGCGCAAGGACACAGAGGAAGGCCGCGAGGCACAGCAGCAGCGGTACGAGCACTGGCGTCGGCAGGTCGTGCGGACGCGATGGATCCAGAGCGCGATCGTGCTGGGCCTGCTGTTGGGCGTCGGCGTGGTGTGGTTCCTGGTGGCTCGTGCCTCCTGAGACAGTGCGCTCCGCGAGGAGTTTTCACGGACGCGGGGCGTACGGCGAGGCCGATCCTTCGTGGCACCCGCGCGCGTAAGACGGTCTCATAAGTCCCACGCGTGTTCCCCTTCGCAGGTCAGCGTGACGTGGTCTGGTCTCACGGCGGTATGCGAAGGCCTCTCTCACGGGTGGGGGCGGGGCCGGTTGGGTCCTGCGGTCCAGCGGGTCTAGTACTCCAGTTGCAGTTCTCCATATGCCCTGGTCAGAGGGCTCGTTCGGAGTCTAGTTGGCTGACGTCCCGTCAGGATGGCGGTGGTTCGTGACTCACCCGATCGGGGTGCGTGCGGCGTTGGTAGTGGCAGTGGCGGGCGATGGCCTGGTGACGTCGGCGCCAGCTTGACCAGCGGAGACGGTGCCTGGGCGAGTGGCGTCGGACTGTGGGGGGATGGACAAGGTCCAGGAGCCTTCGGATTTCTGCCACGGTGAGGGGAGCGAGGCTGCTCGAACCGTTTCCTCGACCCCCTTTTCGAGGGCCTGGGCTGTCATCGCCGCCAGGAAAGCGTGCGCGAGCATGGCCAGGGTGATGTGGCGATACCAGCCGACGTAACGGCGGACTTCGTACTGGTCCAGGCCGCATTCGTTCTTCGCTGCCTGGAAGCATTCCTCGATGGCCCATCGGGAGCCAGCCACCTGGACCAGCTGGGAGACGGTGGCGTCCGCCGGGGCGAAAGCGAGGTAGTACGCGATCTCCTCGGGACGCGCCAGGCTGCGACGGGCCAGCACCCAGCGGTCGTGGGCGGGATCGGAACCGTCGACGGTGGGCAGCTTGGCCGCGGCCCAGTCATAGACCCGCGGCCCCTTCGCGCCATGGCCGCAGGAGATCCGCTCCCATGCCTCGGCCGGGGCACCGGTCAGGACATGGTCGATGCGCCAGCTGCCCGCTGGCGACTTGACCTGCTGCGACTTGGGCACCGCCAGGACGTAGCCCACACCGGCCTCCTCCAGCATCCGACGGAAGTGCCACTCCTGCCCGTAGGCCGCATCCGCGGTCACCCAGGCGATCGGCAAGGCGGAATCCAGCGCCCGCCGGACCATGGCGCGTGCAAGTTCCGGCTTGGTCGCGAAGGACCTGTCCTCCGGGACCCGGGCGGCGCGGCACCGGTCCGGATCCTCGGTCCAGGACTTGGGCAGGTAGAGCTCGCGGTCCACCAAGGCCCTTCCCTTGGCTGAGGCGTAGGCGGCGAACACCCCGATCTGGCAGTTCTCCGTGCGGCCGGCGGTGCCGGAATATTGCCGTTGCACCCCGGCGGAGACGGTGCCCTTCTTGATGAAGCCGGTGTCGTCGACGATCAGCACACCGCCATGCTGCCCGAGCCGCTCGGCTACGTAATCCTGCAGGTCGGCGCGGATCTCATCCGGATCCCACTGGCACCACGACAGCAGCCGCTGCAGCCCGTACGGGGTGTCATGGCCCGCATGCTCGGCCAGCTGCCAGCTGTTCTTCCGGCCCACCGGCGCCAACAGGCCACGCACGTAGTCCCGCATCCGCCGCCGCGGCTCGACGCGGCCGAACCGCTCACCCACCCGGAGCAGCAGCGACTCCAACTCGCCTTCCCACAGACCTACTTCGACACCGCTCTCCATCTCCATAACCGGTTCCAACGCACCCCGATCGGGTGAGTCACGAACCACCGCCATCCTGACGGGACGTCAGCCAACTAGACTCCGAACGAGCCCTCTGACCAGGGCATATGGAGAACTGCAACTGGAGTACTAAAGCGTGTTGCAGAACGCTGTGATCAGGGCATTTCCCTTGCATGGGTGGGGTGTTGAGGGCTGAGCCGGTCTGGGTGGAGACGTTCACCGGTCTGCGGGCTGAGCAGTTCGGGCGGCTGCTAAGGGCGGTTCGGGAACGTGGTGGTGAGGGGTGCGGGTGGGGTCGTCCGTGGCGGCTTCCGCTGGCCGAGCGGGTGCTGCTGGTGGCTGTCTACTACCGCACGAACCTCACGATGCGGCAGCTCGCCCCGCTGTTCGGCATCTCCCCGGCGACCGTGTGCCGGGTGATCCAGCGGCTGGGGCCGCTGCTCGCGCTCGAGCCGGTACGTGCCCCGCAGGAGGCAGTCGAGCGGTTGTGGATCGTGGACGGCACCCTCATCCCGGTCCGTGACCGAGGTGTGGGTGCCTCCTCGCGTAACTACCGTTTCTCAGCAAACGTGCAGGTCATCGTGGACGCAGACACCCGGCTCGTGGTGGCCGCGGCCCGTCCGCTGCCGGGCACCACCGCGGACGCGCACGCCTGGCGGCGCTCCGGACTGGCCGAGCACTGCGAAGGCGTGACGGTGCTCGGCGACGGCGCTTATCTCAACACCGGCCTGATCGTCCCGCACCGCAAACGCCCCGGACGGCCGCTACTCAAGGGCGAAGAGGAGGACAACGCGGAGCACCGCAAGGTCCGCGCCCGTGTGGAGCATGTGATCGGACGGATGAAGAATTACAAGATCCTGCGTGACTGCCGGCAGCGCGGCGACGGCCTCCATCACGCCGTTCAGGCCGTCGCCCGCATGCACAACCTCGCCCTCACCGCGTGACCAGACGCGACAAACGCCCAGTTCAGCCTGCCTGATCACAGCGTTCTGCAACACGCTTTAGGGTCCGTCTTCAAACGGATCTTGCCCAGAGCAGGAACGACGCAAGTGTGACCGCCGCTTCGTAGGAGGTGGCGGTCTTCTCGTATCTGGTGGCGATGCCGCGGAAGCCTTTGAGCCGGTTGAAGCAGCGCTCGATGATGTTGCGCTGGCGGTAGATCTCCCGGTCGAACCCAGGTGGCCTGCCGCCGCGGTGACCGCGATTGTGCCGGTGCCCTCGCTGGTCGTTCTTCTCCGGGATGGTGTGCGCGATGCCGCGCTTGCGCAGGTAGACGCGGAAGGCGCGGGAGCTGTAGGCCTTGTCCGCGATGACATGGTCGGGCCGACAGCGCGGTCGGCCCAGGCCGTGGCGAGGGACACGGATCCGTTCGAGAAGAGGGCGTGCGCAGATGCTGTCGTGCCGCTGGCCCGGGGTCACCAGCACGGCGAGAGGGCGGCCTTGGCCGTCGCAGGCCAGGTGGATTCTGGTGGTCAGGCCTCCTCGGGATCGGCCGAGGGCGTGATCGTCCGGTTCGTCCGGCCGGTGCTGCCCCCTTTTCGGCCGGTAGCGGCAGCGTGCTGGTGGGCGCGGACGATGGTCGAGTCGATCTGCACCAGCCAGTCGATGTCACCGGCCGCGTCAGCCCGGGCCTGGATCTGCTGCAGGGCCCGGGTGAACACACCGTCCAGAGCGTAGCGGCGGAAGCGGGTGTACACCGTCTGCCACGGCCCATAGCGTTCCGGCAGGTCACGCCAGGAGATCCCCGTCCGGATCTTGTAGACCATCCCGTTGACGACCTGCCGGTCTTCCACACGCGGCCGCCCTGTGGCAGCCCGCGGTATCAGCGGAGCGAGTAACTCCCACTCCTGATCGCTGAGTTCATGACGACATACCACCCCACCATGATCCACCATCTGACGATCTTTGAAGACAGACCCTAGGTCGTATGGCAGTCGGCCGGGGGGCAGCGGTCGTGTCAGCTGTGGTCATATCCGAAGAGACCCCATCCAGCGGTTGACGTGGCCACCGCCACGTGGCCTCCACGTGGGCGAGCCGGACAGGCAGGAGCCGGGGCACCCAGTCCAGGACGCCCCGGTCATTCACTCGGCTGGCCCGTTCTACAGTAGGGTCAAAGTGCTTTCCCAGATGTAGTCGGATCCGAGGTAGCCATTCCAGTCGGACCAGCCATGCGGTTGGATCTCAAGCATCGGGGAGTATATGTTCCCTTTCCCCTCCGGGCGCAGATAGCATCTGGTCTGATAGCGCCAGAAGTTGGTCGGGTGCGGGAAGACATGGCAGTTCCAGTAGTGCCATCCCTGACCCAGCCGCAAGTTGTACGCGGTCCGAGCCGTTCCCCACGGGTAGAGCTCGGTCCACTCGTGGGTCCAGTGATAGTTCCCTGCGGCTAGCCAGATCCGCCTGTCGTTGGGAATGATTGTCGTATATCCACCATAGTCGCCCGCGCGACTGGCAAGGAATATGTCACGCCGTAACTCCTCACCGTCGGCCCTCGCTGGTGATGCTGTCAGCAAAACGCCCATGGCGACAGCGAGCGCCGTAAGCATTCTGGCGATTTTCGTCCTCATTCCTCGAACTCCTCCTCTTTTGAAGACCGCAAGTCGTCGCATGTGACGGCTGTGAAGTCGAAGTCGTGACCGTGCCACGAGTGGTGGTGCTGGTGGGGCTGTAGCCGGGCAGTGGGCGCTGGGCACCGGGGGCACCGTCGGGACCAGTCGGCCCCGATCGAGGTAGGCCCGCCGTCGCGAAGCGGTCGTCAGCCACGCCGCCGCGCTTTGTCGGGGCCGAGTTGAGCGTGCCGAGGGGATGGGGGTCCGCTCCGGCACGCATCAGCCTCAAACGCTCCGGCGAACGGCGTGACCTGACCGAACGGCTCAATCCGTGCTCCGGCGGATCGAGCCGGCCTCCCGCCCGGGTGGTGCGTGGGGATCGCGGGTCAGGCCCGGATCCAGAGGGAGCTGGTCCGGTCGTTCATCCAGTCGCCGACATAAGGCACATTGGGCCCGTCGCCCGTCCCGTCGTACCAGTACTGCGAGTCGCCGTCCCTGTTGTAACCGTCGTAGATGGTCACCTCACGGCAGTAGCTGTACGTGTAGAAGCCGGAGATCTCGTTGTCCCAGATGAGGTTCGGCCGCAGGCGGTAGCCGGATGAGTCGCAGCGCTGGTCCGCGTCCGACACGACGATGCGCGTGACGTCCCCCGGGTTGTTGTAGGCGTTCCAGAACCACTCCATGAGCAGAATGTTGAGTGCGGCCGCCGCCCTGAAGGCCGACGAGGTCGGGTCATTGCTGCATGTCTGGGACTTCACCGGCGAGAAGCCCCCGTCGACCGACTTGCCGACCTCGACAACGCAGTACTTCCCGTCCCGCTTGCCGTCGTGCGCACCGTCCGCCGTGGCGGCGCCGGTCGAGACACCCGTAATGAGCAGGACCGAGGCGATCACCGCCAGCGGCCGGCGGGTCCGCTCGGCACCCTTGCGAGCATTCATAGCACTCCCTCCGTGAGGTGTGACGGGCGCGGCCTGGCACCCGCGCCTGCCGGTTCTGGTGGTCAGGCAGGGTTTGGAGTCCCGTGGCCGTGTCCCGAGGGATGCCGACGCTGGCAGGGCGCTCCAACGGCGCGCAAGAAATCGGTGTCTCATGGGACGCTGGGACGCCGAAACAGGTAAGGACCTCGTGCTTCCTCTGACCCGCTGGGACGCTGGTGGGACAGAGCACGGGTGCGGCAGGACGGCGTTGAGAGCCCGGGGTGCCCTCTCGCCACAGCAACCGTCCGACCGCGTGGGCGCGGTTCTCCCGGAGACCGGCCCATCGACGACCACCTTGCGGGCCTGGGCGGCGGTGACCTCGGCGACATCGTCGGCCGGGCCGAGATGGACAGCGTCCAGGAGCTGGCACCAGGACGTCCGGCCCGATTCCAGGGCGGCGACGAACGAGTACGGCCAACCAGGCACGAACTGGTCCGAGCCCGATGCGGCCGTAGACGTGGCAGACCTCTCATGTCGTTGGCGGTCAGGTCGGTTGGTCATGCGACCAGCGCGAGGTGACTGACGAAGGCGCGTTCGGGGTCGTAGAGGGGGCGGTTCTGCAGCCAGTGGTAGAGGCAGCCGAGGAGCATATTGAACAGGTTCCTCAACGCTGCGGTGTGGCGTTCGCCGCTGGTTCGTCGGCGGTCGTAGTGGGCACGTGGTTCTTCGGATCTCAGAGCGGCGACGGCCCACACGTAGCTGACGGAGGCGAGCCGCCGGTTCTTGATGGTGCGGGCGACGACGACATCGCTGCGGTCCGAGGCTCGGGTGACTGGTGCCGCGCCGGCGTATGCCTTGAGGGCTCGGGCGTCGGCGAACCGGCTCGGGTTGTCGCCGATCCCGGCGCGGATACGGGCCCGGACATGGTCGACAAGCCGGGGAGGCTGGTGATGATCTCGGCGTCGGGGTCGGCGAGGAAGGCCTGTTCGGTTGCTTCCGCAAGGTCCTCCACGCTCTTGCAGGCGGCGTCGAGCTGTTGGAACAGGGCAGCGGTCTGGCGACCCATGGCCTGCTCGACCAGAGGTAGTTGGTGGGACTGGTCCGCTCGGAAGATCTGCGAAGCCGTTCGACCAGCTCGTCGGTGTTGCGGCGGCGGCCGGTCCGGTTGATCAGGGACCGCAGTTGGGCCCGGGTGAGCCTGGCCGCCTGGGTCGGCGTTGGGGCCGCTTCCACCACAGCTCGTGCCGGAGCCGAGTCCAGGCCCAGCCGGCCGCTGCCGTGGAAGGCCAGCAGGGCTGCTGGGTGGTATTCGGGCAGGTGGGAGCGGAGCCGGTTGACGAGCTGGCCCTTGTCCCAGACCGCGTCCTGGTGGGCGCGGGCCAGCACGGCGACGGCCTGGCCGAGCTCGCTGTCGGTGGGCAGCGGCCGGTGGGCCCTGATGTCGGTGCGCAGGATGTTGGCCAGGATACGGGCGTCTGCGGCGTCCGACTTCGCGCGGCAGACGCTGCCGCGGTCCCGGTAGCGGGCGACCGCCAGCGGGTTGATCGAGTAGACCTTCCGGGCGGTGGCCCGCAGGCAGGCGACCAGCAGGCCGCGGGGTGTCTCGATGGCGAAGGGGATGGGATCGTCGGGGCTGTCGGCATGGCGGGCTAGCAGTTCGAGCAGGGCCTGGAAGCCCGCGCTGTCGTCGCTGATCCGCAGCTTGGCCAGCTGCTCGCCGGCCTGGTCGACAAGGGCTATGTCGTGGTGGTTCTCCGCCCAGTCGATCCCGCAGGTCACTCCGCCCAACCTTGTTCTCCTCTGCCTATCGGAAGCACGTACACGCAGGTCAGCTCTGTGCGGAGCACACGGCGCTCTAATTAGAAGTGCTCCAGGCACGCCATCTCACGAGGCGTTCGTGTCCCCCGCGACCGGCAGGGACCTCGGTCTATGGGAGAGCTCCAGGCTCGAGAACTGCTGAGAGGTCGGCCCCTGCCAGCGGGCTGAGGACATGAAACTCACGGTGGCAGCATCACCGGGCGAGACTTCCCGCCGGGAGGCTGTGGGCCTGACGGTTTGCAGTTCTACGCCCAGTGCGCCGCCATTGGTGAGCGGGGCCTGTCTAGCCTTGG
Organism: Streptomyces ferrugineus; assembly: GCF_015160855.1. Taxonomy (NCBI): domain Bacteria; kingdom Bacillati; phylum Actinomycetota; class Actinomycetes; order Kitasatosporales; family Streptomycetaceae; genus Streptomyces; species Streptomyces ferrugineus. Next base: position 5,284,125 of record NZ_CP063373.1, on the reverse strand, counting down.
GGATCTTTGTCCCGGAACGGCGGTAAGCCTCCGCGTCACCATCACCTGGTCTGCCCTCCAGGACGAACGACCAGGGGTCGCGGGAGCGGCGGGAGGGACCGGTCTGGCGCGAGGGATGGACTCCCAGAACAACCGAAGGCCTCCGCCCTGCCGCACCTCGGCGGGACGGGACTTGCCACAGCCGAACCGTCTCCGCTGATGAGCTATTGGAACAGGCGGTCCCGGCTGGTCGGGGCATCCACCAGCTCGCCTGTGCGCTGGAGGCGCTGGGTGATCCCGACGACGTCGGACTGAGGGGGCATCGCCGGAGACCGCGCTGCGCGCCAGCGCCGCCTCGTCCTGCCTTTCCTCGACAAGCCATACGAGTGGGTTCGTCGGGTCAGGGAGTACTGGCTGCGGCCGTGATGATCGCTGGCCGGTGTTGCCGCTGTACGCCGGGAGTCTCCCGCAGTTCGCCTCCAGGTGCTGCAGGTAGGCGCGGACGCGAACGAGCCTGAGCCCCGTCTGCGGGCGCGGCGTTGCTGGGGCGGATGTTCACCTTGAGCCGGCGCCAGGCCCAGTGGGCGTCGATGATGTCCGGCGCGAGGTCGAGGACGCAGTGCAGCGCCCAGACCAGGAGCGGCGACATGGTGGCCGAGTGGATGACGACCTCCTTGTTCTCGCCTCTGTCCCGGCTGACGTTGTCGCCGAGGAAGTCGATGATGGCCCGCGCCCGGGTCTTCCCACGGCGGCATCACCAGCCGGTCCTCGGGCAGCAGGTGCACGCGGGTCAGGGCGAACAACTGCCGCTCGTGCACTCCGGTGGAGCCCTTCTCGCCCAGGTGTGCGGCGTACTGCGACGGCATCTCCTGGTCCACGTCCGTGAGTCGCGCGATGCCCCTGGCTTCGAGCCAGCGGGCGAACTTCCGGAAACGGGTCTGTCAAACGAGCGGTGTAACTGGGGTTGTTGGTTACTGTCGGGCTGCTGAGAGTCGACCGTCGAAGGTGATGTCGAAGGCGTTCAGCGCGGTCTTCCAGCGCATGGTCCAGCGGGCCTGGCCCTTGCCCGTGGGGTTGAGCGACATGATCGCCATGTGGACGCACTTCAACGCGGCCTGCTCGCTGGGGAAGTGGCCGCGGGCCTTGACCGCCCGTCGTATCCGCGCATTCACCGACTCAATTGCGTTGGTGGTGCAGACGATGCGGCGGATCTCGGTGTCGAACTGCAGGAACGGGGTGAATTCCTCCCAGGCGTTCTCCCACAGCTTCACGATCGCCGGATACTTTCTGCCCCACGCGTCAGCGAACTCCGCGAACCGCTCCAGGGCGGCCTCCTCGGTCGGTGCCGTGTAGACGGGCTTGAGGAACTTGGCGATCTTGTCCCAGTCCTGGCGGGCGGCATAGCGGAAGTGTGACCTTGCGGCTTGGGGTCGGTAGTGGTGAGAGTCGGTGGTGCTGGTCTGGTGGTGTGCTGTGTCGGCGCTGGTCAGTGGGGTGTTGGGGCGGGATCGGCACTGTCATGAGGCGAGAGCCTGATGGGCGGGGTCGCTGTCGTGAGGCTTTATCTGATGGTGGGTGATGCTGTCTCAGGTTCGTGAGTTCTGATGCGGTGGGGCGGGCTGGGCAGGTGTGATCGGGGGGTGGATCAAGGTAGAGGGGCCGGCCGGGGGGCTGTGCTGCCGAGGGCGTTGGTGGTGCGTCGTCTGCTGGAGCGGCAGCAGGCTGGGGAGTTGTCGACGCGGCATGTGCGGGCGGTTGCTGAGACGGTGGGTGTTTCGGAGCGTACGGTCTGGCGCTGGCTGGAGCAGGCGAAGGCGACGGGGCGGGCGGAGGCGCCGGTCCGGCAGGGATACGTGGTGTCGGACGAGGTGTGGGAGCTGCTGGGTGAGGCGGGGGGCAATGTCTCGGAGCTGAGGCGTCGGCTGGTGGCTGCCGGCGGTGAGGTGCCAGTTCCGTCGATGTCGACGTTGAGCCGGGTGATCCGCAGGGACCGACGGGCGGGGCGGGCTTTGCTGACCGGGCGGGAGCCTGAGGTGGCCGGGCCGCGCCGGGCGGATCCCCTCAGCGAGCTGGGCCTGAACGTGGTGGCCGAGAAAGGCGTCGGTGGGCAGGTGTTTCTGCGGGAGCAGAAGCACCTGGCGCAGGTCCCGGTCCTGGTCCCGGATGCCCAGGTGGTGCACACGCCTGCTGTGCGGTCGGTGCTGCGGACGGTCGCGCACGCGGCCGCGGTCGGGGCGGTGGTGTGTCTGTACGGCGACGCTGGCCAGGGTAAGACCGTCGCGTTGCAGTACGCCCTTTCCCAGTTGCCGCACCCGGCCCGGGTCCGTCGGGTCCATGTCGGTGTGCACCCGACGGTTCCCGAACTGCGCCGGGTGCTCGCAGACGCCCTCGAGCTGGGCAGGCGTCTGCCGCGCGGGGCGGGGGAGGCCGACCTGATGCTGGTGAACGCGCTACGGCAGCCCCGCGTGCTGGTACTGGACGAGGCACAGCGCCTTCCGGGGCCGGCGCTGGAGTTTCTGCGCGGGCTATGGGACCACCCGGACACGGACACGGCACTCGTGCTGGCGGGCGCGGGCAGCGAACGGGCGCTGCGCCGGGTGCCCGCGCTGGCCTCTCGGGTGCTGACCTGGGAGTTGGTGCCGCGCCTCAGCCCGCGCGAGGTGGCAACCGTCATGGCTGCCTTCCACCCGCTGTGGGAGGACGTCAGCGAGGACGATGTCGTGTGGGTGGACGAGCATGTGGGCCACGGCAATTTCCGGACGTGGGCGAAGCTGACCTCGCACCTGACCGCCGAGATCTACGGCAAGAGCCGTGCGGTGGTGGACCGCCGGTTGCTGGAGCGGGCCTGCGCACGGCTCATGGGGCCGCTGTGACCGGGGCCTCCGGTCCGGGAGAGGCTGGCGACCACGAGGACGGTCCGCACGCGCGGGGAGGTCTGCCGTCGTCCTCCCTGTCGGCGCTGCGCGGCCCTGCCGTGCGCCGGCTGCTCGCCCTGCGGCAGGACCAGAAACTGACGACCCGGCATGTACGGCTGATGGCTCAGTCGTTGGAAGTGACCGAGCGCACGGTGTGGCGGTGGCTTGCCGCTGCCGAGCGGGATGAGTCCGCGGCCGCGGAGCCCGGGGCGCGGGCCCAGAGTAAAGACCGCTTCTCCGTCACCCCGGAAGTGCGCCGCCTGCTGGCCTTGTGGAAGGGCAACGTCGCGGCGGTCCATCGTGAGCTGATCGCTCGCGCGGCCAAGGGCGAGGGGGAGCCGCCTCCGTCGATTCCGACGCTGCACCGGGCGATCCGGCGTGATCTGACGCCGGGGGAGCGGGCGGGGCTCGCGGGTGGGGAGCGGGCGGCGCGCAAGCATGATGTGTTCCTGGCCCGGCCGCGGGGCTGGCGCAATCAGGTGTGGGAGACGGACCACATGCAGGCGCCGGTGCTGGTCGATGTCGATGGCAAGGCTCGCAGGCCGTGGATCACCTGGTTCACCGACTGCGCGACGAACGCGATCACCGGCGTTGCGGTTACGCCGGGAGACCCATCGCGGGAGTCGGTGCTGGCCGCGCTGCGCTGCGCGGTCCTGCATGAGGAGCCGTACGGTCCGTTCGGTGGTCTGCCCGAGAAGGTGCGTGTCGACCGTGGCAAGGACTTCCTGTCCCGAACGGTGACGGCCGCGTTCGATCTGTTGGACGTGACGGTGGAGGACCTGCCCGCCTACACCCCTCACCTCAAGGGCACGGTGGAGGGACTGAACCGGGCGGTGGAGGGCATGTTTCTGGCCGCGCTGCCTGGCTATGCTCGTCAGCCGCGCCCCGGTAAGCGTGCCTCCCGTCCGAAGGACGAAGTGCTGCTCGGCTTCGAGGACTTCACCGCCCGGCTGCTGGATTGGACGCTGTGGTGGAACACCGAGCACCGCCCCGCGCCGTTGCGGGGCAGGACTCCGCTTGAGGCGTGGCAGGAGGATCCCACGCCGCTGCGGGAGGTGCCGGCCACGGATCTGTGGACGTTCACCCTGGAGGACGCCGGCACCCGCACGCTGACCACTCGCGGCATCCGTTTCAGGAGACGCGACTATGTGGGGCCGTGGATGACCGGGCAGGCCGGGATCCAGGTCCGGGTCCGTTTCATGCCCCATCACGACCACCGGATCGAGGTCTACCACGCGGTCACCGGCCGCTACCTGGGTCCTGCGGACCTGGCCGACCAGGCCACCGACGAACAGATCAGCGCCGTACGAAGAGCACGGGCGGCCCGTTCCCGCCGTCTGAAGAAGGACCTGGAGGCTTCCCAGCGCGAGCGCTACGCCGCCGTGGACCAGCCGGAGGCGCCCCGGCGGCTCGGCGCGCTGACCACCGCGCAGGCCGAGGCCGAACTCGCCCAGACCGCTGGCACCGACCTCGCGCAGCTCGCGCTGCCGGACCTCATCCCGCCCGCCGCGCCCCCGGCCGACTGGCGCACCCCTCCCTCCCTCGCCACCCGGACCACGCCTGGCCGGATTTCTCCCGTCCCGTCCGAACCTGCCTCCGACCTCCCGCCCGAACCCACTGCACAGACCGCTGAAGACGGAGACGCCTCGTGATCGCGGCCACCTACCAGTACGTCGACCTGCCCGATGCGTCCGTGGTCACCACCCGTGCCCTGCTCGCCGCCCGGGAGAACATCTCCGACACCGTCGCCGCCCGCGCCATGATGTGCATCCACGGCGGCGCTGGCTTCGGCAAGACGCTCGCCGTCAACATCTGCCTGCGGGGACTCGAACCGCACGAGGACGTCCGAAAGATCACCTTCCGTGCCCGTCCCACCGCCCGTGCGGTGCGCTACGAACTGTTCACCGCGCTCGACCTGGCCGGTGAACCACCGCGCCATCCCAGCGAATTCGACCGCCTGCTGAAAACTGCCCTGGCCGAACGCCCCCGCACCTTCCTCGTGGACGAGGCCCAGTGGCTCAACGGGGAGGCATTCGAGTACTTCCGCTATCTGTGGGACGAACCCTCAACCCAGCTCGCGATCATCTTCGTCGGCGGGGAGGGCTGCCACACCGTGCTGCGCCGTGAACCGATGCTGTCCTCCCGCATTTTCATCTGGCAGCATTTCACTCGCCTTACCCCCAGCGAGGTCCTCGAGGCCATTCCCTTGTTTCATCCGGTCTGGGCCGACGCCGACCCCGACGACATCACGTTCGCCGACCAGCACGCCGCGCACGGCAATTTCCGCGCCTGGGCCCAGTTGGCCGCCCACACCCGCACCGCCCTGGCCCGCACCGGCCGCCCCCGGGTGGATCAGGAGCTGCTGCGCTGGGCCTTCAGCCGCCTCGCCTGACCATCACGTCGCCATGCCGCCAGCCGTGCCACCGTCCGTCGCCGTGGTCCTCGACCCGGGCGACGACGCGGTCCACACGCACACCGCCCTGGCCGCCCACCATCCGCCGTCCGGCCGGATCACCCTGCACCCCGGCCCGGGCACCACCAGCGAAGCCGGCCTCGCCCACGACCTTCTGGCCGCCCTGGGTAAACCGCCCCTGCTCCCGGGCCGTTTCCCCGCCGGCCGTCAGCCCGCCTGGGAAGCCGCCACCGCCTGGATCACCGCCCTGCCCGTGAACCGGCTGACCGTCCTGCGCGCACACCGCCTCACCGCCCGCCGCATGATGCGTCTCCTGGAACTGCGCGCCCTGACCGGCATCCACCTGACCCTGGTGTGCCACCGTCCTCACCTGCCCGCCGCCCTGCACCAGGCCCTGGAGACGGCCGACTACGCCATTACCGCCGACTTCCAGGCCGCCTGCCGCCACTACTACGGCACGACCGCTCCCGTACCCCAGCCTGCGGAGGAGCCCGCCCGGCCGGCCAACCGGTGGCTCACCCTGCCCGCACTGGACCGCCTGGTCTCCTACGACAGCCCCGCTCCCTGTACTGCCTCGTGTACGCCGCCGCCGATCGTCTTCCGGCACCGCCCGCCACCGACACCCCTCACCGGACAGACGGCCCGGGAAGCCGCTCGGCGCTTGGCCGCCGTGACCGCTCATCCCCGGTTGGCCGCTGCCCTCGCCGCCGCGCTCTTCACCGGTGCCTCCTTCCAGCAGCTCGCCACCGCCCGCCCTGGCGATTACGACGACGCCGCGGCCACCCTGGCCCTGCATGACCGCGGTCGTTATACCGATGGCTGTGCTACCTACCGGGTGCCGCCGTGGGCGCGCGTTTTCCTGAAGGCCGCCGTGTGCTTCGCCCGGCTCGCGCCCGGCCAGGACCAGCATCTGCTGGCCGGCCCCCACGACCGCACCCACCTGCTGCGCGTGGCCGAGGGCGCCAGGCTCCGCCCGCCCCAGCCGCCCGCCGACCAGCGCACCGGTCGTATCCAGTGGGACTGGCGCGAACGCAAGGAAGCACAGCACTACGACGTGATGCTGGCACGGCACCAGATCCCGCCCTCGCGCTGAACCCGAACCTGGTGCATGTCAGTCGATGGAGAACTCGGCGAACTCCACGTCGGTGAAGGCGATTCCGAGGCCGTGGGCACGCCGGCCTCCGTCCCGGAAGTAGGCATGCCCCAGCGCTCGGGCGAGGATCACCATCTGCTGCTGCTCGCCTCCGCCGGCGTCCCGGGCGGCGAACAACTCGCGGGCCACTTCTCCTGACAGGTACTGGGTGATCAGACGTACTCGCGGATCGTCCGACGAGCCTGCCGGAGCGGCGAATCCGAACCGCGCCCTGGTGTGGAGGACAAAGCCGTCGGCCTCGGCCCGGGCCCGCAGGCGGGCGCGCACCAGGGGCTGCCACCGTGCCCTGACGGCCTCATCGATCGACCCCGCATGCACAGCACTGGGACGGCGGCGCATTCCCGGCCGGGTAGTGACCCACCTTTGTACCGTGCGCTGGGAAATCCCCAGGAGGACGGCCACGTTCTTCGTGGAGCCCTTCTCCGCCTTGAGTAGGAAACGCACAGCGGCGTCACGTCTGGGCACGGGGCGGGTCAGCAACGCTCGTTCGAGCCCTTTGACGATCTCACCCATGCCCGCCCCTGAGCGTTCTGCCACCGCGATGGCTGGTGCACGGCGGCCGTCTGCTCTCCCAGATCTCTCACACCAAGCCGCTTCACCCGGCCAGTTCAGGCATAGCCAGGACACCCCGGCCGCCCCTCGGCTAAAGGACGTGAAGCAACCCAAGCTCCCCGGGGGCGTCCCTGCGGGGACAACCGTGAACTCCCCACATGTGTTTACGGCATCCGTACGCGTTTGGTACGCGAAACGTGCGCTTCACGCTAGGGTTGAGAGACAGGAGGTGCTGCATGTCCGAGCTGTTCGACGCGGTCGACGCGCTCATCGCGTCCCGCTCTCCGTTGCCGCCCCCGGCGGAACGCAAACGGCTGCGCCAGGCGCACGGCCTGACGCTGGACGAGGTGGCCGCCGCATTGCAGGTGCGCCGGGCGACGGTCAGCGGCTGGGAGGCCGGCAAGACCGAGCCGCGGCCCCCGGAACGCGACGCATACGCCCGCATGCTCAAGCAACTCGCCCAGCTCTACCCCGCCAACGCTCCGGTGCCCCCCGGGGACACGGCTATCCCCGAGACGCCTGCCGTTCCGGCCGCTCCTGCGTCATCGGCAGTTGAACCGGCCCGAGCCCGCACCGCACTCACTGGCCCGGCTGCGGAGCCTGCGAACACTGCACGCTGCTCCGTCGGCCCTGCAGTACCGCGTCCGGCGGCCACGACCCGGCCGACGTCGCGCCGTCCGGCCGCGCGGAAGGCTGCCCCCGCAGGCACGACGGAGACCGGCACCGATTCGCGTTTCGAGAACGGCCCGCTTGCGGTCGTCGACGTCGACGCAGATGGTCAGGTGCTGGCGTACTGCGTCGGCGGCCTGGTCCTGGACGTACCGGCGAAGTCGATCCCGGCCCTGGTGGAGTGGACGCTTGTCGAAGGGCGGCTCGGTCAGCCGAAGTTGTCCGGGCCGGGCAAGGACGCCGACCCGCTGATCGTGCTGACCGAGGCCGCGTGCGAGCACTACGGTCTGCCCATCACGCTCACCAAGGAGGAGCGCCTGGCCGGGCGGCTGCCGGAGGGCCACAAGGTCATCAAGCAGCTGACGCGCGCCAGTTGGCAGCTGACGAAACGCGGGTTCGGGCCGTGGGCGAGGATCTACCGCCCCGCGCAGGCCTCGGAGCGATCCTGCGTGCAGTTGTGCATCCCGTCGTGGGACGCACTCGACAGCCGCCACTGGGCCGATGCCGCCCAGCTTCCGTCGGCCGAACTCGCGCGGCTCCTGGGCACTTATGCGGCCCGGGTGATGACGCCGCGCGGTTCCACCGCCGTGACCGGCCTGGAGCTGATGACCGCCCTGCATCCGCCGACCCGTGCCTCCGAACCGGATGCGACGGGCAGGCGGCACTCCGAGCACAATCCCGGTTCGCTGGGCAAGGATCCGGTGGACTGCGCGCCGTGCGAGGCCCCCGACGGGCACCCGCTCCTCGCCGACCTGCCGCGCTTCCACCAGCGCACCCCGGCTGAGGTACTGATGGAGGAGGCGTACGACTGGGCGCGCCCGCTCACCGACGCCGAATGCCTGCGCCGGCACCTGGTGGGCATCGACGTGAACATGGCCTTCGCGGCCGGCGCGAACGGCCTTAACGTCGGCCTGGGCGCGCCGACGCACGTCAAGAGCCCCGTCTTCGACGCGAAACTGCCCGGCTCCTGGCTGGTCGACCTCTCCCACGTCGACCTGTCCCGCGTAAAGGTCGCCAAGGGCAAGTGGGCGGACCTGGACGGCGAGCTGCTGCCGAGCCCGTTCACGCCGAAGGGTGAGGGGCCCGAGGGGCCGGCGTGGTATGCGACGCCGACGGTGGCGTATGCGGTGGAGCTCGGCTACGACGTGCGCCCGATCGAGGCGTACGTCCGGTACGAGAACGGCCGTTACCTGGACGCCTGGTACAACCGGCTGCGCGATGCCTACCTCGCCACGATGGCCGACCTCGGGGTGGGCGCGGACCTGCCTCCGGAGGAGTTCTTGAAGGCGATGGACGGCTACCGGCAGAGTGACCCTCAGCTGGCGGTCGTGGTGTCCGCGATCAAGGCGACTGTGAAGGGCGGTATCGGCAAGCTGCGCGAGCGCCCGCGCGGGGAGGGCTGGAAGCCCGGGCAGCCGTGGCGGGCCCTTGCCCGGCCCACTTGGCGCCCGGACATCCGCGCCGCGGTCATCTCCCGGACCCGGATCAACATGCATCGCAAGATCGTGAAGCATGCCGCTTTCACCGGGCAGTACCCGGTGGCCGTCCTCTCGGACTGCGCCGTCTACGCGTCCGACGGGCCGTCGCCGCTGGACTTCCTGCCCTACCGGGACGGCAAGCCGCTGCCCGGCGGCTTCAAGCTCGGAGTGAACCCGGGGCTGGTGAAGTGGGAGGGCACCCAGAGCGTGCTGTGGGGCGAGGGTGTGCGCGAGCAGTTCAACGCCCCGGAGCTCAACCTCGCCCGGTACATCAAGGACGGCACCGTCACCGACCAGGACACGGGGGAGTAGGTAGAGCGCGATGAGCCTGTTCGGCAACGGCCTGGACGCCGCGGTGCAGAAGGCGTTCACCCGCCCGGCGCCCAAGAATGCGGGCGCGCAGATGCGTTACCTGGTCAAGCAGCTCAAGGGCACCAGGGCGGTCGCCCGGATGTTGCGCATCTCCCAGCGCACCGTCGAACGCTACGTCAAAGACCAGATCAAGAAGCCCCGCCCGGACCTCGCAGCCCGCCTGGAGAACGAGGTGAAGAAGCGGTGGCAGCCGCAGATCCGCGCCAAGGCACGGCAGAAGGCGGCGACCACCGGCGGCATCGTCATCGACACCCGCGCCCGGATCGGCTACACCGCGCCGATCGGCACGACGGACGAGAACCGGCTCCGGCACCTGACGGTCGCACTGCCGCCCCGCTACGCCGCCCGCCTCTTCGACGCCCAGGAACAGGGAGCCAGCGACCAGCAGCTCCGGCAGATCGCCGCCGAGGCACTCAAGGAGGTGTACTTCCAGGACGGCGGCCGCCGCGCCGGCCAGCTGGAGGAGGTTCGCTTTACCGACATTGAGCACCTTGAGTTCGACCTGTAGATCGGCGCCGGGCCGTCGCGGCCACCCCGTACAATCGCGCCACTCGGTGGGCTTGATCTGTCCCAGGGTGCGCATGTGGAGGCCGTGATCGGTACCCGCAGACGTCCGGCGGCCTGGCTCTCGCTGTACTCGGTGCGTCGTGTCATGGGGGATCTTCCCCTCTCGTGGTCCGCCCGGAGCGGGCGGACATTACCGCGAGAAGACACCTGAAAAGCTGTCAAGAGTCTTCATGGCAATGCAAGTTGGACTCTTTCACGCGGATCCGCGCCCTCGTGCGCGAGGGAAAAAATCCACCCGCCCGGGCCGATCCCGCAGAACCTGTCGCGCTGTCACCTCACCCGTCCTACCGTCAGGAACTCCTGACGCGACATGGCTTGTCAGGATATCCTGACGCCGGTATCTGGCGTGCTGTCTGGAGGGACGGGCATGAGCTTCGATCACCCCCACAACAGGGGCAAGGTCTTCCATGATGCGGATCTGGTCGCGATCGTCGACGGCGGTGTCGAGCCGCCCAAGGCGACGTTCGAGGACAAGGTGCGGCTCGGGTGGGGCTGGCTGCTCGCAGACGGCTGCGACGGCCGCCCACGCGCCACCGCCGTCAAGGTCGTCTGCGGCTGCGGGTGGGAGGGACGCGCACGGCCGGTGACGCAGGAGAACTTCGACGACCCCGACAAGACGAGCGAGGCCCCCTACAGCGAGTGGGCGCATCACGCCGAAGTCGAGCTGGCCCAAGAGCTCCCGGACGAGGTCGACAAGGCACTCCGTACGCTGGAGTGGCATCTGAACGACCTGACTGGCACCAGCTACGAGATGAGCCAGAAGCGCAGGAACGGCGAGACCGAGCTCGGTGAGGTCCGCCCCCTGGCCGTCCTCAACGCGGTCAGGCTGCTGCGCCGCATCGCGGACGACTCCGAGGCAGACGCCGTGCGGCAGGCCCGAGCCGAATTCTCGTGGGAGGAGATCGGCCGCGCCCTGGGTGTCACGAAGCAGTCCGCCCACGAGCGGCTGCGGCACCTGGACCAACAGGCTTGACCCACCCGGTGCACGAGACCCCAAGCTCAGAATGAGCCTGGGGTCTCGTCCTGCCCGCGCGCCGGAGCTGTCGACACGGCCCGCTGTGCAGAGCACGCCGTCGTGGGCCGCGAAAACCGCTGCCGTTGCGGTGGTTGGCCTGCGAACATCGGGCAAGGGGCTCGATTAGGCGAGGAACGATGGCTGACTTCCAGTTCGGCATGAACGACTACAGCGTCGGCGTGCAGGCGCAGCAGACCGTGACCTTCACCCCGGGCTGGGACGTGCACCGTCTCGCCCTGACCTTCGAGGTGACCGGCCGCGGCAACTACACCGTGGACGCGCCCTTCCTCGCCGCAGGCGACCTCTGGGTGCACGAGATGCCCAACCCCGCGAGCTACATCGGCGCCCTGCACGCCCCGAAGGGACCCGTCGCGCTGAAGTCGTTCAAGACGGAGCTCGTGCTGGAGACGGCCGTGACGGACCGGCAGCTGCGCGGCCTGGAGAAGCTGCGCGCGGGTGCCGACCTGGTCCTGCGCGCCAACCTTGCCCTGACCGCCCTCGCTGAACCGAAGCACTGGCCCGTCGCTCAGGATCAGGAAGTCATCCGTATTCCGCACGCGACGTGGAGCAATGCCCTCACCCAGCTCGATGCCGGCGCTTTCGTCGACGTCCTCATCCCGATCACCACCGTGGAAGCCCGGGCCACCGGGGCACGACGAATCCGGGAGGCGAAGACCGCGATCCGCGACGGACGGTACGAGTACGCCGTTGCCCTCGCCCGAGCAGCCCTCGATCCCGTACGCGAGGCCTGCGACACCCACATGGTCAACATGGAGGCGTTGAAGAAGAAGCCGGCGGAACGGGATCAGGAGGAGCGCTGGGCGGTTTTCATCCAGAGCGCCTTCAACCTCTTCAGCGGCGCTCCGCACGATGACGCGGGCACCACCGAGAACTTCACCTGGACCCGAGCCGACGCGATCGCGGCCGTCACCGCCGCCGCAGGCCTGCTCGCCCGGCTGGAAGACCTGCCGTAGCGCGCCAGCGGCCGCTCGCTTCGCGCGGTGCCCGCGAGGGCAGCAGGATGGTGGCATGACACCGGACGAAGAGCGTCGCGCCTTCATTGCCCAGTTCTCGATCACCAGCCACCTCGGTGACCGGCTGACGGCGGCCAAGCGCAACGCCGAGCTGGCGGTCGGCACGCCGGATGCCGACCAGCGCCAGACGGAGTGGCAGCAGGCCAGCGGCAGGCTGACCCGGTGGCTCCAGGAGCAGCAACTGGACGAAGACACGGTGGACGAGGTGTCCGCCGCGTTCCTCCAGGCGATGGAGGACGGCTACACGCTGGTTACACACACCGGCGAGAGCGGAGAGGCCGACTCGTACCTCACCCTCCGGCAGCGAGCTGCTGTGACCCGTGAGTGGCTGCGCGACCAGGGCTACGGCGTCCCCAGCTATCCCAAGGAGCCGGGGCTCTGAGCAAGGTCGGACTCCCGGTGTTGGCGGCACTGGCTTGCCCGCCCCTGCTGCTTGGTGCCTATAGGCGATGTCCTCATGCGCGGGGCATTCAGCTACCGAGTCGGCACCGATGTCCCAGCTCATTGGTGTAAATGAAGCCGCAGCGCTGGCACTCTTGCAGCCCATCGACCACGTCTGCGCAACGGAAGCAGAAGTCGATAGGTGTCTCTGGAGCTGCAGCAGTCCGCGCCCCTCGCACCAGGCTGCTCATCTTGCAGACGGGACACCGGTTCGGGGCGTCACCGTCGTACGAGGCGTCAGGTGCGGCGCGGTCGAGAACGCGGACGGCGTAGCCCAGCGCCAGGCCCAGAGCGCCATAGCCTTCGACACAGAGGTGGCAGTACATGGGGGAGAGGCCGGCGTCCGACTGGCACCATTCGGGCACACCTTTGATCATTGTCGGAGTAAGGGCGAACTCCCGGCACTGCGGGCACTGGAGGGTACGCGCTCTGACGGGGCCCAGCACCGGAGCGAGGTCCTTCATACGCTCTGCTACATAGCCCTGGATCGCACGGACTCCTCCGCGGATCCGCTCCATGTCGATCTCCGCGTGGTGCCGTTCCTCTTCATCCGTGATGCGCTCCAGAATGTGCTCACTGACGAAACTGATGAGGAAGTTCAGCACTTGGGCAGTGGTGCTTTCCACTTTGCCAGCTTTGGCGTTCTCGCCAACCAAGCCATAGTGCTGCAGAGCGTTGCGGCGTTTGGCCAGGTCGGAGAGGGCATCCTTTTCACGTTGGCTGAACTTGATACCCGCCATGTTGGTGAGCCGCTTACGCGTCTCGTCAGGAGAACAACTGGTCAGTGTTCCGTTCTCAAGCGCTTCTCGCGTAGCGTCCCCAGGGTTGGCGAACACCAGGCTCCAGTGCACCATCTGCAGACGCGCCTTCAGAAGCACTTCGGCGCCCGCAGCCAGGTGCAGCACGGCGTACTTCATGGCTCTTGCACTCGGTTCGCTTCCACCCTCTAGGTGCTCTGCCACGCTGACCAAGTAGTCCAGACCGTTCTGGACGGGTGGAAAGTGCACATCACCCGCGAGCTCTGCCTAGCGCACCTGGTAGTAGGAACCATTATGTTCGACCAAGCGCTGATCCACTGACTGCGGTATCTCCTCAAGTTCATGACTCGACGCAGCATCGAGAGATTGCTCATGCATGGGGGTCCTTCAGGGCGAGTGAATCTTGGCGGAGGATCTTCTCACGCACAGGGGCCCGCCGTGCCTCCTGGGAGTTCCCAGGGCTGTCGCCACATCAGGGGCGGCTGGTCTTGCTTGCGCGCGACGCCGGGCGGGACTAACCGCCCGACCGGCGTCGGCCACGCTCCGTTTCTCCCTGCCCGCGGTCAGCGCGACTGGATCCAGAGGCCGCCGTACGCGACGACGGCGCCGCCGAACGCCGTTGCGGCCCCACGGAGCAGATGCAGGCCGGCCTCGTTGCGGAGCCGACGGGCGCGCCTGGCCCACCGGGTCGCCGATGACTCGCCATCCGGCGTCGGGAGGGGTTCCGGGTCCGGGCTGTTGCCCTTACGCTCGGGCTTGGACATGAGCTTCTCCTTCGCTGGGGGATGTTCGGTCTTCTGCAGACGGCTCCCTGCGCACCAGGGGGCCGTCGCCGTTTCCGGTGACAGCCGCGCCGTGTCCACTCCTTGAGACGCATCCCGAATCCCGGGGGTGAACTGCGACAACAAAAGCACCTTGAAATGGCCTCTGACCAGCAAAAACAGCGGGTTGTTCAAACGTGTTTCTGCGGGCTGTAGATGGTCTAAGGCCAGCTGATGTGGGTTCAGGTGAGGCCAAGATCGGTCTGAGTGAGCCCATATGGGATCACATGGGCTCTTGTGTGGCGTGATGCCGGGTGAGACTGAGCTTTCCTGTGTCTAACTGGGTTTGTTCGTGGCAGAGTTGTCGGATGCCGCGAATGCTTCGAATGCCCGGTAAAGATGTGCTGCCGCCCGGTCCCAAGCGTGACCTCGTCGCCGAGCTCTATGTGCACTACCGGCTGGCAGCGCGTCCTCCGCTTCCGAAGATCGCGGCGCTCACCGGCACCGAGTCCAACCCTCACAAGGTGAGTAGGGAAACCATTCGGCGCCTGCTTACCGGGACAACGACCAGCCAATGGGGGGTCGTCGATGCCCTCTTGCTTGCTCTGTGCCAGCTGCAAGATCGGGATCCCGACGGCCGCCGCTGGCCGGAGCCGGACGATAACCGCTGGGACGAGAACGATCCGACGACTTGCCGCGAACATCTGCGGCGACTGTGGAACGACGACATTGACGGCCTCGAGCCGGATGAAGCACCGGCAACTCCACCCGCCGCGTCGGCGCCGGTGCCCCCAGCCCGGCAGGCTTCCGGCGGGTGGGGTAGTTCTTCATCGCCCCCGGCAGACGACCCATGGGCTACCGGCTCCCCCGCCAAGACCCCCGCCCAACCAGGTGGCTACAGCGACGAACCTCCCTTCTGAGAAGGACTCTCCCACTGCCAAGGTCGCGCCCCTCCATGTGGAGATGTCCTTGGCCGGGCGTCCCAAGAGCCGCGGACAACCACAGCGGAGTGGCGTGTCGCCGTCGTGCCCGGAACCCGGCCGACCGGGTTCCGGGCACGACGGCAGTTACATGCCGAGCATGCGATGTATGGCATCGGCCGGGTCCACGCCCAGCGCGTAGGCGACGGCGATCACGCCCAGGACGAGCGCGGTGACGGCGCCGGCCTTGTTGGCGAAGCCCTTGACGAACTCCTCGCCGGACAGCTTCACCAGCTTCCAGGCGATGGCCCGGATGCGGGCGGCGATGATGCGTGGACGCCGGGCGAGGCGGCGCGACCGGTTCGGGCGTGCGGGTACGGCGGCCTGGTGGCCGGGGGAGGGCTGAACGGGCAGCGCGGGATCGATGTCCCGGTTCATGGTGGGGCTCCTCTGGGCGGGGAGAGCAGGGAACGCGGACACCTGCGTGGTGTCGTCCGCGGGGGTGTGCGCCGCGCGGTCGGCGGCCCTGCGGCTCTCTGCCTGAGAGCGTCCCTGTGGAGCCTCGGCTCTGGCCCAGGGTGGCGTGTCCAGCGTATCGGCGGTGTGGGAATTCGTTCCCTCGGGCATTTGGTGAGTGCTCATCAGCAGCACCTCTCAGTAGTGGTGTTGTCGGGGCGGGTGGCTGTGGCCTGCGACTGCTGCTTGCGTCGCGGGCTCATGAACGCCGGTGTCCTCGTCCCTTGGGCACCGGGCGGGGCCACGGACAGGGCCCAGGGGAGAAGAAGCTCGGGAGACGCCGTGGAGGCCCCGACCAGTCGGTCGGGGCCTCCACGGCGTACATGGGTAATGGGGCGCAGGAGCGCGTTTGTGACGTGCGACGTAGACGGTTATCGGATGGCTGTGACGAGTACTCCGAGCACCGCGATGCCGATGGTCAGGGTCCCGGCGCAGACGATGGCCCCGCGGACGAGGTCGTCGGGGAGGGGGAGCCGGCCCACCGGGCGACTCCGAGGCCGATCACACCCACCAAGGCGGCCGCCATGCCGAGCACGGCCAGCGTGAGGTACAGGAACAGGAGGTCGTGCATGCTCATACGGCACTCCGCTGCTGCTCGCGGACGCCGTTGATGTGCAACTGCGCAGGGATCCAGATCTTCCGCTCGCTGGCGGCCTGATAGAGGACCTTCTTGAAGCGGTACCGGCGGGTGCGGACGGCGCCGGGCGTCGACTTGAGCCGGTCGGCGATCTCCCCGTCCGCGTACCCCTCGCATGTCAGACGTACGACGGCCCGGGTCTCGGCTGGCTGGGCGTCCAGCAGCTCCATGAAGGCCCCAGAAAACAGGATCGTCTCGGGCTCACCGTGGTGGGGCAGAGCCGTCAGCAGACGGAAGAACGCCTCCGGGTCGAGCAGGGCGGCCTCCACCTGCGCGATGCGCTCCCGCTCCTTGACCCAGCGCAGGTAAACACGGCGGAAGTCCCACATGCACCTGCCGATGAAGTAGCTCATCAGGCAGCAGGCGCCCTTAGGACCCCTGAAGTTGGGATTCCAGCCGCCGTTGAGGAGAGCCCTCGTGCGGAACGTCTTCCGCGCGTGCATCAGGACGTCGACGATGATGTCGTCCCGCTCGGCGTCGCTGCTGTGCAGGAGCTGCCGGTTCTCGCTGCTCACGAAGAAGGGGATGTTCAGCGTCTCGTACCTCTGCACGGAGAGCGTGATGAACGTGCCGGAGCGGAGCATGCCACGCAGGATCGGCATGCTGTCCCGGAGCAGACGGTCCTCGAACACCCGGTATTCCAGGCCCTCGAAGCCGCCCAGAGCAAGATCCGCGACGAGCGCGGCATCGCGCTGGATCCGCAGCGTGCGCGGGTCAGCAAGGAAGCCGTCCACGGCCTCCGCGATCACATCTGTGTCAGACATAAAATCCACCCCGGTTTGCGATGTCCCCTCGACTGGCCCGATCACTAGCCGCGCGCGAGATAGACATCTGGCTGGTTGTACGCGCTCGGTCGCTCTTATGCAGGGCGGGCTTGAGAACGTCACACCTGACCGATTTTTTTTGCCGTCAAAAGCTTTGGAGCTCGTACCAATTGGCACGAGCTCCAAATACGACGACCGCGACGCGGCTACGACCAGCGCATGCCAATGGCGAACAGTTGCTCGCGCCGGTCCTCCGACAGCGTCGCCACGCGCGAGCGCTGGTTGCTGATCCATGCCCCCAGTCGGAACTGCAGTTCCCCTCCCTCTTCGGAGACCACGGTCTCGACATGCTTCCTGGGCACCTGGAGGTGGCCTTCGCGTTCGTAGAACTGCTGCGCGGCTGCCAGGTTGGCGGCCCACTTGTCGGCCTGCGTGCGGCGCGGCTGGGGCTTCTCTTCCTCGGTCGCGGGGGTGATCCCGAGGACCTGCTCACACATCCACTGCTGCACGGCGGTGAGCTTGTCCCAGCCCAGACGCTGAGCGCGCACCCACCGCCCCAGATCCTCGGACTGCACCAGCACCGTGCCCGGCTCAGTGGGCAGTTCGCCGCCTTGCTCCAGGTGAAGCCGGGTGAGGTAGAACGCCCGCTGCCACTCCACCGGCCAGGTGGGGCACCACGACGGGTCGATCTCCTCCAGCTGCTCACGCCGCTCATCCGACAGCGCACCGGCCGACGACCCGACCGGGAGCCCCTCGGCACGCCGCTGCTCGATCTCGGCAGCCCGCCGCGCGGCGGCCCGCGCGTTCTTCAGAAAGATCCCCACCTTCGCCCCCCGGAAGGTGGCGTCCAGCGGCGCCAGCAGGTGCCCGTTTTCCTCAGCCCACCCGCGCACCGCGGCGAGGCCTTCCTCCCACGCGACGTCGTAGTGCGACCACACCATGCCGAGGCGCTCCAGCTGCTCGACACGCTCTTCGTCCAGCGAACCGCGGGCGAAGAACCTGCGGTTGTCGGCGATCCATTGCCCCAGCGGGAAATTGGCGAGCGAGGCCGGCCACCCCTCAGCCTGAGCCTCCTCACCCGTCGGCACCCGGTACGTGAACGGCACCTTCAGGTCGCCCACCTCGCGGGCGTAGATGACGGCGGCCTCGATGCCGCGCCGCCAGTGCTCGTGCTCCGGATCGAGGACCCGCAGGTTGATGAACAACGCCAGCTGCGCCGGATCACGCGGTGTGGAGAACTTCAGCAACGCCTTCGCCGGTCTCGAGGCGCCGCCCTCACCCGCACCCTTCGCCTTGGCCTTCTCGCCCTTCTGGACGGGCTTGTAGCGGCTCGGAGCCTGCTGCTGCGCCAGAGCCTCCACGATGCGGGCGTCATGAGCTCGCAGGGCCTCCAGGAGCTTCGCCAACCCGCCGTACGCCCTGCTGGTGAGCATGTTGTCCGCCGTCTCCCAGGGCCCCAGAAGCACGGGCACCACGAGGCTGGCCATCTTGCCCTCGCCGGGCTGCATCCGCAGCGCCCGGCCCACGGCCTGGACCAGGTCCGGCATCGAGCCACGCACGTCCGCGAAGTACACAGAGTCACATTCCCGGGTGTCGACCCCTTCCCCGAGCACCTTCACCGAGCTCAGGAAGCCCTTCTCCACGACCGTTCCGTCCGTGGCGATCCCGTCGGCGAACTCCATCAGAACCCGCCGCCGGTGGTTGGGCTTGTGCTCACCGCACAGCCAGTCCGCCCAGATCGTCGCCGGGTACAGCTCCGGATCGCTGTCGTGCAGCTGCGCGGCGATGTCGGGAAGGCCGGCCGCGAACGCCTCAGCCTCGCGGATCTGGTGGTGGAACGAGAGCGTACGGCGCAAGCCCTCCTCCGAGGCCGCCTTCACCAGAGCCGTCTGCAGCGCGGCGAGCCGGGCCCCGCGCACCTGCGCCGAACGCCCGTCCGCACCGAGCAGCACGGCCGCCTGGAGCTGCGTGTCGGTGACGTCCACGCACACCACCTGATACGGCGCACAGATCCCCCTGTCGATCGCCTCCGACAAGGTCAGGGTGAAACACCTGCTGCCGAACGGACCGTTGGGGTCGTCTTCCATGCTCGCCACCAGCTCGCCCGGCGCGCCCTGCTCAGAGTCCTCGTCCAGCTGCCACAGCCGGGGCGTGGCCGTCATGTACAGGCGGCGCAGGGAAGGGATCTTCTGGTTGTTGTGGACGACCGCCCAGGGCTTCCCGATCCGGCCTGAACAGCGGTGGGCTTCGTCCGTTTTACCGATCGTTGAGGTGTGCGGGGCGAGGCTGGGTTGGTGTTTCTTCGCGGTGAACATGTGTGTGGTGTTGGCGAGGGCGGTGCGGTCGTTAGTCGTCGTCGATGTCGTCGAAGATGCTCCGCTCGTGAGGTTCGTCCGCGGGTGCGGAGTGACCGGGAGGGGTTGCCGCGTGAGGGTCTTGTGGGAGGTGTTCATCATCGATGGCCCAGATGGTGTCGTTCATTTTTTCCAAGGCCTGTTCGATGGCGGAGGTCGCATCCGCATCGTTTGCGAAGGCTTTCTGGTAGCTGTTGAGCTCTATCTCTAGTTCGTCGAAGTACGTGTGTGGATCTGTTTCGTCGGGGTTGTAGTTGTTCCGCCAGTCCTGGAGTATCTGGTCGAACCGAGAGGGGAGTTGTTGTTTGACGTGGCTGAGCAACTGTTCTCGTTCGGATTCTGTGAGGAGAACTTCCCATTCTGGGAGCCATGTCCAGCCGGCATCTGGTGACTCTACGGCGAGCTCTGTAACCCGCTCTACGATGCGTTGATGGTGCGGGGGTTCGATGAGGTCGGCCTGCTGCAGTCTGGCGAGGACCTGGGGCTCGTCAACGACATTCAGGAACGATCCGAACCAGGTCAGGCGGTCGATGGCAGTGGGTTCTGCCTGTGTGTAGAGGGTGAGGAACTTGTCGGAGCATCTGCTGGCGAGGAACCCGTGCCAGAGGCGCTGGCCGAGCCAGTCGGTCAGCGTTTCCTGGTTCGCAGTTCGGAGAATTTCAATCACCCTGAGATATAGGGAGGGTGGAACTCTGAGCAGGGTTCCGGCTTGGTTTCCGGTGTCGCAGTCGATTCGGGAGAGGATCGTGCGCCAGTTCTGGCCGGATAGAAGGATTTGGATGAGGTTGAGGTCGGTGGCCAGGAAGGCGGCGAAGCCTTCTTGCAGTGTGGGGTGTCGGAAGGACCATCCGGTGATGGTGTCGTGGCTGGGTGGGGAACCGTGTCTCAGGAAGGTCCCGGTGAGTGTGTGGAGTGCTCGGCTGACACCGGCGATGGTTCCTCCGAGGCGGGTGAGGACATCGTGCTGGGCTGTGTGGAGGTCGAGGTCGAGGGGGGAAGAGAGGTATTCGCCGGCCTGGTAGGTCAGGGCGAGTGCGGTCTTTTCGTCGGGGTCGAGTCCGTCGTAGACCTCGCGGAGGAAGTCGCTGGGACGTGTCATGAAGTCCCCGATTCCGCGGCCGTTCAGTTGGAGGTGGAGGGTGAAGGCTTGCAGGCCCAGGCGTCGGGCGGCCTCGGGGTAGAAGGGATCGGCGTCGGCTGCCTCGTGCAGGTGGGGCTTCATGCTCGAGCGGACCTCGCGGGGCTGGTCGCCGAGTTTGATGTGGTTGTAGAGGATCTGGCGCCGCTCCTCTGGCGAGAGCTGCGCGGCGTCCACGACGACCTGCTGTTCGTGCAGGAGAGGGTAAGCGGACTCCTTCAAGTAGCGGCGGGCATCACGGTAGATGTAGTCACGTGAGGTGAGGACCACTTTTGCCCCGCCGCGAACTGCGGTCATGACTTCCCGCATGTGCCGGGCCCAGTTGTCAGTGAGGTGCCGCTCGTGGCGGACACTGCCGAAGGCGTCGTCGATCCAGAAAAACTGGTTCGGTTCGAGAGGGTTCCAATAGCGTACGAATCCGGCGGCGTCGGGCGCTTTGACGGTCAGGCAGCCCCAGGCGTCGAGGGCGGTCATGGCCAGGGTCTCTGCGATGACGGATTTGCCGACGCCCGGCTCGCCGAGGAGTAGGACGAAGCCGTGGTCCTGCACGGCTCGGACGGCACGCCGGTAGGCATCGGTGACCACGAAGGTGGCCAGTTCCTCTCGCAGGTAGCCGAGCAGGGCCTGTGCTTGGGTGTAGGCGCGTTCGTCGAGGATCTGAGAGAGGTCGCCGAGTCCGTAGACGCGGGGGACGAACGTCCGTAGGCGCTGGCGGGTGGCGATGGTGTCGCAGATCCACTGGCCGTCGAGGACCAGCGGGTACACGACGCCGGCATCGAGCAGCCGTCGTCGGATGGTGGCTTCCGAGGTGCCGCTGACCCGCGCGTTGGTGAGTAGGACGTAGCTACCGCACAGGCCCCGTTCCACCAGAGCCTGAACTTTGGTGAACTCGTCGTCGAGATCCGAGGGCGCGAGGGTGGTGTCGGCTTTCTTGGTGTGCTTGCACTGCAGGACGAATGGGCCGTCGGGGACGTCCTGGACGCCGATCGGGTCCGGTGGTTGTTGCCAGGTGCCGTAGAAGGCGCCGTCGCGTCCGCCGTCGTTGGAGTCGGCGAAGGTGCGCACCGACTGTGTCCACACTTCGCGGAGTACTGCTGCGCATAGGTCCTGGAAAGCGCGCCAGCCCAGGGTGTGCAGGGCGAAGGCGGGGGAGCCCGGTGCTGCGACTGTTCCTTTGCGGGGGTGGTCGGTCACTGTGGCTGGTCCTCGGCGGGGCCGTTGTGGGGAAAGCGGACGGGGCGTTTGAGGTTGTTGCCGTGGGTCCAGGGCAGGGCGCCGTCGTGCTGGAGGCGGCCGACGACGATGCCGGGGGCGATGCCAGCCTGGCGGGCGAAGGCTTTGATGTTGTCGAAGGGCATGGGCCTTCGGGCGAGGCGGCGGTAGGCGGCGTTGTGTTCGGGTGGGATGAGGGTCTGGGCTGCGAACGCGTCGGCTTCTTCTTCGCTGCGGTCGCCTTCGGGCGTGAGTTCGTCGGCGCGGTCGGTGTTGTCGAGGAAGGTCAGTCTCTTGCCGTGCAGGAGAGTGTGGCCGATCTCGTGGAAGACGGTGAACCAGAAGTGGTCGTCTTTTTTGAACCTGTCGCTGAGGGCGATTGCGACTTTGTCGGGGGTGAGCCAGCGGGTGACGCCGGAGACGCTGGTCAGGGGAGGGGCGGGGAGGAAGACGACGGCTACGCCGGCCTGGGCGCATAGATGGGTGATGCGGTTGGGCCAGGTTGCCGGGTCGTCGATGGTGAGGGCGCGCAGGCTGGGCAGGAGGGCGGTGAGGGCGGCGCGGTCGAACGGCTGGCAGGGCAGGGCGCGGGCCTTGAGTTCTGCCTGGCGTAGCCATACCGCGGTGGCGTAGTCGTCGGTCTTCAAGACGGTGGAGCGGCGGAAGGCAGTGCGGTAACTGCGCCAGAGGTCTTCGGCGATGCCTGGGTCGGCGACGCCGAAGAACGCCAGCAGACGCTGGAGGTTGTCCGTGCTCCTGTCCTTGTTCGGCAGGATGTTGCGCTTGACGAGCTCGGTCAGTGAGAAGTTGTCGAGCCAGTCGATGCGCTTGCTGAGCTGCTGGAGCTCCTGCTGGCGGGTGACGTAGGTACGCCAGGCGGCTTCCAGTTGGTTCCACATGGAGGCCGGGATGCCGGTGGCGCGCTCGAGGAGGAGCGCGGTCTCGGGGGTGAGGACCGCGATTCCCTGGACGATCTGGTTGATGTGCTTGGTGGACAGGCCGGTACGCCGGGCGAGGTCGGCCTGAGGGATGCCGAGTGCTTCCAGCTGTTCTTTGAGGGTCTCGCCGGGTGGCTGGGCGGAGTCGGGCGCGTAGACGAAGGGCGGGGCGGGAGGCGGGGTCACGGGTGGTGCCTCTCTGAGGTCGGGGAGGCGGGGGTGGCGGGGGGCGGTCATCGCGTGATGGCGATCGCGGTGACTATCAGGGCGCGTACGGAGTGCTCGTCGAGGATGCCGTCGTGGTGAGTGGCGGGCGGACCGTCGCGGGGACGTACGACGAGGTGGCCGTGGTCTCCGAGCGAGACGATCCGGCTGACGCCGCTGTCGGTCGGGTCGGGCCGTAGCCGGGCGGCCGCGAGGTGATGCAGGTCGGCCAGGTGGTCGGCGGCGGCCATCTGGCCGAGGCGTCTGTGGAGCGTGACGGCGGCCTCCGGCCCGTAGCGCGCCCGGCGTGCCGCGTCGCTGTTGCAGACGCGGGCGAGCTCCGCGTCGTCGAAGGCGATGTCCACCGGCAGCCCCAGAGACCTCTTGCGTATACCTGTCGCTTCCATGCTACTTTCTCGATCAAGGAAAGTTTCATTGACCTAATGGGTGCATGAAACCATCCTCGATGGAACGTCTCTGCAGGTCATATCGGTTAGCCCCGAAAGGAGGTGCGTCATGCCCGGCAAGGCCAGTAAGGCGAGTGGGTCTGGTGGGAAGCGTGGTCGGAGCGCGGTCACGGGTCGGTTCGTGAAGCAGTCGACGGTGCGCAGGCACCCGTCGACGACGGTGAACGAGCGCGCGTCGCGCGGCTCGAAGAAGAGCAAGTAGGCGGGCTTCGAGCCCGCCTTTCGCATATCCCGGCCCGCTGCGGCGGGCCGGGGGAAAGGGGAGGTGGTCGTCATGACGACGGCAGACATTCAGCAGCAGGAGACCGGCGGCAAGCCGGTGACGGTCACGGTGGACGGTGAGCCGGTGGAGGTGCCGAAGCGTACGACGCCGAACGCGGTCCTGGGCCTGGCCGGTATCGACGCGGCCACGCACTACCTGGTTCGGATCACCGGGCGGCATCAGCACTCGTTCGCCGACCGCGGGGAGGAGGAGATAACTGTGCACGAGCGGGAGACGTTCGTGTCGGTCTCCACCGGCCCGACCCCGACCGCATGACCGCGGTGATGCCGGAGGCGGGGCCCGCGGGAATGCTCGCGGGCCTGCGCCGCGCCGGCTACACGGTGGAGCAGACCGGCAACTTCGCCGTCTTCGACTACCTCATCGAGGTCGGCCCGCAGGCCGGGACGACGGTACGCATCGGTCTGGAACTGGTGCCGGACTGGCCGCTGTCGGCCCCGCACGGCCCGCACATCAGCCCGCGCCTGGGACATCCGCACGGCGCGGTGCACAACTCTCCGCTCGGGCAGGAGTGGGAGCACTGGAGCCGGCCGCCCGCTGACTGGGCGCAGGACCGTACGCTCCGCGGCTATCTGCGGCACCTGCGCACCCTGTTCACGCAGCTGGAGAACGGACCCTCCGCGTGATCACCCGCTTCTCGGTCGCGATGACCAGCGAGGTCGCCCAGCAGCTGACGGATCACCTGCGCCGTGGGGACGGGCAGGAGGACTGCGCCTTCGTGCTGTGGCGGCCGAGTACCGGCACCAGCCGCACCACCGCGCTGCTCACCGGGGTGGTGCTGCCGAGGGAGGGCGAGCGGATCGTGCACGGCACGGTGGACTTCACCAGCGCCTACTTCCTGCGCGCCGCAGCCCTCGCGGCCGAGCACGGCTGCGGGCTCGGCTTCATCCACGCCCACCCGGTAGGCCGGGGATGGCAGCGACTGAACACCATCGATCACGAGGCTGAGGCGTCCTTCGCCGCGCAGACCCAGGTGATCACCAGCCGCCCGCTGGTCGGTCTGACCTTCGCGGGCGCGGATGCCGGATTCGGTGCCCGCATCTGGCAGCAGCAGGCATCCCGCCGCTACGCGCCCACCGAGGCGGAGAGCGTCCGCGTGGTCGGCGGCCGCCTGGCGGTCACCTTCAACAACCGCCTCCTTTCCGCACCGCCGGCCACGAACCGGCAGCTGCGCACCGTCTCCGCCTGGGGACAGACAACCCAGGACGACCTGGCCCGCCTGCACGTCGGTGTCGTCGGATGCGGCAGCGTCGGCATGCTCGTCGTCGAAGCCCTGGCCCGCACCGGCGTCCAGTGCCTGAGCCTGCTCGACTTCGACACCGTCGAAGAGGTCAACCTCGACCGGCTGCTGCACACCACCCTCCGTGATGTGCGCCTGCACCGGGCCAAGGCCCGCCTCGCCGCCCGTAGTGCCCGCCGCGCGGCCACCGCCACGAGCTTCCGTGCGTCGCCGTACGAGCTGAGCGTGGTCGAGCCGGACGGGTTCGCCGCCGCGGCCGACTGCGACGTGATCTTCTCCTGCGTCGACCGGCCCTGGCCCCGCGCCGTCCTCAACCTCCTCGCCTACGCCCACCTCATCCCCGTCGTCGACGGCGGCATCGCGGTCGACGCCCGCGGCGGACGCCTGCGCGGCGCCGAATGGCGCGCCCACATCGCCGCCCCCGGACGCGCCTGCATGGAATGCCTGGGCCAGTACGACCCCGCCCACGTCCAAGCCGAACGCGACGGCTCCCTCGACGACCCCGCCTACATCACCGGCCTGCCCGCCGACCATCCGCTGCGCCGCAAGGAGAACGTCTTCGTCTTCTCGGCCAGTGCCGCGGCCGCGCAGCTGAACCAGTTCGTCACCATGACGACCGCGCCGGGCGGGATCGCCGACACCGGCGCCCACCTGTACCACCTGACCACCGCCACCCTCGACCACCGCGAGGACGGCTGCGAGAAGGGCTGCCCGTACGACGGCATGCTGCGGGCGCTCGGTGACGACGCTCCCGTCACCGTCACGGGACAGCACCCGGCCGCTGAACAGGCTCGTACTGCTCGTGCCCGTGCGGTACGCCGCTGGCCGCTCCGCGCCCGGCGCGCTATCGACGACCTCCTGCACCGATTCCGATGAAACCCCCGGCCAGAAGCATCCAGGGGGACCACGCATTCGCGCTTGGCCCGCCCGGCCCACGAGACCAACACTGAAATCCGCAACAACGTGACACCGGCAGCCGGTAGTTCACGGCAAGTGGTCACACGCACGACGGGAGTGCCGATGGACGCCACAGAGCGCCTCGCCCAGAAGATCGAAACGCTGAGCAGGATGTTCACGGATGCCGAGCCCGCGTCATTGCGTACCGGCTACCTGGCCACCAACCCTTCGGCCGGGCACCCGGTGCTGCAGGGATCCACCGCGACGGCTCTCGTGCCCCGCTGGAACGAGCACCCCAGCGGCCTGCTGGTGCCCGCCACCTCCGTGCCGCCCGCGCCCATCGACCTGGGCGCGGCGTATCTCACGCCCGATGAGATCTTCGGGTTCGAGCTGCCCGCCGACTACGCCGTGCGCCAACTGGAGCGCCTTCCTCTTGAAGGCGTCATACGGTTCTGCGCCCAGGTGCTCAACGCCCTGGAGCTGCCGGGCGTGTCCGTGCAGGCCGTCGAGACGCACTTCGCCGGCGAGTGGCTGGATGAGCCGGTCCGTAGCCGTGTCCGGAACCTCCTCCGGGACGAGACCCGCAGACTGCTCGTGCCCCAGGCCCTCATGCTGCTGGCCCGCAGGGCCATGGAGGTATCGCCGGACACCGTGCCGGACGACCTACCCGACGGCGACATCGTCGGCGCTCTGTTTAGTCTCACCCAGGTGCTGGGCCACCATCCCGATCCCGGCCCGAGCGTCATCACGGACCGGCCCGGCACACTGGGCCGCGAGCTCATCGCCAACCAGCACTTCCACCGCAGCTGGTCCGTCCCCGGCGTCCTCGCCCGCTACGCACGGCGCTGGCTGCAACTGCCCGCCGAACACCACGGCGAGCCGGGAATCGTCGACCTCAGCCAGACCTACCAGGACTGCACCGGCGCCCGCCTGGAGGACCTGGCGGCCGTCGTCGGCTATCTGTGGCTGCGCACCACGATGGGACGGTTCGTCATCGAGCCGGGCGAACTGGCTGGCCTGACCCTGCCCGCGCAGCGCGTCGAGTCGGTCCTGATGCTGATCACCAACGACCTGCCCGGCATGCGGGAGGCCGTACACGGTGAACGCCCAGAACAGCGCACCGAATGGTCCTTCGACCCCTTCCAGCAGTGGCCCGTGATCCGCCTGCCCGAGGACCGGCTGCTGATCCTCGATCCCCGCCACCTGATCAGCCGGGCCTTCGGGTGGCTGCCGATCTTCGACATCGAGTGCCCGCCGCCGGGGCGTACCAAGCCCACCGGCCACCGCAAGATGGCCGCCCGGGCCAAACAGACCCTGCGCCACTGCAGCGAGGTCTACGTCAGCGAGGTCCTGCACACGATCACCCGCGACGAAGGCACCACACGCCGGGTCTACGACGACGCCGAACTCAAGGCCGCCTACACCGCCCCAGGCCAGCGCATCGCCGACGCCGCGATCGACTATCCCGGCACCTGGATCGTCATCGAGGTCACCACCACCCAGCTACGCCGCGAAGCCCGCACCGCCGTACCCGGCGAATCACAGATCCAGGACATCGACAAACTCGTCGAGGAACTCGAACAGATCGACGCGACCATCACCGCGCTGCGCGGCGACGAGGCCGCCCTCACCGGCGCACCTGCTGCTGCCGGCGACCGTCGCTTCCTGCCGCTGCTCGTGCTGCCGGAAGGCTTCCCCGTCAACCCCATCACCCTGACCGTGATCCGTGAACGCGCCCGGAGGAAAGGGCTGCTGACGAGGCCGGACACGGACCCGGTGGAGATCGTCGACATCGAAGAACTGGAGATGATCGAGGCCTTGCAGGAAGCCTCCGGCCCCAGCCTCCTCGACATCCTGCGCAGCAAGCAGTCCGGCAGCTTGCGCAACGCCGCCGTACGCGACCACATCCTGCACGTCATACGAGTACAGCCCGACGCACCAGCCCGACACGCTGGGCTGCTGGACTCTGCCCTCAGGCCACTCGTCGACGCCCTGCCGCAGCCGCATCCGAACTCCACCACCAGCTGATGGCCGGTGCCCCTGCGCGCCCCACCGACCAGCTTGCCGCATGCTTCTCGGGCAGGACCCTCTGGCGCCGCTCACCCGCTCACGATCTCGATGAAGGACGGAGTTCTCATGGCCACTTCCCTCCCAGCGTTCGGTGTTCCCGGTGGAGCGTTGTCGCCGTTGGGGCAGCGGTTGCGCGTCTTGCTGAGTTCCGAGCGCGTCATCAGTGACCTGCGGCGTTACTTCGGTATCGGTCTGCGGCCCGGCGGGATGCCGTTCACCGGGAGCCGGTTCGAGCATCTGGCGGGTGGGGGAGACCGGCCGGAGGTCGCGGACAGGATCACGGCGGAGGACCTGGTCGCGGTGCAGACTTTGTCGGTCACCGTTCCGGCGCCTGTTGCGCTGGACATTCTGGAGGGCCGCCTCGGCGCGCGGCTGTCCGGTCTGCTGCACACCATTCCCAGGGACATTGACATGGTTGACGCCGACGCGGTCGTCGTGGCCGATGGCTCGCCGGCGGATCAGGCCTGGGGTCTGCTCTGCGAGCAGTACGGGATCAACTGGGTCATCGCCGGGAAGGTCCTGGCCCGCAAGCGTCCCCGCTTGCTCCCGGTCTACGACCGAATCGTCCGCTGCGCCGTCGGTCGGCCGCCGTCCTTCTGGCTCGCTCTCCATGCCGCGCTGCGTGAGGACGACGGCGCTGTGCACCGCCAACTGCTGGAGTTGCGCCAGGTCGCGGGGCTACCCGAGACGGTGAGTGCGCTGCGGGTGTGCGATGTGGCGGTATGGATGAACCATCGGGCCGTCGGCCATGCCTGTCCCTGAGGATGTCTGCCGTCAACGTGACCCGAGGGGGTGTTCTGGCGTGTGAGGGTGACGGACTTTACCAACCGTCACCTGGGTGTGCGGGATGTTCGCGTGGAGTGGTTCGGGGACGTGGGGGAGGGGTGTGGACTCGGGGACCGGAGTGCCGTCACCGGGGCGGCCCTGGGTCTGGAGGGGGCGGCGCATGGTGGATGGCCGGTTGGTGGTGGGGGATTTACGGGGGCAGGAGATCGTCCGTGGTGATGGGTGGGTCTGTTACACGGTCGTGGATGCGGACTGCTCGGTGGTGGCGGAGGCGGACGGGTTCCTGCGTACCTGCGCCGCGGGCACGGACCGTACGTACGCGTATGTGCTGGTGGATCATCTGCGGTGGCTGCGGTTCGCGGGCCTGGACACAGGGTCGGTGTCGCTTGAGGATCTGCGGCACTACATGGCGGCACTCGGGGCGGATTATCCGGGGCCGTTCGGCCTGCCGTGGCGGGAGGGAAAACGCCCCTACGGGCACAGCGCGTTGAAGACGGCGGCGGCCTGTCTGAAGGGCTTCTACCTCCGCCTGGGCACCCTCGACGTGAACCCAGCACTGGCGGAGGCGCTGCGTGTGACACGGCTGCCGACGCGGGCGGATCGGAGGCGGGCGATGCTCGGGCACGTCCTGCACAGCATGCCCGCCAATCCCTTGGCTCCGGCGGAGCGGGTGCGCCGGCATCCGAAGATGCTGCCCGAGGGCGCCCGGGATCTGCTGCTGGGGGCGGTGTCGTGCGCGCGGGACCGGGTGGTGGTCACGTGGCTGGCCGACGGCGGTTTCCGGATCGGTGAGCTGTGCGGGCTGCGTCTGGTCGACCTGCACCTGCGCGAGCAGGCCGAGTGCGGTCAGTGCTGGGGGCCGCACGTGCACATCTGCCATCGCGAGGACAACGCCAACCGGGCCCGGGCCAAGACAAAGACACCCTGGACCTGGCAGGACAACGCCGTAAGCGGCGGGACGGTGCGCCGGGTGAGCCCGGCGATGATCCCACCTACTTCGAGTACATCACCTCCCAGTACCCCGCCCAGACCGCTCATGGCATGCTCCTGGTCAGCCTGCACGGCCCCACGCGGGGCCAGCCGTGGACCACGGCCGCGGCCCGCGGCATGCTGCGCCGGGCCGCAGCCCGTCTGGAGATCGGCCGGGTGGTCCCGCACGCTTTCCGGCACAGCTTCGCCACCGCGGTGCTGGACGCCGCACGGGGCAACGCTGTGATCGCGAGGGAGGCCGGCGGCTGGGCCTCAGCGGCGACCGTCGAGCAGGTCTACGGCCACGTGGACGTCCACGACCCGGTCTTCACCGCAGCGCTGCAGCAGGTCTGGGGGACACGGCCGTGATCCCGCTGACGCTGCTGCCAGGCCGCACCGACACCACCCGCATCGGCCGCGACCGGCTCGAACTGCTCACGGCCCTCATAGAGGCCCCTTCATTCGATCCGCTCTTCCGCGACGCGCTGATTTTCATCCCGCCTCAGCACCCGGTGTTCGCCTGGCAGTGCGGCGTCGACGGCTGTGAGCGCATCCGCCGCGTCAGCCACAATCTGTGCGGTTCTCACTGTCTGGAGTGGGAGCAGGCAGAGCGGGCCGGCCAGTCCAAGCGCGCTTTCATGCACGCCGCAACGCCTCTTCCGGCTGCGCGGGGAGTGGACTACGGGCGCTGCCGGATCTGCCCGGACCGCCCGGCCGTGAGCCCCACGACCCAGTTGTGCCACCAACACCAGAACCGCTGGCAGTATGGCTCGGCGGCGGGCATCGACCGGAAGCACCTCGGACGATGGGCTCTGGCTCAGCACGCGTTACCCGGCTTCGGCCTCTGCAAGGCCCGCTGCCCGTTCTTGGCCTGCGGCTCGGTGGGATTGTGCATCCAGCACCAGGCCCGCTACCAAACCGAGCAGCGTCCGGGAGGAGCCCGGTCGGAACGCATCCATGGCCGCATCGCAGACGGACGCCCGCTCCCTGTGACCTACGACGACGAGTCCGCCTTCCACGCATGGTGTGCCACCACGGAACCCGTGTCACAGCCGGGACTGGTCAACCTCTATGCGTTGCCTCCATTGCTGCGGGCCGAGATCCAGTGGGGCCTGCATGCCCATGCCCAATCCGCACAGCACTCCGAGTGGACCACCAACGGCATCAGGAATCTCGTCAGACATTGCCAGCGGGGCGACATCACGTCCCTGATGGACCTGCACGACGGAGGCTACGCAGGCCTGACCCGCAAGCAGATGGACTCCGAGGTCCGCAAAATCATCTGGGAGATCGTCAATGGTCTGCGCTGCGTCTACTACAGCCCCTCGGACACCAAGGACGCCGGCTTCCTGGAGACCGATCACTTCGGGCGACGCTTCAAGAACGCCCAGAGCCACTTCAACATCACCGCCGTACCGCAGTGGTGGCTGCGCGACCTGCTCTGGGACCATCTCGCCGAGTGGCTCCGATCCCCGCAGTGCCCCCGCACCAGAGGCCCCTTCGACCAGATGCGCCGCGCCGCCGTCGAACTGGGCGTCTTCCTCGAAACCGACGCCCCCGACGCCGGCCACGACCCCACCGTGCTGCGCCGTGAGCACGCCGAGCGGTTCGTCGCCGACCAGCGCCACCGCGCCCGCCACGGGCTGCCGTCCCTGGGCATGGTCCTGGTCGACGGACGATCCCCCACCGTCACCGACCTGAGCTGCCAATTCGTCTTCAACGGGGCACGCAAGCTGCTCTACAGCGCCATCACCGCCGGCCACGCCGAACGACTTGGCATCGACACCGGCTTCCTGACCGCCATCCCCTTCGGCGGCACCGGCCTCAAGCAGCGCTCCCGCAACCCCTTCAGCGACGACGTCGCCCGCGCGTTGACGGACGAGATCAACCTGCGCCGCCTGGAGGAACTCGACCTCAACGACCGGGGACTGCGGGACATCTGGGAGACCATCGTCGCCACCGGGCGCCGCTGCAGCGAGGTCGTCGGACTGCGGCTGGAGTGCATCGGCCGCTACCGCGGCCTGGCCATGCTGTGGCACGACCAGACCAAGGTCGGCAACTACAACGAGGGCATCCGCATCCCCGAGCCCGTCTACCAGCGCCTCGATGTCCGCCGCACCAAGACACTCCAGCTCTTCGAAAAGCGCTACGGCCGCATTCCCGCGGCTGCCGAACGCCCCAGCCTAGCTTTGTTCCCCTCCCGCATCCGCAACCCCAATGGCCGGCAGCCGATCTCCTACGGACACTTCAACGAGCGTTTCAGGACCTGGATCGCCGGCCTCGACCTCGGCGGCGCGTACGTCGCCCACCAGGCCCGCCACACCCTGGCCACCAACCTGCTGCGCGCTGGCGCCACGCTCACCCACATCCGCCGCTACCTCGGCCAGCTGTCCGAGCGCATGGCCGAGCACTACGTGAAGATCACCAACAGTGACCTCGAAGACGTCCTGAACACCGTCTGGGTGGCCGGGCCCGGCGCCCCCACCCCAGGTGAACTCCTCTCCGGCGACACCACCCCCATCGACCGCGAGACAGCCCTCGCCCTGGCCCTGGACCTCTCCCGCCGCAGCACCCCCGCCGACGGGGGATTTTGCACCTACCAACCCGTTGTTGACGGCGGAGCCTGCCCCTGGAAACTCGACTGCGAGAACTGCGACAACTTCGTCCTCTCCGGCGCAGACCTCCTCTACTGGCGACGCAAAGCCGAACAGTGGCGCTCCATCGCCGAGAACGCCCCCGACGACGCCACCGCCGACTACCTCCACACCGTCTTCGAACCCACCGCCAAGGCGATCAAAGGACTCGAGCAGGCCCTGGCCGCCCTCGGCGTCCTCGACGAAGCCCTCACCCTCGACCTGCGGCGCCCCCAGGACTACTTCCACCGCACCTGGAGCACCGCTTTCCGCGCCCGAGACCTCGCAGCACTGCAGGCCCCCGACGACGCCACAGGGCAGCCATGAGCACTTCCCGCACCGACGCAGCCGTCCGAGCCCGCCGCCACGCCACCCAAGAGATGCTTCAACGCCTCCAGACCGCCCTGGCGGCCATGGCACGCGACCATACGCCTGTCACCGTCGCAGCCGTTGCCCGTACCGCCCGCGTCTCACGCACCTTCCTCTACCAAAACCAGCAGGCCAGAGCCCTGATCGAGCAGGCCACCCGCACGAGCAGACCCCAGCCCGGAATCTCCAACAGCCGCAGCCGCACACAGCCCGCCTGGAGAGAACGCGCCCTCAACGCCGAAGAGGCACTCACCCAAACCCAGCGCGAAATCCTCACTCAGCGCACCCGTATCGCAGAACTCCTCGGCAAGATCCGAGACCTCGAACATGATCTCCCCGAAGGCTCACTTCAGCGGATCGTCACCGAGAACACCAGTCTGAAGCAGCAAGTACGACAGCTCGCCCAGGACAACCAGCACCTCCAAGAGCGTCTGGTCAGCGCCCGCCAGAACAATCGCTTCCTGGACAAACGTGTCGCAGATCTTGAATCCCAACTCGCGCCGTATCTCACCACCCCACCTCCGCCACCGTGACCCCGCCTCGGTGCATCGCCAGCTGAGGACGGCACGCTTCCTCGTTCACCATCAGGCCCATTCGATGCCGAGTTCGGCGAGTGCGGCCCGCTGCTCGGGGCCGAGCTTGTCCCGCCTCGACTTGGCGTTGGAGATCCATACGCCGAGCTTGTGCTGGTGCTCCTGGCCGTCGATGACGACGCGTTCGACGTGCCCTCTCGGTACTGCCTTGTGGACGCCCTCACGCTGGATCCATTGGGTGAGGGCCGCCAGACCGCGTTGGAAGGCTGACGTCTTCCCTCCGCCCTTGGCCGTCGGGGACGGTGCGGGGCGTTCGGCGGGTTTCACGCCCAGCGCTGTGAGCCGCTGCTGTTGTTCTTCGGTGAGTTCCGCCCAGTTGCGGCGTTGCCGTTGGAGCCATTTGCCGAGGTCGTCGCCTTCGAATTGCACGCCGGGTTGGATGTCGGGGAGTCGGCCGTGGGGTTCGTCGGCGGCGAGGTCGGCGAGGACGCGGTAGTGGCGTTGCCAGTCCAGCGGCCAGGGGCAGTTCCAGTCCGGATCGATCGTCGCCAACTGGGCGGCGCGGGCCGCGGCGCGTTCGGGATTCTTGCCGAGGCCGTTCTTGCGGCGGAGGTTGGCCATGTGCTCCCCGACCGGGACCAGTTCGCTGTTGGCGTCGCCCCAGACGGCGTCGCGCCGGGGTGCGAGGTGGCCCTGGGTGCGGTGGTAGGAGCGGAGCGCGGCGAGTTTGTTCTCCCAGGCTTCGTCGCCGGGTTCCCACACCATCCCGGCTTCGTCGAGGAGGGTCTTGCGGTGGGGATCGAGTTCGCCCGCACGGTACGTGCGCCGCTGCTGGTGGACCCACCGCCCCAGGGGGAACGCCTTGGTGGCGCCGGCTTCGGTCTCGGTGTCGTAGGGGACTGCGTACAGGCCGGTGATGTGGTTGTCCTTCCGCCAGTGCAGCAGGGCCTGGTAGCCCTCCAGCCAGACCAGGGACTCCGGCCGGTACACCCGGGTGCGCAGGAACGCTGCGATCGTCGCCGCGTCTCTCGGGGTGGAGAAGTGCAGCAGCGCTGACTCCACCGGGCCCCCGGTCTCGTCCTGCCCGCCTTCTCCTTCGGCCGTGGTGCCGATGATGTGCCCGTCCTCGTCCCGCTTCACGTGTACATGCCGCTGCCCGCTGCTCAGCGCCCTGCTGGCGAGCTGTTCGACGAGGCGTTCCGAGTGCGAGCGCAGGCCTTGGAGGACGGCTACGAGGGGTGCGAACGAGGCGGAGGCGACCATGTCGGTCGGGTCTTCGCCGGGCTGGAGGAATACGGGCACGATGATCCTGGCCACCTTGTTCGTGCCGTCGGGGTTCGGGCGCAGGGCCCGGCCGATGTTCTGGACGATCTCCACCTGGGAGCCGCGGGTGTCGGCGAAGCACACCGCCTCCACACCCCGCTCGCCGACGATGTCGACGCCTTCGCCCAGGACCCGCACGCTGGCCAGGAACGCCCGGTGCACGCGCTTGTTGCCGGCATCGAGGCCGTCGGCGAACTGACGCAGGACCTCCCGGCGTTCGGCTACGAGGTGGTCGCCGCACAGCCATGCCGACCACACCCGGTCCGGGGGTACGTGGCGGCCGGCCTCCAGTTCGTAGAACTCCGCGTCGATCGACGACTTCGGCAGGGCGTCCGCCTCGGCCAGGGCCTCGTCGGAGACCTCGGCCGCGTACAACTCGGTGGCCGTGTGCGGCATCTTCTCCGCGAACGCGGCGGCTTCCTCCACCCGCTGGTGGAAGGTCATGACCGTGCGCAGGTTCCGCGCGGCGGCATGCTCCAAGAGCGCCGTCTGCAGCAGCGCCAGCCGCCGGCCCCGCTGCGCCTCCTCCGACTCCCCGGGGACGGGGGAGGGGTCGTGGATCTCCAGCACATCGATCTCGAACCCGGCGAGGATGCCGCGCTCGATCGCCTCGGACAACTCGAGTTCGTAGATCCACTCGCCGTACGGGCCGTCCGGGTCGGACGCCATGGTGGCGATCTCCAGCTCCTGCCCGTCCCGGCCGCGCTGCGGCCGGGGGGAGGCGAGGATGCGGGGGGTGGCGGTCAGGTAGAGCCGGAAGGCCGCGGGGATGCGGGTGTTGTCGTGGATCGCCGCCCACGGCCGACCAAGATCACCCGCGGTGGAGTGGGCTTCGTCGACCACGGCGAGGTCGAACGGGGCCATGGTCTGTCCGTACAGCTGCTCTCCGCCCGCCAGAGCAGCCTCCAGCGGCCCGCGAACGCGTCCCTGGCCCAGCGGGTCCTCCGGGTCGTCGCGGTCCACGAGGGAGGCGTACGTGGCGAACACGACCACCGGCCCCTTCCCGGCCCACAGCGCCAGCTGGATCGCGTTCGTGGTGGTCCGCACGCCCAGCTGCTCCAGGACGTCGTCCTTCTCCAGCGAGCACACGGCGACCATCGGCCCCGTGTGGCCGACCTTCCGCCACGCCTGGGCGGTCTGCACGAGCAGGTCGAGGGTGGGGACCATGACGAGGATCCGCCCGCCGTGGAAGCGTTCCAGCGCGGCCCACGCGGCTGTGATCGTCTTGCCGGACCCGGTGGCCGACACCACTGTGGCGCGCGCCCCTTCCCCGGGCACAGAGGACCTTGCAGGGAACCCCACCCACCTACGGATACGCGCGGTCGCATCCACCTGGTGCTCTCTGAGCTGGATCACCGGCACTCCAAATTTTCTTTATCGGATAACAAAGAGATGGACGAGTAACGTATTCAGGAGTTGCTGCTGATTTCCCTGCTCTCTCATAACTCGGGCCGTCGAACGGGTCATCCCCTGTCAATGTTCCACCTGCTCAGAACCCGTCACCGCAAGGCCATTTCGCGACGATCGCCGGTCTGGAAAGGCATTGCTGTACCAAGTCAGGGGCACGATAATAGTGGCCATGGCTGAAGACTTCTGCGAAGTCATGTTCCTCCCCGCCTCCCAGTGCGACCACTGCCGAACATTGCGATCCAACCTTCCCCGAAGGGTGTATGTCACCAAAGGCGGGAGCGTTTACCACCGGACACCGAACTGTGAGGGCCTCAAAGACGGTCAGCGATACGCGCAGTGTGTCGATCTTCTATGTAGTTACGACGTGAGAGCGCTGCTGACCTGCTGTGCTTAGAGTTCAGAGATGATGTTGTGATCTTGACTGGTATGGCATCTGAACTGCTGTGGTTCATCAGGTGCGTTGCTGGATGGCAGGCTGACTGGGCATCTCACCTGTGATGCTGTGAATAGACGGAAGATGTCGTAACTAGACAGATGATTTCTTGGCTTGGGTGCCAGATGCGACCGCGTCGTAGTTGATCTTCAGGTTGTGGGCGCCCTCTGTCCTCGTCGTCCCGTCGCCCGTGTTACGGCGTGGAGCGGGCGCGCTCTCGACGGATGTGCCCAGGTGCGCGTCGGTGTCGGTCGTACCGCCGTGCTTGGCGTAGAAGTTCAGCATGGCGGCGGTCTGTGGGCCTGCCGCTGCTGGCGGAGCTGAGTTTCCATGTCTCACGAGGCAGGTCGGTGCTCTACGCAGGGGCGCGCCCCGGATGCTCGGGGCGGCTGAGCCTCCCAGCTGAGTGAGAGCCCTGGCCGGGCTCAGGGAGCTTCCGGCGTCGGCGCTGGGAGGGTACGGAGTGATCCTGTGACAAGGGCAGATGTTTGTCACGGCGTGTCAGCTGCTGTGGCCATTGCTGCTGTTGTGGTAAGTATGACGGCCGAAGAGGGGGCGTGGCGCGTTGTGGTCAGGGACATCCGCTCCCGGATGGCGCTGGGGCGTTGACGGCACAGGAGTCAACGGCACAGGAGTCAGCGGCACGTGAGGCGGCCTGTGGGGCCGCTTGGCCGGGCCCGGCCACCGATTGCGCGTGCGCGTGGCGCCGGCGGAGCGCGGCAGCAGGCTGGGGGCGTGATGAGCGAAATGAGACTGTGGGACGACAATCCCACGGGTGTGGACCTGCTGGGCTTCGCATCCATCGTCGACACGGTGGTGACCACGCTCGAGATCCCGTATCTGGACCCGGTGACGATCGGGATCGCCGCGCCCTGGGGCGGCGGGAAGTCGACGGTTTTGCGACTTTTGCACAAGGAGCTGGACGGGCAAGACGGTTACCGGGTGATCCGTCTCGATCCCTGGGAGTTCGACGACCAGTTCGATGTGCGTGGCGGCGTGATCGGTGAAGTCCTGCAGGATCTTCTGACGGCCTACAAGGCACAGGACGGCCTGCCGGACAGGATCAATGGGCTTCTTGAACGGGTGAGCTGGTCACGCGTTGCGGTCAGCCTGTCCAAGGGATCGCTGGTCGCTCAGTCCGCAGACCTGGTCGAGGCCCTCACACCCCGCTCGAAGAGCGATCCCAGGAGTCTGGCGGGTTTCCGGAAGGAGTTCGCCAGTCTGCTCAAGGACCTGACACAGCTCAAGCGCCTGGTCGTGCTCGTCGACGACCTGGACCGCTGTCTGCCCGACGCGGTGATGGCCACGCTGGAGGCCATCAAGCTCTTCCTGTCGGTGGAGAAGGTCGCGTTCGTCCTGGCAGCGGACCAGGACATGGTGCGCGAGTCGATCGCAGCGAGCCTGGACGCCACGGGCCGGAGCGAGCGGTTCGCCCACCGCTACCTGGAGAAGATCGTCCAGGTGCCGCTGTCGCTGCCGCGGATCGGCGCCGACGAGGCAGCCACCTTCATCACGCTGCTGCTCTCGGCCCACGAGTGCTCGCCGGAGCACTACACACGACTGGTCGAGCACGCCCAGCAGCGGCGTGCCGCAGGGCAGTCCCCGGTCCTGTCGGACCTGCAGAATCTTCCGTGGCAGCCCGACGTGGCCTCGCTCGCCCTGGCCGACCGGCTGGCCACCGGTCTGTCGGCCGACCGGTCCGGAAGCCCACGCAGCATCAAACGCTTCCTCAACGCGTTCGCCCTGCGGACCCGGATCGCCGAGAGCCAGGGCATCAGCATCGACCCCTCGGTGATCGTCAAGCTCATGCTGCTGGAAGACAGCCCGGGCAAGGACTTCGAAACCCTCGTCAAACTCCAGGACGCCGCCCGCAGTGAACTCCTCGCGCACTGGCAGGCATGGGGGAAGGGGGAACGCGACGACAGACCGGACCAGGTCAGTGAGACGAGCAGGCACTGGGCCGCGTCCGAACCCGATCTCACCACGGCCCCGATCGGCCCCTATCTCAGCCTGGCCGCCTCCCTGGTGAGCCTCACCGCGGCCGCCTCCCTCACCCAGGAGCAGGTCACCTGGGTCTCCCACCTCGCCGGCCAGTCGGAGCCGCACCGGCGCACCGCGCAGCAAGAGGTGACGGCCCGCCCGGTCACGGAGCAGCAGGCCGTCGTCGAGGCCCTGCTGGAGCGCGGCCGCCGGGAACAGCAGAGCGAGCCGCTCGTGGAGTCCCTCCTGTACTTCGCGAACGCCACCGAGGATCTGCGCCGCCGCATCGCCGACGGCCTGTGGGACATGCGCAGCAACCTCACTCCCGCCTCCGCCCTGGACATCGCCGACAGCGACAGCGGGGAACTGCGCGACCTGGCGGCACGCCTGGCAGAGGCGACAGACATCGACCCGATGGTGAGGGAAGCGGCCAAGCTGGAACAGGAGGGACCCTGATGGGTACTTCGGGCTCCTACGGAGGCAGCGGCTCCGCCGAGTGGAGCGCGGCCCATGACGCTTTCGACGCCCTGCCCGCCACCGGAACGGGATCCGCCGACTCCCCGGACACCACAGACCTGCCCGACAGTCAGCAGCAGCTCCTCGACGACGTTGTGCAGGCGTTGGCCAACGCGCTGAACAAGGACGACGCGGACCACGGCACGGTGCCCGCCGGAGGCTATCCGCTCTCCGCCCTGATCGCCCCGGCCCGTGGCAGCGGCGGAGGAGGAGGGGCCGGGGGAGCGGCAGGCCCGGGCCGTGTCGGCGGCGGATCACAGCG
Source organism: Streptomyces ferrugineus (assembly GCF_015160855.1). Classification (NCBI taxonomy): domain Bacteria; kingdom Bacillati; phylum Actinomycetota; class Actinomycetes; order Kitasatosporales; family Streptomycetaceae; genus Streptomyces; species Streptomyces ferrugineus. The sequence continues at coordinate 5,245,167 of NZ_CP063373.1, read as the reverse complement.
CCAGGTACTCAAGGGTTCCTCGCGCGGTGCCGCGGCCCTCGCGGGCGCTTACGCCCTGCGCAACGGCGATGCCGCGCAGCTGCGTGAACTCGGCCTGGACTTCACCGAGCTGAGCAGCTTGCCACGGCGCACCCAGATCTCCCGCATCCTGCAGGCCATCCTCGGCGACGCCGGACACCCCGACGAGGCGGCGCTGCGCAGAGCCACCGTCAAGCACGTCAAAGACGTCCTCCTCGCCGCCGAGCCGCCCACCCCGGAAGACAGCCTGCGCGGCCTCGTCGCCGAATGGATCTACGAACTCGGCCTGGTCGAGCTCCAGTCCCAGAAAGCCAGCGACAACCTCACCCCGGAGGAGGCTGTCCGCAAACAGGGCTGGCTGCGGTCCTGGCTGCAGCGCAAAGTACGCCACATCTCGGTGCCCGACACGCGACGCATGACCGTCAAGGAATTCACCGCCACAGCAGCGAGAGTGACGAGGGAGGCACTGCGCATTCTGCGCGCAGGACGCTCATGACAACCGCCTACGAAGTACTGCCGCACGACGGACAGCAGCACGAGCCCTCCGCCACCGCCCTGCACTGGCCCCGCACCCGCGCCCACAGCCCCACACTGACCGTCACCTGCACACTCGGCTGGGACCTCGACCTCCTGGGCCCCGCACCGGCAGCCGCCGCCGACCTCGTCCGTATCGCCGCCTCCGCCTACCTCGCCGACCGCAGCACCCGCCGTCCCCTCACCACCTTCACGCGCACCATCGACCTCACTGTCCACACCGTCGACCCCGACCCCTGGAACGCTGCGTCCGGCCGGCTCGCCGAAGAACTGCTGTCCTGGCTCACCGGCGACGCCTGGCACCTGCAGGCCGTACCCACCGCCCCCGGCGGCCACCGCCCGGCACCCGTGCCCGATGCCGACGACGTGATGCTCCTCAGCGGCGGACTCGACTCCCTGTGCGGCGCCGCGGACCATCTCGGGGACACGGCAGAGCGCATCCACCTCAGCCACTACGACGGCAGCACCGTCATCCGCCACGCCCAGCAGCAGACCAGTGCCTGGCTCAACGACCGTGCACGGCAGCCGCTGCGCCACCTCAGCGTGAAACTCTGCCAGACCCACACCGCCGCGGAATCCTCCTCACGCAGCCGCAGCCTGCTGTTCGCCGCCCTGGCCTCAGCGGTCGCCGCCGGTGCTTCGAGCCGGCGGGTGACCGTCCCCGAGAACGGCTTCACCAGCATCAACCCGCCCCTGACCGCCGCCCGGGGCGGCGCCCTGTCCACCCGCTCGACCCACCCGGGCACGTTCGCCCGAATCAACGAGCTCCTGGCGAGCCTGGACCTCCCCGTGACGGTGGCCAACCCCTACGCCTACCTCACCAAGGGACAGCTCCTGGCACGAGCCTTGGACCGTGCGGGCCAGTCCCTGCTGCAGGCTGGGGCGGCAACCCTCTCGTGCAGCAAACTCGATGGCAACTGGTACTCCGGCGGGGACCCCACCCTCAACTGCGGCCTGTGCCTGGCCTGCCTGGTCCGCAGGGGATCATTCACCGCGGGCCCCCACCACGACACCACCACCTACCTCGTCCATCACCTCACCGGCGCAGCACACCAGTTGCTGCTGGACCGCCGTCGTAAAGACGTCCACGACGTGCGGCAGGCCATCGTCCGCGGCATCGACGACACCGACATCCTCGCCGTCGGTGAACTTCCCCCCGACACCGACCTCGACGCCGTCGTGGACCTGTGCCAACGAGGTCTGCAGGAGCTGAACCATGTCCCCCTTCCCTGACGAACTGCCACCGCTGGACTGCCACGCCCACATCGCACCCGATGTGACCCCCGCGCAGATCGATGCCCTGCACGGAGCCGTCGTCTTCGCCGTCACCCGCACACCGGCCGAAGCACACCGCGCCTGCCGACGCCGTGACACGCGCCTGGTATGGGGATCCGGCGTACACCCCGGCGTACCCGAAGCGCTCGACGCCTTCGACCTGCAGCAGTTCCGTGCCACCCTGCGGCACAGCTGCCTCATCGGGGAAGTCGGCCTCGACCGCCGAGGCAACCTCGAGCGGCAACGCACCGTACTCGCCCAGATCCTTGAGGCCGCTCATGACCAGCCCGTTCTGCTGTCGCTGCACAGCACCGGACGCACCGGCCCTCTCCTGGACCTGCTGACCGACCAGCCGCACCCCGGAATGATCCTGCACTGGTTCCTCGGCAGCCCCGCCGAGCGGCGACACGCCATCGACCTGGGCGCCTACTTCTCTGTCAACGCCGCCATGCCCGACGACATCCTGACCTCCCTGCCCCTGACACGTCTGCTGCCGGAGACCGACTTCCCGGCCAGCCGACGTACCACCGGCGCATCACGCCCCGGCCACATCGACCGGCTCGAACAACGGCTCGCCGAACTCCGCGGCATGACACCAGAACAAGTCAGACGGCGCTTCTGGCAGAACCTGCGCGAACTGACCACCCGCACACACGTCCTGGACAGGCTTCCCGAAGACGTCGCGGACTGGACTCTGGAAGCCTGACACGCACCCTTCGTAAGCCACCGGCGTCACTCCCCCCGGCTGACACGCTCCACGACCCGGGGATCACTGCGCACGGGCTCCGGCAGCACACAGTCGTGCAAACCGCGGGCCGCAAGAACCTGCTCGACCGTCAGCCCCCGTGCGTCGGACAGGTCCGCTCGCACCAGATCGGCATCCGCCAGGTCCGCACCGTCGAGCCGCGCCCGACACAGAACGGCGCCCTTGAGCGTCGTCCCCTTGAGAAGAGCCCCCCGCAGGTCAGCTCCCGGCAGGCGGGCCTTCGCGAGATGACGCCCCGTGAGATCGACCGGCGGCCAGGAACCTCCTCGACGCCGTGAACCAGGTGCGGTGAGTGCCCGCAGCGCCTCCTGAACCATCTCGTCGGGTTCCCCCGGAAGCTGTACGGACGCCAGACCGCGCGGCGCACCGGCAGGCTGTGTATGGCGGCGCACGAATGCATTCAGCACCCGAGCGGCATGCCTTCCCTGGTCAGGGGCGTCCTGGACGATCTGTTCCAGTGCCAGAACACCTCCGATGCACACATACGGCTCATCCGAACTCAGCCGCTCCAGCGCCTTCGTGAAACGGTCCGTCACCTGCCCGCGACGGCTCAGCCGGTAGGACCGGGCGGTATAGATCAGGGCGATGCCGGCACCGACGCCCGCAACGGCCTGCACCACGGCCAGCCGGAACTGCCCCACCGCCGCAGACCGGGCCGCGGCGTCCATCAACGGCCAGTCCTGCCCGGCCAGCCAGCGTGCCAGGCGCCAGCTCAGCGGAGTGAACATCAGGGCCAGCACCCCCGCCAGCCCGGCCACGCCCAGCACGGCCATCACGGCCGACCACACCTTCTTCAACCCCATGCCCCGGTTTCTATCGCGCCCACCCCCTCGGGGGCGACTGTAAGAGGCGTACGGGATACAGGAGGCGGCCACCACCTTGCCCGTGCCGCTACTCCATGGTGCCCTTGGCGTAGTTCCTCCAGAAGGCGTACAGCGCTGGCGAGTTCGAGTCGGTGGAGGCGCCCGTGACGTCAAGGCTGACGATAGCCGGGCCTGCTCGCTCCTCCTACCGGAAGATCTGCCGCCGCACGGCGGGTTCGTGACTTTCCCACCGCCGGGGCGTGAACACCAGTGCCCCCCTGGCCGCCCCGCCTCCCGAGCGGGCAAGAGGACAGGAAGAGACGCGATGAGTTACCACCACATCCCCGCTGCCGCCGCGCCTCCCGGGCATCGGCGAGAAGCAACCGCAGGCGGCGGGCGGGCACTTCGCTGATGGCGATCTTCGCCCTGCAGCCCCACACCCTGCAGGTCCGCGACGCTCAGGACCAGGCCGAGATACCGATACCCGATGCCGTCGAGACCCGGTGCGACGCGCGGGCGGACTGCAGCTCACCACGACGTCCACTCTTCACTCCCGTGCCCCGGCGCACCCCGAACTGCGGCTGCCCGATGAGGCACTGATGGCCCGGCTCCCGGACACGAGCCGCCTCTGCGACGGCTCCCCGTCGTCGGAGCCCACATCGCAGCGCGATGTCGCCCCCACCGGCGACGTCGTGATCATCACCGGGCCGATGGCCGACGCGGACTGCGTCGGCCCCGTGACAGTGCGGCGCAGTACCGCCCGTGGGATGACCTGAAAAGCGAAGGCGGTGCGGGCAGACAGCACGAAGCGCACAAGGGCGGAATGAACGGCGGTCGGCGTTGTCAGTGGTGCCTGAGACAGTGATGGGGTGGACAGTCAGACAGAGCGAATCTTCGAGGATGCGGTCAGGACCGGCCGCAGGAACGCCGTCACCGTGGAGATGGCCCGCCGCCACTGTCTGAACATGACGTTCACCGAGTGCGGTGGCCAGGGAATGGCCGAGGCGGCCACCGGCCTGCCGATCAACATGCGGCAGGTGGGCTGCCTCGTGGCGCACGGCAGTGCCAGCGGGAACCTGGACTGGATCGCCGGCGAGTTCTACGAACAGCACTGCGCGGGGTGCGTTCACCGCCGTCCCACGGGCGATGTGCCGAACCTCGCCACGGTCATGGACGAACGCAGGGAAGCCGCGGCCAGAGCAGAGGAAGCCGAGCGAGCCGAAACCGCACGACAGCACCACGCGTGGGAGCGGCGCGCCGAGCACCGCCGGGGTACGCAGGCGTCATCGGACACAGCGATGGCCGGTGCGCTGGACGATATCGGCGTCCTGGACCAGGAGCCCGGTACGGAACGGGACAAGGCGACCTGCGACGGTGCGCTGCGTCGGCTGACCGCGCTGGCGGAACGGGCGCCGGAGACCTTCACCACCGAAGTGATCGAGCTGGCCCTGGGGCTGGTGGCTGACGTGCGCGTCTCACCGTTGTTGACGCCGCTGCGGCACGTGGCCCGCTCCCGCGGCGAGTTCGCGGCGGATGTCCTGATGGCGGCCCTGAACACCTTGCGGCGCGGCCCGGTCGAGGAGGCCGGCCGCTGCGTGGCTGACCTGCTGACTCCTGACGACGACGGCCGGCTCGATGAGGCGGCGGTCCGGTCCTTGGTGTATCTCGCTGAGCCGCGAAGCCGACGTCTGGGGTCCTATGAAGGCGGAACCGGGGACGCCAGCGGTCTTCGGGTGGCAGCGGGAGCGTCCCCCCGCGCCGTGGCCGCGGCACTGACCGGCATGCTGCCCGCCCCCCGGCCGTCCGCGTCGCTGGCGGTGCCTGCCGGAGTGCGGCCCGCACCCCGGACACGACGAGAGGCCGAGACCGACCGGCGCGCTGCCGCAGCCGCCGTACGGGCCCTGGGGTTCACGCACCCGGACGCGGCGGGCGCGCTCGTGCCGGCGATGTTGCTGAATCTGGGCGTCGACGGTGACCACCACAACGACCCCGCGCCGGTGGGCACCCTCCAGCAAGCCCTTGCCGCCCTGCTCGTCCTGGAGGTGGGGGATGTGCCCGCCCAGCTCGAGCGGACCGGCAGCACAGCCGGAGACACCCTGCGCCAGCGCCTGTTCGGGGTCCTGGAACAGGCCGGCCGCCTCATCGACCCCGAGGACCGGTTCCGTACCTCGAGCGATCCCCAGCCCGGAGAGGGCCGGCAGCAGGCCGTCTTCGAGGAACTGCTCTCCACGTGCCTGGCCCGTGTCGGGGGAGACTGGGGCGACGACGTACGCGTCCAGGCCGCGACCCTGGCCGAGCATCTGACCCGAGCCCACCCCGCTTGGGCCGGCCCGTACCTGCCTGCCCTCCTGGGCACGGTCCTGACCGCCATCGACATGCTGGAGTCGGCGGACAGCGTACCCGCCCCGCTCCTGGCCACCCCCGAAACACTCCCGCCACAGCTGCGGTTCCTCGAACGGGAGGCCCACCTGCAGTCCTTCGCGTCCGGCATTGTCAGGCTCCTGGACGCGTTGGAACACCTCGCCGCCCTCGACGCGGTAGCCGTGTGCGCCGCGGTCATCGACACCATCACCGACGAACGCGACAGTCGGCGCAGACAGGTCATCGTGCCGCGTCTGCTGCCCCTGCTGGGGACGCTCGGACGGCGTCACGGTGACCATCCCGGCCTGCTGCGGATGATTCTCCCGCTGCTGCACACCTACCTCGTCGACGCCGATGTCGCCTCCCGGTCGGCCGCGCTGAGCGCCTGGGCCCACATCGGCGGCGCCCACCGGCTGCCCTCCAGCGTCTCCGACCTCCTGCCGGCCCTGCTCAACGACCCCTACCTCGGTGTCATCGACGGCGTACTCGACACCGCCCTCCGTCTGGAGTGGAGCACCCAGGACACGCATCTTCTGCTGCGCTACGCCCTGCTGGTCTGCGCGCAGGTCGACAACGACCGGTTCCCGGACACCGTCACGAAGGCCATGGCGGCCGCTTCCCGTCTCTCCTGCGGCGACGAAGCCCTCCGGGCCCTCACCGAACAGCAGATCCTCAAGCGCGCCGCCGACCTCGACCGCTACCACCTGCGCGATGCCCTGAGCCGCGACTGGCTGCCGCAGACCACGGCCACCTCGGCCATGGCGAAGCTGCGCCTGCGCCAGGTACGCGACCCGCACATCAACGACCGGTTCAACGCCCACGACAACGAGGAACTGTGCGCGCTGCTGGAGTGCGGCCCGGGCCTGGCAGGCCTGCCGATGCAGGATCTGCGGGAGGCCGCCCTCGAACTCGGGCCGCACGGGGTGTTCGGTGCGGCCGAATATGCCGAAGTCGCCTGGCGGGCAGCCCGCCAGGCAGATGCCGCCGCCCTCATGAACGCCGTCCTCGAGGCGACACCGGACGAGCCCGCCTTCACCGTCCACCGGGCGCTGGCCTCGCTGATCGCCGCCGCGGCCGCGTTCGATGCCGCCGCCGCGGCCGGGGGACACACGCGGGAGGCCGCCCGCGCGCTGACCCACGCTGCCCACGCCTTGGACGCAGACAGCGACGCCCGCGCTCTGACCGAGCAGGCCCGTCTCCGGGTCACGCTCCGCGGCCTTCTCACCGGCCACGAACCGGCGCCGGCCGACGGCACTGGCCAGTACGACACGGACCGGCGACCCGGCGACGTAGTCGGCGACCCGGCCGACGCACTGCGGGCCCGCGCAGCCCAACTCCGCGCCGCCGCGGACACCCTCAGAGACCAGGCCCAGGAAGCGACGGCGACTGCCGCCTACGTGCGGTCCTTCGCCGGACTGTGTGAGGTGGCCTCCTTCCTGGTCCTGCTCGATGCGGCCGAACTCGACGCCGACACCGCCCAGATGACCGCGCTGGCCACCGCAGCCCGCCGACGCGCCATCGCCACCGCCGCCGACCTTCACAAGCGCTTCACGGACACCGACCCGCTGGCCGGACCACTGCTGGTCGTCCTGGAGCAGGCACAGGCCCTCACCGGTGCCAGCGGCGTGGCCGACCTCCTCACCCGCTTCGCCGCGCTGCCCCTGCCCCTGGTGATCGCCCGAGGCCGACGCCGCACACCGCTTCGCTCCGGCACGGCGGACACCGACACTGACGCCCGGGCCGCCGAGGACCAGTCGGCCGCCGCCGTCGTCCTGGCCAGCGTCGACGGACGCCTCATCACCGGCCCGCAGATCCTGCGCCCCTCCACGGTCTACGAACTCCGCCTCGACGTCCGCACCGGCCCCTGGCCCGATTGGGCCCAGAGCCTCGAAGCAGACCTCCTCGGCCACTTCACCCCCGCCGAGGCGGAAACCCCCACCTATTTGTGGCCGCGCCCGCCACGCCCCGAGGATCCGGTGACACTGAGCGCCACCGGCACGCTCATCCTCCGCTTCGCCCTGCCCGCCGGCAGCCCTGCCCCACCGTTCTCGGTCAACCTGCGCTGGCGCGGCACCAAGGACGGGAAACCCTTCACCCAGAGCCTCGATGCTGCCGGGCACCGAGAGATCCGCTTGCGGCCCTTCGACGCCTCACGCGACTTCCTGACCAGCTTCCCCGTCTTCGACGAACGTCTGCTCGCCCTCTACGAAAGCCTCCACCGCGCTGGCTACGACGAGGGCCAGCTCCAGGCCTTCTGCCGCCTGTTCACCGCCATCTGCCGCACCGGACTCACCATGACCTGGAGCAAGCAGTACAAACGCGGCAGTCACGTCACCGAACGCAAGTTCCATGATGATCTGTACAAGGAACTGCAGGCAGAGCCGGAACTCGGCGGGCGCCTGGAACGGGGCAGCCCGCTCGCCCTGGGATACCTCGACGTCCGGCACGACGGCATCACCGCCGAACTGAAGGTCGAGCGCACCACCCCGGTCACCCAAGAGCGCGCCCCCAAGTACATGGGTCAGCCCACCCAGTACGCAGCCGCCGACGGCGCACGCCTGTCGATCCTGTGCATCCTGGACATGAGCCGCAAGACCTCACCCGTCGGCGTGCCGGAGAACTACCTCTTCACCCTCCAGCCCGCGCTCCACGGCCTGATCAACCTACAGGCGCCGTCACTCGTCGCAGCCATCGTCGTCAACGGCAACCTGCCGGCACCCAGCTCATGGTCGCGCCGCAGAACATCCACACAGCCCGCATCCTCGCCCTGACCCGGCCCGACACCCGGCAGCCTGCGCGCGGGACACCCGGCTGGCCGTCCTGAATCGGATTGCCGCTGGTGTGGCTGCCGCGTCATGCTTGCCGAAGCCGTGCGGCTCTGGACCAGGCGGTTCACCTACTCCTGGAGGGGCTGATGAAAACCCACGCTCAAGCAGGGGCGGATCCGGCGGCGCTGCACCGCGGCAGACTCGAGGCGTTCGTGGTGCGTGCCCGCCGGGTGGAGGCACACTCGCTGGCGGCGGACTGGGACGCGCTGGTTGCCTTGTCCAGCGCACCGTACGTGGTGACGGCTCTCGGCAACGGTGAGGTACAAGTCCGGCAGGAGTACCCGGCCGAGGAGGTCGTGGAGTCGGCTGCGGCCCGGGTCAGGCCTCTGCTGCTGGAAGGTGACGCCTGCTCGTATCTGAAGGCGCTGGCCGCGGTGGGGTACTTCTGCCGGGAACTGCCGCACGACACGATGTGGGTGAAGGCGGCGCGGGCCGAGTGGCGCACGAGAGCGGAGCCGAACGCCGCACGCGAAGGCGGCTACCAGGTCATGCTCGGCGACGCCGCCGAGGGCTGGACCACCGATCTCGACGACCGCAAGCTGGCCATGGCATGGATCTACGGCGACGTGGTTCACCACGACACCGGTCTCCTCGAAGAGGCCGATCCCTTTGGCCTGGCCGAACGGTTCCGTGCCGCTGTACCCCTGATCGCCTGGGTCATGGTCAAGGCGATCGAACTCCTCAACTACGTTCGCGCCCTCCAGAGCGCCGGCCTTCTCGGGCTCCAGGCCGCGCTGTTCGACCGGGAGGTCGTGCTGACGTCGACCTGCTGGGAGCACACTGTGCGGGCGTACACGGCACCCGTCGGAACGCTCGCGCCGGCTGATGCACTGGCTCCCCTCAGCGATGAGTGGATCCCGCTATCGGGCAGTGCTGTCCTGCGGCACGCAGACGACTGACTCCGGCTGGGTTCCGCAGATCCGTGTGGGTGGCAGCCTCGTCTCGAGGGCTGCGGGCGGCCAGCGCACCCGCGGTACCCACACCCCGAGCCAGCCGGTCTTCGGGGCGGACAGCGACGAGCAGGGTTCTTCTTCGGCCATCGGACGGCGGGTGGTCGTCCGCCACGGGCAGACTAGTGCCTCCCTACCGGAAGATCTGCCGCCGCATGGCGGGTTCGTGACTTTCCCACCGCCGGGCGTGAAGGTCCGCAAGGATGAGCCGTGGTGCCAGGGAGCGAGCCTGTTACGGGAGAGCCCATGGAGAAGACGAGCCGCGCCGACCATCGGCACGATGCCGCGGCGCAGAGACTGCGGTTCATCCCGCCGTCCCGGGCGTACCTCACATGCGAACTGCCCGCGCCGTTTCCCGACGTACTGGACCAGCTGACCTACGTGACGCTGGATGACTGCCAGCAGTGCCGGCCTGCCCTGCTGGACCGTGTCGCGGGTGATGAGCGAGCGACGCTGGAGCTGGTGTTTTGGGCCTGCTTCATCACGTCCGAAACGTACTGCGGCATCCCGTCACGGCTCGTCGCCGACGACGAGCCGCCTGACGCCCCGTTCCGGGCTTCGGCCACTTTCCGTGCGCTGGCCCGGCAGTACGGCGCACACGGGCGGATCGAGGACACCGTCTGGATCCACCGCACAGCAGCACAGCGCCGCGAAGCGGCGGACACCGCTGTCACCCTCGTCGCCGGCCTGTCCCGGTGGTCGACGGACTTCCTTTACCAGTGACCCCCGGCCGTCCCCCTGAACGCGCAAGAGGACAAGAGGAGATGTGATGAGCAACCACGACACCTCGCTGCCGCCCCACCTCCCGGGCATCGCCGAGATGCAACTCCAGGCGGCGAGCGGGCACTTTGCCGACGAAGCAGCGATCTTCATCCTGCAACCCCACACCCTGCAGGTCCGCGATGCCCAGGACCAGGTCGAGATCCCCGACGCCGTCGAGTTCCTGGTACGACGGGCGGGCGGACAGCAGCTCACCACGACATCCCTCTTCGCCTCCCAGCGCACCCCGGGCTGGAGCGCCGAGCTGCGACTGCCCGACGAGGCTCTCGTGATCCGTTTCCCCGACACGAGCTACCTCTACGACGGCTCCATGCCGTCGCAGCACACATGGCAGCGTGCTGTCGCCACCACCGGCGACGTTGTGGTCATCACCGGGCCGATGGCCGACGTGGACTGCATCGACCCCGCGATCCACGCCGGGCTCACCAGCTACGTACGCGTGCCGCTGTCGATCGAACGCTGACAGCCCAGGCCAAGGCTGTGCCTACGACGGGGATGCGGTTGCCCGCGATGACCGGCGGGCCCTGTTAGGGCAGTTCCCACGCCTGGAGCCAGCCGCTGCAGGTGGAGACGAACAACGTGCGACCCTCGATGGCTGGCTGCCCGCCGCCCTCCTCGCTCCACCGCTCCAACTGCTGTGCCGTGCTCCGGCGGGTGCCCGGATCCCAGCTGTACAGGACTCCGGTACGGTCAGCGGCCCAGATGCGATCGCCCGCCATGAACGGCGCGGCGGTGAAGGCACCGCTCACGCTCTTGCGCCACAACTCGCTGCCCGAGGACGGATCGAGGACCACCAGCCGCCCCGGGGCGAAAGCGGCGATACAGACGCCGTCGTCAGTGACCAGGGGAGCCGTAGTGATGCGCCGGGCGGCCTGAACGTCCCACCGCAGGCGTCCACCCCGTGCATCCCAGGTCAGTGCCCGGCCGCAACGGGTCGTCAGATGAACCGCCGTACCCGCATGCACCGGTGCTGCTGCCGCTTCGCCGGCCAGTTCGTGGCGCCACAGCAGCTCTCCGCTGATGCGGTCCAGGGCGACGATCTCCCGTTTGTGATCCTGTGTGTCGAGAATGGCGGTGAGGACCTGGTCGCCGGCGCTCCAGCGCGTGATGGCGCACGAGCCGCTCGGCCAGCACCACACCGTACGCCCGCTCCTCGCCTCGAAGGCAGCGAGAACCTGCTGCTCGCACGCGGGTGCCGACGGGGCCCGCAGCAGCGCGAACACCGTGTCGCCGCGAGTGCGGGGCGCCGCCGCGACCGGCAGGCGGTCCCCGGCGCCCGACCACAGCACCGCTTTCGAGGCGACGTCGTAGGCACTCAGCCCCGTCGTGGGGTGCGCGGCGAACAGCACCCCGTCCGACACCGCGGCCAGGCCGTCCTGCATGCGCAGACGTAGCGGCGCGCTGCGCTGACCGGTGCGCAGATCCCAGGCCCGGGCATGGCCCAGTGGGTCGGAGGCGAAGCACGCCCCGCCTGCGACCACGGCTCTGTGCCCGCCGCCGGCCTTCTTGCCCCAGCGTTGGTCGCCGGAGTCCGCATCGAAGGCGAGCGTCCAGCAGTCGTCGACCACCACTACGGTGCCGTCGTGCACTTGGGGCTGCTGTGCTGCCCCGGACAGCAGACGGGCCTTCCACCGCAGCCTGGCGCGTGCACGGCGCCGGCTCGGCCGTGGCGTTCGCGTCGCCGCCGGCCGGGCGGGCGCAGCAGCGGTGGGGGAGGGCAGGCGCGACGCCGGGGCGAAGCAGTCCAGTCCCTGAAGGTCAGCGTGCAGCCGGGACAGATCCACCACCGCGCCAGCGGGAGCGTAGGCGCCCACTTGCTCCGCGAGATGGGCGAACAGGGCGTTCGCTGCGTCGTTGCTGCGCTGCGGCGTCACGGCCCGCAGACGTTCCACGCTGTAGGTCCGGTCCGTGCAGTCGGCGCCTTCCAGGCGCATCTCGGTCAGACGCAGGGTCGACAGCAGCCGCCAGTTCTCCCGCGCCGCCTGCGCCGGCGGCTCGGGGGCCAGGGAAGCAACGATCGCCTCCAACTGGGTCAGCCGATTGCGCACTGCTGCCTGCAGGCTGCCTGGACGGCGCAGTCGGTCCTGGAACTCCGTCCAGCTGCCCGCCGCCGAAGCCATCTCGGCCAACGTCTTGAGCTGCTGAGCGGGAACGCAGGAGGGCACTACGGCCAGGGCGAGCTTCCAGCGGCCGCTGTCCACCAGCGCCCGCCTGGTGCGCGCGACGTGCAGGAAGTCGCCGATGAGCCTGACGGAGTCCGCCTCGCTCGGCACCAGCTTCGGCTTTCTGCGCACCCCGATGGACAGCACAACTTCCGTTTTGGTGGGTGCCGTTCCGACCACAACGATGTCGTCCACGCGGCTGACGGAGCGCGCCTGAAAGCGGATCCGGACCGGCGTCACGGCGTCCCCCAGACCGGGCACAGGGGTTCCGGTCAGCAGATGCGACAACAGCACCGCTCCGTAGCGGTGCTCCAGGACGGTCCCGCCACCCCCGGTGGAGTAGGGGCCGGCGCCGGCCGACCCCGGCGATCCGTCCTGCTGCAACGCGGCGCGCTGAACGGACAACGCGGCCGGGGTGCCGATACCGCGACGGTAGGACACGTCCCTCCCCAGTGTGATCCGTGACAGCCGGCGCACGGGGTCGGCCCGGCTAAGGAGGAGTGATTGGCCCGGCACGCGTACACGTGTTCATCGGGCCGTCGCGCCGGTGGCGCGTTCCCCTCGCTTGGGCAACGCGCCACCGTGCAGTCGGTTACCGGCTCTTTGACGCCGACGGCCCGTGGCCCGGGCCCCAAGGTGCCCGCCGATACCAGTGCTCGGCTGGTTTGTCAGCTGCGCTTCGGGGCCGATGCCGCGGCTTTCCACCCGGCGGCCGTGGCTGGACCTGCGGCTTGCGCGGCGTCAGGTCCAGCCTCAGACAGGTCGGGCGGCCCGTCGAGCCGGGGGAGTGGTCCCGGGCAAGGGGGGTTCCTTCTGCGAGGATGTGGGTCAGATTGCGGGGAGGAGCATCGGTGGAGCCGGCAATTGTGGGCAGTGTGGTCGGACGCGTGGCAGCAGCGTTCGTGACGAGGTCGTCGGCCCCCGTAACAGGAGACATTCCGCCGTCCCAGTGGGCGGAAGAGTCCGACGAGCGGGGCGGCCTCCTCCTCACGGACGGCACCGGCGAGGCGATCGCCCTGCTGACCCAGGACCAGGTCACCCAGGTGTCGCAGTTCCTCGAGCAGCCCGAGACCGTCGCCCTGTCGCAGTTTCTGTTCATCGCCAGGCTCGGCATCAGATCCCGCCGGGAGCTGTCGGAACTCGCCCAGGAGTACGAGGAGACGTTCACGGCCCGCGCGGAGGACTTCTGCGAGGAACACGGATACACCTGGGCCGGGCTGGCAGGCGCACTCTGGGAACTCGTCACGGCCTACATGGAGAGCGTCTTCCCCCGCGATGACAGCATCACCGCGACGCTCAGTGCCGCCGACCTGGAGAAGGTCACCGCCTACATCGGGGCCGCACCACAGGTGTCGGGCAGCGACGCCCCTCCCAATGCCGCCTTCCGGGACATCGTCGACATCCTCGGCTCCTCGCCCCGGGTGAAGCGCGCCCGCGAGGTACTCACAGACATCCGAGCCGCGTCGGAACGCCGCTACGCCGAGCTCAGCCTCGCCCACACCTTCAGCCACACCAGCGAGACGTCCCGCTTCGACCATGATGTGCTGTACGTGCCCCGCAACCTGCGCAAACGCGGCTCGGACGAGTTCCATGACGACTCCTTCCTGGTCTCGCCCCTGAGCCGCCCGCGCTGCGTGGTCCTGGGCAACCCGGGCGTCGGCAAGAGCACCATGACGCAGAACCTCGTCCACCAGCTCTCACGGCCCGGTTCCGGCACCGCCTATGCGCCTCTCGTGGTGTCCTGCAAGGACGTCCCCGGGGCGGACGGAACCGCGCACATAGTGTCGGCGATCACACGCTCCCTCCGCGAGAGCCTCCAACTCGACGTGCAGGAAGAGGAGATCCGTGACCTGGCCACACTCGGCCGCTCCTTCGTGATCTTCGACGGCATCGACGAGATTGTGGACGTCGGACGCCGCATGGCCTTCGTACGGACCATCGAGGCATTCGCCAACCGGTTCCCGCTCATCCCGATCCTCGTCACGGCCCGGCGCGTCGGCTACAGCAAGGCGCCGTTCGACACCAGGCACTTCGACATCTACGAACTGGACGACTTCTCCCTGGAGCAGGTCGGGCAGTACACCGAAAAATGGTTCGGGAACACAGGACGATCGGAGCAGGACCGCCTGGCCTTCCTAAGGGAGACCGAGAACGTCCCCGACATCCGCACCAACCCCCTCATGCTCTCCCTGCTGTGCGCCCTGTACCGCGCCCGCGGCTACATCCCGCGCAACCGCCGCATGGTGTACGAGGCATGTGCCGACCTGCTGTTCCAACGGTGGGACGCCATGCGCCATATCGAGCAGCCGATGGATCACCGGCACTACGGGACCCGTCTGATGCAGGAACTCGCGCTCTTCTTCTACAAAAGCCAGGCGGCGCAGGCCGGTGTGCAAGAAGGACAGCTGAAAAAGCTGATCGCCACCTTCTTCACGGACACGGCCTCGGTGGACGAGGTCGATGCCCGATCCCGAGCACAGGACTTCCTGGACTTCTGCGCGGACCGGGCCTGGCTGCTGTCCTACCAGGGCACGGACTCCGTCGATCACCGGTTGTTCGGCTTCACCCACCGCACCTTCATGGAGTACTTCGCCGCGGAGGCCCTCGTGCGGCGTGCACGCACCCTCGACGAGGTGGTCGAGGAGATGGTAGTTGCCTACGACCGGGACGCCAGCTCGGTACTGGTCGATGTGATCTTCCAGTGTGCCGACGACAAGTACGACGGCGGTGCACGTGACATCGTCTCCAGCCTCATGGAGAGGTCCAAGAACAGCAGCCAGCAGGCCTCGGCGAAGCACCTCTCACTGTGCCTGCGCGTCATGAACGCAGCTCCCCTGCCCCCTCAGTCGACCGACGCCATCTTCGACGTTCTCCTGGACACCTGGGACACCGCCGGCCTGGAATCCAGCCGGGACACGGCACTGGCGGTGTTCGAACTCTCCCGGGACCCCAGGAACAGATTCATCGCCAAGCTCCGCACGGACTCACTCCATGCCAGACAAGCCCTCGCCAGGTGGGCGCGCTTCTACTGGCGAGGGGAAGCCCTCATGTTCGATCCCCAGTGGGACCAGCAGATGTACGAGGTGGCCCTCGGAATGGAGAGACCGGGGTTGCAGGATCCGCCGCTCCTGGCCTACCTGCTGCGCAACGAACTGGTGGACATCGGCGAGCTTCCGGCCGGATGGGAGTGGGGCCTGGGATTCCAGGCATTCGGCGAGACGGTCCCGGGGCCGGTTCTCCTGGATATGGAAGAGCTCCTCGGCGAGGTGGGGGAGGACGGCGGTGCGGGCAGGATCACCGCCGCTTTCGGCGCATCCATCCGAGCCAGCCTGCCACGGGTGGACGGCAGGTTCCTCAAAGCGGCCTTCGCCCGCATCGGTGAGGGCATCTCCCTTCCCGATCCCGACAGGCTGGCCGAGGCAACTCAGAACCGTGACATCCGGGACGCCCTCATCTGGGCCTGCTGTGCCCTGTTCGAAGTGACGGCGCCCGCGTACCACTCCTTCCATAAGCATGTCGGTTTCGTCCATGGCCAGCCGTGGTTCGAGAGGGTGGCAGCCACCCGGGCCAAAGGCCCTGGACGCACGGTGATTTCGGGAGCAGAGCCCTTCAGTCTCAAAGAACTGCGCACCCTGCAAGGGTCCGGAACGGTTCCGGACTGGTTCACCGACTGGTGCAGGGGGCAGAGGCCGCTGCTCATCGAAATGGAGAACCGGCCGCAGCCAGGCGTGCGGGCCAGGCGTCCGGCTCAACCAGGGACGAGCCACTGACGCACGAAGCGAGGTCCGCCTCCGGCGCCACGCCGACCGGTGTCCTCACCTGCGGGCCCGCACCATGCCGCAGACGATCATGATGCGATGTGCCGACCATGCGCTGGGGAGGGTGCTGTCGGCGACGGCTGAAAAGTGGACCAGTAGCGACGCTCGAAAGTTGACCCCCTCCAAGGGGTCTGGCTCGTTGAGCCAGGCCGGGAGGAGTGGTGATCAGCGTGGAGGACTGGGCGGAGATCCGCCGGCTTCACCGGGCCGAGCGGATGCCGGTGCGGGCGATCGCGAGGAAGCTGGGGATCTCGAGGAACACCGTCCGCAGGGCGGTCGCGGACGACGCGCCGCCGAAGTACCAGCGGGCGCCGAAGGGCTCGATCGTGGACGCGGTCGAGCCTCAGATCCGCGAATTGCTCGAGCAGTGGTGCGAGATGCCGGCGACGGTGATCGCCGAGCGGATTGGCTGGGACCGCGGCCTGACCGTGCTCAAGGACCGGATCCGGGAGTTGCGGCCGGCCTATCGGCCTGCGGATCCGGCTTCGCGGACGGTCTATGAGCCAGGCGAGATCGCCCAGTGCGACCTGTGGTTCCCGCCCGCCGACATCCCGCTCGGCTTCGGCCAGGTTGGACGGCCACCGGTGCTGGTCATCGCGGGCTACTCACGGTGGATCACCGCCCGGATGCTGCCCTCCCGGTCGGCAGCCGACCTGATCGCCGGGCACTGGCGGCTGCTGACCGAGCTGGGTACCGTCCCCAGGGTGTTGGTCTGGGACAACGAGGGAGCCGTCGGCTCCTGGCGGTCCGGCGGCTCTCAACTCACCGACGAATTCGCCGCGTTCGCCGGGCTGCTGGGTATCAAGTTCCTGCTCTGCAAGCCGCGGGATCCAGAGGCGAAGGGCCTGGTCGAACGGGCCAACGGCTATCTGGAGACGTTGTTTTTGCCCGGGCGGGTGTTCACCTCGCCGGCCGACTTCAACATCCAGCTCGCCGACTGGCTCACGAAGGCCAACCGGCGCATCCACCGCACCTTGCAGGCCCGCCCGTCGGACCGGCTGGAGGCCGACCGCTCCCGCATGCTGGCCCTGCCGCCGATCGCCCCGCCGGGCTGGTGGAAGGCATCCCTGCGGCTACCCCGCGACCACTATGTCCGCCTCGACACCTGCGACTACTCCGTCCATCCGCTGGCCGTCGGCCGCCGCATCGACGTCGCCGCCGACCTGGACCAGGTCCTGGTGACCTGCGACGGCGTCGAAGTCGCCCGTCATGCCCGCAGCTGGGCCCGCCACCAGACCATCACCGACCCCGATCACGCGGCGGCTGCCGCGGCCGCCCGCAAGACGGCTGCGGACAGGAAACCGGTGCCAGCGGAGGTCACCGAGGTCGAGGAGCGGTCGCTGGACTCCTACGACCGGATCTTCGGCGTGATCGACGGCGGTCTGAGCACGGGTGAAGGGGCAGCCTGATGAGCACGAAGAACAGCACGAACCAGGCCAGGACCAGCCGGGATGTGACCTCTGAACTCGTCTACCTGACCAAGGCGTTGAAGGCCCCGGCCCTGCGGGACGCGGCCGCCCGGCTCGCTGAGCGGGCCCGCGACGAGGGCTGGAGCCACGAGGAGTATCTCGCCGCCTGCCTGCAGCGGGAGGTCGCCGCCCGCGACTCCCACGGCGCCGAGGGGCGCATCAGGGCCGCCCGATTCCCCTCCCGCAAGTCCCTGGAGGACTTCGACTTCGACCACCAGCGGTCCGTGAAACGCGAGGTCATCGCCCATCTGGGGACGCTGGACTTCGTCGTCGGCAAGGAGAACGTCATCTTCCTGGGGCCGCCCGGCACCGGCAAGACCCACCTCGCCACCGGTCTCGGCATCCGGGCCTGCCAGGCCGGCCACCGGGTCGCCTTCGCCACCGCCGCCCAGTGGGTCACCCGCCTCGCCGAGGCGCATCAAGTGGGCAGGCTCAGTGACGAGTTGACCAGGCTGGGACGGATCCCGCTGATCATCGTGGACGAGGTCGGCTACATCCCCTTCGAACCCGAGGCCGCCAACCTGTTCTTCCAGTTCATCTCGGGCCGCTACGAACGCGCCTCGGTGATCGTGACCAGCAACAAGCCGTTCGGGCGCTGGGGCGAGGTCTTCGGCGACGACACCGTCGCCGCCGCGATGATCGACCGCCTCGTCCACCACGCTGAGGTGATCTCACTCAAGGGCGACAGCTACCGCATGCGCGGCCGCGACCTCGGACGGGTTCCCGCCGCCAACACTGGGGAATGACCAACATCAACTGATGCAGTGGGGGTCACTTTTCACCCGTCGGAACTGGGTCACGATTCACGCGTCGCCGACAGGTGCCGCATATGGCTTTGCGTCACCCTCCCGGCCGGTCATCGCGGGTGCGGGTGCGGCCAGGTGCCCCGCAGAACTCACGGGTGCGCTCCGCCTTGGTGGAGGCGATCAACGCCTGCAGCAGCGTGTCGCCGCTGCCCGCCGGCCACTCCATGTAGCCGCGCAGGCCACCATGATGGGGATCCGCGATTTTCCCCAGGCTCGCTCAAAATCCCCACTTGGTTCAGCGGTGAACGAAGAGGGCGGGGCCGCCCGGTTCTTGAGCGTGCGGGTCGCGCCAAGTGGTCAAGGGCGCCTGCGGCGGCGCTGCGCGCTGGGCTTCGCCCACCCTGGACAACTCGCCCCGCCCCTGGTGCTGGCTGGCTATCGGGCGGCCCCTCCCGTGTGCCGACCGTCCGCAGCTCAGCGCGGCCAGGGTGGGGAACCGAAGTGAGCAGGCCTGTCCACCCCCTGAGCAGGGGGTGGGGAATTTCAAAGATCCCTATCAACCCCCCAGGCTTCTCCTTGAGGCGGTGCACCTCCCCTGGAAGGACTCATGGGGATCCGCGGGGGAGCGGGGACAGGCGGCGGCTGGCCGGCAGAGTGGCGATGCTGGCGGCCAGGTCACCCTCGCCGGTACCCCAGGTTGCGATCAACTCGTTCCGGTCGGGCGCGACATAGTAGCGGGTCATGAAACTGCTCCTCCGCGGACAGGCGCTGCATGATGTCCTGCTGAGCCTGTGAAACAGGCCCCTTGAGTCGCCGACATGACCGCAGCTTCGACATCACTGATCGAAGATCCGGGCAACAATCGGCCCCGTCGTGAAGCAGAATCAACCGATCACAGTGTGACGAGAAAGGCCGTTTCGTGAGCCATAGCGCGACGTTCCTGCGGGCTGCGCACGCGGGGCAGGCCGCTCTGACTCGCGGTTGGCTGGCGTCTCCAGTTGCTGCCGCTGACGCGCCGGTACCGGAGTCGACCGCTCAGGTGGACGCGGCGGTGCTGAACCTGCAAGACGGGCTTCGTGAGCTGCAACTGACGGCCACACCCCACGTCACTGCGGCCGCACAGGACCTCTACACGGCAGTCCGAGCTGCCGCCGACGCCCAATTCGACCTGCACATCCAGAACGTCAGCAGCACCGAGCGCCTGTGCGCTCTCGACGAGGCAGCCTTCACCCGGCACACCGACGCCGTGAGGCAAGCACTCGAAGCCTTCGTCGCAGCTGCCCACCGAGAGGGAGTATCGGTGACGGCCACGGCTTCCGACCGGGCCAAGGCCATGCGTACAGCCCAAGCGGTGCAGCCGGATGCTGCCTGGCTGACCCATCTGTCCCGGCGCATGCCGATGCGCCGCATCCCCGACTTCGTCACCGAGGGAGTCGGGGATGCCCTGGAGGCCCTGCGGCGTGACGTCATCGACTTCGTCGACCCCGAACTCAACACCGCTCACCGCCGCTTCGCGGACGCGCTCGCCCGGCTCGACGACGAGATCGGCGGAACGTTCACCCCTGATCACGATGCCGCCTACAGCGAAGTCCCGCCGGAGTGGCAGCGCACCGCCCCCGAGAGGTACGCCCAGACACTGCGCAATCTATCCCGGGCCCGCGATACCGTACTTGACCGCTACAAGGAGCTGATGAACGCCATGAGCCGAAGAGGCCACCTACCCACTCCCCAAGAACCCCAGCCAGGCTCTTCGGTTCAGATCACCGCCGGAGACAACTCGCCCATCACGGTGAACGCCCCCTACGCGCACGCCACTCAGGGCGGCAACGCGAGCGCCGGCCAGCCGGCACCAGCAGACCAGGCCACCGGGTCCACCCCTCTGCCCTGGTACCGCAGCGGTATCTTCTGGGGTGCCGTGAGCGCGTTGGCAACAGTCGCGGGCGTCGTCGTCGCCTACCTCGCCCTGGGTAAATGACCGAGTCCCCCCACCAGGGGACGCAGCCCCTGGAACAGCTGGAGCAAGGTGTCCTCGACGACACCGCTCCGCTCGCCGGACTGCTGCGCCTCGCGCTCGTCATCGGCGGTCACGCTGCCTCCCAGCCCTTGAAACAATGGGCCCTCAACGAACTCGAGGGCTACGGAGGTAAACCCGCCACCAGCGTTCCGGACTACCGGCGCCCGCGTGCGCCCATCCAAGCCGACTCGCACTCGCTTGCCTGGCAACGTCACGGTGAGACCATCAGCGCCCTGCACCTCCCCGAGATCACACGGGGAAAGATCAACGAAGAAGTGATCATCACGTTCGGCATCGGCCAGCTGCAGAGCCTGATCGACCGTACCCCTCCCGGCCAGGCTGTCCACCTCAGCCTTCCCGGTGCGGCCGAACTGCGGACGCTGATGAGCGCGATGGACAGGTACCGCGGCCGAGCCATCGTGATCGACGACCTGTACTGGGCGGTCTCACACTCTGTACTGCACGACATCCTCGACCAAGTCCGTACCCGACTCACGCAGTTCGTCGCCGAGCTGCGCTCCACGATGCCTGCCGGAGTCGGCAAACCCACCCCTGAACAGGTCCATCGGGCCGTTCAGAACATCAACATCACGACGGGCGACAACTCACCCGTCACACTCACCGCTCCGCTCGCCCACGCCGACAACGGTGCCGCAGCCAGTGCAGAGATGGGCGCACCGCGGCGCTGGTGGCAGCGACAACGGCGTTAACACCCTTCCGGACACAGCGCGGCCACCAACTCCCTGTGCACAAAGGCGCTGTTGTTAGCGGACTTAGAGACCCCGGCACCAGCCGGTCTGCGAACCAGGACCCGTACGCCGGGTAACCGGCCGAACCCCTCAAAGGGGCCTCCCCGAGCTCCAGCCCGGGGAGGAAGCCAAGCCGCATCGAAGGAAGGCGCGGCGCGTCCGGCAGGCGCGCAGCCGCGCCTGGTGCTACGGCGTGGGGCGTACCTGGGTGCCGGCCGTCAAGGCGAGCAGAAGTGGCTTGGTCAGGGCGGACATCTCCATCGGCGTTCGCGGGCATCCGCGCTGCAGCCAGTCGTTGGCCACCCCGATGAGCGCGCCGGCGACGAACGCCGCAGGAACGTCGTGCGGGAGGCCGGACGCGTCGGCCGTGTCCGGCGCTGTGGACTCGTCCGTCGTGGCGAGGTGTCCGGAGGAGTGGGCGGCTGTGGCGGTGCGGAGGCGTACGTGCTCGATGACGCGTGCGCTTCCCGTCGGGCCCAGCAGGCTGCGGTACAGGCCCGCGTGCTCGGCGAAATGCGCGAAGAAGGCCGTCAACGCCGGGTACGGGCCCTCCGGTTGCTTTGATGGGTTCGCGGGGGCGGGGTCGAGGGCCAGGACGAACCCGATCATGTCATCGATCATTGACGTGCTGGCGGCTTCGGCCAGTTCATGCACGTCCCGGTAATGGTCGTAGAACGTCGAGCGACTCACCTCAGCCCGGTCGACGACATCGGCGACGCTGACCTGCGACAGGTCCCTCTCCTCGACGAGATCGATCAGGGCGCGCTGCAAGGTCGCCCGGGTGCGCCGTACACGTCGGTCGCCTGACTGGCTGCTGCTCTTGGTCACGGACATCCTCCGAACTGTATCCTCTCACGCACGTGCAGGTATGCCTACATGTGAAGGCTTTCAGTCGCCTGATGGTAAACCTGCATCCGTAGGCTAACGTGGGCTTGGAGTCGTCATCGCCGTGGGCAGCGGACCCTTACATGCCGTGGACCGGACAGGAAACGGTGCTCGGCACAGGCAAGAGAGGGAAATGGGACGTGAGGAGACTGCAGGGCAAGAGGATCGTCCCCGCCGCCGGCGCCGCCGGAATCGGCGCGACCACGGCCGAACGGCTCACGGAGGAAGGCGCCTCGCTCGCCATCCGCGACCTCCACCTCTACGCCGCCCAGACCCTGACCAAGGGCCTCGACCATCCGACGTGACCATGACGAAACAGCGGAAGGACAGGTCGGAGAGGAAACGAGGACCAGGGTTTCGGCCACGATCCGCGGTCTGCGACTGTGCGAGCCCGCCCCGCCGTCCGCCGCCTTGCTGCTGTCCGACGACGCGGAGTGGGTCAACGAGCAGGCAGGCCTGGGTCGATCGACGGCTGCATGACTATCCGCGACTGAAACGCCCCACTGACCAGGGTTGTCCCCGGCGCGACCGGCAGGTCGGCCGGTGACACCGTCCGGCACGATCCGCGTCCGAGTGAGGGCACAGCGATCGATACCGGAATCAACCGCACCTCGACCTTCATCACCCGCGCCGGCGGCAACCGAAACCGACAAGCCCCGGTGCGTCCCGTTTCTCGTAAGGAGCGCCATGGAACGCAGGTATCTCGGTGCGACCGGCATGTCGGTCAGCGCCACCGCACTCGGCACCATGAACTTCGGCGGCTGGGGGAACACCGACCGCGCCGAGACCGTCCGCATGATCCGCGATGCGGTCGACGCCGGGATCGACTTCATCGACACGGCCGACGTCTACGGCGCCGGCGAGAGCGAGGAGATCGTGGGCGAGGCGCTACAGGGGCGCCGTGACGAGGTCGTCCTGGCCACCAAATTCGGCCTGCCGGGCGCCGACCACCCCAACCACCAGGGCGCATCCCCGCGCTGGATCCGCCGCGCCCTTGAGGCCAGCCTGCGCCGGCTGCGCACCGACCACGTCGACCTCTTCCAGTTGCACCGCTACGACTGGAACACCGGTCTGGCCGAGACCCTCGGCGCCCTGACCGATCTGCAACGGGCCGGTCTCATCCGTGCGTTCGGGCACACGACGTTCCCCGCCGAAAAGATCGTCGAGGCGCAGTGGGTCGCCGAGCGGCGCGGCTACGCCCGGTTCCTCACCGAGCAGCCCCTGTACTCGATCGTCAACCGGGCGGTCGAGACCGCGGTCCTGCCCACCGCGCAGCACTACGGCATGGGCGTACTGAGCTACAGTCCGCTGGCCCACGGCTGGCTCAGCGGCCGTGACCACGCCGACCACCACCGCGCCAAGCTCAACCCGCCGATGTTCGACACGGCCAACCCGGCCAACGCCCGCCGCGCCGAGATCGTCGACGCGCTGGCCAAGGTCGCCGACCAGGTCGGCACCTCCTTGCCGCAGCTGGCCCACGCATTCGTCCGCGCGCACCCGGCCATCACCTCCGTGATCATCGGCCCCCGCACACCGCAGCAGCTCCAGGAGTCGATCGCGGCCTCCGACCTCGTGCTCACCGACGACGTACTCGACGCCATCGACGCGATCGTCCCGCCCGGCACCAACGTCAACCCGGCCGACACATACAACGCCACGCCACCCTCGATCGCCGATCCTCTTCAGCGCCGTCGACGGGGCGCCTAGCACCCGGCTCGGAGCGTCGACCGCGACGAACCAGTTCGCTTCGCCGACGTCGTGTTCGGCGCTCATCATCCACGTCTGTACCCATGGTTCAGGAATCGGAGTGTCATGAACCTCAATCTCACTAACAAGACAGCCGTCGTCACCGGCGCCAGCCGGGGCATCGGACTCGCCACCGTGCGGACCCTGATCGACGAAGGTGTCCGTGTCATGGGCGCCGCCCGCACCATCACGCCTGAGCTGAAGGAGACCGGCGCGCACGCCGTGTCGGCCGACCTGAGCACCGCGGAAGGGGTGTCCACCCTCATCGACAGCGCTCTCGCCGAGCTGGGTGGCATCGATCTGCTGGTGAACAACGTGGGCGGCGGAGACAAGGCGACCGTCGGCTTCCTCGAAGTCGACGACACCGAGTGGACCCGCACGTTCGACATGAACGTGCTCAGCACCGTGCGTGCCACGCGTGCGGCTTTGCCCAGCCTGATCGAGCGCCGCGGGGCGATCGTCAACATCTCGTCCATTCTCGCCCAAATGCCAGGGGGTTTCCCGGTCGCCATGTGCTCGGCGAAGGCGGCACTCACTGCGCTCGGCAAGTCCCTGTCCGAGGAATTCGGCCCTCGAGGCGTACGTGTAAACACCATTTCCCCCGGCTTGGTCCGCACCTCCGTCTACCAGGACCCCGACGGCCAGGTCGCCAAGTGGGCTGCTGCGGCGGGCCAGAGCCTCGAGGAATTCGTCGGGCATATGGCCAAGGCCCAGAACGTCACGACGGGCCGCATGGCGGAACCCGAGGAAGTGGCGGCCCTGATCGCGTTCCTCCTGTCCGACGTGGCCGGAAACATCACCGGCGTCGACTACGTCATCGACGGCGGCACGATCAAGACGGTCTGAACCGGAGGCACACCGGCGAAACGATCAAATCGCGAGGAGACCAGGCTCACGCAGGCTCAGACCGGGCTCGGGGTGTCGTGGCAGAACTTCGGTGCTGGCCGCGGGCGCCAACTGTTGGGGGGAGGGCCACAGCCTGGAGCCCGGAGAGCGATCACGCCGCCGACCAGGGAGGTGCGCAGGCAGGGCGCCTTGTACACAAATGCCGTTGGTTGCGCTGCGGCCGGGTAGTACCGGCCGCAGCCGCGTATGTTCGGGCCGGTCAATGCCGTGCTTCCGCCAGCAGCTTCTGGATCCGGCTCACGCCCTCGACGAGGTCCTCGTCACCGAGCGCGTACGACAGCGCAGATAGCCCGGCGTGCCGAACGCCTCACCGGGGACGACGGCGACCTCGGCCTCCTCCAGGATCAGCGCGGCCAGCGCTGCCGAACTCTGCGGGCGCTTGCCGCGGATCTCTTTGCCGAGCAGGGCCTTCATCGACGGGTACGCGTAGAAGGCGCCCTCGGGTTCCGGGCAGAGCACGCCGTCGATCTCGTTGAGCATCCGCACGATCGTCTTACGGCGGCGGTCGAACGCATCCTTCATCTTCTCCACCGCCTGCAGGTCGCTGGAGACGGCGGCGATCGCGGCGACCTGGGCCACGTTCGAGACGTTCGAGGTGGCGTGGGACTGGAGGTTGGTTGCGGCCTTGACGACGTCCTTCGGGCCGATGATCCACCCGACCCGCCAGCCGGTCATCGCGTACGTCTTGGCGACACCGTTGACGACCACGCACTTGTCACGCAACTCGGGCAGCAGTGCCGGCAGCGAGCTGAACTTCGCGCCGCCGTAGACCAGGTGCTCGTAGATCTCGTCCGTCAGCACCCACAGGCCGTGCTCGACTGCCCAGCGGCCGATCGCCTCGGCCTCGGCCCCCGGAATACATCGCGCCGGTCGGATTGCACGGTGACACGAAGAGAACGACTTTGGTCTTCTCGGTGCGGGCCGCCTCGAGCTGCTCGACGGAGACGCGGTAGCCGGTGGTCTCGTCGGCGACGACCTCGACCGGGACACCGCCCGCGAGGCGGATCGACTCCGGGTACGTCGTCCAGTACGGGGCCGGGACGATGACCTCGTCGCCCGGGTCGAGGATCGCGGCGAAGGCCTCGTAGATGGCCTGCTTGCCGCCGTTGGTGACGAGGATCTGCGAGACGTCGGGCTCGTAGCCGGAGTCGCGCAGCGTCTTCGCGGCGATCGCGGCCTTCAGCTCGGGCAGACCGCCGGCCGGGGTATACCGGTGGTACTTCGGGTTTTTGCACGCCTCGATGGCGGCCTCGACGATGTAGTCCGGCGTCGGGAAGTCGGGCTCGCCCGCGCCGAAGCCGATCACCGGACGCCCGGCGGCCTTGAGGGCCTTGGCCTTGGCGTCCACGGCGAGGGTGGCGGACTCGGAGATCGCGCCGACTCGGGCGGAGCCCCGGCGCTCGGTCGGAGGGGTCGCAGCGTTCACGCCAACCACCCGCACCACGGCAACTGCACTCCACTCAAAACCGTCACTTTCTCTCTCCTGTCTTTCGCAACGCGACACCGGTCTCCGGCGTCCTGGGTTGGGGGGAGGGGCGGCCCGCACGTCTGGGCAGGTGGGCTGTGTGTAGAAGTCAGACGACCGCGTCGATGAGCATGAGCACCGCGACCGCGAGCAGCACGTAGGCGAACAGACGCTGCAAGGCTTGACGCTTGATCCTGTTCGACAGACGTTTGCCGTCCCAAGCGCCCAAAAGCGCCGCCGCGGTGAAGGGGGCGATGACTGCCCAGGCGAGCTTCACACCGGTGCTGGCCCGTGCTGCCGCTGCGGCCAACGAGTTCACGGTGATGACCAGCAGGTTGGTCCCGACTGCTCGGCGCATGCTCAGCCCGAGGACGCTGACCAGCGTCGGCACGGCGAGGAAGCCGGTCACCGCGCCGAGCCCGGCACCGGCTGCACTGGCCGTACCCGGATGTACCCGGCCGGACGGTTCGCCGTCCCGAGGATGCAGCATGCTCAGGGCTGCGGCGCCGGCGACGACGGCAAAGGCGATGGTCAGCACGGACTGGGGCAGATGGCCGGTTGCGGCTCCGGCGAGCATCGCGGGCATTATGCCGGCCGAGGCAAGGAACAGTCCTGTGTGCCAGGCTACGTTGCCGTCACGAGCATGTCCGGTCAGTGCTGTGACCGAGGTGGGGATGACGAGGAGGCTGGCTGTCGTCGCTGCCGCCGGGGTGAAGTGGAGGAGGTAGATCAGGGCAGGTACGGCGAGGATGCTGCCTCCTCCGCCGAGCCCACCCTGTGCCAGGGCGACGGTGGCGCCGACGACGAGCGCAAGCATGAGCGCGATCATGCTGTCAGGCCATGGTTCTCGTGCGCGCTGGCGCCTGGACGTACGACGGTGGTGGCCGCTCGGAAGCTGCCGGTGGCGACACGCTCGCCCCTCGGTTCCACTGCCTGCAGCGAGCAGCATTCCCTACGGCAGATCACCGCGAGCTGGCTTGCGCAGCCAACGGCCTTCTGCGGCAGTACTTCCCGAAGGGCACCGACCTCAGCAGACACACCCGCGAGGATCTCGCGGCCGTCGCCGCAGCCCTCAACAGCAGACCCCGCAAGACCCTTGAGTGGAGGACACCCGCCGAAACGCTCAGTAGTCATCTACTATCAACACAAAACGGAAGTGTTGCAACGACTCCTTGAACCTGGGCAGAGCACACGTCCATCAAGCTCACAACTAGACTGATTCGGGCGGGAGTTGAGGCATCCATGGGCTCCGTCGGAGACTCGTACGACAACGCCCTCGCGGAGAACCTCTGGATGCTCATCAAAACCGAGGGCCTCCGTGGCCGCACCTTCACCACAAGGGCCGAGGCGAATCTCGCGCTCTTCGAGTACATCGACGGCTTCTATAACTCCCGCCGCATCCAGGAACGGCTCGGCTTCCTCAGCCCGATCGAGTTCGAGGAGAAGTACTACGCCGAGCAGGCGACGGCCGAACCAACGAATCTGAACACCCGTCACCCCCTGCTGACCAGCTGATCAGCGGCTCCCGCATGACGGGGAAACCTCAGGCACCCGAAAACCCCGATGACCCTCCCGTTCCCGCGGAGGCCTTCACCGAACGCGCTCTGCGCTCACACCTGTCCGCGGCCGCCGTGAGTACGGCACGCGCCCTTGGCCTGGTCGTCCGCCGCGGTGCTCTCGACCCGCAGACCCTGCTGGCCGTCCTGGGCGACCGGTACGGATACTGGACGGACGACATCGAGCACACCGACCCGTTCGCCTGGTGATCACTGGAGCGATACAGTCAGCCCGCTGCTGTGGCATCCGCCGGGTTCCCTGCATCGACGCGCTGAGGGGCAAGCTGCGGCCGAGGCTCGTGATGCTGGTGGAACGGCGTACAGCCCAGCCACTCCCGCGTCAGCCACCCCGCTCCAGACGGGGCAGATCAGCCGCCTCGGCACCGCCGGCAGCAGGCATAATGTCGCACGCATGTACGGTTGATGTGTGAGATCGTCCCCGCCCCAGGAGGGCGGCTGCCCCTCCGGCCCGCCGTCATCCGCGAGCAGGTCCCTGTCCGTTCTGCTCATCGGTGACCCGACGGACCCGCACATGGCCGCGGTCCTTGACCGGCTTCCCCGACACGGCACCGTCACCGTCGACGCGGCCTCCCTTCCCAACACACTGCGCGATCTCAACCCCCAGCACAGCACGCTGCTCGACCGCACCGGCGAACCGGTCCACATGTCCGCACAGCATCCCGCCCGCGGGTGGATCCGGCGCCTCGCCCCCGCGGGCTGGGACACGGGCGCCGTCCTGGGCGGCCACGCCGCTGCCCGACTCGCCGCACGCACGGCACTACTGGCCGCCCTCCTGCGGGACGACAGGCTCACCTGGCTGTGCCCCGTCGACGCGCTCTTCGCCGCCGAGAACAAGATCGTCCAGTACCGGGCGGCCCGCACGACCGGACTGCGCACCCCCAAAACCGCCATCAGCGCCAGCCCCGCCGTCCTGGCCGACGCCCTCGGTGAACCGTTCGTCGTCAAACCGCTGGGGCCGGGCAACTTCACGGGAGACGACGGCCACGAGCGCGTCGTGCCCGCCCAGGCCGTGACCGCGGCCGACCTGGCCGGCACGGACCTGCTCGACGCACCCTTCCTGGCGCAGGAATGCCTCACCGCCCGTACCCACCTGCGGATCGTCACCGTCGCCGGCCGGGCCTGGGCCGCCGAACTCGACGCCGACGGGCTCCCGTTGGACTGGCGCCAGTCCACATCAGCGCACCACGCCTTCCGCCCGACCTCCCGGTGGCGGGATACAGAACAAGCCGCCCTCGACCTGGCCGACCGCCTGGGAACCGGCTTCACCTGCCAGGACTGGGTCGTTGACGAGGCCGGCCCCGCCTTCCTCGACCTCAACCCCGGCGGACAGTGGCTCTTCCTGCCCGACAGCATGACGGCCCAGATCGCAGACTGCCTGGCCGGTTGGCTGAAGGGCGCCTGACATGCCGACGGTCACCGGCCGGTTCGCCGAAGCCCGCCTCTACCTCCACTACTGCGCGGCCCTGCTGCACCCCGGGCGACCGCTGCCCACCTTCGCCGACCCTGCCCCCTACACCGGCAGCCTCGACCACCTCCCGCCGGAGGACCTCGCCCTGCTGATCGAGGAAGGGCGCCGCCAATTCGATCGGCAGGCAGCAGACCTGGACCGCATCCGCAACCGGGCAGGCGCCTTGGCCACGGTCTCCCTCGCCCTGACCGCCGCGCTCATCGCCAGATCGCAAGAAGTGCTCTCCGAGCACTGGGCGCTCATCGCCGCCTGGGCCCTGTCATGCGGCCTTGCCGTCCTGGCGGTCGCGGGAACCGCCGCGGTTCTGACCGGACGAGCCGTCCTGGCCCGGATAGACACCGCCCTGGCAGCACAAGGAACTCCACCGCTCCAGAAGCAGCTCGCCGCCGGATACGTCCACAACGCCAGCACCGGAGAGGAGACCGTCAGGACGTTCCTCACCGTCTTCCGGGACGCAGCGACGCTCGCGATCGCCTCTGCCCTGATCTTCTTCACCGTGCTGCTGTGCACAGTGCACGGCAGCACCCCTACCGACACCCCGGAGCCGACATGCCCGACCTCTACGACCTCCTCGCAACCCGCGCACCCGAAGTGAGCGACCCAGCCGCCAGCACCCCGCCACCCTCCAACCCCGGCACCGTCTACACCGCTTCCGTCGAGACCATCGACAACGACCGTGCCGGCACACTCCTCAACACCGTGAACATCTGACACTCCCCGCCAGGGCGACGTCAGGCACGGCCGCCCAGGCGCCAGCCTCCGGGCGCGGGGGCCAGTTCGGTGGTGATCATCTCGCCCAGTTGCCATGGCAGACAGGAGCGCTCGCCGAGCGTTGCCTGAAGCGACTCGTCGGTGTGCGGGCCGGCCATCGGCAGGCGCCGGTAGCGGCCGCGGGCCGGCCGCTGTGTCGCAGACGGTCCCGCGCGGCGTGGCCGGGGCAGGAGGGGATGCCGTGACGCCCAGATACTGACGAGTTCCAATGCCTCGGCGACCGGGATGCCCCACTCGTCCAGGAGCAGCGCGACCTGCTCCAGCCAGCAGCCGTCCTCTTGTGGGGTGAGGGTGTACCGCAGGCGCCGCCGCTCCCGCGCGGCCAACGCCTCGGCCAGGCGGACCGCCTCGGGGTAGAACAGCAGCGGGGCGACGCGCAGTTCGTCGCGCCCGGCCCGCCCCAGCACCCGTCTGCGAGCCTGCCACACCGGCGCGTTGAGGGCGGGGATGTTCCACCAGCACGAGGTGAGGGCGTAGGCGTCCGCGAACATGGCGCGGCCCCCCGGTCCCAGACGCCGCTCCAGATACAGCCGCCGCCGGTGGGCGTTCACGACCTCGGGCAGCGCGGTCAGGGCAATGGCGGCGGCGCCCGGTTCGCGGCGGTTGTCCAGCCAGCGGCCGTGCGCCACGCACACCTGCCAGGTGGCATCGCTGGCCAGGTACGCCTCCAGGCGGGTGCGCTTGTTCTGGGCGCACAGTTCACACACCCGCACCAAAAAGCAGCCGGTCGTGTCCCAGGGCCAGTCCCACGCCGGCGGGCCCTTGTCTTCCAGCAGCCGGTGCTCGCGCAGGTTCGGCAGAGCGAACTGCAACTGGGCCACGGGGCGATGGGCCATGACGGCCAGCCGTTCCAGCGCGGCCCGGTTGAGATAGCCGTCGCCACACAGCGGATCACCCACCACACCGTCTTGACGCAACGGCGTGCCGAACATGAGCCAGAACTCTTCATCCGGGATGCCGTTGAGGTCCGCCAGACGCCGCGTGTAGGAGCCGGTCGATTCCCCGCCGATGAACGGCACCACGGATAGCCCGAGCCGCCGCGCCGGCTTCCATCTCTTCGTACGGCGCGCTCTGCCCGTGGTGCTGCGGGGAGTTCGGGCCGCCGTCATGGCCTCCTCGCCTCGCTTTTCGATCGCGGTGCCCTCGGCGGGCCAGCCTGGTTCGGATGTCATCAACAATGCCGGGAAACGAAAGGCCTCCTCGCGCAGGTCCCTCCTTGTCTACGACGCCACGCCGTTACGCGCTTCCTCTTCTGGCCATCACGCCTCACCCGGCCCAGACATTGGCTGAAAGTGCCTGCTGCGTGCCCGGGCGGGCCCGCCGAGTGGGTACATTCCCGCGATCTCAAGGCCGGCGGCACGGTTGAGGAGGCGGTGTGAGGTTACGCGACCACCAGATCGAGGCGCTCGCCGCGATCGAGACCGCTGCGGCCGCGGGAGAGCAGCGCATGACGGTCGTGTCCGCGTGCGGCACCGGCAAGACCTTGATCGCCCAGCAGGCCGCACAGCGTCTGGCCCCTCAGGGCGCCGTGCTGGTACTGATGCCGACGAAAGCCCTGGTGACGCAGACCGCCCGCCGCTGGCGTGAGACCGGCCATCCGGGACTGGCCCTCGGCGTCTGCTCCCTGCGCCAGACCGAGAGCGGACTGGCCCCGGGCGAGGCGTTGATGACCCGTGGAGCCCGGGCGATCGCCCGGGCGATGCGGGTGGGCGGCCCGGTCACCGTGTTCGCCACCTACGATTCGCTGCACCACATCAAGGAAGCCCATGACCAGCACGGTCTTGCGCCCTGGGACCTCGTGATCGCCGACGAGGCCCACCGCACCTGCTCCGCCTTCGGGGACGGCTGGGGCACCATCCACGACGACGCGGCGATCCCCGCCAAGATCCGCCTCTACATGACCGCCACGCCCCGCGTCTGGGACACCCCGGCTCCTGATGAGCTGACGCCGTTCATGGAACGCATCCCGCTGGCCACCATGGACCACCGGGAGATCTTCGGCCCGACCGTATTCGAACTGGGCATGGCGAAGGCCATCGAGCGCGGCATTCTGGCTGACTACCAGGTCGTCATGCCGATCGTCGACGACGCAGACCTGCACGCCATCCTTGCCGAGCGCCGCCCGAACACCACCGCGCACCACAACGGGCTGCGCAACGGTGCCATGCAGGTCGCCGTCCTGCGGGCGATCGCCGAGCACGGGCTGCGCCGCGTCCTGCTCTTCCACAACCGCATCGCATGGGCGAAGGCCTTCGCCGCCTCCCTGCCTCAGACCGCGCTCGAAGTCGGCGAAGAGCTGAGGATCGAGAACCTGTGGGCGCAGGCGATCCACTCCAAGCAGTCCGGCGAGTGGCGACGCGACCTGCTGGAGGACTTCGCCGACCCCGACCGGGAATGCGCGGTGCTGTCCAACGTGCGCGTGCTCAACGAGGGCGTCGACATGCCCGACGTCGACGCCGTGATCTTCGTCGATCCCCGTTACAGCGTCATCGACGCCGTGCAGGGCATAGGCCGCGGCCTGCGCCAGCCGCCCGGAGCGCAGAAGAAGACCACCCTGGTCATCCCCGTGTATCTGCGCCGCGGGGCCGATACCACCAACCTGCTGGAGGACTCCGCCTTCGCGAACCTGATCACCCTCCTGCAGGCGCTCCGCTCCCACGACGAGTCGTTCATGGACCGCATCGCCCTGCCCGCCCGCACTCGCCCGCGCAACCCGGCTGCAGCCGAACGCGCCCACTACTACGCCCGCCCCGAGCGCGCCGCCCAGCTGGCCCGTGCCCTGGGCCTGGAGCTCACTTTGCCGGCTGTTGGCACCTGGGAGCAGGCCCATGCCGCCGCCACCGCCTACCGCGCCCGCTTCGGGCATCTCGACGTCCCCGGCGACTACATCGACGAAGACGGCTTCGCTCTGGGCGAGTGCCTGGCCAACCTCCGTCTGCGCCACCTGCTGGACCGGCTGCCGGACGAACACGAACAGGCCCTGGACGCGCTCGGCATGCTGTGGGCCGCCCCTGAGCAGACGTTCGACGTCATGCTCGAGCGGGCCCGCGCCTGGGCGGCCGAGCACGGCCACCTCAGTGCCCCCGTCAAGGAGCACGTCGGCGGCCACAGGATCGGTGCCTGGCTGGCCACCCTGCGCCGCAAGGCCGCCAGTGGCCAACTGCCCGATGCTCACCGCGAGGCGCTCGACGCCATCGACCCGTACTGGAACGCGCCCTGGCCACGCGACTGGCAGCGCCAGTACGTCCGCGCCCAGGCCCTGGTGCGCGCCTCCCGCTGGCGGCTGGACATGCACGACGACACCGGGACGAGCGATCAGGACCGCTCGACGGTCAACTGGATCCACCGCCAACGCCTGAACTTCTTCCACCTGCACGAACAGCAGCAGGACCTGCTGCTTCAGCTGCGCATCCCGCCCCTGCCCGACGGCGTGTTCCACGACAGCTCCATCGATCCCGAACGCCACGCCTTCTACGTGGGCCTGGGCTACCTCGCCGTGTTCCTGGCCCGCGAAGGCCACGCGAACGTGCCCCGTCACCACCGTGAGCAGCAGGGGCGAACCGGCGACGGCCGCCGGTCCGCGCCCTATGCGCTGGGGGAGTGGGTGCACCAATGCCGCAAGCACCCCGAGCGGCTCACTGAGGAACAGCGCCACGCCCTTGAGGCGCTGCGCATGGTCTGGGACCCCAAGCTGGGACGCCGTAAGCGCCCCAAGCCGCCCCCCGGCCCGTAGCCGCAGCAGCGTCGACGGCCCCCGGGGTATCCACCACGGCACCCCGGCTGGACAGGGGAGCCGGGCACCTCACAGCCGCACGACACCGCCGACCTGGATCGTGTCCAGCAGATCCTTGGTGATGCGCTCCTCCCCAGAACGGATCGCTTTCTGAGCTGCCTGGCAGATCAAGTGCGACAGTGCGCGCATGTATCCGCGGCTGCGCTTGTGCAGTTCCTGCGACAGTTCCAACAGGTCGCCGCGCGTGTGCCGGTACAGCCGCAAATGCTTGTCGAACCGGTCGACGATGGTGGCGAACGTGCGCATTTCCTCGTCGCTGAAGCCGATCCTGCTGGTCTGCAGCACCGGATGATCGCCCCACGGCTGCTCGTCCCGCTCCAGAGGGGTGTCATTGTCCCGGATGAAAGGATCGACGATGGAACGTGCACCGCGCCCGCAGTAGATGAACGTCGCGCCGGTCTCCTCACCGATCACATCCAGGTACTGGAACGTCAGCTCCGCGTCCACGGCGGTGCGCAGCCGCTCAATGCCGTCGATGAGGACGAGCAGCGTGCGTGCGTTGCGCATCGCGCGGATGACCGACTCCGTCGGATCCCCGCTCTCCCGCTCCTGGCCCAGAAAGCGGGCGAACGCGCCGGCCCAGTTGCGCACGTTGCCGCGCACCGGCGGCGGCACGCTCAGTGGGATGACCGGGATCCGGTTCTCGTCCGGCCCGTACAGCTCCGCAAGCCGCCGCTCCCAGTGCACGCCGATCCACTGCAGCAGGGCGCTCTTGCCGGTGCCGCGCGGGCCGTCCACGGTGATCCCGATCTTGCCGTCGGTGCGCTGCCGGTTGGACATGACCTGCTGGGCCACCACCCGCAGTGCCCGGGTGATCGCCGGGGTGATCACCGTGCCCATGTGCCCGTGGTAGAGCAGCCGTTTGTCGTTTTCGGTGACCTTGGTGCCGTGCGGGGCGCAGTCAGCCAGATCCGGTGGCTTCGACAGCGTGGCGGCCAGTCGCCGCCAGGCAAAGCAGTCCTGCGGCCACAAAGGAACCGGCGGGGCCAGGAACATCTCCTGTGCCTCGCTCACGCTGCGCAGCAGCCGCTGCTCCTTGCTGGTCAGATCTTGCTCCAACGCTCCTCCTCCGTCTGTCGTCGCCCGGCTGCTGCCGACCAGGGTGCTGGCGGCCGGTCTCGCCGCAAGAGTGGTTTCACTCACTGCCTGGGTCGTCATCCTCGCCGTCGCCGTCGGGGGGCGTCTGGCGGATTTCGGCGATAATCCTGCGATACCGGGCCGTCAGGTCCTCGCCCTCCTCGCCGGCTGCCTCACCGGGCTGTACGCCTTCCCACGCCGCGAGGGAGGCATCCGGCGCCGCCGGCCCGCTCTCCCAGTCGATGGCTGCCCCCGCCGGACTCGTCGCGTACAGGCCGGTGTCGTCCAAGACCAGGGGGCCGTCGCCCAGTTCCGAGTCAGGGTCGGGAAGCAGCTGGGACCGATCCAGCGGGGCGCGACCCGCATACGGGTCGAACTCCGCCGGGGGCGCCGGCGGCGGCACGGAGGTGTAGCCGTCGGGCATCTGCACCAGCGCAGCCCGGTCCGGGCCCTGGGCGGCACGCTCCAGCAGATCGGCGAGCGCGTGGGCGATCGCCTCCTCGTCGTCGAGGCGGCCGCCACGTTCCAGATGCTGGGAGGCGGCGATGTCCCATAGGAACTGCGTGAACGGTCGCCCGACCACGTGCTGGTGCACCCATGTCGCCTCCACCCACTCGTTCCTGTGGTGGTCGCGCAGCCATACCCGGGACGGGTCGTTCGGCGTATACCGCACCTCCCACCGGCCCTTGCGTTTGCCCCGCAGTCCTGAACGGGTTTTCCGGCAGGGGTTCAGCCCCTTCTTCGGATCGCGCTCGGGGTTGTCATAGGTGCGGTTCTTGAAGCGGATACCCTGCGGGCTCACTCCCACCCACGCGGTCGGCAGCAGCCGCAGGTAGTCGTCCTGGGCCAGCGGGATCGGCAGGTAGCCCTCGACGGCCACGCACGCGGCGTACATCTCGTTCGGCGTCAGCTCGGGAAGGTAGGCGTCGTACGGGTCGGCGAGCTCGGGGTGCGGCTTGTTCTGCCACTCAAGCGCGATCCACTGCTGGAGCATGTCGTCGAGCTCGGCCAGCGTCCACAGCCGCTCGCCGTCCACCGTCCGCCGCACCCGCACCGGATCGTTCCCGGTGTACGTGTTCACGTGCTGGCTGAACATCGACTTGATGGAGCCGAAGGTGCGCTCCACGACCGACTTGTCCTGACCGGTGCGCTTGCGGGCCGGCCGCACCGAGATGCCCAGGTATTCGCAGGCGTCGAAGAAGGTCCGCCCGGCGAACACCGTGCCGTGGTCGATGACGATCAGATCCGGGATGATCACCGGCCGGGCAGCGGCCTGCGCGAACCGGGCATCGACGGCGACCAGTTCCTCATAGGGCAGGGCAGATGCGCTGGCGTGGACGGCCGCGTCGAAACCGGGCCGCATCGGCACCGGAACCAGGGCCTGCGCCAGCAGCTCGCAGGCGTCCACCGCCTTCGTCGCCCGGCCTTTGCGGCGCGGGGCTCCCACCAGCCCGCCCTGTCCGCCCTTGCGTCGTTTGCCGCGCCGGCCCGGCTGCTTGGGGCGCACCACCGCGGCGATGATGCTGCGGGTCGCCACACACACCGCGCAGGTCAGCTCGACCCGGGCCGGCTGGCCGTCATCGCCCAGCACCCAGATGTCCAGATCGGTGGAGTCGATCTGCACCAGCTCGCCCGGCATCGTCGCCGACGTCACCGAGAACGGCGGCACCGACCCCGCACCCGATTGGCCCCGAGCACCCCGGCTGCCGCCCAGGTCCCTCGCGTCGATGCCCAGCCGCTGCAGCAGCTTGTAGAGCGTCGGCTCGGCCGGGACCTTGACCGACTCGCCGTGCGCGGCACGCACCGAACGGCGCAGCTGCTTGAACAACTTGCGCGCGTCGCTGGGCGTATCCTGCCGCCGCCGCTGCCGGTCCACCAGCAACAGAAGCTGGTCCACCACCCGCTGATCGGTCAGCCCGTACAGCCGCTGCTTCTTGGTGCTGCGCTGATCCACCAGCGACGCCACCGTGCGCTTCTTGCGGTACGCCAGCCGTTTGGCCTGCACCGTCTGCCAGGACACCGACCAGCCCAGCACCGCGCGCAGCTCCGCCGCCTTGGCCTGGTAACGCTCGATGAACGTGGTGGTGGCCGGGTTGTACATGGGCCGCGGCCGCGCCCCCGCAGCCGCGTCCGGCGGCAGCCCGGTATCGACCTCGATGACCGCCCGCCACCACTGCTGCGCCGCCTGCGCCGCATGTGCGGGAATGCCTTCCAGGGCAGCGAAGTCGGGCAGCTCGGCCTGCGTGACGGGCTGCCCCGCCTCGTCCAGGACCGCGAAGTCCGCAGCCGAGGCCAGCATGGCCAGCAGCACCGACACCGGATCCTGCCCTCCGCCGCCGGGAACCAGGAGTACTTTCGCCCCGTCCAGACCGGCCACCGTGTACCGGCTTCCGCGCCAGCGCACTTGGTCGCCGCGCACCAGCACCCCGCGCGGGGCGCGCCGCACCACCAGCGATGCCCGCTCCACTGCGGCCGCCGTCACGGCTGCTCCGTCGCCAACGGGCGGCGCACCGCGTCCGGTTCGCCCGCAGCCAGCGGCCCCACCGCCGCCCCGGGACCGAGCGGCACGCTCCAGTCCACGCCCAGCCGACGGTGCCACAGCATGTGGTAGAGCCGGGGCAGGGCCAGCGTCCGCGGCACCCCGCACGCCTCCACGCCTTCCATCAGCGGCCGTGGCCGGGTGAAGGACCGCGCCAGTGCTGCCTCCACCTCCGCGTCGCCGTACCGGGGATGGCGGCGGCGCGAGACCCACCGCAGATTGACCAGCGCCACCGTTCCCGGCAGCCGCGGCGCGGCGAGCTGCCAGCCCGTCTGCTCACAGGCCTCGCGCAGCACCGCCAGCTGCCGCTCGAACCTGCCGCTCGGTCCCGTCTGCGGCGGGCAGGCCACCACCAGCGTCTGACCGGCCGCGGTGCGCACGAAGAAGTCCGGCACCAGCTGCCGCTGCCGGCCCTTTTCCCGCCAGACCAGCTGCGCCGCCCAGGCGCTGAAGTCGACCACCCCCGGATGGAAATCCAGCAGCATCGCCATCGACAGCCGGTCCAGCGACCGACAGCCCACAAGCCGCCTGTTGGTCGCCGCCCACCACCAGGTGACGATGCTGCGCTGGGACGGGTGCCGCGACGGCTGCCACACCTCGCCCCGCTCGGTCAGCGGAACCTCTGCCATCCGCTCGGCCGGCCGTGTCCGCCGCACTCCGTACTGGTCTTGGTGGAGAACCCGTAACTCCCGTGCCATGAACGCTCCCTCGCCTGCCGCCCGCCGCGTGCCCGAGCGGCTGCCGACGGGCGGGCTGCCAGACCTCATAACACACCGCCCGCTCGCCGGCCCCGTCCGTACAGCGTGTTCCGGACAGCATCAACCCGGCGCCCGTGCGTCATAGATCGCGCCCTACGTCCAGGTACCCGCCAACATCAACTTGCCTGTATTGACAAATGATTCGCGATTCGCGATAAATAAATCATGCAGCATGCGGAGGAGTTGCGGCGCCTGTCGGCAGGGATCTTCGGCAACCGCTACCGGGCCGAACTCATCGCCGCCCTGGCCGCCGCCGGCGACGACGGTGTCTGCCTGGGCGACCTGGCCCTGACCCAGCAGGTGCCGGCCAGCGTCTACCTGCCTCCGGCGCGCGCCCTGATCACCCTCGGCCTGGCCGAGCGCATCGCGCCGGTGGCGGGGGAGCGGCGCCGCTGGTACCGGCGCCGCGGCAGCGCCCAGGCCTGGCAGTCACTGGCCGCCACCGTCGCCCGGCTTCAGGAACACCGCACACCCGGCAACGCCGCCTAGCTCGCAACAACCACCATCAGCACATGGAACGAAGGAGGCCGGCATGGCACCGGCAGCGCAAACCCGGGCCTTCGTCGAGCACGCCTCGGCCCTCCTGGTGGGCGAGGGCGTACAGACCGCAGAGATGACACTCGAAGGCAGCCGGAACACACTCGTCTTCTACCGGCGCGACCACCTCGAATGCGAACGCCGCCGCCAGCAGGACGCCGCCCCCCTGGGCATCGGCGCTCTCACGGCCCTGCTCCAGCTCCCCGCCGACATCCCCATCCCGCTTCACTCACTGCCCGAGGCGCTGCAGGCCAAGTTGCCCAAGCTGCCCCGTGGCGCCGTGACCCTCACCGGCGATCACGTCTGCCGGCAGGCAGTCCGCCCGTTGACCGTCGACCTGGCGGTCGTCCGCGCCCGCAGCACCCACTGGGAGGGCGGGCTGGCCCGCGCCAGCCGCTTCCGCACGTTCACCCGCCGAGCCCTGCTCGTTGACCCCCCGGCCCCCGCGCGAGACGACCTCCTCATGCGCGCCGCCTACCTGGGTATCGGCATTCTCGAACCCGCCACCGACGGCCTCGCCTGGGCGCTGCTGCCCGAGCCCTACCGGCCGCGTCGCCACACCGCCGTCGCCTGGCACTTCACCGAGCAACTCCACGCCCGCCTGCCCTGACACCCCCGCTCAGCCACGACGCGACGCCGCCGCCTGAGGGGCCGGGAGTTCGGCCCATGCGGCCAGCTCCGCAGGAGGGGTGAATCCCGACTCATGCTGGATGCGGCCATTCCACACCGGGTACTTGTCCAGCGCCTGCCGACACCGCTCGCGCCACCACCCGCCTCGCCCCGCCACGTCGATGGCACACACCTGCGCTATCCACTCCATCAGGACGGCGGCATTGTGCCCGGCGGCCTCCGTCTGATGCTCCATGGTCGTGAACCGGCCCAGGTCCTCGCCCTGGCACTGCTCGCACCAGCAGGCCGGGACCTCATCGCCCAGCCGTCTGGCCAGAGTGAGACCGAGGGAAAAGTTCATCAGCTCCGGGAAGAGAACCATCGGGCTGCTCGGGCCGCCCCGCGAAGGCTCCTTGGCCGGTTCCGGCGGCTCGGCACGGCGCATGCTGCCGTCGGCGCCGAAGGCAGCGAACCCGGCACCCCGCGCCAGACCCCCGAACGCGCCCAGCCCCGTGCGCAGTACCCCTGCGTCCGGCACTGCATCCAGAAGCCGCACCAGTCCCGCCACGCCGGCCGGCGTACCCGGCAGCGAGCCACCCACGATGAGTGCCTTCGGCCCCGGGTACCGCCCCAGCACATCAGTCAGCTGCTTCAGCAGCTCTGCCTGAAACCAGCCCGCATCGACCGGCACGGTCAGCACCACCCGCGGATCACCCAGCCGCGCCACCCGCACAGCCGCCGCCTCCAGCGCCCTCACCGCCCCGGCACGCAGATATCCCGTCGGCGCCAACGCCGCGTCCGCGAACGCCAGATGCGCCAGCATCTGATGCTCCAGCGGATCCCCGAACAACGGCGCCGGCCCGTCATCCAGGACCGGGAACGGCGCCTCCTCACAGGCCTCGGCCTCCCGGTAGCAGGCCTCGTCGACCAGCAGCGCCGCCTCGAAGCCCTCCTCCCGCAGTTGCCCGGCCCTGGCCAGCGCCCCGTCCCCCGTCAACACCAGGCCGCTCACAGACGCATCGACCCGGTCGCGGTAGCGAGCAGCCCGCCGGTGACCGACCTGCAAGAACACCCGACCCGCCACGGCCGCGGGAGCCAGGCTGCCCAGAGGAGCTGACGCGCGTGCTGTCATGCAGCCTCCACACGAGCCGGATACGGCCGGCGTGCTCGGGGCGGGGCAAACCAAGAAGCGTTGCTGCACCGCGCGAACACCGCAGCCACAAAAGTCTGATCCTCCAACTTCCGGCACAGTAACAGCAGTTCCTCACTGCCAGATGCCGCTTCCGGCAACAGCCCCGACCCGCCAGGCGACGAGCGGGCCCGCTCACTTCGCTGTCCCGTGCAGGTGGGCAGACTGCCCCTCCTGTCCCTGCAGTGGGCCGACCGTCGCGGGATACTCACGCCTGCTCCTGCTGCAGGACGAAGCGAGCACCAGGGATGAGCCAGATCCCCCTGGGCGTCACCGTCTCCTCGGACACAGGCAGGTCCTGGTGCCGGGATGCGTGGGGCGGAAGGCCCGGTCTCGGATGCTGCGGCGCCCCGCCCGAAGGGGCGGGCGCCCGCACGGCACGGCGCACGGAAGGCAACGGCCGGTTCTCAATACGCGGAGACAGAGCATGCCGCTTGCGCCGCACGGGCGCGGACATCCGCTGCCGGTAGCGCGGCCCCGGCCGCACGAGGTGGTCCACCATGCCGTCGACCTCCAGCCAGCCCGCGGACTGCAACACATCGGCAGCCGCCGCCAGTTGACCGGTGCTCCACGGCCCGCCCGGATCCTGCGCGCAGTGGGCGACGAGAACGTCCCGCAGCGTCGGTGAATGCCGGTGGCGGCGGTAGTAGGCGTGAGTCCAGGCCGCCATCGCCCTCTCCTGCCCGGCCACATTGATCGCACTGCTGCCACCCGACGTCACGGCCGAGGCGGCGTGGGGGAGGAGAGGCTGCACCTTGTCGGCGAGTTGATAGGTCGCCGGCTGCCTCCACCCGCAGTTGAGGTGCAGCACGCCGAGCCAGCCCGCGCCGAGCAGCACCCGCAGAGCCTGAGCGCCGTCCTCGGGTGAAGGGTGAGCGCAGTGTCGGGCAAGCAGCCGCGGGCGCACCTGACCTGTGTGCTCCCGGTGGCCGCGTGCCATGAGATACACGGCGGCCAGACGCACATCCGCGCGAAGGCCCCGCAGTAGCGGGTGGCTGGCCACCCGCCACACCCAGTCGTCCACGGTCCGGCCGCAGTGCCGGGACAGCCCTGTCTGCAATCCCAGGCGGTTCTCAGTCAGCGCGCAGGCCATGACCGGCGCCTCGGACGTCGGCGTCGAAACGGGGCTGCGCAGCCAGCCGTCTGCACGGAGTTCGTGTACGGCAGTCTCGGACAACCCGGTGCGATGCGGCTGGAGATCCTCGGCCGTGAGCCAGGCCGTGCCACTGTGGCCACTGCGCAGAGCGAGCAGCAACGCCAGCAGCCGTGCCGGCGCAGATCGCCCGGCACCGGCCTCGCTGAGTTGCCGCACCACGGCCCCGACGCCGGCAGCCTCCGCTGCCGAAGGCACCCACGCAGACGGCGGGGTGGTTACGGCCGTGCGGCGAGCCTGAAGCGCACCTTCCTGAGCGCAGACCGGACATGGCAAAGCCCTCACCGGCTTCCGCGCACGCGACTTGCCGCTCACCTGATCCGGTGGGGACCCGACCGGAGCGGCGCCGCTCTTGAGAACGGCGCTGCGCGGGATAACGCGGGCGCACTCCGAACACACCTCGGCGACCGTCCACACCCGGTCCGCTACACCGGGCACCAGCACAAGGACCACCGGACCACCACAGCCTTTGCGGCGGCCGCCATGCCAGGCACAGCCCGCGGCCCTGCAGCGGCAGACACCCGTCGTGGACACTCGGATCTGCTGCACGTGCGCGCGGATATGATGCAGCGCCGCTGCCCGGGCGGATCGCGGATCGCGGTAGCGTTCACCAGGCGGTCTGCACAGCGGTGCCGAGCAGTCGATAACACTCGTGCCCTCGGCCGGACGCCCCTTGGGGACCAGCCGGACTGTCCAGCAACGACCCGACCGTGCCATGCGCCACCGTCCTTCACTCGTGCAGACTCTCAACCGTTGCCCGCCGGGGCGCCGGACATCCCAGCTCATCCGGACGCTCTGTCGACCGCGGCCGGACCATAGCCGCCGGCGTAGCGGCCCAAGCAGCCGAGACACTCCGTGAGAGCCGTGTGAGCGATGAGAAATGGACATGCATTCGCTAGCGAAATATGTGTTCTATTTATGGTGGTGTGCCCACTGCCGTCACGGCGCGGGTATTCCGCCGTTCACGCGCCGCCGTGGTAGAGGGCGCCCCGGGCTTGATGCCGGCGGACGACTCCCGGAGGGAACTGCCCTCAAGCCGACAACAAGCCATAGGGCACGCCGAACACGAGCTCCGGACCACTGCGGTTGCTGACGTCGAGCGGCGAGCGATCGACACGACGAGATCCCGGGTAAGTACGCGTTCCGCTGTGCCGGGATCATGTTGTGCCGCCGCAGGCCTGCTCGCCCGGGAAGACCTGCCGTAGTAGTCCGGCAGACGTTGGCCGGATCGGGACGCCTGGACGTTCGTCGCCACCCTCGTGGCCGTGGAAGAACCCGAAGCACACCTCCACGTCAGCCTGCAACGGCACCTCTTCGGCTACCTGCTGCGCAGCGGCACCTCGCTCATCTTCACGACGCACAGTCCACACATCGCCGCCGTGGCCCCCATCCGTTCCTTCATCGCGCTGCGCGCCACCGTCGGAGCCAGTACCGTCGCTCTGCCGGTCACCGACGAACAAGCCCAGGACCTGGAACGCTACATCGACATCAGCCGCGCCGAGGTGCTCTTCGCTTCCGCGGGATTCGACCTCGACGCCTACGGAACCGTCGTTGCCAGCGCTCACGGAACCGGCTTCAAGCCCGGCGAAGCATCGGGCGAGGGTCATGATGCGGCTGCTCGCCCTGCGGAGCCACCCAGGTGTACAGGTGCTCGGGGCGGCCTCTCTCGCCGTAACGCAGGCTCATCCGGACCCTGCCTGCGCGCTCCAGCAGTCGCAGGTAGCGCTGGGCCGTCTGACGGCTGAGGCCGGCCTGCGCCGCGACCTCGATGGCCGGCAGCGGGCCCGGTGCCGTCCGCAGCGCCTCTCTCACTCGTTCGACGGTGAACGTGGAGTGGCCCTTCGGCAGGGTGGCCGCGTCCGGGGCCGAGCCACCGAACACGCCGAAGATGCGGTCGACCTCGTGCTGTTCGGCCTCACCGGCGTCGGCGAGGGTCCGGCGCAGTGCGGCGTAGCCCTCCAGCTTGACGCGCAGTCCGGCGAAGGTGAACGGCTTGACCAGGTACTGCAGCGCGCCGTGGCGCATGGCCGCCTGCACGGTGGCGATGTCCCGTGCCGCCGTCACCATGATCACGTCCGAGTGCAGCCCGTGCTCCCGCAGCCGCCGCACCAGCGCGAGGCCGGATTCGTCGGGCAGGTAGTGGTCGAGCAGCACGAGGTCGATCGTGCCCTGTTCGAGAACGCCCAGCGCCTGCGCGGCCGTGTGCGCCTGGCCCGTGACCCGGAAGCCCGGGATTTTGGTGACGTAGGCCGCGTTGACGCGGGCAACCCGGTGGTCGTCGTCCACCACCAGCACGTCGATCATCACGCGCCTCCCGGCGTCAGGACTCGAAATACCACCGCACTCGCCCATGAGCCGACCCAGGGTGCCGCGGCCCGGACGACCGTAGGCGGCGAAACGCGCGTCAACAAGAGGTGGGTCCGGGAGCAGTATGCGCTAAATGCCGATCAGGCACCTGCGCGCGGCGGAGTAAGCGAAACGAGCGAATAGGGCGCAAAGATCCTTACGCTCGTAATCCGCTCAATGAATAGCGCTCTGGTGGCGCCGTATGCGGTGCATCTACCGTGCCGGACGAGCAGAAGCGAAAGGGCTGCCGACCGGAAGAGCAATACGCAACGGTGCCATTGTCTCGACTCCGCGAAAAGGCCCCACCGTCATAAACGGTTTATGAGCAAGGAAGTGATCACCGTGCTGCCACCCGGGGCTGCTGACAGACCGGCTGAGGGACCGCACGTTCATGGCGCGACGGCCGAGGGATTCGGGGCCGTGCGAGACGCCTTCACAGCCAACTTCGTAGAGCGCGGCGACCGGGGCGCGGCCGTCGCCGTCCACCGTGC
The DNA here is from genome assembly GCF_015160855.1 of Streptomyces ferrugineus. Classification (NCBI taxonomy): domain Bacteria; kingdom Bacillati; phylum Actinomycetota; class Actinomycetes; order Kitasatosporales; family Streptomycetaceae; genus Streptomyces; species Streptomyces ferrugineus. The sequence goes on along the minus strand of NZ_CP063373.1, from coordinate 5,200,584 downwards.
CGGCGAACTCGTCGTCGACCTGTGGGGCGGCACGGCAGACGCCGACGCCCCGGCCGGGGAGGGCAGGCCGTGGACCCGCGACACGGTCCAGGTCCTGCGCTCGGCGACCAAGGGCGTGGCCGCCACCGTGGTGCTGCTGCTCGCCGACCGGGGACTGATCGATCTGGACGCTCCCGTGTCCGATCACTGGCCGGAGTTCGCCGCCGCGGGCAAGGAGCGCATCACCACCCGTCAGCTGCTGTCCCACCAGGCCGGTCTGGCCGCCCTCGACCACGCCCTGGACCGGGCACGGGCGGGGGACCAGATCACCGGTGCGTCGGCCGTCGCCGCACAGCACCCCCTGTGGGAACCCGGTACGTCCCACGGCTACCACGCCCAGACCTTCAGCTGGCTGCTCGGCGAGCTGGTCCGCCGGGTGGACGGGCGCTCACTCGGCACGGTGCTCGCCGAGGACCTCACCGACCTGCTCGGCCTGGACGTGTGGATAGGCCTCCCGGCAGAGCACCACCACAGGGTCGGACGGGTCGCCGCAGCCGCATCACCGCACGTGTCCGGCGGGGCGCTGCGTACGCGTCCGCGCGCGAGCGTCGCCGCCGCCTACTCCGACGCCGACTCGCTCACCCGCCGGGCCTTCGCCACCGTCACCCCGTCTCCCGACGAGAACGACCCCGCCTGGTGGAGCGCCGAACTCCCCGCCTCCAACGGCATCGCCACCGCCCGTGGACTCGCCGGTTTCTACGCCGCCCTGGCCGCGGGGCGCATCCTGACCCGGCGGACGCTGGCCCAGGCACGCCGCCTCCACACGGCGGGGGCCGATCAGGTGCTGCTCAGCAGAACGCGTTTCGGGCTGGGTTTCATGCTGCACGGTCCCGCCTCCCCGATGACGTCGCCCATGGCCTTCGGACACCCGGGCCGCGGCGGCACGCTCGCCTTCACGGACCCCGATCTGGGTGTCTCCTTCGCCTATGTCACCAACACCTTGCAGCCCAATGTCACCAGCGATCCCCGCGCGCAGGCGTTGCTGCACGCCCTGCGGCAGGTACTGGTCCGCCAGGGCCGGGCGGCGGCATGACTCGTCCCCCGCACGGTGGGGCCCGTCCACGGCATGACCGTGGCTGCGGTCACAGGAGACTCACGCCGTCCGGGAGGGCAGCGTCTGCTCAGCCCAGATGACCTTGCCCTCCGCCGTGTAGCGCGTGCCCCAGCGGTCGGCGAGCTGCGCCACGAGGAACAGACCGCGTCCGCCTTCGTCCGTGGTGGCCGCGTACCGGAGGCGAGGTGAGGTACTGCTGCCGTCGGACACCTCACAGATCAGCTTGCGGTCGTGGAGCAGCCGGACGCCGATCGAGCCCGAGGCGTAACGGATGGCATTGGTGATCAGTTCGCTGAGGACCAGCTCGGTGACGAAGCCGAGTTCGTCCAGCTCCCACGCGGTCAGCTGGTCGGCCACGGCATTGCGCACCCGGCCCACGGCCGCGGGGTCACGGGGCACGTCCCAGCGTGCCATCCGGTCCGCTCGCAGCACGTGCGTACGGGCCACCAACAGCGCGATGTCGTCGCGCTGGGGCTCCGGCAGCAGGGCGTCGAGCACCGCACCGCAGGTGTCCTCGAGCGTTCCGTCTGCATCCCGCAAGGTGCCGGCCAGGGTGTCCAGGCACACGTCGATGTCCCGGTCGCGGTGCTCGAGCAGACCGTCCGTGTAGAGCACCAGCCTGCTGCCCTCCGGCACCTCCGTCTCGGTGGCCTCGAAGGGCATACCGCCGACGCCCAGCGGCGGACCCGCGGGCGGTTCGAGGTAGCGCACGGTTCCGTCGGGAAGCGTCAGCGCGGGCGGGGGGTGTCCGGCTCGGGCCAGGGCACAGCGGCGAGCGACCGGATCGTAGACGGCGTACAGGCAGGTGGCGCCGACGATCGCGTCGTCGGCCTCCCGGGTCTCCTCGCCCACGGCCAGTTCGTCGAGGCGGGCGAGGAGTTCGTCGGGCATCAGGTCCAGCGAGGAGAAGGTGCGCACTGCCGTACGCAGGCGGCCCATGGCGGCCGCGGCGGACAGGCCCTGCCCGACGACGTCGCCCACCACGAGCGCGACCCTGGCCCCCGGCAGGGGGATGACGTCGAACCAGTCACCGCCCATTCCCTGCCGCGCCGGCAGGTAGCGGTAGGCGATGTCGACGGCGTTCTGCTCGGGCAGCCGGCGGGGCAGCAGACTGCGCTGGAGCGCCACTGCTGTCGTGTGCTCCCTGGTGTAGCGGCGGGCGTTGTCGATACAGACCGCGGCGCGGGCGACCAGTTCCTCCGCCAGGGCGAGATCGTCGTCCTCGAACGGCTCGGAGCGCTGTGACCGCCAGAAGTTCGCCACGCCCAGTACCACTCCACGGGCGTAGAGCGGGGCGGTGATCAGGGAGTGGACGCCGTAGTCGACTATCTGCCGGACACGTTCGGCGTCCTGGGCCCAGAGTCCGGAGGCGTCGGCCAGGTCGGTCTCGAGGACGGCCCTGCCGCGGTTGAGGCCAACAGCCTGCGGTGTGGCGCGGACGAACTCGATCAGTGACCCGAGGGGATAGAACGGCGGGTCCTCTCGGATGCCTCGTACCGCGGTGCGCCTGAGCTCCTTCTCGGCGCCCACGGGCTCGTCGCCGTGCAGCACCGGCTCGGCGAGATCGACGGAGACGAAGTCGGCGTACTGCGGCACTGCCACCTCGGCCAGTTCCTCCGCCGTCCGGGTCACATCGAGGGACGTACCGATCCGGACGCTCGCGTCGTACAGCACCTTGAGGCGTTCGGTCGCCGCTTCCGCCCTTCCGGCGAGCACGCGCAGCTCGGTCGAGTCCCGCAGCGTCACGACGCTGCCCCGAGGGCCCTTGTACCGGTCGAGGGGCCGCTGGTTCACGGCCAGCAGCCGTCCTCCGGCGAAGATCACCTCATCGGTGGCCGCCCGGCCCGAGGCGAGCAGTTCGGCGACCGGTGCCGTCAGCCCGAGTTCGTCCGTCCGGCGGCCCTGCGCGTCCGGAGGAATGTCGAGCAGCCGATGTGCCTCGTCGTTGGCCAGCAGCAGACGACGGGCGCCGTCGACGATGACCACGCCCTCCCGTACCGAGTGCAGGACCGCGTCGTGGTGCTCGTACATGCGGGTGATCTCGGTCGGGCCGAGGCCGTGGGTCTGACGGAGCAGCCGTCGGCTGAGGAGCGCCGCGCCACCCACGGTGAGGGCCATCGCGCCCGCGGCCGCGCCCAGCAGGGCCGGGATCTCCTGCGCGACCCTGTCATCGACGTTCTCGATGGTGACGCCGGCACTGACCGCGCCGACCACCGCTCCGTCGGCGGCCCGGACGGGGACGAAGGCGCGGTACTGCGGGCCGAGGGAGCCGGTCGTCTCGCTCTGGATCGTCCGGCCGGCGAGCAGGGGACTCATGTCCTCGTCGTTGTCCTCGCCGATGAGCTCGGGGTTCGGATGCGTGCGACGGATCCCGTCCCGGTCCACCACGACGACGAAGTCGATGCCGGAGCCCTCCCTGGCCGCCTCGGCCCGGGCCTGCAGCACGGCTGTCGGGTCGGGTGACCGCAGGGCCTGGGCGACTCCGGGAGCCTGGGCGAAAGCCTGCGCGACGCCGAGGGAGCGGTCCTTGGCGTCACGGGTGCTCTCGCGCTGGAGGGTCAGCACCAGCAGGACGACGGCCGCGACCACCAGCCCCAGGATGATCACCAACTGGAGGACGAACATCTGGCCGATCACGCTGTGCACATTCAGCACCGACCGCAGACGGCCGCGCTGCCGGCTCGCGGATTCGTCCCTGGCCGGGGCATCCGGAGAAACCGGGCGGCGGCCCGGCACCTGAGCCATGGCACCTTTCTACTCCTGCCGCACTCCCGGGTCCACCTCTGCCTGGGCCACCCGCCGAGGCGCTGTCCGGGAACCGGGCGGGTGGTCGCCCAATTGGACATGTGATTACCGCCGCGGCGCAACGACTGGCGCGTTTATGCGCATTCAGAAAGCAAAGACAATTCTGCTCATTTTGCTTGTTCAGATTCGGTGTGCACAAAGCGCGGATCGGTTTTCCCTCTGGCTGCACGGCATTTCTCCCGGGTACGGTGCGCGGCGAGCAGAGAAAGACCGGCGGATGAGGGCACATGGCTCGGATCGTGATCATCGGTGGCGGACCCGGCGGATACGAGGCGGCCCTGGTGGCCGCCCAGCTCGGCGCGGAGGTGACCGTCGTCGACTGCGACGGTCTGGGCGGGGCGTCGGTGCTCACCGACTGTGTGCCGTCGAAGACCCTTATCGCTACGGCCGAGGTGATGACCACCTTCGATTCGTCGTACGAGGAGCTGGGGATCATCGTCGCCGACGACACCCCGCACATCGACACGCCCGCGCGTGTCGTGGGCGTCGACCTGGGCAAGGTCAACCGGCGTGTGAAGCGGCTCGCGCTCGCCCAGTCCCACGACATCACCGCCTCCGTCACGCGCGCCGGTGCCCGTGTGATGCGCGGCCGTGGCCGGCTGGAGGGCATGCAGGGCCTCGACGGGTCGCGGAAGGTTGTCGTGCGTGCCGCCGACGGGAGCGAGGAGACGCTCGTCGCGGACGCGGTTCTGATCGCCACCGGTGGTCATCCTCGTGAGCTGCCCGACGCCCAGCCCGACGGCGAGCGGATCCTGAACTGGACCCAGGTGTACGACCTCACTGAGCTGCCCGAGGAGCTCATCGTGGTCGGGTCGGGTGTCACCGGTGCCGAGTTCGCCGGCGCCTATCAGGCGCTCGGGTCGCGGGTCACCCTCGTGTCGTCCCGGGACCGCGTGCTGCCGGGTGAGGACCCGGACGCCGCCGCGGTGCTGGAGGACGTCTTCCGGCGTCGTGGCATGAACGTCATGGCCCGCTCGCGCGCCGCCGCCGCCAAGCGGGTCGGCGACCGGGTCGAGGTCACCCTCGCCGACGGGCGTGTCATCAGTGGCAGCCACTGTCTGATGGCCGTCGGCGCCATCCCGAACTCCGCGGGCATGGGCCTGGAGGAGGCCGGGGTCAGGCTGCGCGAGTCCGGGCACATCTGGACCGACAAGGTGTCCCGGACGACCGCGCCTGGTGTGTATGCCGCGGGTGACGTCACCGGCGTCTTCGCCCTCGCCTCGGTGGCGGCGATGCAGGGGCGCATCGCCATGTATCACTTCCTCGGCGATGCCGTGGCCCCGCTGAACCTCAAGACCGTGTCCTCCAACGTCTTCACCGACCCCGAGATCGCCACCGTCGGCTACTCCCAGGCCGACGTGGACGCCGGCAAGATCGACGCCCGCGTCGTCAAGCTGCCGCTGCTGCGCAACCCGCGCGCCAAGATGCAGGGCATCCGGGACGGCTTCGTCAAGATCTTCTGCCGGCCGGGTACGGGCATCGTGGTCGGCGGGGTGGTCGTGTCACCGCGCGCTTCGGAACTGATCCACCCGATCTCGATCGCGGTCGACAACAATCTGACGGTCGAACAGATCGCGAACGCCTTCACCGTGTACCCCTCCCTTTCGGGCTCGATCGCCGAGGTGGCACGACAGCTGCACAGCACCTGAGGCAGAGCCGTGCGGTACACCGTACGGCTCTGCCGAGATCGCCCACTTCCGTGCTGCCGCCTGTCCGTTGACGCGGAAGCGCAGGCGGTGCCCCCGGCGTGCTGCGGTGCCGGCACGCACCTAGGGCAATTACGAGCGCCGGACCAAGGAGGGCAAGACCCGACGCGAAATCGTCCGACGCCTCAAACGCTGCGTAGCCAGCGAGGTCTTCCACCTGGTCAAGCAGCTACGGCCAGCGCCCCGCTCACGGGGGCTGTGGTACGTCGGACCGAACATTGTCTCGATGCTGGCAAGGAACCCGCATCGTCCTCTGAGCATTGCCGAGATGCAGCGGCGTACAGCACTTGCCGCGTTACTGGACAGGTGCACGGCCCGAAGCAGGGACCGGTTGTCGTCGGCAGGAAGGCTGCGACGTGTTTCTGCTCGACCTGAGTGAAACGGTGCCAAGTCTCCGCCGCATTGCAGGTCTTCGGCACCCTTGGGGTGAGCCGCGCGACCACGCCGGCGCGTCGAGCTGAACTCGACGAGGAGGCCGCCGTCCTCGTGCGGGGCTGTGCACCGTGAGGAGATCCACGACGGGGCGGCCGACCCAGATCCCGTACGACTGCTCCACCGCTCAGGGCGTCCGGAACCCTCGGAAGGTCACGTGCGTGCGGCTTTCGAAGCCGAGTCGTTCGTAGAGTGCGATCGCGCCGGTGTTCGCCTCGGCCACGTGCAGGAAGGGGCGTTCGTTCCGGGACAGGATGCCTGCGGCGAGTGCGCCCACCAGGCGGGCGGCATGGCCTCGCCCGCGGGCCTCGGGGGCTGTGCACACGGCGCTGATCTCGGTCCATCCCGGAGGCCGCAGCCGTTCGCCCGCCATGGCCACCAGCCTGCCGCCCACGCGGATGCCGAGATAGGTGCCGAGTTCGTGGGTGCGCGGCCACAACGGCCCCGGCTGGGTCCGCGCGGCGAGGTCGAGCATCTCGGGCACATCGGCCGCACCCAGTTCGACCACACCGTCGGGACCAGCCTGACCAGGGCGGCCACGAGGCCAGATCATCTGCCGGCCTTCGAGGACGAAGACCGGCTCCCAGTCCGGCGGTGGGATCGCCGGGCAGCTGAACATGTCGGCGAACCCGCCCGAACCGAGCAGCCGGGCGAGATGGCCCCAGTCCGTCGAGTCCGCGGTGGGGGACACCGCTGAGAAGGTCGCGACATCCGGCAAGTACGTGGCGGCACGGCCGAGTTGGCGGGCCAGGCCTGCATGATGTCCACGGAGTGACGCACCCACCGGGTCATCGAGTACGGCGGCGTCCGCGCTCGTCATTGTGCTGTTCCTTTCCCGTGCCGTCTCGTGGGCCCGGATACGCCTTGGCGGCGACCTGAATTAATGGAAATGAATCCGACCGGAGGCGCCAGATTAATCGAGGCATAACCTCCTTCAATCACCGGGGGCCTCGTCGGCAAGCTGAGTGAGAGCCGCGACGAAGTCCTCCAGGTCGGCCGCGAGCGGCGTGCTGTTGTCCCAGACGGCCTCGTAGGCGATCTCCACGGGAGTCCCGGCCCGGACCAGGGGACGGGAGCTGCCCTGGTCATGCGTGGTCTTGGACTGGGGCAGCAGCGCGGCGCCCACGCCCATCCGCGCCCACTCGTCCAGTACCCGGTAGTTGGAGGCTTCTCCGGGGTAGGTGCGCAGCGGCAGGTCGTGGTCGCGGAAGAGGTCGGTGGTGAAGGTGGTCAGGCCGCAGCTGTCCGGTACGAGGATGTAGGCGGCGTCGGCCGCGGCCCGCAGCTCGACCGGGCTCTGGGTCCGGGAGTCGGCGGGGTCGATCACGACCACCGGCTCGCGGGCGATGACGCGGTGCCGGAACGTGGGCATGGCCTGCACGGCCGGCACGAGGAGGACGTCCAGGTTTCCTGCCTTCAGATCCTCGCGCAGGTGGGTGAGATCCGCCTCGCGCAGGACCAGGTCCCGGGGACGGTCCAGGGTGCGGGCGGCGTCGAAGGCCCGGGCGACGAGGTCGGCCCCGATCAGCGGGGAGACACCCATGCGGATCGTGTCGGATGCCGGCCGGGCCAGCCGCCGGGCCTCGGCGACGACAGCGTCCAGGGCGTCGAGGGCTCGGTCGATCATGGGCAGGATCCGGGTGCCGTCCGCGGTCGGCCGTACCCCGCGCGGCGAGCGCTCGAACAGCGTCACGCCGAGCTCCTGCTCCAGCCGCGCGATGCCGTTGGACAGAGCGGGCTGGGTGACCCCGTAGGCCCGGGCGGCCGCACTGAACGACTTCGTCGCGGAGACGGCCCTGGCGTAGCGCAGCCCTTCGATGTTCATGCTGCTTTCCTCTCATGGCTATAGCCGCTCTTTATACCCCCATTCACCATGATCCTCTACCGAGCTCGTCCCGGACGCCCTACCGTACAGACCGAACCGCGCGCGAGATATTCCGTGGATATCCGCGTCCTCTTTATTCAAGGAGGGATTTCCATGTCCCCGAACGCTAATCATGTCCACAGGGCCGCACAAGTGGCGGAGCCCGGGGCTGCCGTACGGGTCGTCCCGGTCCAGACGCGGCCGCCCGGGGTCGGCGAGGTGCGTATCGACGTGGAGGCGACCGGAATCTGCGGCGCCGACATCGGTACGGTCCGCAATCCCGCTCCGGCGACCGGCTTCCCGGTCACTCCGGGGCATGAGGTCGCCGGTGTCATCGCGGAGCTGGGGCCCCAGGTGCAGGGGTGGGAGGTGGGGGAGCGGGTGACCGTCGGCTGGTTCGGCGGCAGCTGCGGGCACTGCTCCGCCTGCCGTACCGGCGATGTCGTCCACTGCCCGGAGCGGAAGATCCCGGGCATGTCGTACGCCGGGGGCTGGGCAAGCACCATCACCGTTCCCGCTGCCACCCTCGCCCGGATCCCCGAGAGCCTGTCGGCGGCGGAGGCCGCACCCTTCGGCTGCGCGGGCGTGACCACCTTCAACGCCCTGCGGCACTCCGGCGCCGGTCCGGGCGACCTGGTCGCCGTCCTGGGGATCGGGGGTCTGGGGCATCTGGCGGTGCAGTTCGCCGCGGCCATGGGGTTCGAGACGGTGGCGATCGGCCGGGGCGAGGAGAAGCGGAAGCTCGCCGAGGAACTGGGCGCGCGGCACTACGTCGACACCGAGCTGCACGAACCAGGAGCGGCCCTGCGGGAGTTGGGCGGGGCGCGGCTGATCCTGTCCACGGCCTCCAGCAGCAAACCGCTCGCCGAGCTGGTGGACGGGCTCGCCCCGCACGGGCGGCTCACCGTCGTCGGCTTCGACGGATCGCCCCTCCAACTGCCCTTGGCCAAGCTCGTCATGGGCGCGCGCAGCGTCTCCGGTCATCTGACCGGCAGCCCCGCCGACACCGAACAGGCCATGCGTTTCGCGGTCGCCACCGGTGTCCGCCCCCAGGTGCAGACCGTCCCGCTGGAGGAGGCGCAGCAGGCGCTCGACACCCAGCAAGAGGGCAAGGCCCGCTTCCGGATGGTCCTCGTTCCCGGCACCTGACCACCGCTACAAACAGAGAGGGAGCCGTAGATGCTCCAGCATCACGGCCACGACGTCGTCGTGGCCGGTGCCGGGATCGCCGGACTGGCCGCGACCGCCGCCCTGGTCGCCGCCGGCCGCGACACCGTGTGCCTGGAGGCCCGCGACCGCATCGGCGGGCGGCTGCTCAGCGAGCCGGCGTCACCCGGGGCCCTCGACCTGGGGGCCACCTGGTGCTGGGACGGGGAGCGGCGCGTCGCGGATCTCGCCGCGCGGCTCGGCATCGACACCTTCGAGCAGCACCTCGCCGGCGACACGCTCGTGCAGGACGCCACCGGCGTACGCCGGCTGCCCGGCAACCTGCTCGACGCCCCCGCCCGCCGCTTCGCACCGGGGGCCGGGGCCCTCGCCCGTGCGCTCGCGGCCGAGCTACCCGCGGATGTCGTACGACTGGACAGCCCCGTCACCGCGATCCACCGCCGCGCCACCGGCGGCCTCGAAGTCCGTACGCCGGATTTGGTGCTGCACGCCGAGCACGTCGTCGTGGCCGTACCACCCGCGCTCGCCCTCGCGCATATCGACTTCGGCCCGGAGCTGCCGCCGGAGCTGGTCCGCCTCGCCCGCACGACCCCGGTGTGGATGGGAGCGGTCGCCAAGGTCGTCGCCCGCTACCCTGCCGCCTTCTGGCGGGAGGTGGGGCTCGCGGGGGCAGCGGCCAGCAGAACCGGCCCGCTGCAGGAGCTGCACGACATGTCGGGGCCCGACGGACGGCCCGCCGCGCTGTTCGGCTTCGCTCCGGCCCGGGCCGTCGGTCCCGGCTTCGAGCAGGCGGTGACCGCCCAGCTTGCCCAGCTGTTCGGCCCTGCCGCCGCTGAGCCCGACTCGCTTCACATACAGGACTGGAGTGGCGAGCGGTGGACCGCGCCGCCCGCCGTCCACCACCTGGCCGACTACTCCCTGTTCGGCCATCCCCTCTACCAGCGGCCCGCGCTGGACGGCAGGCTGCATTGGGCCTCGACCGAGACGGCCGACCAGTACGCCGGGCACATCGAGGGTGCCCTCGCCGCCGCCGAGCGCGCGGTGCACGCAGTCCTGGCCCTGAAAACCCATGCCCTTGAAAGCGGTTGAGACGAACTCATGATCCAGATCGACGCGTTGCTGCGCGAGTATGACCGCGCCCGTGCCTACACCGACAACCTGTGGAAGGACCTCACCCCGGACGAGGTGATCTGGCGCCCACGCGAGGACTTCAGCGCCATCGGCTGGCATCTGGGCCACCAGGCCCATGTCGCCCACTTCATGATCCGCAACCTCACCGCGGCCGAGCCCAGCCCCGACCCGGAGCTGGACGCCCTGATGGACTCGGCGAACCCGGAGAAGTTCCGCGGCGCGTTGCCCACGGTCGACCGGCTCGCCGATTTCCGTGACACCGTCGCCGAACGTGTGCACGCCCGGATCGGGGACATCGCCGCCGGCCGGGTCGGTGCCCCCGCCCAACTCGCCGTCGTGGCGACCCACTTGCTCACCACGCTCATCAACCACGAGTACCAGCACGACCAGTGGATCAGCGAGGTCCGCGCGCGCGACCTCGGCCACGCGCTGCCCCCCGACCCCGAGAGCGATCACCTGCGCCGCATCGACGGCTATCTCGTCTGCGACGTTCTGTAGCTCTGAAGGAGAAATCCGCCAGTGACAAGCACCGTCCCGGACACTTCCGACGGTATATCCCCGCGTCCCGCGGAGCAGCGCCGGGTCCTCGCCGTCCTGGTCGGCGCCCAGATCCTGAGCGGGGCGGGGCTCGCGGCCGGCATCACCGTCGGCGCCCTGCTCGCGCAGGACATGCTCGGTTCCACCGGCCTCGCGGGCCTGCCCAGCGCCCTGTTCACGGCCGGCTCCGCGCTCGCCGCGGTCACCATCGGCCGCATCTCCCAGGCCCGGGGCCGCCGCCCCGGTCTGGCGGCGGGGTATCTGACCGGTGCCGTCGGCAGCGCGGGCGTCATTGCCGCGGCCGTCGTGGACAACCCCGTGCTGCTGTTCATCGCGCTGTTCGTCTACGGCGCCGGTACGGCCACCAACCTCCAGGCCCGCTACGCCGGAGCCGACCTCGCAGCCCCCGCCCACCGCGCCCGCGCCGTCTCCACCGTCCTGGTCGCCACCACCCTCGGCGGCGTCGTCGGCCCCAACCTCGCCGCACCCACCGGCGACCTCGCCGACCGTCTCGGCATCCCCACGCTGGCAGGACCCTTCCTCCTCGCCGGCGTCGCCTACGCACTGGCCGCCCTCGTCCTGGCCGTCTGGCTGCGTCCGGATCCCCTCCTGCTGTCCCGCAGCCTCGACCTCCGGCAGCCGACGCAGGCCGGCGTGAACAAGACGCGCGGACCGGGGCTGATTCCGGGCGCGCTGACGATGATCCTCACCCAGCTCGTCATGGTCGCGATCATGACGATGACTCCCGTGCACATGCACGACCACGGCCACGGCACCACCTCATCAGGCCTCGTCATCGCCATCCACGTCGGCGCCATGTACCTGCCCTCACCGCTGACCGGCTGGCTCGTCGACCGCTACGGCCGTACGCCGATCGCCGCCGCATCCGGACTGACCCTCCTCGCCGCCGGAATCACCGCCGCCGCGGCGCCCGCCGACTCCGTTGTCGTGCTCGCCCTGGCGCTCGCCCTGCTGGGGCTGGGCTGGAACCTCGGCCTTGTCTCCGGCACCGCCATGATCACCGATGCCGTGCCGCCGGCCACCCGCGCCAAGACGCAGGGAATGGTCGACGTGTCCATCGCCATCGCCGGTGCCACCGGCGGTCTGAGCTCAGGACTCGTCGTCTCCGCCGCCGGCTACCCCGTCCTCGCCCTCACCGGCGGCGTCCTCGCCCTCGCCGTGCTCCCGGCCATCGCCGTCAGCGCGAGCAGCCGGTGAACCGGCCCATCCCGTCCTGCGGAGCCGACCTCACGGTCGACGGCACCGGCCTGCTCTGTGTCACCCTCCTGCTCCGCCTGCGCCGGGCCATCGGCGGGGCGGCACCGGGCACCGTCGTTCACGTCATCGCCACCGACCCTGCCGCGCCGCTCGACCTGCCCGCCTGGTGCCACCTGACCGGGCACCAGTACCTCGGGCCCGTCTGCGGCACCGCTCGGCCGGTGTACGCACTGCGGCTCGCCGCCGACGCGCATGCCACCCGCCCCGACGCGCCGTGGCAGCGGGCCGAACGCTGAGATGCGGGCCGCGTTCGAGGCCCGCATCTCAGCGGCGGACGATCACCCGATACGCGCACTCTCGGTCTGTGCCGGGGACGGCTTCGCTCGGTTGTTCCTGCCGGCTCTCGTGTGAACCGTGTAGGCGATGAAGACCACCAGCACCCAGCCTCCTGAGACGAGCAGCGAGGTGCGCATGTCCGGGAGGAGGGCGATGCAGACCAGTACCGCGGCGATGAACACCAGGGCGAGGTAGTTGCCGTAGGGGAAGAACGGCATCTTGTAGCGGATCTGGTCCTCCTGGCCGTTTTGGATCCTGATCCTTCGGAACCGCAGGTGGCTGATCGCGATGGACGCCCACGCGCAGGCCAGGCCGTAGACGGTGACCGAGGAGAAGATCTCGAAGACCTGCTCGGGCATCAGGGCGTTGAGCAGGACGCTCCCGAACACCGTGACGAACACCAGCGTGATCGCCCGGGACGGAACGTTCCGGGCATTGACGGTCCCGAGAAACTTCGGCGCGTTGCCCTGCAGCGACAGGTTGTAGAAGGTGCGGCTGTTGGTGAACACGCTCGCGTTCACCGCCGACAGCACGGCGGTGATCACGACCAGGTTCATGATGGTCGCGGCCGCCGGGATGCCGATCTTGGTGAAGACCGTGACGAAGGGGCTGCCCTCCCCGTCCAGTTGGGTCCAGGGGAAGACGGTGACGAGAATGGCGATGGCGCCGACGTAGAAGATCAGCAGCCGCCAGAAGGTCGCGTTGACGGCCTTCGGCATGGTCTTGTCGATGTCCTTCGCCTCACCGGCGGCGAGCCCGAGGTTCTCCACACCGCCGAAGGAGAAGGCGACCATCACCATGGCCAGGACCACTCCGCTGAGTCCGTTGGGGAAGAAGCCGCCGTGGTCGACCAGGTGGCCCAGGCCGATCGGCTCGCCGTGGTTGCCGACCCCGAAGACGACCATGGCCACGCCGAAGAGGATCATCGCGACGATCGCCACGACCTTGATCACGGCGAACCAGAACTCGGCCTCGCCGTAGAACTTCACGCCGATCATGTTGACCACGAACATCACGGTGACGGCGACCGCCGCGGTCACCCAGATCGGCAGACCGGGGAACCAGTACTGCGCGTAGCGGCCCAGAGCGTTGAGTTCGGCGGCGCTGGTGGCGAGGAGGAAGACGAACGCGTTCCAGCCGTTCAGGAAGCCGGCGAAGCGGTGGATGTAGCGGTTCGCGTAGGAGATGTAGGCCCCGGAGACCGGCTCCTCCACAGACATCTCGCCCAGCGCCCGCATGATGAAGTAGATCGCCACCGATGCGACGACGTAGGTCAGGATGATCGCCGGGCCTGCCGTCTTGACTGCCCAACCGGAGCCGTAGAATAGGCCGGTTCCGATCGCGCCGCCGATGGCGATCATCTGGATGTGCCGGCTCTTGAGATCGCGTTTGAGGCTTTCCTTCTCGTACGCCTCGGGGTTGACGCTTGCCATCGCAATGCCTCCTGGGGACGGATCAGTTCACTCGCTGGTGACTGGTCGTCGGGGCTCGTCGACCAGTTGAAGAAGGCGTGGTCGAGCCGGATCACGGCTGGGGTGGGAGGACGCGCGGGGACGCGGATGGCGTCGCCGGCGCATGGATGGCAGGTGGGGGCTGCCACAAGAAGCCGGCCCTTGCTGGTGTGGTGGACCGGCTCGATCGGCTGCCGGACCCTGTGGGACGTCAGGCCCGGCGGCGGGTATGTGCAGGTGTGGCGCGGCCCGTGGGCTTCGGCGGTGACCTGCGGTGGGTGAGAAGAGCCTCGGTGGCACTCGTCAGTAGCGGATCACTGAGGCTCGGTGGTTGATCCCTGAGGCTCTTCTCCTCGGGCGCGGCGGTGGGTCAGGCACCGTCAGGGTGGTCGCCCGTGGGGCGTGGGGACTCGGAACGCGAACCGGCTCAGCGGATTTCGAAGACGGCCTCGACCTCGACCGGTGCGTTCATGGGCAGCGCGGCCACGCCGACGGCCGAGCGGGTGTGCCTGCCGTCGTCGCCGAGTGCGTCCACGAACAGGTCGGAGGCTCCGTTGGCCACCAGTGGCTGATCGGCGAAGCCGGGCGCACCGGCGACGAACACGGTGATCTTGAGCAGTCGCTTGATCCGGTCGAGATCACCGAGGGCGGCTCCCGCTTGAGCGAGGACGTTGACCGCACACCACCGTGCGGCGAGTTGTCCGGTGGTGATGTCCACCTCGCGGCCGAGCAGCCCCGCGGAGACGAGCGCCCCGTTACGCAAGGGCAGTTGCCCGGAGGTGTAGAGCATGTTGCCCGCCTCCACGCACGGCAGGTAGTTGGCCACGGGCACGGCAGGTTCGGGGAGAGGCACGCCGAGGTCGAGCAGGCGTGCTTCAACGGCGGATGTCATGACGGTGTCCCCTCGGCGGGTCGGATCAGTGGGTTTCATCAGCTTTCTGCCGCTCACAGGCCCTCGACGGCCGTGGTCAGCCGCCGGATCGCCTCGTCGACCGTGGAGCGCGGGCAGCCCAGGTTCACGCGCATGTAGCCGTGACCCTCGATCCCGAACTTCTGGCCCTTGTCCAGCCACAGACGGGCCTTGGTGAGCATGAACTTGTCGAGGGACGCCGCGTCCATGCCGAGACCCGTGCAGTCCATCCACGCCAGGTAGAGGGAATCCGCGGGCAGCACGCGCACCTTCGAGGTGGCGCTGCCCACCGCCTGCGCGAAGTGGGCGTGGTTGCCGCGCAGATAGGCGAGCTGCTCTTCGAGCCAGGGCTCGCCGTGGGTGTACGCCGCCTCGGCCGCGACCATGCCCAGCACGTTGACCAGGGGGAACACGTTGCGCTCGTACTGCCGGGCCAGTTCCTCGCGCAGCCTGCGGTCGGGCACGAAGAGATTCGCGCTCTGGAGCCCGGGGAGATTGAATGTCTTGCTCGGGGCCGTGCAGGTGATGCTGTTCCGCGCGAACTCCTCACCGAGGGAGGCGAAGGGGACGTGCTTCTTGCCCGGGTTGATGATCAGGTCCTGGTGGATCTCGTCGGAGATGACCAGGACGCCGTGCCGGGCGCAGATCTCGCCCATGGTCCTCAGCTCGTCCTCGGACCAGACGTTCCCGGTCGGGTTGTGGGGATGGCTCAGGATGAACAGCTTGGTGTCCGGCCGGATGGCCGCCTCGAAGGTCCGGGCGTCGAACCGGTAGCCGTCCTCGGTGCGCTCCAGGGGAGCGAAGGCGAGATGGCGGCCATTGAGCAGCACGTCGTTGTGGAAGTGCGCGTACACAGGCGGCTGGATCAGGACCGAGTCACCCGGTGCGGAGAACGCCTGGACCGCGGTCTTGAGCGAGGTGATGATGCCGGCGGTCTGCAGTACCCACTCCTGCGGTATCTCCCAGCCGAACCGGCGGGCCTGCCAGCCGGTCACGGCGTTGAGATAGCTGTCGGTCGCGCCTCCGGGATATCCGAAGACACCGTGGTCCACGGCCTCGTGGAGGGCGTCGATCACGGCCTGCGGCGCCTTGAAGTCGGTGTCGGCGACCCACATCGGCAGCGGATCGGCCGCGATCTCGTCCGGGGTGAGGAAGTCCTTGGCGAAGGACCACTTCATGGAGTTCGAGCCCGTCCGGTCAACGGCCTCGTCGAAGATCGAACCCTGCGGGCCGCTGTCGGCGGAGCCTGCTTGATTCGTGCTGAGAAGGGTGATTTCGCATGCCATGGCGGGATGCTAGCCACAACGCGTGGCGAAAAGTTCGCGAACTTTGCCTGAAATCGCGCTTGCGCAGCTAACATCTGAGCCATGGACGCCGTAGACCGCCAGATTATTGCCATCCTGCAGGCGGAGGGACGAATCACACTCACAGATCTGGCCGACCGGGTCCGGCTCAGCGTGTCCAGGTGCCAACGCCGTGTCAGGGAGCTGGAGGCGGAAGGCGTCATTCGCGGATACAGCGCACTCATCGACGGCGCGACCCTCGGGTACGGCTTCGAGGTCCTGCTCTTCGCCACGCTCAGCCGCCCCGACGCGGTGGACGAATTCGACGAGGCGCTGGCGGCGGTACCCGAGGTCATCGAGGCCCAGCGGCTGTTCGGCGAACCCGACTACCTGATCCGCGTGGTCAGCGCCGACCTGCCGTCCTACCAGCACCTCTACGAGACCGTGCTCATCCGCCTCCCCGGCGTGCGCGGTCTCAACTCGACCATCGTCATGAAGAACGTGGTCAGCCCCCGCCCGTTCCCCGGCCGACCGCCACGCGAGCGCTCACCCAAGGGCTCCGCCGTGTGACGACGCTTCCGGATCGCATCCGACGCGGACCTGGCCGCGCCTGCGCCGTCCCCTGGCCCGGCAGCGCCAGGCGTGCGGCGGGGTCGTCGTGCAGCTCGGCCCTGTGGATCAAGTCCCGGGCGATGGCGCCCTCGCTGACCGTGTCGACGAGCGGATCGCCCTCGAAGTGGATCTGGTGGGTGAGCACGTGATGGTCGCCGTGGGTGACGTACGCGTGGATGTGCCTCGCGCGGGAGTCGGCCCGTCCCAGCATGTGCAGGAGGTCGTCGAGCAGACTGTCCGGCACCGCCGTGGGTGCCTACGCCCTGCGTGCCTCTGCCTCATCGCGCTCATCGACGGGCCCGAGCTCCGGGCGGATTTCCATGAGCTGCTGGTGTTTGTTGTTCGCCGCGGGATGCGGGTCTGCCGCTGGTCCCGCGGCTTGCGCCCCATCTTCGGCAACGACAACAACACCGCCTCCAGGCGCAGCCACTGGCCGTCTGTCAGATCCCCACGAGCCGTCCCGAGATCTTTTCACGGCCTTGAAGCGAGAGCTTGGGGGAGTGCATGGTGCGCTCAACGACGTCGACCGCGGCGTCCCCGTCGATGCTCTGGTACCTGTCGCGCCCGGCCTCAAATACGCTCCGCCGCCTGCGCGTTGGCGGAGGTCCTCGGTTATCTGGAGCAGCGCCGCTTCTGGGTCCGCACCTGGCCGCCGTCTCGCGAGTCGCACAAAAACCAACAAGAAAGCGACACAACCATTGACCTGACGTTGCGCCGCCTCTACTTTCTGACCGGTTGACCGAACTTAGTCCGATATCTCGGACGTGATGATGATGATCGCGTAGAAGCAGCGTCAGCGGGTTCTCGAGCGCTGAGAGCCCCCTCCTCCCGTGTGTCGCCCTTGGAGAGCAGATGGACACAAGTCCCCGGCCGGGCTCCCGGCCGTCGCGTCCACGACGTGACGGGCCCGACTGACGCCGCCTCCCCCCTCATCTTCTGGCGCCCCACCGCTGATCACGTGCCTGGATTCCGGTGCATTCCTTCCCCCGCTGCCTCTTGGAGAGCCGCATGTCCCACAGCCCTGCACGAAGATGGACCAGGCGCATCACCGCCCAGGTCCTCACCGCCGGACTCGCCGTCGCCGGCCTGGCGGCCCTCGACCGGCAGGAGCCGTCGGCGCTTCTGCCCGCGGAACCGGCCGCGGTGAGCACCAACCAGATAGGTGTCACACCGCCGCCCATGGGGTGGGCGTCCTGGAACACCTTCTTCAGCAGCATCGACCACAACGTCATCAAGCAGCAGGCCGACGCCCTGGTCTCCTCCGGCATGGCCGCGGCCGGCTACAAGTACGTCAACCTCGACGACGGCTGGTGGCAGGGCGGCCGGGACGCGAATGGCAACATCACCGTCGACGAGAACCTGTGGCCCGGCGGCATGAAGGCCATCGCCGACTACATCCACAGCAAGGGCCTGAAGGCCGGCATCTACACCGACGCGGGCAAGCAGGGCTGCGGCTACTACTTCCCCACCACCCGTCCTGCGGCACCCAGCACGGGTATGGAGGGCCATTACCAGCAGGACCTGGAGACCTTTCAGCGCTGGGGCTTCGACTACGTCAAGATCGACTGGTGCGGCGGCCGGGAGGAGGGCCTGGACCAGGAGACCCAGTACAAGCAGATCGCCGCAGCCAATGAGGCTGCCTCGGCGGTGACCGGCCGCAAGCTGGTGCTGTCCTTCTGCGAGTGGGGCACCGGACTGCCCTGGAACTGGGCCACCGGTCACGGTGACCTGTGGCGCACCAGCCACGATGTCCTCCTGCACAAGGAGACCCCGGGCCTGACCAAGATGTACCGCAACTTCGACGAGGCCCTCCAGCCCGCCGCCCAGCACACCGGCTACTACAACGACCCCGACATGCTGATGGTCGGCCTGAACGGCATGACCGCCCAGCGCAACCGCCTGCACATGAGCCTGTGGTCGATTGCCGGCGCCCCGCTGCTGGCCGGCAACAACGTGGCCACGATGACCACCGAGACCCGCGACATACTCACCAACCCAGAGGTCCTCGCCGTCAACCAGGACCCGCGCGGCCTGCAGGGCGTCAAGGTCGCCGAGGACACCCGAGGCCTGCAGGTGTACGGCAAGGTGCTCGCCGGCACCGGCAAGCGAGCCGTGATGCTGTTCAACCGCACGAGCTCCGCCGCGAACATCACCGTCCGCTGGGCCGACCTCGGACTGGCGTCAGCCACCGCGAGCGTCCGCAACACCTGGACCCGTACCGCCGCCGGATCGTTCGCCACCGGCTACACCACCTCCGTCCCGGCGAACGACGCGGTCCTGCTGACCGTCTCCGGCACCGAGGCGTCCGGCTCGACGTACGAGGACACCACGACCGCCACCACCCCGACGTTCAGCGGCGTCACCGCCTCGTCGGCGGGCACCAAGCTGGTGGACATCACCTACGCCAACGGCGGCACCACGGCACGCAAGGCCACGATCAAGGTGGGCGGCCAGTACGCGTACGTCGTCTCCTTCCCGCCGACCGGCTCGGCCACCACGTACCGGACCGTCTCGGTGCTCGCGCACCTGGCCAAGGGCACGAACACCGTGAAGTTCGCCGCGGTCTCCGGCGCCGCCCCCGAAATCGACGCCCTGCGCGTCCAGGGCATCCCCGGCACCGACGGCACCGCCCTCGTCGGCTCCGCCTCGGGCCGCTGTGCGGACATCGAGAAGAACACCTACGTCAACGCCACCCAGGCACAGCTCTGGGACTGCTCCGGCGGACGCAACCAGACCCTCCAGCGGACCTCGCGCGGCGAGCTGGTGGTCTACGGCAACAAGTGCCTGGACGCCGACAACAACGGCACCACCAACGGCACCAAGGTGATCATCTGGGACTGCACAGGCGGCACCAACCAGAAGTGGACCGCCAACGCGAACGGCACTATCACCAACAACCTCTCGGGCCTTTGCCTGGACGCCTCGGGCGCGGCGACAGCCAACGGCACCAAGCTGCTCCTGTGGGCCTGCAACGGCCAGAACAACCAGAAATGGACTCTCACCTGACACTCGTCGCAGGAACGTGACGCACCACTGGCGAGGGCGTGGCAGCGCTCCTCGCCAGTGGTGCGCGACGCCAGTCCACCCACCCGCCGACAGCCGCTGAGTTCGGCGGACAGCCGACAGCGAGAACATTCGTCAGCCGCCCGCCCGCCCGTTCGTCGCTCACACCATCAAGAGCGTGTTGCCGACCGTCGTCCTGACTTCCATGGCGGCATGGGCGTCGGCCATAAGCTCCAGCGGGGACGTCCGTCCGATTACCGGCCGCGGGGCCGACCGGCAGCGGCCTCCTCAAGTGCGGTGGTCGCCGTCTCGCGCAGATTCAGACCCGTCTCCACCACCTGTTGCATGCGAGCACGGTGATACCCCGAGCCACGAGCGCCGAGGGGCCGGTGTAGCCGCCGCTTGCCGCGCCGGTCAGCACGAACCGTCCGCCGGACTCGGCCAGTGGCGTCGCCGCCGCTCTGATCTCGCCGCCCACGCGTCGAACGCCACGTTGATGGCCGTGCCGCCGGTCAGACTGCGCACCCGCTCGGCCGAGTCGGGCTGTGCGTACGGCGCCTTTGCGCCGACGTTGACACCGAGTTGCGCCAGAGGGCCGCCGGCCGCCGCCTCGACCAGCAGCCACGCGTCCGGCCCTCAAGCCGCCGGTCAGGGCGATCACCCGCCGGTCCGGCAGGCGGGCATCGGCGCCCGGGCCGGCTCGCTGATCACCCCGTCGACGCCGCTGCCGGATACATAGGGCGGGTAGGCAGCGGGAGTGGAGCGCGTCCGGCCCGTATGCGTCTGTCGATCAGCGACTGAAAGGCTTCGACCGCGCTCCGGATTGTCCACGCGCCCAAGATCTCTCTACGTGGGTGCCTGCCGTGTAGGGGCTGGACGGGTGAAGGGGAATGTGTCCCGGCTTCCTCATGCTCGACCAGCCGACTCAGGCATTCTTCCCCGTGAAAATCAAAGACGCCAGCACCATCCAGGACGCCGACTGGGCCACGGTGACCGCCTACTTCGAACTTCTCAGGGACGTGACCGACCTCAACGAAGGCGCACTGCAGATCATCGTGTGCGACCACGCCAACCTCACGGAGGAATCCTGGTTCCAGGAAGAAGCCATCGTGGAGAACTGGCGGCCGGCCGACGGACAGCGCAGGGCCCTGATCCCGAACGACTGGCTCGACTGAGCCGCGGGTCTCTATCGGGGCGAAGCCCAGTAACATACGCTTGCCGGCCCCCACTGGAATCGTCGAAGGCGAGGCACCCGCCCGTGCATCAGTGGCGGCGCTCAGACCAGGCACGAGCACGCCAACCGGGACCACGCGAGCCACCCCTGTACCAACTGACCACGTCAGTGCGGTCGGTTGAACGAGCGGTGCAAGTGGGGTTGTTGAGAGTCGGCCGTCGAAGGTGATGTCGAGGGCGCTCAGCGCCTTGAGGCCCTACCTGGCGCCCCCGTCGGCCGCACCTGGGGCAACCGTCACTCCACGCAGGACTGTCAGCGGTCAGCCTCTTCCAGCTGTGCCTCGGCTTCGGCCGCGTCCACGGGCCTGGGGGCGGGAGCGGTGTAGAAGACGGACCTTCCTTGCTTGGTGCGCTCTGCCTGGCTCGTGGCTACGAGTCCCTCGAGCGTGACCCGCACGACCTTGGCCGCGATCTGGCGCTCGGGGTGAGCCTGGCCGAGCGCTGAAGAGATCTCCGCAGCCGAGCGCGGCTCCTTCACCTCAAGGAGGTGGCGGCGGATGAGCTCGACCAGGGTGGGCTGGGCCGCCTTTGCGGCATCGGCCGACTTGGCCACGGGCTTCTTGGGCGCCGCCTTCTGCGGTGCGGCTGTGGACTTCCGGGCCTTTTGCTTCCCGCCGCGTGCGGCGCTGCTCTTCCGGCGGGGGGAGGGCACCGCGGCGCTCTCGGCCTCTGCGGCGGGCTGAGTCGGAGCCGTGGTGACACCGAGAGCCTGCTGCACGTTCACCAGCACTGTGTGATCGTGCTGCACCGCGGCAAGCTGTTCCTGCAAGGACGCGATCTCCGCACTGATACGTTGCTGCTCTTTCATATTGCGTTCGAGGTCGTTGGCCACTTGGGCGACGTACTGCGATGTCAGTTCAGTGGCGGGAGCTGTCGTCTCGGGCATGGGGCTGACCCTTCATCGGCGAATTGAACGTCCTGCGGGGCTGTGCCACCTGCGCGTGACTGCCCCTCTTCGGCGAGGTGTCGGCGGCCCGGCAGGGGTGTTTCACGTGCCGCAGGATGTCTCGGCGTACTGATGGTACGGACAAACAGCGCTGGTGGTTCGGTCCAGCCAGGTGGTCTCTTCCTAGAGGCAGCTCCGCAATTGGTGACCAAGCCATGTCGCCCAACGGATGTGCCAGTTGGGCAAGCCTGTCTCCGAATCCGGCCACTACCCCAAGCCATGACGTGCACTTTAGAGCGGACGTTTCTGCTGCTCGATGACGATCGCCAACGGCGCCCCGCCGCACGACGCGGAGAAGCAGGAGGGCGACCACAGTGTCCGTGCATGATGGGGCGGTTGATCCGGTTGGTGAATGCCTGCTGTATCCGGCGAGCGGTGACGCCTTTGAGGCGTCTTCCCTGTTTGATGCGGTGATCTCAGCTGCGGCAAGGCATGCTTCCTCGCGCGCGACTTGGTCGGAGGGTGACGAAGACTTGATCGCCGGGAAGTTTTTGGGGCGTGCGTGGCCCCGAGGATCCAGTAGGACTCCGTTAGGTCTGTCTTGATCTTGGCGTCGTGTGTGTCCCGCTGGGCAGGGGCTGTTGGCAGGTAGTGCAGGTGCCGGTCCAGCACCTCAGGATGTCCTGGAGGGCGTCGAGGACCTGGTAGAGGGTGAGACGGGTCCGGGCGCTTTTTGGGGCCAGGCGCGTTTCGCGGAGGAAGGCGTGGGCGGCCGTCACGAGGATGACATGGTGATGCCAGCTCGGCCAGGAGCGGCCCTCGAAGTGGTCCAGGCCCAGGCCGTGTTTGAGTTCTCGGTAGTCGTGCTCGATGCGCCAGCGGATCTTGGCCAGACGGACCAGGTCGACGATTGAGGCGCCCGCGGGCAGGCTGGACAGCCAGTCGCCGGTGGGGGTCTCGGCGCCGGTGGGCCATTCGATCAGCAGCCAGCAATCGGGCAGGATCCCGTCCCATGCTCGGCCGACGCGGCAGCTTTGATGGGCCGCTCGACGGCCTTGCTGGCAGGGGGGTCTGGTCTCCCGTCCGATCATGCAGCGACGGGATGATGCTCAGAGGACCGGGAGTTGATCGGCCAGCCGATCGCCGGGGTAATCAATCCCGGCGATCAGGCTTCACCTTCCGGCAACCCCCGGCAATCGGGCTCCACCCTCCGGCCCCCTCAGGCCATCCCCCGGCCATCAGCCCCCGCACACCTTCCGATACGGCTCCCCCTGCCCGTACGTCCGCCACTGCGCCCGCGTCAGCTCCACCCCCGCCCGCTCGCACACCGACTTGATCGCCATCGCGGGGGCGATCGGGTACCGCTGGAGCGGGACATGCACGCTGCCCGCGATCAGGGTCGTGCTGTCGGCGCTAAAGGCGAGCGTGTCGATCGGTTCGCCCGGTGTCGTCAGCGGGTCGCCGAGCGGTTGCTGGGTCGCGAGGTCCCAGAGCTGGAGCGAGCCGGACTCCCCGGCCACCGCGAGGGTGCTGCCGTCGGGGCTGACGGCGAGGGCGCTCACCGCCTCCGATGTGTCCTCCAGGGGGTCGTCCGCGGGGTCGCCGTGCGCGGGGGCGGGGAAGACGTTGCGGAGGATGCCCGCGCGGTCACCGGCCTTGCCGTCCCACAGGCCCACCCGGCCCGTCTGGTCCCCGGCCACCAGCCGTGAACCGTCCGGGGCGAACGCCAGGGCGCCGATCTCGTCGCCCTGCACCAGGTCCCGCGCGGTGACGGTGCCGCCCGGCAGCACGGCCGTACGGTTGCCGCCGACCAGGAGCCGGCCGTTGGGGCTGACGGCGAGGTGGGTGCCGTTCAACGTGGACATGGATGACGTTCTGCGGTGGGTTCGGGTGTTCCAGGCGTCCGTGACGGGGGCGCCGACCGGCTGGGTGCGGGTGGCGTAGAGGGTGTCGTCGGTGTCGAGGGCGAGAGCGATCACCGGGGCGGTCAGGTCCAGCGTTACCCGGGGGCGTTCGTCTGTTATGTCCCAGATCTTGACGGTCTGCTTCGTCGCCCCGCTGCCGGGGGCCGAGACGCCGTACGCGAGTGTCCTGCCGTCGGGGGCGAAGGCCAGCAGCGAGGTTGTGTCCTCCGGGATCACCGGTGCGGACGGGTCGGCGGAGACGGGGAACGGGGCCAGGGGGAGTGTGCGGAGCAGGCGGCCGTCCCCGGTCGCTCGCAGCTCGACGTGGTAGCCCGCATCGGTCCGGGTCGCCGTGGCCAGCGTGCCGCCGTCGGGGCTCAGCAGCACCTTGTCCAGCGGTTGCGCCCGCCAGGCCTTGGGCACGGACCGGCTGACGTCCAGGGTGTGGACCGTGCCGCCCTCGAGGTAACGCAGGGCGGGGCGGTCGGGGTCCCAGGCCAGGCCGCCGTACATGTGCTGGTTGTTGAGGGAGCGGCGGAAGACCGGGGCCGTGAGGCCCTGCTCCAGGCGCCACACCCTGACCTCCTCATCGTCGGCGGTCGCCAAGAAGCGGCCGTCGGCGCTGAAGGAGGCGTAGCGCACGCCCACGTCCGGTAGGGCGCTCAGCTGCTCGCCCGAGCGGACGTCCCACACCCGCACCTCGCTCCCCGTGACCGCGGCCAGCCGCTGCCCGCCGTCGAGCACCAGCTGCGCGCGCTCCTGGCCGCAGATGTCACCGACGCGCTCCCAGCGGCCGTGCACCATCCGACGGCGGCCCGTCAGGTCCCTGACCTGCACCGGTCCCTCCCCTGCCGGGCAGTACGCGACCAGCTTCGCGTCCGTACTCGGCGCCACCACCGCCGGGCTCTCCGCGTGTGTCTCGAACAGCGGGCGGTGGTCGGTCGCCGAGCGCAGCCGTACGTCGAAGTCGTCCACGGCGCTGACCTCGTAGGTACGACCTGAGAAGTCCACGTACGACGACGTCGGCATCCTCTCCCCGCTCCAGCGCCCGGCGACCGTGTCCCACAGTCGTACGCCGTCCTCGCCGCTCAGCGCCAGCAGCCGCCCGTTGGGGCTCGCCCCCAGCACTGTCCCGGCCTTCACCGGCAGCCGCCCCGACGCGATCCGCCGGTGCCTCGCCACGTCCCACGTGCGCCACACCCGGCCCTCGACGCTGAGCAGCGTACGGCCCGAGTCGATCAGGAAGCGGCCGGGGCCGTCGCCGGGGGCCGGGTCGCTGAAGGCGTCCAGTTCGGGCTGGTCGAGGGAGCCGAGGAGGGCGCGGCGGGTCTCTGGGAGTTCGGCGACGCGCCAGGCGGCGGCGCCGAGGAGCTGGGCGGTGCGTGGGTCGGTGGTGCGCAGGGCGTCCGCGATGGCGGCGATGCGGCGGGCCGCCTCGTCGGTGCGGCGGCGTTCGTTGTCCCGGCTCTGCGTCCAGGCGGTGAGGCCCGCGATCAGGGCCACCGCGAGGACGGCCGACAGGACGCCCGCCGCGGTACGGGCCCGGCGGGTGGAGCGGGCGGCGGCCCGCTGCTCGGCCGTACGGGCGTCGAGCGCGGCGGTGAGGAAGGCGTTCTCCGACGTGGTGAGGAGGTCGCTGCCCGCCAGGAGTTCCTCCGCGCGGTCCAGGCGGGTGCCCCGGTACAGCGCGCCGGGGTCGCGGTCGTGCTCCAGCCAGACCCGGGCGGCGTCGGTGAGGGCGCGGTGGTGGCGGAGCCGTTCGCGCTCCTTGTCGATCCAGCCGTGCAGCCGGGGCCAGGCACTGATCAGGGCCTCGTGGGCGAGGTGGACGCCGTCCTCGTCGGCGGTGAGGAGGCGGGCGCGGGCCAGCCGGTCCACGACCTCGGGGACGTCCGGGTCGGTCCACTCTTCGAGGTCGGCCCGGGGCAGCGGGCGGCGGGTGTCGGGGGTGCCCTGGCCGGGCTCGACCATGCGCAGCAGCAGGCGCCGGGCCGCTGCCGCCTGCGTCGGGGACAGCTCGCCGTACACCTCCTCGGCGCTGGCCGCGATCGCGCCGCGCACTCCGCCGGACGCCTCGTACGCGGCCAGGGTGAGCATGCGGCCCTTGCGGCGGCGCCAGGTCTCCAGCAGGGCGTGCGAGAGCATCGGCAGGCCGCCGGGCTCGTTGAGGACCTCGTCCACGATGCGCGCGGTCAGCTCCCGCTCCACCAGGTGCCCGACGGCCTGCGCCGGTCTGGTCACCGCCTCGCGCAGTTCGTCGGCGCTCATCGGGCCGAGCAGCAGTCCGGCGTCGGACAGGGCGTCGGCGAGGCCGCGGTGCTCGGCGCAGCGGGCGTAGAAGTCGGCCCGTACGGCGACCAGGACCCGCAGCCGGCTGTCCGGTTCGCGGGCGGAGAGCAGCAGGTCGATGAAGCGGGCGCGCTCGGCGCGGTCCCGGCAGAGGGTGAAGACCTCCTCGAACTGGTCCACCACCACCCAGGCCTCCGGCTCGTCCGGCGCGGGCGTGAAGAGGTGGCCGTAGGTGGCGGCGGGCCGGGAGCCCGGGGTGAGGAAGCGCAGGACGGCCGGGGCGTCGCGGCGGGCGATCTCCTCCCGCAGCCGGGGTATCAGCCCGGCCCGGAGCAGCGAGGACTTGCCGCTGCCGGACGCACCGAACAGCACCGCGAGGCTGCGGTCGCACACCAGCCGGTTCAGTTGGTCTGTGACCCGGTCGCGGCCGAAGAACAGCGCCCGGTCGTCGGGCTCGAAGCGGGCGAGGCCGCGATAGGGCGCCTCGGTCTCGGCCTCCGGGTCGCCGGCGGACTCCCTGGCGGCCTCGGCCTCCGCCTCCTTCCAGCGCCGCTCCCACTCCTCGGGCTCGGCCCCGCACGCGCGCGCGTACCCCTTCACCACGGCGAGGGTCGGCAGCTTCTCGCCGGCCGCCGCCTGGGACAGCGTGGTCGCGGAGAAGCCGGCCGTCTCGGCCATACGGCGGTACGACGGGGTGCCGGCGGCCTTGCGGAGGTCGCGCAGCTCGCCGGCGAGGCGTTGGACGGGACCCGACCGAGGGCCAAGCGGTCTTTCGGGACGGCCCACGAGTCACCCACTTCCGTATGGCCCTCTGCGCCCGGTGAATATGTCCGGACATCACGACCAGAGGCGTTCAACCTACGTTTCCCTCTGATCCCCCGTGAACCAACGCAAGGTGTGTGGTTGATGACATCCGAGTAAATGCAAGACCGGACATTCCGCCGTAATTGATTGATCTGGCAGGGGTAGCTGCCGATCAACCGTGCGTTCTCCAGGCTCGGTCCCGTCGCCGGATTCCCCGGCATTCCCCGGCAGACCGAACTGGAGAACTCACGTATGCCGAAGACAGCCACGTCCCGTATCGCCAAGGCCGCGCTGGTCCTGGGCAGCGTCGCCGCGCTGACCGCCGGACTGGGCGGCAGCGCCAACGCCGGCGTCCTGACTCTGGTGCCGCAGAAGGCCACCGCCTTCCAACTCAAGTACATGCCGGAATTCGACTACGACTCGGACAGCTGCTTCCCCGTTGCGGCTGTCGACCCGAGCGGGCACCTCAACGGCGGCCTCAAGAACAGCGGGTCGATCACCGGCGCCTGCCGGCACCCCCACGTGGCCAACCTGTACACGCAGTCCATGTGCAAGAACGGCTGGTGCGCCTACGTCTACGGGCTCTACTTCGAGAAGGACCAGGCGGTCAGCGGCACCGACGCCTTCGGCCACCGCCACGACTGGGAGTCCGTCGTGGTCTTCCAGAAGCAGGGCGAGGAGAAGCCCCGCTACCTGGCCGCCTCCCGCCACGGCGGCTACAGCACCCACCCGATCAGCGAGGTGCCGATGGACGGCAACCACGTCCAGATCGTCTACCACAAGGACGGCGCGAGCACCCACGCCTTCCGCTTCGCCAAGTGGGGCGAGCGCCCGGAGGCGTACGGCCAGTGGGACCGCATGTCCCTGGCCGACCTGACGCAGATGGCCGACGCGCCGCGCAACGCCCTGTGGAACTCCACATGGGGCAGGGCCAACTTCCCGCTGGCCGGCAACCTCCAGAGCAACATCAACAAGGCCCGGCCGTCGGCGGTCCCGGCGTTCTGACGCCCGCCGCACCTGAGCCGCCCCCGGCGGGGACACTCCCCCCTGTCCCGCCGGGGGGCTTCCGGTACGGCGGCCGACGGTACTCACATTTACCCGCTGAGCTGCAACTGCTCCAGCCGCTGACGGACGTTCTCCAGGGCGCCACGCCGACGCCCCGGCACCTTGCTCCTCAGCTCGGCGAGCTCGGGGCCGAGCTCGCGAGCGAGCATCGCGTCACGGATCTGGCCCCACTTGTGGTGGGCGCGATCGACCGCGTCCGGGGCCTGTCCTGCGATGAGCCGCGCCGAGGCGATCGCCAGCCAGGTACGGCAACTGCGCACCGGGTCCCCTGCGAGCATCGCCAGATCGGCCCGGACCTCACTCCAGTGGGGGGCCTGCTGGGAGCCGGGGCCGTGCGCTTGTACGGCGCCGTGCTCCTCCATGGCGGCGAGCTCGTCGGCGTCTTCGTGACGGCCGGATTGGACGGCTGTGGTGATGGCGTCGTGGGGGTTGGGGGAGGGGCGGTGGGGTGTTCGGGAGGGGGCAGGACGAGGGTTGGGGGTTGGCGGGTACGGGGACGGGTGCGGGGCTTGGAAGGGCGCCCGGCGCAGAAGTCGGCGCCAGGCTCGGCATGGGAGCCGACGTCGGACTTGGCGCGGGCGCCGACGCCGGGCTCGGCATGGGCATCGGCTTCGGCATCGGTGCCGCTGCCGCAGGCGGGGCCGGGACCGCCGTAGGGACAGACGCCTGCATCGGAACCTGCCCTGCCGTAAGGACGATGCCCCTGCCCACCCCGCCCTCCGGGGCGATCCGGGACAGCTCCTGCTGATGCAACTGCTCCAGCGGCGGCCGGTGCCCCCCCCCGCAGCAGCGTCGCGACCGCCTTCATATACGTCGGACCCGCCACCGCAGCCAGTCCCAGGTCTCCGCGTCGGCGTGCAGGTCGACGAGGAGGGACGTCGAACCCGGGGCGCGCAGGCGCAGTTCCTCGCGGAACCAGTGCCAGGGGAACCCGGTGTAAACGGACGGTGGCCGGGGGCGAGCGGGCCAGCGCGAGGTGGGGCAGGTGCTGGCGGCGGTCCAGCTGCACCTGGCCCGCGATGAAGATGGTGAGCGGCCCGGGGGCCGTCGCGGCGGCGCGCAGGCGGGTCAAGACGGCCTGCGGCTCCAGGGGGTCGGCGAGTTCGACAACGTTCGCCGTGTCGGTGCCGGACAGCACCGCGGGCGGCACCGCCGCGAGGATGGGAAGCACGCGTAGCGGCGGGTGCTTCCCGGGCGCGCTGTCCCTCGCTCGTGCTGTGACCGCATAGACACCTCAGGCTGTTGACACGTCAAGCGGCGACCGCGAGTTCGGTGGGGAAGGCCGTGTTCTCATCGAACGGGTTCAGATCTGACAGCAGGGCCTTGGGCACTGGCTGCCCGCTGCTCGTCAGATGGCGGAGCCGGCGGCCCGCAGCTCCCGCACCAGAGCGCGCACGACGGCGGAGCCGGCGAGCTCCGGGGTGGTCACATAGCCGACACGGCGCGTCGGACGCTCCGGACCGAGATCAGTGATCTCGATCGCATCCGGTGCTCCGACCAGGGAGAGCGTGGGCATGATCGCCATTCCGTGCCCCCCGCTCACGAGCGAGAGCACTGCTCCGTCATCCTCGGCCTCGATCGTGGCCCTCGGGATCCAGTCCTGCGCGCCCCACCAGGCGCGGGTGTACGAGCCGCAGTTCTCGGCCCAGTCGACCAGCGGCAGCGAGCGCGGAGCCGGGTGTCCGGCCGGATGGACCAGGGAGTAGCTCTCTTCGAAGAGTCCGCTCGCCACCAGCCCCGCTGGCAGGTGTGTTCCGTCCAGGGTGGCAATGGCGAGATCCGCCCGCCCGTCGGCCACCTCGCCCGCCGTGCCGCGCCCGACCTCGCGGACGATCCGTACCTGCGGCTCGATCTCGGGATACCGCGCGCGCAGCCGCTGCAGGACCGGCGGCAGCAGGTGCAGCGCGGTGCTGCGGAAGGCCGCGATCCGCAGCGGGCCCTCCGGCCACTGCGTTGCTTCGGACCGGGCGGCTCCCCGCACTTCGGCGACGAGCACGTCCAGCAGCCGCAGGATACGGCGCGCATGCGCCACAGCCTTGTCCCCCGCCGGAGTGGGTCTCGCACCGCTGCGGCCGCGTTCGAACAGAACGGCGCCGATCTTGCGCTCGCTGCCGCGGACCGAGTGGGAGACCGCGGACTGTGTCAGGCCGAGTGCTTCGGCCCCGGCCGAGAAGCCGCCGGCGTCCGCAACCGCCACTAGGATGCGCAGTTCGTGCGGAGCCAGATCGGTGTCGGTCGTGCGGGCCACAGGGTGCTCACCTCAGGGTATGAGAACTGTTCATGGAACGGGGGGGCACATGAGCCCAACCGCCTGCCCGAGGGCGCCATTCCCGTCCTACGGTCCCGTCATGACCGAGAACGCGATCACCGTCCAGCAGACCGCCCGTCCCCACGGCTTCCCCACCACCAAGGACTTCGCCTTCGTCGAGTCCGCGATTCCCGATCCCGCGGTCGGCACCGCGCTCGTGGAGAACCTCTACTGGTCCGTCGACCCGTACCACCGCGAGATGATGGACGACGTGCCCGGCGGCTTCGCGCTCCACACACCGCTCGAGGGCCGGACTCTCGGGCGCGTCGTCGCCTCGCGGACGCCGGAACTGACCGAGGGCGAGATCGTGTTCCACCGGCAGGGCTGGCGCACGCACTCCGTGGTCCGACCCGAGGAGATCCGCAAACTCCCCCGCTTCGACGGGGTCCCCCTGACGGCCTACCTGAGCGTCCTCGGTGGCACCGGACTGACCGCCTACGTGGGCCTCACCCGCATCGCCCGGCTCCGCGAGGGCGACGACCTCTTCGTCTCCGCCGCAGCCGGCGGCGTCGGCACCGCCACCGGCCGGTTCGCCCGGCTGTTGGGCGCCGGGCGACTCGTCGGCAGCGCGGGCTCGGCGGCCAAGGCCGACCACCTGATCCGAGAGGTGGGCTACGACGCGGCGTTCGACTACCACGACGGCCTCGCCGCTGACCTGCTCGCCAAGGCTGCACCGGACGGCATCGACGTCTTCGTCGACAACGTCGGCGGCGAACAACTGGCCGCCGCGGTGGGCGCACTGCGCGAGTTCGGGCGCATCGTCCGGATCGGCACCATCAGCCGCTACAACACCCCGGACGCGCCTCCGCCGCACTTCAACTACTCGGACATCGTGGAGAAGAGCCTGCGCATGGAGGGCTTCCTGGTCAGCAACTACCGCGACCTGCAGGACGAGCTGTATGAGTTCGCGGTCCCTCATCTGCAGAGCGGCCGACTAGCGCTGGATCAGACGGTGGTGGACGGGTTCGAGCACATCGTGGACGCATTCCTGGGCATGTTGCACGGCAAGAACACCGGAAAGATCATTGTGCGGGACCACGCGTAGGCCTGGTCCGGCCGTCGCCCGCGTGCCGCATCACTTCCGGCGGCCGCGCACCGAAGCCAGGCATGCCCGGTCAGATCAGAGCGGATTCCCGGACCCTGATGGCGGGCTCGTCGACGGTCAGGCTGACCAGACACCCGACGAGGCCGGCCGAATCGGCGACCAGACGGTACCGCGCCGAGCATCGAGACGGCTTCCCGCCGGTCCGATTCGCGGAGGCCAGGGCTTCGAGTGCAGGACCACGTCCTTCACGCGGCTACCTCGGACCGCTCGCCCAGGACGCCCTGTCTGGGGTGACGACGGGGCGACGAGGGGAATGCCGAACGGCATGGAGGCGGAGCAGTTCTTGCCGCTACAACCCCATGTCCTTGGCGATGATCGACTTCATGACTTCGCTGGTGCCGCCGTAGATCCGGTTGATGCGGGTGTCGGCGTACATCCGGGCGATCGGGTACTCCAGGATGTAGCCGTAGCCGCCGTGGAGTTGGAGGCACTTGTCGATGACCCGGCCGGCGACCTCGGTGCCGCACAGCTTGACCCGGGCGGCATCGGCGGCGGTGAGCTCGCCGGCCTCCTCCAGGTCGAGTGCCCGGTCGCACAGCGCCTCGGCGGCGGCCACGTCGGTGTCGCACTCGGCGAGGACGAACTTGGTGTTCTGGAAGTGGGCGACCGGTCGGTCGAAGACCTGGCGTTCACGCACATAGTCCTTGGTGAACGTGATCGCGGCGCGGGCGCGGGCGATCGCTTCGGCGCCGATGGCCAGCCGTTCGCGTGCCAGGTTCTGCCCCAGGTACTCAAAACCCCGGCCCTCCTCGCCGAGCAGGTTCTCCACGGGCACCTTGACGTCGGTGAAGGACAGTTCGCTGGTGTCGGACGAGCGCAGGCCGATCTTCTGCAGCTTGCGGCCGAAGGCGAAGCCCTCGCTGTCAGTGGGGACGACCAGCAGGCTCAGGCCGGCCCGGCGGCTGTCCGCGGAGGCCGGCGAGGTGCGGGCGACGACCACGCACAGTTCGGAGTTGCGGGCGCCGGTGATGAAGGTCTTGGAGCCGTTCAGGATGTAGTGGGTGCCGTCCTCGGACGGAGTGGCGGTGGTGCGGATGCCGGCGAGGTCGGAGCCGGTGCCGGGTTCGGTCATGGCGATGCACAGCATGATGTCGCCGGTGGCGATGCCGGGCAGCCAGCGCTTCTTCTGCTCCTCGTCGGCCAAGTTGAGCAGGTAGGGCAGGACGATGCCGGTGTTGAGCACGTAGTGGCCGAGCATGACGCCGGCGTAGGCGCACTCCTCGCTCAGGACGGCCTGGTACTTGTATCCGGGGTCACCGGGGCCGCCGTACTCCTCGGGGATCCCGAACCCCGTCACGCCCAGCGCGCCCAGCCTGCGGAACAACTCGCGCGGCGGGAGACCGGCCTCTTCCCAGTCGGCGAAGTGGGGCACGACCTCGCCTGCGACGAAGTCCCGGATCACGGCCCGGAAGGCCTCGTGCTCCTCGTTGAAGACGGTGCGCTTCATCAGCTCTGCTCGTTCCTGTGATGCGGTCGGACGGTGGTGTCGGTGCGGAGTTTTCAGGAGTCGGGCCGCGGGCAGCTCGGCGACGAACTCGACTGTGCGCGGCAGTGTTTGTCAGGTCGCCGATGCGGCGCGCTGGCCCTTACCCAGGGCGACGGCTGTGGCGTTCCCGTCAGATGCCGAGCCCCGGGGGTGAGCGGGCATACGAGCAGTTCGGAGCAACAGGCCAATCTGCAGGGTGGCCGCCCGATGATCAGTTGTTGATCACGACGACGGTTTCGCCGATATCGGCGCGGGTTGTGCGGAAGCCGTTGACCGGATCGTCGGTGTCGGGGTAGCCGAAGGAGACCGCGCAGACGATCAGTTGGTCTTCCGGGATCCGGAAGTGGTTTCGGACGTGGTCGGAGTGCATGGCGATCGCGGCCTGCGGGAGGGTCGCGATGCCGAGTGAGGTGGCGGCGTTGAGCAGGTTCGCGACGTAGCCGCCGCAGTCGATTGCTCCGTACACGCCCTGGTCGCGGTCGGTGGTGATGACCGCGACATGGGGGGCGCCGAAGAACTCGAAGTTCTTCAGCAGTTGTGCCTCGCGCGCCGCCAGGTCGGTCTTCTCGATCCTGAGGCTGGTGTAGAGCGCGTATCCCGCCTCCCGGCGGCGCTCCCGGTACACACCGCGGTACTGAGCCGGTGCCTCGAGATCGGAGACCTGCTGGTGGGTGCGGGCGTGCTCGGTCAGGCTCTGGGCCAGACGCCGGGTCGCCTCTCCCTTGGTCAGATAGACGTGCCAGGGCTGGGTGTTGCACCAGGACGCTGTGCGCTGCGCCATGGCGAACATCTCGGTGATGACGTCGTCCGGGACCTGGTCCGGCAGGTAGGCGCGACAGCTCCATCGCCGCGTGAGCAGCCCCTTGAACTCGCTGGCCTCGGCGGGCCCGTTCGCCCCGGACGTGTCGCGGATCTCTGCGGTACTCAAATGCAACGCCTTTCCGTAATCACGGGTGCAGGACGTACTTGCCTACCGCTCGGCGTTCGCCGAACATCTGGAGCACTCGGCCGGCGTCGGCCAGTGGTGCGGTCGAAGGCCGCGCAGGGTGCAACTCGCCACGACTGATCCTGGCCAGGACGTCGGCGAGGAGGGCCGCGTTGCCGCGGGCTCCGCCGGCTGCACGTGACCAGTCGCCCCAGTCGACGCCGATGATCGAGCGGTTGCGCAGCAGCACGATGTTCGCCGGGAGCCGGGGGATGTCGCCGGAGGCGAAGCCGAGTACGCACAGGCGCCCACCGGTCGCCAGTGCCCGCAGCGCGCTTTCGGCCGCGGGCCCTCCGACCGGGTCGATGACGATGTCCGCGCCGCCGCCGGTGGCGGCACGGATGCCGTCCTTGAGGTGGTCGTAGCCGATTGTCACTTCGGCTCCGGCCGCCTTGGCTGCGGTGCGCTTGTCCTCCGTGGAAGCCACCGCGACGACACGGGCACCATGGCTGCGGGCCACGTCGATCGCGGCCTGGCCGATGCCGCCGCCGGCGCCGAGGACGACTACCTGCTCTCCGGGCTCGATCGTGACGCGATGAGTGGTGGCGAACACCACGGTCAGGTAGCTCTCCATGGCCGCCGCGGCGATGTCGGCGCTCACGCCGGCGGGCAGCGGGACAACGACACCGGCCGGCACGGTGACGTGTGAGGCATAGCCGCCGAAATCGGTCAGCACCGTCGCCACCTCGGTTCCGACGTGAGGGCTCCCGACGCCCTCACCGGCCGCGACCACGCGGCCCGCCACGCAAGTTCCCGGAGTGAACGGCAGTGGCGGCCGGACCTGGTAGGCACCGCGGACGATGAGTCCATCGACGAAGCTGACACCGACGGCCGTCACCTCGATGAGCACCTCGCCGGGCCGCGGCTGCGGCGTCGGCTCCTCCAGGACCTGCAGGGCCGGCGGATCGCCGAATTCCGAGCAGATCACGCGGCGCATAGGTTCCTCCGATGTCGAGGGGCGAGTCCGGGGCCCGGCCTTGGGCGGGGGCTCGGGTCCAGGTGTTGGGCGCGGGGGAGAGGGGCCTGGGAGGTCTCCGAGGGTTAGCGGCCTCGCCAGCGGGGTCTTCGTTTCTCCAGGAAGGCGGACACACCCTCGCGTTGGTCCTCGGAGCCGAGGACGGTGTCGATGGCATGCCGGGTGACCTCCCATCCGAACTCGTCCGTCTCGCCGGCGACCCGGTCCACCGCGGTGAGGGTCGCAGTCACCGACAGTGGGGAATTCGCACAGACCTGCTCCGCCAGCGTGAGGGCCGCAGCCTCCGCCTGCCCGTCGTCCACCAGCTCGTTGACCAGCCCGAGTTGGTGGGCTCGCGAGGCCGACAGGGGCAGGCCGGTCAGCAGCATCTGCTTGGCCACATTCAGCGGCAGTGGCCGCCAGGCCCGGAACAATGCTCCGCAGGTGGCCACCACGCCCCGGGAGACCTCGGGCAGAGCGAACCGGGCCGACCGGCCCGCCACGACCATGTCACAGGCCAGGACCAGCTCGAATCCGCCTCCGAAGGCGACGCCCTCGACCGCGGCGATCAGCGGAGTGGTGCGCTGCCTGCGGACGACTCCGTACGGCCCTCCACGGGGCGTCGGGTCCCCGGCCCCCACCGCAAGGTCGGTCCCGGCCGAGAACACCTGCTCGCCACCGGTGAGGATCCCGCACCGGAGATCCGGATCGTCGTCGAGTTCGTTCAGTGCCGTATCCAGCGACGTGGTCATGCCCGGGTCGATGGCGTTGCGCTTGGCCGGGCGCCGCATCCGGATGACAAGGACGTGACCGTGCCGTTCCACAGCTACCCTGGCCCCGGCCTCGGGGCAGCTCGACTCCGCACTCACCGGACTCATCGGTATCGCTCCTTGAGTTCGCGCTTGAACAGCTTGCCCGTGGGTGAACGCGGGAGCTGGTCGGCGAAGTCGAGGCCGCGTGGGCACTTGTACGTCGAGAGGCGCTGCCGGCACCAGCCGATGAGCTGCTCGGCCACCTCCGGGCCCGGCTCGCACCCCGGGCGGAGCTGGACCACGGCGTGGACGACCTCGCCCAGCTCGTCGTGCGGAATGCCGAAGACCGCGGCGTCGGCCACGTCCGGGTGCCCGACCAGGACGTTCTCGGCTTCCTGGGGGTAGATGTTCACCCCGCCGGAGAGGACGAGGTCGGCGCGGCGGTCAGCGAGGTAGAGGTAGCCGTCGGCGTCGAGGTGGCCGAGGTCGCCGACCGTGGTCCAGCCGCGGTCGTTGCGGGATTCGGCGGTCTTGGCAGGGTCGTTGAGGTACTCGAACGGCAACCCGCCCTCGGACCAGATCGTCCCGGTCTCACCCGCGGGCAGCTCCTGGCCGATCTCGTCGAGGATGTGCGGCCGCCCGACCAGCGCCCGCCCGACCGAGCCCGGGTGCGCGAGCCACTCCTTGGAATCGATCGCGGTGAACAGGTAGTTCTCCGTGGACGAGTAGTACTCGTGCACGATCGGCCCGAGCCAGTCGATCAGGGACCGCTTGGCTTCGGGCGGGCACGGTGCCGCCGCGTGCACGAGGACCCGCAAGGACGACATGTCCCGTCGCGCGCGTGCCTGCGCAGGCAGCTTGAGGATCCGGGTGAGCATCGTCGGCACCATCTGGGTGTGGGTCACGCGATGGCGCTCGATGAGCTCGAGTGCGGCCTCGGCGTCGAAGCGCTCCATGATCACGACGGTGCCGCCGTAGCGGTGCACCGTCATGCAGAAGCGCAGCGGAGCAGCGTGGTACAGCGGCGCTGGCGAAAGGTAGACCGCCTTCTCGTCGAGGCCCCAGCGCTCGTGCAGCAGGGTGGCGACGCCGGGCGGGGTGCCCAACGGGGCCAGTGGCAGGCTCGCCGCGACGCCCTTGGGCCGGCCGGTCGTGCCCGAGGAATAGAGCAGGTCGATGCCCTCCCGCTCCTCGGGCACGACTCGCGGGGCGGCCGTCCTGGCCTCGGCCAGTTCCTCGAAACCGTCAGCCGCGGGCCCGGTGCTGAACCGGAGTTCGACCCCGGGCGCTTCCTGCAGCGCGGCTGTGGCCCGCTCGATGTGGGCCGGGCTGGTGACGAGGGCACGGGCGCGGGAGTCGCGCAGAATGTAGGCGGCCTCTGCGGGTTCGAGCCGGGTCGGCAGGCCGACGTAGCGCAGGCCGCATCGTTGTGCCGCCCATGCCACCGGGAGGTAATCGGCGGTGTTCTCCATCAGGATGGCGACACAGTCGCCGTGCCGAAGCCCGCGGGACCACAGCAGGGCCGCGATGGCCCGGGACGACTCGACCAGCTCGCCGTAGGTCACCACCTGCCCGGTGTCGGCCATGACGAACGCCGGCCGTGCGGGATCGGTGTGCGCCATGGCGTCGGGGAAGGGGGTCCCGGGCGAGAGCGTAGCGGTGTGCATGGATGCTCCCAGGGTCAGCGGGCCGAGAGGGCCTCAGCCTCGCCGGACACGGCGGGGCCGGGTGTCGAGTGATAGCGGCGACGAATGATCAGCTGCAGGCAGATCAGGGAGACCGCGGCGAGAGCGGCGATGAGTACGCCGACCCGCCAGGCGTTCGCGGTGTTGCCGTTGATCAGCGCAACGGTGACGAAGGGCCCGAAGCCACCGATGATCCCGGCGATCTGATAGCCGAGCGAGGCGCCCGAGGAACGGACCTCCGGTGGGAAGAGTTCGGCGATGAGCGTGCCCTGAGTACCGGTCTGCAGTGACATGGCGATACCGGCGCCTACGATGGCCAAGGCGAACGGCCAGATCTGGTCGGGCCCCGACGCGGGGATGAGTAGCCACATCGGTACTCCCCAGACCAGCATCGCGGCGGCCCCCAGCCCGAAGACCAGCTTGCGGCCGAAGCGGTCCGACAGCCAGCCGAAGAACGGCACCAACGGCATCATGAGGGTGCACGTGATCAGAACCCAGGTCAGAGCCGCGGTACGAGTGACCTCAAGGTAGGTGGTCACGAACTGCACCGAGCCGGCGACCGTCACCTGGAAAAGCACTACGCCTACGGTGTTGGCGCCGGCCGCGGCCAGGATCGCGCCCGGGTTGTGACGGACGACCTCAAGGAACCCGGAGCGCTGGACCTGGGGCTGTTCGGCGGCTCTCGCCGCGACCGCCTTGAACTCGGGGGTCTCCTCGAGGAAGCGGTGGATGGCGAAGGCGATCGGGAGCATGATCAGACTGATCCAGAAGGGGATACGCCACACCCAGTCGACGAAGGCTTCCGGCGAGGAGGCCGCGGTGGCGATCAGAAACACCACATTGCCGAGCACCGCTCCGATCGGGACGCCGAGCTGGGCGAAACTGCCGAAGAAGCCGCGTAGGTGCGCGGGCGCGTTCTCCGTTGCCACCAGGACCGCGCTGCTCCACTGCGCCCCGACGGCCAGCCCCTGGCACAGGCGCAGGGCGATCAGCAGTGTCGGCGCAAGCCATACCACCTCGGAGTTCGGCACGAAGCCGATCAACGTGGTAGCCACCGCCATGAGGATCATGGCGCCGACAAGCACGGGCTTACGTCCGTGCTTGTCGCCCAGCGCGCCCGCCACGACGCCACCGATGGGCCGGGCGATGAAGCCCACCGCCACGGTGGCGAAGGAATTGAGAGCGGAGACAACAGCGTTGTCGGTCGCGAAGAACGTCGTGTTGAAGACCAGCGCGGCAGCGGTGGAGTAGATGAAGAAGTCGTACCACTCGAGAGAGGTCGCGATGGCCGCGGCAAAAGACGCGCGGGCTGAACGGTGGAGTGGAACGGCCTCGGGGGCCGCCGTACGGGGATTTGACGGCACTGTCATCTCCAGGAGGGGGAGAGCGCGGCGGGGACCGCCGCGGCAGGGTCGGTGAACTCTGACTCTTCCGGGCCGACCAAGGCCGCTCTGCTTCGCGCAGGACCAGCCGTTACAGGATCGGCTTCAGCTGCGCCTCAGCGCCTGTTTGGCGTTGACGGGGAGTGGCGCGGAGGTGTGGATGATGCCCGGCACGCTGGAGACGGAGTAGCGCCCCTGAGGGCGGCGGGCTCGGATTTTCATGGCGGCTCCCATGAAATCTATCGATCGATAGATCGGGACCCTAGGTCCCGGGCGGTATCGCGTCAAGAGTCTTGATGGGGGAAGCGCGGCGCTCCTAGGATGCAATATCTATCGATCGATATATTCGATCTGGGTTGCACAGCAGTGGAGGGGCAGAACATGACCGACGCCGTCATCGTGGACGCCGTACGCACCCCGTCCGGCAGGGGCAAGCCGGGCGGGCAGCTGTCCGGGATCCACCCGACCGAGTTGCTGTCGGGAGTTCTGCGCGCTCTGGTCGCACGCAACGATCTCGACCCCGTCCTGGTCGACGACGTGATCGCCGGCTGTGTCGGGCAGGCCGGCGAGCAGGCGATGAACATCGCGCGCAGCGCGGTCCTTGGCGCGGGATTTCCCGAGTCGGTCCCGGCGACGACCATCGACCGGCAGTGCGGATCGAGCCAGCAGGCCGCGAGTTTCGCCGCACAGGGCGTGATCGCCGGTGCCTACGACGTGGTGATCGCGTGCGGGGTGGAGTCCATGAGCCGGGTGCCGATGGGCTCCGCGCTCCAGGGCCGGGAGCCATTCGGCCCCGGACTCGCCGCACGCTACCCCGACGGGCTGGTCAACCAGGGCGTGGCAGCCGAACTCATCGCCGCACGCTGGAAGTTCGACCGCGACGCTCTTGACGCGTATGCCGCGCGATCGCACGCGCGAGCGACGGCGGCAGCGGAGTCCGGGGCCTTCGAGAAGGAGATCGTGCCGGTCACCGGTCCGGAGGGGAGCGCCCTCACCGTGGACGAGACGGTCCGGCCGGGGACGGACGCGGCCGGCTTGGCCGCGCTGCGGCCGTCGTTCGCGGACGAGATGATCGCCCGGCGCTTTGCGGAGATCGAGGACTGGCGGATCACGCCGGGCAACTCTTCGCCGCTGACCGATGGCGCGTCCGCCGTCCTGATCATGAGCGAGGAAAGGGCCGCCGCGCTCGGTCTGCGACCTCTGGCCCGCTTCCATTCCTTCGCCGTCACGGGCAGCGACCCTTTGCTGATGCTCACAGGTGTCGTCCCGGCCAGCCAGAAGGTTCTGGCCCGTGCGGGCCTGGTCATCGACGACATCGACGCGTACGAGGTCAACGAGGCCTTCGCGCCCGTCCCCCTGCTCTGGCAGCGGGAACTGGGCGCCGACCCCGAGCGGCTCAACCCCCGCGGTGGCGCCATCGCGCTGGGCCACCCACTGGGCGCGTCCGGCGCCCGGCTGCTCACCACGCTGGTGCACCACCTGCAGGCAACCGGCGGACGCTACGGCCTGCAGACGATGTGCGAGGGCGGCGGTATGGCCAACGCCACGCTCATCGAACGCATCTGACGGCCCACCAACGAAAAGTTAGGAGAACACATGGACATCGCAGGCAGCGTCGCCCTCGTCACCGGAGGGGCCTCCGGCCTCGGTCTGGCGACCGTGCGGAAACTTGTCGAGGCGGGAGCCACGGTCGTCATCGTCGACCTGCCGTCTTCCAAGGGCAAGGCAGTCGCCGAGGAACTCGGCGACCAGGTGGCCTTCGCCCCGGCCGACGTCACCAGCGAGGAGGACGTGTCCGCCGCCCTCGACCTCGCGCAGTCACTGGGAACCCTCCGGGCCGCTGTCAACTGCGCGGGAATCGGACCCGCCGCCAAGACGGTCGGCAAGACGGGCGCGCACCCGCTCGACACATTCACCAAGATCGTCCAGGTCAACCTGATCGGCACGTTCAACGTCATCCGGCTCGCCGCCGAGCGGATCGGGCGGGCCGAACCGCTCGGCGAGGAGCGCGGCGTCATCGTCAACACCGCGTCCGTCGCCGCCTTCGACGGCCAGATCGGCCAGGCCGCCTACTCAGCCTCCAAGGGCGGCATCGTCGGCATGACCCTCCCGATCGCCCGTGACCTGGCGAGCCTCGCCATCCGCGTGGTGACCATCGCCCCGGGCCTGTTCCACACCCCCCTGTTCGACACCCTTCCCAAAGAGGCCGTCGCGTCGCTGGGGGCCCAGGTCCCGCACCCTGCGCGTCTGGGCGACCCGAGCGAGTACGCGGCACTGGCCGCCCACATCGTCGCCAACCCCATGCTCAACGGCGAGACCATCCGCCTCGACGGCGCCATCCGCATGGCCCCCCGGTAAACCGTCTCGTCGCCGTACCCCGACCTCGCCCCGAGGTTTGGGACATGCCGATCGGAGGGCTGAAGCAGGCAGCTGCGACGCGGACCATGCCGAGGTGCGGACCGGCCCCGGGAACGTTGCCGAGGAAGCACCGGTCGACATCCGTGCGCCGGCTCGCCCTCTCATCGGGAGCACAACCGCGCGGCAACAGCTCCTACGGCGATCTCACCCGCGGGCGAGTCGACCGCCTGGCTCACGCACCGTCGCATGGCACGAACGGCAAGGTTACCGAGTGCGTCGCCGCGTTATCTGCGGCGTGGATGACCACCCATCGCCCCGCTGCCCCACCGCCGCCCCCACAACCTCGTCGGCGGCTTCGACGCGGCTCTGTCCACCTGGGCATACGCGTCCTTGGTGCATGCGAGAGCGCGAGCCGTCCGGCACCGGTCAGGTGGTCGACGCCTCTCCATCGCGGACGGTACGTATCGCTGAGCCCACGATCTGGGAGTGGCGCGGAACGGGACCCCGTCCGACCGGCCGCTGATGGCGTCCCCCTCCGGTCTGCATTTCATGATCGTTGCCACAAGGTGGTGCAGCAGGGGGCGGTGGAGCAGCGATGCCGCGGGATGGGGTCTCGTAAAAGCGCTCTCTGGCCCAGGCTCACCATAATGGAGTGTGGCCCAGAGCATGGGGCCACTGGTGAGGTGGCTCATGACAGTCCCGAGCGAACGCGACGAGGCAAGTGTTTCGGCCGACGAGATCGTGGTCATCCTGCTCGATCATGCGGGAACCGTGCAGGGATGGTCTCAGGCAGCCGCGCAATTGCTGGGGCACGCGGCCGGCGAGGTCTGTG
Organism: Streptomyces ferrugineus; assembly: GCF_015160855.1. NCBI lineage: Bacteria > Bacillati > Actinomycetota > Actinomycetes > Kitasatosporales > Streptomycetaceae > Streptomyces > Streptomyces ferrugineus. The sequence continues at coordinate 5,159,007 of NZ_CP063373.1, read as the reverse complement.
GGCAGCCGATGGCGAAGCTGCTCGCTGACCCCTCGCAGGGAAGCCGTGTGGACGCATGGGGTGATTCCATGCTCGCTTCGTCGGAGCACGTCGTCTTTCGGCACCGGTCAGGCCGACCGGTCGCGCTCACGGTGGACGCGGTGCGCCTGGACGGTTCCTCTGAGATCGTGCTTGTGGCGGGTCCTGGGCGTGATGGAGGCGAACGCGGGCAGGGCTGGTCCTTCTTGTGCGCCCTGCTCGCCCAGTCCCATTTCGGGGTCGCCCTCTACGACACGGAACTGAAGGTCGTACGTACCAATGCCACCGCCGGAATGCATGGCCGTGCGCTGCTTCAGGAGATCGCGGACCACCTGCGTCCGGTACTCGTCACCGGGATGCCACTTGTGGCCGGAGAATTGCGGATGGGTTCGTCTGACGCGTCCGGGAGGAAGCGACACCTGTCCCTGTCTGCCTTCCGGCTGGAGGACGAGTGCGAACGCCCGACAGGGGTCGCGGCGGTCTATACCGATCGCACCGAGGAGCAGCGAGCGCGGCGTCGTATGGAGATCAGCCACGAGGCGTCGGCTCGTCTCGGTGACTCTCTGGATGTCACGCGCACCGCCCAGGACCTCGTGGACGTCCTCGTCCCGGCACTCGGGGACGTGGGGTGGGTGGAGCTGGCTGAGGCCGTGCTCGACGGGAACGAGCCTCCCAAGATCTTCGGCGGGGGACAACTGCACTTGCGCCGGGCTGCGGTCGCCTCGGCAGCCGGCTCCTGGCCGCATGCGCTCCTTCAGCCGGGCGCGGCGGTGCCTCCTTTCCCGGACCTGCCCCTCATGCGGACCCTGCAGCAAGGCAAGGTCTTCAGGCTGTCCGATCGGGAGAAGGTCGGCCGGCTCGGGGACCCGGCGCTGGTCCCGCTGTTCGTCCCTGAACACGGGCACTCGGTGATTGCCGGCCCACTGTTCGCGCGCGGCTTCCTGCTCGGCTCGGTCGCGCTGTGGCGCACTGAGCGGCCCGAGCCTTTCGAGCAGGAGGACGCGGACCTGCTGGCGGAGATCGTCTCGCGGGCAGCACTGTGCGTGGACAACGCCCGCCGCTTCACACGCGAGCACCGGGCGGCGGTCGCACTGCAGCAGCGCCTGCTTCCCCGCCCCACCGTGAGCAATACGGCGGCCGAGTCGGCTGGCAGCTACGCCCCCGCGGGCGGCGCCGCGGACATCAGCGGCGACTGGTTCGACGTCATCCCGTTGCCGTCGTTGCGTGTGGCTTTCGTCGTGGGGGATGTCATCGGCCACGGTCTGCACGCCGCGGCCACCATGGGGCGTCTCCGGGCCGCCATGCGGACGCTGGCCGACCTGGAGCTGGAGCCGGGTGAGCTGCTCATGCGCATGGACGACCTTGTCCAACAACTCGCTGAGGAGGCCGACCCCCAGGATCAGGACACAGTTGGCGGCACCTGCCTCTACGCGCTCTACGACCCCGTCACCGGCAGCTGCTCCCTGGCCAGCGCAGGTCATCTGCCACCCGTGGTGATCGAGCCCGCTGGCACAGGTCGTCTGATCGACGTCTCCCCGGGGCCGCCTCTCGGCGTAGGCGGCATGCCCTTCGACACCACCACGGTCACCCTGGAACCCGGCAGCCTGCTCGCCCTGTACACCGACGGCCTGGTGGAACGGCGTGACCGAGATGCCGTACAAGGAGCCCGGGAACTCCTGGACACCCTTTCTACGCTCTGCCGCGATGCTCGGGCGCTGCAAGACATCGGCCACGCCATCATGGCCGGGGCTGCTGAGCCGGCGTCCCGAGACGACATGGCGCTTCTCCTGGCCCGTATCCACCGGCTTCCGGTGTCCCACGCGGCCGAATGGCAGTTTCCCGATGATCCGGCCGTCGTGTCCGACGCACGCAGGGACATCGCCCGACAACTCTCGGCATGGGGGCTCGACGAAATCGCTTTCACCACAGAACTGATCGTCAGTGAACTGGTCACTAACGCGATTCGCTATGCAGGCGGAACGGTCGGTGTCCGCCTTTTCCATGACGACAGCACGTTGGTCTGTGAGGTCACGGACCGGAGCAACACCCAGCCCCGCTTGCGTCGCGCGCGAGCCGGTGACGAAGGAGGGCGGGGGCTGTTCCTCGTGGCTCAGCTCACCAAGCGATGGGGCAGTCGCTACCACCAGAACGGAAAGACCATCTGGGCGGAGCAGCCGATCAGGGCTGTGCAGAAACTCGGTGTCGACCTTGCTGCCGTCTGGGGCGACACGGACGCGTAGGCGCTGGGTACCAGGTGGCAGCACGTTTGGCGGTCTACCGCTCCCGGCGCTACGTTCCGCGAGTACGGAGCACGAGGGCGTCCAGGGCGAGCGTGACGTAGCGCTGTGCGACCTCGGCTTCGCTCAGCGGGCCCTGCGGCCGGTACCAGACGGCGACGGCCTGGCACATCGAGACGACGGCGCGGACAGCCTCCGCCGGGTAGGGCGTATGGAACACGCCGTCCTTGATGCCGTCGTCGACGATGCGTCGCACCATTACGGAGAGCTCGTTGCGCTGCGCGATGTATCGCTCGCGGTTCTCGGGTTCGAGATTGCGGACCTCCCCGTCGAGGAACGCCAGGCGCCGCCGATGCGCCATGTACAGGGTGAAGCACTCCACGATGTGCGCGACCTGGTCCTCCGGCCGGTCGCCGGCCTCGGTCAGGGCGTGTCGGCAACGGACCAGGATGTCGTGCATTGATCCCATGAGGAGGGTGACGAGCAGATCCTGCTTGCTGCCGTGGTGGTAATACAGGGTGGGCAGGGTCACGCCGACGCGGTTGGCGATGGCACGTACGGAGCCGCCGTGGTAGCCATGAGCTCCGAACTCCTCAAGGGCCGCTTCGAGGAAGGGGGAGAGCTTCAGCTCTTCGAAGTGTCGCCAGTCGGCTCCCGGATCCGGCTCGAAGCCGAGTTCGAGGTCCTCGCGTCGCGCCCGGTCCGACTGCTTCGTCCGGGACGTCTGCCGTGCCACGTACCTCTCCTTCGTAGCCTGGCGTCGTGCAGGCCGGCCGGTCTTCTTCACAGCGGAGCCTACAAGGCGGCGGGATTCGTCGTCGGCGGCCTGGTCCGGGCCGGAGAAGCCGCCGGCCACAGCACTCAGCGTCCGGTCCAGCGTGGCGGGCGTTTCTCGACGAAGGCCCGCGGGCCTTCCAGAGCGTCCGCGCTGGCGCTGACCCCCTGCCATTCGCGGTCGTTCTCCGCCCAGGCCTTCGACTCCCAGTCCGATCCAAGATCGGGGGAGGCGTGGACGAGGCGCTTGACGGCGCCGAGTGCCAGTGGTGCGCCAGCGGCGATGGCCTCGGCCAGTTCCAGGGCGACCTCCACGGACTTGCCGGCGGGTGCCACTCTGTTGACCAGGCCCCATCGGGCGGCGGTCGCCGCGGTGATCGGCTCGCCGGTGAGGAGCATTTCCAGTGCCGCGTTCCGGGGGATGAGGCGCGGCAGCCGAACGGCCCCGGCGGCCCCCGGGATGAGACCCCGCCGCACCTCCGGAAGCCCGATCACCGCGTTCTCGTCAGCGACAGCGAGATCACAGGCCAGCACGATCTCGGCGCCTCCGCCCAGCGCGTGGCCGTTGACCGCCGCGATCAGAGGTTTGTCCACCCAGTGGCTCACCACACCTCCGAATCCCCACTCCTCGTTGCCGGGCGCCATGACCGGAAGGCCCGCGGCGGCCGCCTTGAGGTCCATGCCGGCGCAGAACGCGCGGCCCGCTCCGGTCAGCACGGCGACCCGCAGGGTGGAGTCGGCGGCGAACTCCTTCAGGGCGGCGCCTGCGGCTGCGGAAAGCTCCGCGTTGACCGCGTTCAGTGCCCTGGGGCGGTTGAGGGTGATCAGCGCGGTGTGGCCGTGCCGCTCCAGTACCGCTGCGGGGGCGTCGTCGCTGGGCTGTGGTGCGGTCATGGTGCCTTCCAGGCGTCAGATTGGTCAACGATCGATAAATGCGGGCGAGGTGGAGGGAACCTCGTCATCCGTCCGGCCGGTTCAGCTCGGCCGGATCAGCTGTCTGCCGATGATCTCCTTCATGATCTCGTTGGTGCCGCCGTAGATGGACTGCACTCTGCCGTCGAGGAAGGCGCGGGCGATCGGGTACTCCGTCATGTAGCCGTAGCCGCCGTGGAGTTGCAGACCGCGGTCGGTGACCCGCTGCTGCAATTCGGTGGCCCACCACTTCGCCTTGGCCGCGTCCTCCACGGTGAGCCGACCGTCGTTGAGGGCGAGCATCGCCCGGTCGATGAACGCCTGGCTGACGTCCAGTGCGGTGCGCAGTTCGGCGAGGGTGAAGGCGGTGTTCTGGAAGGAGGCGATCGGCTGGCCGAAGGCCTTGCGCTCCCGCACGTACTCCAGGGTCCAGCCGAAGGCGGCTTCCGCGGCGGCCTGTGCGCTCATCGCGATGGCGAGGCGCTCCCGCGGCAGGCACCGGATCAGACTGCGAAGCCCGCCACCCAGTTCGCCGAGCAGGTTCGCGGCGGGCACCCGGGCGTCGCGGAAGAACAACTCCGCGGTGTCCTGACCGTGCAGGCCGATCTTCTCCAGCTTCCGGCCACGGGCGAATCCGGGAGTGTCCCGTTCCACCACGAAGAGGCTGATCCCTTTCGACCCGGCGGACGGGTCGGTGCGTACGGCGACGACGACCAGGTCGGCCTGGATCCCGTTGGTGATGAAGGTCTTGGCACCGTTGAGCAGCCAGTGATCGCCCTCGCGCACGGCGGTGGTGCGCATGCCCTGCAGGTCGCTGCCCGCCTCGGGCTCGGTCATGGCGATGGCGGAGATCAGCTCCCCGGCGGCGAGCCCTGGCAGCCAGCGTCGTTTCTGCTCCTCGGTAGTGAGGTCGAGGAAGTACGGCATCGCGATGTCCTCGGTGAGGCTGAGGCCCAGTTGCACCGAGGCCGCGCCGATCGCCGCCAGTTCCTCCATCACCACGGCGCGGAAGCGGATGTCGCGCTCGTCGCCTCCGCCGTGCTCCTCGGGCACGGCCAGCCCGATGATGCCCTGGCGGGCGGCCACCTGCCACAACCGGCGGTCGACCAGCCGTTGCTCCTCCCATTCCCTCAGACGCGGCGCGACCTCCCGCTCGACGAACTTCCGGACGCTGTCACGGAAGGCCTCATGGTCCGAGGTGTACAGGTTGCGTTCCATGCGGAGCTCCCTCTCCGGCGTGCGAGCCGGGTCTACTTTCCGGAGAACTCGGGGTGGCGCTTCTCGCGGAATGCGGCCACGCCCTCCGCGAAGTCCGCGGTAGTGAACAACTGCGCCTGGCCCTCGCGTTCGACGGCGAGAGCGTCCTCCAGCTGTGCCAGTGACGAGGCGTTGAGGGCACGTTTGGTCTGGGCGAACGCCGCCGTCGGTCCCTCAGCGAGCTGCCGCGTCAGCCGTTCGACCTCGCCGTCGAAGGCGCCGTCGGGTATGGCGTGCGTGATCAGGCCCCACTGAGCGGCGAGGGACGCGGGGACACGTTCGCCGAGCATGGCCATGCGCGTGGCGCGCGCACGGCCGACCGCCGCTGGGACGAGCACGGTGGCACCGCCGTCGGGCATGAGACCGACCTTGGCGAAGGCGAGGAGGAAGTACGCCGACTCCCGGGCCACGGTGACATCGGCGGCCAGAGCCAGGGAGCAGCCGACACCGACCGCGGGTCCGCCCACGGCCGCCAGGACGGGCTGGGGAATCCGCCGTAGGGCCAGCGTGAGCCGGTTGGCCGCGTCGATCGTGTCGGTGCCGGGCAGGGTCCCTGCCTTGCCCCCGGCGAGGTCGGCGCCGGCGCTGAACGCGCGTCCCGCGCCGCCGAGCACCACGGCCCGGACACCGGTGTCATGCCCGGCAGCCTCCACCGCGTCGGCGGTAAGGGTCAGCATCTCGGTGGTGAGGGCGTTGAGGCGCGACGGCCGGTTGAAGGTGATCCGCACAACGGATCCGTCGTGCTCGACGAGTATCGAGCGTGTCATCGAGGGCCTGCCTTTCAGGCTTTCCAGTCGGCGAGCACGGCTTCGGTGTCGCTTGCGAGCAGTGGCGGAGCTGACGGCGCCCGGGGGACGGTCCGCGAGAAGCGCGGCGCCGGTGAGGCCTGCAGCACCCCGCCGATCTCCGTGAGGGCGCCGCGGGCGGCCAGATGAGGGTGGTGTGGCACTTCCCCAGGAGCCAGGACCGGGGTGACACACGCGTCGGTGGCGGCGAAGACCTCGGCCCATTCGTCACGGGGACGGGTGAGGAAGACTTCGGTGAGCCGGTCGCGCAATCGAGGCCACCCGGATCGGTCTCCCTGGTCGGGCAGTGTGCCCGAGTCGAGTCCGAGCCCGGCGAGCAGGGCTCGGTAGAACTGGGGCTCGATGGCTCCGACGGCGACATGGCGGCCGTCCTGACACACGTAGGTGTCGTAGAACGGAGCGCCGCCGTCGAGGAGATTGGTGCCGCGTTCGTCGGACCAGGTGTCCTGGCCGCGCATCGCCCACATCATCTGCAGCAGCACGGTGGTGCCGTCGACCATCGCCGCGTCCACGACCTGGCCCTCGCCCGAGCGGTCCCGTTCCCACAGGGCGGCGAGGACACCGGCCAGCAGAAACATCGAGCCGCCGCCGAAGTCACCGACGAGGTTCAGCGGAGGCACCGGCCGTTCGCCGGGCCGCCCGATGGCGTGCAGGGCACCGGTCAGGCCGATGTAGTTGATGTCGTGGCCGGCCCGCTGCGCCATCGGCCCGTCCTGACCCCACCCGGTCATCCGCCCGTACACCAGACGGGAGTTGACCCGGTGGCAGTCCTCGGGGCCGACACCGAGGCGTTCGGCGACCCCTGGCCGGAAACCCTCGACGAGCACGTCGGCCCGGGCCACCAGTCGCAGCACGAGCTCACGGCCCTGCGGGGCTTTGAGGTCGGCGGCCACCGACCTTCGCCCGCGCAGCAGGTGATCAGGCTTGCCGTCGGTGAGGTCGAGCGTCCCCTGTGGACGTTCGACGCGTACGACATCGGCGCCGAGGTCGGCCAGGATCATCGCCGCATGGGGGGCCGGCCCGATCCCGGCGAGCTCGACGACGCGCAGTCCTGCGAGGGGTCCCGTCATGGCGCACCCCTCAGCCGTGGTCGAGGCCGGCGAGCCGCGTGACGTACTCGCGGGCCCTGGCGGGGTCGTAGGAGCGGGCGATCTGCATCTTCTCGGCCTCCAGCGACCCTTCGGCATGGGTCGCGAGGACGGCCTGGTAGCCGCCGTAGTCGCGAGCGGTCAGATCGCCGATGAAGTTGAGCATGCGCAGCCGCTGTTCGGCGGGGACGGCACCGGCGTAGTACTTCTCCAGCACGGCGCGGATGCCGGGGTCGGCCCAGTCCTCGCCGCCCGGACCGGTGATGAGCAGGCCGCCGGAGAGGTCCATCAGCTTGGCCACGGCGTCGTGGAAGCCGTGGGCGAAGGTGTACTTGGCGGTGTTGACCGCGAGCGGGTCGGGCTGCTGAATGCCGTGCTGTCCAGGCCGCGACCGGACTGCCGCCAGCTCTGCGAGGCCGCGGACGGTCTCGGCGTAGGCGATCAACTGGGCGATCTTGTCCCTGACATGTCCGGCCCGGCTGATGCCGTTGTACTCGGCGATGAGCGAGGCCGCCCCTACGAGGATGTCCAGCAGCGGCAGCTTGTAGTTGATGGCCGTGAACCGGTGGTAGTCGACGAACGCGATCGCCAGCGGCCCGGCCAGCTCGGGACGGCGGTTGAGGAAGACCCGGTCCTTGGGCACGCGGACGTCGTCGAACACCGTCAGGCTTTCGAGCAGCTTGTGCTTTGACGACAGCGGGAACTCGAAGTCGTTGCGCTCCCCGGCCGAGTACGGCGAAACGTACAGGTGCAGGCCAGGGGTGTCGACGGGAATCGCGAACGAGACCGCGTAGTCCCGGTCCTCCGGCCCCATGGCGCGGGTGGGCAGGACGATCAGCTCGTCGGCGTTCGCGGAGAAGGAGGTGTGGCACTTGGCCCCGCGCACCGTGATCGACTCCGCGTCCTCGTCGACGACATGGAGGTAGAGGTCGGGATCGGCCTGCTGGTGCGGGGGGAGGGACCGGTCGCCCTTGACATCCGTCTGCGCCACCGCGAGCGCCAGGTCGTTGTCGCACACGTACTGGTGGTAGGCCCGCGCCTTCTCCGAGTCGACCCCGTCCAGGGCCCGGAGCAGAGCGAACAGGGCGTCGCTTCCGACCTCCTTGAGGACGATGGTGCCGGCTCCGAGGGAGGACACGGTCTCGATGAGCTCGCCCCGGGCACGCAGGTCCTCGGACGTCCGCGGTACCTGGTAGAAGGCCGAGTAGGCGCCGGTGGGTCCCTGGGCGACGGAGAGTTCTGGGTGCGTGTCGACGATTCTGTAGCAGAGCGCCGAGTGGTCGACCGCGCCGGACAGTTCGGGGTCGTTCACGACGTCGGGAACGCGGCGGCCGCGGTAGAAGACGGACCTGCCGTCGCGCAGGCCTTCGCGGTACTCCTTGGCGGTACGCAAACTCATCCGATCTGCTCTCTGTGTCAGGGTGGGCGATGGGCGCTCACAGGCTTTCCAGGACGGCGGTTCCGGCCCGCCCAAGAGTTAGTATCTATCGATCGATATAGGCCCTCTGTCGCGAAGGGTCTGCGGGTGGCTCCAGAGTCGCGTCGATACTATCTATCGATCGATAGAGGTGCTAGTGTGCCCGGAGGATTTGGAGAGTGGAAGGGGACCTCGGCATGGTTCGTACACGGTTCTGTGACGTGTTCGGAGTGGAGTATCCGATCGTCCAGGGCGGGATGCAGTGGGTGGGCCGTGCCGAGCTGGCCTCGGCAGTGGCCAATGCGGGCGGGCTGGGATTCATCACGGCGCTGACCCAGCCAACACCAGAAGACCTGGCCAAGGAGATCGCCCGCTGCCGGGACATGACCGACAAACCCTTCGGGGTGAACCTGACCATCCTTCCGTCGATCACCCCGCCGCCGTACGCCGAGTACCGGGACGTGATCGTCGAATCAAGGGTGCCCGTGGTGGAAACGGCCGGCGCCAACCCGGCCGAGCACCTTCCGGCGTTCCACCAGGGCGGAGTGAAAGTGCTGCACAAGTGCACCAGCGTCCGCCACGCCGTGAAAGCGCAGGAACTGGGCGTGGACGGCATCTCGATCGACGGCTTCGAATGCGCCGGACACCCGGGCGAGGACGACATACCCGGACTGGTCCTGATCCCCGCCGCCGCGAAGGAGATCAGGATCCCGATGATTGCCTCCGGCGGGTTCGCCGACGCCCGCGGTCTGGTCGCGGCACTCGCCCTCGGCGCCGACGGCATCAACATGGGCACCCGGTTCCTGGCCACCGCCGAGGCGCCCGTGCACGACAACGTCAAGCGTCACCTGGTGGAGGCGAGCGAGCAGGACACCGACCTGATATTCCGGCCCCTGCGCAACACCGCACGGGTGGCCCGCAACGCGGTCAGCGAGCAGGTCGTGTCGATCCTGAACGCGGGCGGGAGGTTCGAGGACGTCCGCGAACTCGTGGCCGGGGCCCGTGGCCGACAGGTGTACGAGGCCGGCGACCCCGATCTGGGGATCTGGACCGCCGGCATGGTCCAGGGACTCATCCACGACATCCCGACCGTCGCGGAGCTGATCGACCGCATCGTCACCGAGGCCCACGCACTCATCACGGGCCGCCTCGCCGACGTGCTCGTCTAAAGGCGTGTTGCGCAAGGCTGTGTTCGGGCAGGTCAGAGCCCATGAACGGGGTGGTCTGCTCATGATGTGAGGGCGAGGTTGTGCATGTGGGCGACTGCCTGGACGGCGTGATGCAAGCTGTCGCCGCGCTGTGGGCAGTCGCGAAGGATTTTGTAGTTGTTCATCCGGCCGATGACGTGTTCCACGCGGGTGCGGACCTTGCGGTGCTCGGCGTTGTCGTCCTCCTCGCCCGGGAGCAGGGGCCGCCCGGGGCGTTTGCGGTCGGTACCGCCATCGGGCAGTTGAGGTAGGCCCCCGTCGCCGAGCCGCCCTCGCAGCGCCGGCTGGCTCAGCCCGGGCGTGCGCCAGGCGTGCGCGTCCGCGGTGGTGCCCGGCACCGGACGCGCTGCCGCGATCACCAGACGGATGTCTGGATTCACGATGACCTGCACGTTCGCCGAGAGCTGGTAGTTGCGGCTGGATGCGGCGACACTGCGGTCACGGACCGGGGTGAGCGTGATCGAGTGCGAGCAGCGGCCCCAGACGCTGGATGGCCCGGCACACCGTGGAGAGGAGATGCCTAGCTCAGGGCCTTGTGGCAGCACGCTTCAGGGTCAGTTGTGGATGTTGAAGGTCCCGTAGTCCCGAACCTTGACGTTGTCCGACCAACTGCCCCACCTCTTGTTGGCGTCCCAGCGGTACCCCTTGTTTCCGTTCCGGCAGACGTTGTCGTACTCCGGTGTGCGGACAAAGCCGCCGACGAAGTCACCGCTCCGCCACCGGCGCTCGACCACGCTGATCGGCTGGGCGAACTGGCCAGGCCTGTACCAGATCCCGGATGTGTAGGTCATCGACGTGGAGCCGCTCCGGCCGTACCCCCCGACGAGCGAGGCCATCGCACTGAACGGCTCCCTCTTGGCCTCGCCTCCCATGGTCAGCCCGACCGACCACTCGTACGACGTCGTCTTGGTGATGGCCTTGCTGTACGTGCAGTTCTGCGGGGCGTTCCACGGGCATTGTTCGACCGGCCCGCGCCACACCCAGTCCTGCCAGGTCTTGTTGGCCTGCTGACGCGGCACGGCCTTGGTCACTCTGCCCTTGTGCTGGTCCGCCCTCCTGACATCCGCAGTGCCCGGGCCGAAGCAGAACTTGCCGTCCCCTGCCGAGGCTGTGCCCGACGCGAAGATCACGAGAGGGGCCAGAACGGCGACGACGAGGGCCGCCCCCTGCGGAACACGTTCCGCTTCGGACGCGTAGAGGATTCGCCCTCTGTTGAGGCGCGGTGTTGCACGAGCACGGTCACTCCTGATGTGTCTGGGCGCCAGCGCACTTCCGACCGGCTGTCGCTGCTGACGCAGCTGGAACTGCGGCCGAAGGTGTCACCTGGCGGGTTGTTTGGCACCCCGTCTCATCAGGGCAATCAATCCCGCGAGCACCCCGTGTCGGGTTGAGTTCCCCCTTGGCCTTGGACAGCAGTTGCTCACGCTTGGGGGATGTCCGGGCAGGCAGCCCCGGGCATCGGAATGATCTCGAATCGGAAGCCGTGTCCCAGCGCCAACGCCCCCGCGTCCTGGACCACGTCGACGTGCCGGCCGAGCACGCCGACGACCCGGACGTCGTACGGCTGGCCGTCTGGTTCCACGACGCCGTGTATCTGCCCGACCGCTCGGAGAACGAGGAACGCTCGGCCCGCCTCACCGAACGCGCCCTCCCGGAGGCCGATGTCCCCGCGAAGCGCACCGCCGAGGTGGCCCGCCTGGTCCCGCCTCACCACCAGCCATGCCCCGGTGCCGGACGACCGCAACGGCCAGGTGGCTTTGACAGCGGTCCGCGGCCCCACTTGCCAGCTTGGGTTCTAGAGATGGTCGCAACGCTGACCCTGAGGGGTGTTGCATTGACCAAGCCGCGGCTGTCGAACGGGGCCGGCTCACATTGTCGAAGCCAGCCGGGTCCTGTGCGACGCCGACATCGCGGTCCTCGGCTGCTCGCCCTCCGCGTACGCCGCCTACACGGCCGCCGTCCGTGAGGAGTGCCCCTTCGTCCTGTGCGACGCCTTCCGCGAGGGCCGTGCCGCGATCCTGCGCCACCTGCTCGCCCTGCCCCGCCTGTTCAGCACACCGTACGGCCAGGAGAAACGGGAGGCCACGGCCCGCTGCAACATCAGCGCCGTGGAACTGCTGAAGCCGTGACCTGGGCCGGGGTGACGTCGTAATGCAGGCATCCCCACGAAGGATCACGCTCCGTGAGTGATCTGCCGAGCCGGCAGCCACCTTGAACCACATCGACTTCACGGACCTGCACGAGGTGTCCGAGGTGATCGCCGCCTACCGCAGGCACGTTCTCACCCGCCGCGACCCGATTTCGAGATGGGCATCGGTGTTCTCCCGTTGCCCGCCCGATTCCTCACTTCTCCTGGCTGCGTCCGTCCTTGCCGGAGCCACGCCTGCGACAGCCGACTGCGTCCAGGGCGATCGCGACGTACCGCTGGGCGACCTCTGCCTCGGTCAGCGGGCCGTCCGCCCGGTACCACGTGGCGACCGCCTGGCACATCGTCAGGATGGCCCGAGCCGCCTCTGTGGGATAGGCGGTGGTGAACACGCCGTCCGCGACGCCATCTGCCGCGATACGGCGCAGCATCACCGAGAGTTCCTCGCGCTTCGCGCGGTAGCGTTCCCGGTTGTCGGGTTCCAGATTGCGGATCTCTCCGTCCAGAAACGCGATGTGGCGCCGGTGGGTCGTGTAAAGGGTGACGGCCTCGACGACGTTGGCCAGTTGGTCCTCGGGCCGGTCGCCCGCCTCCTCCAGGGCATGCCGGGCGCGGATCAGCACATCGTGCATCGATCCCATGAGCAGGGCCACCAGCAGCCCTTGCTTGTTGCCGTGGTGGTAGTACAGCGTCGGCAGGGTCACTCCGACCCGGCCGGCGATGGCCCGGATCGAACCCCCGTGGTACCCGTGGGCGCGGAACTCCTCCAAGGCGGCTCCGAGGAGCGGCGGGAGTTCCAGTTCCTCGTAGTGCCGCCAGTCCGCGCCCGGATCGGACTCGAACCCGGGCGCCGGCTCGGCGCGCCGCATCCTGTTCGGCTGCTTCGTCCGAGCCGTCTGCCGTACCACGGTGCATCTCCCTTCGGCCATGGGCCCGCCTCGGGCGGAGGCGGACCCTGGCTCACCGTGTTGAGACTATCTTCAGTGCTGGCCCCGGCCGGCGCACGTGAAGTTCTTCGCCTGGTCCACGTCTCCGTGCCCCTTGTACCGCGGCCACAGCGGATACTCGCACAACGGGCGGGTGCGGCCCTCGGTGGCAGGGTTGGCGTCGGTCGCCACCGGACGGACCGGCGGAGTCTGCCCGTCCGCCCACTTGTCCAAGGCCGTGAGCGAGTCCCAGGCCAGGTCGAAGCGGCCGGTGGCATGGCCGTAGCCGGGCTGGACGTAGTACCGCACGAAACGACGCACCGACGGGCCGTAGCGCTCGGCCAGTCGGTCGTAGTAGGCGTCGGTGGCCGACTGCGGGACGAGCATGTCCTCGGTGCCCTGCACGATGATGAGCTTCCCGCCCTGGCGCGCGAAACGGTCGAGGTCGGGATCAGTGGCGTCGTACAGCCGGGACAGAGCCCTGACTCGCGCCTCGTAGCGCCGGTAGTCGAAGTTGTTCAGGGAACCGCCGGCGTCCTGCTCGATGAAGTAGCGGATCACCGGATCGATGAACGCGTAGTATCCCGAAGCTGTTTCCTTGCCCGCGCTGTCCAGCCAGGCGCCGCCGAGATCGGCGCCCCGCAGGACGGGGTAGGGGCCGATCCGGGTGACGCCGTTGGCGAGAGGGAAGGCGAACCTGTAGGGGGAGGCCGCCGACTTCAGCGTTTCGATCTGCCGCTGGGACAGGCAGTCGTTCCCGCTGTCGGAGCCGTCGGGGCAGCGGAGCGACTCGACGGAGAACGCACGGTCGCACCCCTTGACATCGGAGACGACCCCGTCGGCGGCACCGTCGAGTTTGTCACATGCGCGCATGACGGCGTCGTGCACCAACTGCTGCTTGGCCGTGTTCAGGTAGCCGCCCGGGCGGGAGTACGCCTGCTGCCACATGTGGTGCCAGCTGAGCGCCAGGGCCTGGTTCTGGTTGGCCGGGTAGTAGGCGATGATTCCGTCGTAGTCGTCGCCGTACCTCTGGGCGGCGACCAGTGCCTCGTGTCCTCCCTTGGAGCCGCCCGCGTAGTACTGCTTCTCGGGCTGCCGGCCGTAGTAGCTCGTCACGACGCTCATGGCGGCGTCTCGGGTGCGCTTGACGCTCTCGCCCGCGTAGTTCGCGAGAGCCTCCTTGTTCAAGGCGAACGATCCGGTGGGATCGGCGCCCACGGCGACGCCCCCGTCACTGCCGAACGTCACGTAGCCGCGTTTGATCGGCGGCTGCCCCTGTGCCGCGGAGGAGTTGACGTACCCGGGAATCACGCCGAGTCCGCTGATCACGATGCCGTTGAAGCCGCCGCCGCCGAACTGCACCGACTTCCTGTTCCAGGAAGTCGGCAGGTTCAGCTGGAAGTTGATGTCGGGCGCCGCGGTGTCGAAGCTGTTCACCTTGCCTCGGACCAGGCAGAACTCGGGGTAGCCGGTCTTCGGGTCGGCGGCGGTGAGTGTCGCGGACTCGACATCGGCACCTCGGGTGGGCAGGCCGATCGTCGAAGCGTTCACGTGTAGTCCCGCGATCGATGCACAGCTGGTCGCGGCGTCGGTCACCGTCGTGCGTGCCCCACCGGCGGGTGAAGCGGCGGCAGCGGGCGAGATGCCCTGGACCAGTCCGAGGCCCGGCACAGCCAGCAGCGCGACGGCAGACACGAGGATGCGTTTGTTCATATGCCCTCCAGCGGGGCCAACTCGGTTCATGAACACGGTCTCCGGCGGCACCGGAACGCGTGGGTCGCGCCGGGCAGGACCGCTCACGGGTGCGAATGAGACCCGAACCCGATACCGCCTATCTAACGAACGATATACAGTATCGCCTGGTGCGGATCAAGGTCCGTGGCATGGCCGGTGGCGTCATGGTGGACGCCGTGCGTGCGCCCGGCCACCGCACCAGCGCCATGCACAGGTCCCACGCCTGGTGCGTTCAAGCGACGGTCGGATGCGCCGGGGCCACGTCGAGAGCCGGGCCGCTCGCCTTCGCTTTTCGTTCCAGCTGAGCGATGAAGCAGGTCAGCGAGGCGGCCAGTCCGCGGTGTGATGACCGTGCCCGTGGTGATGAGCGCGCCGTCGCCGTCGACCTGGGCCGCCTTGAGCATCTCTCGACCGCCCCCTCCGGGAAGGACCGCCCCCGTCCAGGATCGGCGTCAGCGACCCCCCTCGTCGTGGACACCTGCCGGGTGACCGCGACTTCCCCCCTGAAGCGTTGGGACGCTGGGACAACTTGGCCAAGGGGTACGGGACATGCTGCGCGCGGCGGACGGGCACAGCGTCCAGACGGCGATCCTGTGCGGTGACAAAGCCGCCCCGAGGGATCCAGAACTCTACTGGCGCGACATCCAGCACGCCCGCCCACAGGACCCGTTGCTCAGCCCCGTCACGAACAACCTCAACCCCTGCGCCTTCTGGGATCCGCCCCGCGAGCGCCCGACCACCATCAGGGACGACCTCCCCGCCCTGCTCGTCAACGCCACCGGAGACCCGCGCACCACCTACGACGGCGCCACAGCGGTGCGCCGGACGTGGCCCTCCTCCCGTCTGGTCACCCTACGAGGCGCCGACCAGCACGCGGTGTACGGCGTCTACGGCACCCCGTGCGTCGACGCCACGGTCAACACCTACCTCGCCACCGGCCGCCTCCCGGCCGGAGACGTCACCTGCGACGCGCCCGCCCGGTGAGCCCGGGGCTACGCATGCGAAGTGGCCTGGCAGTCGGGGACGTTCGTCTGTACGTAGCCGGGGAGAGAAGACCGTACGCCGACATGTATGGAATCAGCGCACGTAGTCCTCCCCGGTGATATCGATGGTGGCGCCTGTGGTGTGGGGTGAGCGCCCGGAGGCGAGAAAGGCGATGACTTCGGCGACGTCTTCTGGTGGGGTGATTTCCTGCATCGGCAGTGTTTTCACCACGGCTTCCAGGTCGGTTCCGCCGGACAGGCCGGTCTGGACCCATCCGGGTGCGACAGCGTAGGCGAGGACTCGATGGCGGGCGAAGGCGCGCGCGATTCCTTTGGTGAGTGCCAACAGGCCTCCCTTTGCGGCCCCGTAGGCGAGATGTTCGGCGTCGTCTCCTCGATGTGAGGAGCGGCTTGCCACGTTGACGATCACGCCTCCGGAGGGGGTTGTGGACCAGTGCAGGATTGCGAAGCGGCACAGGTCGGCGCAGGCGGTCAGGTTCAGGGAGAGGTTGTCTTCCCATCCTTGTTGCCACTGGTCGGTGTCATCGAGGGGGGAGGCGATCCATGCGCCGGCATTGTTGACGAGCACGTCGAGCCGCCCTCGCCATCCCAGGGCTTGTTCCCAGATCGATGCTCTTGCTGTGGGGTCGGTGAGATCGCCGACCACCACCAGGGTGTCGGATCCGAGCTCTGCCGCCAACGCCTCCGCGGCGGCGCGGTTGCGTCCCGCATGGATGATGACGCTCGCCCCGTCTCTGTGCAGGGCACGCACGGTGGCGGCGCCGATTCCGCGCGATGCTCCGGTGACCAGCGCTATGCGTCCTTGTGCTTCGGCGGCGTCGGTGGTGCTCATCGTGTGTCTCCTCAGTGAAGTGAACTCGGGCTCTGGTTGTTTCTGCGGTGCGGTGGCCAGTGACCGGTGACGCCGGGGCTGTTGCGGCGCCGGCGGGCGGCCGTGCCGAAGCCGGCGAGGCACGCCCGGTCGTGGGTGCGACGTGCATGGTGCAGGCCAAGTGGTCGGGAGGCGGTCGGGTTCAACCGGTGGTGGTCGCGGGGTGGAGGCGGTTGCTGAACCGGGCGGGGAACAAGGGCGCGAGAACGTCGGGTTGGCGGCCCGGCACCGTCACCCCAAGGCCGGCATTCGCCCCATGACCCCCGACGGACCACCCGCCATCGGCCGTCTCGGAGCCCCGACCAGGGGCCGGCCGCGGAGGTGGGGCGTCGGCGCGCGCAGGGGAACGGCGTCGATACGGACCGGGTTGAGGCTTTCGCAGAGGCCGCCGAGTTCCGTCGTTCCGGTCAGTCGCCGGTGGCGATGACGACGTCGTCGGCCCGGGCGGTCTCGTGCTCGGTGATGACGCGGGCCCGGTCGCCGGTGCGGCGGAACCGGCGGCAGGGGGGCGTCCCGCCGTGGATGGTGTGCGGTGAGGAGGCCCACGGCTCCACCCCGATGACAGCCACCGCGCGGTTGTTGATGGCGGTGTCATCGGGCTACTCGTCGTGGCATTGCGAGGCTGAAGTCGTGGGCGATGGTCTGCATCTGCTGCCAGGTGAATGCCTGGATCGGTACGCCGTGGTCTCGTCGGTGGTGTGCGTTCTGGGCGGAGTTCTCTCCGGGGATCTTGATGGGTGGGTGTCCTTGGGCCAGTGGTGTGTTCTTGACGTGGGAGGTGAATCGTTCGACCTCGGCGGTGAAGTCGGGCAGTGGTCGTAGTTGTTTGACGTCGATGGCGACCATGAATACGCCTTGACGTTCTGGCGCAGGTTGAGGGGACACGGTTCCGGCGGTGGTGAGGGCTCCGGCGAGGGCCTCGGCGACGAGTGCCAGGCCGAATCCTTTGATGCCGCCGAATGGTTGGAGGATGCCTTGGTCGGTTGTCCAGTCCGAGGGGATGGGCCGGCCGCGGTCGCGCCACTCCGAGAGGCGCCCCATGGCGACGGAGCTGGTCGCCATGTCCAGGACCAGGTGGGGGCTGCGTGCGCGAGGGATGCTGGCGGCGATGGGGTTGGTGGCCAGTCGGCCCTCCAGCCCGCCGGGGGGTGCGACGTCCTGGCTCGATCCACCGTCGTTGACGTAGACCAGGGTGGCGATGCCGACGGCGGCGGCCTGTTCGCAGAAGTCGGCGAGCCGGCCGGCGAAATCTGCGTTGTGGACAGCCACGGCGGCGATGCCGTGGTCTGTGGCCCGCTGGATCGCCAGCCGCGTGGCGTCACGCATGACGAGGTGGCCGAATGCGCCATGGCCGTTGAGGCGGACCAGGGCGCCGGTGTCCAGGTCCACGGTGGCGGTGGCTGTGGGTGCGGCGAACCCTTCGCGGACCCGGCGGACGTACTCCGGCAGCCGCCGCAGCCCATGGGACTCGTGTCCGGCGAGTTCTGATCCGACGATCTGGGCGGCCATGTCGCGGGCGTCGATGTCGCGCAGCCCGACCGCTGCCAGGGTTTGCTCGGTGAACCTGAACAGCCCGCCCGCATCGCACAGGACGACATCCTCCGGGCGGGGGGACTGGCCGGAGACGGCGCTGTGATCGGTGCCCATGACGTCAAGTCCTCTGCGGTGGGATGGTGTTCAGGCCGGTCAGGACCGCGTCGACGAACTCGGTCGCCTGGCTGTTGCCGATGATCAAGGGTGGGGAGAACTGGATCTGTCCGCCGACCAGGGAGCGGGTGAGGACACCGGCTTCACGCATCGATGCGACGACAGCCATGGGCAGCCCTGGGGTGACGCGAAGGGCCTGCGGGTTCAGCTCCACGGCAGCCATGAGACCCTGCCCGGTCCGGACTTCCTGGACCATCGGGTGGTCGGTCAGCGGGCTCATGAGGTCGGGAAGCCGGGTCTCCAGGGACAGCGCATTCTGGGCGAGAGCCTCCCGCTCGATGATGTCCATCGTCGCCAGAGCGACGGCGGCTGCTCCAGCGTGACCGGAGTAGGTGTATCCGTGGAAGAAGGGTCCGGCGGTGCCGTCGTAGAACGGCTGGGCGATGCGGTCACCGACGATCAGGGCGCCGAGCGGCATGTATCCGGAGGTGAGTCCTTTGGCGCACACGATGATGTCGGGGACGACCCCGAAGCGGCGGGAGGCGAACCAGTCCCCGGAGCGGCCGAAGCCGGTCACCACCTCGTCGGCGATGAGCACGATGCCGTGCCTCCTGCAGATCTCGGCGACCGCCTGCAGATACCCCTGCGGCGGGAACAGGCAACCGCCGGCGGCGATGACCGGCTCCATGACGAAGGCCGCCACCCGTTCGGCGCCGAGGCTGGTGATGGTCTTCTCCAGGTCTTCCGCGGAGTCCCAGGCGACCCGTGCCGTGTCGGTGATCAGTTCGCCGAAACCCTCGCGGTCCAAGGCGATTCCGCCGATGCCGGTACTTCCGATGTGCCCGCCGTGGTAGGCGTTCTCCCGCGACAGGATGACGCGGCGGTCGGGCAGGCCGAGGGCGAGCCAGAACCGACGGACCAGCTTGATGGCGGAGTCGATGGAGTCCGACCCGCCGCTGGTGAAGAAGACAGACGCCCCGTCGGTCGGTGACAGCTCGGCGAGCCGGGCTGCCAGCTGCTCAGCCGGCTCGTTCGTGTAGTCCCCGAACGTGGAGTAGGCGGCCATCCGTGACATCTGCCGCTGTGCTGCCTCGGCGATCTCTGCCCGCCCATGGCCTACGTTGCAGAACCACAGCCCCGCGGACGCGTCAAGGTACCGGCGCCCCTCAGCGTCGAACAGGTACGCGCCCTGCCCCCGCGTGATGGTGAAGGGCGCGCGGTGACGGACGGTGGACATGTCGGTGAATCCGTGCCACAGGCGGGATGTGGTCATCTGTCTGCCTCTCCGTGGTCGGCCTGCCGTGAGTGATCTGGTCCCGCCCACGTTTGCGGCGCTGGGCGGCGACGTTCCGGCCGGGGTTCGGGCGCCGGCCCTGTCATGCAGGGCGCGGCTTCAGATCGCCTTGGGGATGACGTCCAGGACGGCGGTGAATCCTTCGGTGAGAACGTCGGTGGGGGTGTTGATGGGCGGCATGAGCTTGACGACCTCGCCGTTCGGGCCGCAGCGTTCGACGAGAACGCCGGCGTCCAAGCAGAGGGCTTGGGCCCTGGCCGCGGCGTCGAGGTTGCCCAGACCGAAGTCGATTCCGGCGAGCATGCCGGTCCACCGCAGTTTGACGGGGGCGTCCAGTTGCGTGGCCTGTCGTGCGAAGCCGTCGAGGGCGGAGGCGTTCTCGGCCAGGTGCTGGCGGAATTCTTCGTTCTGCCAGTATTCGAGGGCGATCTTGGCGGTGATGAAGGCGAGCTGGTTGCCGCGGAACGTGCCGGTGTGTTCGCCCGGCTCCCACACGTCGAGCTCGCGTTTCATGAACAGGAGAGCCATGGGCAAGCCGTTGCCGCTGATCGACTTCGCGGTGGTGACGATGTCGGGGACGATGCCGGCATGGTCGAACGCGAAGAAGTCGCCGGCCCGGCCGCAACCGCTTTGCACCTCATCACAGATGAGCAGGACGCCGTGGCGCTCGGTCCACTCGCGGACGCCGCGCAGCCACTCGGCGGAGGCCGCGAAGACGCCCGCCTGGATCTGTACCGACTCCACGATGACAGCGGCGGGCAGCTCGAAGGCGCTGCCGGCCTCCTCGACGAGTCGGTCGAGGTGGGCGAGGCTGTCGAACGGGCCATACATGCTGTTCTCGTAGGGCACGAAGGTGGTTTCGGCGTTGGCGCCGGGTGAACCGTAGGCGCGCAGACGCCTGGCGCCGCTGACGGCCAGGGCGCCGGCGGTCATGCCGTGGTAGGAGCCGTTGAAGGCCAGAATGCCGCGGCGGCCGGTGACTTTTCGGGCGAGCTTGATGGCCGCCTCGCTGGCGTCGGCCCCGGTCGGCCCGCAGAACTGCACCTTGTAGTCCCAGCCACGGGGAGTGAGCAGGCAGTCCTGGATGGTGTGCAGAAGATCCCGTTTGGTGGCCGTGTACAGGTCCAGGCCGTGCAGGACGCCGCCGGACCGGAGGTGGCTGACCAGGGCCTCGGTCATGGCCTCGTCGTTGTGGCCGTAGTTGAGGGCTCCGGCTCCGGAGAAGAAGTCCAGGATGCGCCGGCCGTCCTCGGTGAAGAGATGCGGTCCCTTGGCCCGCGTGAAGACCAACGGGGCACTTCGGCAATAGGACCGAACGTTCGACTCCAGAAGCTCGAACACGGCGGTGTCGGGCTGGGCAGCCATTGCTCGCTCACGTCACTTTCTGAGTTGTCGCCCACCCGGACATGTGCCGATTCAGCGGCCGCACCCGGCCAGGCGAGTGGTGTCACGATGGCCTTCAGGCCATAGGCACAGGCCCGGAGCACCGAAGGGTTGGCGGAGGACCAGAAGTCACTGAGTCCGTCGCGCGGTGCGCCGGACCGGTTCGCGATGCCGGACCCCCGGCCCCGGTTCGGAGTCCAGTGCGACCGGCGAGCAGGCGGGGTCATCGAACATTCGTCACCTCACATCGATACAACCGATGGGTCTGGCGGAGCCCAACGGTAAGGCGACGACCCTGACCGAGGTCAACAGCGTTATGCGCTTTTGCTCTTTACATGAGAGAGGTTCTTCGGGCCTGCTCGTGCTCACCTCTACTGCCTAGAGCTGGAGAACATGTAAAGTGCGATATGACGTTTGCCCCTGACACGGTGCAGTCCCTGCACTCAGCGATCGCGCTGGTGAACACGGCAGAACCACGTGAAGCCCTCTTCAGCCTCGAGGACCTGGACCGCTTCCATGCCGACTACGGCTACACGGGCCGCTACGACCGAACCACCGACGAACTCAACGCCGTGCGCGAACTGCGACCGAGGCTGCGCGGCCTGCTGACCAGCACCCGAGATGAGACGGTCCGGCTCGCGAACCGAGTGTTTCGTGAAACGAAGGCAGTACCGCAGCTGGTCCGTCACGGTTCCTTCGACTGGCACATTCACGCCGTCGAGCCCAACGCTCCCCTGACTCGGCGACTGCTGGTGGAGACCGCGATGGCCGTCGCAGACGTGGTACGCGGCAACGAGCTCGACAGGTTGAGGATCTGTGCCGCCGGGGACTGCCAGCGGCTGGTTCTTGACCTCAGCCGGAATCACTCGCGGAGGTTCTGCAGCACCACCTGTGGCAGCCGCGTCGGCGTGGCCGCCTACCGCGAGCGGCAACGCCGCAATCCCGCCAAATGACCTGCCTGCCACGGCAGACTGCGGTCTGCGGGCACCCCTCGGCGGGGCGGGCGAATGGCGCCTCCCGACAAGCGATACTCGGCCGCACACCGCCCCAATGAGCGGCGACGAGGGCGAGATGCGGTCGACGGGCAGCCTCAGACGTTCCACGCCCCTTCGGCGTCCCGCCGGGCCGGTATCGAGACGGCGTTCCAGGAACTGGCGCTGTCGGACAACCTCGACGTCGCGTCGAACATGCTCCTGGGTCGCGAGCTCACCTACCGGCCCACCCAGCTGTTCCGGAAATCGCCGTCGGCAGGACGCTCGTCGCATCGCAGTCCGCTCCGAGCACGTCGACGACGGCCGCGGCGAGCAAGGAGTCCGAAGGCGAGGGCACGGGCGCGCAGCCTCGGGCGGAAACAGGCGCCCCACGGTGATCACCGTAGGCCGGGCCCCGGGCGACGGGATCAGCCGAATGGCCGAGGGCCCCGGCCCGCGATCCCGGCCGTTCGGCCGAGGCGCGTGCCCGGGCACGCGGGCGAGGCTGGGGCCGCAACCTCACCACGGACACCAGGAGTCGCGGCCCACCATGAGTACCGTTCTGGCCGGATACGGCCTCGTCAAGAAGTACGGCTCCACCACCGCCCTGGCCGGTGTGGACGTCGAGGTCGGAGAGCGCGACTCGCTGGCCATCATGGGCCCTTCGGGGTCCGGCAAGTCGACACTCCTGCACACGCTCGCCGGGATCATCCGCCCGGACGGCGGCCAGGTGCTGCTGCGCGGCGAGCGCATCGACAGGCTCGGCGAGAACCGGCTCAGCGCGCTGCGCCGCAAACGCTTCGGGTTCGTCTTCCAGTTCGGCCAGCTGCTGCCCGAGCTGCCGGCCGAGGAGAACGTCGCCCTGCCGCTGATGCTGGAGGGCGTGCCGCGCGCGCAGGCCGTCGAACGCGCCCGCCGCTGGTTCACGCCGCTGGGACTGGAGGGCCTGGAGGGCCGTCGCCCCGGCCAGCTCTCCGGCGGCCAGGCGCAGCGCGTCGCCATCGCCCGCGCCCTGGCCGTCGAGCCGGACGTCGTCTTCGCCGACGAGCCCACCGGCGCCCTGGACCAGCGCACCAGCACGGAGGTGGTCCAGCTGCTGACGTTCGCCACCCGCAACACCGGCGCCGCGCTGGTGATGGTCACCCACGACGCCGACGTCGCCGCCCACTGCGACCGGGTCCTCCAGGTCCGTGACGGCCGCATCAGCGGCCACAGCCAGTACACCGTCGCCTGAGCCGCCCTGCCCTGCCCTGCCCCGCCGCGCCTCTGCCCCAAGCCCCCCGGAGTCCCGATGCGTTCCCCCGTCCTGCCTCTGACCTGGCACCTCGCCAGGTCCTCCGGCCGCCGTGGCCTGCAGTCCCAGCTGCTCGCGGCCGGGGCCGCCGCCGTCGGCTCGTTCCTGCTGCTGGTGATGGTCGCCGTCTCCCTCGGCGCCGGGGCACGCGCCGACCACACCACATGGCGCACCCCCGACGCCGTACCGGCCAAGCGGGCGACGGCCGTCCAGGCCACGACCACGACGTACGTCCGTGACGAACCGGTCACCGTCGTGAACCTGGCCCAGCTGCCCGGCCGCGCGGCGACCCCTGCGCCACCCGGTCTGACGGGCTTCCCGAAGCCGGGCGAGGTGTACGTATCCCCGGCCCTGGCCGAGCTCCTGCACGAACTTCCCGTCGGCCAACTCGCCGACCGTTTTCCGAAGACGAAGGCGTACGGCACGCTCGGCACCGCCGCTCTCGCCTCCCCTGACGAACTGGTCGCGGTGGTCGGACGATCGCCCGGCGACTCTGCCGTCTCCAAGACCGCCGGAAACCAGAACTACTACGACGAGGACCTGACGAAGCGCGCGCCGGTCGCCGGGTTCGCCGGCACCAAGGCGAGCGTGTTCACCGGCACCGACCAGGGGACCGTGCTGCTGGGTGTGGTGCTGCTCGTCATGCCGGTCGTCGTGCTGGCCTCGGCCGCCGGACGGCTCGGCGCGGCCCGGCGTGAACAGCGGCTCGCCGCCCTGCGGTTGGCCGGGGCGACACCGCGCCAGATCCTCGCCATGACCGCCGCCGAGTCGGCGGGAGTCGGCGCGGCCGGTGCCCTGTCTGGTGCGCTCGCCTACACGGCGCTGTTGCCCGCACTCGCCGCACTCCCGTACGGTGTCGGCGGCTGGTACACCGGCCAGCTGTGGGTGGGACTGCCGTGGCTGGCCGCGGTCGTGGCCGCGGTGACGGCCCTCATCACGGTCAGCGCGGTGACGATGCTGCGCCGGGTGGCCACCTCGCCCCTCGGCGTGGCCCAGCAGGCGAACCCGCATCGCACCCGGGCGATCCGACTGCTGCTGTTCGTCGCGGTCCTGTTCTGCATCTGGGCGACCACCGGCAAGGGCGGCCAGCTCAAGACCCAGCAGCTCCTCGCACTGCTGGCGCTCTTCTACGGCGCGTTCTGGCTGTTCGGTCCCTGGGTCGTGGACCGGCTGGGCCGGATCGTGGGCCGCCGCGCCAAGCGCCCGGCCACGCTGCTGGCCGCGCGCCGGCTCAGCGACGACCCGCGCGGGGCCTGGCGCACCGTCAGCGGCCTGGTGCTCGCCGGGTTCGTGGCCGGGTTCTTCTCGGTCAGCACGCTGGGCTCCGAGGCCCCCAGCCACCAGGGCCAGGTGGCCGTGATCACCGCGAACGCCGCCGACGCCCGGCACACCGCCGCCGAGGCCCGTACCGCATTGCACCGGGCGGGCGTCACGGCGACCGTCTCCGTCACGGGCGAGGACGACTACGACAGCCTGCTCGGCGGTGTCAGCGGCGTGACCGCCCAGGTCTCCGGCGGGCAGGAGCGTATCGACACCGCCGTCACCGCCCTGACGCCACTGGGATCGGGCAGGTACCCGTTCACCCAGGCGTACGTGTCCGCGCCGGACGACACGGTCACCGCGCGGGTCGCCACCGTCAGCACCGCCACCCTGGTGCTGAGCTTCCTCGTCGCCGCCGCCTCCGCCGGGCTCACCGCCGCCGCGAACGTCCTCGACCGGCGCCGCGTCTACGGGCTGCTGCGACTGGCCGGCACCCCGCTGAAGGTCCTCGACCGGGCCCGCGTCCGCGAGACCGTCATCCCGCTGGCCGTCCTGGCGGGCGGCACCACCGCGATGGGCGCCTTCGGCGCCATGCAGCTCAACAAGGCGGCCGGCACCACGATCAACACCTCCGGTGCCGTGGAACTGGTGATCTGCCTGGCCGTCGGAGCACTGGCCATGCTCGCCGCCATCACCGCCAGCAGGCCGCTGCTGCGGAAGGTCACGGCAGGCCCGGCACAGACGGCGGACTGACGCCCTACCGAGGGAACCAGCCGTGGCGGTCGCTCAGCCCCTCTGAGAACTGCCGTGCCGGCGGGGGAGGAGACCTCCGGTCAGATCGGCCAGCGGGATCACCTGATTCCGTGAGAGGGCATCGAAAACGAGTCTGCTCAATGCTTCGATGTGGCCGCGGCCGGGGGTGGCCTGCACGATGGCGGCTCGGCCGGCGAGGGGGAGACGGAACGTGGAGCCGCCGGTAGATCCCGTGCTCCTCCCGTTCGACCAAGCCGCGTTGCCGCATCCGGGCGAGCTGGTGGGACAGGCGACTCTGTTCCCAGGCACAGCGCCGCGCTGGCGGTGCTCCCTGACAAGGGTTTCCGACTGGCTCAGCGCGTCTCACCCGCGGCAAGTACGGGGGAGAAGGGCTTCAGCGACCGTCGGCAGAGCACGAAGCATCCCCTCGGACATCTTCGGGGCTGCCGTGCAGCGTCGTCCGCTGCCAGTCGGCCAGGGCATCGGTCGCCCCGTCACGATGCACGGCGCCCCTTGAGCTCCCGGTTGCCGTCAGCCGGAGTAGTCCACGGCGAGCTGGTTGGCCGCCGCCTGCATGTTCCGCAGGATGAGGTGGCTGCCGACCGCGAAGCTGAAGGCGCGGCCGTCATGGAGGCGGTCCCGGACATAGCGGGACAGCTGTGCCCAGACGTTCTCCCAGTCGACGGAGTTCACCACGGCCGTGCGGGCGAGCTCGTTGGCGTTGCCGCCGTCCGGGCGCACCGGGACGTACGTACCGGCGGTGAAGGTCCTGTCGTCCCGGGTGTACTGGCTGATGTTCGAGGAGATGAAGTCGAACCGGGCGCCCTCGGCGAACATCTGGATCATCGTCGTGATGGCGTTTGCCTGCGCGGCCGTCTGGGTCGCGGCCACGGACCCGAGCGGCCTGCCGTTGGCCAACGTGCTCATCGCCGAGAAGAAGGCACCCATCCCGAGAATCTGGTTGGAGCGGTCGAAGTGGCCGGTGCGTTCCAGATACCCGTAGTCGCCCTGTCGCAGGAAGTCGCTCCTGACGTGGGCCGCGTTCACGGGGTTGGCCGGACCGGCGCCCATGCGGACGTAGGTGTTGGTCGCGTGGTTGTAGTAGCCGACGACGTACAGGTTGGCGGCGTTGAACACGAGGCTGAGCTGAGGATTGCCGGCACCGGCCTGAAAGTGGACGGCGAAGTAGTCGTTCACGTTGGCGGGGCGCTGGCGCAGGATGCCGTCTCGCAGGCTTCCGTTGGTGACCCGGGCGCGGATCTGGCTGATCACCGAGTTGTAGGTGTTCGCCCAGGTGAAGCGGCTCCCGCTGTTGAAGTTGGCTGTGATGTTGCTGGTGATTCGGTCTGCGGCGGCCAGCTGGACATGGGAAAGGCTGTCGCTGGCCGAGGTGGTGTTGGGGCCGGCCAGGTAGACCGCGCCGGCGAGAGCGGCGGGGACCGCCATCGAGACACCGAGCCGACGGAGAACGTGATTCCTCATGGTGGGGTTCCTTCCTGCACGGATGGGGGGTGAGGCACGAACCGGCCCGCTCGGACAGTCGCGAGCACGGCTGTCGGCTCTGTATCGGAGTGGTGAGGCCGCGGAGACGAGCACGGTCCGGCCGACCGGGCCGACGAGCTTCTTGCTCATTGGTCTGCCGGTTCCGTCCGGCACACGGGTCAGGCCGGGCGCCGACGACAGGCACCATGCTCACAAGCGGCGGAGTTGTTCGGCAGTCCGGCTCAGGGGACCAATCAACCGGTTCAGGGTGATCTGCCTCTCATGGCCCGTCTGGGCCGCGCGCAGGACACCCGCCTCGCGCCCGGCCGGCCCCATTCGATCAGTGCAGCGCCGCGCCGGCGGTGCTGTTGACCACGGGAACGCTCACCGCGGCGGCCCGCCGGTGTCCGGGCCGAGGGCGCGCGGGCCTGGACGCCGGTGGCGTCGACGTCTGAAGCCGGCGAGGTGCGCAAGTCCGTGGCGCGGGTGAAGACGCTGTTGCCGGCGCCGTCCGGCCCCCGTCCGGCAGCGTGCGAATGGCTGTCGTATCTGCCTACCGCGCCACCGACGGACCGGACGCCGCGGCCGACGCGGACCGGATCCTCGCCGCCCAGCCGGGCACCCTGGACCAGTACGACCTGCTCTCCGCCGAGCTGCCCGGCCAGGGCGTGCGGAAATGGAAGGTGCTGTGCGGCGGGCGCTCACCGGGCGGTGTCATCACCGGCTACTTCGCCACCGCCGACTTCGACGGGAACCCGGCCACCACGACCGACGCCGGACACAACCAGTGCGCCGGCTGCTTCGCCCTCGACACCACCGTCTCCACCTCGCTGGCCGACCTCAGCGGCAGCATGCCGGACAACACCAACCTGCCCGACGTCGGGCAGGGCTACGGCGTCGTACAGAGCGGTCTCGACAGCGCAGTGCTGCCCCGCTCGCTGTCCACGCCGATGCTGCTCAACGTCCGGGAGGGGCAAGAAGGATGTTGGCCGCCGCACCGGTGTCTCAGCGGACGTAGTCCGCGCCGGTGATGTCGATCGTGGTGTCCGTCGTGTGACGTGAGCGGCCGGAGGCCAGGAACACGATCATCTCCGTCATGTCCTGCGGTGGGGTGACCTCCTGAGGGGCATGCTCGCAGCGTCCGTCGCGCCTGCCTCGGCCGGGTCTGTCGCGACCCACCCGGTGCAACGGAGCAGGCGAGGACACCGCCGGCCGCGAAGCCCCGGGCGATGCCTTTCGTCAGGGCTGGCAGGTCCGCGTTCGCGGCGCCGCACGCCAGGTGCTCCGCGTCGCCCCCGCGGTGCGCGGAACGGCTGGACACGCTGATGACGATGCCTCCGCCCCGTGCACGGAAGTGCAGCACCGCATTGCGGCTGAGGTCGGCCGGCCCGGTGAGGTTGGGATTGTCGGCCCAGCCCTGGTGCCAGGCAGTCAGGTCTTCCAGCGGTGATCCCAGCCAGGCGCCCGTGTTGGTGACCAGGACGTCGACATGACCGCGCCAGGTCAGGGGCTCTTGCCACATGGCCTGCGTCCTGCCCGCGTCGCGGAGATCGGCGCGGACCAGACAGCCTCGGTCTCCGAGTCGACGTTGCAGGTCGCCGGCGGCCCGGTGGTTGCCCGCCCAGTGCGCGAGGACATGAGCGCCCCCACAGTGCGCGGCGAGTGCCGTCGCCCGTCCGATGCCGCGTGAGGCGCCGGTGACGAGGACCGTCCCGCCGGGCAAGGAGCAGGCTGCCCGCGGGGGTCGGTTCGTTGCTCACGCGACTGCCTGCGCTCCGGTGATCTCGACGACCGACCCGCACATGTACGGCGCCTCGTCCGAGGCCAGGAACGCGACCAGCGCCGCGACCTCCTCCGGCGTCCCGATGCGGCCGAACGGGACCAGGGCGTCGAGGTCGGCGACGGTACGTCCGGTCCGCGCGAGGTTCGCCTCCACCATCGGGGTGCGGATCTCTCCCGGGCACACGGCGTTGACGCGGATGCCCTGGTGGGCGTGGTCCCGGGCGAGGCTGCGGGTGAAAGCGACGACGGCCGCCTTCGTCACGTTGTACGCGATGTGTCCCGGCGCCGGCTGCAGTCCCCACTGCGAGGCGGTGTTGACGACGGCTCCGCCGCCCTGGGACGCCATGTGTGGCAGCGCTGCCCGGCACAGGTGGAACAGCGGGTCCACGTTGACGGCGAAGCTGAGCGCCCAGTCCTGCGGAGAGAGCGCGAGGAGGTCGCCGCGCCGGTTGATGCCGGCGTTGTTCACCAGCACGTCGAGGCGCCCGTGGCGGGCGACCACCTCGTCGACGGCCTGGACACACGCCATGGTGTCGGCAAGGTCGAACTGGTGGGCCTCGGCCTTCCCACCTTCTCCCGCGATCTCCCCGGCGACCTTGTCCGCCGCGGCGCCGTCCACGTCGCAGACCACGACGGTGGCGCCTTCGCGTGCCAGACGCCGTGCGATGGCCGAACCGATCCCGCCTCCCGCGCCGGTGACGACACCCACCTTCCCCGGGAAGCGGTGAGCGGTGGTCATGAAGTCCCTCCTGGACGGCTCGATCGGGTGGCTCAGTGGCCGGTGAAGACGGTGTCGTGCCAGGACTTGTGCTGCTCGCCGGTGATGTCGGTCATGACGTGCTTGACGTTGGTGTACTCGTCGAATGAGTAGGCCGACATGTCCTTGCCGAAGCCGGAGGCCTTGTAGCCGCCGTGCGGCATCTCGCTGATGATCGGGATGTGGTCGTTGATCCAGACGCAGCCGGCCTGGATCTCGCGGCTCGCGCGGCCGGCGCGGTAGACGTTGGTGGTCCAGGCGGATGCGGCGAGCCCGTAGGGGGTGTCGTTGGCGAGCCGGAGCGCGTCGTCGTCGCTGTCGAAGGGCAGGCAGACCAGGACCGGGCCGAAGATCTCCTGTTGGACGATCGCCGAGTCCTGGGCGGCGTCGGTGATGAGGGTGGGCTCGTAGTAGGCGGCCCGGCCGAGCGTGCCCTCGGGGATCCCGCCGCCGCGCACGACGGTGGCCCCGGCTGTGCGGGCGTCCTCGACCATGGCGGCGACCTTGTCGCGCTGGCGGAACGAGATCAGGGAGCCCATGTCGGTGGCCGGGTCGTCGAGGGGGCCGAGGCGTACACCGTCCATCAGCTCGGCGACCCGGGCCACGAACGCCTCGTACAGCGGCCGTTGGACATAGGCGCGGGTGGCGGCCGTGCAGTCCTGGCCGGCGTTGATCAGCGCCCCGGCCACCGCACCGCGGGCGGCGGCCTCCACGTCCGCGTCGTCGAAGACCACGAAGGGCGCCTTGCCGCCGAGTTCGAGGTGGACGCGCTTGGCCGACCCGGCGGCCTGGGCGGCGACCTGGCGGCCCACCGCGGTGGAGCCGGTGAAGGACACCATGGCGACGTCGGGGTGGGTGATCAGTGCCTGCCCGGCCACTGGCCCGGTGCCGGTGACGACGTTGATGACGCCGTCCGGGATGCCTGCGGCCTGAGCCGCCTCGGCGAACATCACCGAGGTCAGCGGGGTGAGTTCGGAGGGCTTGAGGACGATCGTGTTGCCGGCGGCGACCGCGGGGAGGATCTTCCAGGCGGCCATCTGGAGCGGGTAGTTCCAGGGGGCGATGGAGCCGATGACGCCGACGGGCTCCCGGCGGATGGTGGAGGTGTGGTCGCCGGAGTACTCGCCCGACGCGCGGCCCTCCAGGTTGCGTGCCGCCCCCGCAAAGAACCGCACGTTGTCGATGGTGCCGGGGACGTCGAAGCCGGTCGTGAGCTTGATCGGCTTTCCGGCGTTGAGGCTCTCGACGCGGGCGAACTCATCGGCCCGCGCCTGGAGTTGGTCCGCCCAGCGCAGCAGCGCCTCGGAGCGCTCCACCGGTGTGGTGCGCGACCACTCGGCGAACGCGGCGCGTGCGGCGGCCACCGCCTCGTCCACGTCCTGCGCCCCGGCGAGGGAGTCGATGGCCAGGACCTCGCCGGTGGCCGGATTGGTCACCGCGAACTCCTCGCCGGACGTGCCGGGTCGGCGCTTGCCGGCGATGAACTGCGTGCCGGTGGTCTCGGGGGTCTCCATCAGCGCTCCTGTTCCGTGGCGCCCCACAGGTCGCCGAGTGTGTAGCCGTACGGGAAGGGGTCGGTGTCGTCCAGGACGTACTGGTTGAAGCCGGTGATCCAGCCGCGCCCGCTGATCGTCGGCAACACGGCCTGGTACGGGCCGACCTGGGCGGTGTCGAGCAGCGTGCCGGTGAAGGTCGTACCGATGACCGACTCGTGGACGAACGGTGTGTTCAGGGGGAGCTCGCCGCGGGCGTGCAGGGCGGCCATGCGGGCGCACGTGCCGGTGCCGCACGGGGATCGGTCCAGCGAGCCGGTCCAGGTCGCCGGATCGGCGAGGTCGACCGGGCCGTTGGGGAGGACGACCGTGTTGCGGCCGGAGACCCCGGGCGTGGGGGAGGGGCCGTGGATCATCGTCAGGGCGATCTCGTTGATGTCCGGGTTGAGCGGGTGGGCGACCGGGAACTGCTGCTGGGCCGCCGTGCGCAGCACCGCGCCGGCGCGTGCGAGTTGCTTTGCGGCCCCCGGCTCGACGACCAGGCCCAGATCGGCCGCCCTGGCCTGGACGAAGAACTGTCCGCCGAAGACGATGTCGACCGGCACCCGCCCGTACTCGGGCAGGTCCAGCACATGGTCGAGGGCTACGGCGAAGGCGGGCACGTTGGCGAAGGTGACCCGCCTGGCCCTGCCCCCCGACACCTCGGCGCGGACCCGGACCAGCCCGACCGCGGTGTCCACGGTGAGGTCCGTGACCGGCTCGCTCACCGTCACCGCACCCGTCTCCACCAGCGCGGTGACCGCGCAGATGAGGTTGGAGCCGGACATGGGGCGGAAACCGCCCTGTTCCAGCACCACCAGGCCGAAGTCGGCGGCCGGGTCGGCCGGGGGCAGCACGAGCGCGCCGCACAGCGCCGGGTAGCCGCGCGGCTCCCGGAGCAGGAGCCGGCGCAGGTCGTCTAGGTGTTTCTCGCAGTACTGCAGCCGCTCGGCCATCGTGGCGCCCTTGACGTGCAGATGGCTGCCGATCAGCACACGCCCCGGTTCGCCCTCGGCGTGGACGTCGATCGCGTGGATGCGGCTGTACGTGCTCATCAGGCGGCCACGCTGTCCTCGGTCACGGAGACGCCGGCGGCGATCAGCAGCTGCCGGAACTCCTCACGGTACTGCGGCGCCAGCGGAAGCACCGGGCGCCGGGTCGGGCCGGCGCCGACGCCGACCAGGTCGAGGCCGGTCTTGATGCCGCAGGCGTAGTTGTGGGACTCCAGGAACTGGCAGATCGGGAAGATCTTCGTCCACAGTTCGCGTCCGGCAGCCAGGTCGCCGCGCACGGCCAGGGCGTCGTACAGGTCGGCGCACAGCTGGGGGATCACGCTGGCGGTGCCCCACACGCCGGCCTTCGCCCCGCTGGCGAGTGCGGCGAAGGTGAGGGTGTCCCAGCCGTTGAGGGCGGTGATGTCCCCCGCGTGCTGCTGCTGGACGGCGGTGAGCCACGCGAAGTCGCCGCCGGTGTCCTTGTAGGAGGTGATCGCGGTCTGGCGGGCCAGCTGCGCGAGCTGCCCGGGGGTGAGCTGCACGCCGGACGCGGAGGGGATGTTGTAGTACATGATCGGGATGTCGATCGCCTCGGACACCGCGCCGAAGTACGCGAGCAGCTCCTCGAAGGAGGGCGCGTCGTAGAACGGCGGCACGATCATGACAGCCGCGGCTCCGGCCTTCTCGGCGTGCACGCTCAGCTCCACGGTGTCCGCCGTGCTGAGCGCTCCCGTCCCGGCGATGACCGGGACGCGTCCGTCTGCGGCCTCGACGTACAGCTCGGCGATCCGCTTGCGCTCGTCGAGGCTCAGCGTGGTGAACTCGCCGGTGCTGCCGCCGGGCACGAGGCCGTGGATGCCGCCGCCGATGATGTGGTCGGCCTGGCGCTTGACGCCCTCGGCGTCGATGGCCGAGCCGTCGGCGGTCAGCGGGGTGACGACGGCGGCGAGGATACCGGTGAACTGGGGGACGCTCATGAAGGAACTCCTGGGATCAGCATGAAGGAAACGGAGTGGCATGGGGAGATCGGTGGGGGTCAGCGTCGGCTGAAGCGGCGCGGTGAGACGGCTTCGGCGACGGGCGGGAGGCGGTGCGTGGTGATGGCCTCGGTGACGATCTCGGCGGTGGCCGGGGCGAGAGTGAGGCCGAGCATGCCGTGGCCGGAGGCGACGTAGACGTTGGGCAGCGGGTCGAGGCGGCCGATGATCGGCAGTCCGTCCGGGGTCATGGGGCGCAGCCCGGCCCATGGGCGGGCCTCTCCCGGCGGGTTGTCCCAGCCGGTGAGGGAGTCGGCGGCGGCCTGCTTGATGGCGGCGACGCGCCGGGGGTTGATGTTCTCCTCCAGGCCGCCGAACTCCATCGTCCCCGCCAGTCGCAGGAAGCCGTTCAGCGGGGTCACCGCGACGCG
The DNA here is from genome assembly GCF_015160855.1 of Streptomyces ferrugineus. Classification (NCBI taxonomy): domain Bacteria; kingdom Bacillati; phylum Actinomycetota; class Actinomycetes; order Kitasatosporales; family Streptomycetaceae; genus Streptomyces; species Streptomyces ferrugineus. Next base: position 5,126,051 of record NZ_CP063373.1, on the reverse strand, counting down.
GGCGTCCTCCAGCGTGAGGGGTATGCGCAGCGGCACTGGGGACGGCGAGTAGTCGACGCTGTATCCCTTGCCGGGCCGGATCGGCAGCGGGACGCCGAGCTGGGCCGCCATGCGGGCGGTCCACACCCCGCCGGTCAGCAGCAGGGTGTCGCCGGTGTATTCGCCCTTGTCGGTCACGACACCGGTGACGGCGTCGCCGCGGCGCAGGAAGCGGCGTACGGGGGTGTGTTCGTGGATCTCGACGCCGAGCTCCGTGCACCGCTTGAGCAGGCCCTGGGTGAGGGAGTCGGGCTCGATCTGGCGGTCGTCGGGGAAGAACAGGCCATGCCTGATACGGCTGTTCAGGACCGGTTCCTTGGCCTGTACGGCGTCCCCGTGCAGATGTTCGGCGACCATGCCGAAGTGCTCGAAGATGTCGAGGGACGCGAGCTGCTCCTCGTAGCGCTCGCGGGTCTCGAAGGCGAGCAGGACGCCCGCCTTGTGCATCTCGAAGGCGACGCCGTCCCGGGTCCAGTCGTCGAGGAGGTCCATGGTGCCCTCGGCGAGACGCAGCGTCGTCTCCAGGCCGGCGCGGAAGTCCCGTGTGGTGCAGTGGCGGGCCATGGTCAGCATGAACTTCACGAAGGCCGGGTTCAGCGAGGGCTTGACGTAGAGCGGGCTGTCCGGCTTCAGCATCCACTTGATGGACTGCAGGATCACACCGGGTGCGGGCACCGGGCCGCTCTCCGCCAGGGCGATCTTGGCCGCGTTGCCGTGCGAGGCGGCGGAGCCCGCGCTCCGGGCGTCGAGCACGGTCACCTCACAGCCGGCCTTGGCCAGCCGGTAGGCGGCGGCCAGACCGACCGCTCCGGCCCCCACAACGATGGTCCGCATGGCGTCGTGTACCTCCTGACAGGCGCTTTCAGGCGCCTCTCGGGTCGCTGAACCGCGCAGAATGGAAGATCGTCGAATACTTGGTGCCGCCGGAGCTCAGAGCTCCGGCTCCCACGGCCGCCCCACCACGAAGCCGTGCTGGAACGGGTCCGTCGGATCGAGGACCAGCTGGTTGAAGGAGGTGATCCAGGCCCGTCCGGAGATGCTGGGTACGACGGCGTCGTACGGCCCGACCGTGGTCGTGGACTCGATGCGGGCGTCGAACCGGCTGCCGATGAGCGACTCGTGCCGGAAGAGCTGCCCCGGTTGCAGCAGCCCTTTGGCGTGCAGGACGGCGAGGCGGGCGGAGGTGCCCGTGCCGCAGGGGGAGCGGTCGATCCTGCCGGGGGAGACGACGGTGGCGTTCCGGGAGCGGATCAGCTCGGTGCCGTCCTCGTCCCTCTCGTGGTGGAGCGGGCCGGTGAAGACGGTGTTGGTGATGCCGGGGATCAGCGGGTTCTCCGGGTGGCTCACGTCCAGTTGGCGCACGGCCGCCCTTTTGAGGCGTTGTCCGAGTTCGCACAGTGCAGCCTCCTCGCTCACGTCGAGCTTGAAGCCGAGTGACTCGGCGTCCGCGAAGACGAAGGTCATCCCGCCGTAGGCGATGTCCACGGTCACCCGGCCGAGACCGTCCACGTCCAGGTCGGCGAAGTGGTGGTAGACGAACGCGGGCTGGTTGACCAGCTTCACCTGCCGCACCTTGCCGTCGGCGCACTCGCACTCGACCCGGATCAGTCCGGCCGGGGACTCCAGCGTGAGGTGCGTGACCGGCTCGGTCATCGGGAGCATGCCGGTCTCCAGCAACACCGTGGCCACGCACATGGTGTTCGAGCCGGACATCACCGGATACTCCGTCGACTCCAGGATGACGTACCCCATGTCGGCCCGCGGGTCGTTGGACGGCAGGACGATGTTGGCGTTGTGCCACATCGCGCCGCGCGGCTCCTGGAGCAGCAGCTTGCGCAGCTGGTCGTGGTGCTCCTCGAAGTAGCGCATCTTCTCGAAGAGGCTCTGGCCCGGGACTTTCCCGACCCCGCCGACGACGACCTTGCCGGATTCGCCCTCGGCATGCGCGTCCACCACGTTCAAGGCGCGACTGAACCTCATGGCCGGCCTTCCTTTCGAGATCGCAGATTGTCAAACAATCGGCGGCTTGATGGGGACGCTAGACGGGACCACCCGTCGCGGTCAATGCCTGGAAGTCAAGGATTCGGCCGACTCCGCCCGGGCTGGGCGCCGTGTCGGAACATCACGATTTCGGCTATTGACACAGCAGGGGTGCGTCCCTAGCCTTCCGGCATCTCAGTCGCTTGTCAGACAATCTTCGGGCGTCTCTCTCCGGGAGCGCCCTGTCTCACGCGGTATTGACCACGGCGGCGCTCCTGCGCCACCCGAGGCCCGCTCATTCACCGCAGTGCCCAAAGGCCCGTAGGCCCTGGATCGAACGAATCCCCCCATGCCGCACGCTGCACCACTCGTCCCCTAGCACTGGAGCAACCAGCCATGGCCCTCACCAAGCAGAGCAGATACACCTTCTACGTGGTCGGCGTTCTCATCCTGGCCTGGCTGGCCGGCTACTTCGGGGGGAAGGCCGGCTCGGACGGCGGCTCGACCCAGACCGTCGCCAGTTCCGGTGACTCCGGCAAGGCCGCCTGGGTCGACAAGATCAAGAAGGCGGGTGTGCTGCGGGTCGGCTGCGCCGACGCCCCGCCGACCATCGTCGTCAAGGCGGACGGCACCTGCAGCGGCCCCGACCTCATCCCGCTGGAGAACTTCGCGGACGGCATCGGCGTGAAGATCAAGACCGTGGCGACCACCTGGCAGAACATCGTCGCCGGCCTCCAGGCCGACAAGTACGACGTCGCCGCCGACCTCGACCAGACCGTCGAGCGCAGCCTCGCGATCCGCTTCACCCACGGCTCGTGGTCCTACCCGGGTGTGTTCCTGGTGGAGCGGGACAGCGACTACACCAGCAGCAAGCAGATTCTCGACGCGAACAAGCCCATCGCCACCACGCAGGGTTCCGCGCTGGACGCGGCGCTGCAGAAGGCCGAGGCCAAAGAACTGCGCGTGGACACCTACCAGAACGCGGCCGCGGGCGTGAAGGCGGGCAAGGCCATCGGCATCTTCGCCGACCTGGGCACCGCCGTCGACATGGCGACCAAGGACAAGTCCCTGGGCATCGTCGTCCCCGACCCGGCGATCTTCGTGCACCACGTCGCCTACGGCGTCCCCTCCGGCATCGACGCCCGCTCCATGGACATTCTCAACGTCGCGATCGACAACTCGGTGGCCAGCGGTGAGATCGACCGCGCATTCGCCGAGGCCGGCTACCGGGACGCGGACGCTCTGGGCGACCTCGAGATCAAGTCCTGACCGGATCTCGCCGTCCTCCCGGAGGTAGTCCGTGATGAATTCCGTGAACCTCGCCTACGAATTCGATCTGAGCGTCATCGGCCCCGCGCTTCCCACCCTGCTGGACGGGCTGTGGCTGACTCTGAAGATCTCGACGATCGTCATCGTCGCGAGCGCCGTCCTCGGTTTCCCGCTCGCCGTGGCCCGCATGTCGAAGATCGAGGTCATCCGCTGGCCCGCCCAGTTCTACATCGAGGTGTTCCGCTGCACTCCTCTGCTGATCCAGTTGCTGTGGGTGTTCTACGCCCTTCCGGCGCTCCTCGGCATCGACCTGCCCGGTGAGCTCTCGATCATCATCGCGCTCACCGCGCACCTGACCGCGTTCATGTCGGAGACCTACCGCGCCGGCATGCAGTCGGTGCCCGTCGAGCAGATCGAGGCGGCCCGGATGCTGCGCCTGAACCGGGTGCAGATCCTGCGCCACATCATCGTGCCGCAGGCCTTTCGCCAGCAGATTCCCACGATCCTGTCCCTGAACGTGAGCATGTTCAAGGACACCTCCCTGGTCTCCGCCCTGGGCCTGGCCGACCTCACCTTCCAGGGCAACATCCTCTCCAGCCAGACCTACCGGCCCATGGAGATCTTCACGCTGGTCGCCGTCATCTACTTCGCGATCGCCTTCCCCGCGACGCTGTTCACCAGCTACGTCGAGCGGCGTCTGCTCACCAGCGGCTCGCGCGGCGCACCGCCGCCCGCTTCGGGGCTGCGCGGCACCCTCGCCCGGATGCGACCCGGACAGCGGCCGCCGGCCCTGGCCAACCCCGCCCTGAAGTCCCTGCTCAAGCCGGAAGGTGTCTGATCACCATGACAGAGACCAACCCGACCCTCGACAAGACCTCGGACACGGTCACCGACGCCTGCACCGATGCCGGGCTCGACGGCGCGTTCGTGCGCACCCGCGGGGTGTGCAAGTCCTTCCACGGCCGCCCCGTCCTCAAGGAGGCCGACTTCCGGATCGGCAGCGGCGAGATCGCCGTCCTCATCGGCAAGAGCGGCTCCGGCAAGAGCACCCTGCTGCGGGTGATCGCCGGCCTGGAGGAGCCGGACGCCGGGGACATCGACCTCGCCGGACAGGCCGTGGTGCGCGACGGCGAGTACCAGGAGGCGTGGAACGAGCTCCGGGGCCAGGTCGGGATGATCTTCCAGAGCTACACCCTGTGGCCCCACATGAACGTCCTCGAAAACCTCACCATCGCTCCCCGCCTGGCACTCGGTGAGTCCAAGGGCCAGCTGCTGGAGCGGGCCGAACAGGCCCTGACAGACGTGGGCATGGCCCACCACCTGAGAAGCCGCTGCACGCAGCTCTCCGGCGGCGAACGCCAACGGGTCGCCATCGCCCGGGCGTTGATGATGCGCCCCCGTCTGCTCCTCTGCGACGAGATCACCTCCGCGCTCGACCCGCCGGTCGCCGCCGAGGTGCTGGGCGTGCTGACCAAGCTCAAGGAAGAGGACGGCATCGCCTGCGGCATCGTCACCCACGACATGGCCTTCGCCTCCAAGGCCGCCGACCGCATCTGCTTCTTCGAGGACGGCCTGATCAAGGAGGACGTGCCACCGGAGCAAGCCTTCAACGACCCGCAGACACCAGGACTGCAGGCGTTCATCGACGCCGTCCGCTTCTGAACACACATCCCACGAACGGCAGCCCCGCTCACCGCACCGGACCGGACCTCCCCGCACCGGTCCGAGCGGGGCTGCGTCCGTGTCCTCACTCCCATCCCTCCACCTGAAAGGCTCTCGCACATGTCCCGGCTCACCGAGTTCGCACGCAGGCTGGCCTCCGGACCGAACTACGCGACGATCGCCACGATCGGCAAGGACGGTCTGCCCCAGCAGAGCGTGGTGTGGGTGAAGGCCACCGACGACGGCATCGCCTTCTCCACCGTCGAGGGCCGCGTCAAACACCTCAACCTGCTGCGCGATCCCCGGGCCAGTGTCCTGATCGCCGACCGCGACAACCCGTACGCCTATGCTGTGGTCCGCGGTGCGGCCACCATGACCCGGGACGGCGGGCCGGAGCTGATCGACGAGCTCTCCCACAAGTACGCGGGCCGGTCCTGGCTGGAGACCGCGACGACCCCCCGGGTGGTCGTCACCATCAGGGCCGAGCGCGTCACCGAGTACGGATCCTGAACACCGCAGTGGCAGCCGCCAGCCGGACTCGGGCCTCCCCGCCCGGCCTCCCTCTAGAATGCAGTCTGACAATCTGCGGAGGACGTATGAGCGAGCACGCTGCCCAGGCCGCCGGCCCCAGGCCGGTCAGCACCCAGACGCGCCGGGGCGCGGCGGTGGACGAGCTGCGCCGGGCGATCATGGCCGGTGAGCTCAAGGCCGGACAGCCACTGCGTGAGGTCCATATCGCGTCGCAACTGGGCGTCAGCCGGCCCACCCTGCGCGAGGCCATCTACCAGCTCATCCACGAAGGGCTCCTCGAACAGCAGCCCTACCGCGGGGTCATCGTCACCGCCATCGACGAGAAGTTCATCACCGACACCGCCGCTGTCCGGGTCGCCCTGGAAACCCTCGCCGCGCGCGCCCTCGCCGACGACCCGGACGGGTCCCGCCGGGGGCAGCTGCGGAGTGTCTGGGAGGAGTACCGGGCAGCCCACCACGCGCAGGACCCCGGCCGTCTCCACCAGGCCCATATCGCGCTGCACCGCACCATTTGGGACGCCTCCGACAACGCCATGCTGAAGCGGATCTGGCCCACCGTGGAGGCCCAGATCAACCTCGCCATCACCGTCGACGAGAGCACCCGCTCCGACCCCGACCGCGCCCTGCACGTCCACGAACGCCTCATCGACGCCATCCTCGGCGGCGACCCCGACACCATCGCGGCCGAAGTCGAGCGCCACACCCGGGCGAGCGCCGACGAACTGCTGGAGATGATCGCCGAGCGACAGCGCTCCGCGAGCGAGGGCTAGGGGGATGCCGTGACCGGCATCCCCCTGAACGGCTGCGTGCATCAGGGCCTGCTCAGAGGAAGCTGACTCCCTGGGCGAGAGCCAGTTCGCCGGAGTAGTTGATGGTGTTGGTGGCCGGGCGCATGTAGGCCTTCCAGGCGTCGGAGCCGGACTCGCGGCCGCCGCCGGTGTCCTTCTCGCCGCCGAACGCGCCGCCGATCTCGGCTCCGGAGGTGCCGATGTTGACGTTGGCGATACCGCAGTCGGAGCCGGCGGCGGACAGGAAGATCTCAGCCTCCTGCTGATCGCGGGTGAAAATGCTGGAGGACAGGCCCTGGGGGACGTCGTTGTGCAGGGCGATCGCCTCGTCGAGGGTGTCGTAGGTGAGGACGTACAGGATCGGCGCGAAGGTCTCCTCCCGTACGACGTCGGTCTGCTCGTCGACGCGGACGAGGACCGGCTCGGTGTAGGCGGCCGTGGACGCCTCCTCGGTCAGGCGCCGGTTGCCGCCCGCCAGGATCTTGCCGCCCTCGGCCTGGACGCGGGCCAGGGCGTCCTGCATGCGGGCGAAGGCCTCGGTGGAGATGAGCGGGCCGACCAGGGTGGTGTCCTCGAAGGGGCTGCCGATGGGGAGCTTGCGGTAGGCGGCGGTCAGCCGCTCGACGAGCGTGTCGGCGATGTCGCGGTGGACGATGAGGCGGCGCAGGGTGGTGCAGCGCTGGCCCGCGGTGCCTGCCGCGGCGAAGACGATGCCCTGGATGGCGAGGTCCAGGTCGGCGGACGGGGCGACGATCGCGGCGTTGTTGCCGCCGAGTTCCAGCAGGCTGCGGCCGAAGCGCGCGGCGACCCGGGGGCCGACCTCACGGCCCATGCGGGTGGAGCCGGTGGCGCTGACGAGGGCGACGCGGGGGTCGTCGACGAGCTTCTCGCCGACCGCGCGGCCGCCGAGCAGGAGGCGGTGCACGTCGCGGGGCGTGCCCACCTCGTCGGCGGCCCGGGCGAGCAGGTGGTCGCAGGCCAGGGAGATCAGCGGGGTGAGTTCCGAGGGCTTCCAGACCACGGTGTCGCCGCAGACCAGGGCGACGGCGGTGTTCCACGACCACACGGCGGCGGGGAAGTTGAAGGCGGAGATGACGCCGACCACGCCGAGCGGATGCCAGGTCTCGGCCAGACGGTGGCCGGGCCGTTCGGAGGCGATCGTACGGCCGTACAGCTGACGGGACAGACCGACCGCGAAGTCGCAGATGTCGATCATCTCCTGGATCTCGCCGAGCGCCTCGGAGCGGATCTTGCCCGCCTCGATGGTGACGAGGTCCGCCAGGTCGCTCTTGTGCTCGCGCAGCAACTCGCCGAGGCGGCGGACGAGTTCACCGCGGCGCGGCGCGGGCGTGGTGCGCCAGGTGAGGAAGGCCGCACGGGTGGCCGCGATGGCCTCTTCGGTGTCGGCGTCGGTGGCGGCCTTCACCCCGAAGAGGTTCTCTCCGGTGATGGGCGTGCGGGCCTGGAGGTCGCCACCCTCGGGGACGTCGACTCCGATGTGCTGCAGGGCCGTGCGGGCGCGGGCGCGCAGGTCGTCGGTGGTGGGCAGTGCGGTGCTGGTCATGGTGGTCCTTCGAGGGTGTGAGGGTCAGCCGAGAGCGTCGGTGAGGTCGAGTGCGCGGGCGACCTGGGCGAGGGAGTCGGTCTGCTGCCGGGCGTAGAGCGCGTAGGGGTCCAGTACGTCGAGGCCGATGGCGCCGGACAGCCAGGCCGCGTCGTAGGCGGTGCCTTCCTGGTCGTTGTCGCGGGTGCCCTCGCCGCTGAGGTTGGACTGGAAGATCCCTGCGGCGGAGCGGGGCAGGAAGTCCTCGTAGACGATGGGCTCGGCGCGCACCCAGCCCTGCCGCACCAGTTCGGTGAGGTCGGCGGGCGGCCTGCCGCCGTCGCGGGGCCGGCCTTCCGCGGGTACGTAGGTGAAGTAGGCCAGTCCCCGGGCGGCCAGTTCCTCTTCGCTGTCCGGCATGTGCTGCTCCCACACGCCGCGCGCGATGTCGCCGCGGGCCTCGGCGGACATCCGCAACGCCTGCTCGTCGATGCGGCCGAGGAGGCCGTCGTAGAGGGCGCGGCCCTCGCGGGTGAGGGCGATGCCGCGCGCTTCCACCTCGCCGAAGCGGACCCGCAGGGCGCCGGTTTCCACGCTGCCGTCCGCGAGACGCATCGTGCGCGGCTCGGCCAGGGCCTTGAAGGAGGTCTGCCGCAGCAGGACGTCGGGGCCCTTCCAGGCCGGCGGGCCCTGGATGGTGTCGATCATCTCGATGCCGCGGTCCGTCATACGGCGGTACAGCTCGTCGATGTCCAGGACGCGCGGCGTGAGGTGGTTGATGTGGGTGCTGCGGACGCCGCCGATGTCCGCGGCGACAGCGGAGACCCGCTCCAGCTCCTGGTACCAGGCCCGGTCGACCGGCTCCGCGGACAGTTCGAACGCCTGCACCCCGAGTCGCAGGAACCGCTCTGCGTCCTGCCGGGGCAGTTCCCGCTCCGTGGCGGCCCGGTCGGCCAGGGCGAGCAGTTCCGGGGGGAAGAGTACGCGGGCGGCGAGGAAGGTCTCCAGGCGTGCGTGCAGGTCGGGGGTGAAGAAGCGGGGGTCGGCCGGGGTGAGCAGGGAGGTGAACACCCGGAAGGGATTGCGGGCCAGCTCCTCGCCGTCGACCGGCCGGAAGGCGGTGGAGACGACGGGCACGGCGCTGGCGGCGGCCTCCCGCAGGTCGTAGAAGCCGACCGGGTGCATGCCGAGGGCGCCGAAGACGCGGGCGACCTGGGCCAGTTCGCGGGGTGTGCCGACGCGGATGGCGCCGTGCCGTTCGGCGGTCACGCGGCCGATGGAGCCGAGGCGTTCGGCGTCGGCTCCGCGGGCGCGCAGGACGTCCTCGTTGACCTCGCGGGAGACGTCCACGAGTGTGGTGTAGGCGGGGACCTCCTGCCCGTACATCTGCGACAGCCGTGCCGCGAACGCGGCCCGCAGCTGCCACTGGCTGATCGTCGACATGGTTCGGCCTTTCGGTCGGGAGGTCGGGGTTCAGACCACGTGGGCTTCGGGGCGGATCTCGGCGCCGTGGCGGAACCGGTCGGCGCTGAGCGGGGAGATGTCCGTGAACGGCTCGCGCTCCAGGTACAGATCGCGCAGCACTTCGCCGACGGCGGGCGCCTGCAGGAAACCGTGCCCGGAGAACCCGGCGGCGTAGAGGAAGTTGGGCAGCTCGCCGCAGCGGCCGATCAGCGCGTTGTGGTCGGGCGTGACCTCGTACAGGCCGGCCCATCCGCCGACGGTCTTCATGTCGGCCAGGGCCGGGGCGCGGTGCCGGGCGACGGTGCGGAACAGTTCCAGCCACCGCGGGGTCCAGGTGGTGTCGAAGCCGTCCTTCTCGTCGGGGTCGGCCAGCCCGAACAGCAGCCCGTCGTCGCTGTTGTGGAAATAGGCGGACGACGAGAAGTCGATGGTGAACGGGATGCGCGGCGCGGACGGCGTGAGCGGCGCGGTGAACGCCAGCTGCCGCCGCACCGGCCGGATGGGCAGGTGGACACCGGCCATCTCGCCGATCAGCCCCGACCAGGCGCCCGCCGTACAGATGACGGCGCCGCAGGCGATGCGGCCGTGGCTGGTGTGCACACCGGTGACGCGGTCCCCGGCCGTGTCGATGCCCGCGACCGCGGTCTGGGTGACGATGGTGACACCGGCCTGGGCCGCGGCCCGCGCGTATCCCTCCACGACGAGTGCGGGGCGGGCGTGTCCGTCGGCGGGGGAGTAGGCGGCGGCCACCAGGCCGTCGGTGCTGATGTAGGGACACAGGCGCTGCGCGTCCTCGGGGCCGATCATGCGGTTGGCCACGCCCAGGCTGTTCTGGAGCTCGACTCCGGCTTCGAAGTCGCGCACCTGCTGTTCGCTGTCGAGCAGGAAGAGATAGCCGACGGTGTCGAGCCTGATGTCGGCGCCGGGCCGGCAGGGAAATTCCCGGTAGGCGCGCAGGCTTCGGCTGCCGAGTTCGATGTTGAGCGGGTCGGAGAACTGGGCGCGCACGCCGCCGATCGGCTTGCCGGAGCTGCCGGAGCAGAGCTCTCCGCGCTCGATGACGACGATGTTCCGCACACCGGCCTCGGCGAGGTGGAACGCGGTGCTCGCACCCATCACGCCGCCACCGATGATCACGACATCGGCGGTGGGCGGAACAGTGCGGAAGGCGGAGGAGGACAACAGGCCACTCCCTTCCAGGAGCCGCCCTTCTGAGGGGCGGAGGGGCTGTCATTGCATGAAGTCAGTGCATTACGGCGCCGATCAGCTGTCTGTGCGTCATCGTGTAGCAACCCAACCGTTGACGTCTATCAACGGTTAGTGCTTCCGATCTTTTAGGGTTCCTATATGGACTGGACGAGTGCGCAGTTGCGTTCACTGGTGGAACTGACCAGGCGCGGCACTGTCACCGCGGTCGCGGAGGCCCTGGGATACACCCCTGGAGGGGTGTCCCAGCAGATCGCCGCGCTGGAGAAGGCCACGGGAATGCAGCTGCTGCGGCGGGTGGGGCGCCGCGTGGAACTCACCGATGCCGGCTCGACGCTGGCCCTGCACGCCGAGCGCATCCTCACCACCGAGGCCGAGGCTGTCGAGGCGCTGGAGCGCACCCGCAACGAGATCTCCGGGACGCTGCGGGTCGGGCTCTTCGCCACGGCCGCCGCCGAGATCCTGCCGCCCGCCCTGCGGCAGGTACGCGAGAAGCATCCCGGCGTCACCGTGCGCAGCCGGGACATGGACGTGGACGAGGTGTACGACGCGGTCGCGGGCGGAACCGTGGATCTGGCGCTGGGCCTCGACTACCCGGACGTGCCCATCCCGCGCGATCCGTCCTTGAGCGTGCGGGAGCTGTCCCGGGAGCGTTTCTCGCTCGCGGTTCCGGTCGGGGCCATGCCGGGGCGGCGGAGCATCTCCCTCGCGGACGCAGGCGACCAGGGGTGGATCATGCCGTCGATCCCCAGTTACTACGGCCGCGCGGTGCTCACCGCCTGCCGCCGGGCGGGCTTCGAGCCCCAGGTCCTGCACGAGGTGACGGACACCGCCGCCACCCTCGCCCTGGTCGAGGCCGGCGTCGGGGTCAGCGTGGTGACGGATCTGATGCTGCGACTGCGGCCGTCCCGCCTCGATGTTCTCGCTCTGCACGAGACCATGGAGCGGCACATCGTGGTGGTGTTCCGTGCCTTCGCCGCCCAGCGGCCGACAGTGGCCGCCTTCGTCGACGTTTTGAGTGCCTCCGCGGGAGCGAGCTCCGCTGGCTGAGAGCTACCCTCTGATCGTCTGACAATCTGCAACAGATTCTGCCGCACCTGTTGACCCGGCCCTGCCCGGGGCCGTACTTTCCCGCCAGATTGTCCGACAATCTGCGCGCCGTGGATGGGTGCTGACGACCTCCGCTGCCCTGGCGTCGACGAGGCAATCGACTCGCACAATGGACAAGGGAGTCATCGTGAGAGACACACAGCCATCGGCACCGGCCGAGGGCGCGTATGAGGCCAGCGACGCGCACCTGAAGAAACAGATCAACCTCGTCGGACTGATCGCCCTGGCCGTGAGCGTCCAGATCGGGTCCGGCTGGCTGCTGGCGACGCTCGCCGCCGCCAGCCTCGCGGGGCCGGCCTCGATCATCACCTGGGTCCTCGGCGCGGTCTTCTTCGCCGTCATCGGCGTCACCTGGATGGAACTCGGCACGATGCTGCCGAGGTCAGGCGCCGGGGTCCGCTACCCGCGCCTCACCCACGGGGCCTTCCTCTCCTTCTTCAACGGCTGGGGCTATCTGATCGCCACCCTGGCCCTGCCGGTGATCGAGGCCCAGGCGGTCATCACCTACGTCGGTGGCCACTGGCCGCAACTGGGCTGGCTCACCGAGAGCGGCGGCACGATGGTGCTGTCGTGGCCGAGGGGCATCCTCGTCGGGTTCGGCCTGCTGTTCGTGTTCTTCTTCCTCAACTCGATGGGCGCCAAGCTGCTCAGCGAGTCGAACAAGTGGGTCACGGTGTGGAAGCTCGTCATCCCGGTCGTGACCGCCGGGCTGATGTTCACGGCCTTCTCGTCGGCCAACTTCACGATCGGCGGCGGCTTCGCGCCGCAAGGGTCCGGCGCGGTCTTCGGGGCCCTGGCGGGGGGCGGCATCGTGTTCGCCTACTCCGGACTGCGGCAGATCCTCGACTTCGGCGGTGAGGCGGTCAACCCGCAGCGCAACATCCCGATCGCGATGATCGTCGGCGGCCTGCTGATTCCGCTCGTGATCTACGTCGTGCTGCAGATCGGCTTCCTCGGCGCCATCAACTGGAGCGACGCGGGGGTTAGCCCCGGCGACTGGACCGGCCTGATGTCCAGCGGCTGGGCGTCCTCCCCGCTGCTCAACGCGGTCACGGCAGCCGGCTTCGCGTGGTTCGCGACGATTCTGCTGACCGACGCGGCGCTGTCCCCGGCGGCGACCGGCTGGGTGTGGCTGGGCATCGGCGCCCGCTCGGTGTACTCGATGTCGGTCAACGGTGAACTCCCCAAGCGTGCGCAGAAGATCAACAAGTACGGCACGCCGATCGTCGGACTCCTGGTGTGCACCTTGCTCGGCTTCTTCTTTTTCTTCCCGGCGCCGAGCTGGTACTCGTTCGTCTCCCAGGTGTCGGTCGCGCTCACCCTGTCCTACGTCATGGGCGGCCCGGTGATGATCGTTCTGAGACGCACCGCACCCGACATGCACCGCCCGGTCCGCGTCAAGTGGGCGTACTTCTGGGCGCTCGCGGGATTCGTCGCGAGCCTGATGCTCATCTACTTCGCGGGCTGGGTCTCCTTGATCAACCTGTTCACGATCGTGTTCCTCGCCCTGCCGGTCTACGGCGCTTACAACAGCGTGCAGAACGGCTGGAGCAAGGCCGTGGGCAGCTGGGTCGTGTCCGGGGTGTTCAGCGTCGCCTGGATCCTCATCGCGGTCGGCGGTGGCTGGCTGTTCAACCGCGATCAGAAGCAGGCCGCCGACGGGTGGAGCTTCCCCGTGTACTTCACCGCGATGACCGTGGCCATCGCCGCTTTCCTGGCCGGGCTCTACGCCGTGAGCACGGCCGAGGGCCGACGACACGTGCGCAGCGGCGTCTGGATCGTCGGCACGTTCCTCGCGATGCTGCTCGTCTCGTACCTCGGCGAGTACGGCCCGCTGAAGAGTCCAGCACTCGACGGTCCGACCGACCTCATCGTGATGGCACTCATCGCCGTCGGCAGCTTCGTCTGGGCGGTGCGGTCGGGCGGCCCGACAGAGGAACTCAGCCAGGTTCTGGCCCATCAGGAGACGGAGAAAGAGGCCGCCGCCATGGCATGACGGCCCGGTCCCGCTCAGCACTCTCCGTCGCCGAGGCGGCCCCGCGATCGATCCCGCGGGGCCGCTCGGCCGTCGATTTCCGGCCGCCTGTCCGTTCCAAGGAGCCCACGATGAATTCCGCCGATCCGGTCGACGTCCGTTCGCTCGTGGAGTTCCTGAGACTCTGCCCGCCGCTCGACACCCTCGACGCGGAGCGCCTCGCCCGGGCGGCCGAGCGTGCCACGGTGACGTCCTACGGCACGGGCGAGGTGATCCTCGACGCCTTCGCCCGGCCCGAGCGCGGCCTGCATGTCGTGTGGCGCGGCCGGGTCTCCGTCTGGACGAACCCCGACCGCATCCGGGAACTGCCGGCCTACCACCTCGGCCCGACCGAGATGTTCGGGTACGTGGCGACCCTGCTCGGCGAAGCGGTGGGCCCGCGCGTCGAGGCGTCCGGTCAGACTGTCGTCGTACGCCTCGACCCCGACCTGGTCGACCCGGTGTTCGCGACGCGTCACGGTGCCCGACTGCTCGCGCGAGAAGTCGACATGAGCCGTCGGATGATGGTGAGCGGCGCCATCCCGACCTACACCCTCGTCGACGACCTGATCGTCGCGTCACCCCTGCTGGTCGAACCGACGACGACCATCGCGCAGGCCGCGGCCCGGATGGAGGAGACGGGGCTGCCCTATGTCGCCGTCCGGCAGGAGAACGGCGGCTACGGCATCCTCACCGATGCCGGGATCCGGCGGGCCGTGGCCTCGGCGCTGCCGGTCACCCAAGCGGTGAGCACCGCGATGCAGGGTGACGCACCGTCGATCCGGCTGGGCGCTTCCGCCGCCGAGGCCCTCATCACCGTGCTGGAGTCCCACGGCGACGTCGTGCTCGTCACCGACCGCGCCGACCAGCTCAAGGGTGCTGTCGCCGCACGCGACTTCGTGGTCTCGTCGACCACCGCCGGAGCCTCCCTGCACGAGCAGATCCACCGTGCCGAGACGGTCGACGACCTCAAGGACCGCTACCGGTCGGTGCCGGGCATGCTGACCGGCCTCATGGCCAAGGGACTGGCTCCGAGCCGTGTCATCACCGTCCACTCGGCCATCATCGACGCCGCGGTACGCCGGACCATCGAGCTCGTCGCGGAGCAGTATCCGCACCTGCGGACCGACGCGTTCACCTGGCTCTCGCTCGGCAGCAACGGGCGCAGGGAGGCCCTGCTGTCGTCGGACATCGACGCGGCGGCCTCCTTCGACAACGCCCTCGACGCCGCCGGGATCGCCGAGTACCAGCCCATGTTCGCGAAGGTCGCCGAAGTACTGGAGCAGGCCGGCCTCGCGCACGACCGGCACGGGGTCAGCCCGGTGGACCCGAAGTTCGCACGGACCCACGCGGACTGGGCCCGTGCGGGCCGGGACTGGATCACCGCACCCGAAGCCGACGACGCCGTCATCATGACCTGCCTGCTCGTCGACGGCCGCCCGATCCACGGCGATCGCGGACTGCCCGAAGTCGCCCGCGTCTTCGGAGACCTCCGGATGCATCCCCGCACGATGTCCATGCTGCTGGCGGCTTCGATCGCGCAGAGCAGCCGCCCGACCCCGTGGCGCAGGAAGAAGATCGACCTGAAGGCCCAGTTCCTCGTCCCGATCGCCAACATCGCGCGCTGGGCCGCGCTCAGCGTGGGCTCGACGGCGCTGCCGACGGACCAACGGCTCCTGGCGGCCGGCGGATCCGCCATGCTCAACGAGACCGACGCCGTCGCACTCGCCGACGCCTTCGACGCCGTCCAGGGCATCAGACTCGCCTGGCAGATGGAGCAGACGACGGCCGACCGGACCCCGACCGACGTCGTCCGTCTCGAACGGCTCCCACCGGTCGACCGCGCGATCCTCGCGGAGGCCACCCGCGTGGTCACCAACAGCCAGCGCCGCATGGGCAACATGGCACGCTTCGCCATGCCCGAGTCCTGACGCCACCGCTGCCGCCTACCCCTCCTGTTCGTCCTGCGCCGGGTGCACAAACGGATCCCCGACCGGCACCGCACCGCGCAGGGCGCGAATGGCCGTGCCGAGCAGTGGGTTGCTGTTCTCGCCGCGATGCAGGGCCAGCACACGGCGGAACGCCGAGCGCTGCGGAAGCCGTGCCGCCTCCACCGCGTCGCTGGGCACATGCCCGAGCCCCGGCACGACGGCCACGCCGAGACCGGCGGACACCAACTCCCGTACGACGTCGTAGTTGTTGCTGCGGAAGGCGATCTCGGCCTCGAAACCGGCCGCCGCGCACAGCCGGGTGAGGGAAAGGGCACCGGCGGTGCCCTCCCCGCTGGTGATCCAGCGGGCCTGCGACAGCCCGGTCAGGCGTGCGCCGAGACCGCTGTCCCGGGCCCTCAGAAGGACGAGATCCTCGCGTACGAGGTGGTGGCGGGCCATGCCGTCGGGCCACTGCCGGGGGCCGAGCCCGTACTCGTACACCAGCGCCACATCCAGATCACCGTCGTTCACCGCGGCGACGAGTTCCTCCGGCTCCCCCTCCTCCAGCTGGATCTGTGCCCGTGGGTGGGTTGCCGTCAGAGCCGACAGCGCGGGCGGTACGAGTCGTACACCGGCCGTGGGGAAGCTGCCCAGCCTCAACCGGCCGGTGACGCCGGTGACGAGCTGGCGTACCTGATGACCGAGGTCGTCCATGGCAGCCAGCACCGGCACGCTGAGGTCGACCAGCCGGTGAGCCGCCGCGGTCGCCCGGATGCCGTGCGCCTCCCGCTCGAACAGCACCAGTCCCGTCTCCTTCTCCAGAGCCGAGACCTGCTGGGAGATCGCGGAGGCGGTGTAGCCGAGATCGCGGGCCGCGAGGACGAACGAGCCGGTGCGCAGTACGGCCCTCAAGGTGAGCAGATGCTGCGGTTTGAGCACAGTGTTCCTCCCGCCGAACGCGAGCCCCAGCATAAGCATTGCTTGCCCTCACGAGTGATTTCTATCGCGCTGCTGGGTCTTGTGGAAGCGGGGGGCAGGCACTGATCGTGGCGGTGACGCAGCAGGCGAGAGAGAGGGACCGAACCGCGGTGACGACGACAGCGCAGGACCAGGAACGTCTCGACGCGGCCGCGGTGACCGACGCACTGGCCCAGGGCGACTGCGGCGAGGTCCACGGCGACGCCGGACGACGGGCCCAGTACTCGGCCGATGCCTCCAACTACCGCAGGATCCCGCTGGCCGTGGTCTTCCCCCGCGAGCGCCGGCACGTCCTGAACACGCTCGACGTGTGCAGGCGCCTGGGAGTGCCGATCACCTCGCGCGGCACGGGCACCAGCACCTCGGGGCAGGCCGTCGGCTCCGGCGTGGTCATGGACTTCTCCCGCTACTTCAACCGTCTGCTCGCGCTGGACCCCGACGCGCGCACGGCGACGGTGCAGCCCGGCATCGTCCTGGACGACCTGCAGAAGGCCGCCGCCGCACACGGCCTGCTCTTCGGCGCGGACCCTTCCACCCACAGCCGCTGCACCCTCGGCGGCATGATCGGCAACAACGCGTGCGGCTCGCACTCCATCGCCTGGGGACGCACCGCGGAGAACGTGCTCGAACTCGAAGTGGTCACCTACCGCGGCACCGTTCTGCGGCTCGGCGAGATGACCCAGGCGGAGATCGGCGAGGCCGTCGCCGCGGGCGGCGAACGCGGCGAACTCATCGCCGCCCTGCATCAGTTGGCCGAACGTAACCTGGCGGCCCTGCGCACGGAGCTGGGCCGGTTTCCCCGGCAGGTCTCGGGCTACGCGCTCGAACACCTGCTGCCGGAGCGGCGCTTCAACCTCGCCCGGGCCCTGGTCGGCAGCGAGGGCACTCTGGCCGTCATCCTCTCCGCCACCGTCCGGCTCGTGGCACCTCCTTCCGCCCGGGCCCTGGTCGTGCTCGGCTACCCCGACGCCATCGCCGCGGCCGACGCCGTCCCCGCCCTTGTCAAGCACCCATTGCTGGCGCTGGAAGGGCTCGACCGGTCCCTGACCGACATCGTCACCCGCCCGGAGACCCGGCGCACGATCGACACCCTGCCCCGCACCCAGGCCTGGCTGTTCGCCGAACTCGGCGGCCAGGAGGACGAACTGTCCCGGCTGGCCGAGGAACTCGTGGCGGCGGCGGGGTGCGCCGGCCACGAGATCGTCACCGACCCCGTACGTGCCCGGCAGCTGTGGCGGATCCGGGAGGACGGGGCGGGCCTGGCCACCCGCACGCCCGAGGGATCCGAGGCATGGCCCGGTTGGGAGGACGCGGCCGTCCCGCCGGAACAACTCGGCTCCTACCTACGGCAGTTCACCGAACTGCTTGCCCGCCACCGGCTTCACGGCGCCGTCTACGGCCACTTCGGCGAGGGCTGTCTGCATGTGCGCGTCGACTTCGACTTCACCACCGACCACGGCACCGCCGTCTTCCGCACCTTCATCACCGAGGCGGCCGAACTCGTCGCCGCCCACGGCGGTTCCCTCTCGGGAGAACACGGCGACGGCCAGGCCCGCTCCGAGCTGCTGCCCCTGATGTACGGCCCCGAAGTCATCGCCCTGTTCGAACGGTTCAAGGGCATCTGGGACCCCGACAACGGCCTGAACCCCGGCATGATCGTCGACCCGCTGCCCCTCGACGGCAACCTCCGGATCAGCGCCCACCGCACCCCCCTTCCTCTGGCCACGGTCTTCCCCTTCCACGCCGACGACGGCGACTTCGCCAAGGCCACCCGCCGCTGTGTCGGCGTCGGCAAATGCCGTACGGCCGCCCCGCGCGGCGGCGTCATGTGCCCCAGCTACCGCGTCACCCTCGACGAGAAGGACTCCACACGGGGCCGCGCCCGTGTGCTGTACGAGATGACCCAGGGCGAGGTCGTCACCGACGGCTGGCGTTCGGCCGAGGTGCGAGACGCGCTCGATCTGTGCCTGTCGTGCAAGGGGTGCAGCGCCGACTGCCCGGTCGGCGTGGACGTGGCCACGTACAAGTCGGAGTTCCTGCACCACCATTACAAGGGACGCCTCAGGCCCGCCTCCCACTACTCCATGGGCTGGCTGCCCCTGCTCTCCCGGCTCGCCGCCCGTATGCCCCGGCTGGTCAACGCGCTCACGGCGTCCCGCCTCGCGCCGGCGATCAAACGGCTGGGCGGTATCGCCGCCGAACGCGACGTCCCCCGCTTCGCCGACCGGACCTTCCTGACCTGGTTCCGCGCGCGCACCCCGGAAGGTGACGGGCGCCGCGGCCCGGTCGTGCTGTGGGTGGACTCCTTCAACAACCACTTCACGCCCGACGTCCTCAAGGCCGGCGTGGCGGTTCTGGAACATGCCGGATACCGGGTCCAGGTGCCCGACGGCACCCAGTGCTGCGGCCTCACCTGGATCACCACCGGACAACTGGGCATCGCCCGGCGCATCGCCCATCGCACCACCAGGGCGCTCGCCCCGGCCACCCGCGCCGGCATTCCGGTCGTGGGCCTGGAGCCGAGCTGTACCGCGGCGCTGAGATCCGATCTGCCGGAACTCCTGGACGGCGACACCGATGCGCGTGGGCTCGCCCGCTCCACCCTCACCCTCGCCGAACTCCTCGTCCACCGCACGCCCGGCTGGCGGCCTCCGCGGATCGACGCCCGTTCCCTCAGCCAGACCCACTGCCACCAGCACGCCACGAGCGGCTTCACCGCCGACAGTGCGCTGCTGGCGGCGATGGGGGTCGACAACAGCGTGCTGGATTCCGGCTGCTGCGGGCTGGCGGGGAACTTCGGCTTCGAACGCGGCCACTACGACGTGTCCGTCGCGGCCGGCGAGCAGGCCCTGCTGCCCGCCGTGCGCGCCGCCGCACCGGACACGGTCGTCCTCGCGGACGGGTTCAGCTGCCGCACCCAGATCGCCCAGCGGACCGACCGCGGCGGCACCCACCTCGCCGAGCTCATCGCCCGAGCACTGCCCAGGATTCACCAGCAGACAAGGAACCCTCACCGTGACTGACGCACTCTCCCTCGTCGACGACTGGGGGCCCGAGAAGATCGTCGTCGTCTCTCATCGGCGCACCGGCATGAAGGGCGTGCTGGTCATCGACAACACCGCCCGGGGTGTCGGCAAGGGCGGCACCCGGATGAGCCCCACCGTCTCCGTCGGCGAAGTCGCCCGCCTGGCCCGCGTCATGACCTGGAAGTGGGCGGGCGTCGACCTCTTCTACGGCGGCGCCAAGGCCGGCATCGTCGCCGACCCGGCCTCCCCCGACAAAGAGGCGATCCTGCGCGCCTTCGCCCGCGCCCTGTCCAACGAGGTCCCCCGGGAATACGTCATGGGCCTCGACATGGGCCTGACCGAGAACGACGCGGCGATCATCCAGGACGAACTCGGCGACCGCGGCGCAGCCGTCGGTACCCCGGACCACCTCGGCGGAGTCGCCTACGACAAACTCGGCGTCACCGGATACGGCGTCGCCGAGGCGGCCGACGAGGCCGCCCGGTTCCTCCAACTGCCCCTCGGCGGCGCCCGTGTCGCCATCCAGGGATTCGGAGCCGTCGGCCACGCCGCCGCCCTGCGGTTCGCCGAACTCGGCGCCACCGTCGTCGCCGTGTCCACCGCCAGGGGCGCCCTGCACGACCCCACCGGACTGGACGTGCATGCCCTGCTGGCCGAAAGAGAAGAGCACGGCGACGACTTCGTCAGCCACCACCAGGGCCTTCTCATGCCGCCCGGTCAGGAACTCACCGTCGACTGCGACATCCTCGTCCCGGCGGCGCTGCAGGACGTCATCGACGACGCCACCGCACAACGGATCAAGGCCAGGCTGGTGGTGGAAGGCGCCAACCTGCCCACCTCACCCCTGGCACAGTCCATCCTCGCGGAACGAGGAATCGCCGTGCTGCCCGACTTCGTCGCCAACGCCGGCGGAGTCGTCGCCGCTGCTTTCGCCATGGACGCCCGCCACTCCGGCTTCCGGCCCGAGACCTCCACCATCTTCCAGACGATCTCCGAGCGGCTGCGCGCCAACGCCGTCACCGTTCTCGAAGAAGCCCAAAACCGCGCCACCACCCCGCACATCGCTGGCCGCACCCTGGCCGAGGAACGCGTCCGCGCCGCCATGCGCAGCAGAGGGCGACTGCCTGCCTGATCAGATGCGGATGATGGCCTCGGTCAGATGATCCTCGGTCGGACCGGGTCCGTACCGTGCGCGTTCCCGGTCACGGACAGTGCGGCCCGTGGTGTGCGGGGGCTCACGTGTGCCGTTTGCCGTTGTCGTCGGCGGCGAAGGCCGGCTCGGGCAGGGGGGGCGGCGGCACCGATCTCGTCCAGGGCGGACACATGGGCGTGGCTGTGCGGGCGGGGGATGAGCAGGGTGACGATCGCGGCGATCAGGGCCCCGGCGCCGCCGACGAGGAAGGACATCGTGTAGGCGTGCTCGGTGGGTAGGAGGTTCGACGCGGTGACGCTGCCGGCGAGGATGCCGGCGACCACCTGGCTTCCCAGTGAGGCACCCACCGACCGGATGAGGGCGTTGACGCCCGTGGCCTCGCCGGTCTTGGCCGCGTCGACGGCGTCCACGATCAGGTTCGGCATGGCGGCGAAGGCCAGGCCGATGCCGGTGAAGACGACCATGGTGAAGCCCAGGACGGCCCCTTGGGAGCCGTGCTCGGCAGCGAGCAGGGCCAGGCCGGACGCGGTGACGACACCACCCAGCGCCAGCGGGACCTTGCCGCCGAAACGTGCGGTCAGCACGCCGGAGAGCGGGCCGGCGACCAGCATCATCAGGGAACCGGGCAGCATGATCAGCCCGGCGCGGGTGGCGTCGCCGCCGAAGCCGTACCCACTGGCCGCGGGCGTCTGCACGAGCTGGGGTACCAGCAGGAACACCCCGAACATGCCGAAGCCGATCAGCAGGGTGGCGACGTTGGTCATCAGTACCGGCCGGCGCGTCAGCACCGTCATGTCGACCAGCGGCTCGGCGGTGCGCCGCTCGACCAGGACGAAGACAGCCAGGACCACCACTCCGGCGGCGATCAGGCCCAGGGTGCGGCCCCCGGTCCAGCCCCACGAGGAGGCCTGGCTGATGGCGATGAGCGGGGCGGTGATGCCCGCACCCAGCAGGACGGTACCGGCGTAGTCGACCTTGCCGGGGGTACGTACCAGCGACTCCGGCAGCAGGAATCGCGCCGCGAGCGCCGCGGCCACCGCAATCACGGTGCCGGTCCAGAAGATCCAGCGGTACGAGGCATGGTCCACCAGCAGACCGCCCAGGAGCAGCCCCAGCCCACCGCCTACCCCGGCGGTGGCGGAGACGAGTCCCACCGCGCCGGCTCGCCGTTCCTGCGAGAACTCGTCGCGGACGATGCCGAAACAGAGAGGGAAGATGCCGCCGCCCGCGCCCATCACCACCCGTCCGGTCACCACCATGGCCAGGCTGTCGCCGAGCGCCGCCACCGCGCCGCCGAGGGCGAACAGCATCAGCGAGACAACCAGCAGCCGCCGCTTGCCGAACATGTCGCCCAGCCGCCCGAACACCGGTGTCAGCACGGCCGCCGCCACGAGGTAGCCGGTCAAGGCCCAGGCCATGTTCTGGGCGCTGGTGTGCAGCGAGGTGGCCATGTCGCCCAACGCCGGCGCGACGGAGGTCTGTGCCAGGGAGAAGGCGAGCGCGGCCAGGCCGAGGATGGCGAGGCTGCGGCCTATGGGCGCGGTTCTCGCCTCAGTCGTATCTGCCATGGGTTCTGTCTCCTGCAGCGGTGCGGTGCGGTGGGGAGGGCGGGAAGGCGGGCCTGGGCCGCGCGGAAAGAAGCGGGTCCTTGTAGGAGCGGATCAACCGGATTGCGGGGTGGAGAGTTCGGCCGTCCATGTCCGGGCGCTGGAGAGGGCCTTCTTCGACAGGGGCGCTCGACGCCGGCACTGCCCGCTTGCTGTCCAGGCTGGGCAAGGACCGTATGCGCGGGCCCGTGCTCGTCACCTGCCGTCGCCCGGGGCCCGGAAGATCGCCAGCCCGCGTGCCATCTGGCTGGTCGCCGGCATCGTCCGGCTGCCGTACGGCCAGTCCCGCGCGCCGGCCCTGGACGCGCCCCACGCGCGGCGGCGGGCCGGGCTGGGGCCTGCACGCCTACCCTCACCCCGGCCTCACCTACGCCGGTGAGGCCGGGACCGGCCTGCCCATGCTCGAAGCCGAGTGGCGGCACAAGAAGCCGGATACCGTACGGCGCTGCTTCCACGTGTCAGTCGGAGGCGATCGGGCGCGAGGCCATCATCCTGCCGGTCTCCGGTGACAGCAGGCAGCGAGCCCGGCCGTGGGCGACCGCGCGGTCCCCCTGCGTGATGTCAGTGCGCCGTATCCGTCAGTGCGGTCTGCCGTCGGCCAGTTAAGGGCTGGGGGTTTCGGCGCGTGCCATGGCTCGCTGCACCAGATCCTGGAGCGCGTCCTGCTCCTGCTGGGGCAGCGTCCAAAGAGGCTCCTCGCACAGGAACTTCAGCAGCTCTTCCCGGCGCTCGGCGCCCTCGGGGGTGAGGACCAGCTGCTTGGCCCGGCGGTCCGTGGGATGAGGACGCCGCTCGACCAGCCGCTGCTCCTCCAGCTTGTCCAGCGGGACGATGGCGTTCGAGGGTTCGCAGCCCATCCGCACGGCCAGCTCACTCAAGGTCATCGGACCGGTCAGTTCGCGCAGCGCCGAAGCCTGCGCGACGGTGAAACCGAGCTTGGCCACGCGCTCACGGACGCGCGCATTGTTCTGCATGTCCAGCTCGTGCACCAGCTTCATCAACTGCCACTGCGCTTCCGCCTGCGATTGCGATGTTGTCGTCATGCCCTCCAGACTAGCAAGCTCCTTCAATCTATGATAGTTATTGATCATAGCTTTTCAGCGCACAAGTATATGGAGGTCGGACCCATGACGGACGCGACAACCCACCTGGACGAGCGGCTGCGGCGCCCCTCGGGCATCCGGACTCTCACGCTCGGGGACACCAGGCTGAGCTACGTCCCCGACGGCCAGGCCACGCTCAACGCCCGGATGCTGCTGACGGAGCCCAACGAGGAGGAGTGGGCCAAGCACCCCGAGTACCTCAACGAGGGCACACACCTGATGGCCAGTGTCGGGGGACTGCTCGTGGAACGCGACGGCCGCGCCCTGCTCATCGACGCCGGCGCCGGCCCGCTGACCGTGGGGCCGCCGCTGAACCCCTTCGGCACCATCACCGGCGGCGCCCTGCTGGACAGCCTCGCCATGCTTGGCCACGGCCCCGCCGATATCGAGGCCGTCGCCCTCACCCACCTGCACACCGACCACATCGGCTGGGCCTGGCACCCCGCCCCCGACAGTGACAAGCCCGTCTTCACAGGCGCCGACTACCTGGTCGCCGAACCCGAGTGGGCCCAGCGCCACCACGCCGAAGCGCAGGGCATGGGCGACATGATCAAGGCCATGGAGGCGCAGGTGCGCACTGTGGCCGACGGCGAGGAGATCTTCCCCGGCGTCCACGTCATGCTCACCCCCGGCCACAGCCCCGGCCACACCTCCTACGTCATCAACGCCGGCGGACAGCGGGTCATCGCCTTCGGCGACGCCTTCCACTCCCCCCTCCAGATCACCCACCCGCTCTGGGAGAACACCTTCGACCACGACCACCCGCAGGCCACCAGCCTGCGCCACCGCCTCGTCCTGGACATGGCCAACAAGCCCGACACCATCGGCTTCGCCGTCCACTTCCCCGAGCCCTTCGGTCGCGTCCGCATCGAGGACAACCACGCGTCCTGGCACCCCGTCGACGCTTGAGAACGCTCGACCGCACGGCGTCCTTGACGAACTCATCGAGGACACGGTGTCCCCGCTCGGGCGAAGCACCCGCCCACGCGACCGGCTCGATCGAGGCGGTCGGCGGTGTCCTCGTCGCGGGCCTCGAAAGCACTCCCCACCTTGTACGTCACCGTCGCGGCCTCTGCCGCAGACGGCCTTCTCCGCCGACCACCGTCACTGCACCCGGTTGTGAAGCCCGCCGCGGCGGCGGGCGCAATCCAGCACTTCAACCCACAAAGATGGAGGCCAGACTCATGGCTCACGTCGTCGCCGCGTCAGCCGAGCGCACCGTTGACGCTCCCGCGGACGAGGTCTACCGGTACCTGGCAGACATGCAACTTCAAGCCCGGTTCCTGCCGTCCCCCTTCTACGACTTCCAGGTCGAGGCGGGAGGTGTGGGCGCGGGCAGCGTCGTCCGGTTCAAGATCGACTTTGCTGGGGGTGTCCGGGAGCTCCGGATGCAGGTCACCGAGCCGGAGCCGGGCCGAATCCTGGTCCAGACCGACACAGGCGGCTCCGGCCTCGTCAGGACGTTCACCGTGACCCCGCAAGGCGAGCAGGCGCTGGTGAGCATCAACTCCAGTTTCGACGGCGAGAGCGGCGTCGCCGGCTTCGTCGAGCGGATCATCGCGCCGCGCAGGTTGCACCGCGTCTACGGCAAGGAACTCGCCCGCCTCGACGCCTATGCCCGCGAGCAGCGCGTCGGTCACTGACCTTCACAGCGTGGCGTCGTACGGGCTGCTGCCCTCGCTCATCCCGCCGCCGCTCTTCCTGGCCGTCCCGCGCTGCTTGCCGTCCTCGGCCTGCCGGCGGGCGACGTCGCAGGCCTGGCCGCTGTTGCGTTCTGCGCGGCCGCCCTGGCGGCTGGCGCCGGGCAGTCCGGCCTCACCCTCCGGGTCCTGCGCCTCGGCGAAAACGTGCTGGTCATCTCGGAGTGCGTGAAGTCGGGTCTGGCGCCACGCACGCGCGGGTTCTGACGACTGGTCACCTATCGATCAGTCACCGGGGAAAACAAGTCCTCCCTGAGTCGATCCACCGGTCCTGAGCATCGCTCTCGGGGGAACGGCAATGTCCCCAGCCTGAGAGGCCAGGGACGTTGCGGTGGCTCACTGCTGGAAGAGGGTCCGGTCGGATCAGGGCGGCGGTGGGGAAGGCTGCCGGTGGTGCGGGGCCGTCATGTGAGACCTTGCCCGGTGGTGATGTAGTGCACGATCTCCGACGTCGTGGTGTCGGCTGTCCGCATGCCGGCCACCATGTTCCCGCCGCGCAGGATCCAGACGGCGTCGGAGACGCTGTGGACCTGCTCCATGTTGTGGCTGATCAGCAGCACCGCCAGTCCTCGTTCGGCCAGGCCGCGGACGATGTCGAGGATGCGGCCCGTCTCCCGGACGCCCAGGGCGGCTGTCGGCTCGTCCATCAGGACGATGCGGCTGCCCCAGCCGACGGCGCGTGCGATGGCGACACCTTGGCGCTGCCCGCCGGACAGCTCCCGCACCGTGGACCGGACGGAAGGCATGCGGATGCCGTAGCGTGCCAGCACGGTCTGTGCCTCGGTCTCCATTTCCTTGTGCCGCAGTCGGAACAGTCTGGTGGGCCCGTGGGTGAGCTCGCGGCCCAGGAACATGTTCGAGGCGACGTCGAGGTTGTCCGACAGCGCCAGTTCCTGGAACACCGTCTCGATGCCGGCGTGGCGGGATGCTGAAGGGTCGTGGAAGGTCTGGAGTTTCCCGTCGACGAGTATTTCGCCCTCGTCGGGTTGGTGTACCCCGGACAGGCAGCGCACGAGGGTCGACTTGCCGGCGCCGTTGTCACCGACCAGGGCGGTCACCTCGCCCGGCAGCACGGTCATCGACACATGGTTGAGCGCCGTCACTCCACCGAAGCGCTTCACGATGTTGCGCACGTCGAGCGCCGGGGTGACGCCCTCGGGAACCGGGGCGGCAGGTACGGTGCCGGGGGTGGTCATGACGCGTCCGCCTTGCAGCTCTTGAGTTGGTAGCCGGCTACCTTCGCCTGCGCCGTGACGTTGCCGGCGGTCACCGGTTCGGCCGGGAAGAGCACGCGCCCCACCTTCTTGCCGGCGCGGAGCTTCTCGGCGGCGTCGATGACCAGCCGTGCTTCCTTGTTGCTGAAGGTGGCCAGCGACATCTTCATCGTCCCGTCGCACACGGCCTGAAGCCCGGACTGTGTGCCGTCGATGCCGACGACGACCTTGTCCTTGGGATTCTGCCCGGCGGCGATCAGGGCTCGAACCGCACCGAGCGCGACCTGGTCGTTGCCGCCGAAGACCGCGTCGACATCGGGGTGGGCCTGAAGGACGTCGGTCATCTTCTGCTGACCGTCACGCAGGGTGTAGTCGGTCGAGGGCTGCGCCACCACCTTGATTCCCGGATACCTCTTCAGCGCCTGGTTGCATCCTTCGGCGCGCTCCCGCGCGGCCTGGATCTGCATCGGGCCGGTGATGTTGACGACCGTGCCCTTCCCGTGCAGCTGCTTGGCTATGTAGTCGCACCCGTTGCGTCCGTCCCGGACGCTGTCCAGGTAGATCAGCCCGTCGATCTTGCCTCGCGACGGCTTGCGGATGAGGGACAGCACCGGGATCCCGGCCTGCTGGGCGGCCGTGATTCCGGGGACCACGGCGTCGGGGTCGATCGGGTCGACGACCAGCACGTCGACGCCGCGGCTGATCAGTGTGTTGATGTCGTCCAGCTGGCGGGCCGGGTTGCTTTGGGCGTCGGTGCTGATGAACTGCCATCCCTTCGCTTTGGCGCTTTGGCGTTCGGTCTGCAGCTCGGTGGCGAAGAACTCGTCGGTGATGTTCTGGTAGGAGTGCCCGAGCACCAGCGGACCACCGGTCTGCGCCGTCTTCTCGGTGCCCGGCCCGGTCGCGCTGCACGCCGCGGCCGAGACGACCAGGGCCATGGTGCTGACGGCTACGGCGGCCCTGCGGATTCTTCGGGTTGCGTTCATGACGAGGTCTCCTTGCGGCGGGTGATGAGGGACAGCAGAGCGGAGTCACCGGAGAGCAGGACGGCGATCAGCAGCGCCACGCCGTTGGCGAAGGTCTGCCAGAAGCCGGGTACGCCGGCCAGGGTCATGCCGTTCTGCAGAATCGCGAGGATCAGGACGCCGATGAAGGTGTCCCGCAGGGTGCCCCGGCCGCCGAACAGGCTGGCTCCGCCGACGACGGCGGCGGCGATGACCTGCAGCTCGAGCGCGGTGCCGGTGAGCGGGCTCGCGGTGGCGAGGCGGCCGGCGTAGAGCAGCCCGCCCATCGCGGCGAGCACACCGCTGATGACGTAGACAAAGGTGATGGTGCGTTCGACGGGGACGCCGGCCAGGCGGGCGGCCCGGGGGTTGCCCCCGATGGCGTAGACGTGTCGGCCGAACTTGGTCTGCGTGAGCACGTACCAGCCCACGACGTAGGTGCCGAACAGCACCAGGACGGGGGAGGGGATGGGGCCGACGTATCCGGAGCCGAAGAGGATGACCGTCTCGTTGACGATGGGCAGCGGCCGGCCTCCGTTCCAGATCTGGGC
The DNA here is from genome assembly GCF_015160855.1 of Streptomyces ferrugineus. Classification (NCBI taxonomy): domain Bacteria; kingdom Bacillati; phylum Actinomycetota; class Actinomycetes; order Kitasatosporales; family Streptomycetaceae; genus Streptomyces; species Streptomyces ferrugineus. Next base: position 5,098,178 of record NZ_CP063373.1, on the reverse strand, counting down.
GCCCGCGGCCAGCACGTACAGCAAGCCCAGCGTGGTGATCAGCGCCGGTACCCGGAGCCGGGCGACGAGGGTTCCGGCGAACAGACCCGACACCGCGCCGACGGCGAGGGTGACGAGCAGGGCGATCCCGAAGCTGTCGACCACACCCAGCGCCGCCGCGACCGCGATGCCGGCGAAACTGACCATGCTGCCGACCGAGAGGTCGATTCCCGCGGTAAGGATCACGAAGAGCATCCCGACGGCGATCACACCCACCACGGACGCGGCGCGCAGGATGTTGATCACGTTGCTCTCGGTGAGGAACGCGGGACTGGCCAGGGACCAGAACAAGATCTCGACGGCGAGCACCCCGATGAGGGCGCCGCTGCGCAGGCGTAGGCGCGACAGGCGCGCCCAGCCCTGGGTGCTTGTCGCGACGGGCGATGACGTGGGCGTCTCGGTGGCGTCCGCGGACGCGGGTGGTGCGGCCATCGTCGAGCCTCCTCAATCAGGAGCGGTTGGGCGTTGGTTCGGTATTGAGAAGCCCCGGCGGGGCGGTGCGTGGTGGGTTCGGCCGCCGGCGGTCGGTGATGCTCACCGGCTCGGGGACGCGTGGATGGGGGTGGGCTCGCCGGTCTCCAGGGAGCGCAGGACGGCCAGCACGATGTCGGAGACCAGCACTCCCTGATCGAGGCCGGGACCGACCGGCTCCCCGGCGTTGATGCGGTCCACGAAGGACTGGACCATCCAGGTCGGCGGCCCTTGCAGGCGGCCGTCGATCTCGCCGCCCATGAGTCCGGGCCAGCTGTAGCTGTCGCCGGTGAGGCTGACGCTCTGGTGCTGCAGATCGACGTCGACGGCGGACTTGCTGCCGACGGCCTTGTACTGGAAGTCCACGATCGAGGGTGAGGAGTCGGGAAGCACCCACGTGGAGGTCAGGTTGGCGGTGGTGCCGTCGGAGAAGGTCAGCAGGGCGTGGATGACGTCCCAGGTGTCGACCCCCAGCTCGGCCAGACGGCCACGGGACCCCCGTGCGACGACCGAGACGGCCTGCTTGTCGGCGACCCACAGCGCGGCGTCGACCGTGTGGCTCATCAGGAACCACGCCGGAGAGGACTTCGCCGCCCACGGGATCATCGTCATCGGCACGTAGTAGGTGTTGCTGAGCAGGATGTTCTGGGTCAGCACGTCCCCCAGCACACCGGACGCCGACAGGTCCCTGACGCGGCGGATCGCCGGGTTCCACCGGTTCTCGAACCCGACCATGCACTGCACGCCGGCATCCCGGACCGCGGCGCCGATCGCGGCACAGTCCTCGGCCGAGGTGGCCAACGGCTTCTCGATCAGCAGATGCGCGCCGACGCGGGCGGCGTCGACCGCGATCTCCCGGTGCGCGAAGTCCGGGGTCGCCACGATCACCGCGTCAAGGTCGGTCCGCTCCAGCATCACCCGGTGGTCGACGTACGCGGCCAGGCCGAAATCGTCCGCGAGTTCCTGGGCGACCTTCTCGTTCAGGTCACATACGGCCCGCACATGTGCGCCGGGGTACCCGGCCAGCGACTGTGCGTACGTCCGCCCGCGGATCCCTCCGCCGACTATGCCGATATTCATCATCAATGCGCCCTTTGCAATGGTTCGTTCACGCGTTGCGCGGCGGCCCTGGCTCGATGGCGACAGGCTGCCCCCCACTCGCTGGAGATGACTGGGTCCCGGTGTTAGTACAGAATCGATATAAACCTTCGTCGGCGTCAAGGGTTGCGATCCAGTTCCCCTGCTGGCCATGTAGCCGGATCAGCTGTGAGATCAGGCGGCCAACAGGTTCCGCCGGGAAAAATGCGCAAGACGGCAAGCGCCACCGGAGGGCAAGTTAGTATGTGATTCGTACTTAAGCGGGGCCTGCCCCGGAGCGATCGAGGGAAATGAGGAGCAGCGTTGACGTCCGTTGACGATCGCCACGATGAGTCGGCCGAGCCGCGTACCGGTACCGCGTTGATCTCGCCGAGTCTGGCCGGTCAGGTCAACCGTGCCAGGGTATTGCAGTCCCTGTACGACCTCGGTCCGCTGTCGCGCTCGGACCTGGCCCGACTCACTGGTGCCACCCGCGTGATGATCGGCACGATCGTCCAGCCGATGCTCGACAGCGGCATCCTCGCCGAAGGAAAGGCTCGCGCCAGTGGGGCCAGCGGCGGAAAACCCGCCCGCCCGCTGTGGTTCTCACCGTCGGGCCCGCCCATTGCCGCCGTGCACATCATGCCCGGCCGGATCGACGCCGCCCTGATCGGCACCGCGGGAGACATCCGGGCCACCGCGAGCGCCGAGTACGCCCCGCACACCGACGGGCCGGAGATGGTCGTCGACCACGTGGTGAGCAGCCTGCGCCGCGTACTCCCCACCGACGGCGCACCGCCGCTCGGGGTCGGCATCGCCGTCGGCGGCATGGTCAACACCGACACCGGCACCATCGTGAAGTCCAGCCTCGCTCCCGTCCTCACCGGACTGGACCTTGGCCCGGCCGTCACCGCACAGATCGGCCTGCCGGTGCACCTCGACCACCACCCCCGGGCCCAGGCACTCGGCGACCGCTGGTTCGGGCAAGGCCGCGGCGTACCGTCCTTCGCCTCGATCTACCTCGCGGACGTCCTCGGTGTCGGACTCGTACTCGACGGCGCGGTCCAGCGGGGCGGCGCCGGAGCCGGCGGCGAGGTCGGCCACACGACCGTCCAACTCGACGGACTGCCCTGTCACTGCGGGCAGCGCGGCTGCTGGGAAACCATCGCCACCGACCGCTGGCTGCGCGAACAGGCCGCGCGCCTCGCTCTGCCGGCCGCGCAGACCATGACCGCTGGCGCGCTCACCCGCCTGGCCGAGCGCGGGCATCCCGGCGCCGCCGACCTGCTCGACACCTACGCGCGCAACATCGCGCTCGGCATCGCCAACCTGCAGCAGGTCCTCGCCCCGGGCCTGTACATCCTGCACGGCCACACCACCGGCGGAGGCGACACCCTGCGCCGCGCCATCGAACACCACGTCCACACACGTGTCCTGCGCCACCCGGGCAACACGCCACGCATCGTCTTCGCTGACCCCCAGGACCACGCCACCCTGCTCGGCGCCGCCGGAATCGTCCTCTCCCACGCCCTCCGCCTCATCCCCTAGCCCTGCAGTGGGGGAAGTCTGCGAGTCGGCCCGTGCCCTCTTCAGCGAACACTCCGAGCACGCGACCGGCGAAGGGAACCGCCGCCTCGACCGACCGGGAACGCCGTTGAATTCGGCGACGGGCGTCTCGACACCGTCCCCCGTCCGCGACGCTCAGACGATGCAAGAGTCGACGTGGGGCGGTTCACGGGTCACCGGGAACGGGACTCCGCAGGGCGGGCCATGAGACAGATGCCCTTCATGGGCATCTGCCGGGAATTCTGCTTCAGCCAGCCGGTGGCCCAGGGATCGAGCACACCTGCGTTCGTCTGTCCAGCTGGCTGCTGCTCATTGTCATCGAGGGCGAACCCGGGGGAGCCGCGCGCGAAGCTCAGCTTGTGAGTGAGGCCAGCAACTCCCGTGTGCGTCTGCGGGATTGGCGGTGATCGGGACCCACCGGAACGGTGAAGACCTGGATGTCCGTGGCGCCCGCGTCGAGAAGGCTCTGGAGCTGGCGGGTGACGCTGTTCTCGTCGCCGAGGATCGCGGCGTCAGCCTCGCTGTGGGCGCCGCCGATCTCCATGATGCGCCGGTAGTTCGGGAGCCCTTCGCAGATCATGGCGGTCTCGGCGGTCGCCGCGCGTGCCTCGGCGATGTCGTCGTGCACCGCGACCGGCACACCGGCGACGATGCGCGGCACGGGCCGCCCCACGGCAGACGCCGCCGCCCGCAACCGGGGTGCGGCATGCGTCTCGATGGCCCGCGCCGATGCCATGAACAGGACTGCCCCGTCGGCCAGTTCACCGGCCACGCGCAGAAGTCGCGGACCGGGCGCGGCCAGCAGCACAGGGACCGGTTGCCGCGCCGGCACGCGCGCGCCGCGAGCCGTCCGGTCAGTCCCTTCGAAGGTGACGCTCTTGCTGCGCAACAGACCTGTGAGGATGCGCAGGTATTCCTCATTGTTCCGGCCGGGGTGGTCGTAGGAGAGGCCGTACATGCCGCTGGCCACGGGTTCGTGCGAGGGGTCGAGGCCCAGCAGCAGACCGGGCCGGCCCATCGCCTCCGCCGCAGCGGCGGCGCGGTTCGCCTGAAGCAGCGGGTGGCACGGGTAGGTCTGCAGGACGGCGGTGCCCAGCTCGATCGTCGAGGTCTCCCGCCCGGCGATCGCCATGGCGGTGAGCGGGTCGCCGAGGACGGTGCTGTCGTACCAGACGGAGCTGAAGCCGTCCGCCTCGGCGGCCTTCGCCTGCTCGACGAGTTCCTCGGTGGTCGTCGGCCGACCTGTCAGACCAATCCGCATGGGCAAAACCTTCCGGAACTGCAGGGAATCCGCTGGAGGGGGGGCAACTGCCGTGGAATCAACCGAAACTTGTTCTCGGGCGCGGCGGCGCCGGCGCAAGGCGACGCTCCTCGGGCCGGCGGCGGGGACGGGAACGCATCGGTTGAGAGTGCCGTCCGGCATCTCTCCACCGTCGTGTGTGGCCACCCAGAGGTAGCCCTCCGTGTCGACGGTCGTGTTGTCGGGAAGGGCGGGGCCCTCGGTGGTGACCACCGACAGGGTCTCCGATGATGTGCACGCTCAGGCCGGGATCGACACGGTAGAGGTGCCCGGACAGCTCGGGGATCCCTACGGTTCCGGAGGCCGACGCCCGGATGAGCGTTCCGTCGGCCACGCCGGTGATGGACCGTCTCTGCCGGTCGACAGGCCCTTCGCACGAGGCGGCGCGGGCCGTGGTGACCGTGTGCACCGCGCTCGCCCGGTAGTACGGACCCGACGGCGAGCTCTCCCCGGAGGGGGCCGCCGCCGGGTCCGTACCCTTCGCGCTGGATCTGATCCAGTACCGGCCGGCTGACTGACGCCGCGTGTCAGCCGTGTCCGCAGACCAGAGGTGCAGTGGCCTTGATGTTCCGCACCGAGTCACCGACCGAGACGGTTCGTCCGTCCGGCGCCGACTTCCAGCTCTTGCTGCTGGTGTCCCAGTAGTTGAGTTGGTCGCGGTCTATGTGGACCTTCACCACTCCGCTCTGGCCGGGCTGTAGAGAGATCTTGCCGAAGCCTCCCAAAGCGTGCTTCGCGAACTGAGCGTCGTAGCGGCCTGTCGGAGCGCCTATGTAGAACTGAGGTGTCGCGGTCCCGGCTCGCGCCCCCGTGTTCCGAACCCGTACCGAGACGGTCGCCCCGGCACTGTCCGGCTTCACCGTCAGTCCGGTGTAGCGGAACGACGTGTACGACAGGCCGTAGCCGAAGGGGAAGAGCGGCGTCTGTCCTGTCTTGTCGTACCAGCGGTACCCGACGTGGATGCCCTCGTCGAAGTTGAGGGAGCCGTTCTTGCCGGTGAACGCGTCAGGTGTGGCCGGGACGGGCCCCTGGGTCTCAGAAGCGGGGAACGTCACCGGCAGTTTGGCCGATGGGCTGACGTCCCCGTAGAGCACCTTGGCCAACGCCGTACCGAACGTCTGACCCGGGTACCACGCCTGGACCACTCCTTCGACCTTGTCCAGCCAGGGCATCAGCACCGGGCCGGCGGTATTGAGGACGACGATGGTGCGGGGGTTCGCCTTCGCCACGGCTTCTATCAACTGGTTCTGGTCGCCGGGCAGTTCCAGCCCGTCTCGGTCGGATCCCTCGCCGGAGGCGTAGTTCGCCATCACGATGGCCGCCTTCGCCTTCTTGGCGGCCGCGACCGCGGCGGGAATCCTCGACTGGGAAGGCTTCTGCCAGGCCAGGTTGAGCCCGTCGGTGCCGAAGGCCTGGCTGAGGCTGCTGTAGCTGACGCTCAGCTGTACGGGCTTCCCCGCCTTGAGGCTGATCGTTCCTTGCGCCGGGTACTGCGGACCGGCCCACAGGTGCGAGGTGGGCTTCTTGGCGTTGATGACGGTCTCACCGTTCACGCTGAACTTCATGTCGCCGGACACCAGCGACGTGAATCGGTACAGACCGGTCTCGGTCGGAGTGAACGTCGACGTCCACTTCGCGGAGTAGGGGGCCTTGAGGCCGGTGGGAACCTTCGGTACGTCGATCGACGCCTCGTTGCGGCTGATGGCCGGTTCGCCGCTCGGCGTCGCCGTGTCCCAGTACTGGGCAGACCAGCCGGTTCCCTCGCCGCGCGTGGGCTTCAGCGCGGAGCCGGAGACGAGGTCGGTGGCGGGGGTGTCGCCGGCCGATCCCTGTGACGAGACGATGGTCGCCGACGTGCCGGCGCGATCCTTGATGCCGTCGAGAGGGGTCACGGTCGAGTCGGCGGAGATCGGTACGGACGGCCCACCTCCCTCGACGTACATCGCGTCCATGCCGGAGGGGCCGATGACGGCAAGCGACTTGTCCCTCGCGGTGTGCAAGGGCAGGGCGTCTGCGTCGTTCTTCAGCAGTACCATTCCCTCCGCCGCGGCCTGGGCGGCGAACCTTCTGTGCGCGGCCGTGCTGATCTCGTCCTTCTTGACGGGCGGGTGGTCGAACACCCCTGAGTTGAACAGGGCGAAGAAGATGCGGTGGTCGCTCTCGTTGAGTACATTCAGGGGAATCCGGCCCGAGGTGTACATCTCAGCCGTCCGCTGCTGGTTTCCCCCGTCGAACCCGGCGATGTCCGCACCCGCGAGTGCGGCCGCCACGGCGTCGCGCTGCCCGAAGAGGTAGTCGGGGATCACCAGGCCCTGGAACTTGCTCTTGACGTCGTCGAGCAGATCCTTGTTGTGGCAGGCCGGCAGTCCGTTGACCTGGTTGTAGGCGCACATGACCGAGTCGGCGCCGTTGCCCTTGATCGTCGCGACTGTGGCTGCTTCATAGATTTCATGAAGGGCCTGCTGCGGAATGTTCTCGTTGATCGCCGGCGTGCGGCCGCCGTAATCATCCGGGTCGTCGCTCTCGAAGCCCATGCGTGCGTATTCCTGGGTGACTGCTCCGTAGTGCTTCACGGTCGTCATGATGTTCTGCGACTTGGCCGCGGCGACTTCGGCGCGAGCCATCTCACCGATCAGGAACGGGTCTTCTCCGAGGTTCTCGGCCTGGCGCCCCGAGAGCGGCTGACGGGTGACGTCCATGGCCGGCCCGAGCCAGATCGATCTCCCGCTGTCCCGGATCTCCTGTGCGACGGCCGTCCCGTACTGGGTGGCGAGCCTTCTGTCGAAACTGGCCGCCATGGACTGGGCCGACGGGAAGGCAGTCGCACCCTCGACGCTCACGCCGCTCGGGCCGTCGTGGGAGGCGAGGATCGGAGGCAGGCCGTACTTGACCAGTGGTTCGAAGTTGTCGAGGGCGACCTGCACCTTTTCCTCGAAGGTCAGCGCGTTCAGCAGCGCTGTTGCTCGTTCGGCGGGTGATTTCGTGGCATCGCGCCACGGCTGGTCAGCTGCGTGTGCGGGAGCGATCGAACCGCACAGCAGGCCGGTGACGAGTGCACCTGCTGCGATCTTGCCGGCACCACGTTTCCAAGGCTTGCGCATGAATCTCCTTCGATCGATGCGAGTGGTCGGCGTGTCGGTGAGTCAGTTGCCGGGCGCCGCTCCGACTGCGGCGATGACGCTCTGGAAGCCGTCGTAGCCGGTGACGAGGACGGGTGACTCCCAGGTCTTCTGCGCCATGACGCGCAGGCGCGGATAGATCGATTCGGCGGCCTCGCTCTCGGTCCAGCTTCCGCCGCTGTTCCAGAGGTTGATGGCTGAACCGCGGTTCGCCGGCGCGTTCGGATCCACGGTGTGGAAGCCCGAGGTCGGGTGATCGCCGCCGTAGGCGTATCCGTGGAAGGAGTCCACCGCCCAGTTCTCGTAGGTCCACGGCATGGACGGCTGTGCCGGCGGCCCCTGCGGGAAATCGTAGGTGGGGAAGAACCCGCGGTTGTTGATGCGGTATCCCGCGGCCAGCAGGGTCTGTGGCGGGTCGGGCGAGATCGGCTGTTGCGGGTAGAACAGGTCCGTCCACCAGTCGACGACGAGATCCTTGTCCAGCGTGACAACTCCCTCCTGGCTGAAGAGGTCGTTCCAGACACGCATGGTCCGGCCCTGCTCGCGCACGAGGTCGTGCATGTCGTTGACCAGGCCGCGTACCCCGTCCTTGCCGATCGCCTGCGGCCCGAATCTCTGCTGCGCGTACGCGACAAGCTGTGGGTAGTTGGCGTATTCGGCGGTGACGATGTACTCGTCCGCGCCCATGTGCCAGTAGGGGCCGGGGAACAGCTCCAGGTATTCGCTGACGACCTCGCGCAGGAGGCGGCGGGCGCCGGGAATGGAGTAGTCGATCTTGCCGTGCGCGGCAACGCCCGCGGCATCTCTGAGCTGGTACTGCGGATAGTGCGCCAGCAGGGCGCCCGTGTGGGCAGGCATGTCGATCTCGGGCACCACGGTGACGTGGTACCGCGCGGCCAGGGCGAGCAGGTCGCGGACCTGCTGCTTGGTGAGACTGGGCGTGGACTGCACGCCCAGGCGGCTCTCGATACGCCAGCCTTCGTCATCGGTGAAGTGCAGATGGAGGAGGTTGAGCTTCAGGTAGGCCATGTCGCGAATCCGGTCGGCCAGCCACTCGTAGGAGAAATGCATACGAGCGATGTCCACCATGAGGCCGCGTTCGGCATAGCGGGGCCAGTCTCTCGCCACACCGGCCGGGATGTCCGACTCCTGCCGGAACAGCTGCAGGAGCGTGCGGGTGCCGTAGAAGGCGCCCTTCGCGGTGCGGGCGGTCACGGTGATGTGGTCGCCGACCTCGAGCAGGTAGCCTTCGGCTCCGAGTTCCGGGTCGGTGGAGCCCAGTTGCAGGACGATGTCGCACTTGTGCGCCGGGCGATCGGTGACGGAGACGCGCCCCACGTCCTTGGAGTCGGCTTGCAGGTCGGCAGCGAAGGTCTGCGCCACACCGGAAAGCCGTCGCGCGTCCTTGCTGCGCACGATGATCTGGCCGGCGGGGCCGAGACGGTACGAGCCGCTCTGGCCATGCCATTCACGCAGGGCCGGAATGGTCTGCGGCCGGCTCGGGTCAGCAGTCGCGTCCGGAGCAGACGCTTGGGCCGGCGTGGTCGCGAGGGGTGTGACAGCCAGGCCGCCCAGTACTGCGGCGGCGCCGACGAACGTGCGGCGCGTAATAGGGGTCAACTTCTTTTCGTGCATGGCCATTCGCCTTCTCTGGTTTGGTGGCGGTGGGTCATCTCTTCAGGCTGTTGGCACAGTTCTGTTTCGGGTGCAGCGGTATGCGCTGCTCATCCCTTGACTCCTCCGGTGGCGAGCCCGGATTGCCAGTAGCGCTGCAGGAAAAGGAAGGCGATCATCAGGGGAAGGATGGAGACGAATGCTCCGGTGATGACCGTGGAGAAGAGCACCTGGGCTCCGCCGCCGGCGGAGGCCGCGCTCTGCCACTGCGCCAGGCCGACGGTGACCGGGAACAGCCTGGGAGAGTTGAGCATGATCAGCGGCAGGAAGTAGTTGTTCCAGGTGGCCACCAGCTGAAAAAGAACAACGGTGACGATGCCGGGAGTCAGCAGCTTCAGCGAGATCGTGCGGAAGATCCGGAACTCACTGGCGCCGTCGATGCGGGCGGCCTCCAGGATGCTGTCGTCGACGGCGTCGGCCGCGTAGACGCGCATGAGATACACGCCGAAGGGGCTCACCAGTGAGGGCAGGATGACCGCCCAGACGGTGTCGGTCAGGCCGGACGCCGCGAAGAGCAGGTAGGTGGGCAGGGCCAGCGCGGTCAGCGGCACCATGATGGAGCCGAGGACGATGTTGAACACGGCTCTGGAACCGGGGAAGCGGTACTTGGCCAGAGCGTATCCCGCCATGGTGGAGAGGGCAGCGGCCCCGACCGATCCGACGACGGCGTACACCGCTGTGTTGATCAGCCATCGGCTGAAGATGCCGTCCTGGAAAGTGAACAGGGAGCCGAGATTGTCGAAGAGTTCGAAGGAGTCGCCGAACGAGAGGCCGAAACTGGTGAAGAGGTTGGCGTTGTCCTTCGTGCTGGATATCACGAGCCACAGCAGCGGGACGATGAAGTAGATCACCGTGAGCCAGATGATGACGGTCAGTACATTGCTGCGCCGCTTGTCGCGCTCGACGGGGCGGCGTCTGCGGCCGACTGCACGGGTGGTGTGCACAGGGGCGCGTGCCGCCTCTTTGCTCAAGGGAGGCGCGGTCATGCTCGGCGCTCCTTCCGGTTGATGATGCCCTGGACGACGAAGGAAACGATCATGATGACGAAGCCCAGCAGGAAGGCGATGGCGGCGGCGTAGTTGTTCTCCTGGTTACGGAAGGCCAGGTTGTACGCGTAGAGGTTCGGGGTGAAGTCGCTGCCGATCGCGTTCGGGGCGATGTTGAACAGCAGGTTGGGTTCGTTGAAGAGCTGGAAGGAGCCGATGATCGAGAAGATGATCGTCAGCAGGAGCGCCGGACGCAGGGCCGGCAGCTTGATGCTCCAGGCGATGCGCCATTGGCCGGCTCCGTCGATCTCGGCTGCTTCGTAGAGGTCGTCGGGCACCGAGCGCAGGGCGGCGTAGAGAACGATCATGTTGTAGCCGATGAACTCCCAGCACACGATGTTCATCGTCGAGCCGAGGATCTTGCCGGGTGCCAGCAGGTTCGGGGCGTCCAGGCCGACGGCGTGGAAGAGCTGGGTGACCAGGCCGAAGTCCTTGCCGTAGAGGTATCCCCACATGAGGGTGGCCACCACGCTGGGCACGGCGTAGGGCACGAAGATCAGCATGCGCACGACCTTGCTGCCGCGCACACGCCGACTGTCCAGGGCGAGCGCGATGAAGACGGAGGCGGCCAGCATGATCGGCATCTGGACGCACAGGAACAGGGCCACGCGGCGCAGGCCGTCCCAGAAGTTCGGATCGTGCAGTGCCCGGGTGTAGTTGTCCAGGCCGCTGAAGACCTCACCGCCCACCAGCTGCGAGGTGAAAAGGCTGAGGTAGGCCGAGTAGACCAGCGGGACAGTGAAGAACGCGGCGAAGACCAGGAGGAAGGGCAGGGTCAGGAGCCACGCGGTCCTGGTCTGGCCGGCGTGGATGCCCCGGCGTCGACGGGCGGTCAGGGCGGAGGGCGCCATGCGGCGCGGTGCTTCGGCGGTCATGACTGCCTTCTGATGGGGGTGGGCCGGCCGGCCGGGCGTCCGGCCGCCCGGCCGGGGTTTACTTGACGCTGAATCCCTGCTGCTCGGCGTAGCTGACCAGCTTCTTCTGCCAGGCGCTCAGGGCCGACTTCAGGTCGCCGTGTTCGGCGATCGCCTTGCCCAGCGTGTCGTTGTACGAGGAGTTCACGTAATCCTGGAACGGCACGTACTTCTGGTTCTGCGGGACGGTCTTGGAGACGCCGGCGAAGAACTTGTTGACCTGCTGGCCGCCGTAGAAATCGGATTTCGCGTCCGTGAACTCGGGGTTGGACAGGGTGGCTGTCGTCGTCGGGTACAGCGACTGCTCGTTGGCCAGCTTGATCGTGGAAGACGGGTCGCTGTTGATGAACTTCGCCAGCTCGTAAGCCTGGATCGGGTGTGAGGTGGCGGCCATCACCGCGTCCGACGAACCGCCCCAGTTCGCCGCGACGTTCTCCCCGGCCTTCCACTGCGGCAGGACCGCGGCCCGCCACTTGCCGCTCGTGTTCTTCGCGCTGCCCGCCAGGAAGGTCGGGCCCCAGGCGGCCGTCAGCCAGGTCGCGTACTTGCCGCGTGACAGGCCCTGGTACCAGGCGTCGGTGAAGTCCGGGTCAGTGGCGACGAGATCCTTCTGGATCAGATCCTGCCAGTAGCCGACGACCCTCTGCGTGGTGGCGTTGTCGACGTCGATACTGACCGTCTCCTTGCCGTCGTAGCCGAAGGGCCTGGCGCCGGCCTGGGAGAAGAAGCCGAGCGTCTGCGGCATGTCGTTGCCCGGGATGTTGGTGATGTACGCGCCGGTCTTCTTCTTGACCGCCTGCGCGGCGGTGGCGAACTCGCCCCAGGTGGTGGGGGCGCTCACGCCCGCCTTGCCGAAGATGTCGGTGCGGTACAGGGTCCCCATGGGACCGGAGTCCTGCGGGACGGCCCAGATGCTGCCGTTCTGCGTCACCTGGCTCCAGACGCCCGGAACGAATTCGGAGGCGACCTTGTCCGCGCCGTAGGGGGTCAGGTCCAGGAGGCTCTTGGTCTGGGTGAAGGACGGCAGGTAGTCGTAGCCGATCTGCGCGACGTCCGGAACCCCCTTGCCAGCCTTGACCGCCGCACGCAGCTTCACGTACTGGGCGTTGGCGTCTCCCTGGTTGACGAGGTTGACCTTGATCTTCGGATACTTCTTCTCGAACAGGTCGATCTCGTCCTGGATGTCGGGCACCCATGACCAGAAGGTGAGGGACGTCGGCGTGTTCATCGCCTTGTCGATCTCTGCCTGAGTAACCGGCTTGGACGACTTGGCTCCGGAGCCCCCACCGCCGGAGGGGCTGCATGCGGTGAGTGCCAGGGCGATCGTCACTGCGCCCACTGCGACGGTCAAGGCGGTGCTGCGCGGAGTTCTCATGGTGCTGCTTTCGATGGAAGGGGAGGAGCCACCCGGTCGGGCGGCCCGGGACGTCAAGCGCGAGTGCGGTTGTGCGGGGAGGCGTCCCCGCGGCCTGCCGCGCGTCAGAGACGAACCGACGAAGGCCGCGGAGGCGAGCACCTGGGCGGGCGCGGACGAATCAGTTCGTGACGGGGCTGCCGCGCCGGCCGGAGATCTGTGGCCGGTGCGTTCGCAGCCCACGTGGCGGTACTGCGGGGTGCTGGTCACAGCGCCGGAGTTGGAGGACCTGACCGGGGCTGAAGGCCGCCGTAGTCAGGGTTGCGCGCACACATCCCTGCGCGCTGTCGCTGAAAACCCCAGCGGCACCCAACTCGCCCTCTTGCTGTGGGAGTTGAAGCCGATGGGAGCTTTCGACCAGCGGATTCTCGCAAGCTGGGATCGCGTCCCATGAAGTGGTGTAGCCGGGTGTGGTCCCGGAACGCGCGGGTGTCTGCCCGGGGCGTGCATCCGTCGACCGTGCATGCTCCCTGAGCAAGGGCAGGCCATCGCGCAAGTCTCCCTGGTGAACGGGCAGTTCAACCGGAGGAGCACGCGATGGCCTTGTCCCAGTCTGAGCTGATGCGGCTGCTGGAGTCACTACGTCGGGCCGACGGAGTTGAAGCAATCAGGGTGGTGTGTGAGCGCATCCTGCAGGAACTCATCGAGGCCGAGGCGACTGAGGCCATTGGGGCTGCCCCGCGTGAGCACTCGCAGACGCGCACTACATGGCGCAACGGACACCGCGAGAGGCTGCTGACTACGCAGGCCGGCGATCTGGATCTGAAGATTCCCAAGGTGCGGACCGGGTCGTTCTTCCCCTCGCTGCTGGAGCGGCGCCGGCGCATTGACCGGGCGCTGTTCGCCGTGGTGATGGAGGCATACGTGCACGGGGTCTCGACCCGCTCGGTCGACGACCTGGTCAAAGCACTCGGTGCGGACAGCGGGATCTCCAAGTCCGAGGTCTCCCGGATCTGCGGCGAACTCGACGAGGAACTGACCGCGTTCAAGGAACGGCCACTGGATCACACCGTCTTCCCCTACGTCTTCCTGGACGCGACCTACTGCAAGGCGAGGGTCAACCATCGGATCGCCTCGCAGGCCGTGGTCATCGCGACCGGGATCTCCGCCACCGGGCACCGCGAGATTCTCGGCCTGATGGTCGGCGACAGCGAGTCGAAGCCGTTCTGGACGAAGTTCCTGCGGTCCTTACGCGCCCGTGGCCTGGAGAACGTCCAGCTGGTGATCTCCGACAGCCACAGCGGTCTGGTGGCCGCGATCCGCACGGTCTTCCTCGGCGCGGCCTGGCAAAGGTGCCGAGTTCACTTCGTCCGCGACGTCTTCAGCGTGATCGAGAAGGGCTCAGGGGAGATGGTCGCTGCCACCATCCGCACCATCTTCGCGCAGACCACCGGCGAGCAGGTGCGCACCCAGCTGGACGTGGTGGCCGACATGCTCGGACGGCAGTTCCCGCAGGTCAAGAAGATGCTGCTGGATGCGGCGACGGACATCACCGCGTTCGCGGACTTCCCGCCGGCGCACTGGAAGAAGATCTGGTCGACCAACCCGCTGGAGCGGCTGAACCGGGAGATCAAACGACGGGCCGACGTCGTCCAGGTCTTCCCCAACCCCGCCGCCCTGGACCGACTCGCCGCCGCGGTCCTGGCCGAACTCCACGACGAATGGCAGGTCTTCGACCGCCGCTACCTCTCCGAAGCCTCCATGGCCGAGCTCTTCGCCACCAAACGAACCGAACCCGAACCGCAGATCACCCCACAACCGGAACCGAAACAACTGCCGTGACTACACCACCCAGCGGGACATGACCCAAGCTGGACGGTCCAGGAGCCCTGCGTGACCTGCTGCACCTGCCTTCGAGGCACGCCCACACCCTCCCCGCTCGGGAACGAATCTCCACTGCCCTGCACTGCCTTCTGCGCGCACATCGCCGACCGCGTACATCAGTCCGAACTCGCGCCCTCGCGTTCGGCGGGTGGGGCGGTCCGGACGGCATCTGCGCCTACGTCATTTCGCCCGTCTTCCGGTGTTGTGAGACCGGGCGTGCTGCTCGCTCTGTGAGCCGCTTCGTGCTTTGACTACGAAGTCAAGCGGTACCCTGAACGTTCGAACGCATGGAGTCAAGAGGGCAATCGCATCTATTTTCGCAGCGCCGATCAGCAGGCAGCGGCGCCAGTTGGCGGCGATCTCAGTCCTTCCCATTCCACTCTTGACTACGTAGTCTGAGCGCGTTCAGCTGCCCGTGCACAGTTGCCGCCGGGCGCGTCGAGACGTGAAGGGATCGGTGAGCTGTGGCATCCACCGGCGGGGACAGGGTCGTTCCCCGGCCTGCGAGCACGGATGTGGCACGCCTGGCCGGCGTGTCGCAGAAGACCGTGTCGCGCGTGATGAGGGGCGAGCCGCATGTCCGTCCCGAGCTGCGGGAGAAGGTGCTCCGCGCAGCCCAGCAGCTGCGTTACCGCCCCAACGCGGCGGCCCGCAGCCTGACGTCCGGCCGCACGGGCCGGATCGGCGTCGTCGCGCTCGGTGCCCGCCTGTACGGCCCCTCGACGCTCCTCGTCGCGGCGGAAGCGGCGGCACGTCGGCTGGGCTACGCGACCATCGTCGCGCACACCGGCGAGGACGACGGCCACGGTCTGGCCGGTCCGATCGAGCGGCTGCTGGAGCAGGGCGTCGACGGCATCATCCTGCCCGAGGACATCGACGAGGGGCCCATCGCGGTGACCATCGACGTGCCGGTGCTGACCATGGGGCGGTTCCACGGCATCGCGGCCCTACGCCGCGTCGAGACGGCGGAGCGCGCCGATCGCAGTGGCTATGTGGCGACCCGTCACCTCATCGATCTCGGTCACACGGAAATCCGCCACGTCTGCGGCCCCGACCGCTGGTGGGCCGCACGCGATCGTGCCGACGGCTGGCGCTCCGCGCTGACCGACGCCGGCCTGCCGGTGGCCGACCCGATCGAGGGCGACTGGACCTGCGAGGGCGGCTTCGCCGCAGGGCTCCGTCTCGCCGAGGACACGGCGATGACCGCCGTCTTCGTCGCCAACGACGAGATGGCCATCGGAGTGATCCGGGCCCTGCACGAAAGCGGCCGTCGCGTGCCGGACGACGTCAGTGTCGTGGGCATGGACGACATCCCCGCGGCGCGCTTCCTCAACCCCGCCCTCACCACCATCGTCCAGGACCTGGACGCCATGGCGGCCGAAGGCGTCGCGCTGCTGGTCGAGGAAATCGCCGCACCCACCTCCACCGGCCGCCGGATGCACCTCGATGAACCGACGCTCGCCGTCCGCGAGTCGACCGCACCGCCCCGGTGAGCAACCCCACACACTCAGGAGTTTTCGTGACGAACACGTCGCGCCTGCCCCGCCAGGTCCTCTTCGGAGCGGCCTATTACGCCGAGTACCAGCGTGGCCCGCGCGTCACCGAGGACTTCGACCGGATGGCCGCAGCAGGATTCAGCGTCATCCGCGTCGGGGAATCCGTGTGGTCGACCTGGGAACCCGAAGACGGCCGCTTCGACGTCGACTGGCTGCAGCCGGTCCTCGACCACGCCCACGCCCGCGGCATCCGGGTCATCCTCGGAACACCCACCTACGCGGTGCCGCCGTGGCTCGCACGCAAGTACCCCGAGATCGCCGGCGAGACCTCCAGCCGCGAACGCGTCGGCTGGGGTGCACGCCAGGAGGTCGACTTCACCCATGCCGCCTTCCGCTTCCACGCCGAGCGCGTCATCCGCGTCATCATGGACCGCTACGCCGACCACCCCGCGGTCATCGGCGTCCAGGTGGACAACGAACCCGGGTTCCACCTGCTCCACAACCACGGTGTCTTCCAGCGCTTCGTCGACCACCTGCGCCACCGCTACAAGGACGTCGAGACCCTCAACGAGGAGTGGGGCCTCGTCTACTGGTCGCACCGCCTGTCCGACTGGTCCGACCTGTGGAGACCGGACGGCAACGCGCAACCGCAGTACGACCTGGCCTGGCGCAGGTTCCAGGCCGAGCAGACGGCCGAGTTCATCCGCTGGCAGGCCGACATCGTGCGCGGCTACACCCAGCCCGGCCAGTTCGTCACGACCTGCATCGCCTACCAACTCCCCGCCATGGACGACGAGTTGGCCTCACGCGAACTCGACATCACCTCCGGCAACGCCTACTACGGCATGCAGGACGCACTGCTGCTCCCGCAGCCGCACCGCCCTCAGCGGCACTGGTTCACCACAGGCGTGCCCGCCCTGCACCTGACAGCGGACCGCATGTACGCCTCCCGCCAGGCGCCCTTCCTGGTGACCGAGACGGTCGCCTCGTCGATCAACGACTCAGGACACATCAAGCCCGCCTACGACGGACAGTGGCGCCAGGCCGCCTGGGCACTGGTGGCGCGCGGCGCCCAGATGATCGAGTACTGGCAGTGGAACACCCTGCCCTTCGGTGCCGAGACATACTGGGGCGGCGTCCTCCCGCACAGCAATATCCCCGGCCGCGCCTACCGCGAGATAGCCGGGCTGGGAGCCGAGTTCGCCGCCGCCGGCGAGACACTGGCCGGCCTGACACCGCACAGCGACGTCGTCTTCCTGTACTCCGCTGCCAGCAAGTGGCTGATGGAGAAACAGCCGCCGCTGGCCGATGCGGACGGCGCTCCCGACCCGCGTGCCTACCGGGAGATATTCGACGCCTTCTACCAGGGGGCCTTCGACGCCCGGCTGCAGGCCCGGCTCGTCCACGACAACCAGATCCTCGACGGAGCCCCAGGTCAGGAAAGCCCGGATCCCGCACAGTTCGCCGCACAGCACCCGCTGCTCGTCGCCGCGGGTACGCAGGTGGCCGAGCGGCGCCTGCTCGACTGGCTCACCGCCTACGCCGCCGCCGGCGGACATCTCCTCCTGGGTCCGCGCACGGGTTACACCGACGAGGAGGGCCGTGCCCGGGAAGAGGCCGCGCCCCCGGTCCTGTGCGAACCCGCGGGCGCCGGCTACGGCGAGTACAGCAACCTCGACACGGACATCCCCCTGACCGCAGGCCAGGACGGCGGGCTGCTGCTGCCGGACGACGCCACGGCGACCCGCTGGGCCGACGGGCTGGTGGTCACCGACGCCCAGGTCCTGGCCGGCTACGAGCACCCGCACTTCCAGCAGTTCGCCGCTGCCACGACCCGGCCGTACGGCAAGGGACGCATCACCTGCGTGGGCACCCTGCCCGGCCCCTCCTTCGCCAAGGCCCTGTTCGAGTGGGCGCGCCCCGCAGCCGCGCTCTGGGGTGATCTGCCGCAGAGCGTCACCGTCAACAGCGCGACGAACAACGACGGCGAGAAAGTGCACGTCCTTCACAACTGGGCGTGGGAACCGCAGACGGTCACCGTGCCTGTCGACCTGGAAGACGTCCTCGGCGACCGCAAGTTCCGTCCCGGAGACATCGTCGAGCTGGGTCCGTGGGATGTCGTCGTCACCGTCGAGCAGTGATGACGTCATGACCAACTGGCCCAACCCGCTGATCCCAGGCTTCAACCCCGACCCGAGCGTGGTCCTCGTCGACGGCGTGTACTACCTGGTGACCTCGACGTTCGAGTATCTTCCCGGCCTGCCGGTGTACCGCAGCACCGATCTCGTCGACTGGGAACACATCGGCAATGTCGCCGAGCGTCCGGAGCAGGTCGCCGTCGGCTCGGTCGTCACCGGCGCCGGCGTGTTCGCACCCACCATCCGGCACCACGACGGGCTCTTCCACGTCATCGTCACGGTGGTCGGCAGCCCCCGGGGCTGCGTGGTGTTCACCGCCGCCGATCCCGCAGGCCCGTGGAGCGACGGACTGACCGTCTCCGGCGTCGACGGTATCGACCCGGACCTAGCCTGGGACGACGACGGCACCGCGTACATCACCTACTCCGGGCTACGGCTGTCCGGCGAGGAAGCGGGGCGCCACTACGGCATCGAGCAGGTCCGGGTCGACCTGACCACCGGCCTGGCCCTCGAAAATCCCCGCTCGCTGTGGTCCGGCACCGGCCTGCGGTTCCCCGAGGCCCCGCACCTGTACCGGCGCGGCGAGCACTGGTACCTGGTGATCGCCGAGGGAGGCACCGAACGCGGACACGCGGTGAGCGTCGCGCGCGGCGTGTCGCCCGCCGGTCCGTTCACCGGGCATCCGGGCAACCCCCTGCTGACGGCGAGCGGAACTCCACGACCGGTGCAGAACACCGGGCATGCCGATCTGGTCGAAACACCTGACGGCGGCTGGGCGATGGTCCTGCTGGGCGTACGTACCCTCGGCGAAGCGCAGGCCTTCTCCCCGCTGGGACGGGAGACGTTCATCACCGACGTCACCTGGACCGAGGACGGCTGGCCGGCCGTCGCCCCTGTCGAACCCGCGCCACGTGCGGGCACGGAGAACCTCGTGTTCTCGTTCGAGGACGAAACCGCCCTCGACGATCCCGGCTGGCTGGCCGTCCGCACCACTCCGCGAACTGTGGCCCGTGTGACCGGCGGCCACCTGGCACTGCACGGGCGGAAGACCGGCCTCGACGACCCGCAGCCGGTCTTCGTCGGTCGCCGCCAGCGCCATCTGAACGCCGTCGTGACCACCACGGTGGATGTGACCGACGGCGTGGGCGGTCTGGCCACGCGCTACGACGAACGGCATCACTTCGGCCTGGAGGCGAGGACACAGGACGGAAGCACGGTCGTGACCGCGTGGGGTGCCGTTGCCGGTCTGCGCCAGGAGTGGCGCGACACGTTCCCCTCCGGCCCGATCGAATTGGCACTTGAGCTGGGAACGGAGCTGGGGGCGGCCCGAGTTGGGGACCGGATCCGGTTGCTGGCGGGCGGCACACTGCTCGCCGAGCTGGACGGGCGGTACTGGACCGCGGAAACCTGCGCGTCGTTCACCGGCCGGATCATCGGGCTCTACGCGAGCGAGGGGGCGGTGCGGTTCGCCGACTACCGCTACGCGGGCCGGGAAACCGTGCCCGACGCCGAATGAGCATGCCGAAGGCCGGCACCTGCCCCTGCTGAGGCCGCCGCACGGCACCAGCGACTTACCCCGAACCTCCCCGACGACACCGCCGGCGGAGATCACACCGCAGCCCGCCGCCACGCATCACCGATTGGACAACCCCTTGAAGGACCACCGCATCGACACCACCACGGGCCAACTGGTCGTCAACGGCGAGCCCTACCTGATTCGCGGTATCGAGCTCCACAACTCCACATCGTCCAGCGCGGAGTACCTCCAGCCGCTGTGGGAGCGAATCGCCGACGCCGGAGTGAACACCGTGCTCGCCCCGGTGAGCTGGGAACTCGTAGAGCCGCACGAAGGACAGTTCGACTTCACCCTGGTCGACGCCATGCTCTCCGGCGCCCGCGAACACCGGCTCAAGCTGGTGCTCCTCTGGTTCGGGAGCTGGAAGAACGGCTCCTCGAGCTACACACCTGCCTGGGTCAAGCTCAACCCGTCCCGGTTCCCGCTGCAGACCGACGAGACCGGCACCCCGCTGGACAACCTCAGCCCGTTCTCCGCGGCCAACCGCGAAGCCGACGCCACCGCGTTCGCCGCCTTCATGGAACACCTCGCCCGCGTCGACAGCCACGACAAAACCGTGATCATGGTGCAGGTGGAGAACGAGGTCGGCCTTCTCGGCGCCTCACGCTCCCACGGGGCAGACGCGGCCGCCGCCTGGGAGGCTTCCGTACCGGCCCCCCTTGTGGACGCCCTGCGCGCCGGAGCCTTCCCGCACGTCCGCACCCCCGACACACCGTCCACCCCGACATGGGACAGCCTGACGGGCGACGCCGACCGCACGGCCGAGCTGTTCATGGCCTGGCACTACGCGGCCCATGTCCAGCACGTTGCCGCCGCGGGCCAGGAGCGCTACGACATTCCGCTGTTCGTCAACGCGTGGCTGGACTCGATCGTGCCAGCCGAGTTCCGGTCCGAGGACGCTGCCTTCGCCGGCGGCCAGACACCGGGCGTGTTCCCCAGCGGGGGACCGCTGCCGCACGTCAGCGCGGCCTGGAAGCTGGCCGCCCCCTCGATCGCCTTCCTCGCGCCGGACGTGTACTTCGGCGACTTCGAAGTCCCTCTCAAGGGCTACGCCGATACCAACACCACCTTGTTCGTGCCCGAGATGCGTGCCGACAGCCACGGCGTCTCGCACAGCTTCCTCGCCATCGGAAAGTACGGTGCCATCGGAGTCTCACCGTTCGGCTTCGACTCCCTCAACGACGACGACACCCTCGACCTGCGCCGCACCTACGCTCAACTCGCGGCACTCGAGAAGGACATCCTCACCGCCCAGACCCAGGACCGCGTGCGCGGCTTCCGAGTGTCGGATCGCGAGGAGGAGACGCTCACCCTCGGCCCGTATGAGTTCGTGGTCAAAGCCAGCACGGCACGAAGCGACGGCGAGACCGTCGGCTACGGGCTCCTGCTGCAGAGCGACGAGCACACGTTCATCGCGGCCGGCCACAACTTCACGGTGGCGCCTCGCACGCGGGGTGGCCAACCGGTCGGCCTCCTGCAGGCGGACGAACTCGTGATCAGGAACGGCGCACTCATCCCGCGAAGGAGACTCAACGGCGACGAGACCTCCGCCGGAACCCGGATCAGGATCGCGGGCAACCCAGCCCGGATACACGGCGGCTTCATATTCGCCACCCAGACCCTGCCCGGTCTGGTGCGCTTCTCGCTCTATTACCGTGCGAAGAGTCACGAAGCTGTCGAACGTATCGGCCGGCGCTCCATGGCGGCGGACCGCGGCTGATCCAGGTCGTCGGGGAGTCTTTGGACGGGATCAACCCGCAGGTTTCGGCCATGCCCCGGAACGTTCGACGCGGCGGAGCCTGTGCCCCCTTTCAGCTCGGACCGCGTCAGCTTGAGCACCGGCCTGGTCTGTGATGTCAGCGGCGGATGCGTGACCTACTGATGCTCTTCATCCGGATCCTCTGTGACGGTGATGGTGGGCAGGACGAGCCGGGCACCGGCGATGCCCCCGACGCCGAGGCTGTGCGTGCTCGGGGTTCTCTGCGTCGTGAGCCACGGGTTGGCGTCCGAGCCCGGGTGGACGACGGAGTGAGGGAAGTCGCTCGACTGGATCTGCAGCTGGAGGCGGTGGCCACGGCGGAGCCGGTAGGCGTTGTCGTCCAGGGCCAGGGTCAGGGCGTCCCCCGCCCGCGCGGACAGGACGGCGCGACCCCATGAGATCGGGCGGGTCGTGCCGTCGGGGTGCACGTCCTGCAGCTTCGCGAAGACATGTGTGGACGGGGCCGAGAACGAGACGTGCCCCGTCAGGACCGGTTGCCCGGCGAAGTCGAGGTGCTCGGTGAGCGGCTCGGTCCGGAAGGTCAGTACGTCGGGCCGTTCCGCGAGGTCGCGTTCGTCGGGGTAGGCCGCGAGGAGGTACCAGATCGCCTCGATGTCGGTGCTCGACGGGACGGGGTGGTCCGGGTCATGCGTCCAGGTCAGTGACGTCGTGTCCGCGTCCGGGTCGCGGTTCAGGGCGTGTACGTCCGTGCCGCCGGCGGAGAGGTGGAAGGTGAGCGGTTCGCTCGGCGGCGGGTACTCCGGTGAGGACTGCCAGCCGACGTGCCCGACGTGCCAGCGGGCGCGCGGGCGGGGCGTCGACGGCCGTACCCCGTTGAGATGCTCGTCGAAGAAGTCCGCCACCTCGCCGCACTCGGTCTCGATCTTCTCGGCGAGCGCGCTCTCACTGAGGTACGGGTTGCGTGCGTCCCCGGCGCCCACGTCCTCGAGCAGATAACCCGAGTGGTCGGCCGATCCGACGCGCAGGAAGTGCAGGTCGCGCTCGCCGGCCAGGGAGCGGAAGTGCCGCCAGTCGCGCAGTCCGAGAGGGGCGAGGCCGGGGTCGTACCAGTTCTGCCAGTGCAGGATCGGGATGGCCGTGGTGTGGTACGGATGCCGGTCGCCGTACGGGTTGTACCAGCCCTGGTCCACCGAACGCTCCAGCATCCGAGAGGCTGCCCGGCACTCGCCGATCCGCGCGCGGGCCGCGGCGACGATGTTCTCCACGGAGTCCGCGCCCCAGTTGATCTCGGCGAGATAACCGTGGTGGTCGGTCCAGATCTGCAGGAGGTCGTTGAGCCCTGCGAGGTAGGGGACCTGCTGGCTCCACTGTGCTCCCACGTGCCCGGCGCCCATGTCGATGCCCGTCACCATCGGGACGGCCGCCCGGATGGCGGGGTGCCCGCTCGCCACGGCGGCCCAGGTCGTGAAGCCGTAGTACGACTGGCCGGTCACACCGACGCGGCCGTTGGACCAGGGCTGCCGGATGATCCACTCGACCGTGTCGTAGCCGTCGGCGACGTCGTGGGCGTAGGGGAGTGTCTCGCCGCCGGAGCGGAACTTGCCCCGCACGTCCTGGGTGACGAACGCGAAGCCGCGGGAGCGGTAGTACTCGGCCTCGAAGGTCAGGGCGGTGTAGCGGCTGGACTTGTCGTAGCAGGTCCGCACGAGGATGGCGGAGTGGGCGGTGGCGCCGTCGGGCAGGTAGACGTCCGTGGCGAGTTCGACTCCGTCGCGCATGGCGACCATGTGTTCCCGGGCGTGTTCGGACGGCGGCTCGGACGTCATGGTCTCGACGATGGTGAAGCTCATGGCTTGCCTCCGAGATATATTTCGCTTGTTATATAACGGTTTCTGGAAGTCGTGCCAGGTAGTGGTCGGGCGTGAAGGGCAGGGAGGTCTCGGTGCCGCGGTATGTGGATCCGGAGGAGCGTGTTCGTGACATCGTCGGGGCCTCCTTGCAGGCGTTGAGCGAGGGAGGACTCGCCGAGCTGACGCTGCGGAAGATCGCGCAGCGCATGGGCGGGTCGATCACGCTGATCACGCATTACTTCGCCAACCGTGAGGTCCTGCTCAACGCCGTACTGGAGTATGTGCTGGCCGACGTGGACGCCATCCTCGAGGAACTGGAGCAGATCGCCGATCCCCGTGAACGGCTGCGGGTCGCGCTGGGGTGGTTCCTGCCGGACACCGAGGAGGCGCTGAGGCAGGAGCGAGCGCGGGTGGCGTTGCTGACGCACCAGGGTGCGGAGCCCGTCATCCGGCGCCATCTGCAGCGCATGGAGCCGGCGATGCGAGCGGTCCTGGTGCGGGCCGTGGAGGACCTGGTCCCGGCCGACGAACTGGACGGCACGGTCGACATGGTGCGGGTCTGGGTGTCCGGCATTGCCCTGTCCGTGGTGGAGCATCCGGAGATCTGGACGCCCGAACGCCAGCACGCCGCGCTGAAGCGGTTCCTCACCGTGCTGTCGTTCGCGGAACTCCCGGCCCGCTGACCGCACGGCGCGAGGGGCGGACCGGCCGGGGCCTGGTCGATCCGCTGCTCCGCCTCAGGAAGCACGCAGGTCCACGACGCGGTCAGTGTGCGGTTCGGCGCGCAGCTCCGCCTTCGCGATCTTGCCGCTTGCGGTGTGCGGCAGGCTGTCCCGGAACTCGACGTAGCGGGGCACCTTGAAGCGTGCGAGCCCCTGAAGGCACCACGCCTCGATGTCCTGGGCGGTCAGGCTCGCCCCCGGTTTGAGTACGACGACCGCCTTGACCTCTTCGTCGCGCTGGGTGTCGGGGACCGGTATGACGCCGACCTCGTCCACCTCCGGCAGGGCCATGATCTGCAGCTCGACCTCGGCGGCGGCGATGTTCTCGCCGCTGCGGCGGATGACGTCGCGGACGCGGCCCTCGTAGTAGTGCTGGCCGTCGGCGTCCTTGCGGACGATGTCGCCGGTGCGGAACCAGCCGCCGGGCAGGAAGAGTTCGGCGTTGGCCTCGGGGCGGTTGTGGTAGCCGAGCATCATGCCGGGGCCCCGCAGGCACAGCTCGCCGGAGCGGCCCGGCTCGACCTCGGCGCCACTGCGGTCGATGACCTTCGACTCCCGCTGCGGGAAGCACCAGCCCATGGAGCCGGTGCCGACGGTGTCGGTGCGGTCGTAGGGGACGTAGGTGCCGTTGCCGACCTCCGTGCTGGCGTACACCTCGCGCGCCCGCAGCCCGAAGCGCCGCTCCAGGGGCTTGTGCAGGGACGGCGGCAGGGCGGATACCGGTGCCTTCTTCAGGGCGAGTTGCCGGTCGGCGTCGCTCTCGGGGAAGTCGAGCATGCCCTCGTCGATCCACGCCATGTCGATCCGGTGCTCGACGAGCCAGTTCATGAACTTGCGCCGGCTCAGTCCCGCGGTGACGTACAGGCCCCCTCCGCCGGCCAGCGCCATCATCAGGTAGGCCTGGTTCTGCATGTAGTAGAAGGGGTGGTCCGCGAGGATCCGCTGCGCGTCGCCGAGCGCCGCGCCATAGACCCCGATCTGGATCCAGTAGGTGTGGGTGAGCAGGCACCCCTTGGGCAGCCCGGTCGTGCCGGACGTGAACTGGATGTTGACCACTTCGCCAGGATCGGCCCGGTGGGTGCGCGGCGTCGGTGCGAGCGCGGTCAGTGCGGCGAAGTCGTGCACGCCGGCGACCGGTTCGCCCACGGCGACGATCCGTTCGCCCGGTACCGGACCGATGCGGTCATCGGCGAGTGTGCCGGTGACCACGTCGTCGGCGGCGACGAGCCACCGGGCGCCCGCGTCGCTCAGGACGAACTCGATCTCCCGCGGCGTGTACTTGGGGTTCATCGGCACGGCGACCGCGCCGGCTTCGATGACCGCGAGCCAGGTCAGCGGGAACTCCACCTGGTTGCCCAGCATGATCCCGACCTTCTCGCCGGGCGTGACACCGAGGCGTTCGAGGCCGGTGCGCACCCGGCTGATCCGCTCGCGCAGTTCCGCCCACGTCAGCGTGGGCCCGCCGCCCTCGATGTGGGTGAGCGCGAGGTGGTCCGGCCACTGCTCGGCGGCGTAGTCCAGTGCCTCGGGAATGGTCTTCTCCATCAAATACCGCTGGTGTGCGTTCAGTTCCATGCTTTCGGCCTCTCTACGGCGGTTCAGACGGTGGACCACAGGGCGCGCTGCGTCGCGACGAATCCGGGCCGCTCCCGGCCCCTGACCTCGGCGCGCAGGTCGGTGACGACGAGGTGGCCCTGTTCGCCTCGGTCGACGACCTCGCGGACGTGGCCGTGGACGCGGAACGGGTCGGTGGTGCGGACGACCGAGACGAAGCGGACGTTGTCGAGTCCGTAGTTCCAGGCGATCCACGGGCCCTCGGACCACACGGAGTGGTTGCACAGCACGTCGAGCAGGCTGAGCAGGTGGAAGCCCTCCACCAGGCCTTCACCGTACCCGTCCTCGCCCTCGTAGGCGTGCGGGTACTCGTCGTGGTACGACGCCTTCTCGAAGTCCTTCGTGCGGTCGTCGTCGACGACGAACCAGGGGGTCGTGAACGTCCCGCCCAGCAGGGCCGGGGCCTGGGAGGGGTGGGGGACGGTCAGGGTTGTGGCTCCCTCGGTGGAGAGGATGCCCATGATCGGCTCCTTTGTGTAGCGAATGCTTTACTACGAGGGTGTGCGTCCGCCCGGATGCGGGCGGACCGGGGTCAGGCTCTGCGCCGCCGGGGGTGCCAGCCGGGCCGGGGGACCGCGTCCAGCAGCTCCTGGGTGTACGGGTCCTGGGGATGGTCCAGTACGTCGGCGGTGCGCCCCTGTTCGACCACGCGTCCGCCCCGCATGACCAGGCAGTGGTCGGTGACCTGGCGGACCACCGCCAGGTCGTGCGAGACGAACAGGAAGGCCACGGTGGTGCGTTCGCGGATGTCGGAGAGCAGGTTCAGTACCTGTGCCTGCACGCTGACGTCCAGGGCGGCGACGGCCTCGTCGAGGATCAGGATCTCCGGTTCCAGGGCCAGGGCCCGGGCGATGGCGACGCGTTGCCGCTGACCGCCGGACAGGTCGCGGGGGAGCCGTGCCGCGTGCTGCTCGTCGAGTCCGACCTCGGCCAGCAGGCCCACCGCCCGTTCCCCGGCCGCGGCGCGCGAGAGTCCGATGCGCACGCGGAGCAGCTCCGTCAGACCGGCGCCGATGCGCTGGCGTGGATCGAGAGAGGCGAAGGGATCCTGGAAGACCATCTGCACGGGGCGCGAAGTGCCGCTGCTGCTTCCGGCGACGCTGACCGTGCCACTGGTCGCCCGCTCCAGTCCCGCGACGATGCGTGCGGTGGTGGTCTTGCCCGAGCCGGACTCGCCCACGACGGCCAGTGAGCCCCCGCGTTCCAGGGTGAAGCCGACGTCGTCGACGGCGACGACTGCCTTGCCGCCACGCGAGCGGGCGGGGAACTCCTTGCGCAGTCCCTCCACGACGAGCGCGGGGCCGGTCTCCGCGACCGGAACCGGGACCGGGATCGATGCCGGGGTCATGAGTGCACCGCCTGGGGAAGCTCGGCGCCGATGTGTTCCACTCGATGGCAGGCGACCAACCGGTCCTCCACGGTGCGCAGTTGTGGCCGGTCCTTCCGGCATTCCTCGGTGGCGAAACGGCAGCGCGCGGCGAACGCGCAGCCCGAGCCCGCCTCGTACGCCGAAACCGGGCGGCCGGGAATCGGCTGGAGTCGGGTCACCGCCGTAGCGCTGGGACGACAGGCGAGCAGGCCCGCCGTGTACGGGTGCAGGGGACGGGAGTGGACCTCCGCCGTGGCTCCCCGTTCGACGACCGTCCCGGCGTACATCACGGCCAGGGAGTCGGTGACGGCGGCCGCCAGGTCCAGGTCGTGGGAGATGAACAGCAGGCCGAGGTTCCGCTCGCGGATCTGCTCCTGGAGGATCGCCATCACCTCCGACTGCACGGTCACGTCCAGCGCTGTGGTCGGCTCGTCCGCGAAGACCAGCTTGGGGGAGTGGAGCAGAGCCGCCACGATCATCATCCGCTGCAGCAGGCCGCCGGAGAGCTGGTGCGGGTACTGGGCCAGACGGTGCTCGGGGTCGGTGATGCCGATGCCCGCCATGAGCTCGCAGGCGCGTCGCCGGGCCTCCCGCGGGCCGAGCAGCCTGCCGGCCACGACGCCCTCGACGAGGAAGTCGCCGATGGTGCGCATTGGGTTGGTGTGGGCGCGCGGGTCCTGGTGGATGAGCGCGACGTCGCGGGAGCGGTGGGCGGTGAGCTCGCGGTGCGAGAAACCGAGCACCGAACGTCCCTCGAAGTCGATCCGCCCGGTTGCCGTGGCGTGCCGGGGCAGCAGCCGCATCGCAGCCTTGACCAGCATCGACTTGCCCGATCCTGACTCGCCGACCAGCCCCACGGTCTCGCCGGCCGCCACGGTCAGATCCACGCCGCGGACCAGCGTGCGCCGATTCCTGCGGTCGCCGGTCGTGATGCCGACGTCCTGCAGTTCCAGCAGTGGTGCCGTGGTCATCGGGTCCCTCCGAACCGCTGGGTGAGCCGCTCGCCCAGCACGTTGAACGCCACCACGGTGACGATGATGCACAGTCCCGCCGCCAGGCTCTGCTGCACGGCGCCGTCCAGTACCTCGGACCGGCCGTCGGCCACCATCAGTCCCCACTCCGCCTCCGGCGGCTGGATGCCGAGGCCCAGGAACGACACCGCGCCGAAGTCGACCAACGCGGACCCGAAGCCGATCGTCGCCTGGGCCAGCACGATCGGCGCGACGTTGGGCAGCAGGTGCCGGGCGCAGATCCGCCACGTCGAAAGACCGGCCAGCTGCAATGCCTCGATGTAGGGCAACTGCCGCTGCCGTACCGCGACGCTGCGCACCACCCGGGCCACGTACGGCGTGTAGACCAGGGTCAGGGCCAGGACCGGTGCCCAGAAACCGGCGCCGAACACGGCCGCCGCGATGACGGCCACCAGGACGCCGGGAATCGCGAACAGCAGGGTCAGCGCCCGGTTCAGCAACCGGTCGACCCAGCCGCCGTGCCAGGCCGCCGCGAGCGCCAGCAGCGTGCCGAGGCCGGCACTGCCCAGCACGATGATGCCCGGTCCGGCGAAGCTCAGCCGGGCTCCCGTCAGGGCCCGGGAGAAGATGTCGCGGCCCAGTGAGTCGGTACCGAACAGGTGCGTACCGCTGGGGCCTTGGCTTGCGGCGAGGACGTCGGTGGCCGCCGGGTCGTAGGGCGCGATCCAGGGGCCGATCACCGCCAGGACCACCAGACCGGTGGCCAATGCCGCCGAGACCAGGAGCAGCGGGTCACCGAAACTCCGCTGCCAGGTGCTCCTCAGGCGGAGCGGAACTGTGAGCGTGGTCATCGGTCAGCGTCCTTTCCTCAACCGCGGATCCAGCAGGTGCTGACCGGCGTCCAGCAACGTGGTGACGACGACGAAGACAGTGACGATCAGCGCGCTCACCGCGGTCACCACGGGATAGTCCTTGGCCGAGACGCTCTTGATCAGCAGCGAGCCGACGCCGTCGATGCCGAATGCGGGCTCGACCACCACCGAACCGGCCACCAGCCCGGCCACGGTCAGGCCGGACGCGGTCAGGATCGGCAGTGCCGCGTTGCGCAGGATGTGCCGCCGGAAGATCCAGGAGCGGGGCAGTCCCCGTCCGCGCCCGGTCAGCACGTGCTCGGCCTCCGCCTCCTCGCCGATCGCGCTGGAGGTCAGCTGGGTCAGATAGGCGGCGTATCCGATCGACAGGGCGATGGCCGGGAGGGTGAGGTGCCACAGCCGGTCGGTGAAGCCGCTGCCCGCGCCGCTGGTCGGGAACCATCCGAGGCTCACCGCGAACACACTGATCAGGAGGGTGGTGGCGACGAAGGCCGGAACGGCGATGCCCAGCCCGGACAGGGCGTTGACCAGCGGGCGCCACCGCGGGCTCGTCCCCCCGATCCCGCCGAGGACCAGGCCCGCGACGAGGATGAGGACCGCTGACATACCGACGAGCAGCAGTGTGGTGAGCAGCCGGGGCGCGAGCAGATCGGAGACCGGCTGCCGGTAGGTCAAGGATGTGCCGAGGTCTCCGTGCAGGGCACCGGTCAGCCAGTGCCAGTAACGCTCCGGCAGTGGGTCGTCCAGGCCGAGCCTGACCCGCATCGCGGCGCGTGCGGTGTCCGAGGCATGCGGCCCCAGCAGCTGGGCCACCGGGTCTCCGGGAGCCAGGGTGAGGACGGTGAAGAGCAGGAAGGAGGCGCACAGGACGGTGGCGACCGGGCCGACGACGTAGGTCATCGCGAGGGACAGGAGGGGGTGGCGCCAGGAGACGCGGACCCGGGCCGGGGCACCGGCCGAGGAGGTGGACACGGACATGTGGTCGCCTCTACTTCTTCGCGGCGCCGACGTAGGCCATCTGCGGCATGGACCAGTAGGCGAACGAGGTGATGGCCCCGGTCAGCCGGCTGTTGAGGAAGGTCGTGGTGTTCGTGGAGACCAGCGGGATCACGGTGTTCGCCTTCTCGTACAGGGCCTGCATCTCGACGATCGTCTCGGCCCGGCGCGTGCCGTCGAAGGTGCTGCGTGCCTTGTCGAAGAGCTTGGTGACCCGGGGGTCGTCGTAGTTGACGTAGTTGTAGGTCTGCTTGGGCAGGTAGAGGAAGCCGATGGTCTCCAACGGGTCGGGCGTGGCGCTGAAGTTCGACGACAGCATCAGGTCGACGCCCTTGCGCTTGGAGGCGTCGTAGCCCGCCTGTGCGTAGACCAGCGGCTGCATGCTCTGGATCTTGATGCTCAGGCCGGCTTCCCGGCCCTGCTGCTGGAGCAGCTGCGCGGTGCGCGACTGCGCGTCGTCGCCGGCGGAGATCGCCAGGACGATCTGCTGTCCCTTGTAGGAGGAGGACTTGACCAGCTTCTTCGCCGCGTCCATGTCGTAGGACCGCGCGGTCTCGAAGGACTCGTACGCCTTCGCGTACGTCGTGCGCTGGCCGCTTGGCCAGGTCGCGGGGGCCGTCATGGTGTACAGCGGGGTGGCGGCCCCGTGGTACACCGCCTTCGCGAGTGCCGTGCGGTCGATCATCCGCTGGAGGGCGGCACGCAGGGCGCCGTCGGCCATGACGCCGTCCGGGCGGGCGACGTAGACGTTCATCGACTGGGGCGACAGCCCGAAGACCAGCCGCCCTTCCTTGGACTTTTGCAGGGCCGGCACCGAGGAGGCGGACAGTTCGTAGGCGCCGTCGATCTCTCCGGCGTCCAGTGACTGGGCGAGGGCGGTGGCGTCGGTGACGAACGTGAACTTCACCGACTTGGCGAACGGGCGCCGGTCGTGGTTCCAGTAGGCGTCGTTGCGGCTCATCGTGATGCTGTCGCCGCTGGTCCATCTGTCGAGCTTGAACGGCCCGCTGCACATCAGGCCCCCGGCCGGCGTGCCGAGCCTGGCACCGGCCTTCTCGGCGAACGCCTTCTTCAGGACCACCATGTTGGCCAGTTCGGAGGTGAACATCTCGTCCGGCCGCTTGAACGTGACGGTTACCCTGTCGCCGGCTGTCGCCCTGATGGAGTCGACATTGGCGAAGAGGTAACTGCTGATCTTCGACGGATCCGCCGACCTTCGCAGGCTGTAGGCGACGTCTTCCGCGGTGACGGTGGATCCGTCCCAGAACCTGGTGTTCCGGCGGATCGTGAGCACGAGCTCGGTCGGCGACTGCTGCCGGTAACTCGCCAGGTTGGGCTTGAGGTTGAACTTCGCGTCCAGGGTCAGCAGCGAGTCGCAGAGGTTGCGGACCACCTGGCCGCTCTGTGTGGTCGCCGCGTTGGCCGGATCCAGCGTGTCCGGCTCGCCGCCGGTGAGGTTCCAGGTGACCTGGTCGACGTCCCCCTTCGCGGCGGGGAGTGAGGAGACCAGATCGTCGGCGGAGACCGGCTTCTGTCCGCCCGACGTGCCGCCGGAACACGCGGTGAGCGTGGACGCGGCCAGTACGAGGCTGAGGACCGCGGCCCTGGTGATGTGTCGTGTAGGCATCGGGACGCCCCTTCGTGGCAGCCGGTGGCCGCTTTCGAGCCAAGTTGACGGCGAATGTATAGCGAGTGATGTACAACAGGCAATGCACTATCCGCGGGTTTTCCAGGTCGTAACTTTCGTCGGGGTGCGTCTTGGTGGCGGCCCGGCCGATGGCTGGTGTGGCGGCTGCCCTGCGTCGCTTTCAGGAGTCGGAGTGCAACCGGTCGAGCGCCAGCGCGTAGCGCTGCCTCGCCGTCACCGTCATGCGTCCTGGCACCCGCCTCGCATCTGTCTGGGTGTGGCAGGCAGGCAGGCTGAGTCGAGTCGGGCCGCCGGCCGTGAGCGCCGCGGTGAGCGCACTGTCCCGCTTGCCGCGCCTTCCGCTTCCGGCCGGCAGCGCACAACTCGTGGCATGTGGTGTCCTGCTGGGAGTGGCTCGCGGGTGGCGCTGTGATGAGGCGCCCTGGCGTATGGGGGGGCGAGGCCGGTCGGCAGGGCAGGCCCTGGGTCGGCCCGTTTGTGCCCCTGGCAGGGGTGCGCAAGGGTGCACTGTGTCGAGGGTCGACGGTTGCCGTGAGCGGGGTGCAGGCGGGGATTCGGCGCTGGCGCCAGCGTGTTTCGGGCGCTCGGGCCTCGCCGGTGCCGGGGCTGGCGGCCTCCGCAGCCGAGTCGGCGCAGGAGTTGTCGCTGTCGGTTTCGGCAGGGTGGGCGACCTGCCTGCCCTCATCGCCTCCGGCCGGGACGTGGCCTGCAGGGTGGAGTCACAGCGTGGGGTGCCGGGTCCACCAGTCGGTGGCGCGCTCGTAGCGGGCGGCGGTGGAGAGGACGGCCGCGTCGGCGTGCTGGGGCCCGATGATCTGGAGGCCGACGGGAAGACCTTCGGAAGTGAATCCGCAGGGCACGGAGATGGCGGGGAGCCCGGCATGGCTGGGGGACTCGGTGAGTCGGTGCAGGTGCCCTCCCGGCTCGGAGAGAGGCTGCCCGTTGACCGTGGCGGGACCGCCGACGTCCCCGGCATGAGGGAAGGCAGGGAAGGGTGTGGTGGGGGTGACCAGCAGGTCGAAGTCGGCGAACACCTTCGCGTAGGCGAGGTAGATCTCGGTCTTCGTCTCTCGCCCGGCACGTCCGACGTCCACGGGCGAAAGGCGCGCCGCCCGGTCGGCGATGTCCGCCGCCAGCGGCCAGACGTCGAGCTCCGACGCACGCATGAGCTCGACGATCGGAATGTACTCGGGGCCCCAGTAGGCCAGGAAGAACTCGAACGGGTCCGGCAGCTCCACCTGGGTCTCCTCCACGACCGCCCCGGCGGCCCGCAGGTCCTTGAGGGCGGCGGAGAAGACGCGCTGGGTCTCCCGGTCCACGGGCCCGTGCAGCAGGCCGTGGTCGGCCGCGATGCGCAGCCCGCTCAGGTCCCCCTCTTCCAGGGCGGCCTCCGTGTACCGGTCGCCGGTGGCGGGCAGGGAGAGGCGGTCGAGGGGGTGCGGGCCGACGGTGGCGTCGAGGAGGAGCGCGGCGTCCACGACACGGCGGGTTATCGGGCCCTCGGTGGTGTCGGGCTCCGTGTTGGCGATGTGGGGAATGCGGCCGGTCGAGGGCTTGACCCCGACGGCTCCGCAGAGCGAGGCGGGGACCCGGATGGAGCCCCCGCCGTCGGAACCCCAGGCCACCGGGGCGACGCCGGCTACGGTCGAGGCCGCGGCTCCCCCGCTGGAGCCGCCGGCCGCGCGGGCCGGGTCCCATGGAGTGCCGGTGGTGCCGGTCAACTTGCTCTCGGTGACGCCGAGGAACCCGAATTCGGGAGTCGTGGTCTTGCCCAGCAGGATCGTCCCGGCGTCCTTGAGCCGGGACCAGGCGGCGGCATCCTCGTCGGGCACGTGGTCGGCGTAGGCGACGCAGCCGTAGGTGGTGCGTACGCCCGCCGTGTCGGTGAGGTCCTTCACCGTGATGGGAACCCCGTACAGCGCAGGCAGCTCCTCCCTGGAAGCGAAACACCGCTCGGCCTTGAGCGCCTGCTCCCGGGCGGCGTCCGCGGTGACCGTCACCATGACGTTCAGGCGGGTGTGCACCTGCTCCAGGCGGTCCAGCGCCGCGTCGACCACCTCCACCGGCGACAGTTTCCGTCTCCGGTACAACTGCCCGAGTTCATGTGCGCTGAGCCATGTCAGGTCGTCGGTCACGGCAACTCCCTCACTCGTCATGTAGCAGTTGCTATATGAACGCCCCGAGTGAGTAGAGTCAAGGGGTGGAGTGGTCGGGTGCTGCGGCCTTGGGGAACCCGGCGATCCGGCATGGCCTCTTATGTATCATCTGCTATATATTCCTACGGCGTGCCGTGGACGGGCCGCGAGCCGTGGCGAAGAGTGCTTCCATGACGCCTCCAGGCCAGGACGGCGGCCACGCCATCACGCCCTCGCCGGGCCCTCGCCAGGACGGCACCGGGCATCGCCGTGCAAGTCATCACCACCGTCCCCGCCACACCGCTCAACCCGCCCGCCCGGCACCACCTGACTGACCACCAATACCCCGGGGCCGTCTCCGGCTCCGGACACGTGGTGTACGTGCTGGCTCTCTGCCGACGCGCACACCACCCGGCCGGACGCATCATGGGAACGGAGCGAACGCTGAGTTCCGCAGCCGATCAGCCCTTCCTCCGCCGCGCGCCTTGTACATCGTCCCGAGAGCCGCGCCGTGGGAGGCCGGTCTCAGGAACCGCACGTGACGTCGCCCGCCGGCAGACGCCCGTCCGTGAGGTAGGCGTCGACGGTGCGGGTGACGCAGGCGGGGGCGCCGGGGAGGGCGTAGACGGCGTGGCCGCGGCCGCCGCGGACCTGCACCATTCGGGAGCCGTGCAGGGCGTGGTGCATGGCACGGCCCGCGGACAGCGGGGTCTGGGGGTCCCACTGGTTCTGTACGACGAGGGCGCCGACCGTGTTGTCGATGTGGGTGGCCGGTTCCGCGCCGCGGGGCCAGAAGGCGCACGGGGTGATGTTGGCGGCGAAGTCTCCGTAGAGGGGGTGGCGGGCGCTCTCGCGTTGGGCGTCACGCTGGTAGCGGGCCGGATCACGGGGCCAGGACGCGGTGTTGTCGCCGCAGGTGATCGCCCAGTACAGGCCGACGCTGTTGTCGTCCGCCGTGCCCGCGGCGCTGGTGTCCGGGCGTGCCGTGCGGGGGGCGGGGCGGGACTTGCGGAGGGCGGCGACGTCGCGGGCGGCCTGGTCGGGGTCGGCGCCGAAGGACCAGCGCAGCCAGGAACGGATGTCGGCACCGGTGAGGGCCCGGCCCTGGTGTTCGGGGTCGTCGCCCTGGTAGAGCAGCGGGGTGCGGTCGGCGCGCGCGACGAGCTGGCGGAAGGCGGCGCGGACCTTCGCGGGTGTGTCGCCGAGGTGGTAGGTGCTCTCGCGGCGGGCGATCAGCCGGCTCCAGTCCTTGAACACGGGTTCGGCGCCGGCCGCCATGGCCAGGCCGAGGCCCCTGCCGAACCGGTTCGGGTCGACCGCGCTGTCGAGGACCATGCGGTCGCTGTGCCGGGGGAAGAGCTGGGTGTAGACGGCGCCGAGATAGGTGCCGTAGGACCAGCCGAGGTAGGAGAGCTTCCGCTCGCCCAGCACGCCACGGATGACGTCCATGTCCCGCGCGGCGTTGCGGGTGTTGATGTGCGGCAGCAGCCGGCTGCCGTTGCGGGTGGTGCACTTGGCGGCGATGTCACGGGCGCGCGCGGTTTCCTTGGCGAAGGTGGCGGCCCGGTAGGGGCGGTAGGGCTCTGAGGAGTCCGCTTCGTCCTCGGTCATACCGCAGTGCAGTGGGCTGCTGGTGCCCAGGCCGCGTGGGTCGAAGCCGATCAGGTCGTACCGCTGCAGGACGCTCTTGGACAGGGTGTCCTTGAGCTGCACGGGGTCTCCCAGGCCCGTGCTCCCGGGGCCGCCGGGGTTGGACAGCAGGACGCCGTGCCGCTTGCCCGGGGTGCTGGTGCGTATCCGTGAGATCCGCAGGTGGAGCGTCTGGCCGTCGGGGTGCGCGTAGTCGACGGGGACGGTGATGGTGGCGCACTGGTAGGAGGCGGGGGTGTCGGTGTCGCACCGGCGCCAGGTCGGGTGCTGGCGGTAGTACCGGTCGAGAGAGGCAGGGTGGTCGGCGGCCGCGGGCGGGGCGGTGGACGTGGTCGCGCCCTCGGCGAGGGGTACGGCGAGGGCGGCGAGCAGGCCTGCGGCGGCCAGAGCGACTACGCGGGCGGTACGGGGCATGGAAGCGTCCTTCGCGGGTATGGACGGCTGCGGACAGGAAGGGCGACGGGGCCGTGCCCCACTCTCCGATCACCCCGGCCGGCGCCGCCTCGGCCGAACGGCCAGAGAACGAACACCGTCCTCGACCGAACGGCCGACCCCGCACCCGGCAGCCACCCCACATGCGGCGGCTGCGCGACCGGCCAGGCGGTCGGTGACGCGGCTCACCCGGTTCGCCTCGGTAACGGAACTGCCGAGGGCGGTCACGCTGAGTCTGTCCGCCTGCTGGGCGGCCGAGCAGAGGCTTTGAGCAGCACACCCGCGTCAAGGACCCGTATCGCGATGAACAGCAGGCTCAGCAGAACTATGATTCCGCCGGGCTTCCAGCCATCGAACCGGCAGCGAAGCGGCGATGAGGAAGGGCTGCGAGGCGAGAGCCGTCACGGCGGTGCGCACCTGGAGGGCGAGCCACTCGGGCCGCCCGGCCGGCATGACACGGCCGTCACGCAGTTGAGCACCGCGGCGAGGGGCGGCCGGACCGGGCGGGCCGAACGACGTTCACCGGCCTGCCTGTGTCAGGAGTGTGCTGCGCTGAGCAGAGCCGAGATGTTGATCTTCCCTTGCTGCAGCTTCGGGGCGTTGGGGGCGCTGAAGCCGGCGTCGGTGATGTAGAGGCACCGTCCGCGTATCGCGGTGGCGGTGGGGTTGTTGAGGCCGTCCGCGCTGGTCAGCACGGTCCGAGCGGTCCCGTCCGGGTAGACCACGACGACCTCGTTCCGGAAGTTCACTGCGGCGACGACCACATCGGAGCGAGTACTGAGGAAGGCGAAGTCATCGATGCCGGCGACGTGGCTGGAGACGACGTGGATCCGGCCGGGCTTGCCGGCGGTGGTGACCGGGACGCGCATCAGCGTGCCGTGGTTGGTGTTGGAGACCCACAGGGCGGCGTTGTGGAAACGGAGCCCGTTCGCGCCGATCGGCTGAGGCGCCGACGGCACGGGGGCGAGGGCGGCGTCCGTCAGCCATGCGGTGGCCGTGCCACCGGAGGACGGAACGGCCCAGATGGTGCCGCTGTTGCTGTCGGCGGCGTACACGGTGCGCCCGGCCGGGTCGATGGCCAGGCCGTTGGGGAGACTGTTGGTGGGCAGGGCCGCGATGCGGTGGGGCTTGCCGCCGGGAGCCAGCGCCCATATGCCGGCCCGGGAGGCGTCGGAGGACATCACGTTGTAGTAGACGGTGCCGTCGGGGCCTCGGGTGTTGCCGAGGATCGTATCGCCCGCCTGGCCTGTGACGAGTACGGTGCGGTGCCCGGTGGGGCTGATGCGCTCCAGCTTCGGGGGCTTGCCCGCGGTGATGCCGACCATGGAGATGGTCGTTGAGCCGTCAGGGTTGACCGTGATGTTCTCGGCCGACTCTCCGGCCGCGTAGTCGAACGCGACCGTGGTCTTGATGTGGCTGACGACCGGTCCGTCGTGCGCGCCTCGCGTCCCCGCGGACGCGGCGGGTGCCGAGACGAGGACGGCCGCCGTCGCGGCGATCGCCGCGGCGAGCCGGAAGGACTTGTCCATGATGCTCCTCTGTGTTTCGTTGCACTCTCGTAGGGCTTGAGATGCCGCCGACCGGCCTGGTGCGATTCGCATGAAGACCGGTCAGGGGCCCAGGGAGTGGAGTCGGAGGCGTTGTTCCTCTTGCGGGACCGGGGGCGGCTCTGGTCTGGTTTCCGTCGGTGCGGGATGACTGGGCCGACGCCTCGGCAACCCGCCGTCGGCGGCTGTCACCGTCGTGCGGACGACGGATCTGGCACCGGACTGTTCCCTCTCCCTGCGGTCGTCGCGGTCACCGGGGACTGTTTGCCGGCGGCGACGAGTGAGTGTCGGCGTCGATGACGACCCAGCGGCCCGCGGAGCACCGATGGTTCTTCGACTGCTCGGCGAACCGTGTGATCACAGGTGGGGATCAGGGTGCCGTCCGCAGTCAGCACGGTCTTCTTGCGGAACCGCGTGCGTTCCCGCAGGGCGGGTAACGGCCCGAAAGGGTTGAGGATCCGGGCGGAAGAGACTTGGACACCCTGAACAGCGAGGCGAGCTGGCACAGCGTCAGGTTCGTCTGCCAGCAGGCGGTGAGCAGCAGAACCCGGTGCTGCAAGGGCAGGCTCCATAGCCTGCCCTTTGCAACTCGGAACCGTACTTTCGTGTCGTAACGCGGTGGCCGACTTGCCGAACTGCTGGGCTCGGTCCAGCGGACGGGGCGGTCCAGGGCGACCCCCGACGCGGTGATCACACGGACACAGCGAGATCACGGCATCCGGCCAGCCGTTACAGGACGGACCTCAGACTGCTGCTTCTCTCATGCCGCACAAAGGGCGTCTGGTATTACGGGCCCGCTCGCCCGCTGAATATCGCAGCAATCCGGGCTCAGGGCTGGTGGCCCAACTTCACAGTCATGCGCGGGTGACGCCTGCTCAGCGCCTTCAACTTGAGCAGGCTCTCACGGCTGGGCTGCCGGTCGGCGAGGAAGGTTCCCGGCTCGACGTCGTTCTCCCAGCCCCAGCGTGTGTGGGACACGTCACCGGTCATGAGTACCGGACCTGTCGTCGTGCGGGCGACGAAAGCGAGATGTCCCTTGGTGTGTCCCGGGGTCAGGATCGCGAAGAGCGAGCCGTCACCGAAGACGTCGTTCACCCCTTCGAACCTTCCGTCCGGGTCCTTCGTGAACTCGAGTTCCTGGAGCGGGGGCCTTCCCTCCAGGAGGTGGTTGTTCGTCCCCTGGGCGAACAGGTTCAAAAAGAGCGATGCCTCCGCTTCATCGGCGCCCGTGTAGATCGGGACATCCTTTGCGATGTCCGGCAGTCCGGTGACGTGATCGAGGTGGAGGTGGGTCATGAAGACCCCGTCCAGGGGAACTCCTTCTGCTGCGATGATCTCCGCAGTGCTCGGCCGGGCATGCATCTTGTCGATGCCGCCGTACTTCCTCAGTACCCATTCGACCCCCACGCCGGCGGGATCCTCCACAAGCTGCTGTGAGACACCCGTGTCCACCATGAAGAAACCCTGTGTGGGATGCCGTACGACATGGGTGTAGATCTTGATCGGCTCCTTGCGCTCCTTCAGCCCCGCCTTGACGGCCTTGGGATCCTTCAGATTGAGCAGTCCCGAAAGATTGGCCTCCCAGTCCGTACCGACCGTCTTGAGCTCGATCGGCCCCGGCTGGTCGATCACAGCCTCCATGGCCGACGAACTGACCGGCCTGCCGATACGTGCCGGCGTTGCTCGATGGGTCGTAGTCCTGAGCAGTTTCATGTGCGAACTCCTTTACCGGGTGACGAGAGGTCGGCCCACGCTGTCCTGGATGAACTGAGCCTGTTGCCGAGCGCGAGGGTGTCGATGCGGAAGCCCGAAGGAGGCGGAGCCCCTCGGCCCGATCTAGTTATGATCCCGAATGGTTCATCTAATAACTATCATAGCCTGAAGGAGATTGCCAGGCGTGACCGGTGATGTCGGGCTCACAGGGCTGGGGAATGGGCTGGGGGCTGGGTGAGCCGGTGCGTGAGCCGGGCGCGCGGAGCTGCGCGCAGTGGCGCGAGGGTGTGCCAGCTTGTCTCATGATCGAGTCGGCCTCTGTGCTGTGCGAGTCGAGGCGCGCCGAGTTGATGATCTTGAAGGGGGCGGCGCATGCTCACCCCGAAGGCGCCGAACACCGGGAGGAGCTTCCGGCCCACAAGGGGCAATCCTGCTGGGCCGCCCTGCCTCAGCAGGGGCAGGGCGCACTCCAGGCCCTGTCGCGGTGAGCCCTCGCCCGCCGCTGCCTCCACAGGTAGAGGCGTCGGGCAGCGGATGCCGTTGGCGGATACGGCACCGTGACTTCAAGCGACGCAGTCTCCTTGCTCAACGCGCAGCGGCGGGCCGTAGGCCCGCCGCTGGTAACTCCTTGCCGCGACCGCAAGATGGGGCGTGACTACTCGCCCGCGGCCGCCGGTGTCGGCTCGAACGCCCACAGCAGATCGTGACTGCGACGGGCGAGTTTCCATTCCCCGTCGCGACGGACTACGTCGTCATGGAGGCGGATTCCCCGGCAGCGGATTGCCGGCATTCCGTCTCGCTGCCCGGCGAGGGTGGTCAGTGCCATGCTCTCGACGGTGGCGGTGTCATCCTGCAGGTCGACACTCACATTGGTCATGGAAGTGGTGGCCGTGTCGATGTGGTCGAGACCGGTCGCCTTCCTGAGGGTCGCGGGAGCCTGGGGGGTTCCCAGTCCGAGTTCGCTCACTCGCCGAGGCTCTCCTCCGTCCATCACGAAGACCGCGTCCTCGGTGAAACAGGAGTTCATAGCCTCGGCGTCGTTGTGGTTGTGCCCGTGGGCGTACCGGTAGATCAGTTCGGTAATGGCCATGCGGTCGGCTGTCTGGCGGACCGTGTCTTCCAGTTTGTCAGTCATTTTCTTTCTTCCCTTTCTCAATTAGTGAATCCGTGGTGTGCTGCGTGAGCACCGCGAGAGAGCGGCTCCGGAATTCGCCTATGAGATGCCCGATATGTACCGGACCGGAAAATTCGGGCGATTTTTGAGAGCGTCTCTTTCGCTACCGCCGGGCTGGCAGAGCCGCACTGGCCAACCCAGGGCGGGTTCCGGCGTCGCTGACCCCTGGGCGGTGTACCCGCGAGCCGGGTCGATCCATGGCTCGGACAGCGGCTTCGCGCTCTTGGTTCTCGGCGCGTTTGCCGTCCGGCGTGGCTGTCACGCGTGCTTAGCGCGCTGCCATCGCGGCTTCATAGAGGGCGTCGCCCAGGGGTGCGAACGGAGGGTCGGCGGTGGGGAAGGGGACGAACATGCGGTTGTGGCAGATC
Source organism: Streptomyces ferrugineus (assembly GCF_015160855.1). NCBI lineage: Bacteria > Bacillati > Actinomycetota > Actinomycetes > Kitasatosporales > Streptomycetaceae > Streptomyces > Streptomyces ferrugineus. Next base: position 5,057,743 of record NZ_CP063373.1, on the reverse strand, counting down.
GCTATGGAGATGCCTGTGTCCACATCGGCCCAGCCCACCGACCCGCCGGCGCCGGCCTGGCTGAGCACTCGCTTGCCCCCGCCGCCGGGTGTCATGAACGGGTCCACATTGAGCGCATAGCCGCCCACCCCTGTGGGGTTGCCCGGTCCCCCGTTCGTCGCGTCGTAGCCACCCATGTCGTCAGAGGGTTCCAGCCAGGCCAGGACGCGCTTCTCGGAGAGCAGCCGTACGCCGTCGACCTCGCCCCGGTTGGCGAGGAGCGAGAAGATGCGTGCCACAGACCTGGCGTCGGTGATGCCGCCGGCTCCCGGGATGACCGCTTGGTGTACCTCGGGACGGTTGTAGGTGGCAGGGGTGAAGGGCACGAGCGGCGGGACGGCCTCGTACCGCAGCGTCCCCTTCTCGGGCATCGGCAAGTCGTCGTAGCTGTGGAGCTCGACGACGCGAGCCTCGAACCCCTCCGGGATGCCCAGCCAGAAGTTCTCGACTCCGAGGGGCTGGCAGATCTCCTGCTGCACGAACTCGGCGAAGGAACGGTCGACCGGGTCCGTCCGCCGCACAACCTCCCCCAGGATCCAGCCGAAGGAATACGGCATGTACGCGTTCGCCGTCCCCGGCGCCTGCCACGGCTTCACCTCGGCGAGGCGTCCGGCGATCCAGTCCCAGTCACCCAGCCGGTCGGGGGTGATGTCGAGCGGCATCTGCGGAACGCCCGCCCGGTGAGTCAGGACATGGCGAATGGTCACCGCCTCCTTGCCGTTGGCCGCGTACTCCGGCCAGTAGGCGGCGACAGGCGCGTCGTAGTCGAGCAGGCCTCGCTCGGCCTGCAAATGGACCGCGGTCGCCGTCACCGCCTTGGTCACCGAGAAGATGGGAAACAGCGTCGCTTCGTCCACGGCCGCCGCTCCAGCCCGGTCGGCCACCGTTCCCGCCCGGACATCCACTATCAACTCCCCGCCGACGTAGGCGGCCGCGTGGATCCCTGTCTCCCCCCGCTCCAAGGCCAGGTCCAAAGCCTCACTGACATCCATGGAACAACTCCTTCCAGTAATGATTCTTGATCGGACACTGCTGGCGGGACCGTCTCCCGCGCGTGCAGGTGTGCTGCTGGGCTCGGTTCAGGCACCGAGAAGCTGTCAGGTCGGTAGGTCTTCGATGGGACGTGACCGAAGCAACTCCGGCGAAGTGGATGCCGAATCCGGCGGTGCCGGGTTCGGCGAGTGCGGGGACGGGGCTGTGGTTCAGGGTGGTGGATTGTGGTCGGCGACGCATTCTCGGAGCGGGTGGGCGATCTGGATGGGGGGGGGGTGGAAGGCGTCGCGGCGGGCGATGGCTTGCTGCCCCCGGCGTTGATGACGTACGTGCGGTGTCCGGCGCTGTGACCAGGGCCCCGCACGCCATGAGGTACTCGGGGTGCTGCGCCCAGAACTCGTCGGTGGGCTTGGGCGGCCAGGGCCGGGCCTTGAGTGTGCCCATGCCGCCCGGGAGGTAGCTCAGCTTGGTGTCGCCGAGGACGAGCGCAGCGCCGACGGGGCGGCGTAGCGGCTCGTCCAGGTGCGGTTTCGTGTCTGTCATGAGCTGACGTCCATCTAGTTGCGACCTGAAAAGCTTAAATCATAACTATCATGCCTCGAAGCAGATTGCCACACTCGGGCTGACGGCGATGCCGGATGCTGGTGCACGAGTTGGACGCGCAGAGCCATGTGCGGCAGCACAGGCGGGCGAGCAAGCCTCGGGCTGAGCGTCGGGTAGGTCTCCGCGCTATGAGTTGACCGGCTTGATGGCTTGAGGGAGAAGGCCGTCCGGACGGCTTGCGAACCGTCCAACGCCATCGTCGTGATCAGCCAACTCGTCGAGAGCCAGCTACTCGAACGACGTGCCCACTCCATCGACGGCCGACGACGGCACCCTGGAGCGGGTGTGCACCGTGCCGATGTCGAGGAGCCGGACAGACCGGAGACGCACCCGCCTTCGCGGACGTGAGGCCCCGCGTTCCCTGCCGCGAACGGCATCTCCGTGCCAGGCCCGACGGCATTCAAGCTGACTGAAGCGCGCTGAAGGATGCAGTGATTTTGCAGGTCAGGGCCTGGCCGCAGCTGTTCTGATCACGCGGCCAGGGCGCGAGGTTGTGCATGTGAGCAACGGCTTGGACGGCGTGGTGCAGGCCGTCGCAGCGCTGCCGGCAGTCACGAAGGATCTTGTAGTGCTTCAGCCGGCCGATCGCATGCTCGACCCGCGCACGGACCCGGCGATGCTCCGCGGTGTCGGCTCAGGCAGGAGGGAGCATGTCCCGCCAGGACACCGCCGATTTCGCCAACGGTGTCCTTCATGGGACGTGATCGCAGGAGCCCCACTCGTATGCGCCTAGGGTCTGTTGTGAAAGTGGATCTTAGCCGTAGGTGATCAAGCCTTGTGGGGCGTGGTGATCTGACGAACGGTGGGTCAGGGGCCCGTCGGGAGCCGTTATTGCCGCAGGGCATCAAGCCGGGCCGTCCACCGGTGTGGACACGCCGGCAGTTGATGGACGGCATGCGGGGCGGACGAGGGCCGGCGCCCCGTGGCGCGATGTGCCGGAACGCTACGGCACCTGGGATCGGGTCCACGACCTGTTCCGCCGCTGGCAGCGGGACGGAACCTGGGCCAGGATCGTCACCCGGCTCCAGGCCGAGGCCGGCGCGAAGGGGCTGATCACCTGGGGCGTGAACGTCGACTCGACCGTCTGCCGGGCCCGCCAGTACGCAGCCGGGGCGTCGAGAAAGGGGACCTGTAAAGGAGCCTCCCGGTGGCATCGCCGTCGAGCCGGACAGCCACGGGCTCGGACGTTACCAGGCGGGCTAACCACAAAGATCCACCTCGCTGTCGAGCAGGGGCAGAAGCTGCTGTCAGTCCTGATCACGGCCGGTCAGCGAGGTGACTTCCCGCAGGCGACGTGACAGAGTGCGGGCCGACAAGGCGTACGACTCCCGCCGTAACCGGGCCTACCTGTGCAGACGCGGGATCAAGGCCACCATCCCCGGTTCCCGCGGACTGGGTCCGCAACCGCCGGGCACTCGGCTCGCGGGGCGGTCGGCCGCCGAAGTTCGACAAGACCGACTACCGCGAACGCCATGCGGTCGAGTGTGGGAACAACCCCCTCAAGCGCCACCGGGCTGTGCCACCAGGTACGACAAGCTACGAGGTCACCGTGCTGGTCGGAGTCCTCAACGAGTGGCTGTGACCAGCGCTTTCCCAGCAGACTCTGGTCGACTGCGTGATCGAAGGCTTCGGCAGCGATCCTCATCGTGACGGTGCCGGCCCCGACACGCTGAGAAGGCCAACTGCCCTTCAGGTATTCCGCGCAGCCCCATCGTGTGCTCGCGGCGGACCATCCGAAGGCCGGGTTCTCCGGTGAACGCACCGGATGTCCACCCCCGCCTCAGACGCGTGAGTACAAGGGGGCTTCATTCGTTGCCCGTTGCGGACGGCCACCTGATCGGTGGCCGACTCGAAGAAACTTCAGTGGCTCGGACGATCCTCGGGCAGGGATCCGAAGTAGGCCCCCACGTGAGGCAGATAGTCGGCCAGTTGCATGTCGAAGTACTTCACGGTGTGCAGGCCGCACAACTTCGGCCGGTAGGTGCTTGCGATTCGGTTCTTCTGCAGGGCGAGGTACATCTCAAGCGTGGTGTGCGCGGGGAGGGCCTCGACGGCTCCCGAGCTGACCGTCGAGAGATCCTCCGCATCGCACGGCAATCCCGAACCGCTGGACAGCCACAGGTCCTTGCCGGCCAAACGGCTTGAGTTGGCCACCGGATTGGCAGCGGCCCAGCGGTCTGCCTCCGTAAGCGGGTTCCCGAGCATCCCGAACGGATCGTACGCACCGGTACTGACGCCGTCCGCACATTCTCGTTGGTTTTTGGTGACCGCGAGCATGACCGCCTGCTGGTCCGGGTCTTGAGAGTTGAGGAGCCCGGACATCGATCCGACCGCCCCGAAAAGGTCCGGGTGGGTGACACCGAGATGCATGGCCCCCCACCCGCCCATGGAGATACCGCCGACGGCCCGATGAGCCGGATCGCTCTCGGTTCGGAAAGTGCTGTCCACGGCCGGGATCACTGACTTCGTGATGAACGACTCGATCAGATGACTGCTGTCTTTCCAGTCGACGTAGAAGCCGCCGTACTGCGCGAATGGGGTGACCACGATGTACTGCTCGTCATCAGGCAGGGCCGAGGTGACCGAGGCGAGATTTGTGCTGGTGAGGAAACTGTCCTCGTTGTTGGTCCCTCCGTGAAGCAGGTACAACACAGGGTATCGTCGCTTGGACTCGTCGTAGTCGGGTGGCAGCAGAACCGATACGCGGGTCCGATCGACTGTGATGTGGCGGATGCGTGGGCCCGTCATCGTGGCGGTGTCCTCCGGCAGGCATGACGACGAGTCCAGTTTCAGACTCGGGTCGAGGAGTGAGGTGCCGGAATGTGATGCAGCCGCAGCGGCCGCCTCAGGTGCGCCGGATGTCATCACTGCGAGGACAATGAGAGTCGAGCCCATGCTCGCCAGCACCTTACGGAACGTCATCTCGCCTATGGCCTTTCTTTTCACGGCCGTACGTCTGTTGCGTTGAACGGGCCTTGAGCGGAGCGAATCTCCGTTGTATGGGCACTGCCATCTCGCGATCGGTCCGTGCTGTGGCAGGTCGAGGGCCGTGGGCCTGGAGTGTTCAGGAGCCGTCAGCGAAGAGGGCCTGGACGAACGGGATGGTGTCGGCCTGCGACTGGACCATGGTTCCGCTGTGGTCGCTGAGGTAGGTCTTGAAGGTGACCGGCTGGCGGTTGGCCTCCAGCTTGGCTACGTAGGCGGCGGTGCTGGCGAAGGGGACGTCGGTGTCGTTGACGCCGTGGCCCATGAAGAACGGCTTGTCGTAGCCGTTCTCGGGCATGCCCATGTACTTCTGGGCGGTCGGCAGGAAGTCGGGCAGGGCCGCCAGCGGACGGGTGAAGTAGTCGCCGAGCGAGACGCCCGCGAGCTTGTCCATGAAGGGGAGGACGCATGCGGTTTCGGCCAGCTTCACGTACTTACGGCCGGTGGGGGTGAGGATGCTGTCGATGCCCAGCTCGGGGTGTACATGGCGCAGCGCTGCCAGGATGTAGGAGGCGTAGGCGGTGGCGTGGGAGGACACCGTGGGCGTCTGAGGTCCGAGCTTGGCGAGCAAGAGCTCGATGTAGGCGGGGGTGCCGGTGCCCACCGCTCCGCGGTAGTCGAGCGCCTTCCCGCCGAACTCGGTGGCGTAGCGCGCGGTGTAGATCGATGCTCCGGCGCCCTGCGACTGGCCGATGGTGACCCACTTGCGGGCCAGGCGCTGGCCGCGAGGGAGGTGCTCGGCGGCGAAGTTGTGCCCGGCCAGCACCATGTCCACCACGTTGTGAGCGGTCGTACGCCCGTCCAGGTAGGGCATCAGGCCGGGGGTACCGAGTCCGACGTAGTCGCTGGCCACGACGGCGTATCCCTGTTTCATCCAGGTGGCCAGATAGGGCAGGTCCCGCTCGGGTTCGGCCGGGCCCACCCGGGACGGCGCGCACGCGTCACCGAGCCCCGAGGTGCCGTGCGCCCAGGAGATCACCGGCCAGCCGCCCTTGGGTGCGGTGCCCTTGGGGATGAACACTGTGCCCGTGCTGGCCGCGCGATGGCCGAAGGAGTTCGTGGTGGTGTAGGTCAGCTCGAATGCCTTGGCGGTGGTTCCGGGAATCCAGAGGCTCTTGTCCAGCGGCTGCGCGGACACGACGGTGCCCGGGGTGAGGGGTGCGGCGCTCGCCGGGGCGGTGGCGCCCATGCCGGACACGGCGAGGGCGCCGATCGCGGCGGCGCCCGCGGTTCCACGGAGGCGACGGGAAGACAGGGACATAGGGGAACCCCGATCAAACGTGCGTTGGACGGTCGTCCAACGTGACCTGTCACCAATGTGCAAGACTGTTGGACGACTGCACAAGAGGGATTCGATGAGAACTTCGCCGAACGCCGAAAGTCCGCGCCGCGAGGAGCTGCTCGACCGGTTGCTGGACCACGTCATCACGCACGGTGTCGACGACCTGTCGCTGCGCAAACTCGCCGCCGCCGTCGGCGTTGCGCCGAACGCCCTGCAGTACCACTTCGGTCCGCGCGAGGACATGGTGGCGGCCATCCTCGCCCGGCACGCGGAGCGCATCCGGGCCACGATCGAGGCCGAAGGCGACGCGGCGAGCCAGGTGCACCGGGCCTGGGAACAGCTGACCGACCCGTCGGTGCGCAAGAGCTGGCACGCGTTCTTCGAGTTCTATGCGCTGGCGCTGCGCAACCCCGATCGGTACCGAGCGTTCCTCGACCATGTGGCACGGGACTGGAGCGATCCGCTCACCCGGAAATTCGTGACAGCGGGCGTGGCGCCCGAGGAAGCCGCGGCGCGGGCCGCCCTGCTGGTCGCCGCGGTCCGAGGGCTGGTCCTCGACCGGCTCGCCGACGGAGACGAGGCCCGCGTCTCCGCGGCCCTCGACCTGCTGATCGACCTCCTGGAGAGCTGGGCCCGGCCGCACTGATTCTTCCCACGGGAACGCGGGATCGTTCAGCCCAATCGCTGGGCACGGGAACAGTGCGCATCGAGAGTCGGATAGGCAGATGCGACTGGTGAGCCCGTTGAGCGACTCGGCGACTACCGCGCACGGAGGAGGCCGCGCGGCAGGGCCGGCTGAGTTGTTGGGTGAACAGTTGGGTGCGTCGTGCGGGAGAGAGGCTGTGCGCCGGTACGGCGGCGAAGAGCAGCCCCAGGCCGTAGCGGATCCAACCGATAGCGGGAACAGACGAGTTGCTGCCTCCCTGATCGAGACGTGCCTGAAATCTCTGCTACGGGACACTCGCGGTGGTGTCCTTCTCGCGCCGCTGGCGTTCACCTGTGCGGTCGGCACGGCGGAAGGGTGCGTCCACGGCCGCCTTCCATACCAGTTCGAACGGTCCCTGCCGGAAGCGTTTCAGCCACAGGTGTGCGGCGAGCATCAGCAGGGCGCTGATCCCGGCCCAGGCGGCAAAGGTTCCGAGACTGCCCAACCGTCCCAGATGACCCCATTGGCTGAAGATCACCAGGGCGATGACGTTCTGCAGCATGTAGCACGACAGCGCGGTCCTGCCGACATCGGCGAACCGCCGGGCGAGGAACCCGGAGCCGCCACGGCGCCGCAGCAGGATGAGCGTCAGCCCCAGATACCCGAAGGCCACGATGGGGGCGATGGTGTACCGCGAGAAATCAGAGGCGACGTCCGCGCCCGGCAAGGGCAGGAACTCCCATACAGCCAACGGCATCCCCAGACCCAGGCCCCCGATCGCGAGCCGGCGGCTCAACGTCCGCGCACGCTCATCCCCCTTGAACAGCCCTGCCCGCCACAGCAGAACCCCGCAGAGGAACAGGAAGGCCGACAGGGGAGGAGCAACGATGAATGCCTCATCTCGCAGAACCCAGAAATCGTCTATCCGTGAGACCACTTCCTCAAAGTATGTGGGGGCGGACACATTCGACCACTCCCCGGTGGGCGCCGAATCATCACGGTAATAATCGTCGGGCAGCGGCTCTTCGGCGTAAGGCGTCTCCGTCATCCTGCGGAACTCCATGAACAAGTGCATCGCGCCGGCGAGTGCGGTGGCCATGACCAGCCACTTGGTCCGCAGTCGAAGCAGTGGGGCGACGATGATCGCCACCAACGCGTATCCCATGAGAATGTCGATAGAGACAACGAGAGCGAAGTGGATGAAGCCATCCGCCATCAGCAGCAGCGAACGCCACTCGTATCGCCAGGGCCAGCGGTGTCCGTGACGAAGCGCCGACTCGAACTGGATGGCCATACCCACACCGAACAATATGGACAGCAATCCGAGGAATTTACCATTCGCCAGCATGGTGGACACGATCGGGACGTATTCCTGCAGCACCTCGCCGAGCTTTCCGAGCTGACTGATACCCCCCGTACTGGAACCAACATCGTAATCGTTGGTGAAGACCCAGATGTTGCTCAGCAGCGTTCCGATGATCGCGATGCCACGTAACACATCAAGTGATTGAACCCGCTTGATGCCATGTGAGTTGGGCATTCCGCGATGCTAGGACGGTGAACTCACCGCGCACCTCGGCCGGATGACCGTTATCGCTCTCCTCACTTCGGCGGAGGGGAGCGTGCCGGACGGACGCCTCCGAACTCCCGGGACCTGTGAAAGGACGAGCCAGCCCGTGTCCGACGTGGGGGCGAACTCCTGGCCGCCTGCAAAGCACCCGCAAGATCCACCGCGGCACAGCGGAAGGTTGCGAAACTGTTGTGCTGCCGTGCGTGGTCGAGGCGTTTCCGTCGGCCGGGGACAGGGGCGGTGATTCCGTGGGAGTGGTGGCTCCCTGGGGTCATCGCTCATCGAGTCCTCGTCCACATCCCAGGTGATCAGGCACCTCACGTCGGCCTGGACGGGAGCTGGGTGACCCCTGGCTTCAGATGCCGTCGCGCAGGCAGCGCCGGAACAGGTCGGAGACCGGTCCCAGGGGCCGTGGCGTTCCGGCGCATCACGCCAGGAAGCACCGGTCCGGGGCCGCCACCGTATGCCGTCGATGAGTGCCGCCGCGTCCACGCCGGCGGCGGACGGCCCGGCTTGACGCCCTGCCGTAAAACGGTCAAGCCGGGCCCGCTGGCCGCTCGTCAGATCACCACGTTCCACAGGACGTGATCACCCACGGCCAAGATCCACTTTTGGGACGGATCCTGACGCCCTCCTTCCGTTCGATCTGGTGACACTTACGCAGACGCGGTGTCCGAGCGGTCATTCCCGCCCTCGCTGATCACCGTGTGTTCCGCCCCGTCGAGGAGCGCCTCGACTGCCTGATGCAGTCGGCTCGATGTCCCGGAAGCACCGCTCAGTCGAAGCGGTAGCAGACGTCGCGGCCGACGGCGGTGAAACCAGCGCCGGCCAGCCCTGCCGAGATCACCTCCGCGGTGTCCGGGACGTACGTCCTCACCGATTGAACATGCGGGTGTCGCACGCGCACCTCCTCCAGCGCCGTGGCTATCAGTACCGCCAGTTCATCGGCCGCCACCTGGCCGTGGACCGGCCAGATACCGGCGGAGCCGCCGACTACGTCCACGTCGACCGTGACTTCCGCTCGGATCCCCGCGGAATCCTCCAGCAGGAAGCTGAGCTGGTCGGGGTCCCGTTCTGCGAGCATGTCGGCGATCGCGGCGGAGTCCCAGACGGCCGTACACCCGTCGGCGCAGCGCGGTTCCCCGGCCGCGGTGTAGAGCCTGGCGTACTGGGCCAGTTCCTCGTCCGTCGGCGGGTCCGAGAGCGCCCGGACGGACATCGGCTCCGGCAACCCGGTCAGCTCGGCCAGGGCGGGCCGGTCGCGGACGGATGCCTGCCAGACGTGATCCCCCAGCTCCGTCGATACGGCGCCGAGTTCGGCTGCCAGCTGCCGCTGTGCCGGACCGTTGTCGGTGTCCCACTGCAGCCCCGCCGGGCCGGCGAGCACGCGCGCGGCCTGCAACAGACTCCGGCAGACATCGAGGTGCACGCTCTCGGTCGGGATCACGACGTGCTTGGCGGTGGTTCCTTCCTCCTCAGCAGGGTCAAAGACGTCGGCCCAGCCCACGACAGCGCCCGCCTTCCAGGCGATCACGGTCACGGCGTGTTCGGAGGCGCTCATGCCCTCACGGAACTCTTCGAGCGTGCACCCTACGGTCTGCTCGGTGTTACCGAGCCAGTCGTAGAGCGCCTCGGCCAGTCCCTCGATCGCACTGACATCCTCAACGGTTTCGAGAGTAATGGCCGGATCCAGCGTGTTCATCTGTGTGATCCTTCATCTTCGGACGTGGCTGTGCGCGCAAGCCGCGAATGGTTCAGGTCGATGAGGGAGCCCACAGCGGGATCCGCTGGAGAACGGCCGTACGTAGCCATGAGATTCCACGAGGAAACAGGAAGGCATCAAGGTGCCATTTCCTGTTGATCAGCATCGACCTGATCGGTAACGCCCGACACCGGACAAGCCGTCCGGAGCCGGGACCTCCATCCTCGTGAGTCGCAGACACGGCCAAGTCGCCGTATGTGTACCGCCGTTTCTACCAGAGCGACTACCCGCAGTCATACGTTTTTTCCGGGCTGCCCGGCGCGGTGCAGAAAACCGGGCGCGCCGATCTGGTCGAAACTCCTGATGGCGGCTGGGCGTTGGCCCTGCTGAGCGTGCGTCCGGTCGGTGAAGCGCAGGCCTTGCTCCCGTCGAACTCGCTCCCGGTGCGGGCATCAAGAAGGTCGTGTTCTCGTTCGAGGACGAGACCGCTCTCGACGATTCCAGCCGGCTGGCCCTCCGCACCACACCCGCGCCGGCTCAGGTCACCGACGGCCACCTGGTACTGCGCGGAGGGAACGCCGGCCTGGACGACCCGCATCCGGTCATCGTCGGCCCGCCGTCAGCACCGCATGAACGCCCTCGTGAGCACCACGGCGGACGGGTCCGCCGGTGTGGGCGGTCCGGCGGCACGCCATGACGAGCCGCATCACTTCGGCCTGGAGGCGAGGGGGGCACCGAGTTCCGCGGGTAAGGCCGCACCTCACCGACGGCGGCCGTGATGGTGGAGCGGTCCACGCCGAACCAGCAGGCGCGCAGGCCACACTCGCGCACGCATCCATGCGATGCCCGCCTGGGCGCGATGCCTGGACCGCGCGTTTGTGTAACAGCTGTGCGTCGTTCCCGATCGGTGCCTGTGATCCGGCCGCCGGGCCACTGCCACATTCCTCGGGTCTTCTGTGACCAGCCGGGCAGCACGGCCCGGAGGGGATCCAGGACAGGGATCCGAGACGAGATCAAGGAGACTCGACGTTGTCTTCCATTGACATGTCAGACGCCGCGCAGGCCGAGCGTCCCGCCCCCACCCGCCAGAAGGGCCGCCGCCTCCACAAGCTCGCGGTTTCGGCTGTACTGCTGGGCGTCACGGCCGGCGGGCTCGGCACGGCGACGACCGCGCATGCCGCGTCATCCCTCAGCTGTAACATCAACCCGGCCCAGGTCTGCCCGGCGGTACCCGGCATCAGCGGCAGTGACAGGCAGCCGCAGGCGGTTCCCCGTGGCATTCAGGCCGCCCTGAACTACTGGCGGCAGCTCGGCTGGCCCAACTTCAGGAACGTCGCCCCGCGCGGCGCCGCCTTCGAGGTCGAGAACTTCCACGACCAGCGCGGCCGTCATCACGAGGGCTGGGTCGAGTCGGGCGGCCAGTACCAGGACCACGGCGGGCGGCTGATGGACTTCCTGCACCGCGGGCTGGCCGGCTCCCACGCGCAGAACTACCAGGGGTCGTTCCAGGAGTACTACGGCTCTGTGTACGCGAGCAACCCGGCCCGCTCCGGTATCGCCACCGGCAACTTCCGTATCGTGCGGGCGCTGGGAACCGGTGACGTGTGGGTCTCGATCGACCACTACTCCACCTTCCGGTACATCGGCCAGCCGTAGCCACTTGCCTCACAGAAACGGCGTTCCGCAGGCCCTGCCCTGCGGGACGCCGTTTTCGCTTTTCCGGTCTCCCCGTACCCGCGATGCACGAATCCTGCGCAAGGTTGCGTCAGGTCACTGTTATGGACATCACGGGCGCACACGCTGAACCCCGACACGGCCGCGCGCATCCTTTGAATCGATTTGGCGGACCGCGTGGGGAGACTCGCATGGCTCTTGGTCGTTCCGCGCTGGGCGCCTCGCTCGGCGTCTGTCTGATGGCCTGCCTATCGGGGTGCGGCACGGTGGACAGCGGAATCCGTGCGGAGGGACCGGCTCCGTCACGGATCTCCTCGGCGACACCAAGCTGAGCTACGTCCCCGACGGCCATGCCACGATGAACGCCCGGATGCTGCTGCCGGAAACCAGCGACGAGGACTGGGCACAGAACGCCGAGTACCTCGACGAGGACGGGTGCGTGATGGCCGGCGTCGGGGGACTGCTGGTGGAGCGCGACGGCCGGGCCCTGCTCATCGATGCCGGGGTCGGCCCGCTGACGCTGGGGCCGCCACTGAACCCGTACGGCGTCGTCACCGGCGGCGCGCTGCTGGACAGCCTCGCCACGCTCGGCTGCAAGCCCGCGGACATCGAGGCCGTCGCCCTCACTCACCTGCACGCCGACCACTTCGGGTGGGCCTGGCACCCCGCCCCAGGCAGCGACAAGCCCGCCTTCGCAGGCGCCGCCTGCCTGGTCGCAGAGCCCGAGTGGACCCAGCGCCAGCACGCCGAAGCGAAGGGCATGGGCGACATGATCAAGGCCCTGGCGCCGTATGTGCGCACCGTGGCCGACGGCGAGGAGATCTTCCCCGGCGTCCACGTCATGCTCACCCCCGGCCACAGCCCCGGCCACACCTCCTACGTCATCGACGCCGGCGGACAGCGGGTCATTGCCTTCGGCGACGCCTTCCACTCGTCCGTCCAGATCGCCCACCCGCTGTGGGAGAACGTCCTCGACCACGACCACCCGCAGGCCACCAGCCTGCGCCACCGCCTCGTTGTCGAGCTGGCCCAGCCCGACACGATCGGCTTCGGCGTCCACTTCGCCGACATGCCCTTCGGCCGCGTCCAGATCGAGGGCGACCAGGCGTCCTGGCACCCCGTCGACGCCTGACAACGGCCCGGTAAGGGGGCTTTCGCCGGGTTGTGGCGGCCCCCTGGCCAAGGCACCTGAGAACGGTCGTCGTCGACGAGTCCCCGAACGACCTCGCCGTGGACCCGTCGTCGAAGAGCACCCGCCTACCCGGCTTGAGGAAGCCGGCCGCAGGCGGCCAGAGTGAAGAACGGCTGAATGCTATGAACCTCAACCTCACCAACAAGACCGCAGTCGTCACCGGTGCCAGCCGGGGCATCGGGCTCGCCACGGTCCGGACCCTGATCGGTGAAGGCGTCCGAGTCGTGGGCGCCGCCCGCACTATTACGACCGAGCTGAAGGAAACCGGCGCGCACGCGGTGTCGGCCGACCTGAGCACCGCGGAAGGAGTCTCCGCCCTCATCGACAGCGCTCTCGCCGAGCTGGGCGGCATCGACCTGCTGGTGAACAACGTGGGAGGCGGAGACAAGGCATCCCTCGGCTTCCTCGATGCTGACGACACCGAGTGGACTCACATGTTCGACATCAACGTGCTCAGCACCGTACGTACCACTCGTGCCGCCCTGCCCAGCCTGATCGAGCGCAGGGGAGCGATCGTCAACATCTCGTCCATCACTGCCCGGATGCCTGTCGGCCACCCGGCCACGTACAGCTCGGCCAAGGCGGCGCTCGCCACGCTCGGCAAGTCCCTGGCCGAGGAGTTCGGCCCCCGAGGCGTACGCGTGAACACCGTTTCCCCCGGCCTGGTCCGCACCCCCGTCTATGAGGACCCCGACGGCCCCGTGGGCAAGCTGGCCGCCGCAGCCGGCATGAGCCTTGCCGAAATGGTCCAGCAGATCGCGAGGGCGCAGAACATCACGACCGGCCGCATGTCCGAAGCCGAAGAGGTGGCCGCCCTCATCGCGTTCCTCCTCTCCGACGTCGCCGGAAACATCACCGGCGCCAACTACGTCATCGACGGCGGCACGATCAAGACGGTCTGACCGGAACACACCGACGGGGGCTGCTCCGCGGCACACGGGATCCCGGTACCTTTCCTCACGACGACCGAGCAGCTTCCGTCTGGCTCCGGGCAGAGCGCCCGGTTTGCGCAGCAGGGCCTCCAGGCAGTGGTCGAGTTCGCGCCGGCCCCCGCCCCTTGGTGACCAGGCGCTCGTGCCGGGCGACCTCGGTCCTGCCGTCGTAGGCGACCGCTTCGCGGGCGTGCGGCAGGACGCGCACCAACCGTCCGACCAGCCGCACCGGAACCGGGTAGCGGTTGGTGCGCGGACACCGACCTGCCCGTAGTGGTCCACCCGCGGGTCGGACCAGCGGCCGGTCTCGAACGGCTCGGGGGCAGCGGCTCGAGCCAGCCTTCTTCTTCCGTCTTTTTCGACGGGGCATCAGGTCTGCCTCTCCTGCCGCCCCCTTGAAGCCAACGCCCGCCGCCGGCGGTTCGCCGACATCCGAGTCGCCCTGAACTGCCGGTCAGCCCTCCGCCATCGGGATACCTCATCCTTACGGCATAGCGCGGCCCACGACAGCCGTCACGACCCCACGTAACCCACACCCTTGAAGATCCGTCCTGGCGGCTCATGCTTCCTGTGGCAGGCCGGCCTCGTGCGCGAGGATCGCCGCCTGGACTCGGTTGGCGCAGCCCAGCTTGGCCAGGATGCTCCGCACGTGCGTCTTGACGGTGCCCTCGCCCAGGTGGAGCCTTCTGCCGACGTCGGCGTTGGAAAGACCCCGTCCGACCAGAGCCAGCACGTCCCGTTCGCGTGCGGTCAGCGTCTCCACCTGCCGCCGCGCCTCGGCGGCCCGCCGCGCGTTCGTGACCACGTGCTGTTCGATGAGGCCGCGGGTGATACGCGGGGAGAGGATCGCCTCACCACTCGCAGCCACGCGCACCGCCTGGATGAGTTCCTGCGGGCCGGTGTCCTTGAGAACGAAGCCCGCGGCCCCGGCGGCCAGTGCCCGGGTGACGTACTCGTCCTCGCCGAAGGTGGTCAGCATGACGACGCGAACCGCTGGGGCCAGGTCGGACAGGGCCTCGGTGGCGGTGAGACCGTCCGTGCCCGGCATACGGATGTCCATCAGCACCACGTCGATGTGGTGGCGGACGGCGAGGTCGACCGCCTCCGCACCGTCGACGGCCTCCGCGGCCACCTCGATGTCATCCGCATGTGCGAGAACGAGGCGCAAAGCCATCCGCAGCAGTGCGTCGTCGTCGGCCAGTAGGACCCTGATCGGTCCGATCGGGTACTCACTCATACGCGTCGCATCCTACGGGCCACCGTCACCACCACCTCCGAGCTGGTCGACGCTGATCAGGACATCCCGCCGGAAACAGAAGCGCCAGACACGGGCGTGCCGCTCACTTGGCCATCCCTGCGTGTACAGGCACGGGCCGGCGGACGGTCGGGACGATTCCACGGATCGTGCGGCCAACCGCGCCACAGGGTCGTCGGACCCGACGATGCCGGCCACTTGCTCACGCGTCATGCCGATGGACACAGCCTCGATGCCCGGATTCTGCACCATGTTCCGGTACTCCGGCGAATGCCAGGGCAGGGTGTCGAGTGCCACGGCGACCAGTGCCGCGACGGCCACCAGGCCGACGCCGAGCACAGCGGATGTTCCCTGGCCTGCCCAGCGGCCGAAGAGTGCCAGCGGTTCGGTGGTGCCGACGGACAAAACGTTCGCCCCAGCCCCGGCCGCGGTGACCGCTTCGTTCAGTCTGGTCCGTCGGAGGACTGGGCGAGTCTCCTCGCCCACACGCAGGGGCAGCTCCGCTGCCAGCCGGAAGCCCCCGTCCTCCGCGCGGCCGGCGACGAGGCTGCCTCCCAGCAGGGCCACACGCTCCTGCACGCCGACCAGTCCCATACCGGCACCGGCGGCCGGCGAGTTCCTGCCTGGCGCCGCCATGTGGCCCCGTCTGTCGCGGACTTCCAGGCGCACACGACCGGGAACTCGCTCGACCATGACCGAGACGGTCGAGCCGGGCGCGTGGCGGTGTACGTTGGTCAGCCCCTCACGGACTACGCGGTGTACGGCCCGCCGCACCGGGAGCGCGACGTCGTGCAGGTCCGCCCCGGACCACGTGAGGCCGACTTCCACGCCCGCGGACCGGGACTGCTCGACCAGCCTCGTGATGTCGGAGCGCAGGCCGGTCTCCTCGACCGGCTGCAGGGCCGTGCCGTCGGGCTCCGCCGAGCGCAGTATGCCGAGAGTCGCCCGTAGTTCGCGCATGGCGGTCTGTGCGGTGCCGCGGATCAGCTGAGCCTCTCCACCGCCCGAAGCCGGCGCCCCGCCGCTCGCCGCCATCTCCATGGCTCCCGCGTAGAGGGAGATGAGACTCAGCCGGTGGCCCAGCTGGTCGTGCATCTCCTGGGCTATGCGGGACCGTTCCTGAAGACGTGCCGCCGACTGTGCCAGGCGGTAGTTCTCCTCGAGGAAGTGCGCCCGCTCCCGCAGGGTGCGGACCACGTGGTCGGCCGTCCCGAGCAGGGCCCGCACTCCGGCGGGCAGTCCCAGGCAGACCAGTGCTGTGACCAGGTGAAGGCTCGTCACCACGGAGTCCGGCATGCCGCTGGAGGCCAGCGCGGCTCCGTAACCGGTCACGGCGGCCACGCCCAGCACGGCGAACCGCCGCCGCTTCGATCGGAACCGCCCGCAGACCGTGTAGGCCGTCACCGTCACGGCAATGCACGACGCGGGCAACCAGCCGAACAGCGCGGCCGCGGCGACCACTGCGAGGGCCGGCGACCACAGCCGAAGGAGCGTGACGAAGACCGCGCCGCCCACGGACACCCATGTCCAACGCGGTTCGGCCACGAAGTCCACCGACGTCCACAGGGAATCGATCCGGTTGGCGGACTCCCAGGCAACCACGGCGACCATGCCGAGCAGTCCGGCCTCCCGTGCGACCCGCTCGGCGGCCCGCGCTCTGGGGAACGGCTCCTTCCGATTCTCCCGCATGCCTTGGAGGACGGTTGCCTGCCGCGTCGCGTTCATTCCGCGCCCGAAGTGCCCGCACCACATGGATGAACGGTCTGCCGGAGCCGTGTGGCTCCGGCAGACCGCCTGTGTCAGCGAGGTGTCGAGAGAGGTGTCACCTGCCGCGGTAGGCGTTGTGGACCGACACCGTCGACTTGTTGCCCTGCTTGTCCGTGATCGCGGCGCGGAGCGCGATTCCCTTGCCCTTCGCGGGGTTCTTCAGGGACACCTTGCCGTCGCTGACCTTCAGCTTCTTCCAGGTCCTGCCGTCGTCGTAGGAGGCGTGGACGGACAGCGACTTGAGGTTGCCCGCGGCGGCGCCTTCGATGGTGACCGGTACCGTCTGGATCCGGCCGGCGGGAGCGGTGCTGTCGAGAGCGAGCGCTGGCCGGAAGCGCACCGACGACAGGGGCATCGCCGTCTCTTGGCTGGTCTTCTTCGAACGGAAGGTCCAGCTCGCGTCGATACGGGTCGAGACCGCGCTGATCCTGGCGTCGCGCCTGAAGGACGTGGTCAGCCTGTACCGGGCAGCCGCGGCCGGGACCTCGTACGCGACTGATCCCTCCATCGGGTCCTCGGTCTGGGCGATCTTGGTGCCGTTGCGATGGAGTGTCGTCCTGGTCGACGAGTACACCGACAGGCCCGGGTGACCCTGGCCGTCGGTGAAGATCCGCTGGTCGAACTTCATGACGTTGCCGTCCCTCAGAACGCCGTTGTTCTGGCCGAGCGGGCCGGGCGCGATGACTCCGGTACCGAACGTCTCCTGGTAGGTCCTGCCGGGCCGGTAGATCTGCGGGACGGCGTGTTTGTACTCGATTTGCGGCAGCACCCCTTCGGCGCTCTCGAACTGGTCGGCGCCGAGGACCCACCGGGCCTTCTCGGCCGTCGACAGGTGGAGCGTGCGCTTGAGCGGAAGGCCGCGGCTTTCCGGTCGCGCCGCGAACATGGCCACCTTGGTCGAGGGCAGGAAGCCGGATGCCAGGACCACACCCGCCCTGCCCGGGGCCGCGGCCCCGAAACCGACCTTCACGGTGGCGAACTGGCCGGCTGTGAAGTGCTTGGTGTAGCCGGTGGCGAACTTTCGTACCAGGCCGCCGGACACCGTGACGTACTCGGAGCCGGCTCCCTTCTCCCACCGTGCGACCCACTGCTGCACGAAGTCCCGGGAGGCCCGCGGTCCCAGATGTGCGGTACGCAGATTCTTCATCGACTGGGCGAAGACGCCCGCCTCGACCTCGTTGTAACCGCTTCCGATCTTGTAGTACGACAGCACGCCCGCCTGCTTGGCCGTGGCGTCCTGGATCGTCACGTCAATGGGTCTGGTGGTGCGGGCGTCGATCGTGACCGTCGTCTCCCCGGTGATGTCCAGCTTCGGCTGCACGATCCAGTCGCCGCCTGAGCCGGGGGCCACTGGGCCCTCGTTGATCTTGGTGTCGAGCAGGTAACTTCCCTTGGCCAGGCGGATCCTGGCCGTACCGGACGCGTCGGGCGTCAAGGAGGCGGAGTACCCCTTCCGGGGACCGCTCACGCCGGTCAGCTTGCTGCTCGTGCGGGTGGCGGGAGCGGGTTCGCCGTCCCGGCCGATGTACTTCACCGTCACGTCGTACGACTCGACTTCGCGGTCCACACCGGCGGCCGTGCGGACCGTCTGGCCGTCGCCGGTGGCGGTCACGTACAAGGAGTATCCGCCGTCCGTGGTGCCGCCCAGCCTGGTGTTGACGGTGAGGTCGACGGAGGCCTTGCCGCCCGCCGGAACGGTGACGCTGGTGTGGGGCAGAGTGAAGAAGCCGGCCGGAGCGGGACGACCCCCGGGGTCGATGGCGTTCGCCGCGAGCTTCAGGGTGACGTCCGTCTTGCCGAGGTTGCGGTACGTCAGCTGCCGGGTGACCGGCGTGTCGTCGCCGTGTGGCCATGACTGCGTGCCGAAGCTCACCGAGGGGGTCTCCGCGATGACGGTCTGCTTGACGGCCTTGTCGACCTGGATACGGCCCGCGCCCTGCTGGAACGCCGAGTACCCGCCGTCCTTGGCGGAACCGATGAGGGCGGCTTTCAGCTGCGCGTACGTCCAGCCCGGGTGGGCCTGCTTCAGGATGGCCGCCGCGCCCGCGACGTGTGGGGTCGCCATCGACGTACCCGAAATGGTCACGTAGCCCGGCGGCTTCTCGCCCGCACCCGTGGCGTAATCACTGCCCTTGGCCGCGGCGGCGGTGATGTCGACACCCGGCGCGGTCACGTCGGGCTTGATGGCACCGTCACCGATCCGCGGGCCGATGCTGGAGAAGTCGGCCAGTTTGTCATCGCCGTCGACCGCGCCGACGGTGAGCGCGGCGTCCGCGCTGCCGGGTGAGAGCACCGTGCCGGACCTCGGCCCGTCGTTGCCCGACCCGGCGACGAACAGGATGTCCTTCTCGGCCGACAACCGGTTGACCGCGGCCTCCAGGACGTCCAGCTCGGGGCTGTCCGTACCGCCGAGGCTGAAATTCACCACCTGCGCGCCCTGCCCGACAGCCCACTCCAACCCGGCGAGGACGCCGGCGTCCTCGCCGTAGCCGGTGTCATCGAGGACCTTGCCGCTGAGGATCTTCGCGCCCGGGGCGACGCCTTTGAACGCGCCGCCCGACTTGGCACCGGTACCGGCCAGGGTGGACGCGACATGAGTGCCGTGCCCGTCGCGGTCCTTGCTGTCAGCAGAGGTGGAGAAGTTCTTCTGGGCGATGACCTGGGTGGTGAGGTCGGGGTGTGTGGCATCGACGCCGGTGTCCAGCACCGCGATCTTCACGCCCTTGCCGTCGTGACCACCGGCCCACGCCCGCGGCGCGCCGATCTGGGGAACGCTCTTGTCCAGGGTCGCCTTGCGGATCCCGTCCAGCCAGACACGGGTGATGCCGGTGGCGGCGGTGCGGGTGCCGGAGCGTTGGACGTGGGTGAGGGTGTTCCACAGCTTGGTGGCGTCCTGCGGCTCGACCCTGACCGCGTCCGCGTTCAGGACTTTCAGCGAACGAGGCCGCTGGGCGGCGTCCGCGGAGCGGACTCGCGCCTTCATCGCAAAGGCGCCGCCCCGGTAGCCGACGATGACGCCCAACGCGCCCTTCCGGCTCCCGTGGCGGGCTGCTTCGTCCAAGGCACCGACGTCGAAGAGGCGCTGCTCAAGCGTGCCGTCGGCGATCAGAGGGTGCGCGTCCGCAGGCACGGCCAGAGTGCGGCTGTTGTGTCTGGACACCTCGACAGGGATCTTCTCACGCCCCTTGGCCATCTCCACACCGACGACGCGGCCGCCCGCACCGACGACGACACGATCACCGGTCAGCAGCGTGACGCGGCGCGTGGAGCCGGGCCGAGCGGTCGTATCGTGTCGCTCCGCGCTTTGGGCGATGGTGTCCGTCGCGTCCTTGGGCCCGGCGTAGGCTGCCGGACCGCTCATGCCCGCCGTCAGGGCCACCGCGGTCGCCGCAGCGGCGACGGCTCCGTATCTTCTCCGCACTTGTCCGTTCGGGGCCGGCCCCTGGGGAGATGAGCCGAGGGCCGGGCGTTTGAAGCGCATCCGAGCACCCTTCCGTAAGGAACGCAGGGAGCGATCGACGTCATCGCGTGTGATCGCATGGGTCCGAAGCAGCATGGGGTGACGGAGGCGGGGTGTCCCTCTGCCGAAAGGCCTGTGCGTCTGTGCCGAACGGTAGAGACGGCCCGGCTGAGCTCAGCGAATGAGCGCCGGCGCGGTTCCCCGGAGCGTGGAATGGCCGATTCTGTGTGACTGGTCGTCACATTCCTTGCCCCACAGGTGGGTTCGACCGACGCTGTGGCCGGTCCGTGAACTCCTGATGCATGGAGGAACATCTGTGGCGATCAACCACCCCCCACTCCCCCCGCCCTCCAAAGGACGCAGAAGACTGGCTGTCGCAGCCCTGGTCGCCGGGCTGATCGGTCAGCTGCTCGCCGGGACGGCCGTGGCCGCTCCCGAGTCCGGGGCCACTGCCCCGCAGAAGGCCCCCCAACCCGGGCGCATAGCCTGGAAACCCTGTGAAAGCGATTCCGGGCAGGGCACTTTCGGGTGCGCCACGATCAAGGTGCCCGTCAGCTGGAAGCAACCGCACGGCACCACCATCGACCTGGCCCTGGCCCGCCACCGGGCCACCGACCCCAAGCGCCGGATCGGCTCGCTGCTGGTCAACCCGGGTGGTCCGGGTGTGCCCGGCGTGGACTTCACGCTCAATGCTCCCCAATACTTCTCGCCCGAAGTACTGGCACGCTTCGACATCGTCGGCTTCGACCCGCGCGGCGTCAGCCGCAGCAACCCCGTGACGTGTGACGGGGATCTGGTGGACGCCCGGAGCAGGCTGCTCCACCCGGACAGCGCCACCTCCTTCGTCGCCCTCCGCAAGGCAAACCAGGCACTCGGCGAGAACTGCCGTGCCGCCAACGGGCCGCTGGCCGACAACATGGACACCGAGAGCGTCGCCCGTGACATGGATGCGATCCGCGCCGGCCTGGGCGAGAAGCGGATCAGCTACTACGGCATTTCCTACGGCACCGGCATCGGCCAGCAGTACGCCGAACTCCACCCGCACCGCGTCCGCGCGATGGTCCTCGACTCCAACATCGACCACAGCCTGGACAACTGGGCGTACCAGAAGACCTCGGCCGTCGCGATGGAGGAGTCGTACGGACAGTTCGCCGACTGGTGCGCCCGTACGCCGTCCTGCGCGCTCCACGGCGTTGACGCCCGCGCTGTGTTCGGCTCGCTGTACAAGCGCGCTGCCGCCGGAGAGATCGTCCGGCCGGGCGAACTGCCGGGCGACCCGCCCGAGACCCTCACCCCGCAGGACGTCCAGGATCTCGTCCTGCACAAGGTGGCCGGCCCGGGCTACTGGTTCGAGCTCGCCCAGGATCTCGCCGACCTGGACTCCACCGACCCCGCACCGGCACGGTCCCTCCGGGCGCGCGGCGAGCAGGGCCCGTTCGTGGTCGACCTGGTGACGTGCCAGGACTACGAGTTCGACGTCTCCTCGTACCGCACCCTCGCCCGCTACGAACGCGAACTCGCCCGTATCGCGCCCGTCACCCGGTCCAGCTCCATGGCCTGGGCCGAGCTGACCGGCTGCCAGAACTGGCCGACCGAGGTGACCAACCCGCCGCACCGGCTCGATGTCGACGGCACCCCGAAGATCCTGCTCACCAACAGCCGCTACGACCCGGCCACCCCGTACTCCTGGGCCTCCAACGCCGCCCGTCAGATCGGCCGGGAGGCCGTGCTCCTCACCTACGACGGCGCCGGTCACGGCACCTACTGGCAGAGCCCGTGCATGCGCAAGGCGACCGACACCTACCTCCTCACCCTGAAGACTCCGCGTAAGGGCGCCCGCTGCCCCGCGATCTGGCCCACGGCCCCCTCCCCCCAGAGGCAGTCGCCGAGCGGCAATCTCCTCAACCCGCTGCCTGACCTGCTGGGCACCGGGGCGCACCGGTGAACCGTGTGAACGCGGCCTGACTCGATGAGGTCCTGAGCGCAGGGGGCGCGGTCCTGGCAGACAGCGGCCGCGCCCCCACATGCGCCCACCGTTCAGGCGCGGGCATCGGCGGCGGCCTTCAGGTTCGTGCAGCCACGCTAACGGGCCTGTGCCGGATGCCCCGGTCGCGGTGCGGGCATCCCCCTTGGCCTGGGCGCCGGTCCAGGTCTCCTCGGTGCGGCCACACGCTCGCCGTCACCCATTCGTCGGGATGCCGTTCGATGTCGGCCATGGGCTCGTCGTCGATGCCGTGGTCATAGACGAGGAGTCCGTGGTCGAACCAGCGGTGCAGGGTGTCGACCCATTCGGCGCGGCGAGAAACGAAGGGCGGACGTGGCCGGCCTGGGAGAGCCAGATCTTCCGTTCTACGCCGTGCTTCGCGAGGGCTCCACCACTGGCCGAAGTGCTTGGGCCGGACATTGAGGTCCTGCTGGACCATGGACCACGAAGACGCCGGCCTTCACCTCGGCGACGGATGGAAAGAAGTGTGAGCTTGGAGGGCGCATGCCGGCCGAATGGCGATCGTGTGAGTGGCGATTATGGACTTCTCCGGGGACACCGGGACTGAATAGGCTCCGCACGGTTTGGTGCGAAATACATCACTGACGACTTGGAGTGACTTGTGCACCGGAGGTCATGAGCGGCTCCTCCGAAATGATGAGGGCCTCGTCGGCGGACGGGGTCAGGCTGGCCGCTCGGCGGGGACAAGGTCTCGGGTCTGCACACCGGACAGGCCCGCTCTCCGCAGGTCCTGGTACGCCCGAAGACGCCCGTCCGGCATGCAGTCCCCGCCGAAGTGATGAGAACGATTCCGCTCATCCGGCCGAGGTGCGCGGTGCGCCCACCGCCCTAGCATCGCGGAATGTCCAACTTACATAGCATCAAGCGAGTTCAATCGCTTGATGTGTTACGCGGCGTCGCCATCGTCGGAACGTTGCTGAGCGACATCTGGCTCTTCACCGGTACGGCGAATGGGCTCTTCGCCTGGGGCCGTTGAACAGTGTCGGCACGATTGTCGCCTGGGCCGGGATCAGCGCCCTGCTGATGCTTGCCGCGTACCTGTGGCTGCGGCGCTTCCGGCAGGGACCGTTCGAACTGGTATGGAGGGCGGCCGTGGACGCGCCCTTCCGCCATGTCGACCGTGCGCGGGAACGCCGGCGGCGCGAGAAGGAAGCCCCGTGAGCGTCTCATGGCGGAGATTCTCGAGGTCGTCTCATGTGGTGGCTGAGGAACCGGCACGTGACACGACTACCACGGGCTCTGACGGGCGATCGATACGTCGAATGAGGTGAGGCGTTCGTTCCTCATAGGGCACCCGCGCAGTGCCGACTTCTGCCGCAATGCCCCCCGACAGCGTGGGGGCCGTCCATGGTGCAGGGCAGGCCGAGCGCGGCGGGGCTCACGGCCTGGGTCAGGGGGCGGCGCTGATGTGCAGCAGGCATCACTCGTCGCCGAGATGCTCGGCCCTGGCCACTGGCGGACCCCCTCACGACAAGGAGACACAGCCGCTCATGCCGCCGCCGAACACACGCACTGACCAGTGGATACGGGCCTTCGGGCCCACGTCCGACCGCCCCGCCGGGATCCGGCTGCTCTGCTTCCCGTACGCCGGGGGATCGGCGTCGTTCTACCACCCGATGCGCCTCGCGGTCGGCGATGCCGCCGAGGTGTTCGGCGTGCAGTACCCCGGCCGGCAGGAGCGCAGCGCCGAGCCCGCGCCGACCGGCATCGAGGCCCTGGTCGACGGGGTCTGCGCCGAACTGAAGGAATCGACGGACCGACCTCTGGTCTTCTTCGGGCACGGCATGGGCGCGGTCGTCGCCTACGAAGTGGCCCGGAGACTGGAGCAGGAGTCCGGCACCGCCCCGCTCGGCCTGATCGCCTCAGGAAGCCGAGCGCCCGGCGTCCTCGTCGAGGAGATTCTGCACCGCCGCGACGACGCGGGCCTGATCGCGGAGGTGCGCGTGCTCAGCGGCAAGGCGAGCAGCCTGCTCGACGACGCCGGGATCCGGAACATGATCCTTCCGACGTTGCGCGCCGACTACACCGCGATCGAGACGTACCGGCACAGCCCGGGCGCCGAACTGGCCTGCCCGGTCACGGCCTTCGTCGGTGACGTGGACCCCCGCGTCCAGATGGACCACGCACATGCATGGTCCCGGCACACCACCGCGGCCTTCGACCTGAAGGTCTTCCCCGGAGGCCACTTCTACCTCGCCGCCCAGTGGTGGGCGGTCGGCGAGATGGTGCGTGCCTGTCTGACGGCGTTCGGCCGGGCGGCGGGGTGCTGGCCCGAGCTGCCGGCCGACTTCGACCCATCCCTGACCATCCCTCACCACCTCTCCGACGGAGCGTGATGCCGTATGAGTTCTGACCAGTTCGACGCCATGCCCACGGCCGTGCCCAACGTCGTCCTGCGGGGTGGGCCCACCTGGCTGCCCGAGGAGCAACGCACCCGGTCCGTGGCCGATGTGCAGGACAAGCTGAAGCTGCTGATCGGCAACGCCTACGAGCACTTCGAACCCACCGCGGAGACCGCGGAGCGCGACGGCGTGCGGCTCCGCGTCTTCGAGTGGACGTACCGCACGTACGTCGCGGAGTGACCGGCTGACCCGTGGACAGTGGTGAGGGCCGTGCCGGGACGGGCACGGCCCTCACCACTGTCCACGGGCACAGGCCCCCGGTGGCCGGCTCAGCCTTCCGCTCTGCCGCCACCAGGCGCGATCGCCGAGCAGACTCATCACGTCGGGCACGAGCACCATCCAGATCACCATCGCGTCAGGACCACGGCCGTGGCGAGGCCGATGCCGATCATCTGGATCAGTGTCTCCGGCACGGAGACGGAACTGAGGAACACGCGGACTGTGATGATGACGCGGACCGTCGACTCGCTGCCGCGCACCACCGCGCACTGCGCGTCACGATCATGGTCGTGGGCGTTCCGCGCAACGAAGAGGAGAGCCCGAGGATCACCGCGAACAGCAGCATGGACACGGCCGACATGGTAGGTACCGTCTTGTTCAGGCCGAGCAGGTCCAGGCCAGCCCCACTGGAACGTGGCGATGATCACGCCGATCGACAGCGGCCGTCAGCGCCGCCTTCAGCGCCACGACAACGGCGCCTGGAACATGCCGTACAGCAGCGGCATCCCAGGCGCCGACCACGGCCCGGATCACCAGGGCAGCCGCTTGCCGACCACGTCGATGACCACGGCGGTCGCCCCGCCGGCCAGAGCCTTGCCGTCTTGGGGATGACGGTGACTACGGCTGCCTCGCCATCCGTGCCGGGGTCGGCTGAGTGACGGTCTGCGCCTCCTTGACGGGGCCGATGGCCTTGTACAGCTTCGTCAGCATGGACCTGTCCGCGCACTCCATCGTGATCACCAGGGGAGTGTTTCCAGCACCGGAACGCTCGGCAACAGGGCGGCGGAGCCCACGGCGTGCAGCACCCAATGCCGCTGGGGTGTGGCCGCCCCAGCGGCAGGTCAGGGTGTTCTCGTTGTCGGGGCCGGTCGGACCGGTGTCCGGCGCAGTGTGGGTACCGGCAGGGAGTTGACACGGTGTCCGAGCAGCCCGGGCAACGGCGTGACTGCGGCGACGACCATCACACCGACAGTCAGGGCCCCGCGATGCCCATCGCGCCGACGAACGGGATCCCGGCGAACGTCAGCGTCGTCCCGGTGGCCAATCGCTGCATGAGTGGCCGGACTTCAGCCCTCGGTTGCGGGCCCCAGCGTTTGCGGCGCGGCCCGCAGCCCTGGTGCGGCGCCCGGGTGCCGATGTCGGTGGGGCAACCGCGATGAGTAGGCCCAGGCAGTCGGTCACGATTGCGGCCCGCGGCCCGGCGGGGTGCTTCCCGCCGTCGTAGTCGCTTGAGACGGCGGCGCCGAAGCCGCGGCCCGCACACCCCTCTGTGCGTCGACAATTCCCGCGCTCGGCTCGGCCTCACGGGCCTCGCGTTCACGGATCCGGACGTGCAGCCCGGTGTGGAACTCGTGCACCTTTCAAGGTCGGTTGAGGGACGGCTTCTCAGTTGTGCGGCCGGGCACGATCCAGTTCCACGGCCACCACATAGGACACGGCGCGTGAATACCACACAGGACACGCTGTTGAGAAGTTTTTCCAGGGAATGTCTGCAGAAATCTGAGAACCCGCTGAACACGACACCGCATGCTTCGCGTAACTACCCCTGAACGCAGGCGCCGCGTTTACAACGAGAAGATCCGGCCGGTCGACCACCGGTCGGTGCCACCCCGACCCGAGTGAGGTATGTGCATGCACCGGGCCCTTCCCAAGTACCGCAAGCGCCGCGTGGCGATAATCGGCGGCACGGCCGCCGTGGTGTTGTCCGGAGCGGTGATCACCGGCTCAGCCCTGGCTGGACAGACGTCCAAAACGAACGACCAGTCCGAGAACACCCCGAAGTCGGCAGCCACGTCGGCAGCCACAACGGTGAACTGTCCGGATGTCGCCGCTCAGCTCCCGGCGGTCCCTGCTGCCGCGCAGGCCGAGGTCAACCGCAACCTCGCCCAGCTGAACGCGCAGATTCAGGAAGCGAACACCCGCCTCGCCAACGCCGCCGGCCAGGGCGGCAGCGGCAATGGTGCCAACAACAATGGTCAGGGCAACAACAATGCGGGGAACGGCCAGGGAAACAACAACGGCCAGGGAAACAACAACGGAGCCAACGCCGCCCAGAATGCCGTCCTCAACCAGCTCAAGGACCAACGCGTCGCGACGATCAACCGCATCGCCGGCGCCCTCAACCTCAACCTTGCACAGCAGCAGGTCAACGCCCTCGCCACCTGCACGCTCAATAACGGCAATGGTGCCAACAACAACGGCCAGGGCAACAACAACGCCGGGAACGGCAACGGCAACAATGGCCAGGGAAACAACAACGGAGCAAATGCCGTCCAGAATGCCGTCCTCAACCAGCTCAAGGACCAACGCGTCGCGACGATCAACCGCATCGCCGGCGCCCTCAACCTCAACCTTGCACAGCAGCAGGTCAACGCCCTCGCCACCTGCACGCTCAATAACGGCAATGGTGCCAACAACAACGGCCAGGGCAACAACAATGCCGGAGGTAACAACGCCGGCAACGGCAACGGCAACGGTCAGGGCAACAACAACGGCAACAACAATGCCGGTGCCGCGAACACCGTGAACTGTCCGGATGTCGCCGCTCAGCTCCCGGCGATCCCTGCTGCCGCGCAGGCCGAGGTCAACCGCAACCTCGCCCAGCTGAACGCCCAGATCCAGGAAGCGAACACCCGCCTCGCCAACGCCGCCAGCCAGGGAGGCAGCGGCAATGGTGCCAACAACAACGGCCAGGGCAACAACAATGCCGGAGGTAACAACGCCGGCAACGGCAACGGCAACGGTCAGGGCAACAACAACGGCAACAACAATGCCGGTGCCGCGAACACCGTGAACTGTCCGGATGTCGCCGCTCAGCTCCCGGCGATCCCCGCCGGCGTGCAGGCTGAGGTCAATCGCAACCTTGCCCTCCTGAACGCCCAGATCCAGGAGGCCAACAACCGCATCGCCAACGCCGCCGGCCAGGGCGGAGCCAACCTCGTCCAGAACGCCGTCCTCAACCCGCTCAAGGACCAACGCGTCGCGACGATCAACCGCATCACCGACGCCCTCAACCTCAACCCCGCACAGCAGCAGGTCAACGCCCTCGCCACCTGCACCCTGAATCAGTGACCGTGGGCCGGTAACCACCGGCAGACGGCACGCCACCGCCGTGGCCGCTTCGATCCAGACCGGAGCGGCCACGGCGCTGTCTTGCCGGAATAGCCTGCCAGCGCGCTCGTCAGTCGAACAGAATTGTGGAAAGCCTCTGGCCCGCACCGGCTCGGAGTCGCGCTGCCAGTCGGCGAGTACCGTTCTCCTCATTTCGGAGGAGTCGCTCCTCGATCCGCTAGGCACTTAGTACGTTCTTACGGTCTGCGCCGCGTTTCGATACCGAGCACTCCATAAGTTTTGTCCAACCCCTTCCACCACGAAAGGCGTTGGGCAAGTCATGTTCACTGCAGCGGACCGTCTCACGCCTGGTGAGGCGGAAGTCGACCCGGCATGGGGAACGTGGAGCTGGATCGTTCCGGACGGATTGTGGGACTTGGCCGAGCCACTGATCCCGGAACAACAGACGCGGCCACAGGGGGGTGGTACGGCGAACACCTCGGATGAGACCTTGTTCGCGGCCATCGTCTACGTACTCGTCAGCGGTTGCGCCTGGCGGTCCCTGCCCCCGTGTTTCGGTGTCTCGAAGTCGACAGCCCACCGCCGTTTTCTGATCTGGTCCAAAGCCGGGGTGTGGAGCCGGCTGCACGGCGCGGTTCTGCGTAGACGCGCCGACGCGAGCCTGGTCCATATCTCTCGCCTCGTCCTGGGCGCCGCCCGTGCCCGGGCTGAGAAAGGGGCGAACACACAGGTCCGAACCCCCTGGGCGGGGGCGGGACGGGTTCCGCGATGCGCCTCCTGCGGGATGCGACCGGACTGCCCCTCGTCGACAGGACGACCGGCGTGAGAAGCGCCGGAAAGGAAGCGGCGCGGCGGCACGGCTTCATCCCCCGCCGTCTCGCTGAGGGTGGCCTCGCACCCTGGCAAGAGCCGTCAGCACAGCTGTCCGTCGGCCAGTCCCGCCCGGCTGGCGATCAGCGCCGCCTGGACCCGGGCGCGGGCGTTGAGCTTCGTGAGCAGCTTCTGGACGCGGGACTTGACGTGCTCTCTTCGATGTGAAGGTGCTGCGCGCTCTGCGTGTTGCTCACAGGGCCTGGCCGAGGACAGCGAGGACGTCACGCTCCCGCGGTGTCAGCTCGGCAGGCAGTTCGTAGAGGGGTGCTCACGGCGCTGATCGCTGCCCACGCGACTACGGTGCCGACGCTGTCCACCGGTTCCTCTACGAAGCTCTGTCCGCTGAACACCACCAGTGCTATGACGTTCGGGAGCGTGCAGCACGACAGCGCGGTACAGCCGGCAGCGGCGAAGCACCCGGCGACGCACCCCGCCCTGCCGCGCCACTGCGGCAGGACGAGAATGAGCCCCAGGTAGCCGAAGGCCGTGCTCGGGGCGATGGCGTACCCGGGAGAACGCGCCGCCATCGCCTGGCCGGGCAGCGGCAGGGGCAGAGTTCCCACAGGGTGCGTGGCTACGGCTGCTGCCCCTGCACGACATCGACGACCTGGCTGACGCCGAGCCCGACACCATGTGCTTGCGTCTCTGCCACCTGCTTGCCTACGCACTGCTCATCCACCCCGTACCGAGTGATCTCAAACGGGGCGGCTACGGCTTCCACCAGGCGGCGGAGGCGTCGCGCAGGGTGTTGGTGCCGCAGTGGATCTCACCCTCGCCGAGGTGATACGTGTACCAGTCGTCGAGGTACGAGACCTTCATGCCGGCGCGTGTGTACGCGGCGGTGACGGCCTCGGTGAAGATGTCCTTGCCGCCGATGACGGGACCCCACTGGCGCGGGGCGAGGTAGCGCTCGCGGGAGAGCAGGACGCCGTTGACGGCGCCTGGGACGTACGCGACGGTCTCGACAGTGCTGGGAGCCGGTGCGGCGGAGGCGGCGCCCTGGGGGGCCCGCTTGCCGTCGCGGCCGGGGAACTGCTGCTGGCCGTACTTCCGGGCGGCCTCCGTGGCGGCGCTGCCGCCGAGACGGCGCAGCAGCGGCATGTGGACGTCGGCACTGGCGTCCCGGATGCCCCGGCTGTAGAGGGCGGGCACCCGGACGGTCTCCTCGTCGGTGACGCCTGTCGCCCGCTTGAGGATCTCCAGGTTGGCCGCGATCTTCCGGGCCGCCATCTCGTTGTCGGACACGAGGTGGGGGGAAGCGAGGGTCTGGTCGATGGTCTCCGCGGGTGGGCGAGTGCCGTTGAAGCCGGGGACGGAGAACATCTTCTTCGCGCCGTGGCCGTCGCGCTGCGCGTCGCGCAGCAGGCGCAGTCCGGCCCGCGGGTCGGCGAGACCGATCCGCCAGCCGCGCGGGGTGTCGGCCGGCAGGAACTGCACGAACTCGTCGACGTGCCCCACTCCGAGCCACGAGGTGTCCAGCAGGAGCGGGTCCTGAAGTCCCTGGGACTTCAGCAGGGTGCGTATCTCCTTCGAGGGACGGATCCCGCTGGCGTCCTTGCGCTCGCCCATGATGATCCGTCCGGCCGGGAACGAGCGGCCCTCATGGGCGTAGGGCGGGATGGTCTCCAGGTTGCCGAAGGAGTTCAGGGTCTCCCAGGTCTGCATGACCCGGCCCCTGGCCTGCACGACGCCGACGTCCGGGCCGCGCAGTCTCTCGAAGAGTTCGCGGCCCGCCTCCCGATTCTGGGCGGAGCGCAGCATCACGCGCATCGTCCGCTGCCGTCCGTCCGGGCCGGTCATGTTGAGGTAGGCCGGCTCGACGAAGTCCTGGGCCCAGATGTCGTCGTACTTCTCGAAGGTCACCAGAGGCTTGGTGATCCCGGCCTGCCGGGCCTCCTTGCCCAGGCCCCTGACGAACTCGCGCTGGCGCTTGGCAAAGGGGTCGTTGCCGCGGGCCTTGGTGACCATCAGCTGCTGGGTGTTCTGCAGGGCGTGGTGGGTGAGCAGCGGAGCCGCGCGCAGGGTGACGGTGTCGGAGGCGGTGCCCGCGGACGAGGCCACCTTCAGCCGGATCGCCACGCGGCCGTCCCACTTCGCGCTGTCCCGGATGACGTCCTTGCCCTCGACGCCGAACTCGACGCCGGCGCGCAGCTCGGCCCGCGTCAGCCGGGTCTGCGAAGTGACCGGCTTCCAGGCGCCGTTCCGCTTGACGAAGACCCTGCTCTGCGCGGCGCCCTTGGTGACCTTGACGCTGCCCTTGGCGCCGGAGGGCAGGTTCCGTACCGGTACCGAGCGCACCCGGGCCAGGTCGGCCGCGTCGGCCCTGCCGTTGACTTTCGTGTCCGAGGCGTCGTTGCAGGAGGCCAGTTGGGCGTCGGGGAGCGGGCGGCCGCCCGGGCCGGTGGTCGGGCAGCGCCTGCTGTCGTCGTCGATGTTGGGCAGGAAGACCGCTCCCCGGGCGGCGGACCAGGTGTCCTCACCTGCCGTGTCGGTGCCACCGGCGACATCGACCCGCCCGTCGCGGTTGACGTCCGTCCTCAGGTCGACGCGGAGCGGCTCCTGCGCGTATGCCAGGGCTGGGGGCGTGAGCATCGCTGCCGTCGCAGTGAGGGCGAGTACCACTTGGCCGGCGTTTCTCCTGTGCATATGGGTCCCTTCGTTCCGTGTGGTTGTCCCCTGCTGAGGAGGAAGAGGCGGACTGGGCGCTGTTCGTGGGCTGTGAGGCATGAAGTCGTCCTTTTTGATGAGGAGTTGGTCCGCACACCTCTCTCTTCTGGTGGAGGAGGCCCCGGCCCGGTGAGCCTGTGCTGAGCATGGATGGGTGTGAACTGGCAGGCGGGTGAGTGCGGTTGCCTGCACGTCGGCGGTGACAGCGCGTGGCAGAGGGCGGCCGGCCGGAGTACGCCCGCGGTGTCGGCGGGGCCTGCCGCCTCGTGGATCACGACGGGACGTCATCTGCCGTCCCATGGGTTCGGCTCTACGGATGATCAGGCCGCCAGTTGTGCACGTGCGTGCGACGTGAGGGTGTCCGGTGTGTCGGCAGGGAGTGTCTCCTCCTTCGGCCTGCAGGCCGCGGACGGTGAGGATGCCGTGGGTGTGCTGCGAGGCCTGACGGGTTGTCAGGCGGCGCCGGGAGCCCCGTTCTGCGGAGTTCTGTTCGCCGGACGCGTCAGCCAGGGCAGTCGTGCACGGTGCGGCCGGCGCGGCGTGGTCGCAAGGGTGACGGCCCCTGGCGAGTGCCTGGCCTGCCGGCTGAGTCTCGACGAGGGCATCCGATGCGTTCGGCCGTTGTCGGTATCCGAGGCCGGCGGAAACCGGGAGAGCAGAGGCGGCTGCGAGGCGCGCCGTCTCGTCCCGTACACCCTGCCGGGGCCGGTCCGGCAGGCCGGTTACGGCGTCGGTTCGTCGAGGAGCCCGGCCCGGCTCGCGATGAGTGCCGCCTGTACGCGGGTGCGGGCGTTGAGCTTGGTGAGCACGTTCTGGACGTGGGACTTCACGGTGCTCTCCTCGATGTGGAGTCTGCGGGCGATCTGCGTGTTGCTGAGGGCGTGTCCGAGCAGTGCCAGGACGTCACGTTCCCGCGGCGTCAGCTCCGTGGGCAGCGCGCACGGGCCGCCGCCGACTGCGGAAACCCGGGCGATCAGTCGCCTGGTCGGTCCGGGCGAGACGAAGCCATTGCCGCGGGCGACGGCCCGGATGCCGTCGAGCAGGGTGGATGCGCTGTCCTTCTTCAGCACGAATCCGGCGGCTCCCGCCTGGAGGGTGCCGAACAGGTACTCGTCGATGTCGAAGGTCGTGAGCGCGAGGACAGCCGGCGGATCCGGCTCGGCCATGATCCTGCGTGTGGCCGCCACCCCGTCCACCTTCGGCATCCGGATGTCCATGACCACCACATCGGGGCGAAGCCGGGCGGCCATGGCCACGGCTGCTTCTCCGTCCGCGGCCTCCCCGACCACTTCGAGGTCGGGCTCGACGTCGATCATGATGCGCATGCTGGTACGCACCATGTCCTGGTCGTCGGCGAGCAGTATGGAAAACGTCACGAACCATCCTTCTTCACGGGCAGGGCCGCCTCGACCCCCCAACCGCCCCCGGGCCGAGGGCCTGCTGAGGCCCAGCCGCCGCACAACGCGGCGCGCTCACGGATCCCGATGATTCCATGACCTGACGAGCCGGATGGCGAACCGGGCTGCAGCACACCTTCGTCTTCGATGCGTACACGCAGCTGATCACTGCCGTAGTCGAGGCGAACCGTCGCCTGCGGAGGGAAGGCGTGACGGGCCACGTTCGTCAGGGCCTCCTGCACGATGCGGTAGGACGCGAGATCGACCATGCTGGGCAGCGGGTACGGGTCGCCGCTGATGACGATGTCCACCAGTGCGCCGGCACGGCGGGCCTCCTCGGCCAGCAGACCGACGTCCCTCAGCGAGGGCGGAGTGGCCGCGCCGATGCCGTCTTCGTCATCCCGCAGGGTACCGAGCACACTGCGCAGCTCACCGAGAGCCGTACCGATCTCATGGCCGATCTCAGCAAGGGCGACGCTCTCGGCCGTGCTGTCACGCCCTCGGACATGACCGGCGGCAGTGATCCGCATGGTCACCGCGCTGAGCCGGTTGGCCACGACGTCGTGGAGCTCCCGTGCCAGGCGCAGCCGCTCGTCACGGACCGCGGCGCGGGCGTCCAGCTGACGCAGTCGCTCGGCCTGATCGGCTTGTTCGGTGGCCAGCCGGATACGACCCCGGACCGTCTCGGCGATCGCCACCACCACGACCGGGACGAAACTGACGCTTACCGTGTCGTAGACCAGGAGTTCGGGCCGCCCAGCAGCATATGTATCGCTCATACGGATTCCCTCGAACGCTTCCATGGCGACACACATCCCGAGCATGGCGATGGCGGTGAGCCGCAGACGGCTTGTTCCCTCGGCGATCGCACTGAACACGGCCACCCACAGGGCAGCCTGCGCCATGGCCGGCAGAGGCCGCGGCTCCGACCAGGAGATGACCCACGCGACGGCGTAGCCCAGAGCGGCAACGGCGAGCGCCGCCCCCGGGCGCCTGCGGCGCAGGGCCAATGACGCTGCAAGCGCGACGGCGGTGACCAGGGTGACCAGCAGCCACCCCGTGGAGTAGCCGAACCACAGCAGCTCACCCAGGTCGATCACTGCCGTGACCACGGCCATGCCCAGCACCGTGACGACGTGGGCACGCGACAGCCGCAACGGTCCGTGTGCCCCGGAAGTTCTCCTACGCGGCGTTGACAAGAGTCTCCTTCTGGCACTTGCGGTCGAACCGGCGGGACGGAGTATCCATCGCGCCCGCCACACGAGTTCGAAGGGAGCCTGCCGGAACCATCACAGCCACAACGATGCCGCAAGCATCAGCAGAGAGCTGACGCCTCCCACGCAACGATGGTGCCGAAGGGCCCAGAGCCGGTACCCCACCGCAGCAGGACCAGGAAAGGCCCCAGGCAGGCGTCGTAGCACTACAGCCGGCGAAGTCTCTTGCGGAGCTCCGGCGTCAGCCTGCATACCAGCCACGCCTTCGCACCGCTCATCCGCGGCATTTCACCTATCCGCTCCCGCCGTGGACCGCGCCGAGGGCGGCCGGCCAAGCTCCACGGCGACAAGGGCCACGTCCAGGTCCGTCGGCTTCGTTGCCCCGACGGGCCTGCCCGCAGGCGGCGTGCGAAAAGTTCGGAGCAGCCCACTCGCCGCGCGACTTCCGGCCCGGGATCCGCCGCCCACCAGGGGCTGGTGGGCGGCGGTGGAATCCTGGTCGGCATCCCCGGCGATCGGGTTCACCGCGAGGGGCTGGTGGTGACGGTCTCCGTCGCTTGTGGTTCGTGCCTCTGGTCGCGTTTGCGGTCGGCTCGGCGGAAGGGGGCGTCGACCCCCGTCCTCCACACTATTTCGAATGGTCCTTGCCTGAAGCGTCGCAACCACAGGTTCGCGAAGAGCATCAGCAGGGCGCTGATCGCTGCCCAGGCGATCAGCGTTCCCAGGGAGTCCAGCGGTCCGATATGGAAGCCCCATTTACTGAAGGCCACCACGCCGATGATGTTCTGCAGCACGTAGCACGTCAGCGCGGTACGGCCCACCTCGGCGAGGCGACGGGTAACGAACCCTGTACCACCGCCGCGCCGCAGAAGAAGGAGCACCACACCCAGGTAGCCGAACGCCACAATCGGGGCGCTGATGTACCGGGACATCTGCTCGAGGGCCTCAGCGCCCGGCACCGGAAGAATCCCCCACGCGGTCATCAGAATCCCTACGCCGAGACCCCCCATGGCGAGCAGGCGGCTCAACTTCCGCGCCTCCTCATCCGCTGTGAAAACCCCAGCCCGCCACAGCAGAACCCCGCAGAGGAACAGAAACCCTGAATATGTTGGGAGGTTCTCGAATATCGGCACACGGATCTCCCAGAACTCGCCGACTCGGCCAGCCACTTCATCGAAATAGGTAGGTGTCGGCAGAGGGGGTAGGTCAGCGGCGCTCTCGGTGCTCCAGTCCTCCTCGGCGTAATCCGCTCCGTAGTCATCCACCTGGTACGGCTGCCATTCGATGACGGAGAGATGCCGGTAGAGATGCACCGCACCCAGGAGCGCGGTCACCAGCGCCAGCCACCGAGTACGAAGAAACAGGAGGGGAGCTGTCAACAGTGCGACCAGCCCGTACCCCATGAGGACGTCGAATTCGACGACAAGTGCGAAGTGGACGAAGCCGTACGCGATCAGGAGCAGTGAACGCCATCCGTATCGCCAGGGCCAGCGGTGTCCACGGCGTTTGGCCGAGTCGAACTGAATGGCCATGCCGACGCCGAACAGTATCGAAAGAAGCGCCAGGAACTTGCCGTTCGCCACGGCGGTGGCGATCTGGGCAATATTGTTTTGCCAACCCTCGCCCGGCCACCCGGGCCAGCCGCTTCCGGATGAATCGGCCACAAGGGGAACGAAGGCCCAGATGTTGCTCAGCAATGTTCCGATGATGGCGATACCGCGTAACACGTCCAGCGACCCGACGCGGGAGGTATGGGTTCTAGACATCTTTGATTTCCGATCAGGTGAGAGTGCGGTCGCTCGCGGGCGCCGCACAGAGAAGGCGGAGTCCCGGTATTGCTTCGGCGGAGCGGCGGGAAGCGACGGCCGCCTCGTTCGCTCTGCGGCAACCGCGTTCTCTGCTCCCTGCACACTTCGCCCATGGGCCGTGACCAGGTTGAAAGATGACCTTGCCGGCGATCCCCGGGCCCGCTGCCTGAGCCCGCGCCTCCTGCGGACGACGGGAACTCAGAACAGGCCCTGACCGTCGCGGGACAGGAGCAGACCGTTGACGCGCCGGTGACGTAGAACTCGGCCCTCCAGGCCGGTGGTTCCGCGATTGCGGTCAGGTGTCCGTGGGCGGTAACGCCTTTGACGAACCTGCGCCGAGGCCGGTGCGTACGCGGGAAGTCCTCGACCGGCCTGGACGGTGCCAGCAGCAGAGGCCAGAGCCTGAATCGTCGGCCCGACCAGCGACCACTGCTCGTCGGACAGGGGCGGTCTTGTAGTGCTTGCGCTCGCTCACAGCAACCAGCCCTGCATGCCCACGGCCGCTGACCGGCCCGGATACCGTCCTGCCTCACGCTCAGCTGACGACAGAACACCCAACGCCCATATTCCGGCCGCTATATCTCCGCTACGAGACACTCACAGGGGCGTCCTTCTCGCGCCGCTGGCGTTCACGCGCGCGGTCAACATGCCGGAAGGGCGCGTCCACGGCCGCCCGCCAAACCAGCTCGAACGGCCCCTGCCGAAAGCGCCGCAGCCACAGGTATGCGGCGAGCATCAGCAGAGCGCTGATCCCGGCCCAGGCGAGAATCGTACCGACACTGCCCAACGGCCCCAGGCCAAGGCCCCATGAGCTGAAGATCACCAGGGCGACGACGTTCTGCAGCATGTAGCACGACAGCGCGGTCTTGCCGACGTCAGCGAACCGCCGGGCGAGGAACCCGGAGCCACCACGGCTCCGCAGCAGGATGAGTATCAGCCCCAGGTAGCCGAAGGCCACGATCGGAGCGATGGTGTACCGCGAAAGCCCACCGGAGATGTCGCTGCCCGGCAAGGGCAGGTACTCCCACACAGACAACGGCACCCCGAGGCCCAGGCCTCCGATGGCGAGCCGACGGCTCAACCTCCGCGCCTTCTCATCCCCCCTGAACAGCCCCGCCCGCCACAGCAGAGCCCCGCAGAGGAACAGGAAGGCCGACAGGGGAGGAGCAATGATGAAGGCCTCTTGCCTGCCATCCCAGAAATACTCTATTCGCCCGGCCACCTCCTCGAAGTATGTGGGGGTGGGATAGCTCGATGTGTCCTGTGCGCTCGCCGGATCATCTCGGTAATCCTCGGGCAGTGGCTCTTCTGCGGGGGCTGTCCACATCATGGTGCGGAACTGCATGTACAAGTGCAGTGCGCCGGCGAGTGCGGTGGCCACGACCAGCCACTTGGTCCGCAGCCGGAGCAGGGGGGCGATGATGATCGCCACCAACGCGTATCCCATGAGAATGTCGAACTCGACAACGAGCGCAAAGTGGATGAAGCCGTCCGCCATCAGCAGCAACGAACGCCACTCGTATCGCCAGGGCCAGCGGTGTCCGTGCCGAAGTGCCGACTCGAACTGGATGGCCATACCCACGCCGAACAATATGGACAGCAACCCGAGGAACTTGCCGTTCGACAGCAAAGAGGAAACGAGTGAGACGTCCTCGTCCCACGCCCCGCCGATCCTGCCGGTCCAATCGTCCCCCACTGCACTGGTGAAGATCCAGATGTTGGACAGCAACGTTCCGACGATCGCGATGCCGCGTAACACATCAAGCGATGGAACGCGCTTGATGCTAAGTGAGTTTGACATTCCGCGATGCTAGGGCGGTGAACTCACCGCGTACCTCGGCCGGATGAGCGGAATCCTTCTCATCACTTCGACGGGGACCGCGTGCCGGACGGGCGCCTGTGAGTGTCCCGTGGCCTGCGGGGAGTGGGCCTGTCAGGGTACGCCGATCGTGGGGCCCTTGTTCCCGCCGAGCGGCCAGCAGTGCGGCCACGGCGGCCCGGCAGCAGACCGAGGGTGACCTCGGCGTGAGCTCGGCGGGAGGGCCGGCGGGCAGCGGATGCAGTCGGGCGAGGTGCTGGACACAGACGCCCCGCGCCGAGGCGAGGTTGGCCGGGTCGCAAGGGAGACGGTCGCGAGGATCGCGGCCGGGACTGTACCTGGCGTGGCCCAACGGCACCAGGGCACCGAGAGGTTGTCAGGCGGACTGCTCGGCTGTCGGCTCGTCCTGGGAGGCAGACTCGGAGGCCTCGGGGGAGGTGTAGTAGACGGACCTGGCCTGCTTGGTGCGCTGGGCTTGGTTCTTGGCCACGAGTCCTTCGCGTGTGAGTCGCGTGATCTTGGTCTTGATCTCGCGCTGGGGATGCTGTTGTTCCAGTGTGGCGGCGACTTCAGCGGCGGAGCGGGCTCGTGCCGGCCGGCCAGGGGCTCGCGGACGAGGTGGACGAGCGTGGGCAGGGCGGACTGCACTGCCGATGATGCAGCGGCGCTCTGCTTGACGGGTTGATTCCGGGCGTCGAGACAGCAGACTCCTGGCCCGCGCCTGCTTGCCCACAACCGGTACGGCCGAAGCCTTATGCAGGGAGCAGGCACTGCCGCGACGGCCTCAGAAGCGAGCCGGGGGAGGGGCCGCCGGGAGCCGAGGGCCTGTCGGATATCCACCAGGACGGTGTGGTCCTGCTGCAGATCGGCCAACTGCACCCGCAGCGCTTCGACTTCACCCAGCGTCACCGGTGATCAGCCAGGTCATGTACGGCCGTCCCCTCGTGACAAGTGAGTCAGCGAAGCAGGCGGTGGAGTCCGCCGCGGACCACGGACATGCTTCCGCGTAAACCCAGGGCGACGCGCAGGGCCAGCGCACCGGAGTGTGTGGCGTACGGCCGGACGAGTACGACGCCGTGACGGGCACTGATCCCGGCGCGCCGGCGCAGCAGACCGGTGCCCGCCACCGCATGCGCCGTGACCTCGTGGTAGGCGCCGTCCCGGAAGCACACGCGCAGGTGGAGATCCCATGCGTTCGTGAACGCCCGCGATGCCCTGGACATGGACGCTCCCGGCACACTCCGCCTGCCGGACCCCCCGAACGCTGACCACTCCACCCTCACCTCGGCCGCCCAGACACCACCCCCGTTGGCAGGGCACGGCCCGAGCGCCACCCTCGTGCTCGGCCCCGCCGCGACTCCCGTCTCCCGGCACCGCCATACCACCTCCAGCGCCTCCGGCCCCGCCTGCGCGACCCTGCCGTACAGCTCGTGCAGGCGCAGCCGCAGCAGGGCGGTACGCGCGCGTGGGCGCAGTTCCGCGTCGACGGCGAGCGGGAGGACGTGGACGGGGCGGGTCAGGAGCGGCTCGAGGGTGACCTCGGGCAGGTCGGCCGACCAGACGGGGGTGCCGTCTGGGGAGTGGGCGTACGGCGGGAGGAGGCGGGCCGGGCGGGAGGCCAGGTCCCGCAGGCGGGGGAGGTCGCGGGGCTCGGGGGAGGCCAGGACGACGCGGCCGATGAGGCGGCCGGGCGCGGTGGGGTTGTGGGCCCAGTCGGACGCGTCGAACTCCGCGAGACACGCCCGCGTGTGCGCCCACCACGCGCGCTGGTACCGCTGATCGTGCAACCCCAGCTCACGGGCGTATATCCGCAGCTCGTGGTCGAGGAACTTGGCGCGTGCCGCCCGCGCCAGCTCCTTCTGCCCCGCGCCCAACAGGATCTCGTACGCCAGCCGGGTCGCCTCCGTGCGCGCCCGCCAGTTGGCGATGTCGGCGCGGTCCAGGGAGATCGACAGCCGGTCGGCCGAGCGGCGCACGTGCCAGACGTACACCCGGTCGGGGACGAGGGCCATGCGCGGCCGGGCGGCGAGCACGCGCGCGGTGAAGACGAAGTCCTCGTAGGGGAAGCGGCCTTCGGGGAAGCGGATGCCGTGCTCGCGCAGGAAGTCCGTGCGGTAGAGCTTGTTCACACAGAGGGTGTCGTGGACCAGGCGCGGGCGCTGAGCGGGGTGCTCGAAGACGGCGTGCGTGGCGTAGAGGGGCGCCTGCCAGGGCACTTCGCGCCGACCGGGCAGCTCCCGCCGTACGCACAGCCCGCCCGCCACCTGCGCGTCCGCCCCCGTCGCCGCCGTGAGCAGCGCGTCCACCGCGCCCGGCGGCAGTACGTCGTCGCTGTCGAGGAACATCACATACGGCGCGGTCACCCGGTCGAGCCCGGTGTTGCGCGGACTGCCGCAGCCGCCGCTGTTGACCCGGCGCCGGACCACCTTCAGGCGCGGCTCGGTCGTGGCGAGGCGGGCGAGCAGGTCCACGCTGGCGTCCGTCGAGCAGTCGTCCACGGCGACGACCTCACGGACGACTGGGCCCTGCGCCAGCGCCGAGCGGACGGCGGTCGTCACATGGGCGGCGTTGTTGTAACCGACGACGATGACATCGACTTGCGGGGCGCGTGCGCTGCGGGGGGCGTGAGGACGTATGGGGTGCATGAGGCCACGGTCCGGAATCGCAGGAGTGCTGGATGATCACTTGTTGAGCGGGACTCGGGGCCCGTGCCGGAAGACGGCCGGAGCGGGGGAGCGGTTCACTGGGGGATCGCGTCCCATGAAGGACATCGTTGGTGAATTCGGCCTCGGTCGCAGCAGGGAAGGGGCGAGGCCACCCTGGCGCCTCGCCACCGCCGTGGACTGGATCACCGCGCACGCCGAGAAGCCCTCCGTCGTCGCCTTCGGCCTCTCGGGGAAGCTCGCCACCATCCTCGACGCGCAGCTCTACGCCATGACGCAGAAGGGCCTCGCCTACACGGCTGCCGCCGGGAACGACGGCAAGGACGCCTGCTCCGCGACCCCCGGCATGGTGGAGCCGTACTTCTTGATCAAGCCGTATCCGGCCAGGACGGTGCTCATGGTGTGGCGTGGCCCCTCTCAGCGCTCGAACTTCCAGGTGACGCTCTTGGCGTCGGCCCTGGTCACCCGGACGGGGATGCGGACGACCTCGCTGTCGTTCCTCTTGCCGGTGCAGGTGATGGTCGCGCCGGTCACGGCCTTGAGACCGGTCGGGCAGGTGACGCCGGTGACCTTGCTGCCGACCCAGGGCAGCGGGTGGTACTTGCTCTCGGTGCGGCCCTCGACGATCCTCGACGCGAGGGCCTTGTGGCCGTTCACCGACGCCGTGCTGTGCTCGTCCAGGCGGCTGGTCGACTCGGTGCCGGAGAGCAGATAGGTGCCGAGGCCGCCGAGCGCGACCACGGCGGTCGCCCCGCCGATGACGCCGACGGCGAACTTGTTGCGCTGCATCGCGTTCTCCTGGTGTCCGTGGTGAGGATGCGGCTCCACACTCGCCTGCGGGCCCGGGCGCGCGCCTCGGCCGTAAGGTCGGCCTTCTCACAGGCCCATCGGCCGATCGGCCGATCCGGCCGTGCACTGCCTCGCCTACGGTGACCGGCATGAAGTCTGTTTCCGCCAGGGGCTGCGCCCGTGGCGTCGCCTTCGGCCTCCTGCTGGCCGCTGCCGTCGTCGACGTTGTTCTCTACGCGGGCTCCGACGGAGCCCGCGTGCTGCCGATGGCAAGTCCCGTCTGGCAGACCCTGGCCGTGGTGCTCGTCGGCCTGGCCGCATTGCTGTGGCCGGCCGGGCGGCGGCCCGAGTGGCTCACACCGCAGGCACGCACCACCGTGCCCGCTCTCGCCTCGCTCCTCCTCACAGCCGCGTCACTGCTGGTCCAAGGGCCGGTCGTGTTCGGCCCGGGCGAGATCATGATCCTGCTGAGCCTGCTGTTCATCGCCGTACGGCACTGCCCGCCGCGCTGGGCCCTGGCATGCGGCGCCCTCGACGCGTGCGCGCTGCTCACACTGCCGGTGCGCGGCGATGTGACGCTGAGCAGTGACGTGATGGGCCTGGAGCTGATCGGTCTGCTGCTGGTCGGCCTCGTCGCCGGGCTCGCGGGATATCTGCGCTCGATGGACTACCGGCGCACCGTCGCCGTCAGCGAGACCCGCCGCGGCGAACGTCTGGCCATCGCCGCCGACCTGCACGACTTCGTCGCCCACCACGTGACCGGCATCCTCGTGCAGACGCAGGTGGCCCGCATGATGGCCGACTCCCGGCCACAGGAACTGGACCCCGTCCTGGCCGGCATCGAGCGGGCCGCGACCGAGGCGCTGGCCTCGATGCGCCGCACGGTCGGCGTACTGCGGAACACCGGCCCCGAGGCGGCCGGCCACCGCCCGGTCGGCGACCTCGCGGGCATCGCCGAACTGATCGAGGGCTTCGCGCTGCCGGGCCAGCACGTCGTCCTGCGCCGGGACCCCGCCGTGTCCGACGACCTCCCCCACGAGGTGCAGGCCGCGGCCTTCCGGGTCGTCCAGGAGGCCCTGACCAACGTCCGTCGGCACGCGGCCGACGCCACCCGCATCGAGGTCTCCCTGCGCGACGACGCCGGCCGCCTGGAGGTGACCGTGGCCGACGACGGCCGCGGCGGCACCCAACTCCCGGCGGCCGCCCACGGCGGCGGCTTCGGCCTCGTTGGTCTCAAAGAACGGGTCACCGCACTGGGCGGAGAACTGCACACCGGGCCACGCAGCGGCGGTGGGTGGCTGGTGCGAGCAGGTTTCCGGCGTTGAAGCCCTGAGTGAGACAACCTCCCCTCGAACGGCTGCTCCGCCTCCGGGCCGAAGGCGGAGGGCGAAAGCCGGCCGAAGAAGTCGCCCCTGACCTGGTGAACGCGCTGATGGCCCTGACCGCGCTCTCCCGCGCGGCGTCGCCGTCCGCGGCGGGTTACGACGACAGACTCGCCAGGCTGAGCTGCTTCAATCTGACGAAGCCAGTCAGGGAGCATGGAACAGGCCCGACACGCGGTGGCAGCCGCAGTCGAACGCCTCGGCCAGGGCCGTGCCACGCCTGTTGTGCCGCGCACGGAAGTGCAGACGTCAGCATGTGCGGCGTTCCGCGACGGCTGTGACCGCCAGGGCGACGGCGGTCAGCAGGAACAGCAGTGCCCAGGCTGGGGTGAAGCTGCTGTTGAGGTCGACCAGCAGGCCGAGCACGGGCGGCACCGTGACGATGGCGATCTGGTTGACGGACATGGCCAGCCCCAGGGCGAAGCCGGTCTTGCCCGGTGGGGCCGCTTCGGTGACGTAGGCGACCCACGGGCCGTACCAGCCGAATCCGAAGAAGCCGAGCCAGACGAAGACGCCGGAAGCGACGACCGGTGCCCGCCCGGCCGGTGTCATCAGCACGGCCAGCCCGGCGATCACGGCGACCATGCAGACCAGCACGATGGCATAGCGCCCCGAACTGCTCCGGTCGCTCCAGGCCGCCAGGCATATCCGGCCCGCAACGCCCGCACCCTGGGATGCCACCAGGATCAGGGCCGCCTGCCCGGCGCCGACCGACGACACCCGGTGGAGGTGGAGCACTGTCAGGATGCCCACGCCGTACTGCACCGAGATCAGGCTGGTCCCCGACAGCATGATCTTCACCGTGGACGGTTCACGGAGCATTCGTAGCCGGGCGCGCAGCTGTGCCGCGAGTGGGTCCGACGGTTCCTTGTCCTGCGGGGCGGGCAGTGCGGGCGGCCGACGGTAGCAGGCCGTGAAGAGACCGGCTCCCAGCAGCGCGACCAGGGCGCCGGTCAGCAGTGTCGCCCGCCAGCCGAACTCCTCGGCGACGAGCGGG
The DNA here is from genome assembly GCF_015160855.1 of Streptomyces ferrugineus. Classification (NCBI taxonomy): domain Bacteria; kingdom Bacillati; phylum Actinomycetota; class Actinomycetes; order Kitasatosporales; family Streptomycetaceae; genus Streptomyces; species Streptomyces ferrugineus. The sequence goes on along the minus strand of NZ_CP063373.1, from coordinate 5,014,336 downwards.
AGCACGGCCGAGGCGAGCGCCGCCCCCAGCGGCAGCCCGGCCTGCCGGATACCCATCGCGAAACCGCGCTGTGACGCGTCGAACCAGGAGGCCACCGACTTGCTCCCGCCCGGCTGGACGCTGCTGTATCCCGTGCCGACCACCAGCAGTGCGACCAGCAGGGCGGTGTATCCCGACGCCAGGCTCCCGGCGCCCAGAGCCAGCGCCACCACGCCGGCCCCGACCCCGACCACCCAGCGCTCGCTGTAGCGGTCCAGTAGCTCGCCGGCCACCAGCAGCCCGGCCAGTGGCATGAGCTGGGCCGCCGAGATCAGCAGACCCAGCTGCGCCGTGCTCAGGTCCAGGGCGCTTTGCAGGTGGACGCCGAGCGCTCCGATGCCGCCGACGAAGAACCCGGACGCGGCTTGGGTGAAGGTGGCAATGCCTAGCACGATCCAGCGATAGCGCCACGGGTCGCGGGCCGGGGCTCCGGTGCGTCCGGCGGTTTGTTGTGTCATGCCGACCACACTGTTGTAATGGTCTTATGCATCTCAACCCTTACGGCGAGGATGCGGTGAACCTGGCCGCGGACTTGGCCAACCGCCGGCCTGAGAGCGCGGGTGAGCTGGCAGACCGCTGCCGCGCCGCCGGGCTCATGCTGGAGCGCCCGGTGACAGCGGACGATCTCGGCCGCGCCGAGGCCGCACTGGACGCCTGGGAGAGGATCGTCGACGCCGCCGGGGAGCAGGAGCGCGCCGATCTGCTGAACCGGATGCTGGCCGAGGCTGCCGCCTACCCGCGGCTGACCTCCCACCCCGGTACCGGCTGGCATCTGCATTACCGGGACGCGGAACAGCCGCTCGGTTCCGTCCTGTTCACGCTGTTCGCGGTCGGTACCGCACTACATCTGGCGGGCCGGGGCATGCACCGACTGCGCCGCTGCGAGGTGATCGAGTGCGACAAGGCCCTCGCCGACACCTCACGCACCGGACGGCAGCGCTACTGCTCCCAACGCTGCGCCAATCGCGACGCCGTCCGCAGGCACCGGGCGCGAGCCGCGGGCTGCGCCTAAGGGCTCGCAGAGAATCAAGGTGTTGCTTCGCGTGCTTCGGCTCGTTGGTCTGCTATGGGCGTCTCCGATGAGGTTCGTGGGCAACTCGCTGTGAAGTTCGGGGTGTTGTTCCCGCATCTGGACGAGCGGCAGCGGCGGCTGTTGATGGGGGCCGAGGCCCGGATCCTGGGGCACAGTGGTATTCGGGCGGTCGCACGGGCGGCCCAGGTCAGCGAAACGACGGTCCGCAAGGGCGTGGACGAGTTGGAGGCCGGCGAGGAGCCGTTGGGCCGGGTCCGCAGGCCCGGTGAAAGGGACCTGGACATGCCTACGGACATGCAGACGGGCATTGCGCGGAACGCGGCACTGGTCGTCGTCGACGTCCAGAAGGGCTTCGATGAGGAGGCGTTCTGGGGGCCGCGCAACAACCTGGCCGCCGATGAGAACATCGCTGTGCTGATCGCCGCCTGGCAGGAGACGGACCGGCCCGTCGTCTTCGTACGCCATGACTCACTCAAGCTCGAATCACCGCTGCGGCCCGGCTACGAGGGCAACGACTTCAAGGAGTACGTGCAGGCACGGCGCGGCCTCGGCAGCGGGCCGGAACTGCTCGTCACGAAGACCGTGAACTCGGCGTTCTATGGAACTCCCGACCTGGACGCCTGGTTCAAGGAGGCGGGGATCACCCAGTTCGTGGTGGCCGGGATCCAGACCAACATGTGCGCGGAGACCACGGCCCGGATGGGTGGCAACCTCGGCTACCAGGTGCTGTTCCCGCTCGACGCCACGCACACCTTCGACCTGACGGGCCCGTTCGGCTGGCGGCAGTCGGCCGACGAACTGGCCACGGCGTCCGCGACCTCCCTGCACGGGGGCGGCTTTGCGAAGGTCGTGACGACAGCGGACCTGCTGACTGCCGTCCAGGAGTAGGAAGACACCCGGCGGCTCAAGGCGCGGTGTTGTCGCGAGGGCAACGGCGACAGAAATGCCGAACTCATTGTTCACGAGGTCCCTTCAGGAGAGCCGCACCCGAATCCAGCAGACACGAAGCCCGGCCGCGGTCAGTGGGCAGACCTGTGTGCAGCGCCGGGGATGCCAGGCGGAGACGAGGCCAACTGCCAGCGCACCTCGTCGGTGTCGCGCTGGTGGCTCCACGCTGACAGAGAACCTCGGGCCACCAGCCGGTCGAGAAGTTCTCCGGTCTGCTGGGGCGAGTGCCCGCACAAGCGGGCAATGGTGGCCAGGTCAGGAGCAGGAATGGCCCGGGCGGTGTAGACCGCCAGCGCCAGGGTGGCCAACCGTTCCGCTGGCTCCGCCGCAGTCGTGGCAAACGGACTGGGCTGCAGAGCCCAGTGGGCAGCGCGCCTGCGGGCACACAGACTCGGGGCCTGGTCCAGCACCGCGTTGTCGAGCAGCCGCACCCGCAGGCCCGTCGCCCGAAGGTCGGGCAGGTCGAGCCAGCCGCCGTGTGCGAGTTCCCGCCACAGCTCCGGGCGCCGGTGCAGGCGCATGCCGCGCAGCAGGCCGGCAGGCAGCCGGACGTGTCCGTGTCTGTCGGCGCGCAGGACGCACTGCACGGCAAGCAGCCGGGCAGCGGGAGAGGTGATGCAGGGGAGGGTGGAGGCCAGGTAGGTGAGCATCTCCCGGACCCGTTGCCTGTGCTCGTCGTCGGCTTGCGGCCGGCGGGTGCGGGCGGGCGTGTCTGCCGGGTGCGGGTTGTGCAGGGTGTCCGGCACGACAGCGGTGTTGCTGGTCGCCGCCGCGCAGGCCGCGCATGTGTCGGCCAGCCGCCAGGTGCGGCCGCTGCGATCACGGGTGAGGGCGAGCAGGACGGGTCCGGCGCAGCCGCGGTGGCGTGGGTGCCAGCAGCAGCCGCGTTCCCGGCACTGGCAGGTGCGCAGGTGCGGGGGCAGTGCATCGGTGCGGGCGTGGTGGGCCAGATGGGTCAGGGCGGCCGAGCGAGCCGAAGAAGCCTGCAGGGACGGCGTTCGGGCGGTGCAGTGAGGACACAGCAGAGACGGCCCGCCTGCCTGCGGTCGCAGTTCCACCGTCCAGATGCGCCGCACCGCGGCGTGCGCGCTGGCCAGCCTCATCGGCCCGTGCCCTCCCGTCTGTCGGTGCGCATGCCCCAGCCACAGGTGTGTGGGACGCCCGCACGGTAGTGCAGATTTCTGCACCGCGAATGTCACTCACCTTCCGGCAGATAGTGCAGAAGTCTGCACTGACAGGGCAGGGTCCTGCACCGTCGGATGGTGGGGTGACGATCTTGCCGCCCGACCCCGACCTCACCGCGCTGCGCGTCACGCTCGCACGGCTGAGGCGCGAGCGCGGGTGGACCTTCGATGAACTCGCCGAGCGCAGCGGCCTGGCCCGGCGCACCCTCATCGACCTCGAACACGGCCGCACCACCGGCACCATCACCACCTGGCACACTCTCGCCCACATCTTCGACGTCCCGATCGAAGACCTGCTGGGAACTCTCTGTGAGGACCACACCCCGGCCGGGTCGAAGGACTCCTGACTCGGGCGCACGCCGCACGCGAATCACCCGAACCGGCGAGCAGCCATCAAACACGCAAGCGAATGTGCGCGCATGTGTTCGGCGCGGTTCGGCCACTCGTGGGACCCCACCCGCCGCCACCCACCCTCAGGGCACGCGGCCTGGCACGGTCCCGGCATGCGCCCCAACTCCGCCGCTTCCGGCCACCACTGGGACGGCAGCCCCCGCACCCCACACATTCGCCGCCCGCTGCAAGTGGCCGCAACCAGCCCCAGCCGACTGCTGCGCACCGGCCACTGCAGCCGCTGCCGCATGTGCGGCAACCGCATCGACCTTTACCAGCGCACCGATCAGCGGCCCATCGCCCTGCACCCCACCGAACTGCCCGTCGCCCACATCCCCGCCCCCTGCCGCTGGCACCTGAGCTGCGGGATCGCCCACCCACACAGTGACGGCAGCGCATGGTGCCGCATCCCGCACGCCGTCCTGTGTCCGCACCGCACCGCCCCCGCCCAGCTGAGCTCGCACATCGAGGAACTGCGCCGCCAACTCGCCGTGCGCTCCCGCCGGCTTGTCGACACCGGCGCCTTTACCCCGCCGCCCCCGCCCGTGTCCACCTGCGAACGCTCCACCGAGAAGGGAAACCCCGCTCTGCCCGTCGTGCAGTTGCTGCTGGGCCGCTACCTCGCCGACCGGCCGCTCGAGGAGATCCGGTGCGTGGCCCAGACCCGCAAGCGCCGCCGCTGCTCCCAGCGCCTGCTCACCTCCCGCACCGCCGCAGGCCGCTGGAGGCTGCTGCCCGCCAGCCCGCAACGCGGCCAGCTTGCCCTGCCCGGCATGCTGATGGCGGTCTACGACCTCAGCCGCCTGCCCTACCCCGAACAATTGCGCTGGCGCACTCAGCGCTGCCCCGTCCATGCCACGGCTCCCGGTGCGGCCGATCTCGCACTGGCCGGATGGCAGGTCTTCGATCCCCTCCGGCACGCAGAACACATCCACACCCGCCTCCCGCACGCCGCGGCAAGCTGCCAGCGGGAGGCATGACGATGCCCCACCACGCACTGGAAATCACCCTCACCCGGCCCCTCACCCCAGCCGAACTCCACACCGCCGCCTGCGTGCTGCCGCTCGCGGCCAACCATGACGCCACCCGCCTGATGACCCTCGTGCGTGCCCGAACCTCCCACCGGGCCGCTCACCGCCTGCGCCACCGGCTCAGTGCGCGGCTCCCCGTCGACGTGATCACCACGCATTACCCGGACGCGGACGGTCAGGTCCTGCTCAATGTCGCCTTCCCGCCCGCCCTCCATGCTGTCATCCGTCACTCCGCCGGCCAGACGGGACAATCTCCGGAACGCTTCCTGCAACTGGCCGTGCACCGCGCCCTGGCCCGCCACACCAGCGACGAGGCCGACCGCCTCGACCGGGCCGTACGCGAACTCCTGGCCCACACCACATCCGTTCACCTGCTGACGGCCGTCGGACGTGCCCTCAGCCGCCACCCCGGAGCGTCACAGCCGTGAAAGCGACCGACGAACAGACCGCCGCAGCCGACGCCTTCCACACAGGTGACCATGTATCCCTGCAGGCCGGTGCCGGGACCGGCAAGACCACCACCCTGGCCCTGCTCGCTCACAGCACCACACGCCGGGGCCGCTACCTCGCCTACAACCGGGCCATCGCGCAGGACGCCACCGTCCGTTTCCCGAAAAGCGTCCGGTGCAAGACCGCCCATGCCCTGGCCTACGCCGCCGTCGGCCACCGCTACACGGCCCGCCTGAATGCGCCGCGCCGTCCGGCCTGGCAGTCCGGACAGGCCCTCGGCATCACCAAAACAGTCCGTATCGGCGAACGCGACCTCTCCCCGAAGGCCCTCTCCTACGCGACCCTGCGCACCGTGGCCCGCTTCTGCCACACCGCGGACGAGGCCATCACCCGCCACCACGTCCCCCGCCTGCGCGGCCTGGAGGACGGCGACCTGCACACCCAACTCGCCGCCCATATCGTGCCGTTCGCCCACAAGGCCTGGGCCGACTTGCAGCACCCGGACGACGGCTCGGTCCGCTTCGACCACGACCACTACCTCAAGCTCTGGGCCCTCACGAGGCCGACGATCGATACCGACTTCCTCCTGCTGGACGAGGCCCAGGACACCAACCCCGTCGTCGAACAGGTCTTCCTCGCCCAGCGCGGCCACGCCCAGCTGGTGATGGTGGGCGACTCCGCCCAGGCCATCTACCACTGGCGCGGTGCCAGAGACGTCATGACGGGCTTCGACGGCACCCGGCTGGCCCTGTCGCAGTCCTTCCGCTTCGGCCCGCGGCTCGCCGACGAGGCCAACCGCTGGCTGGCCATCGCCGATGCCCCGATCCGGCTGACCGGCACCCCAGCGGTACCCACCGAACTCGGCCCGGTCCTCCGGCCCGACGCGGTGCTGTGCCGCACCAACGTCGGCGCCATGGCCCAGGCCATGGAACTGATGGCCGCCGGACACCGGGTCGGGCTGGTCGGGGGAGGAGACAGCCTGCGCGCTCTGGCTTTGGCCGCCCAGGACCTCAAGGAAGGACGCCGCACCACCCACCCCGAACTGGTCCTGTTCCCCTCCTGGGGCGAACTGCAGGACTATGCCGCCCACGACCCGGCCGGGCGCGACCTGCGGCCCTTCGTCGACCTGGTCGACACCCACGGTACGGACGCCATCCTGGCCGCCGTCGCTCGACTCGCCCCCGAACGTCAGGCCGAGGTGACCGTCTCGACCGCCCACAAGGCCAAGGGCCGGGAATGGGCCCATGTGAAGATCGCCGACGACTTCACCCCGCCCAAGGACAGCGATCAGCGCGACGACACCGGCCGCCCAGTACCCGGCCCCATCGACGACAGCGAGGCCCGCCTCGCCTACGTCGCCGTCACCCGCGCTCGCCACCGACTCGATATCGGCGGCCTGTCCTGGATCCACGACCATCCCGATGGATCCCCCGGCACGCCCGTGCATACCGAGCAGAATGCCCACCCCACCCCGGCGGTGGACCGAGCACCAGCCACTTCTGCCGCATCCCGGGCCCAGCCCTGTGCCGAGCCTGGATGACCAGCACCGAACAGCGCGCCGCACGCCCCACCTACGGCCCGTTCACCCGCACCGGCCGCCCCACCTGAGACGGCTCTCTGTCTGCGGCACCCCAGGGGCTGAGCTCAGGTGGCAGGGGAGAGGCTGAGCGAAACGCCGGCCGGTGCCTGCCGGGCTTGGCTCACCCCTTCTGGCGATCTGGCCGTCGTGCTCGGTTCCTTCAGCGCGCCGTTGCGTTGTTCCGGTGTCGGTGAACTGTGGGAGGAAGCCCATGTCGCGGGATCTGTTCGTCAAGCAAGTGGTCATCAACTCCACTGGCGGGGTACGCACCCTCGACTTCGCCCATCCGGTGGTGTGTGTCTATGGCCCCATCGACACAGGCAAGACCACACTGGTCGACTGCATCAAGTACCCGCTGGGTCTTCCAGTGGACTGGCGGCAGGTGCCCTCGGAGCGGCTGACGTCCGTCACGGTGCACCTGCGGATCGAAGGCATGGACATCGCCTTGCGACGCTCCACGATCGCCGACACCGGAACCGTCGAACTGATCAGCCCCTACGACGGAAAAGCCGAAGAACTTCTCGACGTCACTCCGCAGCCGGACAGCGACCGGCGCGTCGTGGGCGAGGCGCTGCTGGACCTGCTGGGCCTGTCCGAGCTGTTTGCCCCACCCACCGCCGTCGCACTGCTCGGCAACGGCGCCCGCCTTACCTTCGCCCAGCTCTACGCCTTGAACTATCTTTCCCAGGACATGGTCGATGGTACGGAGTCCGTCCGCGGACAGGCCAACACCGCACAGTCCTACAAGACGATCGTCGAGCTCGTGCTCGGGCTCATCGACGCGGAGATGCGGGTGCTCACCGCCCGCCGCGACGACCTGGGCCAGACCGTGAGCCAGTTCAAACGCCGCACCGAGACGATCAGCGAATTCCTGACCGGGAGCGCGGCGGAACTGGAGGAGGAGCTGACTCGCTCCCGGAGCGAAGAACGGGACACGCTGACGGCCCTGGAGGAACTCAAGGGACGCATGCGGGCCGTGACCACCTTCGCCGATCCGCTGCGCCAGCGCGTCGCCGCCCTGGAAGGAACGCACTCCCGGGCCCGGGAAGAGGAGAAAGCGGCCCAGGCCGCCCTCTCCTTGGCCCAGCGGGCCATCCAGCGTGCGCAGCAGCCGGGCACCGACCCCGTGCTGCACTGTCCCTCCTGCAGGCAGGCGCTGACCGGCCGGGTCGTCCCCGAGGGGGCCTGTGCTCTGTGCCTGTCTGAACTGGATCCCGGTGTGCGGGACGCAGTGGTGCAGGCAGCCGAAGCCGCGCTGGCCACGGCCCAGCAGCGGGCAATCGAGGCGGCCAAGACGGCCGGTGAGGCCCAGGATGCTCTCGCCCAGGCACGAGCGGAGCTGGAGGAGCGAACCCGCCTGGAGATCGGGCCTCTGGCCGGACAGATCGAACAACTCTCGGCCGCCCATGCCGGCGCCCGCACCCGGACCGGCATGCTTGAGCGGCAGCTCGACCCGCATCGGCGGCTGCTCGAACTGCAGCGGGCGCTGCGCACGGCCGAAGAAGAACTGCGCGGCGTGCGCGAGGACATCAAGACGCGCAAGAACCTCCTGTCCGGACGCCAGACCACCCTGGCCGAGATCGAGGAGCAGTTCTCAGCCATCATCGACGGGCTGTCGCTGCCCAACGAGCCCGGCGCACGGATCGATCACAACTCGCTCCTGCCGAAGGTCAGGGCGGGCAAACTCACCAAGGTCGGCCACGGCGTCCGCACCGCGATCAACGTGGCCTACCGGATGACGTTCCTCAGCCACGCGCTGGTCACCGGAGCCACCGATCTTCCCTCCCTACTGATCATCGACTCGCCGCGCAAGAACGTCGGGTACGGCGACGAGGACCAGCAGCTGATCGCACGCCTTTACGCGCACTTCCTCGATCACATCGCCGGTGCTCGCAGCCACACACCGCACGCACGCCCGCACCAGGTCATCATCGTCGACAACGACCTGCCCTCCCTGCCTCCGCATCTGCGCCGCCAGATGCACACCATCGAGCTCACCCGGGACAATCCGCTGGTGCCCTGACCCGCACCGCCGCGGACCTCAACGGTCGGCCAAGGAGCACCCGGATGCTGATCCGCGACCGAAGTCGCCCTCGGGCCGTTGTCTTCACGCTTCGACCGGGAAGTAGTCGCCCTTGTGCAGGTTGCAGATCCAGTGCGCGAGCCGCACGTTGTCCGCCGTGTGTGCGCCGCCCGCAGTCAGCGGGACGCGGTGATCCAGCGTCGGGCACCACATGTCGGGCCAGTCGCGTTCCCGGTCGACGGCGCTGGTGCAGATCTGGCAGATCCACCCGTCCCGTTCGTAGACGGCGAGGGGGTCGATGCGCTCGACGGCGGCCTCGAGCCCGAGCCTGCGCATCCTGGCGGCGTAGCTGCCGGCGGCACGCGATTCGCGTTTCAGACGCTCGGAACGGGCCGCGTAGGCCGGTGTCCACATCCGCGGCACGGACTGCTTCCCGCACACGAACGCCGTCCACGTGTACTCGTGGCCCGTCTCGTCCACATCACGGACGATCTCCGTGTACCAGCGCCAGGTTTCGCCCTCGGCCTCGAAGGAGGCGAAGGTGTCCGGCAGTTGCTTCAGCCCCAGAAAGGCCCCGAACACCAAGGACGTGGGGGTCCACGTGTCATCGGTGAGGTAGTAGAACGCCGAGCCGGTCTGCATGTGCAACGACAGCGCCACCCGCTCCAGCTCCCAGCTGCCGCCCGAATGAGGCTTCACCTGCCGGGGGATGACGTGCTCCGGCAAGTCCACGGCCCGGTGGACGGTGACCACAAAACCGTGCCGCTCGACCATGTCGCCCGGCTTGGGGGAGTAACCCTGAACCTCATAAGGGAAGGGAGCTCCGGCCGGCCGGGTCCGGAAAGCCCTGGCGGGCCGCAGCGGTTGAGGATCGGGGGAGAAGACGGGCGGCCGGGTGATCTCCCCGCGCTCGATGCGCCGGGTGAGCCGCCGATTGAGGGTCAGATTGCAGCGCGGCGAGCACACGTGCCGGTCACGGTGTTTCCAGTGCGCCCGGGCTGAAACCGGCTCTCCGCAGACCCGGCAGGGTTCTCCGCCCGTGGCACGGGTTTCGGCTTTCAGCTGTTCGTCCCGCCAGTCCCAGTAGGCGCTGTCATTCCCCACTAAAACCCCCTTGTGTGATCACCATACGCCCCTTGCAGGCCCCCGGGGCTGCGGCAACTGCGGTCTCTTGCCGGACAGATGAGGACCCGAACACGGCTCGCCGGAACGCATGACGCCAACACCCCTGGGCTCCGCTCGCTACGGATCCACCGCACCCCCAGCTATGGGCGAGACTGAACACAGTCGGCCCCTCACGCATGCCGAGGAACCGCGCGATGACCTCCAGCCTCACCACCGCAGAGCACACCGCGCGTCTGGTCCTGCGCCACGACCAGCAAAAGGGGCGTCGACAGCGCAGTACGCCACCTGCGCCCCTCCACGCTCTCGCGGCACACCGTTTCCACCTGCGGCACCGGCAAGACCCTCATCGCGCTGCGTGCGCCGGGAAACTCGGCGTGCGCCACCTGGCTGTGGCCGTGCCGAGCCTGGACCTGGTGCACAGTGCGCGGCGGCCGCCCGCGCCGATCAGCGCCGCGAGCCGATGATCACCGTCTGTCCGCCGCGTGCTGAGACCCACCTGTTGCTTGCCGAGGCCAAGGTTGCCTCGACCAGGATTGAGGAGGTCCAGCACTCCTCGCTTTTCCTCGTGCCGGTCTTCGACCTGCTCGTGGTGGACAAGATCGCGTCCCATGAAGTGGTGTAGCCGGGTGTGGTCCCGGAACGCGCGGGTGTCTGCCCGGGGCGTGCATCCGTCGACCGTGCATGCTCCCTGAGCAAGGGCAGGCCATCGCGCAAGTCTCCCTGGTGAACGGGCAGTTCAACCGGAGGAGCACGCGATGGCCTTGTCCCAGTCTGAGCTGATGCGGCTGCTGGAGTCACTACGTCGGGCCGACGGAGTTGAAGCAATCAGGGTGGTGTGTGAGCGCATCCTGCAGGAACTCATCGAGGCCGAGGCGACTGAGGCCATTGGGGCTGCCCCGCGTGAGCACTCGCAGACGCGCACTACATGGCGCAACGGACACCGCGAGAGGCTGCTGACTACGCAGGCCGGCGATCTGGATCTGAAGATTCCCAAGGTGCGGACCGGGTCGTTCTTCCCCTCGCTGCTGGAGCGGCGCCGGCGCATTGACCGGGCGCTGTTCGCCGTGGTGATGGAGGCATACGTGCACGGGGTCTCGACCCGCTCGGTCGACGACCTGGTCAAAGCACTCGGTGCGGACAGCGGGATCTCCAAGTCCGAGGTCTCCCGGATCTGCGGCGAACTCGACGAGGAACTGACCGCGTTCAAGGAACGGCCACTGGATCACACCGTCTTCCCCTACGTCTTCCTGGACGCGACCTACTGCAAGGCGAGGGTCAACCATCGGATCGCCTCGCAGGCCGTGGTCATCGCGACCGGGATCTCCGCCACCGGGCACCGCGAGATTCTCGGCCTGATGGTCGGCGACAGCGAGTCGAAGCCGTTCTGGACGAAGTTCCTGCGGTCCTTACGCGCCCGTGGCCTGGAGAACGTCCAGCTGGTGATCTCCGACAGCCACAGCGGTCTGGTGGCCGCGATCCGCACGGTCTTCCTCGGCGCGGCCTGGCAAAGGTGCCGAGTTCACTTCGTCCGCGACGTCTTCAGCGTGATCGAGAAGGGCTCAGGGGAGATGGTCGCTGCCACCATCCGCACCATCTTCGCGCAGACCACCGGCGAGCAGGTGCGCACCCAGCTGGACGTGGTGGCCGACATGCTCGGACGGCAGTTCCCGCAGGTCAAGAAGATGCTGCTGGATGCGGCGACGGACATCACCGCGTTCGCGGACTTCCCGCCGGCGCACTGGAAGAAGATCTGGTCGACCAACCCGCTGGAGCGGCTGAACCGGGAGATCAAACGACGGGCCGACGTCGTCCAGGTCTTCCCCAACCCCGCCGCCCTGGACCGACTCGCCGCCGCGGTCCTGGCCGAACTCCACGACGAATGGCAGGTCTTCGACCGCCGCTACCTCTCCGAAGCCTCCATGGCCGAGCTCTTCGCCACCAAACGAACCGAACCCGAACCGCAGATCACCCCACAACCGGAACCGAAACAACTGCCGTGACTACACCACCCAGCGGGACATGACCGTGGACAAGGCCCACGCCACGGCCGGCAGCTGGGAGAACACATCTCTGCATCGGCTCGCACGCCGCCGTCGTGGCGGGTGGAAGAGTTGCGGGACGTCCACAGGCGCAGCACGCTGGCGTCCGCCAGACCGTAGCGGTGTTGCGACCCGGTTGATCAGTGACGCGGTCAGCTCCCCCGTCATGGGCACGGTCCGTAACGCTCCTGCTGCCACAGCTCTCCCCGACGCCCTTTCCTGCTTCCTGTCCAGCGCACTGACCGGCTACAGCTCGAACTGAAGGTGTTCGAGGTCGGTGAGTTCCACTTCGAGGCCGTGGGCGCGGCGGCCGTTGTCGCGGAAGTACACCTCGCCCAGGGCTTCCGCAGCGATCTGCCTCAGCTCGTCCTCGGTCGCGCCCTGTTCCTGCGCGTCGAAGAGTCGGGCGGTGTGGTGGGGCGGCAGGGCGAGGGTGAGGTGGCGCAGCCGTGCGTCGTCGGTGCTGCCGGGGGCGGCGGTGAAGCCGAACCGGGCCCGTGTGTCGATCATGATGCCGCCGGTCGTAGCGGCAGCCTGCCTGGCCCTGGCCCTGATCTGTGGCTGCCAGCGTGCGCGGACCTCGTTTTCCAGCCGGTCGGCGAGTTCCGGCCGGGGATGCTTGAGCTGGTTCTTGACGTACCGCTCGACGGTGCGCTGGCTGATGCCGAGCAACTCGGCCACGCGCCGGGTGCTGCGCTGGTGCTGTTTGACCAGGTAACGCATCTGTGCCCCGGCCGACTTGGGGACGGGCCGCGTGAACGCCCCCTGCACCACCTTGTCGAGTTCCTCCCCGACCGTGACCATCGCCGTAACGCCCCCTATTCTCCGGTGTCCTTGGCGGTGACCTCGCCGGTCTTGATGTAGCGGGCGAGGTTGGCGACATGGCCGTCGGCGCCGAGCTGCTCGAGCACGTCCGCGCCCCACAGCAGGCTCTGGGTGCCCTCGTGCTTGACCATGCCCGGCGAGACGCCGAGCCGGAAGCTGCCGGGCACGGTCTTGCCGTTGGCGTCGTAGGGCAGGACGTCCAGCGGGCTGGGGCCGTCGGCGGTGTACACGGCGCAGTCGGAGAGGACCGCGACCGGATAGCGGCCGGTGGCCGCGGCGAGGGCGACCATCTTGCGGTGCATGTTGGTGCGGGCCCGGGAGATGACGGTGGCGCGGATGTCCGGGCGCCAGGTCGGCCGGGCGAGGGCGGGCCAGGCCTGCCCCGGCTTCCAGCCGCCGCCGCGGGCCTTCTCCTGCAGCTTGCCGATGCCGCCCTTGACGGTCATCTTGACGGCGTCCACGACGATCGCCAGTTCCGCATCACGCTGTTTGTAGCCGTCCATCGCGGTCAGGAACTCCTGCGGGGACAGCTTCTCGCCCACACCGAGGTCTGCCATGGTGTCGATGTAGGCGTTGCGCAGCCTCTTGTACCAGCCGTCCAGGAACCGGGCGCTATCGCGGCGCACCCAGGCCTCGATGGGGGCGACGTCGTAGCCGAGCTCGACGGCGTAGGCGACCGTCGGGGTGGCGTACCAGGCCGGGCCCTCGGGGCGTTCGCCGGTCGGCGTGAACGGGCTCGGCAGTAGCTTTCCTTGGAGTTCGCGCCACTGCTTGCCGACCTTCACCCGGGACAGGTCGACGTGGGAGAGGTCGACCAGCCAGGATCCGGGCAGCGCCGCATCGAAGACCGGGTTGGTGACGTGCACGGGCGGCGACGCCAGACCGACGACGGCGCCGTTGGCGGCAGCACCGAACGCCAGGTTGACGTCGATGCCGACCAGGTGCCGCTGCATGCACTCGGCGTCGGTCAGGTCTCGCGCCCAGTCGTAGGCCTCCTCGAACAGCCGCTTGTCGGGGCCGCGCACGTGGAAGCGGGGCAGGTGGGCCAGGACGGGGTGCCCGTCGGTCGCCTCGCAGGGCGCCGGGTCCATCGGCTGCGTGCCCAGCGAGCCGGGCCGGTGCTCGGTATGCCGCTTGCCGGTGGCGTCGGGCTCGCTCGCGCGGGTCGGCGGGTTCAGCGCGGTCATCAGCTCAAGACCGGTGACGGCCGTGGAGCCGACCGGAGTCATCACCCGGGCCGCATACACGCCCAGCACCCGGGCCAGTTCCGCAGGCTCCAGCCGGGCGGCGTGGCCCCAGGCGCGGTCGTCGAGGGCGCGCCAGGAGGGGATGCACAGCTGTACGCACTGCCGTCGGCTGCCCTGGGCGGAGCGGTAGATCCGCGCCCACGGCCCCAGCCCCCGCTTGGTCAGCTGCCAGTCGGCGCGCTGGAGCTGCTTGATGGCCTTGTGCCCCTCCGGCAGCCGCCCGGCGAGGCGCTCGGCCTCGGACAGTGCGGCGGGCAGGCCGTAGCGCTCGCACGCCGCCTCGGTGAGCACCAGCAGCGGGTCGCCGTCCTTGCCCGAGCCGTGCAGCTTCTCCGCTCCCAGATGTGCCTCGGTGAGCGTCCACTCCACCAGCGCGGGTAGTGACTTGGCGGGCACGTCCAGGATCAGCCCGCCGGTGCCGTAGCCGGTGACGTTGCGCTCGGCGTCGGCGTCGAGGACGAGCAGCGGACCGTGCGCGTACACCCCGCCGGGCGCGGGCGTGTTCGCCGGGGCGGCCTTCTGCGTGCCCCGACGGCGCGAGGCGGGCGACGGCCGGGCGGCCCGCGCCGGACGCGATGCGGCCACCGGAGCGGCCGCGGGGGCAGCGGACAGGGCGGTATGGGACGCGGTCACTGCCGCCGCGCCGGATGTCGCACCCGCGGGCGCCGTGGATGGCGTGCCGGTGGACGTCGTCGCTGGTGCCGGGGCGTCCTGCTGTGGTGCGGCGGTGCTTTCGGTGGCGGGGTAGAGAGTTGCGAGCTGTGTCAGCAGACGGGCGTAGGCCTCTCGCTCCGGCGGCCGCGGCTCGGCCTTGCCCGACTCCCAGCCGCTGACCGTGGCCCGCCGTACATCCAGGGCGGCGGCCACCTCGTCCAGGGTGAGGGCATGGGCCTGGCGCAGGCGCTTGCGCTCCGCCGGCGGCGGCAGCGGGGACCGGGACGCGACCAGTGCGTCGACCGCGTCGAACAACTCGGACATGGAACACCTCCGCTCTCACTCTACCCCACGAAGCGTACATTTCGCGTACGGATCGCGTCCCTATAGCGTACGTGCATCGTTCGTGGGTGGTAGGGTGCTGGATCGGTGGGCTCGGTGGGTGGCTCACCGCCTCCCCGGCCCGGCCTGGGTCGGCCGGAGGCCGTCCGCTTTCCGACCGAGGAAGAGCTGTATGACTGTGGCCGCTTCCCCTGTACCTGGCCGGTCCGAGGAACGGCCGCTGTTCCCCGACCAGGCCGAGGCCGTCTCCCGTCTGGTGCTGCACCTGCGGCGCGCGGGCACACGGGCGCTGTACGTATCGGCGACGGGGACCGGAAAGACGCTGGTGTCGATCCGGGTGGCGGACGAACTCGGCGCGCGACTGGTGCTGTTCGTGGTGCCCACTCTGGACCTGGCGGTGCAGACCGCACTGGCGTGGCGCCGGGACGGACACGGTGAGCACATGGTGATCGTCTCCTCCTTGGATGCCGCTGGCCATGACGAGCTGGTCGCCGCGCGTGTCATGTCAACCACCGACCCGCACGCGCTGGGCGGGCTGATGTCGGTGGTGGGGGAGGGGGAGGACCGGATCCCGGCGCTGACGGTGATCTGCACCTACGACTCCCTGAACAAGATCGAACAGACCCAGAGCACGGGGTATGCCGTGCCGCCGTTCGACCTGGCGGTCATGGACGAGGCACACCGGATCGCGGGCCGCGCCGACAAGAAGTGGGCCCTCGTCAACGACGCGAAGCGGATCCACGCGGACCGCCGCCTCTACATGACTGCCACCCCCCGCATCTTCGGCGCCCCCGAGCTGGCGGAGTCCGCCGACACCACCCGCCCGCGTCGCCGGCACCGCGGAGGTGCGGAGGCGGAGGCGTTCGCCAACTCCATGGACAACGAACGGGTGTACGGAAGGAAGGTCTTCGAGTACCCGCTCGCGCAGGCGGTGGAAGACGGCCGGGCGGCGGACTACCGGATCGTGGTGCCCACCCTCACCGACGCCGACCTGCGCCGCCGCCTGAACATGCCCGCCCCCGCACCCGCCACCACCCCCGGCGACGGCAGCGGCGAGGAGGCGGACAGCGCTCTGCGCACCACCGCCCTGCACCTGGCTGTCCTGCGCGCCATGACCGAGCACAACCTGAAGAAGGTGCTGGTCTACTTCAACCTCGTCTCCGACGCCCGCCGCTTCGCCCGCGAACTGCCCCACACGCTGCGCCTGCTGGCCAAGACCGACCCCGGCCTGTGCCCCGGCATCACCCCGCGGCTGTTCTTCGCCCACGGCGAGCACACCCCGGCCCAACGCGCCGACATCTTCGCCGACTTCGCGGCCGCCGACTGCGCGATCATGGCCAACTCCCGCCTGATCGCCGAAGGCGTCGACATCCCCAGCGTCGACGCCATCGTCTTCGCCGACCCCACCCGCAGCGTCATCCGCTGCGTCCAGGCCCTCGGCCGCGCCCTGCGCCTCGACGTGAGCGGCAAGACCGCCTCACTGATCGTCCCCGTCTATGTGCCTCCCGGCGCCAGCGGCGAGAACATCCTCGGCACCGCCTACGAACCCGTCTGGGCGATCGCGTGTGCGCTGGCCAGCCACGACCACCGCATCCTTGAGCGCCTGCCCGACAAGGCCAACCGCCTCCCGAAAGAGACCAGCGACGTCATCGAACGCCGCTGGCACTTCGACTTCACCGTCCACCCCGAACGGATCGCCCAAGCGATGGACCTGGCCTCCTTCGACCCCCGCGAGGCGGCCGTCTCCCGCTCCCGCCGCCTGGGGCTCGCCGCCGCCCAGTCCTACCGCGACGAAATGGGCCACCTCGACGTCCCCGCCGACTACACCGACCCCACCGGCTACGCGCTGGGCACCTTCATCACCACCATGCGCGACGCCGCGAAGGCCAGCCGCCTGGAAGCCGACTGGATCGCCGAACTCGACGCGCTGGGCATGATCTGGGACAAGCACGACGCCGCCTGGCGCGCCCACCTGGCCGCAGCCGCTGACTACCTGCGCACCAACGGCCACCTCGCCGCCCCCGCCACCACCCCTGTCGGCGCCTGGCTCGCCGAACAACGCCACCTCGCAACCAAGAACACGCTCGATCAGGCCCGCACCGACGCCCTCACCGCGCTCGCCCCCGACTGGCGCCTGCCCCACGGCGCGGACTGGCACCGCAAGTACCACCTGCTGCGCACCCACCTCGCCGACGGCGCCGACCCGGCCACGCTCACCCCGGGCACCCTCCTGGCCGGGGTGAAGATCGGCTCCTGGCTGCACCGCCAGCTCACCACCTGGCCCGCCCTTGACCCCGGCCAGCGGCAGCTGATGACCGCCCTCGGCCTCACCCCCGAGACCAATCTGCTCGCCCCTGCCCGCCGCACCCGCCGCACCTTCGAGCAGACCGTCCAGCTCCTGGAACTCTTCCTGCACCGCCAAGGCCGCGCCCCTACCGCGCGCGAAGACGTCCGCGTCGACGGCGACACGGTCAGGATCGGAGCCTGGCTCGCCAAGGCCCGCACCAAGCACCGCGCCGGCCAACTCCCCGACGCGCACGTGCGTCTGGTCGCCGCCCTGTTCGACGGGGACTGGACGGACGAGGCCGCCACCCCGGCTGTCCTTGTGTAACCGCCGCCCTGCAGACATCACGGCAGCCCCTCATGGCCGCCGGGACCGGTCCGGTCCCGCGCCGCCCCTGCGGTTGCGGGGCAGGGGCTTGTACCGGGCCGTCAGTACGCCCGCTCTGCGGGCTTTGCTGGTCCAGCTCGCCGCCGTCTTGTAGCTGACGTTCCACAGCGCGCAGATCAGCGGCAGCGGCGGCTGTTCCTGCGCCAGGGCGAAGAGGTAGGTGTCGGTGACCTGCCGCAGATGGGTGGGCCCCCGGGTCCGGACAGGTTCGCCCACCACGCCTCTGGCCGTGGTGAGGTAGAGGTTGCCCTGCAGGGCCGCGAGAGCGCGGGCGAAGACGTCGTCGAACGGCGCGGCGGCAAGGGCCTTCGCCGTCAGATGAGTTCTCCAGCCGTCGGCATGCGTGATGTCGGGCTCGATCGACCACGCACGGACGAACAGGCTGCCCTCGCGGAAGCCGGGTTCGACGAGGAAGGACCAGTCGGGACAGCCGGGCAGGTCGCGCAGTGCGGCTCCGTCGGTCCCCACGGTGGTCTGCGAGGAGGCCGGTCGGTGCGGCGAGCGCGGCGGCGGGGCCACACCACGCCGGTCCGGGGCGGTACGGGGGCTGTGGCGGCTGGAGAGCGGATCGTGTCCCAGGACCTGGCGTCGGCGGGCCTGGGCCAGCCAGTTGTCCACGGTGTCCACGCCCCTGCCCCAGACAGCGGCGATCACGTGGCGCGGCGGGAGACGGTGTGCGACCGCGTGCGCGTAGACCGAGGCAACGAGCAGGCAGAAGTCGCGGCTGCCGCCCCGGGGGCGCCGCATCCAGCCGGCATCGAGTTCCTCGGCGGCGTGTGTGGAGAGGGTTGCCGCGGTGGTGGCGATGGCCAGCACGCGCTCCCAGTCGACGGCCCGCAGGGACCTCGGCGTGACGGTGCCCGGGCCGGCGCCAGGAACGTGCAGGCGCACGGCTGCAGGCCGGTGGATGCCGTGCTCGGTGCGGCGCAGCCCCACGGTGAAGACGGCTTTGCGGGCTCTGCCCAGCCCGCTGATCTCTGCGTGCCCGGCTTCCGCTCCCGGCTGCTCGGAAGCGCTCGCCTCGCCGTACCGGGTCACCGACACCCGCATGGGTCCCTCCTTCCCTGCGATGTCCATCCTTGGGTAATTAGGGCCGAAATGGGAGATGGTCGGCGCACTAGCGCGCGGCATACGGTCCAAGCACCGGTCGGCAACGCCGGTCTTGCACCAACTCACCTGCCTGAAGGAGAAGTTCGCCATGCCCGCTTCGTCGTCCGCGGTCCGCCTTCCGATGTGGCTGCGGTTGGCCCGCCCCGCAGCCTTCCTGCTGGCCATCGCCTTCGCCGGCATGACGACCTACCAGCTGCTGACCGGCCCCTCCCTCGCCACCACGCCCTGGGGCGACCATGACTGCCGCCGTCTCGGCCGTCTAGGTCGGGCTGCTGACGTACAGCGCCCATGTGCGGGCCCAGGGTTGAAATCCCGCCTGGCGCGACCACCTGAACCGCCTGGCCAGGGCCGGGAGTGCAGCTGCGTGAGCTTCTCGGAGCTCCTCCCAGGGCACGCAGACCTCCGTGGCAGGCAGGCCGTTGGCGGCGAGGCCCTTCGCACAGAGGAAGAAACACAGGCTCTTGCGTCTGCCTCACGAGAACCCGCGGGGACGGAAAGCCGGGAGAGTGCGCCAGGCGGTGATGCCCAGCTCGGTGCGGGTGCGGTGGAGGAAATCGCGGACGGCCGGTTCGCGCCGCCATGGCGCGAGGGCGGTGTTGAACTCGCAGACATAGTCCCTGGCTCGGGCGGACTTGACGCGGGCGAGGATGTCGACGCAGCGGTGACCGAGTTCGAGGCCGTGGTCGAGGTTGCGGGCCTGGAGGTGCGCGGTGCCGACGATCGCCAGGCGCATGCCGACGGAGCGCGTGAACACCCCCGGCGCCATGGCGGCGGCCTGCTGGTTGAAGGCGAGGGCGGCCTTGGGATTGTTCAGGTCGCGGAAGATCTCGACGGCGTCGGCGGACAGGCGGGCGTGGTCGTAGAAGTCGATCCACGACGGCTCGTCATGCCCCCGAGCCTCAGCCAGTGCGAGCAGGTTCTCCGAGGCGGCCAGCGTCCGGGCGGCGGCCTGGGGGGTGTGGTTGCGGGCGTGCGCGCGGGCCTCGATGAGCTTGGCGAACGCCAGCACCCTCGGTGCCGCCCGGCCCTTGGCACGTTCGAAGGCGCCCTGAGTCATGCCGACGGCCTCCGAAGCGAAGCCACGCAGCAGCGTCTGCATGGCCATGGTGGTCAGGACGTAGCAGCCGAGCTGGACATCCCGCCCGGCCCGCGCAAGACGCAGGGCCTGGACGAAGTGGCACTGGGCGGCGTCGTGGTGGCCGACATCGAACGCGGTCCACCCGGCGAGACGGGACAGTTCCGCGGTGACAGAGAACAGCTCACGGCCGACGTCCCCGCGAAATGAGCCGCGCAGCAGTGGGGCCGCACGCCCGGTCAGGCAGGCGGTGACCACGTTGGCCTTCGTAGTCCCGCCGCCGTACCGGGAGTCCCAGCGGCGGGCCTCGTCGGCAGCCTCCCGCAGCTCGTCCAGGTCGGTGCGGCCGACCTGCCGCCGGCCCCGATGATCGGCGGAGACGGCCAAGCCGGCGGGCCACCGGGGCGGTGGCGGACACGGCGATGCCGGATCCGGTGAGGAAGTCGCGGCGGTTCACGCTGCTCCAGAACGACGCGGCGACGTGGACCGCGCCGTCGCGGTCCGCGTTGGTCATCCAACCCCACATCGGCCCCGGGTGTCCCGGCCTCGGCCATACCGAGCTCGCCAACCGCGGCTGACCAGTTGAGCCTCTCGCCGATCACCCGGGCCGGGAGCGTGGGCGGGGCCACGTCGGCGTCATCCCTGCCGGGCCCCGACCCACCGGGGCCCGGCAGGGACGATCAACTCACCGGCGAGCGCCCGGCCTGCCGCCAAGTGATGACCGAGGGCTGGCGTTCACTGCCTTGCAGGCGACGGCCGCGACGTGGGACTTCGGGCCCTCGGTCCGTACGACAGCCATGGCACGCCACAGCGCCCGCAGCCACAGCGGCGACTTGGCGTGGCCTCGTGCCACCTTGTCTCGAAAACGCTGTACCGACCTGCTTTCCAGTCGTGTACTACTGGGCATCAATAGTGTTGTAGCCAAACACAGCACTTGAGTTGAGAAGGAGAGCACGTTGGTCTACCACATACGTCCGCTCGCCAACGGGCTGCGCACGGACCACCCGGTCCCCGGTCTGCCGTTCGTCGACGACTCACACCTGCCGCTCGACGACGGCCCCGACGCCATCGAGGCCGTCGGCCGCAACAAGGGCGAAGGCATGTGGGGCCGTTGCGACAACTCCCGCGAGGGAGGATGGCTGGCCTTCACCACCGACCCGATCGCCCATCACCTGGGCTGGGCCGTCCGCTACCACCCCGAGCACGGGCGCACCGTGCTCCTGCTGCGCGACGAAAACACCGCCAGCCTGCACACCTACTGGACCGGGGCACCGCTGCTGTTCCGGGCCGGCGGCTACTGGTGGGACGGCGAAGCCTGGTACCGGCCCGGCCAGATCTGGGACCCTGTCACCGAGAACTACGCACGCCACAAGGCACGCGCCACGGCCACCGTCCACGCCAACGACATGCTTGACGGCCGCGCCCACCCTGACCGCGCACACGTGCACAAGGCCGCCACCTTCGACCCGGCCACCGCGGAGCCAAAGAACTGGCTCGACCACCTGACCCTGTGGGCGCAGCACCACCAGAAGCAGGACGACCCCCTGCCACTGCAGAAGTGCGTCGTCGACCTGGCCAGCCCCGAACTCGCCGGGGACCGGCTGGTCGGCGTGCCCGAGATGGCCGAACTGGGCGGCATCACGGCCTCCACACTGCGGGGTTACATCTCCCGAGGCGAGAACGACGTGCCGCTTCCCCAGGCGACCGTCGGCGGACGGGCCCAGTGGTCACGCCCGGTCGCCGAGGACTGGGCGGAAGCCCGGCGCCGCTCCTCCGAGGGACTGAAGGACGCCATGTCGGCCGGCGACCGGCACCGTCTCGCCCCGGGAGCGGCTCAGATCCGCGACCGCTTCAGCGAGACCTTCTTCAGCTTCCTGTGGAAGCGGCCCGACATACGAAAGCGCTGGGTCCTGCGCCATCGCAACGAGCCGACCGTGCGGGAGGTGGCCGACCAACTGGCCTTCGAGGTCGCCGACAGCCTCAGGCGGATCATCCCGACCGACGCCCTCGGTCCCACCATCCGTCACGCCGTCCTGGAGGACTTCGCCACCTCGCTGGGCGTCAGCGAACGCCGGGGCGGCCAGCTCAAGGCCTTCGACCTCATCCTGTCCGTGCCCCTGGCGAAGATGCTCAGCTGGTTCATCCAGCACTTCCCGACCTCGGCCCAGTGGTACGTCGGCGAGATCATGGGCGAGGCAGACAAGCAGCTCGGCATCCCTGCCCAGGTGACGGGCGAGGCGCTGCGGCGGTCCGCGACCACGAACGGGGAACTCGACGGGCAGGCCGCGAAGGAGTTCTTCTCCCGTGTCGTCCCGCGCGAGCCGGAGGGCTGAGGTCCTTCACCGATCGCGAGGGGCGCCCGTCCAATCCCAGTGGCTTGGCGCCCTTCACGACTGTACTGGCGAGCGGAGCCGGCCCGAGAGCAGCGCCGGAGAGCAACGCTGGCCATCACGCCGCCGTCCGTATGAAGGCCCTCGGCACAGCCCTCCGTGTTCCCAGGCGCGTCACGCCTGACACCCCAGGTGTCCGCAACGGCATCGGACGGGCGGCCGGAACCTTGAGACCGGCCGCCGATCCCGCTCGACTCGCGAGACACCTCACCGGCCGCTTCAGGTGACCGCGCTGGTGCGTACTGCCTGGCGTATACGGGGGGCGGCGGTGCGGTCGTCGGCGATGTGGCTGAAGTGCTGGGCGGATTCCGGGTGGTCGCGCAGGACGGCGGCGATGACGGATGCGGCCTCATCGGTCAGAGTGCGCAGCCAGGGGGTGATCTTGTCCTGGGCGTTCCACTGGTCCCAGGCGCCGTCCCAGGTACACATGGTGCGGGCGGCCTCTTCCAGCACGTCCCAGTCGCGGTGGGCGGCGGCGTGCGCGCAGATGCCCTGCAGCCAGATGACGACCGCTGCCGCCTCGCCGAACTGCACGATGTGCGTGTCGTCTCCGTGTACGTGCTCTGCCAGGGCACGCAGGAGACGCTGAGACTGCGCGGCTTCTCGTTCCAGGGCGGCTCCCGCCTGCTGGGTGTCCAGGCGGGTGAGCACGCCGATGTGGAGTTCGTAGTCCTCTGGGTGGTCGCCGACCAGGGCCAGCAGGGTGTCCGCGGCGGCCGCGTCGCCGGTGCCGGCGGCTTCGAGCAGTGTCTGGGCCCTGGGGAAGGGGTCTTCCGGGACGTCCGCGTGTTCGCGGTCGATCAGGGCGAGCAGGTCGTGGACGGTCTGGGGGCGGCGTTTCGGGTCCTGGTGGGTGGCGGCGCGGACGACGGGGCGCCAGGGTCCGGGAGGGGGCTGCAGCGGCAGGTTGGTCTCCGGCATCTTGCCGGTGAGGGCCCAGGCGATGACCCTGCCGATGCTGTAGATGTCGCTGGAGGCCGTGGCCTCGTGTGGTGTTCCGGACAGCTCCGGGGCGGCGAAGCCCTCGGTGCCGATGTAGAGGCCGGTGCGGCCTGCTTTGGTGGTCTGGCCTCGCGGCCGGCGGACGATGCCCCAGTCGGCCAGGGTCCAGCGGCCGTCGAAGTGGAGGATGTTCGACGGTTTGATGTCGCGGTGCAGCCAGCCGTGGTCGTGTGCGGTGGCCAGCACCGAGGCCAGAGCGTCGACCAAGGCGCGCAGTTCGGCCGGCTCCCGCAGCTGTTCTTGGCGTTGTGCGGCGGTCCCCTGGGCCCAGGGCATCACGAACCAGGTGTGGCTGGCGCCGACGTCGAGGATCGGCATGGCGTGGGGATGGCCGTTCAGCAGCTGGCCGATCTCGATCTCCCGCCGCATGCGGGCCACTTGCCGCTCCGGCGGGTACTTGCTGTGCAGTTTCTTCAGCGCCACCTTCGTGCCGGTGGGCTTGTGTATCGCCTCGAACACGTCCGCCTGGCCCCCGTCCGGGACCGGCTCACGAGGGCAGGCGTAGTCCTTGCGCTCGCCGCGGGCGGCGCGCCGGACCGCTGCGTAGTCGTCCCCACCGGGTGGTACGGGCGCAGTGGCGACCGGGGGAGCGGGGTGTGCGGTGCGGCGGCCGGCCGGGATCCGGCGGGCCTCGTAGACCGGGTAGCCGCTGACTGTGCGGGCCTCGGCGAGCTCGTAGCCGTCGGCGGCCAGGTGGTCGTTGACCAGTGCCAGCAGCCGCTGGACCTCGCCGGAGTCCGTCCGCACGGCGGGGTGGATCATTTCCGCCAGGAAGCGGAGCAGGACCTCGTCGGAGCCGTCGCAGAGCCCGAAACGGTCGTCCCCAAAGACCCAATCGTCGTCCCAGTCCCCGGGGTTGTTGTAGCAGTGCTGGACGATGTCGCCCTCGGCCGTGGCAAACCGCGGATCATGACTCTTCAGACCGTCCAGGTCGTACAGCCTGCGCAGGAAGGCGACCTCGTCCAGGCTGCCCGACCAGCTCGCCCCGGTGCGGCGCAGCGCGTCGAACAGACGCCGCCGGGTGACCTCGGTTACGGCCGCCGACGAACCTGCAGGTATGCCGCTGCCCCTAAAGCGGCCCGCGACGGTGTGGGCGGAAACGGTACGGAGCAGGGAGGTGACCGTCACGTTCTCGGTGCGGGCACGGGCGAAGAGGTCCAGATCGAAGGAGACGTCGTTGAGAGCCTGCAGCACGGTGCGCTGCAGCTCGCCACCCAGCTCGCGCAGCCGTTCGTAGTAGGCGTCCCTCAGCCCGAGCGAGAAGAAGTCTCCGCCCAGGGTTTCGAAGTCGCCCGGCAGCGGCGTCCTGGCTGGCGCAGCCATGCCGAACCGGCCGACCTTGACCGCGCCGATCTCCCTGATCTCGCCGTCTTGATCGACGCAGAGCAGCTGGAAGGTCGTCTTGAAGCTGTAGTCATCCCAGTTGTCTCGAACCAGGAATGCCTGTCCCGGCACGGGGGAGACGGGCTGCCCGCGGACGGGCAGGACAGTGAACTGCACGGTTCCTCCGAAAGAACACCTCGGCCGGCGGCCGGGCACGTCACAGCAGACAACGAAGGCCGCTCTGCGCGAGCGCCGTTGCTTCCACCGAAGCGGCAGCGGGCGCTGCCAGTGTCGGGCGGCGAAGGACCAGAGCCGATGACGGCTACTGGGCCGGGTGGACAACCTGAACGCCGGTGCCCGCGTACACCTTCGGCGTCAGGGTGAGCAGAAACCGTCCGCTGGGGTGGGCGGCGGAGGGACGGGCGGCGTGGACGGCGTGGACGGCAGCCCACGAGTGACCGAAGCGCAGCAGCTCGGTGGCGGTGACCGCAGCGTTGGTGTCGAACGCCTCGATCCGGATGAACCGCAGCCCCTTGATGTAGCCCAGCAGCCCCGGCCGCTCGGCGTCGCCAGCTGTCAGTGACAGCACCGGCGCATACAGGTCACCGAGTCCGCCGGAGGTCTGGACGTAGAACGCGGCGACCGCTTCATTGAACGGATCCTTCGGGTCGTACAACGCGGCGGCGGTCGTGTGGTCCAGGACGACCGAGATCGCCGCCACTACGCAGCCGCCTGCGGACCGTGCGCGGCACCGCCCAGGCGCTCCAGCAGAGCTCGGGCCTTCGCCTCGGCCTCCGGACTCGGCACGTGGCCGAGGGCGGAAGCGAGCTCGGCGCGGGCCAGCTCGGCCCGCTCGGCGTACTCGGCCTGGGTCGGAGTGCCCTGCGCGAGGTCCTCCACCAGGCTGCGGATGGTCGTGCCGTGCTCGGCCGCCAGCTGGGCGAGCCGGTCCCGTGCAGCCGTGCTCACCTTGATGCTCGTCTCGTCTGCTGCCATACCCCGACTCTACTCCGCCCCTCTACTGCAAGTAGAGGAAAGGGCTGTGCGGCAGCAGATTCCGGCAGCCTCCGCCCGCAAGCGCAACACCACCTCGCAGCGGGGCCCCAATCCCCGGCAGACTCGCCGCGCCATCGTCACCGCCTCGCCCGCCTTGCCCATGCCCCGACAGGGCAGAGCCCGTGGGAGCTGTCCGTCTGGCAGTGCACGCTGTTCCGCATCGGTGTGCACCGTGAACTCGGCGACCCGGACACCGCCCTGACCCGCGCCCGCCGCCTGAACACCGCCGAGCTGCCCACGTCAGAGCGCCGCGCTCGCGCGGCCGCCGACACCGCCCCGCGCTGCTGGCCACCGGCGATGCTGCAGGCACGTTCGCCCAACTCGACCGGTGCCGTATCTGCTGTAAAGCCCTTCCGGCTCACCGTTGGTGCGACACAATCGTGCCCGGCCGGCGCCGGAAGATGACCGCCAGGTCGAGAGCGGAGAAGGCACAGCGTGGACGAGGTACAAGAGCTGCTGGCCGAGTACGGCCAGTGGGCCGCGGACGACACGGCGTCGGTTCGGGACCGGGCGCAGCAGCTCGCGGGCGTGGTTGCCGACCTGCTGCGGCGCACGGTGCCTGCAGCGGCAGTGCACGTGTCGGAGAGCGGCGCAGTACCGGCAGTCTTCTTCGACTTCGAGGGCCGCGACTACCTCGTCAGCTGCACCGTCGACGAGAGCGCGGTCGCGGACGGGACGATCTCGCGCATCGTGAGGGACGCCGGACTGAGCGGCCGGCCCGGTGATACCCGGTGGGCGCTGCTGTCCTGGACTCACGAAGCACGGCAGCTCGACCAGCTGATCGGCGGCGTACGCGGCTTCGGCGTGGTCCTCGACCGCACGCACCTGGATGCCGCGGTGGCCGGCCTGCTGTCGCTCGCCGATCTCATCCAGAACGTCTTCCGCCGACGCGAGCCCCATCTGCCGCTAGCCGAACTGGTGGTCTCCCGCACGCCGCAGGACCTACTACCGCTGACGATGACCGCGGCCGACCGGCTGACCACACCGCTCCACGTGCCGACGCAGACCTGGTGCGGCGCCACCTCGCACGTGGCTCTCGTCGGTGAGGCGACCGCAGTGCAGCCGTCGGGCATGGCCTGGCGGGCCGGTGACTCGCTGCTGGTCACGTACGAGGACGGCCTGGTGGACCTCGACCCGGTGCGGGGCCGCACACGGTGGTTCCTGACCGTTGACGGCTGCCATGGTGCGCCGCTCGTCGGCCCCGACGGCGCGGTGACGGTCATGGCCGGGCCTGCGGTGATCCGCTGGCACGAGGGCACCCTGACGGCCGTCGCGGGCGGCTTCGAGCCCGGCGCGGAGCTGCTAGCTGGTCCTGGCGGCGAGCCGTGGGTGCTGTCGGGCTCGGGAGTCACCTACGGAGCGGGCGAGGGGACGTTGGCGCTGACCCGCCTTGGCGACACTGTGGGCGCTCAGCTGCGCTACCCGGTCTCGTTCGAGGCCGCGGTGCGCTCGGCGGCCTGGCTGGACGGCCGCCGGTTCTTCCTGGCCGCCAGCGGGCACAGCGCTGTCGCAGATCTCAGCCGCACCACGGGCCTGGGACGGCAGCAGGAGTGGATCCGCACCCCCGGCCACTACCCCGGGCACCTGCTCGTCACCGGCCCGGACACCGTACTGACTGCCTCGCCCGACGGGTCCGGCAACCGCATGACCCTCCACCGCACCTCGGTGAGCGATGGTTCCAGCGAGCCGCTCGTCGAGTACCGGCTCGATCGCGTCATGGGCCTGACACAGGCCCCGCAAGACGGACCGGCCTACCTCCTGGCGTCAGTGCCCGACAACGACCCCGTCCTCCTGAGGCCGGTCCTCACCCGCATCATCGGGTACCGCCCCTCCCCGGGGGCCGACCAGTTGCCCGCCGGCGCCGAACCCCGGCCCACCGGTTACGCCCTGGTGCAGCAGTCCGCTCGGGGCGTGAAGAAGGACTACGCCCTGCAACGGCTGCCGATGGCCCGCGAGGGCCAGGCCGACGTGTTCCAGGCCGAGCACAAGGCCACGGGCACGGCCGTGGCCTTCAAGCGGCGGCGACGGCAGGACTCCGGGGCCCGGCGGCGGATGGTGCGCGAGGTGACGGTCGCCCAGCGGCTGGGGGGACATCCCCATGTGATGCCCGTCCTCGACTTCAGCCCCGCCTACGACTGGTTCGTCATGCCGATGGCGGACGCGACCGTCGAGGAGATGCGAACCGAGCTGGCAAGCGACGAGGCACTGCGCGAACTCGTCGACGCCGTGGCCGCCGCGCTGGCCGAGGCCCATGAACAGGGGTGGGTCCACCGGGACATCAAGCCGTCGAACATCCTGCTCCTGAACGGCCGCTGGACCGTGGCCGACTGGGGTATCGCGCGGCGCCCGCGTGGCGAGACGAGCATCGACAAGCCGTTGACGAACGCGCCGATCGGATCGCTGGGCTGGGCCGCACCGGAGTTCTCGACCGATCCGCACGACGGCTCCTGCCCGGCGAGCGACATCTATGGTCTGGGGCAGGTCATCGGATGGATCCTCACCGGCACCTGGCCTCAGCCGAACATCCCGCTGCTGCCCCCGCCCGGGCCGTGGCGCGGCGTGGTGCGCCAGGCCACCTACCCGGATCCGGCCGCCCGTCCCCAGGACATGGCAGCCTTCATCGCGCTCGTCGAGCGCGAGACCAGCCCGCACACCCAACTGCCCATCACCCGGGCCCAGCGGCTGCTCGAAGCCAGCACCGAAGGGGACGAGGACGCAGCCAGGCAGCTGGTCCAGCTCGCCGTCGACCAGCCCGACAACTACGAGCTGTACCTCGATGCCGTCGCCCGCCTCGACCCGGAAGCCGCCGAATCTGTGCTCCTGGCCAATCCGGCCCAGGCCATCACCCTGGTGGAGGCCATGGCGGCTCAGGTCGACGGTGACCGCGGCCAGTGGCCAGCCTTCACCGAGGCCGACCGGGCCATCTACTGGCTGCTGCGGGCAAGCCGCATCGCAGCTCGCGAAGAGCAGTGGGATCTGCTGGAGGCGGCCGCGCGGGGCATGTGCACCTGGGACTACCGCTTCGACCAGTGGAAACCGCAGGATTCCATCAAGAAGTGGCTGCGCTCCCTGTCCGGACACGGCGCGCAGGTCGTCGCCTCCGTGCTGCGGGAGTTCCCCGGCAGCGCGCGCCACTTCTGGGAATTGGAGAACGAGCGGAGCGTCGACATGGAAATCCGCGGCGCCGTGCAGGCTGCGGTGTCAGCGAGCCGGTCTGACGGAGGGTAGTGCCCCGCCGGGCCCGGACACAGGCTGCCCGGTCAGGTCGGTGTCGCAAGCCGTTCACCGGTCATGCCTTCAGCCAGGGGGGACGGGACGACTGCGGGCACACGGCGCATCTGGTCTGGTGGGCCTGGTGGTCTCTGCAGCTAATACCTCAGGGCGTGACGTACGCGCCATCAAGGCGCCGGTGCACCATCGACAGCGTGGTCAGCAGCTCCAGCAACTCCTCGTCGGTGACCGTGCGGTGAAGCCGCGGCTCGTGCGCGGCCGGGTTGCGATACATGCTGAACAAGCCCTTGACCAGGTTCGCCAGCCCCTTCTGCTCATCCAGTTCCGGCCCGGTGGCGTTCGCGTTGATGGCCACCCGGGCGGTGCCCCGGCCGGGCATGAGCACCGTGTCGACCAGGCGAGCCCCGTCCAGGCCCTCGCCGGTGAGGGTCCGCAGCCGGTCGGCCACCGACTTGACCGCCTCCAGGCTCGCGTGGAAAGGGTTCTTGGCGAGGATCTCCAGCGTGCAGTAGCGCAAGACCTCCGGATGCGTACAGCGGCGGCGCAGCTCGGCCCGCAGCGAACTGGCATGCCGCGCCGCCTCGCTCAGGGTGGCCGCCGCCGGGCCCTTGGCGAGCTTGCCCTCGTCGTTGACCCGCAGCCCGACGTGGACGAGGACCTCGTTGAGGTCGTCCTGCCGGCGCGAGAACGTGTGCGGCTGCCGCGCGTAGCGCACCGGAGCCATCGCCGCGGTGATGAACGCGATCACACAGTTCGACGCCTGCTGGCGTGCCTGCTGCGCCAACAGCGCCCCGGCCAGCCGCTCCCGCTTGTTGCCGCCCTCAACCTCCGGCACCCGCACGGCCGCCAGCAGCTGCCCGATCTCCGTCCTGGTCAGTCCCTGGTCGGTGTCGCCGAGGACACCGGACACCGCCGTGACGACCGGCGCAGGCCAGGGCATGTGCTTGTGTGCTGCCACGTCTTCTCCGCTTCACCTCGCAAGCCAACCGGCCAGGATGACACGTACGTTGGAAAGACACCTGCCTTTTCCCAAGCCGGGTGGCCCCCCCACAGCCTCGCTGCACGGTCCGACCCTGGTACACCCCACGGAGCTGACCGCCCCAGGCGGGAAGGACCCGCAACCCGCAAATGTCTGTACGGCGAGGTCCAGGCGCCGAATAGGCTCTCCGTACCCGGAATCAGAACCGACCGGGACAACGACAAGCGGTGCGTGTACAGCCCGCGCGCGTAGGGATCGGGCATCCGACGCCCGGGCAAGGGGGAGAGGCGATGGCCCGCTGGTCTCAGCCGGTGAAAGGCACAAGCCAGCGTCCGGACGTGCACTACCCGCTGATCACCAACGGCCTGGACTACCTCATTGACGTGGCCGACCGGCTGACCGCCGACCCGGCCGGGCTGCCCGATGCCCGCGCCCTGAAGTACGCCGTCCTGCACCTTCAGGCCGCCACCGAGGTCCTGCTCAAGGCCCGCCTCCAGGACGAGCACTGGACCCTGGTCTTCAAGAAGCCGGAGACCGCCACCCGCACCGCCTTCGACAACGCGGACTTCGAGAGCTGCACCACCGACGAGGCCTTCACCCGGCTGACGCAGATCACCGGCCTCGACCTGCCGGACAAGGCCCTCGCCGCGGTGAAGAAACTTGCCCGCGACCGCAACGCCCTGCAGCACTACGCCTTCACCGCCCCGGCTGGTGCGGTCGAGGCACGCGCCGCCGACGTGCTGAACTTCCTGCTGCCCTTCATCGCCGACCACCTGCTGCCCCGCCTCGACACAGAGCAGCGCGACGACGCCG
Organism: Streptomyces ferrugineus; assembly: GCF_015160855.1. Lineage (NCBI taxonomy): Bacteria > Bacillati > Actinomycetota > Actinomycetes > Kitasatosporales > Streptomycetaceae > Streptomyces > Streptomyces ferrugineus. Next base: position 4,983,777 of record NZ_CP063373.1, on the reverse strand, counting down.
ACCTGATGCTCGCGGCCGTCCGCGGAAAGCTCGCGCGCATCGAGGCATACCTCAAGAAACGCCGCAACGAGCTGCGCACCGAACTCAAGGACGTGGCCAACCGCACGGTGACGTGTCCCGAATGCGAGCAGATGACCCTGGTGTTGGGAGGGGATCTACCCAAGTGCCGCTTCTGTCTCAAGGCATGGGACAGCACATTAACGGTCGCCGACGAGTACACCTTCCAGCTCTACGGCATGCCGGGCCATGACGAGCGCGACCTCTGGGTCTGCCCCGCCTGCGAAGCCGAGGCACTGGTCACTGCTGTGACCGCGGACGCCCCGGACACCCCGCGCAAGCTGTGCTTCTCCTGCGCGACTGACTTCGCCGGCACCGCCTTGACCCTGTGCGGGGGTGGCTGCGGGCGGTGCGTGCCGGCCGACTCTGAAGAACTGCTGTGCCCCGACTGCGCCACCCTCGCCTTCGACCAAAATCTGACGATGTCCGAGACCGACCCGCAGCCCAACACCCGCGGCCTGGAGCCGGACGAGCCGTCGGAGCATGGCTGGCCAAGGCCCGAACCAAGCACCCCGCCGGCCAACTCCCCGACACGCACGTGAACCTGGTCGCCGTCCTGTTCGACGGCGATTGGACGGACGAGGCCGCCGCCCCGGGGCCCTATCTCACCCACCGGAAAACGGCCAGGGGCGGTTGCTCAGCCCGGCGCAGGCAGCTCGTCGGGCTGCACAGCGAAGCGCGGGCTCGCTGTGTCGTGAACAGCGGGTGGCAGGACGAGCCGTACCGCTCCGTGCAGCGGCTGGGCGGCCGGGTCCACACGAACCGGCGCAGCCTTCCATACCTCATCCGGCGGGGCTCGTGTCAGCGCCGGCCCTACGCAGTCAGGGCAGAAGCCTGCCCTGACTGCGTAGCTCGCCTCGTAGTCTCTTCCCGACAGGCAGAGGCTGCCGATCGCCGTACAGCACGAAGGGGACGGGGAACACATGCTCGACTTGGACGACCTGGTGAACCGGGTGGTCAACCCGGACGTACGGCCGCTGGTGAAGGAAGCACACCGTTGCTACGCCATCGGCGCCGCCCGGGCTGCCATCGTGCTGACCTGGACAGCGGTGTGCGCGGACCTGATTCACAAGATCGAGGTCCTCAAGGAGGAAGGCGAGCCCGACGCCCGCCCACTGGCCGAAACCGTCGAGCGCGCCCAGCAGCCCGGCCAGGCCGACGCGGTTCCCCTCATGCTCAACGTCGAGAAGACCATCTTGGACATTGCGGAGAAGCTGGAACTGATCGACAGCACGCAAAAGACACAGCTTGAGCGGCTGCGCGAGGACCGGCACCTGTGCGCCCACCCCTCCCTGCGCCCCATGGGGGAGCTGTACGTCCCGACATCCGAGTACGCCCGCGCCCATCTCGCGGCGGCTCTCGACGCAGTTCTGGTGCACCAGCCGAGCCAGGGCCGCAAGGTGCGGGACAGCTTCATCGCCCACGTTGCAGATCCCGCGTTCACGTTCGAGGCCGGCTACCTCGGCCACACCTTCTTCGACCGTGTTCGCCGCACCTCCCGCGCGAAGCTGGTCGACTTCGCCGCCAAGTTCGCCCTGCTGCAGATCGAGGACGACAACATGCCTCTCGCAGCACCGATGTTCGCCGATCGGATGGCTCAGTGCCTGCGCCTGTTCGCCGATCGCGACCAGCCCTTGGCCGAGGAGTGCCTGGCCCGGCACATGCCCAGGCTCGAAAACGCTGAGCCTGCGGTCCAGCTCGCGGCCCTCGGTCGCCTCGGCGACCTGCCTGCGTTCTGGAAAGCCCTGCCCGACCCCATGCGTACGCTCTACAACACCAAGATCACCAGCATTGCCACCCAGGTCCCAGCGATTGGCTATCTCCGGCCCGATGAGACCAGGGCCCTCGCTCTGGTGGCCTACCCCGATGTGCGCACGAGTCTGCCCGCCCTGACGAGCACATTCGCGGTGCTTCCGGTAGCCGAGCGGTCCCGGGTGATCGGCGCCCGACCTGCCCCCTACTTTCTCCCCTATCTGCCCGGCCTGCTCACGGAGGTGCGCAGCTTTGACGAGGGCGAATTGGTCGCCCGCACCGCCATCCTCCCCAGCGCCAGCCTGATGAGCCTGGAGGACACGAAGGCAGTCCTCAGAGCATGGTGGGACAACGAAAACGGCCAGACCTGGGGCCGTGCTATGCCCGGCTACCTCGTTGCGCTGTATTTCACCACCGCGCACCTTGGCGAGGCGCGGGACGAGATCTGGAAGGCCCATCTGGAGGAGCTCCGTCCGTTCCCGGACCTGTTCAACGCCATCGCCCGCGGTACGAGCCTTGCGGCGCCGGTTGTCCAGGGCTGACTACCGCCACTGCCTGTTGAGTCCTATCTGGCGCCGTACCAGCATCAGACGGTGTTCCACGCCCCTCCGCCTTCCTGCCGCGCAGCGCTCGCCAGCTCGCGTACGGTGCGGATCCAGGTCTCTCCGAAGCCGGCGGCGCCGGTGTCGTCGCCGGGAATACGGAAGAGGTTGGGGTCGGCCGCGAGCTGCTCCATCAGCGCCTCGTACAGGTTGCCGAAGAACGGCTCCAGGCAGACCGCCAGGGCCTCGGCGAACTGTGTGGGGGAGGGGATCACAGCGATGAGGTGGTCCAGGAACAGGAACATGCCGAAGTCGTCGATCCGTTGCCGCAGCGCGGCCAGCGCTGGCGTGTCCGGCATGAGCAGCACGTACAGCCCGTAGAAGCCGCGCAGGCCGACCAGCACCGTCCGTGCCTGCACCAACTCCTCATCACTGGCCCGCTCAACCGGCCCCACCACGTCCGCATGCCGCTCAAGCAGCCCCCAGTCCACCGGTGGCCTCTCGCCGCGTTCGGCCGCACCCAGCCATCTGCGCCCAGCCCTCCACCGTCAGCCCGAACATGCCGAACGCGGCGAACGCCTCGGCCAGCGCATCCGCCCCAACCTCCTGCGCCCCCAGACCGATCGCGGCCACCAGGTGCACCACACCCTTCCCCAGCCTCCTCACCCGACCCAGCCACGCTTCGAGCACACTCCACCAGCCGCTGCGACACCGACCTCTCCAGCACCCACACAAGAGCCTGACGCACGGCGCCGATCGGGGGCTCCGGCACCTCAACCACTCCCGGCTGTACGGGCATACTGGCCTCGGCGAACCACTCCAGCACCGCCAACCGACGATCCCGCCCCTGCCGAAGATGCCGCGCTCTCCACCACCACCGACCCCCGACCCCGCCCGAGCCCCCGCCGCCAGCTCTCCAACTGGCTCACCGTCACCACCACGCCCCGCCCGGCGAGTTCACAGATCACCTGCAGGTCAGCCGGACTCGGCGCTCCTCATACCATGCCCACCATTTACAACCCCGAGAAGCGCTCTCTCCGGCGGAAATCCGCCTCTGGCTCACTGGTCACCAGCACCACCGACCAACCGCCAACTGCAAGGAACTCACCCGACCCAAGAGGAACTGACATCACCACACCCGCCCGGACACCCCGCACCACAACCACCGTGATCTCCAGCCTGGGAGGCACCACCCCAGAATCCGGATTCCCGGAAAGTTCTCCGCGAAGGAAACACCCACCCCGGCCCTCGTAGCCAGCTGCCCGCAAAGCGGGCTAGGTCCGGGAGCGCAGCGGATGGACCTTCAAGGCCCCGGTTCCCGGGGCCGCGTGAGACTGCGTCAGCAGGCTCACAAGTCCCTGAAGCGCAGCGGAAGGGACACACGGCTCGAAGCGCAGCGCAGAGCCGGACCTCCCCGCGCAGCGGGGAGGTGTCACTTCGTCAACTCCCGCGCAACGCGCGCTGAGGCGCGGCACCAACTCCCAGGTCAGCACCCGAGAGGCCAGCGCGGGCACCCGGCGCAGCGCCCGTTCGCTGCCCGCGCCCGCCAGCACGAGTGCCGTGTCCGTGTCCGGGTGGTCCCATAGCCCGCGCAGAAACTCCAGCGCCGGCCCCGGAAGGCGCTGTGCCTCGTCCAGTACCAGCACGCGGGGCTGCCGTAGCGCGTTCACCAGCATCAGGTCGGCCTCCCCCGCCCCGCGCGGCAGACGCCTGCCCAGCTCGAGGGCGTCTGCGAGCACCCGGCGCAGTTCGGGAACCGTCGGGTGCACACCGACATGGACCCGACGGACCCGGGCCGGGTGCGGCAACTGGGAAAGGGCGTACTGCAACGCGACGGTCTTACCCTGGCCAGCGTCGCCGTACAGACACACCACCGCCCCGACCGCGGCCGCGTGCGCGACCGTCCGCAGCACCGACCGCACAGCAGGCGTGTGCACCACCTGGGCATCCGGGACCAGGACCGGGACCTGCGCCAGGTGCTTCTGCTCCCGCAGAAACACCTGCCCACCGACGCCTTTCTCGGCCACCACGTTCAGGCCCAGCTCGCTGAGGGGATCCGCCCGGCGCGGCCCGGCCACCTCAGGCTCCCGCCCGGTCAGCAAAGCCCGCCCCGCCCGTCGGTCCCTGCGGATCACCCGGCTCAACGTCGACATCGACGGAACTGGCACCTCACCGCCGGCAGCCACCAGCCGACGCCTCAGCTCCGAGACATTGCCCCCCGCCTCACCCAGCAGCTCCCACACCTCGTCCGACACCACGTATCCCTGCCGGACCGGCGCCTCCGCCCGCCCCGTCGCCTTCGCCTGCTCCAGCCAGCGCCAGACCGTACGCTCCGAAACACCCACCGTCTCAGCAACCGCCCGCACATGCCGCGTCGACAACTCCCCAGCCTGCTGCCGCTCCAGCAGACGACGCACCACCAACGCCCTCGGCAGCACAGCCCCCCGGCCGGCCCCTCTACCTTGATCCACCCCCCGATCACACCTGCCCAGCCCGCCCCACCGCATCAGAACTCACGAACCTGAGACAGCATCACCCACCATCAGATAAAGCCTCACGACAGCGACCCCGCCCATCAGGCTCTCGCCTCATGACAGTGCCGATCCCGCCCCAACACCCCACTGACCAGCGCCGACACAGCACACCACCAGACCAGCACCACCGACTCTCACCACTACCGACCCCAAGCCGCAAGGTCACACACAAGGCGTCTCCGTCGTCGCGTGCGTCATGAGCCAGCACCCGAGGGGACGTGTTGTCGGGGGCGGGTTCGCACAGGGCCGGGGCTGGCTGGGTGTGGTCCGGGGGGTGAGGGAGGGCGGGGTGCGCCAGTCGGCCGGGGGTGCGGCGTGCGGGATGAGGTCCGGCAGGGCCAGCTTCGAGGCGTCGATGTGCTCGGCGGCGGCCAGTTCGTGCTCGGCCTGGACGGAGGTGAGCGCTCCCAGCCGCTGGGCCGGTCCGGCTGTGGTGGCGGGGGCGAACCGTTGTCGGCGCAGCGTCTCGGCGGCCTTCACCTCCGCGCGCAGGCGTCGGGCCCGCTGCGCACGGGCCGTGCGCACGGCCGCCAGTTGTTCGGGAGTGGCCGCGTCCGCGAGGTGCGCGGGCCCGAGATACGCGCCCTGGGCGTCGCAGACGTCGATCTCGTGGTCGTGGTGCGGCATGTAGCGCACGGTGACGGTACGGCCGGCCTGGCCGGTCATCCAGGGCGCGATGTAGGTGCGCCCGCGCCACCGCACACCATGGCTCGACAGCTTCCGCGTCCGGCCGTCTTCCTCCAGCGTGAACGTCCACAGATCGGCGGCGGGAACGTCCGTGACAGGGGTCGGATCGGCCTGCCACGCCTCGAGCGGCGTACGGCCGGACAGTGCCCGGGGCCGGTGCTCGGTGTTCCACCAGCACGTCCAGGCCAGCACCTCCGCGGTGAAGTCCTCAAACGACAGGGCACCGGACGTCTCCGGCCTGGGCCCTGTGCCTTTACGTCGCCGGCTGGTACGGAGCTGGGCGGGGGTGAGGGTGTAACCGGGCAGGGCCGCGAACAGCATCCGGTCAACGGCCCGGTTGAGGTTTTCCACCGTGCCCTTGAGATGAGGGCTGTAGGCGGGAAGGTCCTTCACCGTCACGCCCATCGTGCCGAACGCCGCGGTCACGGTGGCCGACAGGAAGTCTTTTCCCCGGTCCACCCGCACCTGCACCGGGGTCCATCCCGCCGGCCCATACGGGTCTTCCCGCAGCACGGCGGCGCGCAGCGCGGCCAGCACCGAGGCGCGGGACGGAGTACCGGGGGTGACGGCGGTGCCGGTGATGACTTTGGTGGCGGTGTCGACGAACCAGGTCACCCACGGGCGCACCAGGTCGGCGTCGGCATCCACCAGCAGCGGCGCCTGCACATGGTCGGCCTCCCACACGTGATTGCGCCAGGCAAGCGCCCTTTGGCGAAGACGTCGTGCGCGCGGGCCGCGCCCGCCCCTGCGGCAAGACCGGCCCGCTCCCCCGCGGTGAGATCACGGCGCACCGCACGCAAGAACGTCGACAGCGACGGCACCGGCTCCAGCAATGGCACCACCGCCGGCGGCGCGCCCCCAGGAGGAGCCGCGGATCCAGGTGGTGTTGCCGGCCCGTCATGGCTGCTGTTCTCGGCCCGGGCCACCAACTGGCGGTGCACGCGGAGGCGTTGCCGTGCCAGTACGCCAGCAGCACCCGGATCTCCCCCGTGATCTCGAACCGGCCACCGCCACGCTCACCGGGACGCAGCGCAGCCCGCGGCGAGCGGGAAGCCTCCGCCAGCCACCGCCACACTGTCCGCTCCGACACCCCCAAACACTCCCCGGCCAGCCGCACATGCTCCCGCGACAACCGCCGCTCGCCGCGCAGCGCCAGCAGCCGTCGCACCGCTGGCGCCCGCAACGCCCTCAACGACTCCTTGCCCAGCACACCGGCAGGATCCCCCGGCGGCGCCAGCAGCTGCCCGTCCACCCCATGCCCCCTTCGTCCTCATCCGCTTGCGTGGGGCGCGTCTTCTTCCACCCCGGCCTCGTCACCTCGTCACCAACAGGAGCAGGCCCCGTCCACGAGCGCTCCGTGCAGCCGGAGTCACGGGTAAGGGCCAAGACGCGCGCAGGCCTCCTCAATGAGTTCCCGCTCCACCTGCCGCGCGGAGTCGCGCTCGCAGGCCGCGTACACATGCGACGTGATCTTCGCCCAGGTACGGAAATTGCCGCGCGCCATCTGCTCATCCACCCGCGCCATGTCCTCCGGGTCAGCCTGCGCCCACACCGGATGAAACAGGCTCAGCGTCTGCTGCAGTTGCGACGGCTCGAGCCGTCCGACCTGATGCCAGGTCAGCACCCGCGAACGCAACGCCGACGCCCGCGCCACCGCACGTTCGCTTCCCGCCCCACACAGCACCAGCGCCGCCGCACAGCCCGGCGCATCCCACAACTGCCGCAGATAATCCAGCAACGACGGCGTCAGCCGCTGGGCGTCATCGACCACCAGCACCCCCGGCTCCGCCAACGCCCCCGCCAGCGCATGACCGGCCGGCCCAGCCCGGTGCGTCAGCGCCCCCAACGGCAACCCGAGCGCCTCACACAGCACAGCCCGCAGCTGCGGCAGCCCGGGCGCCACCCCGGCCACCGCCCGCCACACCGGCACCCGGCCCGGCAGAAGCCGCACCGCCTGCTCCACCGCGACCGACTTGCCAAAGCCCGGATCCCGGAACACACAGCACATCCCGCGGGCCGCGACCGTATGCCCTACCGCCTCCACCACCCCGGCCACCTGCTGCGTCGACACCAGCCGCGCCCTCGGCACGTACAACCGCACACCACTGGCCCGCGCCCCGCACCCGCGGCGTCTGCGGCATCTGGCCGGCCCTGCGCCGCAGACGTATCGCCGGCCGGCTCCTCAACCACCAGCGGTCCGCCCACCCCGTCTGTGAGCCCCAACTCCGCCAGCGCCCGGTCATACGGACTCGGCTCCACCCCAGCACGGGCTCCTGCCGGGCGGGCCACCTCCAGTACCCGGCCCGCCCCCAGGTCCCGCTTGATCACGCGGTGCAGCGTCGGAATCGACGGCACGCACCGCGCATCCCACTCCTCCAACACCCCCTGTTCCTGAGCCTGGAGCATCCTGCGCCGTGCCGCCCGCACCGAGCTGTCGGCGGTTGGGCCGTGTGAGGTCCAGCTGGGACCGGTGTGGCCCGGCGTCACCGCCATAACCGCTGCCGTGTATCCCGAGGACGGGCTGGCCGCGCTCAACGCCCGTGCCCGCGCCGCTGCCGAAAGCGTGCCCGGCATCACCCTGCGCCCGCCCGAGCCGAGGTTTTGGGGACACAGCACCCTCGCCTACGCGCTGGACGACTTCGACGACCGGCGCCTCAACCGTGAGTTGCGTGCGCTGCGGCCGGACCGGGTCACCCTCACCATCGACCGGATCGCGCTCGTCAACGAGTACCAGGACTCGGTGGCCGGCTACTACACCTGGGACGTCGTGGAGGAATTCCGCCTCGGAAGCGCTGGCACCTCTGCGGGCTATACGACGGCCGCGTAACCGCATCTCCCCCCAAAGGACACCGGGCTGTCAGTTGTGGGTGATCAGGGGCTGTCGCCGCCCCAGTCCCAGCGGGTCGGGTCGCCGGGGCGCGGGTCGTACAGCGCCCGGCCCCCGGGCCCGAACTGCCCGAGCTCGGTGAGGAGGGAGACACCGTCGTCGATCTCCTCCGGCCTCCAGCCGGTGATGTCGAGCAGCAATCCGTCCAGCGGCCCGCCCACCAGTTCGGCGTAGCTGCGTCCCGGCGTCGGGCCCGGGTGGTCGTGGTCGGTGCATTCTCTGAACTTAAGCGAGCTGATCCGCACACCGTGCCCACGCCCGAGCCGCCACGGGGTACCTCGAACCTTTCAGGTACCCCAACCCCGTCTCCGCCGCCAGGGTGAAACCTGAGCCGCCAGTGAAGGCGGCGTCCACCAGGGGAGGACCTCACATGATCAGAACCAGGATCGCCGCAGCCTTCGGCGCCGCCGTTCTCGCGGGGCTGGGCGTCGCCGCCACGGCCACGTCGGCAAGTGCGTCGTATAGCCAGTGCGATTCCGGCGCGCTGTGTGCGTACCTCTACGACAGCGGCGTGGGGACACCCGGCCAGGTGTTCGGGAACAACACCAACCTGGAGCAGTACGACAAGTTCAACAACGCTGAATCGGTCTACAACAACGGCAACTCCTGCGATGTCCATATCTACAACCAACAGAACTACGGTGGCACCGTCGGTCTCCTCAAACGCGGGTACGCCATACACGACCTCGATCGGGAGTCGGGCGGCGCCTGGGCGGACGACATCGCATCCAACTACTGGGTCTGCTGACCCCATGCACAGAATGCTGTGGCTGGCCGCTGCAGCCCTTCTCGCGGCCGGGTGCTCCACGGCATCCGGCCGTGAGGCCACGGCGGAGAATCGGCCCGACCCCCGGCCCTTGAACGGCGTGCTCCACTTCACGGCAGCCGAGTCCGCTGTGTTGCACCGCGCGGAAGAGCAAGAGGTGCAGAAGTGCATGGCACGTCGAGGCTTCGACTACCTCGTGGTGCCTGTCGGCGATGTTGAGCGAGAAGCGGCCGTGAGCCCCTACGGCCTGCTGGCAGAGAGTCAGGCTACCCAGAACGGCTACGGTCTGGGCTTGAGGCGGCTACAGAAGTCGCCCTCCGATCCGAAGTGCGCGGGCATCGCCCCCTTCGACCTGGTCGTCGACCGGCCCTCGATCGGCACCGTGGCCGTGGAGTTCCTCGCCCGCCCAGGTGCTTCGGCGCGTCGGCTGTGGGAGATAACCACCCGCGTCGACGCCGAGGTCGCCGGCGGTCGTTTTCCCTCTCATCCCCGCCGCCTACTACCCGCACATGACCGGCGCCTATGGGATCGCCGGCCCGCAGCGTGCCGACCGCCGCGATATGAAGGTCTGGCTCTCCGACCATCCCGGCCAGCCGGTGACCCTGCGAGCAGAGCGGCTGCACCTGGTCGCACAGCAGCATGACCGGCTGCACATCACCTGGGAGCCCATCGCAGAGGTGGCCCTGGGCGGCATGGCCGCCTGAGTCGGGCCGGGTCGACCGGCACGGATGATCCCCGGACGCACGAACAACAGGTCCCTGCAGACGACGCAGTGCAGGGACATGCCTGGTCAACGGCGGCGGAGTTCCTCGGACCAGTTCCGGAGCGGGTCCTCGAGGGTGAGGTTGTCGCCGCGGGCCACGGTCTGCAGGAGCATGGCGCACACGGCGGCCTCAGCGGCAAGGCCGGCCGGGCTGCCCCAGACGGGGAAGGCGTCGCGGAGGCGGACGGCCATGTTCGGCTGGAGCGGCGAGTAGGCGTAGAGCGTGGCGGCATCGAAGCCCTGAGGGTTTGCCCCCATCCCTCCCAATCGAGCACCCGGAGAGGCGACGTGACGTTCGCCCAGTGCAGGTCCGCGTGGGCTGTGGCCACGGAGGTCAGGGCCTGGGCCGGGATGCCCACGAACTCGGGGATGGCCCGGGTCATGTACTGCTGACGTACGGCGACACGGTCAGTGACAGTTGCCGACACTTTCTCCAGGGCCTTCGTCAGGTCGGCCCACCAGCGTCCTGTGCCAGCGATCCTTGAGCTCGTGCCATCGAAGCTCGAGCATGTGGCGCGGGGGCTCCTATAAGGTTTCAGGTTCCGCTGTAGACGGCCGTCAGGCAGTCTGACCACTCCTGTCAGGACGCAATAGCGAGGGGGACCAATGAGACGCGGGAATCTGATCCGGACTGCGGCGACTGCGGCGATGGCCGCGGGGCTGGCCATAGGAGCTTCAGCCGCTCCGGGTGCGGCTGCTGACAGAAGCTACATCGTCACCAAGCAGGGCGCTGACTGGGGACAGTTCTACGACGACGGCGAATTCCTGATCTGCGACGAAGAAGCAGATGGGCACGGCGTCTACCTCCAGTACAGGAACGAAGAAGGCGACACGCGCAGCTGGACGGACTCGGGAGGGGCCGACGGCGTCTGCGGCTCCGGCGACGCCACCGATGCAATCAGCGCCGCACACTGGTTCAGGGTCTGCGAGCGGATCAACAACCGACCGGACAAGTGCTCGGACAAGGCCTATATCACGTGGGGCGACTGACAACCCCCACTTCAGCCAGGCCGCCCGCGTTGCATGACGTGACCCATCCTGTGCTCGGCAGCTGACGGCGCGTCACTCAACACTAGGGTCCGTCTTCAAACGGATCTTGCCCAGAGCAGGAACGACGCAAGTGTGACCGCCGCTTCGTAGGAGGTGGCGGTCTTCTCGTATCTGGTGGCGATGCCGCGGAAGCCTTTGAGCCGGTTGAAGCAGCGCTCGATGATGTTGCGCTGGCGGTAGATCTCCCGGTCGAACCCAGGTGGCCTGCCGCCGCGGTGACCGCGATTGTGCCGGTGCCCTCGCTGGTCGTTCTTCTCCGGGATGGTGTGCGCGATGCCGCGCTTGCGCAGGTAGACGCGGAAGGCGCGGGAGCTGTAGGCCTTGTCCGCGATGACATGGTCGGGCCGACAGCGCGGTCGGCCCAGGCCGTGGCGAGGGACACGGATCCGTTCGAGAAGAGGGCGTGCGCAGATGCTGTCGTGCCGCTGGCCCGGGGTCACCAGCACGGCGAGAGGGCGGCCTTGGCCGTCGCAGGCCAGGTGGATTCTGGTGGTCAGGCCTCCTCGGGATCGGCCGAGGGCGTGATCGTCCGGTTCGTCCGGCCGGTGCTGCCCCCTTTTCGGCCGGTAGCGGCAGCGTGCTGGTGGGCACGGACGATGGTCGAGTCGATCTGCACCAGCCAGTCGATGTCACCGGCCGCGTCAGCCCGGGCCTGGATCTGCTGCAGGGCCCGGGTGAACACACCGTCCAGAGCGTAGCGGCGGAAGCGGGTGTACACCGTCTGCCACGGCCCATAGCGTTCCGGCAGGTCACGCCAGGAGATCCCCGTCCGGATCTTGTAGACCATCCCGTTGACGACCTGCCGGTCTTCCACACGCGGCCGCCCTGTGGCAGCCCGCGGTATCAGCGGAGCGAGTAACTCCCACTCCTGATCGCTGAGTTCATGACGACATACCACCCCACCATGATCCACCATCTGACGATCTTTGAAGACGGACCCTAAAGCGTGTTGCAGAACGCTGTGATCAGGCAGGCTGAACTGGGCGTTTGTCGCGTCTGGTCACGCGGTGAGGGCGAGGTTGTGCATGCGGGCGACGGCCTGAACGGCGTGATGGAGGCCGTCGCCGCGCTGCCGGCAGTCACGCAGGATCTTGTAATTCTTCATCCGTCCGATCACATGCTCCACACGGGCGCGGACCTTGCGGTGCTCCGCGTTGTCCTCCTCTTCGCCCTTGAGTAGCGGCCGTCCGGGGCGTTTGCGGTGCGGGACGATCAGGCCGGTGTTGAGATAAGCGCCGTCGCCGAGCACCGTCACGCCTTCGCAGTGCTCGGCCAGTCCGGAGCGCCGCCAGGCGTGCGCGTCCGCGGTGGTGCCCGGCAGCGGACGGGCCGCGGCCACCACGAGCCGGGTGTCTGCGTCCACGATGACCTGCACGTTTGCTGAGAAACGGTAGTTACGCGAGGAGGCACCCACACCTCGGTCACGGACCGGGATGAGGGTGCCGTCCACGATCCACAACCGCTCGACTGCCTCCTGCGGGGCACGTACCGGCTCGAGCGCGAGCAGCGGCCCCAGCCGCTGGATCACCCGGCACACGGTCGCCGGGGAGATGCCGAACAGCGGGGCGAGCTGCCGCATCGTGAGGTTCGTGCGGTAGTAGACAGCCACCAGCAGCACCCGCTCGGCCAGCGGAAGCCGCCACGGACGACCCCACCCGCACCCCTCACCACCACGTTCCCGAACCGCCCTTAGCAGCCGCCCGAACTGCTCAGCCCGCAGACCGGTGAACGTCTCCACCCAGACCGGCTCAGCCCTCAACACCCCACCCATGCAAGGGAAATGCCCTGATCACAGCGTTCTGCAACACGCTTTAGTGGAGGCGACCCCCTCGCCGGTCACCCCGCGAGAGGGCCGCCACGACAAGGTCAGGCGAACAGGTGTCCTGTCTGTCACGAGTGCGTGCCGGGTTATGCCGATCAAAGTTCGATGGCACGCGATCAAGGTTCGTCGGCACAGGACAACCAGGGGTCCGGCAGTTGGAGGTCGTGCTGGAGGATCGGGCCGGCGGACAGGACCGGCTGGTCGACGCGGGCCGACAGCTCCACCCGGTAGGCAGTGCCGTCGTCAAAGGCGTCATGCACGCCCAGGAGCTCGGGCCGGTGCCCATCGAGGTCGCCGAAGGCGTGCTGTGCGTCCGTGGCGCCGTCCCACAGCTTCCCCGACGCCTTGGCCTCCGGTGTGCTGTCGGAGATCACGGACAATGTCGGCTTCCTGTTCCTGGCGGAGCCGGTCGAGGACGAGGCGTCCTGGACCAAGGCGATGAAGGAGGGCAGCGACGCCCTTCTGCGTACGGCCCGCGAGAAGCTGGAGTGGGCGGACTGGAACACGGCTGAGGCGTTGAAGGAAGCCGTCCTGGCCGCCGGCGAGACCCACGGCCTCAAGCTCGGCTAGGCCCAGGCCCCGATCCGTGTCGCCGTCACCGGCCGCACGGTCGGCCTCCCGCTCTTCGAACCCCTGGAGATCCTGGGCAAGGAGAAGACGCTGGCGAGGATCGACGCGGCGCTGGCGAGGCTGGCGGCGCAGAGATCCGACCAGACGTGCGGGGCGGAGGCTGCGGCCCCCGCCCCGAGTCGTTCCGGCCCGCCGACCGAGCGTGAAGTGTTCATGGCGAATTCAGATGGATAACTCTTCTTCACCCGATCCTCACGTTCATGACCTCACCGAGAACGGTACTCAGGCTGACTCTGCCCCCCGCCCTCAGCGCCTTGCTGCTGGCCGTCGCGGGCTCCCTCTCCACTGCGTCGGCCGAGACCTACTGGACCTTCAGAAACGATCACGAGGGCACCTGTCTCACCTCGTCGACCACGACGGGCAACGTCTGGTCGGCCACCTGCAACGATTCGCTCGCCACCCGGAGGTGGTACTGGACGAACGACTTCGAGTACGGGGGGCACCGGTGGGGCCGGCTGGTGAGCAGCGCCAACGGAGACTGCCTCACCTCGGACTACAAGACCGAGACGAACGTCGTCTGGACGAGCAACTGCGGCAACGGCGGCTGGGGGCAGATCTGGAGCGGCGACAGCAACAGGCTCACGAACTGGCTCGGGCCGATGCTCCGCACCTCCGCCAACGGTGACGCCGTCTACACCAGCCCGATCACTGTGGTGGACAAGTACGGGATTGAATCCACCCGCTTCAGGTGGTGGGGCGCGCACAGCTGACGCGTTCCCCGTACGGGCCGCCCGGCACCGGGTTACCGTCGGATCATGAGCATTCGGGCCGTGGTGTGGGACGTCGACGACACTCTCTTCGACTGCACCGCGGCCGGCCGCGCCGGAATACGCGCGCACCTGGTGACTGAGTGCCTGCTCGGCGGAGGCGAGTCCGTGGAGCGGGCCCCGGTGCGTTGGCGGGAGGTCACGGACCGCCAGTAGGCGCGGTTCGCCGTAGGGGAGGCGTCGTTCGAGGGGCAGCGGCGGGACCGGGTGCGGGTGTTCCTGGGCGCGGACCTGCTTGTGGTGCCGCGCCCAGGAACACCTACGCCTCCACCACAACCCACACCAGCGTCAACCAGCGCACGTCGTCGGACCACTTCCCCACCAGCAGCAGAGTGCCTGGCACCAACTGCTTGTCGAGAACACCACATCCAGCTTGGCCAACGCCCCGACACCTCAGAACCGGGTTCTGGCCGCTTCCCCCTTCCACGGCCGTCAGCGCGTATTCAAAACCCCGGTTTTGACGCGCCGGCAACGGCGGCGGAGTTCTTCGGACCAGTTCCGGAGCGGGTCCTCGAGGGTGAGGTTGTCTCCGCGGGCCACGGTCTGCAGGAGCATGGCGCACACGGTCGCTTCGGCGGCGCGGCCGGCTGGACTGCCCAGGATGGGGAAGGTGTCGCGGACGGGCGGCGGTGTCCGGCTGGAGCAGCGTGTAGGCGTAGAGCGTGGCGGCGTCGAAGCCCTCGAGCCAGGCCCCATCCCTCCCAGTCGAGCAGCCGCAGAGGCGACGCGGTGAGGTTCGCCCAGTGCACGTCGGAGTGGGCGGTGCTCAAGCGTGTCACGGCGGGTGCCGGGATGCCGACGAACTCGGGGATCGCCCGGTCCATGTACTGCTGGCGTACGGCGATGGGGTCGGTGTCGGCGGCCGACACCTTCTCAAGCGTCCCTGCCAGGTCGGCCCACCAGGAGTCCGGCAGCTGGAGGTCGTGCTGGAGGATCGGGTCGGCGGACAGGACCGGCTGGTCGACGCGGGCCGACAGCTCTGCCCGGTAGGCGGTGCCGTCGTCGAACATGTCGTGCACGCCCAGGAGCGCGGGCCGTGCCCGTCGAGGTCACCGAAGGCGTGTTGTGCGTCCAGGGCACCGTCCCAGAGCTTCCCTGACGCCTTGTCCTCCGGGGCGGACACCAGTCGCAGCCAGACCGGTCGGCCGTCGGTGGCGGTGCGGGCCGGGCGCACCCAGGGTGCGCCCGGCCCAACCCCAGAACTCCCCGCCAGGCTCCGTCTGCACGTCCAAGGCCTTGGCGGCGCCGGCGTGGTGGGCGCGCATGCGGCGCTCGGTTTCCGGGTCAGGGGGAGGTGAGTACACCGGTGATCTCCGCAACTTGGCGGCGGTCAGGGAGGGTTGGACGACGGCGTCGGCCGCTTCCCCTCCAGTGTGGCGCACCGGAGGCGGCCGAAGGACGTCCGTCACTCCTGGGCATGACGCGACCGCGAGTACGCACGCCTGTGCGGGGGTCAGGCCCGGCTGGATGAGGTCGGCGAGCTCCTGGTCGACGATGCCGGGGAGTTCACCGCCGTGCAGCGGCGCGGAGGCCATCATCCGCAGCCCGGCACCGGCGGCGGCCGGGAGCGGGGCCCTGGCCGCTCAGTGCCTGCGCGATCGGCGTCATCATCACCAGGCTGACGGGCAGTTGGACCGCGCCCAGGTGGTGCTGTCCGCCGGCGGCTTCGGCGGCCAGGGCGAGCAGCTCCCCGACAGTGAAGGCCTCCTCTTCCAGGCCCGCCCAGGTGGCGACCCCGTACCCGGCCGCCGATTCCTCTTCCAAGACCTCGAACGCGTCGCGCATCGCGCGGTGGAGGGCGGGCGGTCGCCGGGGTGGGACCGCTCGGGGTTGCACCTGGATCACGGGGTACCGCTGCACCGACGACGCTCCCCGCTTCAGCCGCTGTCCACTGTGCCTCCCGTCGGTCAGCTGGCGGCCAGCACCGCGTCCACGCGGGCTCGGATGGTTTCCACGATCGCCCGGTACCTGGGGTCGGTCTTTTCTGTAGGGAGGGGTAGTTGAAGGTGGTGAACCGTAGCTCGATCAGGCCGGTGCGGGCTTCGTCGTCCAGCCTGATCCAGTTCTTCATCTCGTGGGGCGGGTAGATCGCATCGAGGTGGTGGGCCCGTGCGACGGGCAAGCCGAACTCTGGGTCGGTCAGCGCGTCGACGAGCTCCTGCTTCCGATAGCGCACGCCGGTCCTGTGATCGAGGTCCAGGCACCAGCGCACCGGATCCGATTTTTCGTATCCGCGAATCCCGAGGCCTCGGTAGCCGCTGACGTGGTCGGCGGGCACGACCGTGTGGAAGAGGGCGAGGCGGCGCAGCAAGCCGCTGCTGCACCATGCTCCGGCCTGGAAGTGGCGCGACCACTCCCCCGTGTTCCAGCGCTGCTCGAAGGCGAGTTCTTCCTCGGTCCAGTGGTCGGGGCCCTTCCACACCGGCTGCCAGGCGAGTTCGGCGAGGATGGTGTCGAGTCCTTCGACCTCCGCCCTCTTCCATGCGCTGGCGGGCAGACCGGTCAGCCATGCCGATGTCGCCCGGCCGGCCTGGTGGATCTCGATGCCGTTCTTCGTGCGCTGCCGGATCCTGATGCCGGGCATGCCGTGCACGTCGCAGCCGGGCTCGTGCGAGGGAAGGATCGTGCGGAGGATCTCGTGCGCCCGTCGCTCGCTCTCCACCTCGAGTTCGATGCTGTCGACGCTGGGGCGTACTCGGGAGATCCCGAAGGGGTAGGCGGTGAAGTCGCTGCGGGAGTTGAGGATCTCGTGGAAGAGGTCCGCCTCGAAGCGGAGCTGCTCTCCTGTGGCCGCGGGGATCGGTGGCTGGTCGGCGCGTAGTTGTGAGCGGGCTTGGTCGTAGGTCTCGTGCGTGTAGAGGCGGCGACGGTCGGCAAGGCGGCTGATCCGGTCACGACGCATCGGGAGGTCCTGTTCCCCGTACCGTTCGGCCCGCCGGTACGGCGATCGAGCCGTTCCCGAGTGTCTGCAGCGTGCAATGACGCGGCGTGAAGCTGGACTCCTTCGCTCCCCACGGCAGGAGACTCAATGGGCCGAGAGCATCCAGGGGAACACGGCCCAACCACGGCCGCTGATTCCAGCGTAGGCGGCCGAAGTTCCCCCCAGCCGTCTCATCGCCTGATGGTGGGCGTGGCGCCGGGCACCTGGTTGTTGTCCTGTCCCGTCTCACCCAACAGAGTCGACTGCGTATTCGTCTCATCGAATCCAGTCGCCGCAGGCCCAGAGAGGCGGGGGCTGCGGCCTCCTCAGGGCGCAGGCGTCTCACCGAAGTCAGTCGTCCCTGGTCAACAGCCGGGGATCGGACTGGGTTGGATGAGAATGGACAAGACCCTGCCGAGTCCCCGCGGGACGTTCGGATGGCGGCTTCGGTCGAGGAGTTCACCGAGCCGTCCACGCGGCGAACGAAGTAGTCCAGACGCGCCGACGCTCCCACCCATCGTCCTGCCAAAAAGTGACGCTCACTCCACGATCACCGGAATGTCCGCACCGGCGCATGTCCTCGAATCGGATCGTGACGCAGCCCAGCAGCGGACACCTCCGTCGCTCACGTACAGCATCGACCTACGCGACCTCACTGTGCGGTTCTGCACCAGGCCGGTACAGCCACCCATCACCCCTCACTGCGTTCCAGCTCACTGGGTTCAGGGTCAAACGCCTCGATTGGACGGCAGCAGACTTCCCCGGCCGTCTTCGACGAGGTCGAGGCAGGCTCCCGGCACGCTATTACGCCGTAATAGGGCTCCGGCCGCCCGCTCAGGGAATCACGCCTTGGCCGGGGACGGTCCCGGCCAGAGCGGTGGCGCCCACTACTGGCGAACGTGCCACGGGGACCGCGGAAGGCGGCGCGCGGCCTAATGGATCCAGTGCTCACGCCACGAGGGCAGGCACGCCACCCCATCAGCGGTCTGGCCTCCCGGCCGACCAGCAGCGTCACGGTCTGACGACCGAAGTCGAGTGCTTCCGGCGGCGGTTGCGTCCATGGAGATGGTGTACGGGTTCGACCTGATCCGGGGGTTTGCTCCGGCGTCGGGATGATGCCCGCATAGATGAACGGCCACCGGCTGATCTTCGAGGTGTCGAAGCCCGAAGGAGATCAGCACGATGACCGCACCTGACAGTCTGCCCCTGCACGCCCTTGCCGAGGACAACCTCGCCGCGGCGAGTCCCGATCTGCTGCGCGCGATGATCAAGACATTCGCCGACGCGCTCATGTCCGCGGAGGCAGACGCGCTCTGCAATGCCGAATACGGGCAGGTCAGCGACGAGAGAGTCAATCACCGCAACGGATATCGCTCGCGTGAGTGGGACACGAGGGCCGGCACCGTGGAACTCGCCATCCCCAAGCTCAGGAGCGGGAGTTACTTCCCGCACTGGCTTCTCGAACGACGTCGCCGGGCCGAACAGGCCCTCATCTCGGTGGTCGCCACCGCCTACCTGCTGGGGGTGTCCACCCGCCGTGTCGAGAAGCTCGCCGAGTCGCTCGGCGTCACCCAGCTGTCCAAGTCGCAGGTCTCAGCGATGGCCCGGCACCTCGACGAGCAGGTCGCCGCCTTCCGCAACCGGACCCTGGACCAGGGCCCTTACGCGTTCGTCTGGGTCGATGCGCTGACCCAGAAGGTCCGCGAGGGCGGCCGGATCATCAGCGTCCACGCCCTGATCGCTGTCGGCGTCAACGCGGACGGTCACCGCGAGATCCTCGGCATCGATGTCGCCACCGCCGAGGACGGCGCCGGCTGGCTGGCCTTCCTGCGCTCGCTGATCGCTCGCGGCCTGTCCGGCGTCCAGCTGGTCATCTCCGACGCCCACGCCGGCCTGGTCGACGCCATCGGCGCGGTCCTGCCCGGCTCATCGTGGCAGCGATGCCGCACGCATTACGCCCGCAACCTGCTCAGCCAGGTCCCGAAATCGGCCCAGCCCTGGGTGGCCACGCTGCTGCGGACCGTCTTCGAACAACCCGACACCGACGCCGTGAAGGCCCAGATGCAGCACGTCCTGGATGCGCTGGAGGCCAAGTTCCCCAAGACCGCAGCCCACTTGGACACCGCCCAGCACGACCTGCTGGCCTTCACCGCGTTCCCGCGGGAGATCTGGCGGCAGATCTGGTCGAACAACCCGCAGGAACGGCTGAACAAGGAGATCCGCCGCCGCACCGACGTGGTCGGCATCTTCCCTGACCGCAGCGCCGTCATCCGCCTGGTCGGCGCCGTGCTGGCCGAGCAGAACGACGAGTGGACCGAAGCCCGCCGCTACATGGGACTTGACCTGCTGGCCAAGGCCCGCCTCCACCCGATCGAGTCAGAAACCGACGAGACCGTCCTCCCGACCGAACTCACCGCATAGCTTCAAAACGAGATCACCGAGTGGCCGTCGATACACCACTCCAGCGGACGTGACCGGTCGACCCGGTGGCCTGCCGGTTCCGTAGCTTGTCGGCTTCAGCTAGTGCTCTGACCGCATAGACACCTCAGGCACGTAACTCGTCAAGCCGGGATGGTCGTTGTTCGAGTGTGCGTCGGTAGTGTTATGGACATGCCCGAGGCGTGGATCGGCTTCAACTCTCGTGATCGGCAGCGATACTGGTGGCGGACCGGCATCCTGACGCTGGCGCTCGTTGGTGTGATGTTGGCGATGAGCTTGACCACGCATGAACCGGGCAAATGGTGGTGGATCGGTGGCGTAGGGGCCTTCTCCGTAGTTGTGCTGTTGAGCACGATCAACTCGATCTATGGCCAGGTACTCCTGACCATGACGGGGCTGGAATTCCGCACCTTCGTCAGCAGGCGAGTGGTTCCCTGGAGCGAGGTCGCGCGCATCGAGAAGCGGCAGCGGGTGTCACGGAGCGGAACCTGGTCGGACCTTCGTGTCATCAGGGCCCATGGGCGCTCGCTCACGATTCCGGGGACCCTCACCAATCGCGTGATGGATGCGGAACTTGAGCGGAAACAGGCCGTCATCCAAGAGCGCTGGTCCCTCGCGACCGGTGGCTGAGGGATCTCATGCTGCGAGAGCCTCGGTTGCGATGGGGAAGGCGACGGCCTCCTCGAAAAGCCGTCCGTGCTGAAGGCAGTGGTAGAGCTGGCCAAGCATGCGGTTGAAGAGGTTCCTCTGTGCGGCAGCGTGCCAGTCTCCGTGGCCGTCGCGGCGCCTGCGGTAGTGGGCTTTGGCGCCCGGTGAGGCGGTGATGGCGGAGAAGGCCCAGAGGTAGCCGGCGTGGTTGAGACGGTCGTTTTTCACCCATCGGCGGGTGATGCTCGACTTCTTGCCGGAGGCCCGGGTGATGGGTGAGGCGCCGGCCTACGCCTTCAGGCCGCGGGCGTCGGCGAACCTGGTGCGGTCGTCTCCGATCTCGGCGAACAGCCGGGCACCGAGCTGGATGCCGAGTCCGGGGAAGCTGAGGATGATCTCAGCGTGCGGGTGCTGAGGGAAAGTCTCCTCCACCGCCTTGGCCAGATTGTCGGCGGCGGTGCAGGCGGCCTCCAGCTGGACCACGAGCGCAAGCATCTGTGTGCCGAGTGCGTCCTCCACCAGGGATGGCTGGTGTGCCCAGTCGGCGCGGAAGATCTCCCGGAGCCGGTCGGCCTCGGCCTCGATGCCCCGTTGTCGGCCGGCGCGCTTGAGTGCGGCCTGCAACTGGGTGCGCGTTAGCCGCGAGGCCCGCGTTGGTGTCGGAGCCGCCTTGAGGAGTTCGTGCGCCTCCCGGCGGCACAGACCGTTCTTCCAGGGCTCGAAGGCCGCCAGCGCGGACGGGTAGTACTCGCGTAGCAGCGACCGGAGCTGGTTGGAGATCTGCTGCCGGTTCCACGTCGCGTCCTGCTGAGCCCTGGCAAGGACCGCAACGGCACGGGCCAAGTCGCTGTCCTGAGACAGCGGCCGGTGGGCGTGCATGTCGGTGCGCAGGATGTTGGCCAGGACGAGGGCGTCTCCGGGGTCGGACTTCTTGCGGGAGACGGAGTGCCGATCGCGGTAGCGTGCAGCGGCCATCGGGTTGATCGCGAACACCTGCCTCTTACCTGTCCGCAGCACGGCGACGACCAGGCCTCGGGAGGTCTCGATCGCGACTGGGATCGGGGTCTCCTCGGTGTCGCCGTATTCGGCAAGGAGGTCCAGCAGGATCTTGTAGCCTGCCGCGTCGTCGGTGATGTGCCGCTTGGCCAGTAACTGGCCACTGTCGTCGACCAGGGCGACGTCGTGCGTGCGTTCCGCCCAGTCGATGCCGCAATAGATCAAGTCTTTCCCCTCCAGCTTGCTGTTCGTGCTGGTCACGAGCTCATACAGGCCACGCAGCGACCTAATCCCAGGACTCAGCACTGTGGCCGGTCCGCCACCTCAGTAGCCGTTCGTGGCACCAGCTCGTCCCACGGGCCCCGGTCTTTGCGGGAGCTCGAACGGCTCGGGCATTGCAAGGGGTCACCGTGTGGAGGGCTCGCACCACCAACACCAACGAGTGGTCACAGCGGCAGTGTTGACGGATTCGCAGGCGCCGGACGCTGCCGATCTCTACCAAGGTCTCGGAGACCTGTAGGCAACGAGGCATACGTCCGGCGCCCGCGCAACTGCCACCACGTACCAGGACCGCGTGCCGCTCTATGCGGAGGCCTCAGTAGACCCGGTTCGCCGCAGGCATCGCAGCCCCCTACTCGAACATGCCGAGAAGCTTCCGCTCCATCGGAACGCCCTTAACTACGGATTAGGTTCGCCGGGTCGGTGGTCCGGGCGGTTGGATGTGCGGTGAGTTCGATCCGACTGCTGGGGGTGTGGTGGCTGAGCCTGTCCGTGTGCGCAGGTTGACCGACCAGGGGGCGGAAGCTGCAGCAGATCGTGCGCCGGGGAAGCACCAGTTCGGTGCGGTTTCGGCGCGCGATGATGCTGCTGGCTTCTGCGGGCGGGAACCGGGTGCCGGTGATCGCGAAGCTGGTACAGGCCGATGAGGACACCGTCCGCGATGTGATCCACCGGTTCAACGAGATCGGCCTGGCCTGCCTGGACCCTCGGTGGGCGGGAGGCCGTCCCCGCCTGCTCAGTCCTGACGACGAGGACTTCGTCGTCCAGACGGCCACCACTCGCCCGACCAAGCTCGGCCAGCCCTTTACCCGCTGGTCGATCCGCAAACTCGCCGCTTACCTGCGGAAGGTGCACGGCCGCGTGATCCGGATCGGCCGGGAGGCGTTACGGTGCATGCTCGCCCGGCACCGGCGTCACCTTCCAGCGCACCAAGACGTGGAAAGAGTCGCCCGACCCCGAGCGTGACGCCAAGCTCGACCGCATCGAGGAGGTGCTGGAGCGCTTCCCGGACCGCGTGTTGGCATTTGATGAGTTCGGCCCGCTCGGCATCCGGCCCACCGCCGGGTCGTGCTGGGCTGAGCAGGGCCGGCCAGAGCGGCACCCCGCGACCTACCACCGCACCCACGGAGTTCGCTATTTCCACGGCTGCTACTCGGTCGGTGACGACACCCTGTGGGGCGTCAACCGCCGCAAGAAGGGCGCTGCGAACACCCTGGCCGCGCTCAGATCAATCCGCGCGGCCCGCCCGGACGGCGCCCCGATCTACGTCATCCTGGACAACCTGTCCGCCCACAAGGGCGAGCAGATCCGGCGTTGGGCGAAGAAGAACCGGGTCGAGCTGTGCTTCACCCCGACCTATGCGTCCTGGGCCAACCCGATCGAGGCCCACTTCGGACCGCTCCGGCAATTCACCGTCGCCAACTCCCACCACCCCAACCACACCATCCAGACTCGGGCCCTGCATGCCTACCTGCGCTGGCGCAACACCAACGCCCGCCACCCGGACCTCCTCGCGGCCCAGCGCAAGGAACGTGCCCGGATCCGCAGCGAGAAGGGCATCCGCTGGGGCGGCAGACCCATCACCGCCGCGGCCTGAACGAACGAACAGCACAGCCGCACCACAACCTGCCTTGCGAGGAGCACCGCATGGACCACCAAGACGTTCAGGCCGCCGTGGCGGAGATGCTGGAGGTACTGGGGCCTCGCACGGGCGAGGACTGGACGGTTCCGGCCGGCCCGCTGGAGTGGAGCTGCCAGCAGACGGCCGCACACATCGGCCACGACCTGCTGGCCTACGCGGGCCAGCTCGCCGCGAGCCCGGCCGACGCCTACCTCCCCTTCGACCTGCGCGTGCGACCCACCGCCTCGCCTGCCGAGGTGCTGCAGGTGGCCGCCGCCTGCGGCGGGCTACTCGGCAGCGCGCTGGCCACCGCCGACCGGTCCCTGCGTGCCTGGCACTGGGGCCCGTGCGACCCTACAGGGTTCGCGGCGATGGGCGTCGCCGAGATCCTGCTGCACACCAACGACATCACCCGCGGATTGGGCGTGGACTGGCTGCCGCCGGCACCGCTATGCGCGGCCGTGCTCGACCGACTGTTCCCCGACGCCCCGCCCGGCGAGCCCGTCCGAGTGCTGCTGTGGTGCACCGGACGCGGGGACCTGGACGGTCTGCCCCGCCGGACGTCGTGGGTGTGGAAGGCGGCACTGCTCGACTGAGCGCACTCAACTCGGTGAACCCATGCGGTCACAGCACTAGCGCGGCCTCCGACGGCGGGCGCCGGACCTTGTTCTTGCAGGGCGCCCGATCCGAGAAGGACTCCAGCACCCTGCGCTCCAGCGCGATCACATGCCCGGCGTCGCGGACGGTCTGCCCGGCCCCGCGCGGCGCCCGCCGGTGACGGGCGATTACCGCCCTGCCAGCGGTGGCGATGCTGACCACGTCTTCGCCCAAGCGGTGGACGACAAGGAGCCTTGCCCCGGGCAGGCCGGGCGGGACGGAGTAGAAGTTGCCCTCGAACTGCACCAGGCCCTGCGCAGTCACGGTCCGCTCGACCGCCAGCTCGGCCGGGAACGGCAGGGCCGGAACCTCCAGCAGCGGCTCCGCCGCGGCCAGTTCACCCACCGTCGTCCGGCCTCCGCCGGCGGTGCGGCGGCGCTCGTCCATCCTCACAGCGAGCTCGTCGACGCCGGACTGGGCCTGCTCGACGGTGAGGTGGTCGGGGACCGTGCGCCATCACCGCTGGGCGGCAGCATGGTCCATCTTTTCCACAACCCCCTTGCGGTTGCCGCGTCGTGGCGGGCAGATGTCGACGCCGACGCCGTAGTACTTCGCGACACCGGCGAATGCCGCGGTGAGCTGCCCGCTGGAGGCGTAACAGACCGTCGACATGCGGTCGAACCGCCACCGCCGGGCTGTCCCGCCCAGCTTGCGCAGCACGGCAACCAGGGCCTGGACCAAGTGCGGGAAGTCCTCGCACTCGGCCAGCTGAGCCCGCCAACGTCCCGAATGCGACAGGGCCCCGACCAGCAAATGCGCGTGCTCTCCAACACCCCACTCACCCGGTGGAGTTGGCAGTTCCAGCCAGTCGAACTGGATCTCCTCGCCCGGCGGGTGGGCGATCACGGCCGTGTCGCGGCCCTTCGCCCCGTGGCACGGGTCGCAATGTGGGCGCACTTCATATCGGCGCATAGCCCGGGTGAACGTCGAGTACGCACCCTCATAGCCGAGTTCCCGCACCTCGTCGAACAGCGTCGTCGCCCACAGATGCGGATCATCGGCCAGCCGCTGCCGGCAGTACTCCACAAACGGCGCGAACGCATCCGGCGGCTGCCGCCGCTGCCCAGGAGTGATCTCCCCGTTCAGATAAGCGCGAATTGTCTTGCGGTCACGGCCCGGCCGATCGCCGAGATCGTCCACCCCTGCCGACGCAGAGCGTGAGCGTCCACCTCCTCCTCCAGCGTGAGCATCCAGGCCCCCGAACAGGCCGACCTTCAACCGCACGCAGGCTGTCCACGACACACCAGGACCAAGACGACACGCCGACCAACATTGGCTCTGAACGGCCTCTCTGGCCCCATCGGAACGAATCCTGTGGCCCCAGGAGCTTGATCGGTAGATGAGTGTTCGTCAGAAGTGGCCCCAGGGGCAGTCTTGCGGTGGGAGCATTGATGTGCTTCCGACAGGCAGGGGGCCCGGATGGACGGCCCGAGATCCAAGGTCGAGCTTTTCGCGGCGATCCGCCGGGACTCGCGTACGGAGGAGCTGTCGATCCACCCTGGATCGGCCAGATCGTCACCCGCCACTTCCACGACCACGGCCTGGCCATGCTCGCCCGGATGCTGCAGACCGCGGCCTACATCGTCATCGCCTACCTGAGCGGCATGCGCGACAACGAGGTCAAAGCCCTCGCCAGGGGCTGCCTGCGCACCGAGACGGACAGCGCCGGAAGCCCCTACCGGTGGAAGGTGACCAGCCTGTCGTTCAAGGGCGAGGCCGATCCCCGCGGAGTGACGGCGATCTGGAACGTCGGCGAACCCGTCGCCCGCGCGATCACCGTGCTCGAGATGCTCCAGCCACCCGACGTCGACCACCTGTTCAACCGTCTCCACCACGGCGCAGGCGGCCACAAGGGACGCCGCCATGCCGCCATGACCACCGGCCAGACGAACGACAACCTCAATCACTTCGGCGCCTGGGTGAACCGCTACTGCGACAGCCACGGACGCCACGACGCCATCCCCGCGGTCAACGGCCGCCCCTTCAAGCTGCACACGGCCCGGTTCCGCCGCACCCTGGCCTGGTTCATCGCCTGCCGCCCCGGCGGGACCATCGCCGGAGCCCTCCAATACCGCCACCACAGCATCCAGGTCTTCGAGGGATACGCCGGCACCAGCGACTCCGGCTTCCGGGCCGAGGTCGAAAGCGAACAAGCCCTGGCCCGCGGCGAACACCTTCTCACCGTGATCGACGCCCACGGACACACCCGCCTGGCCGGACCGGCAGCCGCCGAGGTCGCCCGCCGCCTGGAGGAGTTCGGACAGCGGACCCGCTTCCAGGGCACCGTCGTCCTCGACGACCGCAGACTCCGATGGATCATGAACCGGGACGACCCCGCGGTCTATCCCGGCACCTACATCTCCTGCGTCCACGACCCGGCCAAGGCCCTTTGTGAACGGGCCCGCCAAGGAGCCTTCGAAGGACTCGGCGACCACCCCCAGTGCCAGCCACTGGCCTGCCGCAACGTCGCCCTCACCCGGGAGAACACCGACGCCTGGCGAGGAGAGATCGAACTGGTCGACCAGCAGCTGACCCGACGCCCACCGCTGCCGCCTTTCCTGCAGAACCGACTGCTCCGGCGCAAGCACCAGATCGAAGACCTCCTCGCCACCACTCAGGAGCCCTCGTGACCCGCCGCACCGACCTCCCATCCAAAGCGCGGGTCCGCGCGGCCCTGACCCGGCTCCGTCAAACGGCCACCGACACCGGCAAGCGCCCCACTGTCCTCGCCCTGGCCAGCGAGTTCGGGCTGAGCAACACCACCTTCCGCCGCCACCTTCCCCGACATTGCCCGGGACATCGCCGAAGCCGCCCGCACCAGCGCACCCGAAGCCGACACTCCAACCAGCCACTACGACCAGCTTGTTGCTCGCAATGCCAAGCTGAAGCGGCGGAACAAGGAGCTGACCGCCCACCTCTCGCCGGCCGCCGCCCGCATCCAGCAGATCGCCCTGGACAACCAGCGCCTGAAGCAGCAGCTCGAAGCCGCCACCGGTGTCACCCGCATCGGAACCCACGGGCGCCGACCCCAAGCCCGCTAGGTTTTCCTGAGCTTCAGAGTCAAGCTAAGCGCGGGGTGCCCAGCGACGCTCTAATCCTGGCTTCAGGTTGGTCGGGGACAATGAGCGGCGAAAGCGTCGACTGGAAGGGGGCGGGCCGGCGTGCGGATCATGATCGCGGATGATGAAGCGGCCATCCGTGAGTCGCTGGAGCGGGTGCTCCAGGTCGAGGGTTACGACACCAGCACCGTCGCCAACGGTCTCGCCGTGCTCGACGGGGTCGGTGGGGCCGGCGGTGACACGCTGGATCTGCTGATCCTCGACGTGATGATGCCCCGCCTCGGCGGGTTGGAGACCTGCCGGCGGTTGCGGGCCGCGGGTCGGGATCTGCCGGTGCTGATGCTGACCGCCCGTGACCAGGTCTCCGACCGGGTCACGGGGCTGGACGCGGGCGCCGACGACTACCTGCCCAAGCCGTTCGCCACCGAGGAGTTGCTGGCCCGGGTGCGGGCCCTGCTGCGCCGGCGCACGCCGACCGACGGGGAGTCGCAGATCCTGTCGTTCGCCGACGTCCGACTCGATCCCGACAGGTTCGAGGCGTGGCGGGGCGGGCGGCCGCTGCGCCTGACCCGGACCGAGTTCTCCCTCCTGCAGGTCCTCATGCGCAACGCGACCCGGGTCTTGACCCGCGACGCGCTGTTCGAGGCGATCTGGGGCTTCGACATGAGCGCCACCGCCAACAACCTCCAGGTATATGTGAGCTACCTGCGCCGCAAGATGGAGGCCGAGGGTGAGCCGCGATTGATCTACACGCTGCGCGGCCTGGGATACACGTTGCGGGAGACTCCTCCGTGAGCAGGCCCGCCGGCCGGGAACCGCGCCGGCTGACCCGATGGTGGCGCCGGCGGTCCCTGCGGACCAGGCTGACGGTGATCGCGGCGACGGCCATCGCGGTCAGCGTGTTCGTGGCCTTCCAGGTGGCCAGCGAGCTACTGGACTGGGAGCTGCGGGACACCGCCGAGAATCAGCTGCGCGCCGACTCCCGCGTCCTGGCGACGAACGCGCAGCGCGCCGGTCTGGCGCAGGTCCAGCTACCGCCGTATCCCGGATCCGGTCGGCTGGTGCGGGTCATCCTGCCCGACGGCTCGACCCGGACGCCGGCCGGCCAACCCACGCTGCCCCCCGTCAGCGAGCACGCCGGGCGCGTGGCGCAGGGCGCGTCGGCCGACCTGATGGAGTCGAACGACAGCGACGAGGACGGCTACCTCATCTACACGCTGCGGGCGGGCGACGGCGCGGTCCAGGTGGCCCGCGTCGCCGACGACAGCCTGATCAACCGGTTCGGGTTCGGCATGCTGCTGATCGGGCTGTTCTGCGTGGTCGGCGGCGCGCTTGTCGGGCGGACCGTGGCGCGAACCGGGCTGGCACCGATCGACCGGCTGACCACCGCCGCGGTACGTGTCGCGCACACCCGGGATCTCGACGCCGACATCCCGGATGAGGGCGGTGGGGAGATCCGGCGGCTGATCCAGTCGATCAACGACATGCTCGCCGCTCTCCGGGACTCCCGGCGGGCCCAGCGGCTGCTCGCCGAGGACGCCGCCCACGAGCTCAAGACCCCGCTCACCAGCCTGCGCCTGAACGTCGAGCTGCTGATCCGGCTCGATCGGCGCGGCACCCTGGACAGCGCACTGCCGGCGGAGAGCCGGACCCGGCTGCTCAACGATCTCGGCGCCCAGGTGGCCGAGTTGGGCACCCTTGTCGCCGAGCTGACCGACCTGGCGCGCGGTGACGTCAGCGACGAGAGCACCGAGGTGCTCGACCTCGCCGACGTGGTGGTGGCCGCCGCGACCCGGGCGGGTTCCCGCGTGCCCGACATAGAGGTGGCGCTCGACGTGACCTCTGTGTGGGTGAGCGGGCGCCCCGCTGCGCTCGAGCGGGCGGTGCTCAACCTCATCGACAACGCCGGCAAGTGGTCCCCCGCGGACCAGCCGGTCCAGGTCCGGCTCCGTGCCGAGGGCGCGTCGGCGGTGCTCGAGGTCGACGACGCCGGGCCGGGCATCGACGCCGCCGACGTACCGCGGGTGTTCGACCGGTTCTACCGTGCCGACAGCGCCCGGGCGTTGCCGGGATCCGGTCTGGGGCTGTCGATCGTGCAACGGGTCGTCGACGCCCACGGCGGCCGGGCCACCGTCGCCCGCTCCGCACGCGGTGGCGCGCTGCTTCGGGTCGATCTTCCGGCCGCGGCCCCGCCCGACCCGATCGCGCGGCCCACCGCCGGGGAGGACACCTCGGTGCGCTGACCCGCCCCGGCGGCGCGGCGCAGGACTAGTACTCCAGTTGCAGTTCTCCATATGCCCTGGTCAGAGGGCTCGTTCGGAGTCTAGTTGGCTGACGTCCCGTCAGGATGGCGGTGGTTCGTGACTCACCCGATCGGGGTGCGTGCGGCGTTGGTAGTGGCAGTGGCGGGCGATGGCCTGGTGACGTCGGCGCCAGCTTGACCAGCGGAGACGGTGCCTGGGCGAGTGGCGTCGGACTGTGGGGGGATGGACAAGGTCCAGGAGCCTTCGGATTTCTGCCACGGTGAGGGGAGCGAGGCTGCTCGAACCGTTTCCTCGACCCCCTTTTCGAGGGCCTGGGCTGTCATCGCCGCCAGGAAAGCGTGCGCGAGCATGGCCAGGGTGATGTGGCGATACCAGCCGACGTAACGGCGGACTTCGTACTGGTCCAGGCCGCATTCGTTCTTCGCTGCCTGGAAGCATTCCTCGATGGCCCATCGGGAGCCAGCCACCTGGACCAGCTGGGAGACGGTGGCGTCCGCCGGGGCGAAAGCGAGGTAGTACGCGATCTCCTCGGGACGCGCCAGGCTGCGACGGGCCAGCACCCAGCGGTCGTGGGCGGGATCGGAACCGTCGACGGTGGGCAGCTTGGCCGCGGCCCAGTCATAGACCCGCGGCCCCTTCGCGCCATGGCCGCAGGAGATCCGCTCCCATGCCTCGGCCGGGGCACCGGTCAGGACATGGTCGATGCGCCAGCTGCCCGCTGGCGACTTGACCTGCTGCGACTTGGGCACCGCCAGGACGTAGCCCACACCGGCCTCCTCCAGCATCCGACGGAAGTGCCACTCCTGCCCGTAGGCCGCATCCGCGGTCACCCAGGCGATCGGCAAGGCGGAATCCAGCGCCCGCCGGACCATGGCGCGTGCAAGTTCCGGCTTGGTCGCGAAGGACCTGTCCTCCGGGACCCGGGCGGCGCGGCACCGGTCCGGATCCTCGGTCCAGGACTTGGGCAGGTAGAGCTCGCGGTCCACCAAGGCCCTTCCCTTGGCTGAGGCGTAGGCGGCGAACACCCCGATCTGGCAGTTCTCCGTGCGGCCGGCGGTGCCGGAATATTGCCGTTGCACCCCGGCGGAGACGGTGCCCTTCTTGATGAAGCCGGTGTCGTCGACGATCAGCACACCGCCATGCTGCCCGAGCCGCTCGGCTACGTAATCCTGCAGGTCGGCGCGGATCTCATCCGGATCCCACTGGCACCACGACAGCAGCCGCTGCAGCCCGTACGGGGTGTCATGGCCCGCATGCTCGGCCAGCTGCCAGCTGTTCTTCCGGCCCACCGGCGCCAACAGGCCACGCACGTAGTCCCGCATCCGCCGCCGCGGCTCGACGCGGCCGAACCGCTCACCCACCCGGAGCAGCAGCGACTCCAACTCGCCTTCCCACAGACCTACTTCGACACCGCTCTCCATCTCCATAACCGGTTCCAACGCACCCCGATCGGGTGAGTCACGAACCACCGCCATCCTGACGGGACGTCAGCCAACTAGACTCCGAACGAGCCCTCTGACCAGGGCATATGGAGAACTGCAACTGGAGTACTAGGGCCCTTCTGATGGATCTCCGTGGAAGAAGGAGCGGCGTTCGGTGCGTGCTCTCGGCGTGCCGGGCGGAAGTCCTCGTAGCGGAGCTACTAGGGCTTTTGTCCGGTGCGGCGAGAGTGCGTGCCGGGCGTCGCGACGCCGCGGAGATCCATCAGAAGGGCCCTAGGGACGGCGGCCCTCGGGCATGGCCCCGCGCGGCTCACCGTCGGGGCAGGACACCGCGATGCGCCGACCCCAGCCCCGGCCGCACGGCGCAGGACCAAAGGGCGGCGGCCGTCGGGCAATGGCCCACGCGGCCCACCACCGGGCAGGACACGGCAATGCGCCGACCCCAGCCCCGGCGCGTGGCGCAGGACCAAGGGGCGGCGACCGTCGGGCCCATGAAAAGATCCGGGACGGGCCTAGGTCCCCGTCCCGGATCTCGTCCGTGCCGCCGCGCTCACCGTTGCAGCGCGGGCTCCCCGTCGTCGGCGAGCGACTGTTGACCGTCCGGCAGCTCCGCCGCTGGACGGGACAGC
Source organism: Streptomyces ferrugineus (assembly GCF_015160855.1). NCBI lineage: Bacteria > Bacillati > Actinomycetota > Actinomycetes > Kitasatosporales > Streptomycetaceae > Streptomyces > Streptomyces ferrugineus. Next base: position 4,952,566 of record NZ_CP063373.1, on the reverse strand, counting down.
CGGCTCGGCCACCAGATCCGTCGGCCGATCAGCAGGGTGAGGGCGGGCACCAGGACCGACCGCACCAGCAGGGCGTCGAGCAGCACGCCGAAGGCGACCAGGAACCCGACCTCGATCAGCATCACCAGCGGAAGTGTGGCGAGGACCGCGAACGTGGCCGCCAGGACCAGGCCTGCCGAGGTGATGACGCCACCGGTAGCGGAGAGGGCTTTGAGCATGCCCTCTCTGGTGCCGAGGCGCACGGTCTCCTCCCGGGCCCGGCTGGCCAGGAAGATGTTGTAGTCGACGCCGAGCGCCACCAGGAACAGGAATGCCAGCAGCGGCACCGAATAGTCGACGCCCTTGAACCCGAGGATCGTGTCGAAGACGAACACGCTGCCGCCGAAGGCCGCGGCGAATGAGACGATCACGGTGGCCATCAGGACCAGCGGGGCCAGGATCGCGCGCAGCAGCAGCCCGAGGACGATCAGGACGACGGCGAGCACCAGCGGGATCACCAGCTTCTCGTCGCGGCTGGTGGTCACCTCGGTGTCGAGGTTCTCCGCACTCGGCCCGCCGACGATCGCCTCCGCCCCGCTCACCGCGTGCACGGCGGTGCGCACCCGCTTGATCGTGTCGTACTCTGCGACGGTGTCCGGCGCGTCCTTCGGGAACACGGAGATGTTGGCCCAGCCACCGCTGGTCTGCTCCGGGATGGCCAGGGCCACACCGCGAGTGTCCTTGACGATGTCGAGCACCCGCTCCTGGTGCGCCGGCCGCGTGAAGATCGTCATCGGCTGGCCGCCGAGCTCCGGGAAGTGCTGGCGGAGAACGGTGAAGCCGGTGACCGACTCCGGCGCGGACAGGAACTGGTCCTGCTCCCGCAGGGCGCCGGTGTTGCCCGCCAGCCCGAGGGCGAGCACGCCGAGGACTCCGAGCGAGCCGAGCGTCGCCACCCACCGGCGGCGGCTGATGGCGGTGCCGAGCCGTCCCCACAGCCCCGGCTTCTCCTCCACGGCCGTGCTGAACCGCGGGGTGGCCGGCCAGAAGATCCGCCTGCCGAGCACCACGAGCACCGCCGGGAACAGCGTCAGCATGGCCACCAGCGCGCACAGGATGCCGGCCGCACCGATCGGGCCCAACCCGCTGGTGCTGTTCAGGTCGGCGACGAGCAGGCAGAGCAGGCCGGCGACCACGGTGGCCGCGGACGCGACGATGGCCGGCGCCGCGCCGCGCAGCGCGTGGACCATCGCGACCCGGACGTTCTCATGGTGGTGCAGTGCCTCCCGATATCGAGCGATGAGCAACAGCGCGTAGTCCGTGCCGACGCCGAACACCAGGATCGTCAGCAGCGCCGAGTTCTGGCCGTTGACCACGATGCCGAAGCCCTTGACGAGCAGGTAGACGGTCCCCATCGAGGTCAGTGCGGCCGCGCCAACGGCCACCAGCGGGATGATCCACAACACCGGGCTGCGGTAGGTGAGGATGAGCAGGAGCGTGACGACGAGGATGGTGGTGAGGAGGACCTGTACGTCGATGCCGTCGAAGATGGCATCCATGTCGCCGTCGATCGCGCCAGGGCCCGTCACGTCGAGTTCCAGGCCGGAGGGGCGGTCCTTCGCGGCGTCACGCAACGGGCCGACGATGTCCTCCGGTGCGCCGTAGGTCGTGCTCACCTCGAGGGTGAACATCATCGCCTTGCGGTCGGTGGAGGGGCTCGTCGGTGAGCCCTCGTCGTCCTCGCCGGCCGCCGCCTCCTTCGGCGGGTACCGCTTGGCAAGGGTGTCGTAGTGGCGCTCGACCGTCGCACGGTCGGCGTCGGTCATGCCGTCGGCGCGGTGGTACACGAAGACGAACGTGTTGTCGTCACCCTCGGGAAGACTGTCCTCCAGCACCGCCACCTTGGTGGACTCGGCGCTGGCCGGCAGGGTGTCTACGGCGCTGTCGGTGGTGACCGAGCTCAACTTTCCGCTCAGCGGCACCATGCCCGCCGCCAGCACCAGCCATAAGCCAATCACCAACCACGGCACCCACCGGCCTGCCAACCGACCGGCTGGCGCTTCCCCGGACGGCGCTGCGTTGACTGCCATCACTAGCCTCCTACATACGGGTTACATCGCTTGTCCGATGGCCTACTTCCTAACGAGCGAAGCTGAGACGACCGTTAGAGCCTGTGAAGTAGCCGGCGTCCGTTGTAGATGGTGGTGTTGATCATCGATGTCTTGTGGGCGGGTGCGTCGCGGTGAATCGTCCGCGCCGCTATCCGTCGGACACCTCGGATACCGAGTGGGAGATCACCGCGCTGTACATCCCGGTCAGAGGCACTCGGGCAGGTGCACTGCGCCGCCAGGGTGCCACGGCCTGCGTCAAGTGCGGAGCGGACGCCGCTCTTGACCCTCTGGTGTAGGTCCAACCGCCGGGAGGCGGCTGACATGTGAGCCAGCGGACCAGGCGTGACGCGTCGTGTCCCGCAGTTGAGTAGCCGCGACGATCAGGGGCGGAGCTGTAGTGAGGGGCGGCACGGCTCCGTGCAGGTGCTGATCCTGGTAGTCGTGCTCGTACGGTCCCGTGAAGGGCGGGGCGCCCTCCAGGAGCTCGTACGCCAGAACGCCCAGCGCTTAGATGTCACTGGCGCTGGTGGCCCGCTGATTGTTCCAGTGAGGTCCCCCCGCTGTGCGGGAGATGCTGATCAGCTGGTGAAGGCCGCGAAGCCTGGCGCGGCGACACCTGCTGCGCCTCCATCCCCACCGCCAGCACCAACGCCGCCGCGGAGACCGACGCCTGCGGCTGCAAGCCCGGCTGCACCTGCTGCAACTGACCGCCGTCCCGGGGGCTGAGCGAGCGGTCAACGGTCAGTCTCAAACAGTGGCCACAACCGCATCGGCGAGGGCTACTTCCTCCAGCCGGCCCAGGCGGTCGCGGCCAAGCCGTACAAGCTGCTCGTGCAGGCCCTGTCGCGTTCGGCGAAGGTCGCGGTCGCCAAATACGCGACCAGCTCGACATCGAAGGCCTCGGCCACACCCGCGTCGTCCAGCTCGTCGAGGCCGATCTCGTCGCCGACCTCGCCGACCTGTTCACGCTCACCCGCGAGCAGTTCCTCGGCCTGGAGCGGATGGGCGAGACCAGCACCGACAACCTCCTCACGGCGATCACCACGGCCAAGAGCCAGCCGCTGTCACGCGTGCTGTGCGCGCTCGGGGTACGCGGCACCGGCCGCTCCATGTCCCGCCGGGTCGCCCGGCACTTCGCCACGATGGACAACATCCGCGACGCCGACGCGGAAGCGATGCGGCAGGGCGAGGGCATCGGCACCGAGAAGGCCCCCTCCATCGTCGCCGAACTGGCCGAGCTCGCCCCGCTCATCGACAAACTCGGCGCGGCCGGGGTCAATATGACCGAACCGGTGCCATCCCGCCCACCCCGCACGATGGCACCACCGGCGACAACGACGAGGGCCAGCGACAGCCCCTGGCTGCGCGACGTGCTCGGGCAGGCAGGGCCGGAGGAGTTGCTCTTCCTCACCGCGGACCGGGACATCCCGTCTGCCTTCGCCGCATGGGGGCTTCCCCAGCCCCTTATACGCACGAAGGAGGACCTTCGCCCGACTCTGTTCGATGTCACCATCGACCACGGGCAAGCTCGCACTGCGATCGTCCGCTACCTGCTCGAACGGCTCCCCGCGGACGCGCTCGATCACAGGGCCATCGATGTCGGCCCCACCTCCACCCTCGAGGAGGAGCTCCAGCGCCGGGGCGACGACGCGATGCTGGACATCCGCGTCTACGGAGTCAGCGTCACCAGGCTCGTCGCATTGGCCGGAATCGAGGAAGTCACCGTAGAGAACAATGTCCTCCTGGGACGACGCCACCCGCACGAGGACGGCACACAGGACCGCCCCGGCGAGCTCGGCCCACGTCGCCACGACAACGCGTACGCGACCGTCTACTTCCTGGCCGAGGCCGAGGCGACCATCCAAGACACCTACGACGGCAGCGACTCAGAGGTCTCGGTCGTGGCCTACGACAATGTTCTTGTCCGTGCTGAGCTCAGCTTCCTCTTCGTCGACGGAGTGATCACCGCGCCCGGTGTGGAGAGGGAAGCGAACGTCTCCCTCCTCGACGCTCATTACAGCGAGCCCGACGACGCCCTCCAAGCGCTCCAGGAAGTACTCGAACGTGTCCCTGGTCTGGAACTGGACCGGCACCTGCTCGACTCGGGAGCAGCCGTGCACGCGGCTGTTGCCGGCTTGGACGCCCAGCCGGCGTTCCGGTACAACGGCGAGTCTTGGTGGGGTGGAACACGCGAGGGCTTCCAGGGCCCCGACGGCTACGTTGTTGAGCTGAACGCCAACGACGTGCCTGGCAGCCACGGCGTCTGGTCGGTCTCCGCGTGGCTCGTCCACCGGCTCGACTGGGCGCGGCATCACGACGGCCCGCACGGCTGACCGCGTCAGGGCGCTCCCACGATGACGGCCGCCGTAGTGGGCCGCCGACGGTGGGCAGGTTTCACCACCACTGGGGGTAGTTCTCGCCCGTCTCGGTGCTCCAGTCATCTTGGTCTAGTGCTTGCTGCCACTTGCTCGTGACGACCGTTCCGTCCGTGAACTGGTGGGCGGGCCTGGCGGCGGCCAGGTGCGCGTCGAGGAGCTCTACGACGTCTTGGGAGAGATGCTCGATGCGGCCTCGCTGTGCCCGTCTGACGCGCTGGGCAACGGGGGCCAGGACCCCGACGCTGATCAGAGCCTGCAGTGATGCAGCCCGGGGGAAGGGGCGATGTTCGCTCCTCCGGCCGGAGCCGTCTCAACGGGACCGTCTGAGCGAGATCCGCGACAACTTGCTCGACCGGATCGCCGAAGCTCAGCGCGAAGGCTTGCTCGGTGAGGTCGAGGGCTTGGAGATCAGCCTGGCCGGCGCCGAGGAGAAGCTGGCCCAGCTCGATTCCGCACTCAAGCCCTCGGTGATCCACCTGGGGCTGCCCACCTTCGGTCAGATCGCCGGGCGGTCCAGCACCCTCTGAGGACCGGCAGGCGACACCCTGAACATCTATAGGTACCTGTGCCTCGCGCCGTCTTTCATGCTGAGGCCGTACCGCAGGACCATGGAGAGGCAGGACCATGAATAGGATCCGTATGTCGCGTACCCGGGCGGCTCTGACAACCGGAGTTGTCCTACTGTCCGGAATCGGCCTCAACATGGCCGCAGCCGGACCGGCTGCGGCCGGGAACTGCACGTACATCGTTGGCCAGGAGCTGTGCGGACGCGTCAACAACAGCAGCAGGTCAGACAAGTGGCTGGTCGTCGCCGACAACTGGAACTGCGGCGGCAGCGGCACCGCATGCGGCAACAAGGTCCGGCTCTACCCGGGCGAACGCTCCGTGGACGGCTCGGACGGCATGAAGGACGCCGACGGCGTATACGTCCCGAACGGCTGCAAGGGCCAGGTCAGTCAGGCCGTGTACTTGCCCTCTGGCTGGCACAAGATCAAGGACAACATCGGCTACCAAACCGTCCGGATCCACTGCTGACAGCTGCCTCTGAGGTTCCCCCGCTGTGCGAAAGGTGCCGATCGGCGATCAGCTGGTCGGAGCGGGTTGAGGGGGTTTCGCTGGTTCGGTAGTCCGCTGCGCGGAGTAGTGATTCTCCTCGAGCTCGATCGGGCTGAGGTACTCGAAGTTCGATTTCCCAGGCCCGATCAGGTAGCTGCCGATGGTGCAGCCGTCCGGCACGCCGAAGTACAAGTGCCGCCCCCGGACGGGGTCGCCACCGTCAGGGTCTTGGGCCACGGCTGCTCAAGGCGGTCGGCGAGCGCGACCAGGCCGTCCGCCCTCGTCGCCGACGTCGAGGTCCAGGCCGACGATGTGAGAGGCCCCGTCAGACTCCCCGTTCGCCCGTGACCGGCTTTGACAGGCAGCCAAGTTGGCCGCCGCACCGGCTGCCCGACGGACGGCCTCGAATCCCTCCAACCGGCACACCGCGTCATTCCGAAGGGATGCGAAACTCGAATTCGGGACGGTCCCACGGCACGGCGGGCGGGTTCGCGAACACGGTCCCGGTCCGCACCGCACCGACGCGGTGGTAGAAGTCCTCGGCGGAAAGATGCGACACGACCTTGAGACGGTCGAGCCCGGCGGCACGGGCCTCGGACTGCATGTGCGCGACGAGCAACCGTCCAATACCCCGTCCTTGCACTTCGTCGGCGACGAACAGCAGGTCGAGCTCCGGTGGAGCGAGGACGAGCGAGTAGAACCCAAGGACCCGGCCTCCACGCTCGTCGGCACCGACGGCCACGAAGGCGCGGTGGGCCTCGATGTAATCAGGACCGACCCGGTATCCCGCGACCGCAGCCGCGTACTTACCCTGATAGGCGCCTGAGCCACGCACGAGCCGCGTGAGCCGTTTGGCATCCCGCGCTACGGCCCTCCGTATCGTGATTGGCTGGCTGATCAGGGCAGTGCGTGAACTCATCGGGAGAGTATTTCGCACCGGGGAGTGCCTTCGTGCGGCGGGTCGGCTGCTCGGGCAGGCGTTCCTGCACCGCTCCCGGGAACCGCTCGCCCAGGCCCCGATCGGCCACGTCCCGGCGTGGTCGACGGCTGCTCTCCCTGGGTCTGCCGTGGCGAAGCCGAGCCAGTACAGGAGAATTCCGAGCCAGCCTCGTGAAGCGGATCATCCTCGACCTGTTCGCCGGCCCTAGCGGCTGGAACCTCGCCCTCACCGTCCCCGGGGCCCGGGACATCGGCCTGGAGTGGGACAGCTGGGCCTGCAAAACCCGGGCTCGATCGTTCAGTTGACGATCCAGACCGATGCCGCCCGCTATACCGTATGGATCTTCACCGGTCGGGCGTCGAGCAGCTGCGGCGCGTGGCATTTCACGAGCCGGGCCAGACGAGCTTCCACGAAGGGCGCCCCGCCGTGCGAGAGCGCCACCTCCCGCACGATGGACAGTCTCAGCCCGGAGCCGGGCAGGGAGCGGGCGTCCGCGGCGCGGTAGAAGCGGTCGAAGACACGGATGAGGTCACCTGCGGCGATGCCGGGACCGCGGTCGAGGACCTCGACGCGGGCGGGACCCGGCCGGGCGGGGCCGATGATGTTGATCTCGATGGGGGCGGTGCCGTCGCGGTCGAACTTCGCCGCGTTCTCCACCAGGTTCGACACCGCGCGCCGGAGCAGGCCCGGGCGGCCGTCAATCGTGGTGTCGCCGACGGCGCGGATCACGACCTGCCGCGCCGTGCGGCGCCGGGCTAGGCCCGCGACCTCCTCGGCGATCTCTGCGAGGTCGACCAGCTCGTTGACCAGGTCGGTCAGTTCGCGGGCCTCCTGGGTCAGGTCGGCGACCAGCTCGTCGCGGGTGGCCGGGGACAGCTCGTCGATACGGCGAGCAGTGAGATGTTCGTACGCAGCGAGGTCAGCGGCGTACGCAGCTGGTGGCTGGCGTCCTGGACCAGACGTCGCTGGTCCTCCTCGGACTGGGCGAGGCGGCAGCATGCGGTCGAAGGCCCGGCCGAGCCTGCCCACCTCGTCGTAGCCGGCGACGGGCACCTGGATGCCGAGCTGCCGGGTGCAGGCGACGGCCTCGTCGGCGGAGGTGAGGATCACCAGGCCGTAGCACACCTTCCATCCCGACCGACGCCCACGTCAGCCACACTCGCAAGGTGTCCGGGTCGGTGGTCGAGGGGCACAGCACCCACGGGGCGGACAGCCGACGGGCGGCGAACACGGACTCGAGCGCGGCCCTGCACCGCCGATACGGCCATCCGGTCGTGTCGGTCCCGGACAGCCGCAGCGGATCGCACGCGACGAAGTGGGCCAGCCACTCGTCAGCCGCCCGGTCCGCCCGGGCGCCGCGCCGCTGAAGCCGGTTCTGCAGCTGCTCGAAGGCGAGCCGTCCCGCTGCGTCCCATACGACCAGCTCGCCGTCCAGTGCGGTCGCGTCCGGCAACTGTGCGGCCTCGGCCCCAATCTCCGGAAACGCCGGAAGCATCTCGGTACCGCGCCTGGAGCGCAGCACCACCCGTCGACGGAGACCAGGGCCATTTCGGCTCACCCGCCTACCCCGGCAGCAGAGCCGGGTCGGACACAGGGGCGGAGAGCATCGGTTCCGGCAGCGCCCGCGTCACAGCCCCATGCCTTCCACCCAGCCCGCCCGTCGGCAAAGCGAGCGTACGCACCCGACTATCGGCCCGACCATGGCAGGTCAGCGCACTACAACACCTCGCCGGGGGCTGTGTTTTGAGCTCCTGGCGCACGTCCAGGTAGCAGTGCAGCCGGACACCGGGCTGTCCCGGATCCCGTGTCGTACTGCCTGATGTCGCGGTTGCCCACCGTCCGCACGGATCTCACCGAACCCGGCGGTGCCGCCGGTACGACCGAAAGGTCTGAACCAAGGCCAATGCCGGGAATCAGGCCGCGACGAGCTCCTGCTCGCGGGACGGCGTTTTGACCTTGGGCTTCTTGTTCGGCAGCGAGAGCCGGAAGACCTTGCGCCACGCGGAGAACACCTGCTTGGGCAGCGGCCCGGTGACGTACTCCAGCTCGTACTTTTCGAACAACGCGCGCACCTTGACCGCGACCTCGGCGTACCGGTTGCTCGGCAGGTCCGGGAACAGGTGGTGCTCGATCTGGTGCGACAGGTTGCCGGTCATGAAGTGCATGGCCTTGCTGCCGCTGATGTTCGCCGAGCCCATCATCTGGCGCAGGTACCACTGGCCGCGCGTCTCGCCCTTGATCGACCGGCGCTCGAAGACCTGTACGCCCTCGGGGAAGTGCCCGCACATGATGACCGAGTGGGACCAGATGTTGCGGACCAGGTTCGCGGTGAACGTGGCGGCGAGCGTGGGGAGGAACGACGGGCCCGACAGCAGCGGGTGGATCACGTAGTCCTTGAGCACCTGCTTGCGGATCTTGCGGCCCACGGCCTTGGCCCGCGCGCGGAACTCCGGGTTCTTGCGGCGGCGCTTGTGCAGGTTCTTGCCGAGCTCCAGGTCGTACGCCGCGATGCCGTACTCGAAGAAGCAGGCGTTGATGAAGTTCCACAGCGGCTGACCGAGGTGGAACGGGTGCCACTTCTGGTCCTCGTCGACGCGCATGATGCCGTAGCCGAGGTCGTTGTCCTTGCCGATCACGTTGGTGTACGTGTGGTGCAGCTCGTTGTGCGAGTGCTTCCACTGGTCGGCCGGCGAGACGTGGTCCCACTCCCAGGTGGTGGAGTGGATCTTCGGGTCCCGCATCCAGTCCCACTGGCCGTGCAGGATGTTGTGGCCGATCTCCATGTTGTCCATGATCTTCGCCACGGACAGGCCGGCGGTGCCGATCAGCCACGCGGGCGGGAAGATCGAGAACAGCAGCACACCCCTGCTGACCAGCTCGAGCTTGCGCTGCGCCGAGATGACCTTGCGGATGTAGGCGGCGTCCTTCTCGCCGCGGCCGGCGATCACCTCGTCGCGGATCGCGTCCAGCTCGCGGCCGAGCTCCTCGATCTGCTCCGCGGTCAGGTGGGCGGTGGGGTCGATGGCGGTCAAGGTGCTCCTACCGTTCGATGTCGCAGGGGCCCGCCGCGGCGGACACGCAGGTCTGGATGAGGACGCCCGGCTCGGCCTCGGTGATCTCGCCGGTGCGCAGGTCGCGGACGGCGCCCGCCTTGAGCGGCGTGACGCAGCCGAAGCAGATGCCCATGCGGCACCCGGACGGCATGAGCACACCGGCCTCCTCGCCGACGTCCAGCAACGGCGTGGCGCCGTCCGCGTCGACCCTCTTGCCGGTGGCGCTGAACGTGACCTCGCCGCCGTCGCCGGCGGCGACGATGCTGGAGCGGAAGCGCTCGGTGTGCAGGCGCTCCGGGACGCCGTGCTCGCTCCAGTGCTTTTCGGCGGCGTCGAGCAGGCCCGCGGGCCCGCAGGCCCAGGTCTCGCGGTCAGCCCAGTCGGGCACGAGTTCGTCGAGACGGGCGATGTCGAGCATGCCGTCGGTGGCGGTGTGCACCTCGGTCAGACGCAGCTTCTTGTCTGCTGCCAGGTCGTGCAGTTCGTTGCGGAAGATCACGTCGTGCGGCTGTGGCGCGCAGTGGACCATGACGACGTCGTCGAACTCGGTGTCGCGCAGCATGCCCATCACGGGCGTGATGCCGCTGCCGGCCGTCAGGTAGAGCACCTTGGCGGGCTTGGCCTGCGGCAGCACGAAGTCACCGGTCGCCTGGTCGAGCTGGATCAGCGTGCCCGGTTTCGCCCTGCGGACCAGGTGGTTGCTGACCTTGCCGTCCGGAATCGCCTTCACGGTGATCGTGACGCGCCCGTCCCGGCGGTTGGTCGGCGAGGTGAGCGAGTAGGCACGCCACAGGCGCACACCGTCGACGTCAACCCCGATCCGCACGTACTGACCGGCCGTGTGGCCGCGCCAGCCCCGTCCTGGCCTGATCACGATGGTCGCGGCGTCAGGCGTCTCGGGGTGCACGGCCTCGATGCGCCCACGCAGGTCGGCACCCGCACGCAGCGGGCTGACCAGGTCGAGGTAGTCCGACGGCAGCAGCGGCGTCGTGACCATCTCCAGCAGTTTCCACGCCCTGCTGCGGAGGGCTGCACTCGTCATGACTCCAGCTTGATGCGCCTCAGGGCGTAAAGTCCTGTCCGTAGGACGTGAATCTGATCGGCTGAATTGTTCGCAGGGAACAAAATATGAGCCATGTGATCCGGAGGGCCAGCGAACTGGCCCTGGATGAGACGACGGTCACCGCACTTCGGGCCGCGCTGAAGACGACCGCCGACGAGGTCGTCCAGGCGATCATCGACGAGGTCCCTTCCTACGCAGGCGCCCTTTCGGGCCGTATGGGTGGCACCATCCGCCGGGCCGTCCGCACCGCCCTGGGCCACTACCTGGACGTGGCGAGCGGGAACGCCACAGGCGGCGACGCCGGTGACGCGGCTTACGAGCTGGGCCGCGGCGAGGTGCGTGACGGCCGTTCGATGGACGCCCTGCTCAGCGCCTACCGCGTCGGCGCCCGCGTGGCCTGGCGTTGCCTGGCAGCGGGTGCCGTACCCGCAGGTCTGCCCGCCGCCGAGGTCGCCAAGTTCGCCGAGCTGACCTTCGCCTACATCGACGAGCTCTCCGCCGCGAGCGCCGCAGGCCACGCCGACGAACTGGCCGCCCGGGGCAGGGCCCACGAGCGCCACCTGGAACACCTGGCCCGCGACCTCCTCGCCGGCGCGAGCCCGGACGTGCTGCTTGCCTCTGCTCAACGGGCCGGGTGGCAGCCTCCGGTTTCGCTGACCGCGGTCCTGCTGCCCGCCGCCCAGGCCCGGCCTGCCCACCGCGCGCTCGACCCGAGCGCCCTCGTCCTCGACGATCTGCCGGACGCCACCGGTGTGCTGCTCGTCCCCGACGCCGACCGACCACATCTCTTGCGGCAGCTGACCGACCGCACCGCCGTGGTCGGCCCGGCCCGGCCATGGACTCGTGCGTCCGCCTCGTACGCACGAGCCGTACGCGCGCACTCCCTCTCCTGCGATATCCGCGATACCGAGGACCACCTGCCCGAGCTGGTGCTGAGCGCCGACGCGGACGCGCTCGCAGACCTGCGTGCCCGAGCCCTCGCACCGTTGCGGGCCTTGCCTGACGCGACCGCGCGGCGGCTGGAGGAGACGTTGCGGGCGTGGCTGCTGCACCAGGGCAGGCGGGAGGAGGTGGCGGCGGCGTTGTTCGTCCATCCCCAGACCGTCCGGTACCGGATGTCGCAGCTGCGGGAGCTGTTTCCGGATCTCGCATCGCCGCACCGGGTCCTTGAACTGACGCTGGCGGTCGGTCTTCGGGTCAGCTGACGTGTTCTTCTGCTGCCGACCATGCTCCAGTCGATCCGGCCAGCCAGCTCGGCGTCCGCATGGACGGCACGCAGGATCCGGTCCCACCTACCATCCGCCGACCAGCGCCGGCCCCCGCCCCTGACCGACGCCGTCGCCCTTCTACCCGTGGCCACCGAGTCACGCGACGGGTACGGCCGCGACAAGTTCCGCCACTGGAACGCCGGCGACGACCCGGCCGACGGCTGCAACACCCGTGTTATCTGCATGCTGGGATTAGGGTGCCTGTGCCGTGCGGAGGACTCCGCCGCGTGCAGGTCGGCGCCCTACGACTCCAGATACCTCAGGACCGCAAGGATCCGTCGGCTGTAACCGATGGTGTGCGACAGCTCCAGCTTGTCGAAGATCGTGTTGAGGTTCTTCTCCACCGCGCTCAGAGAGATGTGCAGCTTCTGCGCGATCGCCGTATTGGTGTGCCCTTGGGCCAGGGCTTCGAGGACAGTCCGTTCGCGGGGCGTGAGGCGGGTCAGTGGATCTGAGTGCGTCGTGCGGATGACCAGCTGCCGCACCACCTCGGGATCGATGGCGGCGCCGCCCGCATGGACGCGTTCCAGCGCGTCCAGGAACTCCTCGACCTGAGCGACGCGGTCCTTGAGGAGGTACCCCACCCGTTCCGCGCTTGAGGCCAGCAGTTGCGCCGCGTAGTTGCGCTCGATGTGCTGGGACAGCACCAGTACGCCGACCTCCGGCCACCGCTCGCGGATCTCCAGCGCCGCACGCAGTCCCTCGTCGGTATGTGTCGGAGGCATTCGAATGTCGAGGACGACGATGTCGGGTCGCCGCACGGCCATCTCCTCCAGCAGGAGATCGGCGTCGCCGAACGCGCCCAGGACCATGTTGCCCTCCTCGACGAGAAGCCGCACCAGCCCCTCGCGCAGCAGGGTCGAGTCCTCGGCGATCATCAGGCGCATGGCAGTTCCGCGGTGATGGTGGTGGGTCCCCCGGCGGGGCTGTCGACGTGCAGGACGCCATCCAGCGCGGCCACTCGGCTGCGCAGTCCGCTCAGCCCACTGCCTGAAGGATTCGCGCCGCCGTTGCCGTTGTCCTGAACCTGTACCGCGAGCACCCTGCCGTGGAGTTCCACCCGCACGGAGACGGCGGTGGCACGGGAGTGCTTGGACGCGTTGGTCACGGACTCCGACACCACGAAGTACGCAGCAGTCTCCACCGATTGTGGCAGTGGCCCACGGACGTCGAACTCCATACGGACGGGGATGTCGCACCGCTCGGACACGCCGCCCAGAGCCTCCTGGAGCCCCAGACTGTCCAGCGCCGAGGGATAGACCCGCCAGGTCACTTCGCGCAGTTCCGCGAGGATGTCCTGGGACTCCTGGTGTGCCTGGCCCAGCAGGGCGTCTGCCTGCTCGGGGTCGCGTCCCCGGCGTGCACGGCCGAGCAGCATGCCCAGTGCCACCAGGCGCTGCTGGATCCCGTCGTGGAGGTCCCGCTCGATGCGCCGACGTTCGGCGTCCACCGCCTGCACCACCGCGAACCGACTGGTCGCCAGCTCGTCGATGCGCCGACGCAGCAGTTCACGCTCGGAAGGGCCGAAGCACTCGTGGGCGATCCGTGCGTCCAGGCGCGCCAGGGAATACAGGCCTTGCAGGTCCAGGAAGAGCAGCACTCCGCCGAGGACCATCTGCCCCAGGACGTTGTGCCAGCGGGGTCCCCCCTGGAGGATCCCCCGCACGAGCAGCCCCACCAGCACGAGGCCGAAGATCAGCAGCGCGATCACGACGCCGCACACCAGCCCTGTGAGGATGCGGACCGCCAGGTAGCGCAGGATCTTCTGGTCGGACACCTCGTAGTGCCCGGGGAAGCGGTCTCCGAAGAAGACGGACCGGCGCGTTCGTTCCAGAGTCGTCAGCCGACGGGCCCCGGCCATGAGGCCGCCGCGTGCGCGGGTCCGGGTGAACGGCCACAGCAGGAGGGGGCCGAGAGCGGTGCCGACGACGAGGAAGTAGAGGAGACCGAACAAGGCCGTGACGCAGCCGAGGAACGTACCGGCGCTCCGACGCGGCCAGTAGGTCGGTAGGGTCCCTTTGGCCTCGCCCTCGCCGGAGCCGTCCGGGCCCAGTGGGCGAGGCAGGTGATGGGCTGTGGTCCCTGCGGAGTCCCCCTGCACGACCGCTGAGCCTAGTGGGGCCGCACAGCCGGAGCAAGATCGCTCAGGCTGTGCGCGGGGCGCGCCCGCTGGGCGAGCGTGCCTGTGGTGCGTCATGAAGTACGGCGGTGCTGGGCCTGGTTGCGGCCACGCAGCCGTACGGCCACGTATGTCGCAAGAGCGACGACGACCAGGACCAGCACCGCCTTGGAGAGAATGCCGACGTAGGCCTCCACCGCCTCCCACTGGTCGCCCAGCCAGTAACCGGCCATCACCAACACGGCGTTCCAGATCAGGCTGCCCAGCGTGGTCAGCATGATGAACAGGGCCAGCGGCATGCGCTCCACCCCGGCGGGGACGGAGATGAGGCTGCGAAAGATCGGCACCATGCGGCCGAGGAAGACGGCCTTGGTACCGTGCTTGGTGAACCAGGCCTCCGTGCGCTCCAGATCCGAAGTCTTCACCAGCGGCAGTTTCGCCCAAATTGCGTGCATGCGTGCACGGCCGAAGAGCATGCCGATCCAGTAGAGGACCACGGCTCCCGCAACCGAGCCGAGCGTGGTCCAGAACAGCGCCGAGGTCAGGGTGAGAACCCCCTGCCCGGCTGCGAACCCGGTCAACGGAAGGATCACCTCGCTGGGCAGCGGAGGGAAGAGGTTCTCCAGCGCGATGGCCAGGCCGGCTCCGGGACCCCCCAGGGTGTCGACGAGATCGGCGGCCCAGCCCTCGATGCCGTCGGCGGGCTCCTGAGGCAGAGCCAAGGACATGGGGTGCATGTGAGTCTCCAGGCTGGCGGGTCGGTCATCCGGGGCAGGCGCCCCGGATGACCTCCAAGCTAGAAATCACAGGTCAACGGCCGGTATGAGGATTGCCGTCCGGTCCGGTGCGGTTGTCCGCAGCGGACGCCCTGCGGAAAACCGCACCGGACCGGCAGATCAAGGCACTGCCCGCATCGCCTTTCGCAGGGCGATCCGCAGCGAGGCAACGGTTTCTTCTGCTTCCTCACGTTGTCCGGCGAGTCTTCCAGCCCCGGCACGAGCCTCGGCGAGGTTTGTGGCCAGGGCCTGATTTTGATGTTCCAGATCGATCTCCGCGATCAAGGCGAGTCGGACGCGGTGCTTCAAGGCGTCGCGCTCCCTCTTGAGTTCCTGGATCTCTTCGCGGGCGAGTGGGAGTTCGGTGTGCAGGCCGGCGGGTGTGGCCCGCTCGGGCCCAGGAACCGCGGCCGCTTCCACACCGTGCTGAGCCTGGTCGCTCATGGCATTGCGGACCGCGGCCTTGATGGCGGGGGTGTTGTGGACGAACCAGGTCGACATGGCGCCAGTGCCCCAGCAGCGAGCGGCGGTGCTGGCCGCCGTACGGCTGACCGGTCCTCGGGTTGCGGGCAGTACGGAAGGCGTCGACGACGGTGCTCATGTCCGCCAGCTCGCTCAGGCCGGTGTCTGCGACGGTACGAACCCAGATCCTCTACGCGCTCCAGCAGTGCGACCACCTGGATGTCATCCTGGTGCCTGGCCGCATCCGCACAGCCGACGGGAGTTGGTGGTCGTACTACGCCGCCACCGTCGCGACGTCGCCGTCCGACATCGACCTCGACATCGACATCGACATCGACATCGACATCGACATCGACATCGACATCGACCACATGGTGCCCCTGACCGAGGCCCGTTCGCTCGGGAGGCGAGCGCGGTCGATGCGATGGCTGGGAACCTGGTCCATGAGGCCGAGCAGGCGGGCGCGGTCGAGGAATCCCCGGCTGCGACGCGGCTGCGGGCAGCGCGTCGACGGCAAGCCCACCCTTGTCTACGACAACCTCAAACGCCGCTGCTACGGGCGCAGGCTTCCCATCACCGAGGACACAGCCCGTCACATCGAGGCATGAGAGAAGAAGCTGTCCGGGGCTGGTGGTAGGCGGGGCGATCACCTCCTGGATGAGGACCTCGGCACGGGTTATCTGTACTGCTCTCCAAAACCGAGCTACTGCGCGGCTGCGTACACGACCGGCGTCAGCAGGGCCATCCACCGGACTTCGCACGGGAGTTCGGCTTGCCCGGCGGCTCGCCGGTGCGGGATCACCAGTCCGGTACCCAGCCGGTCCGCCGCGGTCTTCTCCCCGTACCTCCCCTGGTAGCCGCCATCAGCGATCGTCGTGGTGGTGCCCACGGCGGCCTTGGCGCCGGATTCCTCCCAGCCGCGGAAGTCATGGCTGTTGCCGGGCAGCGGTCGGCCGACCACGACGACCAAGCGGGTGACGGCGTCGATCACGACCTGCGGCGGGGCCGTCCGTTCGACCTCTCGCACCGCCGCCGCCCAGTCGTCCTCGCTGGCGACATCCAGGTGAACAGACAGAGCCCGATGACCGAGCTGAGCAGCGAGATCGCCGCCAGCGTCGTCGTCGCGGCCGGCAATGACGACGTTCGCCCCCTCGTCGTGGTAGCCCTGCACATGGCTGCTGCCCATGCCCCCGCTGCCGCCTGTGACGATGACGGTCTGGCCCTCAAAGCGAAGACCGGTCCAGCGCTCCCTCGGACGACCTGACGGCACATCAAGCCGCTCCGGGCTCCACACCGCCATCACCCAGGTCCAACAGGTCGACCGGTCACTCGACTGCGATCTTGACATGGAGACAGAACAGTTGATCAACGATCTCCTCCAGTCGAAGCCGGCTCATCCGCAGCAACACGCTTGATCACATTTCCCGACTGCGCCTGTACTCTCGAGGGCTACTCCCACGTTCTCGTTTGAACGCGGAGCTCAGTGCGGAGGCGCTCGCGTAGCCCACCTGGCGGGCCACGGCTTCGATGGTGATGTCCGGTTCTTGGAGCAGGTCTGCAGCGGTGTCCAGCCGCCAGCCGGTGAGATAGGCCATCGGGGGCTCGCCAACCAGGTCGGTGAACCGGCGAGCCAGACCTGCGCGGGAGACACCGGCTCTCGCCGCCAGCGCGGCGACGGTCCACGGGTGGGCGGGGTCGTTGTGAAGAAGCCGGAGGGTAGGGCCGATCACGGGATCGGCCAGCGCGCGGTACCAGGCCGGTGCCTCGGCCTCGGGGCGCGCGAACCATGTCCGGAGAGCGGTGACGAGCAGGAGGTCCAGTAGTCGGTCCAGGACGACCTGTTGGCCGGCTTCCTCCTTGGTGATTTCTTCGGTGAGCATGCCGATCAGTGGGGAGGATGGCTGAGCCTCGTGCGGGAGCACGAGGAGGGGCTGAAGTGTGCGAAGGAGCCGGTGGCTGATCTCGCCGCTCATCTGGTACTTGCCGATCAGCATCACAGCTGCCCTGTCGGGGTCTCCGGTGCCCCAAGTGCGCGGGCCGAGGTCGATGACCTCGCGCAGGCGCTCGCCGGTGGGGGTGGTGCGCCGCGGACCGGGGTTGATCACGACCTGAACGGGCGTTGAGGGTGCGTCGGCGAAGGTGTACGGGTCCGGCCCCCGCATGATCGCGATGTCCCCGGGAAGCAGGCGCACCGCGTCGCCGTCGTCGGGGATCGCCCAGGCTGTGCCGCGTGTGAGTGCCACGATGCTCAGTGGTGCCTGGTCCTGGACTCGCACCGACCAGGGCGGGCTCAAGACGGAGCGCAGGATGAAGGCGCTGTGGGCTCTCGGACCGGCCAGGAGACCGGAGAGTGCGTCCATAGGGGCCAGGTTAGACGCTCAAGCACGTAAGCGAGCGTTTTGGCTATTGCTTGTCTGATCCTGATGGCGTGCACTGGCAGCATGACGCAAACACAGCATGGAAGGACGCTGGTTCTTGCGGGGACGGGTAAGACCGGACGCCGCGTGGTGGCCAAGCTGAGGTCGCGGGAACTGCCAGTGAGGGTCGGCTCCCGCCGCGGTACGCCGCCCTTCGACTGGCATGACCAAACCACCTGGGAGCCCGCACTGCACGGCGTGCGGTCGGTGTATGTGGCCTACCACCCGGACGCCGGCTTCCCCGGGGCCGCGCAGGCCGTCGGTTCGTTCTCCGACCTCGCGGTTCGCTGCGGCGTGCAGCGGCTGGTGCTGCTGGCAGACCGCGGCGCAGCTGAAGCGGAGCGCTGCGAGCAGGCGGTGCGCGCCTGCGGCGCGGAATGGACCATCGTGCGCACCGGCTTCATCTCCCAGAACTTCAGCGAAGACGTCCTGACCGACGCGATCAAGGCAGGGGTGGTGGCACTGCCGGCAGGCGATGTGGCCGAGCCGTTCACCGACGCGGAAGACATCGCCGACGTCGCGGCAGCGGCACTGATCGAAGAGGGCCACACCGGCGAGACCTACGAAGTGACCGGACCGCGACTGCTGACATTCACCGACGCGGTCGCCGAAATCGCACGCCAGACGGGACGCACGATCCGCTACGTGCCGGTCGGTAAGGAGCAGTTCGCCACCACCTTGACCGAACACGGAACACCACAACGGCTCGCCCGACCGCTGGCGGATCTCATGGCCGAGGTCTTCGACGGCCGCAGGGCCCACCTCGCCGACGGCGTCCACCGCGCCCTCGGACGAGCACCCAGGGACTTCACCGACTACGTCCGCGACGCCGCCCGCACCGGCGTGTGGACTTCCGCCTGACCCTACAACCCCGCCAACCCCGTCAACCCCGCAACAGGCTTCGCCGGTGGCGGTAGCGGCGGCCATCGGGGTGATGGTGAAGACCTGCCGTTTCCCGGTCCGTGGCACTGCGACCGGCAGGCCCTGGGACAAGCCGTTGGGAGGGGGAGGAGTCACGGAGGGACATATGGCCCGACGAAGCAGATGAGTTCTTGGCGAAGGCAGTCCGAAGCACCCGGCGAATCGGAACCGCCGGCTCTCCTTGCGACCTCCTGCACGGTGGCCGTGGCTCGGCGCCCCGGTAGCTCGTTGAACTGGGCATGATGGGGGCTGGGGCGCGTGAGTTGATCGTGGCTGAGTACCCGGTCACCGGGCTGTCGCCGACGGTGATAGCTGAATTCGTCGCTGAATTCGTCGCTGAGGCAGGGCCGTTGTGGCACGAGCGGCATCAGGCACGGCTGCCGGCCCCTGGTGAGTCTGCACCATCGCGCCGGGCATCCGGCTGGGCACACTCGCCGAGGTCATCGGCCACCTGGGCGCCGGCGGTCAGACTGCGATCATCGACGGCACAGTGATCCGCGTGCGACGCCCGGCCGCAGGCCGCAAGGACCAGGACAAGCTCGTCTCCGGCAAGACCAAGCAGAACGCCGTGAAGTCCATGGTCCTCACGGACGCCGAAGGGCGCGTGGTGTTCTGCAGCCCGGTCCGGCCGGGCAGCTGCGCCAACATCACCCGGCCAGACAGCTGGGACTGGCCCAACTCCTGGCCGACGGTCCGTTCCTGGAGATCCTCGCGCATGCCGGCTATCAGGACATGGGGCGCAGACCGGCGGACGCCCCGGTGACACCGCCACACGCAAGTTCAAGAAGAACGCCCCCGCCTGGTACGAAGAGCGGCACGAGCCGCAGCGTAAGGCGCACTCCTCGCGGCGCATCCGCGTCGAGCACGGCACCGCGCACCTGAAGAACTGCGGGATCTCGCCCGCCGCCTTGGCCGCCGCGAGCATATGAGCGACATCGTCCAAGCCGTCGCCGCGCTGCTCACACACCGACAGGCCGCCACCCTCGAGCGCGAGCTTCGAACGTGAACAGCGTCAGCACGGTACGCCTCGATGTGCCACGGCCAACCATGCGCGAGGTCGTCAGGCAGGGGCGGTCGCCCAGGACTTCCGCCCCCGAGAGGGCGGTCACGCGGCCCCCTTTCCGACCACCTCCGTGTCCATACTCCCCTCGGACGTCGCCTTCGTGGGGGCCCAGCTCAGGCGGGTCGTGCACAGGGAGACGATGACGGCTGAGGCTGCCACGACGGCCATCCCCCAGGTCAGGTCGCTGGCTTCGGCCACGAAGCCGATCACGGCGGGACCGACGAGGAGGCCGGTGGTGCCGGTGGCGGCGACCAGGGAGAGGGCGTGCGGGCCTTCGGCTGCGGCGGCGACGTAGAGGCACGGCGTCACGGCGGCCACGCCCAGCGCCACGCACGCGAAGCCGAGGAGCGCGGGCACTACGCCTCCGGCCAACAGTGCCAGCGCCAGTCCGATGCCGGCCACGGCGCTGCCGACGCGGACGACAACGGCGTCGCCCCAGCGGCTGCGCCAGCCGTCGCCGAAGAGGCGCGCGAGGACCATCACGACCGAGATGACCGCGATGCCCAGCGGAGCGACCTGGGCCGATGCGCCGGCGACGTCCTTCAGGTAGAGCGCGGACCAGTCGTTCATGGAGCCTTCGACCACCTCGGCGAACACCATGGTGCAGCCGAGCCAGAGCATCACCCGGGTCGGCCTGGCCATTCCGCGGCGGCGTTTGCCCTCCTCCTGATCGGCCGGCTCGTCAGCGGGAGCGTCTTCGGCGAGCAGGCGCGGGCGTGCGCAGGCGAGGAGCACCAGTAGTACGGCTGACGCGGCGGCGAAGTGGGTGACGATGCCGGAGGTCACCGTGGTCACGCCGGATGACACCAGGGCGGCGAGGAACGAACCGGCGCTGAAGGTGGCATGCAGTTGTGTCATCGCCGTACGTCCGTGGGCCGCCTCGAGGGCGGCACCCTGCGCGTTCATGGCCACGTTCAGGCAGCCGACGGCCACGCCGTCCGCGCAGAGGATCACCAGCGCCACGGGGTAGTTGGGAGCCACGGACAGCGCCAGGAGGATCGCCACCAGGCCCAGCCCGGACAGCAGGGCGAGGTGGCGCGCTCCGAGGCGCTTCATCAGGAACGTGACGAGCGGGAAGGAAGCCGCCGCGCCTGCCCCGGTGACCATGAGCAGCAGGCCCACCTCCCCGGCGCTGAGGTCGAGGCGTGTCTTGAGGGCGGGGATCCGGGAGATCCAGGTGGCGTACTGGAACCCGAGGAAACAGAACAGCGCCGCGATCGCCAACTGCGTACGTCTGAAGTCGTCTAGGACACGGGGCACGGGAACCGGGCCACCTCCTTCGAATGGCTGGTACCGCTGCCGGGCACCGCGATGGACATGTACACGGCGTTGTCGCCGTAGCTCTCCGGGAGCCGGACTCCCGGGTGGGCCCGGTAGCCGTGCGCGGCCCAGAAGGCGGCCATGCCGTCGACGGCGACGAGCGAGATGTGCTGGAACCGGGGTCGCGCGGCGGCCGTCAGCCGGGCCAGCAGTCCGCCGCCCCAGCCCCTGCCCCGCTGCTCCTGCGCGACGACCATGTCGTGCAGATGGAGGTTGCGCGAGTCGTGCACGGCCTCGTCGTACCTGGCCAGCGCCGGGTACTGGAACATCGGGTACGGCAGCGAGAGCAGGTACCCGGCGACGCGCCCCTCGATGTCCAGCACGAAGCAGGTGTCCGGCGAGGCGCGCCCCTTCGACTCCAGCGCCGCCCGGCCCTCGGTCAGTGAGCTTCCCGCGTAGGCCGCCGCCTCCATCGCGGCTATGCCCGGCCAGTCACCGTCGCGCACGGGACGGATGCGCTCGTCGTGGCCCGCCCCTCCCCCGCTCACGCCGCCGCCCCCGCACGCCCGATCCCGTCACGTACCGTCGTGTGCGGAAGCGGTGCGAAGCCGTTGAAGCCTTGTGTCATGTAGCTGGTGGCGTACGCGCCGGCAGACAGGACCCAGACCGGGTCGCCGGAGGTCAGCGCCTTGGGCACGAGGCGGTGCGCGATTGCGTGGGCGTCGTCGCTGTCGCACGTGGGACCGGCCACCACGGCGGCGACGTACTCGTTGTCGAAGTGCCCCGGGAAGACGAGCCGGTGACAGAGCTCGTCCATCTCGTAGAGGCCGTTGAACTTTCCGCAGCTCAGGTACAGCCAGTGCACGAGCTCGCCGTCGGGCTGCCGCCGCTCGGTGAGCCGGTAGACGTGCGCACGGATCGCGCCGTGATCGGCGACCAGATGGCGGCCGGGCTCCATGACGAAGGCGAGAGGCGCCGCGTTGAGGTGCCGCAGTTCGTCCATGCCTTCGCGTAGAACGGCGAACATCTTGTCCAGCGGCGGCTCCAGGCTGCGGCCGTGCCGGTCGAGGTAACCGAGCGCGGGCAGTCCACCGCCGAAGTTGACGTGGTCGAGCACGATTCCCTGTTCGAGCAACGCCACCATGGTGTCGGCCAGTTGGTCGAGGGCCTGGCGCCATGCCTCGTACGTCATCTGCTGCGAGCCGACGTGCACCGAGAGTCCCGCCGGGGTCAGTCCGGCGGCCCGCGCCGCCGTCAGCACGCGGACGGCGTCGTCCTGCGAGCAGCCGAACTTGCGGCTCAGTCCCCACAGGGCGCCTTCCCCGCTGGTGGCGAGGCGGCAGTAGACGCGGGCGCCGGGGGCGTGCGCGGCGACGGCCGCCACGTCCTGCACGCTGTCCGTGGCGAAGGTCCGCACGCCGAGCCGGTGGGCCTCGGCGATGTTCGCGTCGGACTTCACGGTGTTGCCGTAGTGGATGCGGTCCGCGGGTACGCCCAGCCGCAGCGCCTGCTCGATCTCCGTGGGGCTCGCCGCGTCGAAGCCGGCGCCCCGGTCGGCGAGGCAGGTCAGCACCTCGTCGACCGGGCACGCCTTCATCGCGAACCGGACGATGACGCCGGGCAGTTCGCGCACCAGGTGGTCGTACTGGCTGCCGACCCCGGTGAGATCGAAGACGACGCAGTCCGACGACGCGGCGGCCAGGGCGGAGGCCAGTCGCACGCCCAGGTCGGCGATCACGCGTCCGCGCTCCCGAGGCCGGTCTCCCGGGCGGCGCGCACCAGCGCGGGCCAGGCGTCGATCAGCAGCGCGAAGTCCTCCGTGTCCCGCCGTGCCTCGTCCAGCAGCTGATCCCGGCGCGCGTCCATCCGGTCGGCGAACTTGGCGTAGCGGCCGCCCAGTTTGCGGTACGAGGTGCTGACCCGGTCCAGGCGCCAGATGTTCTCCGTCCAGTCCAGAGCGGCGCTGTCGCGCAGGAAGCCGGAGATGACGTCGCCGCGGACGTGCTGCCGCTCGTCCAGCAGTGCGGCACCGGCCGCGCCCATGCGCTCGTAGACGTCGTTGAAGTAGAGCATCGACAGCAGGAACTTCACGAACCGCATCTGGTAGGCGCGGAAGCCGGCGTCGGTGCGCCGGAAGGGCGTGTAGAAGTTCTCGATGTGGCGGTTGTGCAGCACGCCGGGCAGCGCGGCGTCGTGCACGAGGTGGATGAGGAAGTAGTCGCTGCCGATGGTGTCGGTCGCCGGTGGCAGCGGTACCCGCTCGTACACGTCGTGGTCGAAGCCGATGTTGCTCATGTCCACCCGCATGGGGTCGACCAGCGTCAGGGTGGAGTGGTCTCCGGTGAAGGGGGTGGTTCCGGCGCCCTTGAAGGACTCCTCGACCAGCTGTTCCTTCTGCTCGTCCGACCAGTGGGCGGGTGCCCACAGGCTGACGACGTCGTGGTAGACGCCCGCGTCGAGCTGCTCGATCTCGGCGATGTCCACGGACGGTTCGCCGATGAAGGAGGCTCCGACCATGGACACCGGACGGTGGCCGTGGTCGGCGGCGAGGACGGTCTCGGTCACGGCGGCAGACGCCTCGATGGCGGGCCTGCCGAGCGAGGACAGCTCGTGGTGGATGGGGAAGACACGTTCGCCGTCCAGGACTTGGTAGGTGCAGTCCGAGTCCCGCCGGTGCACGGACCGGCAGCCGAGGGCACTGGCGATCAGGAAGGCGCGATTGGTGCAGGCGCCGTAGGAGAGTGCGGTCGGCAGCATGAGGCCGAGCAGCAGCTTGGGCACGGCGACGTCGGAGCGCTGGATCGTGCGGCGTAGGAAGTCCCGCTGGCGGGCTTCGTCGAGGTGGTGGACGATCACGTTCGCAGTGGCGGGCAGGCCGGCCACGACACGGGCGTGCTCGGCCCGCGTGGTCTCGTCGCAGGAGTCGAGGATGAGCAGGTGCACCTCGGTGCCGAAGTTGCGGGCCGCGTACGCGGCCTCCTCGCCGATCCCCACGATGGCGTCCGCGCACGCCCTGTTCGTGGGCAGGGCCAGGCAGATCCGGTCGGTGCTGGTCTGTCGGTTCACTTGGTGCTCTCTCGTTCGCTCCAGGAGTCGAGTCCCAGGAGTTTCCTGCCGAGGTCGTCGAGCGTGGCGGTGCCGTACCGGAGCGATTCGTGCCGAACGGCGTCCCCGAGCAGCGTGCCGTTCCAGTCGGGCGTGCTGAGGGTGCGCCACGACTCGACGCGGGAGCGTCGCAGTTCCTCGTGCTCCTCCAGCGCCGGCATCATCGACAGGTACTGCACGGCGCGGACACCGTGCTCGGAGACGTTGGGCGCGACCCCGTGGGCCAGCAGTCCGTTGAAGATCAGCAGGTCGCCGGCCTGCAGGTCGGGCCGCACCACGGGGAACTCGGCGCGGTCGATCGCGGGCCGGATCGGGTCCCGGTCGGCCGGCTGCGCGATCCGCCACTCGTCGAACCGCCGGAACAGCTCGGGTGCGCACTGGAACCCGCCCAGTTCGGGCTGGGTGTCGTTGAGGGCCAGGATGCCCTGCACCCGCTGCGGCAGCACGCCCAGTGTGGTGTCGACGTCCCAGTGCAGTTCGATGTCGAAGCCCTCGGCGGTCGGCTCGATGAGGGAACGCGAACGGCTGCCGCGGTTGGGCGGGTTGAGGTTCAGCCGGTCGAGGGTGACCCACAGCTCGTCGCAGTCCCACACGTCGGCGAAGGCGTCGTAGACCCGCTGTGTCTGCCGGGTGTCCCACATGAGCTGGTGGTGGTACGCCTCGACGAAGCCGTAGACGTGCAGGTCGCGGTCGAGATCCGAGCGGAACTCGCGTTCCTCGTACCAGGTTTCGGGCCGGTCGGGGTCCAGTCCCTGGAACTCCCAGGCGAACTCGTACAGGCTCTTTGCCGCGCCCGGCGAGACGGCGTTGCGCACCACGACGTATCCGTACGTCTGCCAGAAGGCGAAGTCCTGTTCCGACAGCACGCGCAGTGGCCGTGACTTCTCGATCTCGATCTCTCTCAGCTGCGTCTGTGCGAGGTATGTCTCGCCGTCGGCGCTGAAATACGGGCGCCGTGTCGGGGCGCGGTACAGGTAGGGGTCGGATGTCGGCATGCGATCACTCCAAGGCTCGAGTCCTCAGTGGCCGAGGGGAACTCCGGGCCGTCACTGATCGAACTGAGGTTGCTTCAAAGTGGACTAGACCAATTCGTGGTGTCAATCGCAACCCGGCGAAGTTGCCGCGAACTGCCTGCCAGTTGCCTGTTGCCGACCGCCCCGCAGACCGGGGCCGCTCTGGGCGTGGCGATGCGACACCCCTGCCCCCGGCGGCCTCGCGGTCACCGCAAGTGCCGCTCGCAGGCCGTGCGTTGCGATGCGCTGCTGCCTGCCGCCACGCCGGACGGTGCCGAAGGCCGTGGGCCCGCACGCGACTTGGTCTAGGCTTTTCAGTACGCCGGGATTGCCCAGAAGGCCGCCCAGCCACTCCCGGGAGGCCACAGAACCGCCTCCGCGCCGTGACACACCGCCCCCAGTTGGACTAGACCAAAGGCGAGTTGGGGGCTATAACGAGACACCTGCGAGTGCGCCCGGAAGGCAGGTCATGACCACCGACGTAAGCATCGTTCAGCACGACACCGGCATGCCCGGTGGCGCCGCACGGGTGCCGAAGTACTACCGCGTGAAGCAACAGGTCCTCGCGATCGCGGGGTCGCTGACGCCGGGTTCACGCATGCCGGCCGAGCGATTACTCGCCGTCCGGCTCAACACCTCGCGCACCACAGTCCGGCTGGCGCTGCAGGAGCTCGTCGGTGAAGGCCGGCTGGACCGGATCCATGGAAAAGGCACCTTCATTGCACGGCCGAAGCTCTACCGCGTCCTCCAACTCACCTCCCATACCGAGGAGATGCAGGCACAGGGCCTCGAACCCGCTTCGCGCATCCTGGACATGCGTCATATCGAGGCCGACGAGGAGCTGTCGCGTCTGCTCGACATCGATGTCGGTGAGCGGGTGGTGCGCATCGAGCGGCTGCGGCTGGCCGGTGACGAGCCCATGGCCGTCGAGACGACCCACCTGTCCGCACGGCGCTTCCCCGACCTGCGCGAGTCGCTGGCCAGGTACAGATCCTTGTACACGGCGCTCGGCGAGGTGTACGGCGTGCACCTGTCGGAGGCCGAGGAGGGCATCGAGACCTCGCTCGCGACCCCGTACGAGGCCAGGCTGCTCGCGACGGACGTGGGCCTTCCGATGATGCTGCTGTCCCGACACTCGCACGACACGGAGGGCAGACCGGTGGAGTGGGTCCGTTCCGTATACCGCGGCTCCCGCTACAAGTTCGTAGTGACCTTGATGCCCATGGCGGACCGGGCGTCCGGCTGAGGCCCCGTCCGGTCCCGACTGCTCCACCTCGTTGCTCGCGCCCCCCACGTTCACGGCGAACCGCACGCTGCCGCCCCCTGACCGCGCGACCGGCCCCCGACACGGCCCGCCCCGGTGCGGCGGCCGTGACTGCATGCAGAACGCTGAGCCCTCAGGCCGGCCCCCACGACCGAGCCCCTGAGGACCAGTCCCGCCCCGCCAACCCTGGGAAAGTCGTGACACGACAGGGTGTTCTCACCAGCCGAACCGAAGCCGACCCGACGCCGGCCGAAGCCGACCGAACACGAGCCTCCGCCAACCGTGAGGGTGGCAGTCCGCCCCTGGACACCCGGCCGCTCGCCGACCACCGACCCGCAAGCAGAGACCTGCCTTTCGTGCCCCGGACATCGTTGCCCACGACGCTCGCGGACGCCTTGGTCACCGCACGCGAGGCGGCCTGCCTGACCCAGGAGGACCTCTCAGAACGGTCCGGAGTGAGTGTGCGGGCCATCCGCAACCTCGAGACCGGCCACACCTCCCGCCCCCGCAAACAGTCACTGCTGCTGATCGCCAAGGCCCTCGGGCTGCCCCCGGACGAGATCGGGCGGCTGATGCGCAGACCCGGCGCCGGGAAGCATCAGCCACCACCCGGTCTCGTACCCGCCGAACTCCCCGCGGCGCCCCGCCACAGACTCGTCGGCCGGACGGCGCACGTCGACTCGCTGCGTGCGCACCTCTCCGCCACGGAGCAGGGCGACACCGGGCGGCCCGCGGTCGTCGTCGGGCCTCCCGGCGTGGGGAAGACGTCGCTGGTCCTGGAGGCGGCGCACGGCGTACGCGACCGGTTCCCGGACGGACAGGTGTTCGTGGATCTCCACCCAGGAGCGTCCTCCACACCGCTGACGCCGGACGAGATCGTCCCCCGCGTACTGCGCTCCCTCGGTGCCGGACCGGCGGTGGACCATCCGGAGGAAGCAGCCGCCCGGCTGCGGGACGCGCTGAACAGGAGGCGCGTCCTCGTCGTCCTGGACAACGCCGACAGCGAGGCTCAGATACGGCCGCTGCTGGTGGACGGCTCGCGCAGCGCCGTACTGGTGGCCGCGCGCCGCGAACTCCCCGCGCTCTCCGACCAGTTCCGCCGGCACATCGGCGCCCTGAGCGATGAGGACGCCCTCCAGGTGTTGGAGGACCTGCTCGGAACCGAACGCACGGACGCGGAGCGATCGGCCGCGTCGAGTGTGCTGCGGTTCTGCGGGGGGCTGCCGCTGGCCCTGCACATCGCCGGGCTGTGGCTGTCGGCGCGACCGCACCGGTCGCTGCGTGATCTGGCGGACCGGCTGACGAACGAGCAGGACCGGCTGCGTTTCCTGCACATCGGCGATCTGTCGCTGGAGGCCAGTGTGGCGGCCTGCTACAGCTCACTGCCCGCCCCGGTCAGGGCCGCGTTACAGCGGCTGAGGACGGTGAACGGCGACTTCGGTGTCGACGACATGGTGACTCATGTGACACCGTCGCGAGGACCGGCCGCCGATCTACTCGATGACCTCATTGACCGCCAGATGGTGCACGGGGTCGGACCGGCCGCCGACGGCCGACTCCTGTACCGGCTCCACGACGCGGTGCGCCAGTACGTGGCGTACGGCCCGGTCCGCTCCTGGCCCCCGGACCGCGTGGCGGACCAGATCTGGCTCCCCCGGCAGGCCGTGGACAGCGGCAGAAGGGAGGCGGGAAGCGTGAGGCGGGAAGCGTGAGGCCCCCCGGTCGCCGTCATCCGGGCCGCCCGCCTGGCGGCCCCCGGCCCGCTGATCACCGGAGAGGACGGCCTAGTGATCGGGGTCGATCCGGGCACCGGCCACCAGCAGCGGTGACCGACGTGTCCTCCCCCTACGAGGCCACATGGATCCTGGCCGACGATCTGATCCTCCGCAGCGGCGGAACCGCAGTGCTCGGCAAGACGGGAGAGAAGCTGTAGACACGCTCCGGCTTCCAGCCGCGGGGCAACCTGGCACAGCCCCTGGGTGAGGACCTGCTCTGCGGCAAGCTTGAAACAGAAACCCCTATAGCGGCCAAACACCGACCGATCGACCGGCCGGAGATGTGAACACGGCCGCACCGGCGTCCTCCGATGCCCGCAGGGGCGGTGGCGCTGTCCGTGTGCTTCACCGTCACATCGCGAAACGACCGAGCGTGCGCATGTCGATCTGCACAGGGGCTGCCCCGGCGGGGAGGGCTTGCCCAGGCCCAAAGACGGGACCGCGCCCGTTCCTTCCTCTTGCCTCGCAGCGCATGGCTCGGACCGGTTACGTCAGTGGCATAGCGCTGTAACAGTCCTGACGGAGGCTCATGAAGCACCTCCGGTCTCCTCAGTGACTCGCACCCCCCACGTGACCGGGTTGACCGAACGACCGCTCCCCGGCCGGCGCTCGCCCCGGGGTGCGGGGTGAGGAGGAATTGATGGCTGCAGAGCAATCCCCGGCATCCCGCCGCGACTTCCTGAGATCCGTCGGCGTCGCGGGTGGCGCCGGGGTGCTGTACTCGGCCATGGGCGCACTCGGGCTCGCGCCGGTGCCGGACGCGCGGGCGGATGAGTACCGGGCGCCTCAGCGAAGCGACTTCGCGCTCACCGGGCGCGGCGGCAAGAAGGTGCTCGTGCTCGGCGGCGGCATAGCCGGCCTGGCGACGGCGTACGAGCTGGGCAAGGCCGGTTACGACTGCCGGATCCTGGAGGCGAAGAACCGCCCCGGCGGCCGCAACTGGACGGTCCGCGGCGGCACGAAGCTGACCGACCTCGACGGGCGTACGCAGACGGCGACGTTCACCGAGGGCCAGTACATGAACGCGGGCCCGGCCCGGCTGCCGCAGTCCCACGTCACGCTCGAGTACTGCCGCGAACTCGGCGTCGAACTGCAAGTGTTCACCAACCAGAACGCCAACGCGTACATCCACCACGAGAGCGGCGCCGCCCTCGCGGGCAGGCCCATGCGCTGGCGCACGGCGAAGGCCGACGTCTACGGCTACGTCTCCGAACTCCTCGCCAAGGCAACCGACCAGGGCGCTCTGGACGCACGGCTCACCGCGCAGGACAAGGAACGGCTGATCACGTTCCTGCAGAGCTTCGGCGCCATCAAGGGCAAGGCCGACGGCTACGCCTACACCGGCACCGACCGGCGTGGCTACTCCGTCGAGCCGGGCGCGGCCTTCGAGGACGGCACCGTCCTCGGCCCGGTGCCGTCGCTGTCGGACGTCATCGCCAGCGGCGTGGGGCAGCGCTTCGCCTTCGAACTCGGCTACGACCAGGCCATGCTGATGTTCCAGCCGGTGGGCGGCATGGACGCGATCCCGTACGCCCTGGCCAAGGCGATCGGCCAGAACCGCATCACCTACGGCGCCAAGGCGCTGGAGGTCAAGGACCTGCCGGACGGCGCCGAGATCACGTACGAGGACGCCGGCGGCCGTACCCGCACCCAACGCGCCGACTTCGTCGTCGCGGCGATCCCGCCGATGGTCATGGCCCGCCTCAAGCACAATCTTGGGACCGACATCACCGCGGCCCTGAAATACGCTGTCCCGACCCCCGTCGGCAAGATCGGGCTCGAGTACCGCAGCCGCTGGTGGGAGACGGACGAGCACATCTACGGCGGCATCACGCCGACCGACACGGACCTGGCCACCATCTGGTACCCCTCCTACGGCTACCAGGGCCGCCGTGGCACGCTCATCGGCTACTACAACTTCGGTGCCAACGCCGTCGCGTACAGCGATCTGCCGCACACCCAGCGCCTTGCGCGGGCGCTGAGCCGAGGCGTGAAGATCCACGGCGACAAGTACCGCACCGAACTCGACCACTCCTTCAGCGTCGCCTGGCACCGCACGCCCCATATCGAGGCCGGCTGGGTGGGCTGGCCCTCGCAGACCGGTCCCGAGTACCAGCTGCTCAACCAGCCCGCCGGGCACGTCTACTTCGCCGGTGACTGGCTCAGCCACGTCATCGCCTGGCAGCACGGGGCGTTCACCTCGGCCCGCAAGGTCGTGACCGACATCCACGAAAGGGTGATGGCCGCATGAAGCGACGTACGAAGGCTGTGATCGGTACGGCACTGACCGCCTCGCTCCTCACCGGCGGCACCGCACTGGCCGAGGGCAAGGGATGGTGGCCCACCGCCAAAGAGGTCCGCGTCATGCTGCCCGAGGGCCAGTCCAACCCGGCCATCGCCACCGGGGTGGCGACCGGCGGCGAGGTGGCGATCTACCAGAGCAGCGGCCTCGGCCCGACCGCGCTCAACCCGTCCGCGCCGGCCGGCTCACCCGAGCTCTACACCGACCCGGCCCTCACTCAGGGGGCCACAGGCGTCACGGTCACCGAGGCCCAGGCGCTCGTCGTCCTGCGCAACATCAAGACCAACCTCGAAACGGCGGGTCTGACCCTGGCCGACGTCATCACCATGAAGTGCTACCTGATGAAACCACCCGGCGCCGAGACCGCCGACTACGCCGGATGGAACCGCGCGTACCGGCAGTACTTCGCCAACATCGACCTCACCTCGAAGGAGGTCGTCCCGGTCCCGATGGGCACCTCCGCCCCCAAGACACCGCTGGTCGCCAACAAAGCCCGTCCCGCGCGCGCCACGATGGAGGTCGCCTCGCTGGCCGTCAAGGGCTGGCTGGTGGAGGTCGAAGTCACCGCCGCGTACAAGAGGCGCTGACGGGCACCGCTCCGCGGGCAACTGCCAGGAGAGGCCGGGCCCGTAGCCGGGCCGACTCCAGCCGGACACCTCACTGCTCCTGCGGGCCGACATCGGCCTGCAGGGGCTCAGTGCCCGTTTCTCAACCTCCGGTATGGATCTTCGGGCGGGTCTAGTCTGGTTTGGTGGCCGGGATCAACGGGCCTGTACGGGAACGGCGTTGACCGGGGTGCGGTGACTGGCTGAGGCTGGAGGCCGGGCCCCGTGCGGTGTTCTGCTCGGGGGTGTGCCGTTCCAGGCAGTGGCGCCGTCTGCGACGGGTGCGGCTTCACACGGCCGCGTTCGCGCGGGACGAGGGTCGGCGGGTGTGCCCGGTGTGCGGGACGGTCTGGGCGGCCGGGGTGGATCACCGCCGCAACGCGGTGTACTGCTCGCCTCGGTGCCGCCGGAGGGCCTGGGTGGCGCGTAAGGAAGCGTTCGCCCAAGCGTCCGGATAAACGCTTCGACGAACGGTTCATGTGTCCGGTTTGGTTTCGAACGGTCAGTTGCTGTCATTGCTGGTGTTGGATCTCGAACTGGCTTGACTCTGACGGAAGTTGGGCCGGGGTGTTGTCGCAGGCGGTCCGGTCTGCCGGGCCCTGACCCGTGAGGGACGGGTGAGGCGTCATGCCCACCGCCACAATCGGCCACATAACCCGCCAGCGCTACGAGCAGATCATCGCCGCCGACCGGGAACTGGTCGAGCAGATGCAGCGCATCCAGTTCACCATCGGCGACCACGCGCTGGAGATCGAGCCGATGCAGCCGGTCGGCGGCGCTCACCCGGCTCCCGGTGAGGAGCCGTTCGGCGTCGACGTCTCGTTGCAGATATACGCCGATGACCTGGGGCTGTCGCTTAGTACGGTCCGCAGCTACCGGTTCGCCGCACACCGCTGGCCGGCCGGCCAGCGTCGTCACGGCGTCTCCCACAAAGTCCACCTCCACCGCCTGGCCGACGACGAGGTCGCCGCCCAGGTGGCCACGGATGTCCTGCGCCGTCCGGAGGTCGCGGCCAAAGTGGTCGCGGACGACACCGCCCGTCACATGGTCAACAAGGCGGAGACCACGCAACACCGGACCGAGGTCGTCCACGACCTCATCGAGGACGACGCAGTGGCGGCTCAGGTCGCCTCCGATGTGCTGCGCCGTCCGGAGGTCGCGTCCAGGGTGGTCGCCGACGACACCGCCCGCCATGCGGTCAACCGAGCCCAGACCGACCGCTCTCAGCAGCAGGCCGATGCGTTCCGTCGGGAGACGCCAGCGGGGCGGACGGTGAGGAAGATCGAGCGGACCCAGGAGTTTTTGGACTGGTCGGCGCCTGCCACCACTTCGTGGCGGCCTGTGGGAAGGCGGTGCCCCAATTGCGCGGTCGGCACCTGTCGGACGACGAACAGGCGGTCCTGGCGCAGAACGTCGCGCACTGCCGGGCCACGCTGGACTGGATCGAGACCGCTGCCGAGACCGGCGAGGTCGACATGGACGACGAACTCGCCCGCCTGTTGCGGGGAGAGTAACCGTGGCCAAGCGTTCCCCGATCGCGGAGCGCCACGCCGGACCTGATCCGCATTGCCCTGTTCGAGGACGCGCCCGCCGGCATGACGCTCGCGCGGCTGATGGGCTCCTGCGAACTCAGCCGCTGGCAGACCAGACGGGGCCTGGCCACGCTGCGCGACCTGTGCGCCGAACGCGGCTGGCCGCCCGTCATTTGGACGCGTGACCTGGGTTATCACTCTTGCGAGCGGGGCCGAACTGGAGGAGTGGGAGCGGGCCTGGCTCAGCGAGAAGCCCACCCAGTTCCGTCGGGTGATCACGGGCACGATCGGCCCACACCTGGCCCTATTCCCCAAAAGCACCTGGGCCGGATACCTCAGCGATCAGATGAAGGCGACCGAGTCGAACCTCGCGATGGCCGCCCGCCCACCGCGCTGACCACTCCTCACGGCCGGGACGCTCGGCGAGAGAACAGAGGAGACCGGGCCCGGTCCACGCGTCCGCAGTGCTTCCCACCGCGCCGGGCCCACCCCGGGATGCGCGAGCCCCGCTACCCGTCCGACATGACGGATGCCGAATGGCACCTGATCGAGTCGCTTTTACCCGTCCCGGCCTGCCAGAAATCGACCGGTGGACACCCGGAGAAATGGCCGCGGCGGGAGATCGTCGGCGGCATCCGCTACCTGGTGGATAACGGCATCAAGTGGCAAGTTATTGAGAATCGAGACAGGGGTGTGACCTTTCTGGGTGACTGCATGGCTGGTGAGGTGCGGGATGTGCCAGGTCCGGCGAGGGATGTTGCTGACCGTTCCGGCCGCCTGAGCGATCGGGGCAGGATGAGGCCGTGATCACACAGATTTCGCGAGACGACCCGTCACTGCTTGAGCAGGCGGTCCGCCACTTCCGTGGAGTCGAGGAGGTCGATGCGGTTCGGGCGTTCGCTGACACGCCCAGCGCACTCGCCTTCGTAGCGGCTGATGAGGCAGAGATCCTTGGGTGGTGCTGGGGGCATCATTTGGCGCGTCCGGACTCGTCATCGATGCTTTATGTCCACCACCTGGAGGTGGCGGAAGCTCGTCGCCGTCGGGGCGTCGGACGGGATCTTCTTCGCGCCTTCATGGAGGCGGGGGCGAAGGCCGGGGCCACGAAGATGTTCTTGACCACCGGTGAGGCGAACGTGGCGGCCCGGTCCCTGTACGAATCCCTCGGAGGTGGGCTCGCTGCGCAGGGACCCACGGTGAACTACTGGTTTCTCCTCGATCCGCACCTGGGATGAGCGTGGCTATTGGCCGCCGTTGTCTCCGCGGGTCGTGATCGTGCTCGTGAGCTGGGTCAGGGGAATGAAGCGGTCGGTGGTGCCCAACTCCCTGGGGGTTGGGCCGGCCGGGGTGGGGGTGTCGCTAAGCCGTTCCGCGAGGGCTGCGACCGCTTCGCGGTCGCCCTCGAGGGCTTCGCGCTCGTCGTCGGTGAGGTCGAGCTGTTCGAGCATCTGGTCGATGCCGTCCTTGACGGCCAGAAGCTGGCCGCGGCTTGAGGTCTTGGGGACGTAGAACGGGCAGCGTGCGCAGGCCAGCCGGTGGGGGCACTTGGCGAAGAAGTCGTAGGAGCAGTAGCCCTCGCCCAGGTCGTAGTACTTCCAGGGCTGCTCGCCGCCAGCGGCGGCTCCGGTGAGGATGGACTGGCGGTCGATGAGGACTTGGATGGTGCGCACGTTCCGGGCGAAATAGTCGGCGCGCTTGTAGGCCGCGGACAGCGTCCGTTGGAGGATCTTGGCGTAGTGGCGGGTGCTGGATGGGTGTTTATGCCCGAGCCATTGCTGCAGGTCAGCCAGGGACAGAGGGTCTTTTGCGTTCAGCAGCTGGGTGGCGATCGTGGCGCGAGCCCGGTGGCTGGTGAGTGCGCCGCGGGAGTCGGTCTCGGGAATGCCAGCTTTCGCGCAGAGAATCGGGATGAGCTTGTCGTTGAGGTAGGCGGAGCCGATGAGCTGGGCCCGGTAGCAGAACAGGTGCTGGCGCCGCTGTCCGGTCTTGCGATCGGTGATGTCCGGCTGGGCAGGGCGGACGGTCTTCCAGGCATCGATGAGCTCACCGACGATGGGATCGACCGGCTTGGAGAACGCCGCCGTCGTCTTGTTCACCGGGATGTGCAGCAGGCAGACGCGGTAGGTCTCGCCGCTGTCCGGGTCGGTGGCCTGGTCCCAGCGGACGCATTCGAGTTCGAGACGACGTATCTCGTCCATCCGCAGCCCGCCGAACAACCACACCCCGACCAGGGCGCGGATCATCTCGATCGGGTAGTAGTTCGCGTGCCATCCGGCAGCCTTCGCCCGTGGTGTCCCGTAGGCGCGCAGGCCCTCGGCGGTCAGCGTCAGACCGGCGGCCATGAGCTTGGCCCAGGCGGCATCGTCGATGATCCGGGGGTCTGGGTCGCGGCCTGCCCGGACTGACAGCGGCAGAGCGAGGACACGGCGGGGATCGAACCTGGGGGTGATCCATTCCCATTCGATCAGGTCGCAGAAGAAGCTGCGGATGGTGTCGACCCGTCCGGCCTTCCCGCTGGCGCCCAGGGGCTCGCCCCAGCCGGTGCGGTTGCGGTTGTGGCCGGCCCATTGGCCGCGAACTGCGGTCATGGTGTCCGCGATGTACTCGGCGGCGATGTCACGCGTCCACGCTTGTGGGCTCGTCGCCTCCGGGTGCTTCTCGGCTGCCCAGCGTCCGGCCACCAGCAGCAAGGGGAACTTGGTGCGGACGGTGCCGGGCTCGTTGGTGCTGAACTTCCGCCAGCGCAGGACAACTTCCAACCACTCCGGCGGCACCGAGGCCACGGTCTCCGGACGCGTTCCGCGCTGTTGGTGACTGCCGGTGAGCGGTTCGGGGATGTAGCCGTTGGCCGCCAGGACCCTCGACATCTTGAAGAACCCACGGCGCCGGGCGCTGGACGCCGGATGGTCGGCGACCAGGTCCTCCAGCAGCTCCAGCGTCACGTCCTCCAGACGCGGGCTGCCTGCGCTGAGCAAGGCATCGAGCACCGAGGAGCGGACCAGCTCCGGCTGCGATTTCGGTTGAGTCTCCCAGCGTTCCAGCAGCGTGCAGACCTGGTCCAGAGCAGGATCGACCGCCCCGTATCCGAACACGAAGTCGGCCAGCGGACGCAACTTGGGCATCCCGACCCGGTGGTGCAGTCGCCGGTGTCCACCGAAGAGATAACCCCAGGCCACCAGGTGGGCCCGGCGCCGGTGACGGATCTCGCCCGTGACGGAGGCAACGAATGCCGTCCAGGTCTGTTCGTCCCAGGCCCAGTAGGCCACGGAGCGCCGGCCGACCTCCATCAGGAGCATGTTGCGGGCCGAGTCGGTCAGTGCGTTCCCCCACCGAGCCGAGACCGTCTCCAGAGGGTCGATCAGCCGGGCCAGGTCAGCACGATTGCGCGCGTGTATCACCTGATGATCCAGCGCGGACAGGCGGCCGAGCGCCGCCCGCTCATCCGCCGTCAGCACCGGGCTCTGGGCTGCGATGTCGGCGCAGTACTTTGCGAGCGCGGCCGGTGCCGGCCGTTCGATCGCGCTCATCGGACTGCCGCCAGTGCCGCCAGCAGGTTCTCCCGGTCCTGCTGGACCGATGCCGACGCGTGATGCAGCCGAGCGGCCAACTCCCGGCCGGACAGATGGATGTAGCGCATCGTGGTCGCCAGGTCGCGGTGGCCGGCGTACTGGGCGATCTGATCGATGGTCCAGTCGGCGCGGGCCAGATCAGTCAGCCGCAGGTGTCGGAAGGTGTGGGTGGACAGCCGTGCGGCACCGGCTCTGCGGGCGATGCGTTCGACGGTCTTCGACCAGGAGGAAGGCCCCAGCGGTCGCCCGTAGTTGCGATTGGAAGCAGCCCGGAAGAGCGGTCCGTCGATACGGCCGAACAGCCCCCGGCGTTCGTTGAGGTAGGCGACGAACAGCCGGGTCGACGTGACGCCGAAGGCGACCTCCCTGGCCCGCTGGGACTTGGTCGTCTCCGCACGCAGATGGACCAGGCGGTGCGCGGGCTCGAAGTCCTCGACGTCGAGCTGGACAAGCTCCTCACGGCGCAGAGCCCCGTCGTAGGCGAGCGTGACCATGAGCCGGTTGCGTAACGGCTCCTCGGCGCACGCGGTGAGAATCCGCTGCCATATGTCTTCGTTGGGGATCCAGGGCGCCGGCTCGATGCGCCGTACGAGCCCTTGCCGAGGACTGCGGCCACGTCGGCTGGTCTGCCCCCGCCGTACCGGATTCCGTTCGCGCAGTCCGTCTTCCACCAGGTACTCGTAGAAGGACCGCACGGCCACCAGACGCTGCTGGACCGTCGCGTTCGCCAGACCCGTCTTCGGCCGCAAAGGCGCCTTCACCGTTCGCTGGCGGGGCCGATCGAGCATGTCCCCGATCCAGGCGGCGACCGTGTCCGCACCGGCCAGTACGGGATCTGTGCCGTCCACCGCGCAGAATCGCAGGTGGTCCTCGACCGCTCGCCCGTACGCGTCGATCGTATTGGGAGCCCGACCGATGTTCGCCATGAACTGCAGCCACCGGCAGGCCAGTTGATGTTCAGCGAGAGTGGGGAACTTGCCCCACGGGATCGGGGCCATGGCAGCAGCGTAGCCCTGCTCGATTCCACATAAGGCGGTCCATGCCCGCCGACTACCCCGCCCTTTCTGTGGAATCTGAGTCCTGGTGTCAACCCCCTGGGGGACTCTTGGCTCATCTGGTCACAATGGGATCGCGCGGTAGCTCAGTGCCGCATCGGTGATCGTCTCGGCGGAGGCGTCCTGCAGTTCGGCTGGAGGATGGAAGATCAGGCCAGCCGCCCGCGGATGGGGCACGTTGACTTCAAAAAGCCGCAGGTAGTAGTCGGCCTCGGGGCCGGTGGCCAAGATCCTGCAGACGATCTCGACGAGCTCGCCGCGCGTGATGTCGGGCACCTTCGGCCATGCCGGCCGGGCGGCTTCCCGGGCAAAGTCCTCCAGGTCGCGCCATCCGTAGTACTCGGCGAAGTCGAGGATCGTGTACTCGTGCCCGGTCTTCTTGTTGAAGGCGGCGACGGCCTCTTCAGCGGGGCCGCCGCGAGCGATCAAGTCGGAGATGCGCTCGATCTCACTGCACATCTCGTCGAGCTGTTGTTGGGTCACGGGCGGTGGCAGCAGCTCCGAGCGTAGGTCCATGCCTCGCATTATGCGTAGACGATCAGACCGCGTAGACGATCAGACCGTGTGCTCTGGGAGCCGGGTGTCGGTAACCAGGGTCTGGAGTCTTAGCGGATCGTCTCTGGCGCGGACGGCCCTTGGCGAACGTCGATGATCGGCAGGAACGTCGCGGTGGCCGGGAGCCCGATCTCTCGTGGGGTCAGCCCGGCGGGAGTGGGGATGTCGGTGAGCCGCTCCAGGAGCTGGTCGAGGGCGGCTTGGCCGTCGTCGACGGCGGCGCGTTCGTCGTCGGTGAGGGGGATGCCGGCCAGCATCTTCTGCAGGTTGTCCTTCGCCTCCAGCAACTGCCCCTTGCTGGAGGCTTTCGGGGTGTAGAAGTCGCAGCGTGCGCAGGCCATGCGGTGCTGGCACTGTTCGAAGAAGGTGTAGGTGCACCAGCCGTGGCCGAGGTCGTAGTACTGCCAGGGCTCGCCGCCGGCAGCGGCGCCGGAGGCGACCGCGTCGCGGTCGACCAGGACTTCGATGGTGCGGACGTTTCTCGCGAAGTATCCGGCGTCGTTGTAGGCCCTGGCCAGGGTGTTCGGGGTGAGCTTCGCGTAGTGTGTGGTCGCCTCGGGCGTCCGGTGGCCGAGCCATTCCTGCAGCTCGAAGAGCGTCATGGGCTCCTTGGCGTTGTAGAGCTGGCTGGCGATGGTGGACCGGGCCCGGTGGCTGGTGAGGTTGCCGCGGACGTCCGCTGTGGGGACGCCGGCCTTGCGGCAGAGCATCGGGATGATCGCTGTGTTGATGTAGTGCTTGGCGACCCGGCGGGCACGATGGGCGAACAGGAAGTCGGCGTACTCGCTGGTCTTGGAGTCGAGCGTGGCGGGCTGGGCGGGTCGGACGGCCTGCCATGCCTCGATGGCCTGGCCCAGGAGCGGGTCGACGGGCTTGGTGAACGCGGTGCCGGTCTTGTGGGTGGGCACGTCCAGCAGGCAGACCGCGTCGCGGGCGAGGACCTCTCCGGAGTCGCCGGGGATGGGCAGGCCGTCGTGCTGCCAGCGGATGCAGCCGACCCGGAGGCGGGCTATCTCATCGCTGCGTTGTCCGGCGAACAGCCAGGTCAAAGTAATGGCCCGGATCAGCTCGACCGGATACGTGCGGCCGTCCGCAGTCGGCAGGTCACCGGGCTCGACGTTCAGGCCGGCCCACAGCAGCTTGGCCCAGATGTCGTCGGCGATCACGCGTGGGTCCGGACCCATCAGGGCACGAACGCTTCGGGGTTTCCGCAGGGCATGGGAAGGGTCGAAGCGGCGCGGGATCCACTCCCATTCGTGCAGGTCACGAAAGAACGCGCGCGGCACCTTGAGGTAGCCGGACTTCGACTCCGCAGTGAGCGGCTTGCCCAAGCGGTCCTGGGAGAGCATGCCGTGCGTCCACTGCGAGAAGTCGCCGACGGCCATCCGGTCCACTGCGGCGACCCAGGCCGCGCAGGTCTGCCGGTTCCACTGGCCCGGCTCGGTGACCCCGGGATGTTCGGCGGCCAGCCTCGGCCGATCTTGGCGAGCACGCTGCGGTAACCGCCGCGGACCGTTGCGGTGAGCGTCGACGTTGCGTGCCAACGCTCGACCCACTCCACCCATGGAGCTGGGACTCCTTCCATCGCTGTCGGCCCGGACTCGTGTCCTGCTGGCGACGCATCCGCGTGGCCGAGCGCGGCGACCGCTCGGTGGAGGCCGTGGAGGTCCTTGCCCCACTGCCCGCTCATCGCCGGGTGGACGCGGAGTGCGGCCAGTGCGTCAGTGGACAGGTCCTCCAGCAGCGGACTGCGGTTCAGCAGCAGCATCTGGCAGATCGCCGAGGCCAGCCGCTCGGCATCACGGCGGTAACCCCAGCCGGCCAGGACTCCGCAGATCCGCCTGACCGCATCGTCGACACGGTCGGCTCCGAACACCCGGTGGGCCAGGGGCAGCCGCTGGAAGCGGCCGAGCCGGTCGAAGGCGGTGAACTCGCCGAGCAGATAGGCATAGACGATCACGAACGGCCGGGCGTTGGGGCCGATCTGGCCACCCCATGTGCGTCGGAACTCGGCGCCGCTTGAGTCAATTAGGTCCACCCAGTCCTGCACCGGCCAGCCCCAAAAGGCCCGGCGGAGTTCGCCGCAGCGGATCAGAACCAGTCCGGCCGCGTCCCGGGCGAACCGCCGCTGATGACGGTCGTCCGGAGGCAAGTGCACGGCGGCAAGGGAGTCCGCCAGCGGCCGCACCAGCCGGGCCATAGGCCGCAGGACCACCGCGTCAGAGGTGAGTCCCTCGCGCCGGACGCGCTCGATACTGAGGTCCTGGAGTGCTTCCGCCTCGGCCTCGGTTAGCAGACCGTGACGGTCATAGGAGGCGAGGTCGACAGGCCATGGCCAGGTCAGGGTGCTGGTCGGCCGTGCGGACGTCGTACTCGGTTGCGCGGTCACTTGGCAACCGCCTGAGTGCCTTGGCCCGTGCGGGTCAGCATGTCCACACGCCAGGAGTGGATCTGCTGCATGCCCCGGTTCAGCTTCTCCGCCAGGTCACGGCCGGAGAGGTGGATGTAGGTCAGGGTCGACTCGGTGCTGCGGTGCCCGGCGAAGGAAGCGATAGCGTGCAGTTCCCAGCCCATCCGGGCCAATTCGGTCAAGCACAAATGCCGCGTGGTGTGCGTCGAGAACCGCGGCAGGTCAGCGGCGAGAGCGACCCGCCGGATCACCTTCGACCACGTCCACAGAGTCAGCGGCTGGCCGTAGTTGCGGCGTGACTCCGACAAGAACAGCGGTCCCCGGGCCCTGTTGATCGTGGCTCGGTGCGCGAGGTAGCCGGACAGCAGGACCCCGGTCGCCGCCGAGTACGGAACGATCCGCTCGCGCCGAGTCTTCGTCGTCTCCGCCCGGATCCGTAGGGTCCGGTGGGCGGGGTCAAGGTCATCGGTCCGCAGCGAGCACAGTTCCTCCCGCCGCAGTGCCGCGCCATAGGCGAGAGCGAGCATGACGCGATTGCGTACGGGCTCCTCGCGCACGATCTCCAGCAGGTCGAGCCACTGCCGTTCGCTCGGGATCCAGGGCAGCTTCGTCAGGCGGGGTACCAGCCCTCGCTGATGACCGCCGAACCTCCGGTCGGGTGTGTAGCGTCCGCGGCCGACCGGGTTGGACTCCCGCAAGCCCTCCTCGATGAGGTAGTCGTAGAACAGCCGTACCGGCACCAGCCGTTGCTGGAGCGTCGCATTCGCCAGACCGGCCCCGGAGTCCAGTGCCACGACGCTGGGTCCGCGCCGACTCGGCCGCGTGCTCAGGTCCTTCACGAACGCGGCCACATGTAACCGGGTCGCGGCAACCGGGTCGATTCCGTCCCGCTCACAGACCAGCAGGTACTCAGCCAGCCCCCGTGCGTACGCGTCGATCGTCCGAGGAGCCCTCCCCAGATCCGTCCACACCCGAAGCCACTCGGCCGCCCGCTCGTGCCGGCCCAGCACCGGCCACTTTTCCTCCACCGATATCCCACTGCCCATGGGGCCCCTCAGCTCGTGATGATCCCGCAGGATACGAGCCGCATCCAGCGAGCCGTGATTCCACGTAACTGGTAGGCGGATGATTTACGGGTTCGCCCGGCGCTGGGCCGCCGCCGGGGTCATCGGCGTCATCCGCGACCAGCTCTGCCGAAAGGTCCGTCTGGCCAGTGGGAAGACACCCCGTGCGGCGTCGGCGATCGTCGACTCGCAGAGCATCAAGGCCTCCGAGACCGTCGGCAAGGCCACGCGACGGTGGGATGGCGGGAAGTTGATCAATGGCCGGAAGAGACACCTGATCTCCGACAACAGCGGCCTTGTCCTCCTGGTCATGGTCACCGACGCCGCGGCCCAAGTCTCTCTCGTGGCACGGGAATTACTGTTCCGGCTCGCGTTAGACCGTTCGCCGTCCGCCGGGCGCCAAGGCCCGCGCCGGTGGGTGGTGGAGCGATCTTGGTCGTGGATCATGCGTGCCCGTCGGCACTGCCGCGACTACGAACGCCTCCCTGAGATGAGCGAATCGCTGATCACATGGGCCGCCATCACCCTGATGACCCGACGTCTGACCCGTCGGTCAAGCCGCCCTGCCACACAGGTCACGACGTGGACTCCGGTCGCACAAGCGGCCTGACTGCCAGGCCCGATTCTCCGGTGCACTCCCACGCAGTTCCTTGTTCCTTCGTCAGTTTCGGCCGATGCCGCACCTTCCCCGTTGACCGAACATCACATGATGAGGCTAAAGTACTAGGCAACTAGATAAATGGAGGAACCCGTGATTGAGTTCCACCTGAACGACCGTTCCGGCACGTCCCCGTACCAGCAACTGGTCCAGCAAGTGCGCCACGCGCTGAGGCTGGGCCTGCTTAAGGAAGGGGACCGGCTCCCCACGGTCAAGGAGGTGGCCAGGCAGGTGGCGGTCAATCCGAACACCGTGCTCAAGGCGTACCGGGAGCTGGAGCACGAGGGACTGGTGGCCGCCCGGCCGGGGGTGGGGACGTTCGTGACGCGGACGCTGGCCGACGCCTCGCTCGCCGCGCACGGCCCGCTCCAGAAGGACCTCCGGCGGTGGCTGGCCAAGGCCCGCCTGGCCGGGCTCGACGAGGAGTCCATCGAGGCACTGTTCATGACCACCTTTCGGACCGCCGCTGGAGAGGACATAGCGTGAGCGCCGTCTTACGGGCCCAGGCTCTGGGCAAGAGATACAAGCAGCGCTGGGCGCTGCAGAACTGCGACCTGGACGTGCCCGCCGGGCGGGTCGTCGGGCTGGTCGGACCCAACGGGGCGGGCAAATCAACCCTGTTGAACCTGGCCTCCGGGATGCTGAAGCCGACCGCAGGCACCATCGAGGTGTGCGGCGGCCGTCCCGCCAGCGGCCCCGCGCAGCTGGCCAAGGTCGGCTTCGTCGCCCAGGACACCCCGACCTATGCCGCCCTGAGCATCACCGATCACCTGCGGCTGGGTGCCCGCCTCAACCCCGGCTGGGACGACGTCCTGGCCCGGGACCGGATCCGGCGGCTCGGCCTGGACCTCAAACAGAAGGCCGGGAGGCTGTCCGGCGGCCAGCGCGCGCAACTCGCCCTCACCCTGGGCCTCGCCAAGCGACCAGAGCTGCTCATCCTGGACGAGCCGGTCGCCGCCCTCGACCCCCTCGCCCGGCGAGAGTTCATGCAGGACCTGATGGAGGCCGTCGCCGAGCACG
This sequence comes from Streptomyces ferrugineus, assembly GCF_015160855.1. Taxonomy (NCBI): domain Bacteria; kingdom Bacillati; phylum Actinomycetota; class Actinomycetes; order Kitasatosporales; family Streptomycetaceae; genus Streptomyces; species Streptomyces ferrugineus. Next base: position 4,909,773 of record NZ_CP063373.1, on the reverse strand, counting down.
AGCTGAGCGTCGTGCTCTCCTCCCACCTGGTCTCCGACGTGGAGCGGGCCTGCGACTACGTCATCGTCCTGGTCGACTCCCGGGTACAAGTGGCCGGCGACATCGACGACCTCGTCGCCTGCCACCACCGGCTCACCGGACCGCGCCGGAACCCGGACACGCTCCCGGCCGGTCAGCACGTCATCACCGCCAGCCACACCGACCGGCAGACCACCCTCCTGGTGCGCACCGACACCGCCGTCCACGACCCGTCCTGGACCGTCAGCCCGCTCGGTCTGGAAGACATCGTCCTGGCCTACATGACCCGGCCCGCCGATGCGGTACGCGACACCCGACCCGCACTGGAGGTCCTTCGATGATCTGGCTGACCTGGCGCCAGTTCCGCACCCAGGCCGCCGTGATGTCCGCCGCGGTGACTGCCCTCGCCGCCACCCTCGCGATCACAGGACCGCAGTTGGCCGACCTTTACCGCGCTGCCGGCAGCAGCCTGGTGGACCGGCTCTCCAGTTCGGATCAGACCCTCTACTACGCCGGACTGCTGGTCGTGCTTGCCGTGCCGGCGGTCATCGGAATGTTCTGGGGCGCACCGCTGATCGCCCGTGAACTGGAGACCGGCACCCACTACCTTGCGTGGAACCAGGGCGTCACTCGCACACGCTGGCTGGCGACCAAGCTGGGCCTTGGTGCGGCAGCCGCCATGACCGCCGCCGGACTGGCCGCACTCGCAGTGAGCTGGTGGAGCAGCCCCATCGACCGGGCTGTCAACGGCGGTGGCGCGACGGACACGTACTTCCCTCGGCTCGACCCCGTGGCCTTCGCCGCACGGGGTGTCGTCCCCATGGCCCATGCCGCCTTCGCCTTCGTCCTGGGCGTCACCCTCGGCCTCATCATCCGCCGCACCCTGCCCGCGATGGCAACCACGCTCGTCGTCTACACCGCCGTCCAGATCTCCGCGCCGATGTGGATCCGGCCTCATCTGGCCGCCCCGGACCGGACCACCGTGCCGATCGAGCCCGGCGGCGCCCCCATCAGCATCCAGGAGGGCGCCAAGCAGATCGTCGCGCATCCCGAGGTGCCCGGTGCCTGGGAGACCTCCCAACAGACGCTGAACGCCGCAGGTCAGCCAGCCCCCGTGCCGTCGTCCTTCGCCGACTGCCTGCACACCGAGTCAGACCCGCCCACCCTGCAGCAATTCGACCGCTGCATCGCCGACCTCGGCGCCCTGGGCTACAAGCAGCAGGTGACGTACCAGCCCGCCGGCAACTTCTGGGCCCTTCAATGGGCCGAGACCGGGCTCTTCCTCGGCCTCGCCCTGGCCCTGACCGGGTTCTGCACCTGGTGGATCCGCCACCGCCTGACCTGACCACGCAGCAGGTCCGGAGCGCGACGCCGGACCGCTGAAGCAGGCGCGATGGGCAGCCGGGGTCATCCGGCTGCCCCTCGCGGTGTTTCACAGCGTCGCGTGTCATCGGACACGAAAGACGCCAGTCTTGGCATGACTGGATCAGACACAGGCACTCAGCTTGATCATTAACCTCGCTGCTGTTTCAGGCGGACGTGTTCGGTGAGGGTTTCGATTCGTTTCACGGTCTTCCCAGGCTCGTGACGTGGGGCTGGCCTGCGGTTCTTCGAGCCGGGTGGGCGTCCGGGTCCGGGCTTGGAGGGTCTGGGCACGTCGGCGGGACGGGCGGTCTTCACGCGGAGGTGGCGGAACCCTCGGCGGACTCGGGCGGGGGTGAGCCGGCGCGGCTCGGAGGGCCGTTCCCAGGGGCGGCGGAGGTCCTCGGCGAGGGGCCGGGCGAGGCGGAGTTGGGTGTGGGCGGCGATGATCAGCCAGGTCCACAGGTCGGCCGTGTGCGGATCGCGGACCTTGGGGACGGTCCAGCCCAGGGTCTGCTTGAACAGCCGGAAGGTATGTTCAAGATCGAATCTGCGGAGGAACGCCTGCCAGCGCAGGTCGACGTCCTGGCCGGTCATGCCGGTGCGCGAGGACCACATCCATACCGGCTTGGGGTCGCGGTCACCAGGTAGGTGCTCGACCTTCAGCCGGATCAACGTGCCGTGGATCAGAGGGAGTTCGCCGCAGTGGTCGAGCCAGGGGCCGCGGGCCTGCAATCGGGGGTGCATCCGGTCCCAGGCGAGGGCTTCGGCCGTGCCGTAGCGGGTGGTGTCGCAGGTCGTGGCTTGGTCGGGGGTGTGCCAGGTCTCCGGCTTGGAGAAGGTGAGGACGCCGCCGTGCTTGCGGGGCTGCCCGCCACGCGGGGAGGAGCGGCGTGGGCCGGCGTCCCGGAGCATGACGCGGTCCGAGCGTAGGCGGCCGACCAGTTCGACGGGCAGGTCGGCCAGGACGTAGGCGAGGCGGGTGACGTCGTAGCCGGTGTCCATCACGACGAGGATGTCTGCGTCGCCCGGCTGCCACTGCCCGGCGTGCACCAGCCGGGTGACCACCTCGCGCAGCTGGGCGGCGGTCACCGCGGTGGCATCGTCGCACGGCCCCAGCCGGATCGCGTCCAGCACGGCCGTCCATGACGTGCGTCCCGTCTCCAGGGCGGCGACGAAGGAGTAGGGCCAGCCGGGGATGAACTGATCCGCGCTGCGGCCCCGCCCGTAGACGTGGCAGAACAGCAACTCCGGGCTGGTGGGGGCGTCGGGTCGCAGCCAGTTGCTCACGTCCACCGCGAGCACGATCCGCCCGTCGGCGGCGCGTGGCAGCGGCGTGGCGGCCAGCAGCCTGCGCAGGCGGCGCGGTTCCAGCCAGCCGTGGTTGACCGCGTCGTACATCGCTCCGTGCCCGCGCCGGTGCTCGGCGGTGAGCGTCAACTCGACCAGCGACGTCACCGGGCCGTCCGAGCACAGCACCGCGTCGGTGAGCTCGAAGAGCGCATCCGCCCGGGTGTAGAGGCAGTCGTAGAACTCGACACGAAAGTGGGACAGGACGCCCACCGCGGCGTCAGCGGACTGTTCAGCGGCGAGACTCTTCACCAGCGGCCGTTCCTTCACGCGACGTTGCTCGACACCTCGAAGCGTGAAGAACGGCCGCCCTGTTGTCCCTGGAACGAACCAAGATCAGCGGGTCAGGTGAACGGCCGAGGTTAAACACCAAGCTCAGAGCCGGCCAGCAGGGGGGTGAGGCCAGCGAGCGGGACTGGCTCGTGACCGCCCGGGCCAGGGCACCGATGCTCGCGAAGGGTCGCATGCGCGTGCCCTGGCGACCGCGTTGCTGGTCCCAGGGCGCGGCAGGGTCGGCAGGGAATGAACAGCGACCTTGATTGTTGAAAGCGGTATGAAAAAGATCGGGTTCCTGTCCTTCGGACACTGGACGCCGTCCCCGCACTCGCAGACGCGCTCCGCGGCGGATTCCCTCCTCCAGGCGATCGACCTCGCGGTGGCCGCGGAGGAACTGGGCGCCGACGGCGCGTACTTCCGGGTCCATCACTTCGCGCGGCAGTACGCCTCGCCATTCCCGCTGCTCGCGGCCATCGGCGCGCGTACCAGCCGGATCGAGATCGGCACCGGCGTGATCGACATGCGCTACGAGAACCCGCTGTACATGGCCGAGGACGCCGGCGCCGCAGACCTGATCTCCGGTGGTCGGCTGCAGCTCGGCCTCAGCCGGGGATCACCGGAGCAGGTCATTGACGGCTGGCGCCACTTCGGGCATGTGCCGTCCGAGGGGATGACCGACGGCGACATGGCACGCGCCCACACCGAGCGCCTCCTCGATGTGCTCCGGGGCGAGGGGTTCGCGCGGCCCAACCCCAATCCGATGTTCTCCAACCCGCCGGGGCTGCTGCGCATCGAGCCGCACTCCGAGGGCCTCAGGGACCGTATCTGGTGGGGGTCCGGCTCGAACGCCACGGCGGTGTGGGCGGCCACGCTCGGGATGAACCTGCAGAGCTCGACCCTCAAGGACGACGAAAGCGGCGAACCGCTGCACGTCCAGCAGCGCAAGCAGATCGAGGCCTACCGTGCGGCCTGGCGGGAGGCCGGGCACACCCGCGAGCCGCGGGTGTCGGTCAGCCGCAGCATCTTCGCACTGATCGACGACCGTGATCGCGCCTACTTCGGCCGTGAGAGCGACTCCAAGGATCAGATCGGCTACATCGACGCCAACACCCGCGCAGTCTTCGGCCGCTCCTACGCCGCCGAGCCCGATGTGCTGGTCAAGCAACTCGCCGACGACGAAGCCGTCGCCGTCGCCGACACCCTGCTGCTCACCGTGCCGAACCAGCTCGGGGTCGCGTACAACGCCCACGTGATCGAGAGCCTCCTGACCCATGTCGCTCCGGCACTGGGCTGGCGCTGAGCACAGGGGGTAGGGCGTAGGGCGTGCCGGCCTGCATGACGGCCACTTCGGCAGCCAAGCGCTGCCGCCAGGCACCTCCGGGCCGGTCGCCGGGAGGTGCCTGACGCGGCCCAGCGGTGGACGCCCACAGGATGTCGCCGCCGGCCGAGTAGCAGGCCGTTCAAACGCATCCGGTTCGCATACGGACCGGGACCTCAGCTTGATCATTAACCTCGCTGCTGTTTCAGGCGGACGTGTTCGGTGAGGGTTTCGATTCGTTTCACGGTCTTCCCAGGCTCGTGACGTGGGGCTGGCCTGCGGTTCTTCGAGCCGGGTGGGCGTCCGGGTCCGGGCTTGGAGGGTCTGGGCACGTCGGCGGGACGGGCGGTCTTCACGCGGAGGTGGCGGAACCCTCGGCGGACTCGGGCGGGGGTGAGCCGGCGCGGCTCGGAGGGCCGTTCCCAGGGGCGGCGGAGGTCCTCGGCGAGGGGCCGGGCGAGGCGGAGTTGGGTGTGGGCGGCGATGATCAGCCAGGTCCACAGGTCGGCCGTGTGCGGATCGCGGACCTTGGGGACGGTCCAGCCCAGGGTCTGCTTGAACAGCCGGAAGGTATGTTCAAGATCGAATCTGCGGAGGAACGCCTGCCAGCGCAGGTCGACGTCCTGGCCGGTCATGCCGGTGCGCGAGGACCACATCCATACCGGCTTGGGGTCGCGGTCACCAGGTAGGTGCTCGACCTTCAGCCGGATCAACGTGCCGTGGATCAGAGGGAGTTCGCCGCAGTGGTCGAGCCAGGGGCCGCGGGCCTGCAATCGGGGGTGCATCCGGTCCCAGGCGAGGGCTTCGGCCGTGCCGTAGCGGGTGGTGTCGCAGGTCGTGGCTTGGTCGGGGGTGTGCCAGGTCTCCGGCTTGGAGAAGGTGAGGACGCCGCCGTGCTTGCGGGGCTGCCCGCCACGCGGGGAGGAGCGGCGTGGGCCGGCGTCCCGGAGCATGACGCGGTCCGAGCGTAGGCGGCCGACCAGTTCGACGGGCAGGTCGGCCAGGACGTAGGCGAGGCGGGTGACGTCGTAGCCGGTGTCCATCACGACGAGGATGTCTGCGTCGCCCGGCTGCCACTGCCCGGCGTGCACCAGCCGGGTGACCACCTCGCGCAGCTGGGCGGCGGTCACCGCGGTGGCATCGTCGCACGACCCCAGCCGGATCGCGTCCAGCACGGCCGTCCATGACGTGCGTCCCGTCTCCAGGGCGGCGACGAAGGAGTAGGGCCAGCCGGGGATGAACTGATCCGCGCTGCGGCCCCGCCCGTAGACGTGGCAGAACAGCAACTCCGGGCTGGTGGGGGCGTCGGGTCGCAGCCAGTTGCTCACGTCCACCGCGAGCACGATCCGCCCGTCGGCGGCGCGTGGCAGCGGCGTGGCGGCCAGCAGCCTGCGCAGGCGGCGCGGTTCCAGCCAGCCGTGGTTGACCGCGTCGTACATCGCTCCGTGCCCGCGCCGGTGCTCGGCGGTGAGCGTCAACTCGACCAGCGACGTCACCGGGCCGTCCGAGCACAGCACCGCGTCGGTGAGCTCGAAGAGCGCATCCGCCCGGGTGTAGAGGCAGTCGTAGAACTCGACACGAAAGTGGGACAGGACGCCCACCGCGGCGTCAGCGGACTGTTCAGCGGCGAGACTCTTCACCAGCGGCCGTTCCTTCACGCGACGTTGCTCGACACCTCGAAGCGTGAAGAACGGCCGCCCTGTTGTCCCTGGAACGAACCAAGATCAGCGGGTCAGGTGAACGGCCGAGGTTAAACACCAAGCTCAGGCCACGTGGGACGGACGGCGATGTCCACCCGGCCCCAAGCGTGTTCAGGTCGCGGGCACGAGCAGCGTCGCCAGGGGAACGTGATGCTGTCCGGAGTGAATGTCACGGTCGCGGAGGGATGCCTGGCTGACCGGGCGCGGGAAGGAGATCTTTACGACGTTCAGCGACGGGATGCGGAACATCTGGATCTCGGTCTCGTCGACTCCGTAGAGCTCGGCGACCGTGTGCTCGTTGAGGAACGACTCGTCGGCGGCGATGGCGTAGCTCTCGGCGTCACGCATGAACAGTTCCATGGTGACCCAGAAGGGCCCGGCGTTCTTGGACCGGACCTCGAAGGCCAGGTCTCCGAGCGTGGTGGGGCCGGACTCAGCCATGGCGCGGGGTCTCCTCGATCTCGATGCGGAACATGTCGGTGGGGGTGGTGGTGTCGACGGCGTGGTTGAGGACGAACTCGTACGCGGGGCCGCGCTCGATCTCGGCCGGGGAGGTGGCGAAGGCCAGACTGGGCAGGTAGTGCATGTCGGCAGTCGGCAGGTGCAGCATCAAGGGGTTCGCGATCTTGGCGACGGCGGTGGCGGTCTCCTGGTCCGGCGCGTTGACGAGGAGCATGACTCCCACCTCACGGGGCGGGCCCTGGGCCGGGTCGGCCTGCTCCAGTACGGCGTTGTGGCCGTAGAGGCGTACGTCGAAGGCGTACTTGTCCTCGCCGAGGCCCAGAGTCTGCTCCACCCGCTGCGTCAGCACCGCGCGCAACAGGTCGGCCCAGTCGTCGATCTGGGCGAGGATGTGCGGGTCCCGGACGGCGCTGAAGGACATCGTCTCGTAGCCGGTGACGCGCGCGCCCTCGAGCTTGACGGTGTGCTGGTCGGCAACGTGGAAACGCGAACCCTCCACGCGCACCGTGCGGTCGTCGAGGGCCGTGTAGGTGGCCTCGCTGACGTCGAGGGTGCCGTCGGGCTCACGCATCCGGAAGGGGTTCACGGTCTCGTAGAGCATGTGTGCGGCGACCAGGATGGGGGTGCAGGCCGCGGTCGGGTCGAGCGGCTCGATGGTGAAGCCGTCGGTGTCGATGGTGGCCAGTACTCCACCGGCCCTTGGGTCGCTGGTGCATTGTCCGCCGCATTCGACGATCTTGGAGGCGTGCCAGGTCGGTCCGGCCGGCATCCCCTTCATGAGGGGGTAGGCGGCCGCGACGGCCGTGTCGGTGGCCCGTCCCGCCAGCACGACCTGGGCGCCGGCCTCGATCGCGGCGACGATCGGTTCGTGCCCCATCATTCCGACGATGTGGGTGCAGCTGTCGAGGGTGTCCGGCTGGAGATCTCCCAGTGGCGGCAGCGGGTGGATGCGGCCGGCCGTCAGTTGCTCCTTGAGGCGGTCGGCGTCCTGCTCGCTGTAGATCCGCGCTACCGGGAGGCTCAGTCCTTCGTCTGCCTGGATGTCCGCGACGATCTCGGAGACCCAGTCGACGCCGTTGTCGGTGCCGCTGGTACCGCAGGAGCCCACGATCAGCGGGATGCCGGCGCGTGCCGCGGCTTTCAGCAGCACGCGAAGGTCGCGGGCGACCGCCGCGCGGGTGGTCTTGGGCTGCGACGCACCGAGGTAGTAGGGGCCGGAGTCGGTGCTCCCTCCGTCCACGGCGATCACGTCGGCGCCCAGTTCCAGGCCGCGTTCGACGGTGGCCTCGGGAAATCCGGCTCCGAGCATGCCTGTTGGTGTGAGGACCCTGACGGAACGGGCCGGTTCGTTGTCCATGGGTGTTCTTCCTTACCTGTCGGTGTGGGGTGAGTGGCATGGCAGGGGTGTGTCATCCGTCCGGCTGGGTCTGGGGCAGCAGGTGGGTGTTCACGGGGAATCGGGGGCGGCCCGCGAGGGCGGCCATCACCTCGGCCGCGCCCTCGATGCCGGCAGCCGCGCGTGCTTCGGCGGTCTGTCCGGCGAGGTGGGAGTAGACGACGATCCCGTCCACGTCCCGCAGCGGGCTGTCGGCGGCGAGCGGCTCGTCGCCCACCACGTCGAGCGCCGCTCCGGCGATCCGTCCCGTGCGCACGGCGTCGGCCAGTGCCTGCTCGTCGACGATCGCTCCGCGAGCCGTGTTGACCAGGATCGCCGTCGGCTTCATCCGGCCGAACGCGGTGGCGTCGAGGAGTCGTCGCGTCCGGTCCGTGAGCGCGGTGTGGATCGACACGTAGTCGGCGGTCGTCAGCAGCTCGGGAAGTCCGACGAACCGCACCGACGGATCGGTGCGCTCGTGCTCCGGCACACCGGTCGTGCAGAGGACACGCATGCCGAACGCCTGGGCCAGCGGTACGACGGCACGGGCGGCCGCGCCGTACCCGAGCAGGCCGAGAGTGGACCCGCGCAGTTCACGGCCGTCCTGCCTGGGCCAGCCACCGGCCCTGACCCCGGACGCGCTCTGCACCAGGCGCCGTGCCGCGGCCAGCAGCAGACCGAGGGTGTACTCGGCCACGGCGTTGGCGTTGATGCCCGGCAGATTGCTCACCGTGATGCCGAGCCTGCCCGCGGCGGCGATATCGATCGAGTCATGGCCTACGCCGGTCCGCACGACGGCGCGCAGGCGGGGAGCTCGGGACAGGACGTCGGCGGTCAGGGGCTCATTGGCGACGAGTGCCGCGTCGATGCCGTCGAGGAGGGCGACGAGTTGCTCGGGGTCGCGTCGGCCGGCCATCGGTGAGTGGACGGTCGTGTGGCCGTGTGTCCGCAGGTACTGGTCGACCTCGTCGCCGGGCCGCAGGTAGTCCGTGGTGATCAGGATGTGGGCCATGTGTTCCTCGTCTCCTGCCGCTGTGCGAGTGCGGGGGCTGTGCGCCGCTGGAGTGCGCTGATCCTGGTGACGACGGTGATCGACAGCGCGGCGACGACGGCGATGTCCAGGAGCATCAAGCGCCAGCCGTTGACGTCGACCATCGCGCCGACCAGCGCCGGACCCAGGAAGCCGCCGCCGGCCCAACCGACGGTGTACAGACCGGCGTAGGTGCCGAACACGCGTGCCGAGGGTGCGAGGTTCCACAGGACGACCACCGCGTTGACCAGGAAACAGGTCGCACCGGCTGCCGCGATGCACAGGGCGACGGTGGCTCCCGTCGCAGTCTGGATGAGCGTCCCCAGCACCATGGCGCCGGCGAAGACCGACATACCCGCGGTCATGACCCGAAGCCGTCCGTAGCGCTCGGCGAGCACGGCGGCCGGGTAGGCGGCCACGATGAACGCGAGACCGCTCGGCAGGGTGAGCCCTCCGGCGGCGCCGCGTGACATGTCGAGCGCTTCCGTCCCGTACGGCGTCATCAACGACCTGGACGCGGCCCAGGCGCTGCCGAAGAGCAGAATCGCGACGAGGAGCAGGAGCCGGCGGCGGTCGGTGTCCTTGAGGATCTCCAGGAGGGTGTCCCTGACTCGTGGCTCGGCGCGCCCGTCCCTGTGTGTCTCGTCGCTTTCGGCCAGCGCGGCGCGGTAGGCCGGGGACCGGCTGTCGCGCACGGTGCCGGCGAGCACCGCGATCGAGATCAGCATGATGATCGCGGGGATCGCGAAGGCGAGGCTCAGATGGTTGTCGACCAGGAGGACGCTGATGACCGCCGCGACGATGGCCGTCAGACTCGACGCGATCTTGACTGCGGCATTGGCCCGGCTGCGCCGCTCGGGCGCGATGAAGTCCGGCACGAGTGCTTCGGCGATCGGCTTGAACGTGTTCGCCACGAGCGCGTACGAGAACATCACCGCGATCAACAGCGGCAAGGACGCCGCCGTGTGCGGGATGACGACGAACAGCACGGCGGCGATCGGCATTCCGACGACCAGGTAGGGCATCCGCCGCCCCCAGGAGGTCCTCGTGCGGTCCGACCGGTTGCCGATCCACGGCTGGATGAAGATGCCCAGCAGGTTGTCCATGCCCATCAGCAGACCTACGACGGCTGCGCTGGCGAGGTGCTCCCACAGGAGCGGCGGAACCTGAGATTCGTAGAAGTTCCAGGTCGACTCCTGTGCGAAAACCGCGAGAGCCACCAGGAACGTGATGCGCCGAGTCCCTTGGCGCTGCCCTGCCGACGTCGTCGTCATGAGGATCGTCCCTTCGTGCCGCCACCGACCGGGGCAGCTACTGAATGAGGTGGTTGGTGCGGGCCTGTGGGGTGAGGTGATGGGGGACGATCGACCCCCGCGGCTCCGGCCCACTGTTGCTGTCAAGTCGTGCGGCTTCTAGGAGGCGGTACCGGTGCGGTCGAACTCGACGACGAGGGTCAGGTCGTCGGTGACCCTGATCCGGCATTCCGGCCCGAAGGAGCAGGATGTCTCGCGTTCCTCGAAGACCGCGGGTCCTGCCATCTCGGCTCCCGGTGTGAGTTCGTAGCGGTCCCACACCGTGGCCTCGAGCACTCCGTGTCCCGGGAAATGGACCGACCGGACACCGCGGCGTGCCGTCCGGCCTCGCGCGTACGTGCTCTGCATCGACGACACTTCGCGGCCGGGTCGCCGCAGCGCGAGGCGCCAGTTGACGACCTCCGCGGGTCCGTGGAGGGAACGTCCGAACGCCGCACGGTACGTGGACTCGAAGGCGGTATGGATGGCCACGAGGTCGGACGGGCCCAAGTCCTGTGCGGGCAGGTCGACTTCGATCTCGAAGCCCTGGCCGAGGTAGCGCATGTCGACCGAGCGGCGCACCTGCACCGGTTCCGGATCTCCCGGCCCGAGTGTTCCAGTGGCGCGGGTCATCATCGCGTCGTACAGCGTGGCGACCTGGTCCCAGTCGACGTCGGCAAGAGGTGACGGCAGGCTGCGGACCTCGTCGACGGTGGGTGCGGCGGTCAGCAGCCCACAGGCGGACATGACTCCGGCCCTCATCGGCACGATCACCTTGGACATCTTCAGGGCTTTCGCCAGTCCGTAGGCGTGTGCGGGTCCGGCCCCGCCGAAGGCCAGCAGTGCGCAGTCGGCAGGGTCCCTGCCCTGCTCGGACAGGTGCATACGGGTGGCGGACGCCATGTTCTCGGTGACCACCTCCACGATCCCGGCAGCGGCGTCGGTGAGTTCGAGTCCCAGAGGAGCGGCCACTTCACGGGTCAGTGCCTTGTGGACCTCGGCCGTGTGCAGTCGCATCTCGCCGCCCAGGAAGGTCTCCGCGTCGAGATGGCCCAGCACCAGGCCGGCGTCCGTGACGGTGGGCCGCTCGCCCCCACGGCCGTAGGCCACGGGACCCGGCACGGATCCGGCGCTGCGGGGTCCCACCTTGAGCAGCCCGAGCGTGTCGGGTGCCGCGATCGACCCTCCTCCCGAACCGATCTCGATCATGTCGACGACGGTCAGGCGCACGGGCAGTCCGGAGCCCGGTTTGAACTTGTCGACCCGGCCCGCCTCGAAGTCGTGCCTGCGTCGCGGTCGGCCCTCCTGGACGACGGCGATCTTCGCCGTGGTACCGCCCATGTCGAACGAGACGACATCCTCTTCCCCCAGCGTCCGGGCCAGGGCGGCCGCGGCGATGAGGCCGGCGGCGGGGCCCGATTCGAGCAGCCGCACGGGGACCTCCTTGGCGTCCTCGACCGTGGTGATGCCGCCGCCGGAGAGCATGACGCGAAGGGGCGCGTCGATCCCCATGGTGGCCAGGTCGGCGCGCAGTTCGTCGAGGTAGCGTGACATCAGGGGCTGGACATAGGCGTTCAGGCAGGCGGTGCCGGCACGTTCGTACTCGCCGATGACCGGGGCCACGGCGCTGGAGAGGGTGACGGGGAGGTCCGGGTGCGTCCGCGCGATCAGATCGCGCACGCGGTGCTCGTGCCCGGCGTTGCGGTAGGAGTGGAGCAGGGCCACGGCCAGTGCCTCGACGCCCCGGCCCACCAGGTCCTCCACCGCCGTACGGACGGCGCTGTCGTCGAGTGGTTCGAGTTCGCGTCCGTCGGCGGTGATGCGGCCGGGTACACCGCGCCGCAGGTGACGCGGCACCAACGGCTCGGCCGGCCGGGCGTGCAGGTCGGTGGTGTCGAACCGTGTCTCCCGTCCCATCTCCACCACGTCGCTGAAGCCGCTGTTGGTCAGCAGGCCGACCACGGCTCCGGTGCGTTCGAGCAGCGTGTTCGTCACCAGCGTGGTGCCGTGCACGATGTCCGCGACGTCACCGGGGGATGTGGAGGTCTCCTCCAGCAGACGGTCGATCCCGGCGGTGATCGCCTCGTTGGGGGCGTGGAGTGTGGTGGGCAGTTTTCCCGGCCACGTCAGACCGCGGCGCGGATCGTGGAGCACCAGGTCGGTGAAGGTTCCGCCGACGTCGACACCGATCCGGACCGTGCCGCTCATCGCCCCGCCTCCTCACGTGCCCTGTGTTGGTGCCGCGCGAGCGGAATGGTGTAGCCGGCGATCTCGTCGGCTACGAGAAGTTCGGGCTCACGTTCCTCGGCCTCGCCGAACCCGCCACCTCCGGCGAACGAGATCACGACCGAGGAACCGGGAGCCAGGCGGGTGACAGACTTCAGGGGGACGCGTTCACAGGAGTCCAGGACGGCCTGTGCGGTGGCGCCCGGCTCGCCGCCGGCGAGGCCGAGTGCCGGATACTGCTCGCGGTCTCCGAGCAGGACCATCTGGACCGGGCGGCTCGTCGGGTTGCGTACTTCGATGTCCTGGCCCAGGCCACCGCGGCGGCGGCCCCGTCCGCCCGATCCGGCGCGCAGTTCCTTGCGGAGGAAGTGCAGCGGGGACGCGGCCTCCAGGGCTTCGATGCTGCCGCTGCCGGAGTTCGTCGGGAAGGCAGTCGTGGAGAGCCCGTCCGTCTCCTGGGAGGCGCCCATGCCGGCGTTGGCGAAGAGCATCAGGCTGAAGGGGCGGCCACGGTCGTCGACGCCGGCGAGGCGGACGCGCAGGGCGGGCGCGCCTCCGCTGTCGGCGATGACGCGATCGGGCAGGACCGGTGCCAGCGCCTGGTAGACGGCGCACGAGAGCAGGTGCCCGGTGAGGTGCCTGGCCACGACCGGCGCGGGGAAGGCGGGGTTGACGATCGTGCCCTCGGGTGCGGAGACCCGGACGGCGCGGTAGGAGCCCCAGTTGGTGCGGGTGGACGGGTCGAGCAGGATCTTGAGCGGATACATGGAGTAGGCGCGCGTGTAGTTCAGGGTCGAGTTGGTCGCGAACGGCACCTGCGGTGAGCTACCGGTGTAGTCGATCTCGACCTCGTCGCCGCGGACGGTCACCGTGCACTCGATGTGCGTGGGACGGCCCTGAACGCCGTCTGCGTCCAGGGCGGAGCGGTAGACACCGTCGGGCAGTTCCCGGACGGCGGCACGCATCGCGGCGTCGGTCACCGCGTGGACCTGGGCGGCGAAGTCCTCGAAGTCCGGTTCGTCGAAGTCGGTGAGGAACTCCTGGGCACGCCGTCGGCATACGTCGTGCGCCGCCACCTGTGCTTCGAGGTCGCCCCACACCTGGTCGGCCAGCCGCACATTGGCCAGCAGGAGGTCCTTGACGCCCTGCTCGACCTGCCCGGCGCGCAGGAGGCGCAGCGGCGGGATCAGGAGGCCCTCGGAGATCAGCTCGGTGGCGCCCATGGAGGGTGTGCCGCCGATGTCGGCCGCGTGGGCCACGGTGCCGGCGTAGGCCACGAGCCTGCCCTGGTGGAAGACCGGGGTGACCATGGCGATGTCGGGCAGGTGACCGGTGGCGATCCACGGATCGTTCGTGATGACGCAGTCGCCGTCCTGCCACTCGTCGGCCGGGAATCGCTCCAGGACCACAGCGGTGAGCGAGCTCATCAGAGCGGCGAAGGCCGGGATCCCGGCCCGGGACTCCGCCATCGTGCGGCCCTGGCGGTCCATGAGGACGACCGTGTAGTCGTTGGACTCCCGGATGATCGTCGAGAACGCCGTGCGGAGCATCGCGGACGCCGCCTCGTCCGTGGCCGCGGCCAGCCGGTCCCACCGCACTTCGAGACCCACCGGGTCGCAAACGGGTACGGTCATGACGCCGCGACCTCCTCGTCGAGCTCGCGAGCGGCCCTGGCACCCGCCGCCGCTCCCCCGCTGCCGTCCGGCCCTGCCGCGATCCGTGCGGCGACGGCCTTTCCCAGACCCACCGTGGTGCCCGTGCCGCCCAAGTCCGGGGTGGCCGCCTCGGGCTGCTGGTCGAGCACGCTCTCGATGGCGGCCATGATGTGTGCGGCCGCTTCCCGCTCGCCGAGGTGGTCGAGCATCATCGCGCCGCTCCAGATCTGTCCGACGGGGTTGGCGATGCCCAGGCCGGCGATGTCCGGAGCCGATCCGTGGACCGGCTCGAACAGGCTGGGCCAGGTCCGGTCCGGATTGATGTTCGCGCTCGGGGCGATGCCGATGGTGCCGGTGCAGGCGGGCCCGAGGTCGGAGAGGATGTCGCCGAACAGGTTGCTGGCGACGACGACGTCGTACCGGTCGGGCTGCAGCACGAACTTGGCCGTCAGGATGTCGATGTGGTCCTTGTCCGCGGTCACGTCGGGATAGCGCGCGGCCATCTCGGCGGCGCGCTCGTCCCAGTACGGCATCGAGATCGAGATGCCGTTGCTCTTCGTCGCCCAGGTCAGTCGCTTGCGGGGGCGGCTGGAGGCGAGGTCGAAGGCGTAGCGCAGCACCCGGTCGACGCCGGTCCGTGTCATGACGGTCTCCTGGACGACCGTCTCGCGGTCGGTGCCCTCGAAGATCCGGCCGCCGATGCTGGAGTACTCGCCCTCGGTGTTCTCCCGCACGACCCAGAAGTCGATGTCCCCCGGCCGGTGATCACGCAGAGGACTGCGGACGCCGCGCAACAGCCGGACCGGACGCAGGTTGACGTACTGGTCGAAGCCGCGCCGGAACTGAAGGAGGCTGCCCCACAGCGAAACGTGGTCGGGAACCACCTCGGGCCATCCGACCGCGCCGAAGTAGATCGCGTCGAAGCCGCCGAGGACGTCCCGCCAGTCCTCGGGCAGCATCCTGCCGTGCTTGAGCCAGTACTCGGCGCTGGCGAAGTCGAACTCGGTGACGTCGAGCGCGAACTCATGGACATCGGCGGCTGCCTGGAGACACCTCAGGCCCTCGGGGACGACCTCACGGCCGATCCCGTCGCCCGGAATCGCGGCGATGCGATAACTCTGCGGCACGAATTCACTCCTCAGCACACGAGCAGATGGGGGGACGTCGAACGGGGTACGCGCGAGACGCTCAGGGTCTGCAGGGCCCCGCCGACGTGCGACCTGCGGAACACCCTGGCCAGCTGCGATCGCCACTACAAGGCCGCGGCAGGCAAGGTAGGCTTTCTCGCATGGAAAGCGTCCGTCGTTCCGGACAGCCCGGCGGCTCGTACCGTTCCTCCCTGGACGACCTCCAGTTCTTCCAGGTGGTCGCTTCGAGCGAGACCCTCACCGCCGCGTCACGGGAACTCGGCTGCTCTCTCCCCGTCGTCAGCAAGCGCCTCAGCGCGCTGGAGCGTCGCCTCGACGTCCGACTCGTCCAGCGCGGCGCCCGACGCCTCGTCCTGACGTCGGAGGGCGAGCAGTACGCGGCGCGCGTGCAGAGCATCCTCGACCAGGTGCGGGAACTCGAGGACTCGATCACCGATCGTTCCGGGGGGTTGCGCGGCTCCCTGCTCGTCGAGGCCACGATCGGCCTCGGGCGCACCCATATCGCCCCGCTGCTCGGCGAGTTCGCCGAAGCCCACCCCGACCTGCACGTCCGGCTGCAGACCTCGGCGCTCCCACTGCGACCGCACCGCCGGGAGTTCGACGTGGCCGTCCACGTGGGCGCGCCGCCCGACTCCTCGTTGCGCATGCGCCGCCTCGCCGAGAACCGGCGCGTGCCGTGCGCGGCGCCGTCCTACCTCGCCGAGCACGGCACGCCGAGCAGCATCGAGGACCTGGCCCGGCACAACTGCATCGTGCTGCGGGAGAACGAGAGCGACTTCGCGCTCTGGCGGTTCGGGGACACGGAGGGCACCCGGCACCTGCGCGTCCATGGCAGCCTCTCCAGCAACGACGGTGAGGTGGTGACCGGCTGGGCTCTGGAGGGCCGAGGCATCATCATGCGTTCGCAGTGGCACGTCGGACCGCATCTCGATCGCGGAGAACTCGTGCGGGTGCTTCCGGACGTGCCGACACCGCCGGCCGACATCTACGCCCTGATCGCGGATGACACCCACATTCCGCAGCGAGTCAGCCGACTCATCGACTTCCTCGCCGCACGGCTCCCGCGCCGGCTGCGCCAGCCGGCCGAGGGGGACCGGGTCCTCCCCGCTGAGTAGGCCGACGCGGCCGACTCCGTCCGAACTGGCCGACCGCAACATATTGAATGATGCTGTAGCAAATACGGTATTGCACATGGGACAGCTTCCGCACCTCGCGGCTTCCGCGACACTCGGCGATCAGGCCTACACGGCGATCCGCGAGGCGATCATCTCCGGTGTCCTCGAAAGGGGCCAGAAGGTGACCGAGCGGGGCCTGGCCGAGTCACTGGACATCAGCGCGACGCCCGTACGAGAGGCGCTGCGACGGCTGGAGCAGGACCGCCTGGTCGAGAGGACGGGCCCGCGCTCCGTCCGTATCTCGAAGTTCGCGGAGGAGGAGCTGCGGGAGTTCACCATGATCGGGGACTCGCTCCGCGCACTGGCGGCCCGCCTGGCGGCCGATAAGTCGACCGCCAGCCAGCGGCGGGAGATGCGCGCGGCGCTCGACAGCGCCGACGAACTGTGCGCCCGGGCCGCGGACAGTGAGCCGGGCAGCGACGAGGAAGGGGAGCTGATCCAGGAGATCCTGCACCGCATGCGGAAGTTCCACGCCTTGGTCGACCAGGCCAGCGGCAACTCGACACTGCTGCAGATGCTGCAGATGGTCGACGCCTTCGGGGCCGACGAACGGCGCAGCACGGTGCTGTCCGAGATCAGCGGTGACCGGCGGAGCGCCGTGGAGGAGCGCTACCGCCAGCATCGCGCCATCTTCGACGCCATCGCCGCCGGCGAAGGGGGCCTGGCGGCGGATTTGATGAGCGCGCACAGTCAGGCGTCCAGTGACTCCCTGATCTCGGGCCGCTTCCCGGCCTGAGACCGAAGGGCACCGACGACACGGGCCCCTCACAGGCCGCTGTCCCTGCTGGAAGCTATAGCAAATAACAACTGGGATCACCTGGGATCACCGGCATCGCCGGTGCCAGGACCGCCCGTGGTTCGTCCGCGGGGATGTCCGAGTCCCAGGCCCTACGCCCCAGGAGCCGTCCATGCCCCTTGCCGAGGAACTCAGTTCCTACGCCCTGTCCTTGAGCTACGGCGATCTGAGCGCGCACGCCGTCCACACCGCCAAGCAACGCCTCGTCGACAGCCTCGGGTGCGGGCTCGGAGCCTTCGACGCCACGCCCGTACGCAACGGCCGCGCCTTCGCCGAGGCGTACCTCTCCCCCGCCTGCACGGTCCTGGGCACCCGGCAGACCACCACGCCCGACATCGCGGCCTTCGTCAACGGCACGATGGTGCGCTACTTCGACTTCAACGACGGCTACATCGGCAAGGAAGTCGGGCACCCCAGCGACAACGTCCCCGCGTGCCTCGCTGTCGCCGAGGCCGAGGGCTCCTCCGATGCGGACCTCCTCCTGGCGATCGTGCTCGCCTACGAGATCCAGTGCGGCTTCCAGGACGCGGCGAACCTTCACCGCGGAGGGTGGGACCACGTCAACTACGTACTGCTGGCCTCGACCATCGCGGCGGGCCGGCTGATGCGGCTCTCCCAGCGGCAACTCACCGACGCGATCAACATCGCCCTCAACAGCCACATCGCCATGCGACAGGTGCGCTCCG
This sequence comes from Streptomyces ferrugineus, assembly GCF_015160855.1. Classification (NCBI taxonomy): domain Bacteria; kingdom Bacillati; phylum Actinomycetota; class Actinomycetes; order Kitasatosporales; family Streptomycetaceae; genus Streptomyces; species Streptomyces ferrugineus. The sequence continues at coordinate 4,891,904 of NZ_CP063373.1, read as the reverse complement.
GGGCGCTCTCCCAGTGGAAGGGCAGCTCCGCGCCCAACGCCGCCCGCAACGGCATCGTCTCCGCGCGCCTCGCACAGCACGGCTTCACCGGACCGTCCCCCGTCTTCGAGGGCCAATCCGGCTTCAAGAACCAGGTCGTCCGACGCCAAGCAGCAGTTCGGGATCGAGGTCGACCCCACCGCCCTCCACGGCGTGCCCGTCCAGCTGGTCATCGGCCGGAACGATACGGGCAGCGCCGAACTCGCGCCGCCCGACGCCCGCGGTCCCGCCCCGGCGGGGAGCAACCGCGTCGAGCGCATCCACGCGCTCCACGCCAACTGGCGCGATCACGGCATCGACGCGCGCCTCGACACGGTCCCCACACGGCTCACGACCACTTCGCCGTTCTGCCTGCGGTGCGGCGCTTCCTCGCCGCATGCCTGGCCCGGTGAACCGCGCCATGGTCGCGTGCGAACTCGATCCGCGGATCGCCGAAGTACTCACCAGCGGCGAGATCGAACCCGACCTGCGCTCGTTGCGCGCGCCTTCGGCCGACCGCCCGGTCGCCGATCCGCTGGTGCGTGACGACGTCGCGCCGCTCAAGGGCCGGTTCCTTCCTGTCCGTCTCTACCAAGGCACCCGCGACGACTGTGTCATCGTCTTCTTCCACGGCGGCGGCTTCGTCAAGGGAGACCTGGACTCGCAGGGAGGAACCGACACTCCCCCACGGCTACTTCAAGTACGCCGGGATCTCTGCGGCGGCGAGGGACGCGGTCGTCCGCATGAACACGGCGTTCCGTGACCTCCTGGACGACCTGGCCCTGGCGAACCCGGCCCTGTCTGTAGAGGACACGTGCACGCCCAGGAACCGGGCAAGTTCCGCCGACGCCAGCTGCCCGGCCTCGCCCCGTGACGGGAGTCGAGCGCGGGCCACGACGGGTGCGCAGCTGGACGCAGGCCCGCCTGAGCACCTCCAGTACTCCGTGCGCGTCGAGACGGGAGCCCGCTACGGCCGCGAAGCCTGACTAGGAACTCATAGGGGCACGGTGCTTTCCCGGACCACGAGGGTGGGCCGGAGCAGGACCTGTTCGGCCTTGGCGTCCGGGTTCTTGAGCCGGTCGAGGAGGAGGCGCATGGTGTGTCGTGCGACCAGTTCCAGTGGCTGGGCGAGGCTGGTCAACCCCGGATCGACGAGGCGTGCGCCGACGCTGTCGTCGAATCCCACGACGCCGACGTCACGGCCGACGGCCAGTCCCCGCTCCCGGCACGCTCGGAGCGCACCGATCGCAATCGTGTCGCTGACGCACACGAATCCTGTCGGCGGCGTCTTCCTGTCGAGGAGTCGACCGGCGAGCTCCCGGCCCGTGCTGATCTCGTCGGGCCCGCCGACCGCGAGTTCACGGGTCGAGAAGCCGTGTGAACGCATGGCCCGGCGCCAGCCGGACTCCCGGTCGTCCCCGAACCCGCTGGGCCCGTCCAAGCCCAAGTAGGCAATGCGCCGGTGACCGCGTTCGGCGAGGTGGTCCACGGCCTGCTCCATACCGGCGGCGCCGTCGACGTCGACCCACCACGTGTCCGACATGGGATGCCCCCAGGGGCGCCCGAAGGAGACGAAAGGAATGCCGCGTTCGCGCAGGAAGGTGATACGAGGGTCGTGGTCCTGGGTGGAAGTGATCACGAAGCAGTCGACGGTATTCGTGCTGAAGATCTCCTCGATGACCTGGATCTCCTCCTCGTCGGTGGCGGCGGGGTGGCAGAAGACCGCGTGGTCGGCTCGGCTTGCCGCTACCGAGAGTTGGTAGAGATAGCTCTCCCATACCCCGCCCGACTGACGTTCGGCGGTCGGCCACAGCCGAAAGCCCACGGCCCGCGGAGACTGCGTTCGCAGAGAACGCGCAGCCTGGTTGGGTCGGTAACCCAACTCGTCCACCGCTTTGAGGACCCGACGCAACGTTGTCGGGCTGAGACGGTCCGGGGAGTTCAAGGCGTAGTGAACGGTCTGCTTGGAGACTCCCACCCGCGCCGCCACCATGGCCATGGTCGGCCTTGACGACCCGGACGTTCCCTCAGCGGCCGGTCTCCGACCGCGCCTCGGAGCCGATGGTTGATCGGTAAAACCCATCCGCCCATTCTGGTGGGCAGGAGGCGCGACGGTCAAGGATGTTCGACCGCCCGCCCCTATGGTCGCGCCGATCAGGCCGCGGGATTGCTGCGGGCTGTCGTAGAGCGTCCCTCGAGTGTGTCACGAGTATGCCTCGCGCCGCTGAGAACACCCGTGACCTGGTGGAAGGTCCGCGAAGTTGTCAGGGGCATGCTGGGACCCTCTCGATGATGCCCCACGGCGGGCGGCGCTCCGACGGTGCCGCCAGGTGCGTGCAGACCCCTTGACTTGCTGCGGCAAACGCCCCTACGGTCCCCGTTTTATCGGTAACACAGAAGTTATATCGATGGCACCGAGGGCCCGCGAACCCGCGCCCACAAGCTCGACCAGGCGCCGTGACGCGGCGAAACGCACAAGGGCTGCTCTACGGCGACGTACCGTCAGCGGAAGGGACGACTGTGTTCAGACGCAGGAATGTGATCAAGGAGGCGGCTGCCACCACGGCCGTGGACCGCCGCAACCTCCTCAAGGCGGGCATGTTCGCCGGTCTGGGCTTGGCCGCCGCGCCCGCGCTCGCGGCATGCGGCGGCAGTTCCGCAGCGGGTGGACCTGGACTGAAGTGGGCGGGTTGGGACGGGCCGCCCCAGTCGGAGGTGTTCCGTCGGTTCTCCGAGAAGATGACCGAGAAACTGGGCGTGAAGGTCACCTACCAACAGGTCGTGGGTGACTACCTCTCCAAGCTGTTGCCGCAACTGTCGGCCGGCGCTGCTCCGGACGCCTTCTACGTCGGTGACATCTACATGGCCAAGCTGATCGAGACCAAGCAGCTGCTCGACCTCACCGACTACCTGGACAGTGGCGACGCCGCGGTCAAGCTCGACGACTTCCACGAGGGGCTGTACCAGTGGTGCCGGCCCGCAGACGGCAGCCCCGGGCTGTTCGGGCTGCCCGTGGACTGCAGTCCGTTGGTGTTCTGGTTCAACAAGGACCTCCTGGCCGAGGCGGGCGTCAGCACCGACCCGGCTGCCCAGTTCGAGGCGGGCACCTGGACCCAGGACGCGCTGACCGACCTGCTCGACAAGGTCCGCTCCACCAAGAAGAGGGGTCTGGTACTCAATGGCAGCAACTGGTTCGACTGGTTCGGCTGGATGTCCACCTTCGGCGGGACGCTCTTCGACGAGTCCGGTAAGGCGGTGTTCGACGCCGACCCCAAGTCCCAGGAGGCGCTGGCGTGGCTGTTCGAGCAGTTGAAGTCGGGAAACATCACCTACTCCGGCGCCCTCCCGCAGGGACAGGGCGCTGACGTGCTGTTCTACGCCGGCCAGCTGGCCTGCCTCACCTACCCCCGCGTCATCCTGCCGAACATGAAGAAGGTCAAGTTCGGCTTCGACATCGCCCCCTTGCCCTCCCTGTCCGGTAAGGACGTCATGCCGGTACCGGTCAACACGGCGGCGCTGTCGGTCAACGCCAAGTCCAAGAACCAGGCCAAGGCGCTGGAGTTCCTCGGCAACTTCCTGAACGCCGAGGGGCAGAGGTTCCGCCTGTCCGGCGGCGGCAACGCGGTGCCGTCGATCAAGGGCCTGGACGACGTCGTCACCGAGGGCAACGTGCCCGCGCACGGCAGCCTGTTCAACGACGTCGCGGCCAAGGGCTACGCCGTCCCCAGCGCGATCGCCAGCAACGCGAAGGTCGCCAAAGAGCTCCCGGTGCTGGTGGACAAGATGCTCAAGGCGGGCAACGAGACGCCGCGTTCGTTCAGCGGCAAGGTGGTCAAGCTGATCAACGGGGGCGCCTGATGGCCGTCAGCAGCGCCGGTTCCCGGGCCCGGGCGCGGCTGACGTCCGCGGACCCGGACGTCCACCCGGACCGCCGGAGCCGGCGTCGGCGAGGCCGGGACACGGCCGCGGGATACCTGTTCCTGGCGCCCCAGTTGCTGGGGCTGGTGGTGTTCATGGTCGGCCCACTGCTGTTCGCCCTGGTGCTGGCGTTCTACCACTGGGACGGGTTCGGCACCCGGTCCTTCGCCGGCCTGTCCAACTTCACGGAGGTCGTGTCCGACCCGCGCGTCCAGCGCTCGGCGGTCAACACCGTCTGGTTCACGGTGTTGCAGGTGCCGGGACTGATGCTCACGGGATTGTTCTTCGCCCTGCTGATGCAGCGTGCCGGCAAGCTGACCCCGGTGTACCGGCTGGCGTTCTTCGCCCCGGTGATCACCTCTTCGGTTGCGGTCGCGGCGATCTGGCTGTGGCTCTTCAACCCCGACATCAGCCCGGTCAACAACGCGCTACGCGGGATCGGGCTGCCCGCGCCGAACTGGCTGCAGGACGCCCGGTTCGTCATTCCGGCCTTCGCGATCGTCGGGATCTGGCAGGGCCTGGGCTACCAGCTGATCATGTTCATGGCCGGGCTGCAGAGCATCGACCGCTCGTTCCTGGAGGCCGCCTTGCTGGACGGCTGTTCGGAGTGGCAGAAGCTGCGGCACGTCACCATCCCGCTGCTGTCCCCGACCATCCTGTTCCTCTCCATCACCTCGATCATCGGCTCCTTCCAGGTGTTCGACTACATCTACGTCTTCTTCGACGACAGGGCTCCGGACTCCGCCCGCACCATCGTCTACGAGGTGGTCCGGATCGCCTTCGGTGAGTTCGACTTCGGGGCGGCATCAGCTCTCGCCTTCCTCCTGTTCCTGGCCCTGCTCGTAGTCACCGGCTGTCAGCTCGCAGCCCAGAAGAGATGGGTCCACTACACAGAATGAGTACTTTCTCCAACCCCATCAGCCGCGCGGTCACGACCGCCAAGGGCGCTTCCGGCTCCGGCCGACCCGCCCGTCGCAGACTGCTGCTGCACGCGGTCCTCGTCGTCTGCGCCATCGGCATGGCGCTGCCGTTCGCCTGGATGCTGTTCTCCTCGTTCAAACCCCTGGGCGAGATCTTCATGCAGCCGCCCAAGCTCTTGCCCCAGGACTGGACCGAGCAGGGCTACCGCACCGCCCTGGGCGGGGCCGACTTCGTCCGCGGGTTCTGGAACAGCACCTACATCGCCCTGACGGTCACGGCGGTCTCCCTGCTCACCTCGGCGATGGCCGCCTACGCGTTCGCGCGGATCGACTTCTGGGGCCGCCGCCCGCTGTTCATGGTCTTCCTCGCGACCATGATGGTCCCCGGCCAGCTCACGATCATCCCGCTGTACATCATCATGGGCTGGCTGGGCTGGGTGGACACCCATGCCGCAATCATCGTGCCGCCCGCACTGTTCAACGCCTTCGGCGTCTTCCTGCTACGCCAGTACATCAAAGGCATCCCCCGGGAGTTGGAGGAAGCCGCCCAGCTCGACGGCGCCGGCCGGGTCCGCACGTTCGTGACGATCATCCTGCCGCTGCTGCGCACCCCTCTCACGGCGTTGGGGATCTTCACCTTCCTCGCCCAGTGGAACAACTTCTTCTTCCCGCTGATCTTCCTCAACAGCTCCGACAAGTTCACGCTGCCGCTGCTGGTCAACCAGTTCAAGGGCCAGTACGTCTCTGACTGGCCCGCGCTGATGGCCGCCACGACGTTGCTGGCGGCACCGATGCTGATCGTGTTCGCGTTCGCGCAACGCCAGATTGTCGAAGGCATCGCCCTGTCGGGCTCCAAGTCCTGAGTCACGCACGTGCGTAAGGCCGGTTCCCTCCACTCCGGGCTACGCCCAGGCCACCCAGCGCTCCCCGCCCACGAACCCCACGACAACACCCATCCGAGAAAGGCACGCATGACCCCCCACGGAGACCTCTCCGACCAGGACAACCCCACCCACGACCCGGCACCCGCGCGGTCCCAGCACGATCCTCCCGGTCACGACGACCACACCACCACCGCCACAGAAAAGTCCCGGCCCGACACCGAGTGGACGCTCAGCACCACCGAAACCGACGACGACTACGCGCCGACCTTCCTCGGCAACGGCTATTTCGGCGGCCGGATCCCCGCGGCGGGGACGGGATACGCGACGACGCCGATCGAAACCCAAGCGCACCTGGCCGGCTTCTTCGCCCAGGACGGCCCGATCGAGAAGTACGCGAACCTCCCGACCTGGTCCACGCTCGCGTTCTCCGACGAGTCGGGCACCTACGGCCGGCTGCCACAGGCGGCACGGGCAGGTGAACAGGATGACCGGGAGCAGGGAGCGGTGAGCAACTACCGGCAGACACTGGACCTGCGGGCCGGCTTGCTGACCACACAGGCGACGTGGACCTCACCGGCGGGCCGCCGCACCGATCTCACGTACCAGGTACTGGTCCACCAGGCCCGGCACCGGGTGGCCGCGGTCCAGCTTACCTTCACACCGCACTGGAGTGGCGGCGCGCGTGTGTTTGGGATCTTCGACGGGACCAGCGCAAGGCTGACCGAGCGGTCGAGCAAGGGCTACGACGGTACGGCGGCCGAGTCGTACGAGACGGTGACGACGCTCGGCACGCATATCACCGCAGCGCTCGCGTCGCGGCTGGAACTGCCCACCGGGGTGGCGGCACACGTCGCCGAGTTCGAGACCGACCAGGTCCAATCGGTCGGTGTGCAGGCAACCTTCGATGTGCAGGCCGGCAGCACGTACACGGTCACCAAGTACGTCGGCGTGGCCGACTCCCAAGACTCCGCAGACCCGCTGTCGGCTGCTCGCGCCGCCGCAGCGGACGCGGCGGACACCGGGTACGGGGAGCTGGTGGCCGAGCACGAGGCGGCGTGGGCCGACCTGTGGCGGGCCGACATCGAGGTCCTGGGGGATCCGGTGCTGCAGCTGCAGGTCCGCGCGAGCATGTTCTACCTGCTGGAGAGTACCCGCGCCGGGGTGAACTGGAGCCTGTCCCCGTGCGGCCTGTCCGGCGACGGTTACAACGGGCACGTCTTCTGGGACACCGAGACCTGGATGTATCCAGCGCTGCTGGCCCAGCATCCGGACATCGCGGTGGGTGTGAACACCTATCGGCAGCAGCGTCTGGCCGCGGCCCAGGAGTACGCGACCCGAACGGGGTTCGCGGGTGCGAGGTTCCCCTGGGAGAGCGCGCTGCACGGAGACGAACAGACTCCACCCGGCTTCGAAATGGGGGACCTCGAGCACCACATCACCGCTGACGTCGCCCTCGCCCACTGGCAGTACTACCTCGCCACCGGCGACCGCGGCTGGCTCGCCGAGAAGGCCTGGCCGGTGCTGAAGGGTGCCGCCGAGTTCTGGGTGAGCTCCGCCGTTCCTCATGACGAAGGCGGCTATGACATCAAGCAGGTGATGGGTCCGGACGAATACCACTTCCCGGTCGACAACAGCGTGTACACCAACGTCGCGGCCGCGGAGACCCTGCGGATCGCCACCCGGGCGGCAAAGGTCGTGGGCGTGGCCGCGGACCCCGAGTGGGACCGGGTCGCCGACGGCCTGCGGGTCCCGTACGACGACGATCTGGGCATCCATCCGCAGTACGACGGCTACGACGGCGACACCGTCAAGCAGGCCGACGTGGTGATGTTGCAGTACCCCTGGGAGCACCCCATGCCCGCCGAGGTCGCGCGGAACGATCTCGACTACTACGTGCCGCGCACCGACCCCGACGGCCCGTCCATGACCGACTCCATCCACTCCATCGCCCACGCCGCACTGGGTACGCCCTGGTCCGCCGCCTACCGCTTCATGCGGCGCAGCGTGGACCCGTTCATACGCGGGCCGTTCAACCAGTTCGCCGAGCAGCGTCACGGAGGCGCGTTCACGTTCACCACCGGACAGGGCGGTTTCCTCCAGGTGTTCCTTTACGGATTCAGCGGGATGCGCTGGCGTGCGGACCGGCTCAGGCTCGACCCGACCCTGCCGCCTCAGTTGGACGGCCTCACCCTGCGCCGGATGGTGTGGCAGGGACGCGAGTTCGACGTGGCGATCGGCCCGGAGGACACCACGATCACGCTGACCGGAGGTCTCCCGACGACAGTCGAGATCGCGGGCGCGACACACCCACTGCGTCAGGGCGCGCCGCTGATCCTGCCGACCCGCCGGCCTGACCTGCTGCCCAGCAGTGAGCTTGCCGGCAACGCGTCGAGGAGAGCGTGAGGTCGAACTCATGAGTTCAGAAGCACACCGGAACCCGGCAACCGCGTGCCATGGGTCAGGATCAGAGTTCTCCTCCCGCCCAGATCACCCTGCGGGGTCAGGGACCGCGACCGCGCCGCCCTACCGGGACCCTTCGAGACCGCTCGAGGAACGCCTCGAGGATCTGCTCGCCCGCATGACGCTGCCGGAAAAGGTCGGACAGATGCTGCAGTTGGACGCCCGGGGCGACTTGAAAGACATCGTGGCCACGAAGCTGGCCGGGTCGATCCTTCATGCCTCGCCCGAGCGCATGCACGCTGCCGTCGAGCTGGCGGCAGCCACCAGGCTGGGGATACCGCTGCTCGTCGCTGACGACTGCATCCACGGCCATTCGTTCTGGCCGGGTGCCACGATCTTCCCCACGCAGTTGGGGATGGCCTGCACCTGGGACACCGAGCTCGTCGAGCGCATGGCCCGGGCCACCGCGGTCGAAGTCGCCACGACGGGTATCCACTGGACCTTCTCGCCGGTGCTGTGCGTCACCCGCGACCTGCGATGGGGCCGTGTGAACGAGACCTTCGGCGAGGACCCGCTGCTCATCGGGGAGTTGGGCGCCGCGATGGTCCGCGGATACCAGGGAGCGGGACTGGACGACCCGACAGCAATTCTGGCCTGCGCCAAGCACTTCGCGGGCTACTCGGAGACGCAGGGCGGACGCGACGCGAGCGAGGCGGACCTGAGTCGGCGCAAGCTGCGCTCATGGTTCCTGCCGCCGTTCGAGAGGGTCGCTCGCGAGGGCTGCCGCACGTTCATGCTCGGCTACCAGGCGATGGACGGGGTCCCGATCACGGCGAACACGTGGCTCCTGAACGATGTCCTCAAGGGCGAATGGGAGTTCACCGGCACGCTCGTGACCGACTGGGACAACGTGGGCCGGATGGTGTGGGAGCAGAAGGTCTGCGCGGACGCCGTGGAGGCCGCGGCGGTCGCGGTGCAGGCCGGAAACGACCTGGTGATGACCACACCCGACTTCTTCGGGGGCGCCCAGGAAGCAGTCGCGCAGGGGCGACTGCGAGAGGAGGAGATCGACGAGGCGGTCCGGCGGATCCTGAAACTGAAACTGGAACTGGGCCTGTTCGAGGACCCCCGCGCGCCGGACCGGGCACGCCAGGCCGACGTGATCGGGTGCGCCGAGCACACCGCCCTCAACCTCGAAGTCGCCCGGAGATCCCTGGTGCTGTTGCGCAACGACGGCACCTTGCCCCTCGACGGCGGACAGGCCGTAGACGGTCAGGGTCACACCGTCACCGCCGGGGCCCCTCGCACGATCGCCGTGATCGGTCCCAACGGCGACGACCCGCAGGCCATGCTCGGCGACTGGGCCGGCGCATCCGGTCAGGTGGACTGGATGCCGGACGGGCACCCGCGCGAGACGATCACGACGGTGCTCGACGGGTTCCGCGCGGCCGTCCCTGACGGCTGGACGGTCACCTACGCCCGCGGCGCCGACATCGGGCGCCTCGTGCCGGACCCGCAAGGACCGGTGTACCCCGACGGGCAGCCCCGTCCGCCCCTGTTCGCGCCCGCGCCCGTCGACGAGGCTCAGATCGCGGAGGCGGTGAGCCTCGCGCGCGCGGCTGATTACGTCGTCGCCGTCGTCGGGGACACCGTCGCGTTGACGGGTGAAACCTGCTCGACCGCGACCCTGGAGCTGCAGGGCGGACAGGTCGTCCTCCTCGAGGCACTCGTCGCCACCGGCACACCCGTCGTCGTGGTGCTGCTCCACGGCAAGCCCTCGGTGCTCCCCGACGCCGTGCTGGCGGCGGCAGCGCTGATCGAGGCGTTCAACCCGGGCATGCGAGGCGGTCAGGCGGTGGCCGAGCTCGTCCTCGGTCTCATCGAGCCGTCGGGACGCCTGCCCCTGTCCGTGCCACGCCATGTCGGGCAGCAGCCCGTCTACTACAACCAGGTGCGCGGCCAGCATGGTGACCGTTACGCCGACCTGACCCAGGAACCCCTCTTCGTCTTCGGGGAGGGTCTGTCCTACAGCACGGTCGAGTACTCCGACCTGGCCGTTCTCGACGACGTCGTGGCATGGGACGGCGTGGTGCGCGCCGAGGTAACCGTCTCCAACACCGGCGCCCGGCCGGTACTGGAGACCGTGCAGGCCTACATCAGCGACGTGGTCACGAGCGTCACTTGGGCGGAGCGGGAACTCAAGGCCTGGCGGCAGGTCACGGTCCCACCCGGTGACAGCGTGCGGGTCCGGCTGGCGATCCCCGCCGCGGCATGCTCCCTGGTCGACGCCGAAGGGCGCCGGATCGTCGAGCCCGGAGCGTTCGACCTGCTCGTCGGCCCCAGCTCACGCGCCGCCGACCTGCTTCGCGCCCGTTTCACCCTCAGCCGGCCATGACATCCGCCGCGCTGCCACGGTTCAGCGAGCTGCGGTGCAGCTACGACTTCTTCGCCAAGTGCATCGTCCCGTCGCGGTTGGCCAGAATCCCCATCCCACAGCTCCCCCCTGTGGTCTGCGCCACACACCACCCATGTCGCTCCGTGAGCGGCATCGGCAGGCCGTCGTGACACAGCCACGCGTTCCCACCACGAGGAGGTGGCGTTCCCATGAAGGAGTACGGCGAGGCGTTGGGCGACGTAGGAGTGAGGCTCGGTCCCTCACACCGAAGGTCGGCCTGGTGCCACTTAACGGCCGTGGCGACTGCTGCGGTAGCGATGGTGATCCGGCCGAGTGACCGCGCCGGATCCGGCACCCGAGGCCGCTACCGCGCTGCGGAGTCCACGGGGCGGTCGGCGACCGTCCATCCGCACGCCCGCTCACACCAGACCTGGAGGAGAACGCCCATCGGACTGGCCCTCGGCTGCCTGCTCCTGGGCACGGCCGCGGTGCCGGCCTCGCCCGCATCCGAACCGGGCAAGGACCATGGCGACGACAGCTGGGTGCTGAGCACGAACGACCCGTCGAGGAACTACTCACCGACGTTCGTCGGCAACGGCTATCTCGCCGCGCGGGTGCCCGCGGCAGGTCACGGATACAGCAGCACGCCCATCGTCACCCAGTCCCAGCTGGCCGGCTTCTACGCCGAGGGCACCGAGCACAACGAGCAACGGGCCGGCCTGCCGACCTGGACCACGCTCCGCTTCGGCCGCACCGACGGCGACGCCCAGCCACCGACGACGATCGACCCGACCACCGACGGCACCACCAGCAACTACCGGCAGTCGCTGAACCTGCGCACCGGAGTGCTGACCACGTCGTACGACTGGACCTCACCCGCGGGCGACACCACCAGCTTCGACTACGAGGTCAACGCCAACCGCGCGGACGGGCATCTCGGCACGGTGAGCCTGCGGGTCGTGCCGCACTGGAGCGGGACAGCCACCGCCGTGGACGAGTTCGACGGCCGGGGACTCCACCACGCCTCCGCCACCAAGTCGCACGTGAACGGCAGGACCGGCACCCTGTCCCAAACCGTCGTGACCGACGGGAAACTGGTCACCGCCGGGCTGAACTCCGTCCTGCGCGTCAACGGCAAAACCGTGCCCACCCAGGCGATCGCGGCAGCCGGCGACGGCACCGCCGGGCAGAGCGCGGCCTTCCCCGTCCGCGCCGGCCGCCCGATCCAGATCACCAAGTTCGTGGGCATCGCCTCCAGTGTCGACACCGACCGGAAGCTTGCAGCCGCGAGCCCGCAGCAGGCCGCCGCGATCGCCGCGGCCCGCGCCGCCAAGGGCGGCTACCAGCGCGCGCTCGCCCGCAACAACCAGGCATGGGCGCGCCTGTGGCAGGCGAACATCTCGATCCCCGGTGACACCGCCATGACCGCGCAGATCCACGCGTCCATGTTCTACCTGCTCGCCAGCATGCGCGCCGGTGTCGACTGGAGCACCAGTCCGGGCGGGCTGTCCGCGGACAGTTACGACGGTCACGTGTTCTGGGACATGGAGACCTGGATGTACCCGGCGCTGCTGGCCCAGTACCCGGACATAGCGGCCGGGGCGAACTCCTACCGGCACAGGACGCTGTCCGTGGCGCGGGAGAACGCCGCCAAGCTGTCCACGCCCAGCCAGCCGATCAAGGGCGCCAAGTTCGCCTGGGAGAGCGCGCTGACCGGCAAGGAGACGGCCCCGGACCCCTGGGGCACGTACGAGATCCACATCAACTCCGACATCGCCCTGGCGCAGTGGCAGTACTACCAGGTGACCGGCGACAGGGCGTGGCTGCGGGACAAGGCGTGGCCGGTGCTGAAGGGCATCGCCGACTACTGGGCCACCCGCGCCGTGCCCGACTCCTCCGGCGGATACGACATCAACGACGTCATGGGGCCGGACGAGTACCACTACCCGGTCGACAACAGCGTGACCACCAACGCCGGCGCACAGGCGTCACTGCGCATCGCGATCCGCGCCGCGCACCTGGTGGGCCGGACCGCCGACCCGGCGTGGGAGAAGGTCGCCGACGGCCTGAAGATCCCGGTGGACACGGCACTCAACATCCACCCCGAGTTCGACGGCTACAACGGACAGACGGTCAAGCAGGCCGACGTCACACTGCTGCAGTACCCCTGGGCCGTGCCGATGTCGCCCAGCCTGGCCCAGAACGACCTCGACTACTACAAGGGGCGCACCGATCCGGGCGGCCCGTCCATGACGGACGCGATCGCCGCCATCGACAGCGCGGCCCTCGGATCGCCCGGCTGCCAGGTCTACGACTACCTCCGCCACAGCGTGGATCCGTACCAGGCCGCCCCGTTCAACCAGTGGTACGAGACCCGCAACGGCGGAGCGTTCAACTTCACCACCGGCCAGGGCGGCTACCTCCAGGAATTCCTCTACGGGTTCACCGGGTTGCGCTGGGGAACCGACGCCGTCACCGTCGATCCGTTCCTGCCGACCCAGTTGCCGGGCGTCGATGTCACCGGGGTGAAGTGGCACGGCAGCACCTTCGACATCTCCGTCGGACAGCGGAGCACGACGCTGACCCTGCGCTCCGGCCCTCCGGTGGCGGTTCGCGACGGCGCCGGCACCCTGCATCGGGTCACCGCCGCCGCGCCGCTGCAGATCCCGACCCGGCATCCGACTTCGACGCCCCAGCCGTTCAGCTGCACCGGGCCGATCACCCCGGCCGACGACAGCAGTCGCTGCGTGGACATCCAGTGGGGCGACAACAGTGACGGGACGCCGCTCCAGATCTGGGACTGCAACGGCACCGTCGCGCAGGACTGGACGCGTCCCGGCAACGGCACCGTGATGGCCGCGGGCAAGTGCATGGACGTGCGCGACGACGCCGGCGCCGACGGGACACCCGTGCAGATCCACACCTGCGACGGCAGCCCTTCACAGCAGTGGACGTACGACCAGGACACCGATGAGCTGCAAGCCCTCGGCAAGTGCCTCACCTCCTCGGGCGGCGGCACGAGCAACGGCACCCGGCTCGTGATCGACACCTGCAACGGCGGCACCAGCCAACAGTGGCGCCTGCCATCCTGAGGCTCCAGCCGCGGCTGTGCGGCACCCCGATCAGGTGCCGCACAGCCCCGAGGCGCGCTCCGGGTGGACCTGGTGGCCCCTTCAGGGGGTGGCTACGAGCGCGTAGTCGTTTGTGTGCGCCTGGAGTTGGTCGCCGTTGGCGGTGTAGAGGAGCTTCGTCTTGGTGGTGGAGGAGTCGAGGACGACCTTCACGTCGAGGTTGGCCCTGATGTTGTTGGTGGCCAGGTAGTTCCGGTTGCCGCCGGCGACGAGGATGATCGTGGGTGCGGCTCCGGACGGTGTGATGTCGGCGGCTGGGACGGAGTAGGAGAACTGGTTGGCGGTCACGGCGTTGTCGCTTCCGTTGATGTGGACGAGGCCGAAGAGGTCGTCGTAGCGGGTGCTGGTGCCGTCGCCGTAGACCCGGCGGAAGTGGTTGCCGAATATCAGGTTCTCCGAGCTGCCGTTCGTCAGGGCGATCATGCTGGGGAAGTTGCTCAGCAGCTTGTTCGCGGAGATGGTGCAGCGGTTGGAGTTGATGAGGGTGATGTTGCAGGCCCACAGGACGGTGTTGCCGGAGATGAGGATGCCCTCGGCGTTCTCCGCGAAGACCGAGTAGCCCGCCCAGGCGCTGATCAGGTAGTTGTTGGTGATCTTCGCGACCTGGGAGGCACCGGTGAGGGAGATCGAAGTGCCGCACTCGGCGACGAAGTTGTTGGTGAAACCGCAGGCGTCGGCGCCCCGGACGACCATGGCCTGGGTGAGGTAGACGAAGCCCATCCCCTCGAAGCGGAACGAGTCGTTGTCCGACTGGACCGAGATGCCGATCTTGTGGTTGCCCTCCACGTACGGCTTGGTGGACGCCACGCCGTCGATGCAGAAGTCCTGGAAGACGACGCCGTTGAGCCGGCCGACCTCGGCGGGTGCCCCGGAGCGCTGGACGAGGAACGCCTCGTTGTTGCCGTCGGTGTGCTTGACCCGGATGTGGCTGGAGCCGGGCTGCACCTCGAACCAGTTGCTGGTGTCAGAGGTGTCGTCGTGGATGGCCCGGGACAGGAAGCCGTGGCCCGAGCCCTTGATCGTCAGGAAGCTGATGTCGATGACCACGCGGGTGAGCAGGTCGTAGTGGCCCGGCGGGATGTAGATGACGGCGCCGGGTCTGGTGTTCTGGCTGGTCTGCTTCGACTTGATGTCGGCAATGATCTCGTTGATCACCTTGCCGATGTCGGTTTGCGGGGAGACGGTGCCGTTGAAGGTGGTGACGTCGTAGACGGTGTTGGTCACGGGTGTCCTTCCGGTTGGTGGTCGGGTCAAAGGAGGCCGACGATCGCGGTGTACGGACGGGCCTCGGCGTCGTGCCTGCCCGGCTTGGGCCTCTCCGGGACGGCAGCGGCGGCGGGTCGAGGCGGTGCGGCGGACAGGAACGCCACGGTGGTCAGGGCCGTCACCGCGGCTCCTCTGAGCAGGGTGCGGCGGGAGGGGGCGGGTGGTTGGGCAGGGTGCATGGCGGCTCCTTCGGAAAGCGGAAAGGGGGTGGGCGCGAGAAGGCTTCAGCGGACGGCGCCCGCGGTCATGCCCGCGATGACCTGCTTCTGGAAGGCCGCGTAGATCGCCAGCTGCGGCAGCAGGACGAGGGTGGCGGACGCCATCATGGCGCCGTAGTTGACGCTGTAGACGCCCTGGAACTGCGAGACGCCGAGGGAGACGGTGGTCATGTTCGGGTCGTTGATGAGGGTGACCGCGAAGGGGAACTCGTTCCAGACGTAGATGACGTTCAGGATCGCGAGGGTGGCGATGACCGGCCGCATCAGCGGGAAGACGACCTTCCAGGCCATGCGCCACAGCCCGACCCCGTCCATCACGGCGGCTTGTTCGATCTCCTCGGGGAAGTCCCGCAGGAAGCCGGTCAGCAGCAGGATGTTGAAGGGGATCGTGACGGCGATGTACGGCAGGATCAGCGCGAAGTAGGTGCCGAACAGGCCGAAGGCGATGTCCAGCCGGTACACCGGGAACAGCAGGATGTAGACGGGGATGGCGAGCCCGGCCAGGAAGTAGAAGCGCAGGGTGTTCTGCGTGCGGCGCCGACCGCTGCGGAAGACCATGCGGGTGAGCGCGAATGCGGCCATGTAGGAGATGACCAGCCCGACCGTGACCGACACGACGGCCAGGATGAGGGTGTTCTTGTACATCACCAGCAGGTTCAGGGTCTCCAGGGCTTGCTGGTAGTTGGCCAGGGTGAGGCTGCTCAGCGAGAACGGGTCGTTGAGGATGTTGTCGTTGGTCTGGAACGACAGCAGCACGATCCACAGCAGCGGGAACAGGATCACGAAGGTGATCAGGTAGGCGACCGCCGAGACCACGATCCTGCCGCGGCTGCGGCGTCGCGGCCTGCTCGGAGTCCCGCCGGCAGCCGCCGGGGACGCGAGCGGCACCTTGACCTCGGTGTCGATGCTCAACGGACTTCTCCCTTGCGGCGGTTGCCGAGGAACGTGGCCGCGGAGGCGAGCGCGCCGACCACGAACACCACCACGGCCAGGGCCATGCCGTAGCCGTACTGCTGGGTGGTGAAGGTGATGTGGTACATGTAGCTGACCATGACCTCGGAGAGGTGGACGGGACCGCCGCCGGTGAGGGCGTAGACGAGTTCGAAGACCTTGAAGACGCCGGTGACGACGAGGGCGGTGACTATGCCGAACGTCTCGCGCATCATCGGGATCTGGATGTGCCGCAGCTGCTGCCAGCGGCTGGCGCCGTCCAGGCTGCTGGCCTCCATCACGTCACGGGGCAGCATGCGCAGGCCCGCGTAGAAGATGGTCAGGACGAACCCGATCTGCTGCCACAGGTAGACGAAGCCGATCGAGTACGGGCTGAGGGTGGGGCCACCGATCCACTGCGGGTGCGCGGGCACCCCGATCGCCAGCAGGAAGGCGTTCACCAGGCCGATCTTCGGGTCCAGAATGAAGATCCAGATCAGTCCGACGAGGATGGGCGCGATGATCGCGGGGGCGAAGACGAGCGCCCGCATCGCACCACTGCCCTTCACCCGGCCGCTGAGCAGGATCGCGAGCAGGAAGCCCAGGGGGATCAGCAGGAACAGGGCGATGCCGAGGATGATCCCGGTGTTGCGCATCGAGGTCCAGAACGCGTCGTCCTGGCCCATCTGCCGGTAGTTGTCGAGGCCCGCGAAGCCGCCTGCGGAGACGCCGTCGAAGTTGGTGAAGCTGTAGTAGAGCGAGTACAGGATCGGATAGATCATGTACAGGCTGTAGATGATCAGGGCCGGCGCGACCATGAGGGTGAAGTGCCGGCGCGTGGTGAGCCAGTTCATGCCGTTCCCGTCGTCCGGGCCCGCGGCCGCCCCGTGCGGCACGCGGGCGCCGGCAGCGTGACTACTTGATGGTCTTCTGGACGTTCTTCACGGCCTCTTCGGGGCTGAGGCTGCCGCCCATCACGCCGTAGAAGCTGTCGTACATGGCGCTCGCGGTGGCCGCGGAGACGACCAGGTCGGGCTGGGCCTTCGGGCTCTTCCAGCCGGGCTTCGAGGCTTCCGCCAGGACGGCGGCGAAGACCGAGTTCTTCTCGGCGTCGACGGCCGGCTCGTATGTGGTCACCGGCGGCTGGGCGTTGTCGACGAGGATCTTCTGGCCCGCGTCGCTGTAGTAGAACTGGATGAACGCCTTCACCGCGGCGTACTTCTTCTTGTCGTCCTTGACCTTGGCGCTGACGACGAACGGCGCCGAGGGCACGTTCATCACGAGCTTCTGCTCGCCGACACCGTCGGAGAAGGTCGGCCCGGCCCAGAAGCCGGTGTCCTCGCCCACGGTGCTCTTCTGGATCTTCGCCGCCTCCCAGACGCCCGCGTCCAGGAAGGCCGCTTTGCCGTCCGTGTAGGAGGCGACGGCCTGGGCGTAGGTCTGGGTATTCATGTTGGAGGGGAAGGCGCCGGCCTTCGCCAGCTCCTGCACGTGCTGGTACAGGCGCAGGAAGTCGGCGTTGTCGTAGCTCGCCTTGCCGGACAGGATGTCCTGGTACTTCGACTCGTAGCCGAAGCGGTCGAGCATGGTCAGGAACGCCCACACGCTGAACGAGGAGTTGTTCGCACCCTGCGCGATCGGCACCACGCCGGCCGCCTTGAGCTTCTTCACCGCGGCGAGCAGGTCCTCGAAGGTCTCCGGGACGGCGATCTTGTGCTCGTCCAGGATGGCCTTGTTGTAGTAGAAGCCCGTGACCAGTGCCTGGTACGGGAGACCGTACTGGACGCCGTCCCGCTGGAAACCGGCGAGCATGCTCGGGGCGAACTTCGCCTTGAGATCGTTCTCGGCCAGGATCGGACTCAGGTCCAGCAGGTCATCGCTCTTGACCATGGTCTTGGCGAGCGAGTCGTAGACCCAGAAGATCTCCGGCAGCGTGCCGCTCTGCGCGGCGATGGTCATCCGCTGCTCGTGCTGGTCGACCGGCTGGCCCTCCAGTTTGATCTTCATGTCGGGGTGCTTCTTGTTGAACTCCTGCACCATCTGCCAGGTCGCCGGGTCCTGGGTCTTGCTGTCCGGGTTGTGCATGGACAGCGTGATCAGGCCGTCCGACGAGGATCCGTCCGCCGTGTTCACCGCGGAACCGCAGGCCGTGGCGGTGACGAACAGGGCACTCGCCGTGGCGGTGAGCAGGAGTCGGCGCGAGATGCCGGAGTGCCGTCTCGACGTCAGGGGCGCGGGCTGTGGGGAGGTCGCCATCGTGCTGCTGCCTTCCGGAAACTGGATGGGGAGGCGGAACCGGCGTGGGGGTGACAGGGCTCCGGGGAGATGTTCGGTATGGGCGCAGGCCGCCTGTTCCGGCGCGGATGGTCCGGTGCGCTCGAATGTTCGGCTCGGCATAAGGGCGGCTCTGCGGTCGAGGCGCAAACGTTTCGATGAAAGGTGCCTTGGGAGACCTTGCGTGTCAATACCGTGTGCCAGATGAGTTTTCACGGTGGCACGCCCTGTGCTGGCCACGGCCATTGACGCTCCAAGCCGCGGCGTGCGATGGTCTGCGCAATCGTTTCGATTAACCTCTGGGTGAGCGGAACGAGTGGACGGCGAACCGGCGAACCACATGGACCGGTGGGCCGTATCGAGTTATGCAGTTACGGACCGGATCGCGGATCGGGTCCGACGACACGAGGAGGCGGCGAAGCAGCAGTGGCCACGATCACCGACGTTGCACGGATGGCCGGCGTCTCCACGTCCACCGTGTCCCACGTCATCAACGGCACACGGCCGGTCCGTGACGAGACCCGCACCCGGATCGAGGACGCGATCCGGGCCACGGGCTACCGGCGGGACAGCCTGGCCCGCGCGCTGCGCCGCTCACGCACCGACTCCATCGGGCTGATCCTGACGGACGTGTCCGAGCCGGCGTTCGCGGCGATGGCCCGCGGTGTCGAGCGGGAAGCCATGGGAGCCGGCCTGACCGTGCTGCTGGCCAACTCCGGCGAGGACGCGGAGCTGGAGGCCCGGGCATTGGAGGTCCTCGCCGAGCGGCGGGTCGACGGCCTGCTCATCGCGCCGGTCGCCCGGTCCCACCTGGAGGCCATCACCGCGGTCATCGACCAGGGCACTCCGGTCGTCCTGATCGACCGCCTCAACGGAGCCAAGGCCGACCAGGTGGGCGTCGAGAACACCGCACCCATGCGGGAGCTGGTGCTGCACCTGGTGGAACGGCACGGCCACCGGCGGATCGCCCTGGCCGCGGGCGACACCGCTGTGTCCACCATCGCCGAGCGGCGGCGCGGCTACCTCGAGGCACTCTACGAGGCGGGAATCGACGTCGACGAAAGCCTGATCGTCACCGGCAGCGGACGGGCGGGCGACACCCGCGAGCGCATGACGAGTGTCCTACGGCGGCAGCGGCCGTCGGCGGTGGTCGCCGCCAGCACGGAGACAGCGGTGGGCGTGCTGGCGGCGGCGAAAGGGCTGGACCTGACCACGCCCGAGGACTTCGCCTTCGCCACCTTCGACGGCTTCCCGCACACCGATCTGTTCCGCCCCGGTATCACCGCGGTCGCGCAGCCGGCCCACGAGATCGGGGCCACGGCGATGGAGCTGCTGCTCCGCCGCATCGACGGCAGTCTCACGTCCCGCCCGCGCACCGTCCGCCTGGAGCCCGAGATCACCTACCGCGAGTCCTGCGGCTGCCCGGCCTGAGCCACATCCACGACATCAAGGGGGCGGCGGGAGAGGTCCAGTCTCCCGCCGCCCGAGTTCAGCGAACCATCACTGAAGGGGTCAGTCTCCCATGTCCTTGCATGCCCTCGATCACCTCACTCGCCCCACGCGGGCCCGCACCGCCCGTGTCTCCAGCTGGGACCAGCGGGGCCGCAACCAGGACTACTGGACCACCCCGGCACACTCCTCGCGAGTCCTGGCCGACCTGGAAGGTCCGGGCCGGATCACGCACATCTGGATGACCCAGTTCTGCCGCAAGACCCTCGGCCCCGCCCTGATCGACCCGCTGGAAGCAGACACCGTGGCCCCGGTGATGGAGATCCACAACGCGCTCGGCGTCAACTGGGAGGAGCCGGACCCCGACTACTACCGCAAGGTCCTCATCCGGATCACCTGGGACGACGAGGAGGAACCCGCCGTCCTCGTCCCGCTCGGCGACTTCTTCGGTATCGGCCACTGCATGCCCAACAGCTACCAGTCGGCCCTGTTCACCGTCTCCGCCAAGCCGGAGGAGTCGTTGATCTTCGGTGGCAGCGCGGCTCTGAACTGCTGGGCTCCGATGCCGTTCAACAAGCGGGCGCGCATCGAGCTGGTCAACGAGAACGACCTGCCGATCCAGCAGTACTTCTACATCGACTACGAGCTGTTTCACGAGGAGCTTCCCGAGGACACGCTCTACTTCCACGCCCGCTGGAGCCGCAGCAACCCCTGCAACGGCTGGGCACCCGACATCCAGACCAACAGCCCCGAGGTCAACATCGTCGACGTCACCGGCGAGGACAACTACGTCATCCTCGACACCGAGGGCAAGGGCCACTACGTCGGCTGCAACCTCTCCGTCCACCACCGCCAGGGCAGTTGGTGGGGCGAGGGCAACGACATGATCTGGATCGACGACGACTTCCTGCCCGACGGCTCCACCAGCTGGCCGCCCTCCCTGCACGGCACCGGTACCGAGGACTACTTCAACCACGCCTGGGGGATGCAGAAGAACGCCTACCTCTACCACGGCGCGATCGTCCACGAGGCCGACGTCCCCGGCTACTCCGTCAACTACCGCCTCCATGTGGCCGATCCGATCCGCTTCGAGGAACGCGTCAGGGTCTCCATCGAGCACGGCCACGGCAACCACCTCGCCGACGACTGGGCCTCGACCGCGTACTGGTACCAGACCCTTCCCTCTCCGAAGGCCACGATCCTGCCGCTGGAGCAGCGCCTGCCGGTGCGCCCGGCCGGACAACCGATGCCGGTTCCCGCCACGCGCACCGGTGCGGTCGCCGAGGAGATCGCCGTGATGCGCGAGCGATACCAGGCCCGCTTCGAGCGCCACATGGAACGCCTCGCCGAGCGCACCCGCCGACGCGGCGAGCGTTCGCTGCAGGAGTCCGAGGCCAACGTCAGGCAGGCCGCCGCCGTCCGCCGCCGCTACGACGAGCGGGCCCATGACTGACATGCGACAGGCGGTGACGCTCGACTCCCACTTCCCGGCGGTCCACCTCCGCCCGCCGGCGCACTGGATCAACGACCCCAACGGCCTGGTCTTCCACGACGGCCACTACCACGTCTACTTCCAGTACAACCCGCACAGTGCCCGCCACGCCGACATGCACTGGGGCCACTTCCGCAGCCCGGACCTCGTTCGTTGGGAGCCGATGCCCGTGGCGCTGGCCCCCACGCCCGGCGGCCACGACGAGGGCGGCATCTGGTCGGGAAACGCGGTCTCGCACGACGGCCGCCTCACCGCCTTCTACTCCGCCCACCATCCCGGCCGCCGGCACCAGCCGGTCACCGCGGCGGTGTCCTACGACGGCGGTACGACCTTCTCCAAGCACGACCGTCTGCTGATCCCGGACGCGCCCGAGGGCACGACCATGTTCCGCGACCCGTACGTATGGCGGGACGGTGACCGCTGGCGGATGCTGGTCGGCGCGGCCCTGGCCGACGGTCGCGGCGCGGCCCTGCAGTACGCCTCCGACGACCTCAACGACTGGTCCTACCAGGGCATATTCCTAGCCCGCCCACCCCATCCCCTCCCCGGTGGCCGCAACACCGAGGCAGGCTGGGAGTGCGCCCAGTACGCCGCCTTCCCCGACGGCACCGGCGCGGTCCTCGCCAGCGCCTGGAACCCGGAGGAAGGGGCAAGCTGCGCGATCTACTGGCCGGGCCGCGCACAGGACGGCGCATTCCACGCTGGAAGCCCCCGGCTCCTGGACCACGGGCCCGACTTCTACGCTCCCGCACTGCTCCGCGCACCCGACGGACGCTGGCTGATGTGGGCCTGGGTCTGGGAGGCCCGCGACGAGGAACGCGTCGGCGCCCCCAGCACTTGGACCGACGAGGCCGGCTGGGCCGGAATGCTGTCAGTGCCCCGCGAACTGACACCGGGCTCGGACGGCGAGCTCATCCAGCAACCGGCCCGCGAACTGCTTGCCCTGCGCGGCGAACGCCGTATCGCCGCCGCCGGCAAGGCGAGCGCCGAACAGCCGGTCGTCCTCGGCGAAGTGGCACGGGCCACCGACCTGACCTTGAACCTGGAACGCGGCGGACGCCTCCGGCTGCTCACCTCACCGGACGGGACCGAGTACCTCGACATCGTGCACCACCTGGTCACCGGCGAAGTGGTGGTCGACCGCGATCACGCCTCCCTCGACTCCCGCGCCAAGCGCGGCAGCTGGCGTCTGCCCTCCGAGGGATCCACCACGACCCTGCGGATCCTCCTCGACCACTCGGTCGCCGAGATCTTCACCGCCGCCGGCCGCACGCTCACCCTGCGCTTCTACCCCGTCGGCGACGGTCCCTGGCGCGTGCAGATGGGTGCCACGGGCCGCGCCGAGGCCGCGTACACGGTCGGCGCATGGGACCTGACACCGCCCGGACAGCGCGAAGGCCGGCCCACCTGCGCATGACACCGGTACGAGATGCCTCGGACCAGCGGCAAGTCCGCGAAGCGCCCCGAGCCCCGTTACCTCCTGGGAGAAGAGCAGTCCATGAGCCCGCGTCACGTCACCGGCCTGGGAGAGTGCGCCGCCCATGCCGTCACCGAACCAACGACCACCTCGAACGAACTCACCCTGCGAGTACCGCCCGGCGGCGGACCCGCGAACATTGCGGTCGCCGTGGCAGACCCACCTCGAGGCGTCCGGCGTCGACCTTGCGTACGCCGTCACCGCCCCCGAACCCAGCACACTGGCCGTGGCCGAACTGGACGCCACCGGTCAGGCCGCCTTCTCCTCCCACGCGCAGAACACCGCCGACTGGCCGTGGCCCCGGAAGAACTGGCCAAGGCGGACCTGACCGAGACGGCCGGCCTGTGTGCACACCGGCTCCCTGGCACTGGTCCAAGAACCCCGCTCGGCGGCCGTCGAGGAGTTCCTCGCCGCAGCCTCACCCCACGCTGGTTTCGTGATCTGTCCAGTAGGCTCGTCGGGTTCGTCGTCGGCGGTGGCTGCGTCGGGCTGTCGCCTGGTCGTGGCGTCGGCGCCAGGTGGACCAGTGCGGCAGCCTGGCCGACCGTGGACACGGCAGGCGGGTGATCTTCACTCGCCTGCCCAGCGCCCCGGCTCAGCCTGCCCGCCGGCGGGAAACGGCCCGGGCCGGCGAGTCAGTGCCATCACTTTCCAGTAGCACTCGGATAGCACTCGGACAACCACGCCCAACGACAGCGCCGAGCTGGTCGCGGCGGCTGTCGGTGGCTCTGACGTTGTTCAGCGGGCTCTGTCACAGATCTTGTGGAGCGGTTGCTGAGCGTTACTGCGGTGTTCGATTGTGGAGGGCCGCTGTCTCGTGAGACCGCGTGCGCCGTGCCCCCGCACAACGGTTGCTGACGCTCCATCAAGTCGGTGCGGAGTTCCGCGCTCCGGGGCGGCCGCCAGTGACGGTGCCGGTCATGCAGACCGACGCGCTGTTCTGGAAGACGCTCGTGTTCGACGGGGTCGACGAGCTGGACGTCGAGAAGGTGACCGCCGCCTTCGGGACGATCGACATCGTGGCCAAAGGCCGCACGACGGGTGCGACGTGCCCTGGCTGCGGTCGCCACTCAGAGCGCGTGCACGGCTCCTACCAGCGCAGACTGCGGGATTTACCGCTCGGTGAGCGGAGCGTAGTGATCCTGCTGAAGGTCCGGCGCTTCGTCTGTGACGCAAGGACCTGTCCGCGGCGCACGTTCGTCGAATCGTTCGCGTGGCTGACCTGCCCGTACTCGCGTTTCACCACCCGGCTTGGCCGTCTCCTGGAGCACATCGGGCTCGCATTGGCCGGACGGGCAGGCGCCCGGATGGCGGCCCAACTGGGCCTCGGCGCCGGGCGGATGACGCTTCTGCGCCGGGTGATGGCCTTGCCGGATCCTCCGTTCAACACGCCGCGGGTGATCGGGGTCGACGATTTCGCCACCCGCCGCGGCCACTCGTACGCCACCGTGATCACGGACGGTGAACGCCACCACCCCATCGATGTGTTGCCCCGCCGCGAGGCGGCGCCGCTGGCGGCCTGGCTGAGGGCGCATCCAGGAGTAGAAGTGATCTGTAGGGACCGTGCGGGGGCGTATGCCGAGGGCGCCGCGCTCGGTGCCCCGGACGCGCTGCAGGTCGCAGACCGGTTCCATATTCTCCAGAACCTCAACCAGGCCGTCGAGAAGTGCGTCGCGGCTCATCGCGACTGCCTGCGCACCGCCGCCCCACCACCGGATCCTGCGACCACCAGTACGCAGACCGGCCAGAACGAGATCGAGCTGCCCGTCACCGTGGTACCCGCCGGCCGCCGGGCCGAGCGGATGCGCGCCCACCATGCCCTGGTCCACGGCCTGTTGAGCGAGGGAATGGGGCTGCGGGCCATCGCCCGCCACCTGGGCTGGGGACGGCACACCGTCCAGCGATACGCACGGGCCGCCCGCTGGCAAGACATGGTCACCGGACGCCGAACCCGTTCCAGCCACCTCGACATGCACCAGTCCTACCTGCAACGGCGCATCGACGACACCGACGGCGAGATCACTATCAAGGACCTGCGCGAAGAACTCGCCGCGCGAGGCTACCAAGTGCCCTACAGCAGCCTGCGAGACTGGGCCCGCAGCCGCTTGGAGTGGCCCGATGCACCCGTGCCAGCCGCTGCGGCGCCGTCCGTGCGCACCGTCGTCGGCTGGATCACCCGCCACCCCGACACCCTCACCGAAGACGAAACCACCCAGCTCAAGGCCGTCCTCGACGCCTGCCCCGAGCTGAATCAAACCCACACCCTCGTACGGGACTTCGCCCAAATGCTCGCCCGTCGCACCGGCGCCGACCTGCCGGACTGGATCAGCACCGCCCGCGCCGCACGGCTGCCGGGGATGACCGGCTTCGCTCACGGACTCACCACCGACCTCGAAGCCGTGATCGCCGGACTCACCGTGCACTGGAGTTCCGGCGGCACGGAGGGCGCCGTAAATAGGGTGAAAAAGATCAAGAGGCAGCTGTACGGGCGAGCCGGATTCGAACTGCTCCGCAAGATGATCCTGCTTCAGTAACGCTCAGCAACCGCTCCACAAGATCTGTGACAGAGCCGTTCAGCGGCCCCGGCATGTTGGCTTCCAGCGGCCCCGGTTGGTGAAGATCCTGGGCCGTCTGGACGTCCTCAAGTGGCCCCGGGATTGGCTTGCGCTGGGACCACCTGAGGCACTGTGGCGTGATGAATTACTTCGTTTCGGCGCTCTTCAGCTTCGTGGGATCTTCCGCGGCGAGCTGGCCGGCGAGCCGCTGTATTGCTGATCGGATGCCCTGGCCGTAGCTGTCGTCGTTGAGCGCATCAAGGTGCTCTTGGGCCTGGGCCAGATGCGTGCGGGCCTGCGTGGTGTCTCCCAGTTTGTGGAAGTCCGCTGCGAGGTTGAGGTGCAGGGACGGGTAGAAACCGCGGATGGCCAAGGACGAGTCGTGTTGCTTGGCCCGGTCGTCGGTCACCGACCCTGCGGCGTCCAAGGCGCGCAGATCCCAGGCCAGTTCGTCCTGCGGATCCTGCTGGAGATCGGCCATGTAGTGGGCGAGGACGCAGCGGTGGAACGGGTCGCCGTCCGAGACGATCTCTGCCCAGATCTCGGTGAATCGTTGCCGAGCACCGTCGAGGTCGCCTGTGTGCTGCAGTGTCATGGCTTCCTCGATGCGCTTCATGGTCTTGTCCTCGGTGGTCACGGCAGCCTCTCCCCATGCTCGTCAGTGATCGCGCGGAAGCGTAGGGGCAGCCACTGACATTGGACCGGGACCAGCGTCTTCATCCGTCCGCCGCGGCTGCTTTCCGAGTCTGCGGGTAAGCGGCTCGGCCGCTGGTGCCCGGCGTGTCGGCCCGGCCTCGGCCCTTGGTCTTGGCCAGGCGATAGGACTCGGTTCCGGTCTCGATGAGGGCGGCGTTGAAGGTGAGCCGGTCCACGATCGCCGCGCAGAGCCGCGGTCGGTGAAGGTGCGGTTCCATCCGGTTAAAGCCTCGTTGGAGGCGATCGCGATGCTGTCCTTCTCCTCACGTTCCGTGAGGACCTGGAAGAGCATCTCGGCGCCACGGCGGTCCAGTTCGAGGTGCGGGACCTGCTTCCTCGAGACCGCCCTCACCTCGGGCGGCCAGAACCACCGGGCGAGCGTGGCCGCGATCGGCAGCGGCACGTTGGTGGCGGTCGCGCCGGGCAAAGGCATCATCGCCCATCGCTACGCCGACGGGCACGTGCGCGGATACGTGGCGCTGAACAAACCCGAGACGTGGATGAGGTCGATCGACCTCGGCGACCCGTCCGCCGGCCTCCGTCAAGTCGCCGAAGAGTTCGACGGCTGGTCGCCGCTGCTCACCGCCTTCGTGACAGAGAGCGACGCGGAACCGTGGCTCCGACCCATCTACGCCCTTCCCGTCGGGCTTGAATGGGACAGGGTGCCCGGCGTCACGCTCGTCGGCGACGCCGCGCACCTGATGTCGCCCTTTGCCGGCGAAGGCGCAACCCTCGCCATGTACGACGGCGCCGACCTAGCGAGCAAGCTGGTTGAGCAACGCGACATCGAGGCCGCGCTCACCGCCTACGAAGAGCGGCTGTTCCCGCGTAGTGGCGACGCCGCCGACCGCTCGGCGCAGAATCTGGAGGTCTTCTTCGGCCGGGAGGCACCGCAGAGCGTAGTCACTCTGTTCGATCGCTCCTAAAAGGCCATTTCAGTTGGTGAGTCTGCGGTGGCATATGGGGATGGCGGCGATGGCGGTGAAGGCGAGGAAGTGTTCGGGCCGCGCTCGTAGCGGCGGTGGAGTCGCCGGCAGCCGGACAGCCGGGACACGGTTCGTTCCACGACCCAGCGGTGCCGTCCCAGTCGTCGGGAGGACTCGAGTCGTAGGTGCTGGTAGTCGTAGCACTTGTCTCCGTGCAGTTTCCCGGGCCGTCGGCGCAGGCGGCCACGACGGGAGCGGATGGGCGGCATGCCGCGGACCAGCGGGATGAGGGCCTGGCTGTCGTGGAGGTTCGCGGCGGAGATGCCGATCGGCAGGGGCAGGCCCCGGCGGTCGACGATCAGGTGGATTTTCGATCCATTCTTGCCGCGGTCGGTCGGATTCGGTCCCGTCAGTTGCCCCCTTTGAGGGCGCGGACGCTGACGGAGCCGATCGCGCACCGGGACCAGTCCAGGTCACCACGGGAACCGAGTTCGTCCAGGACCAGGCGGTGGAGCTTGGCCCACACCCGGGCCTCGGTCCACTCGGTGAACCGGCGAAAGGCGGTCACTCCTGACAGCCCTAAGCCTGGAGTCAGTTGGTTCCAGGTGCATCCCGAGGTGGCTACGAAGATGATCGCGGCCAACACCTCGCGGTCACCTCGTCGGCGCCGTCCCCCGCTCTGTGGTCGTTCCCGGAGCCGGCGGCACCACCCGCGGGAGATGTTCGACAAAGTCGTGGCCCGGATCGCGGGTCGTTTCGGCCGAGTCGAGCCCCGGGCGAGTGCCCGTCCCATCTGCTTGGGCTGCTGTCGAAGGCGGAGCGGGTCAACCGCGGTGCACAAGCGCGAGGCATGGCCAAGGTCGCAGGTCGCCGGTCGCCGGTCGCCGGTCGCCCGTCGTCCAGGCCAGTGGGCCCAAGGAGCGTCGCTCGGTTCGGCCTCTTCGGGGTGGAGCATTCGGCGAGCACAGTGCAGAAGTCCAGGTTCGCCGGCTTCGGCTACTGCGACGACGAGACCTTCGCCGTGTGCCTGGCCTGCGGCGGCATCATCGACATCCTGGTCACCCGGTTCGCGCCGACAGCCCCAACCAGGCCGTAGCCGCCCGGATCCTGGCCGGCGACGACAAGGCCCTCGCGGCCGGATGGCCGATCGCCAGCGGCATCGTCGAAGGCGCAGCACGTCATCTGGTGGCCGACGACCTCGATATCACCGGCGGCCCGTGGAGCGTGGCTGGCGCCTAAGCCGCCTTGACCCTGCGGGCCCTCATCAGCAACGGCGACTTTCCGCAGTACTCAGTACTGGACCTTCCACACTCGCAGAGAACGCGAACGCCTCTGCTCCCGGCCCAACCAGCACAGCTACGAACTCCTGGCCTGAGCATCAAGACCGGTGGAGGGGTGCCGCACCGACCCAGCGGTGATAGGCGTCCACGTCGACGTTGCTGCCGCACACGATGGTGACTACGTGTCGGCCGGCGAAGCGGTCACGGTCTTCCAGGACCGCCGCGATGCCGAGCGCGGCCGACGGTTCGACGACGAGGCCGGCGTGGTCGAGGAGCATCCGCATGCCCGCGATGATCGACGCCTCCTGGACCAGGACGGCGTCGTCAGCGACCAGGAGGAGGTCGTCCAGGACGGCCGGGATGGGGTACCGGCCGGCGACGCCGTCGGCGATGGTGTTGGTCGCGTCGGTGGTGACGACGCGTCGCCGGCGCCACGAGTGTGTCAGCGCCGGTGCGCCCAGCGGCTGGACGCAGATCACCTCGGCTTCGGGTGCCAGCTCCTTCACCACATGACCCACGCCGGTGGCCAGCGCCCCGCCGCCGAGAGCGATCAGGACGGTGTCGAACGACGGCGCGGTGTCCACCAGTTCCAGGCCGATGGTCGCCGCGCCCTCGCAGGTCTCGATGTCCAGGCTGTCTTCGAGGAGCCGGATACCGTCGTACCGGGCGATGGCCGCCGCCCGCTCACGGGCCATCTCGTGGTCGCCGTCCACCAGCTCCAACCGGGCGTCCAATGCGCGGATGCGGTCAAGCTTGGCCACGGTCGCGAAGCGGGAGGCCACGACGGTCACGTCCAGTCCCCGGCCGCGGCCGGACCAGGCGAGGGCTTGGCCAAGGTTGCCCGCGCTGGCGCACACCACGGCTCGCGAGCCATGATCGGCAAGCAGGCTCGCGGCTATCTCAGTGCCGCGGGCCTTGAAGCTGCGGACCGGGTTCGCCGTTTCGAGCTTGATACTCACCGTGCACCCGAGGCCGGGCTCCAGCGCCTCGCAGCGGTACAGCGGAGTGTCGAGAAACATCGGGTCGATTACCCGGCGAGCTTCCCGGATCCGAGCAGTGTCGAGGCGGGTCTCCTGCATGACGCGGCAGCGTAGCGCCGTCGGCGCTGTCCTGGCCTGACCGGCAAGCTCATCTCAGGAGAGCCGCCCCAGCTCAAGCTGCTTGATCACGGCATTCTGCAACACCCTTTAAGGCCTGTCCCTCAATGATCTTTGAGCGTCGTCCTTGGGCTCTTCCGAGGCTGTGCGGTTCGGGAGCCGCGACTGCCCTTCAGAGGTCCGGGAACGGTGGCGCCTCGTCCATCGTCAACAGCAGTTTCCGTGCTGGTTCGGCCTCTTCCGGTCGCATGGATGTGGCGAGGCCCTCGATGACCGGTCGGCCCGCACGCACGGCTTCCCTGGCGGCCGCCTCCCAGGCAGGCTGCTCCCGGAAGCTCGTGCGCTTCGGGCCGCCAGCTGCCGCGGCCGAAGAGTGCCAGTTGTCGGTCCGGTAGATGCTCTGCAGGAGATCGAACAGCTCGGCCTTGCAGGGCACATAGGGGGCCTCGGCGAGTTCCAGGAGGAATGGGACCGTCAAGGCAGTCGCCTCGCCGACCACGAACCCCAACGCACAGACACGGTCCCCCAGTTCGTCGATCGCGAGGCGGGCAGCGTCCTCGCCTCCATACGCGATCCGGGAGAGCAGCGGCGGGATGTCCCCGGCGGTGAGCTGTCGCGCGTCGCGCAGCTGTCCCCAGCGGACGCCAGAGACGCCTTTCAACAGACTTCCCACGCACTGTCACCTTTCATCGGGCTCGCGACAGCCCTGTCATCGGACCACCAGCGTCCTGGGATGGACGATCGGCGTCAATCCTGGTTCTTTCCGATCGGTGATCCCGGACGGTGGCGCTTCGGCGGGTGGATGATCTTCCTATGTTGGGTGTGATCACGGTGTCGGAGCCATCCTGGACAGCGCCGTTCACCGGACTGAGCCCGCGCCGCTTCACCAAGCTGGTGCCCGCCTTGCGGCGCGAGGATGCCGAGACGGCACGCCGGGGACGCCCCTGGGGCCTGCCCCTGTCGGATCGAGTTCTGTTGGTGACGGCGTGCTGGCGTATGAACCTGACAATGCGAAGGTGACCACACAGTGGCCGAGCATGCGAAGAACGCGGCCGCATGAAGACATGGAAGATCCTCGGCGACTGCTGCCTGAAGGGCGATGGCGTCCACCACGCCATGCTCGGCATCGCCCGGCTTCACAACCTCACCCTCACCGGGTGACAGCTCGATGTCGACGACCGAGCACCTGGCATGCGCCCTAGATCATTTGCGGGACAAGCCTTCGGCGGTGTGGCCGGCGCGGCTTCGGCGTACACGACCCGGACATCGGTGGTCAATTGAGGGCGCGCGGATCGTTGTTCAGGGCATGACCGATGAGACCGATCCAGGTCAACCTCTCGATATGGACGACCGCGTGTGGGTTGGGTGGCGGAGGCTGGGGAGCAGCGGCGGAAGAGTCTCGGGGGCTCGGATTCAGGTGATGGGGCGAGAGTGCACACTGACGGCATAGCCGCCGCCCTGGTGGTAGGGGTCGCCGCCCCACGTGGCGAAGCGTTGCCGCAGGGTCAGTCCGGCCTGCGTGCACCAGCGGTCGAAATCCTTCAGCGTTACTGTCGGTTCCGGCAGCGGCAGGTGTTCTGCGTCCAGTCCCATGCCGGTGATCAGCAGTCCGCCGGGGCGCAGCACAGCGGCGAGTTGCCGGACAACAGCCGGTTCGGTGCCGGGGGCCAGTAGCGGGATGACGTTTCCGGCAGCGAGCGCCAGGTCGAAGCCGGGCTCCAGGGCAAGGCTGTCCAGGTGGGCCAGGTCACCGTGGAGCCATGCCAGTGCGGGGGCGTCGCGGCGGGCGATGGCGAGCATGGAGCGGTCGACATCCACACCGGTGCAGTCGTGCCCCAGTTCGGCGAGCCGGATCGCGATCCGCCCGGTGCCACAGCCGGCATCGAGTATCCGGGCGGCGGGTTTCAACAGTGCGGCACAGAAGGCGGCCTCGCCGTGGACATCGTGGCCTGATTCAGCGAGTTGCGCGAACCGTCGGGCGTACTCCTCTCCGGCTTGTCCGCCTGTCAGCTCCGCCCAGCGGTCGCGTTGCCTTGTCATATCCTGCGTACCTCCCGGTCGGCCCTGGTACAGGAGTGAGCGCGGCGCCCACAGCTCACTCATTGATCGTCGCATGTGGCAGCCTTCCCCATAATTGCCGAGGTCCGTGCCGGGAAGGCGGCCGCCGACCCGCCTCCCCAACGTGGTCGGGGTGTGCAGTGCACCTGTCCGATCCAAACCCCGCGCACCCCAGCCTGGTGTGATCCTTACGCCGGCAAACGGCTCCTGACGGCCCGGCCGCATCGGCGCGCCCTCCCTCCGGGGCCCACCCACCCTCCGCGCTCCGGGCCTGGCAAACCACGGGTACCGAGGTCGAGGAACAGGACCAGAGCGAGGACACTGGCCAGGGCCCCAACAGCGGCGAGCCGGGCAGAACAGGCGAGTCGACGGATGCCGGGGGCTAAAAGGCCGTGCAGATAGGCCGCGTGGAAGGCCTCAGTATCAAGGTGGGCGTAGGCCCGGTCCGATTCAACAAGTCAGAGGTCCGACTACCGCCTGGCCTGGCGCATGCCGCGCGCAAACGGCGCAAGCGCCCTGTCCGCCACCACATGAAGCATGAAGGGCGTCTTCCTCGGCCTGGACGTCGGCGAGAGCACCCCATCACGGGTACAGCCTCACCCCGGTCGGCGAGAAGGTCTTCGAGGCTGCCTCCAGCTTCACCTCGCCGCTACGACGGCGAAGCGACGGTGATCTTCCACCTCCGTCCGAACAACAGCGCCTCGTGGCGCACTGACAGCGTTCCAACCGGCCCCCGACATGGGCATCCTCGCCCGCCTGCGCCGGGCACCGTCCGCAGCAGGGCCGCAGAACCTCTCGAACGACCGGTGACCACGCGCACCCTTGTAGGCATCGCAACCGGGATACCGGCGAGGTGTCCTGGGCAGCCGCCTCAGCCGCAGGGACCTACCCGCCCCGCGCCATGGCCTCGACAGCACCAGAGACCGCAGCCCTGAGCCGACGCCGAGGAGAAGGTAGCGACTTGAGAGCAACGACCGGCCCCGCCTGTCCGTACCATCTCTGCCCAAGGTCCTGTGCGGCAGTTGCGGTGCCCGGACACGCCCGTCGGCATCAGGCCTCAAGGGCGGAACCCGAGCCCGGAGGCGCTCTCACGGCACACGCGGAGGCTGAGGCCGCACACCGAGGAAAGGTCAGCACCATGCCCGAGACCACCACCACGCCCACCAGCGAGCTGGCATCGCAGTACATCACCCAGGTGACGGACGACCTCGAACGCAACATCAAGGAGCAGGAACGCATCGGCGCCGAAATCGCCTCCCTCCAAGAGCAGTTGACCGCCCTGCAGCACGACCACACCGTGCTGGTGAACATGCAGCAGGCACTCGGCATCGCTCCTGCACCAGCCGAGCCCGCGGTCACGCCCGAGAGCGCCCCAGTGCCCCCTCCCCGGCAGAAAGGCGGCACCAGGTCTCCCGGGAAGCCGACCGCGAGGAAGACCGCGGCCCAGGCCGCGGGCACCACGAAGACGGCCCGGCCCACCCTGGTCGAGCTCATTCGCCGCCACCTCACCGAGCAGAGCGAACCGCGCTCCGCCGCAGAAGTCGCCACAGCACTCGACCAAGCCCACCCCGAACGCGGCATCAAGACGAAGGTCGTGCGCGTCACACTCGAAGGCCTTGTGGCCAAGAGCGAGGCCCAGCGCAACAAGCAAGGCACCTCCGTCTTCTACACCGCCCCCAAGCCGCCTGCCGCAGCACCCTCGGCCGGCAGTCAACCCGAAAGCGCCGACCACTGAACCGGCCGTCCCGGGAGCACAGCACCTCACGTTCGTGGCTCATGCACGGCCAGGAACAAGCCAGAGCGAGCCGGCATGCCGAGGACCAGGCCGCTCCGGGCCCTCCGCGGGATCGTGACCGAAGACGGCTGATCTGCTTACAGTGCGGGTTCCGCGAGTTTGGCTCCCACTCACGACCATGCCGCACCCTGGCCCTTCGGGCGGCCGAGAGGGTAGGCGGGTTAACCGGCTGACCGAGGGGCGGCCGTAACTCAACGCGCAGCCACGCGGGCCAGGCCCTCACTGGTTCCAGGTGCGGGGCGTTCCAACGCTCCCAGTACTGCAGGAACGCTTCCTGCACCGTGTCGACGCCCAGGGTGCGGCGCCCTCCGGAGACGAGGATCGACTGGGCCAGGAGAGGCCGGTACCACTGGCGGAACGAGGGCATCGAACTCCTCCTCGGACGGGGCCGTCATTGAGGATCCCGCGCGTCCCGGCGGACACTCCACGCGGAGTCGCCCGGCTCGCTCACCTCGGCCATCTCCCTCGGAGGGACAGCTCCTGCGCCATCCAGGGCCATCCCCCGGGCACGACCCCGCCTTCTGAGCAGGTATCCGCAGGCCCGGACCGCAGCGCCCGCGACAGCCGCCCCGGTGCCCACTGTCCGGCCAGCAGCCACATTCTGGGTCTACCCGGCCAGCGAGGGGGATGGTCGTACTTCACATACGCCCAACGGGACGGTTGCGCAGGCCCGGCGCACAGGGCGAGCCCGGACGGTCCGATGTCACCCTGAGCACGGGACCGCGATCTTGGCGGCGAGAGTGAACCGGGATCCAGCAATCGTCACGCCGGTTGCTAATGCTTCGAGTCCGCCCGGCATCACCAGCACGACAGCGACCGCGACCGCGACAGCGACCGCGCCGAGCGGCCACAGCGATCAGCACCGCCCACGGCATTGGCAACAGGCAGCTGCGCCACGCGGAACAGCCCGTGCGCAGGCATAGGGCCGGGTTCGGGGCGGCCCGGCTGCCGTTGTCCCGCTGGCGCCTCGGGCCAACGATTCTCGAGTCCCCCAACGGCCGGGGAAGAGGGCGTGTTCATCCCGCTCCCCCGTCGAGCAGCCAGCTGTAGCGCAGCCGCAACGCCCGCTCGGTGCTGGCTGCCACCGCGGCGAAGCCGAGCGCGATGTCGCCCCACCTCGGCAGATCGATGGGCGAGGTGAAGGTCCCGGTGCGCTGGGCGATGCCCTCGGACTTGGTGAGCTGTTCGGCGACGTGCGGGATGAGGACGGCCAGGGCGGCGACGAGCACGCACAGCGAGAGGAGACCGATCGCGCGGCTCAGCGCGGGGCGCTCGCGTTCGAGGCGCGCACGGCGCCCCTCGGCGGAGTGGGGGTCCGGGACGAGCTGGTACTGGGGGCCGTTGTCGGTGACGTAGTGGCAGCGCTTGACCCCGAAGGCGCTCATCCTCACCTCGACGGTGCCGCCCGGGACGGGGAAGGCAGCGGGCAGTGTGGACATGGCGTGCAGCCTGCCCTCACGGTACAGGTGGGCCTTGAGGCTGTCGGATGAGTGGTTCTGCCAGTGCCTGACGTCGACGGCGTAGACCGTGTGCCTGCCGCCGTCGCTCGTCAGCCGAAGATGGAACAGCGCGCGGAAGGGCAATTGCCACCAGCGGAAACACTTCAACGGTCGCCCGTCCCCGGGCTTGACACGCTGCACGGCCCGACGCCGCCGCCACTCTTTGATCATGCTTTTGCTCCTGTTTGCTTGCTCGGCCTGGCCGCGCAGGTGCGCCCCTGTGACGGGCACTGTCCGGTGGGAGGAACGCTGACGTGGCGGCGAGCGCCCGCCGCAGCTTCTCGGTGCCGGTCAGGGGCGTACCCGGGTCGCGCTCGTTCCGCGCGGCGGGCTCCGGCCGCCGGTCCGGGCCGGCGGCTCGACCGGCTCGACCGGCTCGACCGGCTTGACCGGCTTGACCGGCCAGAATCCGCACGGCCCGATGGCGGCCAAGGACCGGCCCGCCAATGAGGTTCCGCTGCCGGTCGACCGCACCAGCGGCCCGACCCCCAGACCTTCCTCGGCCCACGTGAGTCTCCACAGACCCACTGGTGATGGACGCGGCGGAGCGGACACAGCCGTGGACCGTCCGCGCGCCAACCGGTCAGGGAATCAGCCCGCGCGGCAGAGCGTGTCCTTTCCGGGCATCGTGCCGTCGACGAGGTAGCGCGTGGTGGTGTTCAACGCGCAGGGGTTGTCGCCGAGGACGTAGGCGCCGTGCCCGGTGTCATCGACGCTGAGCAGCCGGGATCGTTCTTCGAACTTCTCGCGCAGCATCTTCCCGCCCTGATGCGGTGTCACCGGGTCGCGCAGGTTCTGCACGAGCAGCACGTTTCGCGGTCCGTCGTCGTTGACCGCGACCGGCGGCTCGGCCGGGGTGTGCGGCCAGAAGGCGCAGGGCGTGATGTTGGCGGCGGCGGCGCCGAACAGCGGGTAGCGCCCGCGGTCCTTGGCGACTCCGTGCCGGTAGGTGTCGACGTTCTCGGGCCACTCGACGTCGTTGCAGGTCACCGCGGCAAACACCGCCAGCGGGTTGTCGATTGCGGACGACGCTTTGCCCGCGGTGACGTTCTGCGACGGCAGGCGGGCCACCGCGTCGTGGACCGCGTCGTGGCCGGCTGCCAGTGCCTGCCACTGCTGAGCCAGCTTGGGGTACTGCGTCTTCTTGAAGAGATTGCCGAAGGTGTACTGCCGCAACAGGTTGCCGTCGAAGCCGGCCACCGGAGCCTTGTCGAGTCGCTGGGCGAGGGTGAAGTAGGTCCTGCGGACCGCCGCTGGAGTGCGGCCCAGGCCATAGCTGTCGTGCCGGGCGGCCGCCCACCTCGCGAAGTCGGGAAACGACTGCTCCATCCCGAGGGCGTAGCGGCGCATGCCCTCGCGGTCGAGGTGGGTACCGCCGATGTTGCTGTCGAGCACGATCCGGTCGGAGCGCTCGGGGAACATCGACGCGTAGGCGGCGCCCAGCGCCGTGCCGTAGGAGTAGCCCAGGTAGCTGGTCTTCTCCTCACCGAGCGCGGCCCGGATACGGTCCAGGTCGCGGGCGGTGTTCGCGGTGGTCAGGTGGCGCAACAGCCCGTTGCGGTCATGGCGCGCGCACTGCTGGGCGGCCTGCTTGGCGACCTTCGCCCGCGCGGTGACCGCCGCATCGTCGACCGCGTAGGGAGGAATGTTGGAGGTGTAGGGGCCGTCCTCCGTGAACCCGCACCTGACCGGTGCGGAGCGCCCGATGCCACGGGTGTCCATGCCGATCACGTCGTAGCTGTCCAGGACGCCGGCGGGCAGGCCCCGGGACACCAGCAGTGCGGGTTGCGTCAGCCCGGATCCGCCGGGCCCGCCCGGATTGAGCATGAGTGTTCCGCGCCGCTTGTCCGGGTTCTTGCTGGCCAGCCGGGAGATCATGAGGTCGATCTGAGTGCCCTCGGGCTTGGCGTAGTCCACCGGCACGGCCACGGTGGCGCACTGCAGCTCGGTCGGAGCCGCTTCGGCCACGACATCCCTGGGGCAGGTGCCCCACCGCACCTGCGGTGCCACCAGCTCGTCGGCGACGGCCAGCGTCGCGGCCAGCGAGCCGCTGAGGCCGAGGGCGACGGCCAGGGCCGAGCGCCGGCCGATCCTGCGTTGTCGTTTCATGTCCAGTCTCCCAAACCCCGTCTCGCGGCTGCGGTCGCCACCCATCGCACTGCGTGCCCCAGGGGCATGGTCAACACCGTTGCGCCGGCGTGAAGGACCGGCGCGGCCGAGGGTTGACCATGCCCCAAGGGCATGGTCTTCAATGGACTGCCTCGCGACGATCTCGCCGACCGGCAGGACGCCGACGGCGGGTCAGGAACGCAGCACCCCAGAAAGGGCCTGTCGGTGGCGTGGAGTACAAGCCAGCTGGCCGAACTCGCCGGCACGACACTGAAAACCGTGCGGCATTATCACGAGATCGGCTTGCTGGAGGAGCCGGAACGAGCGGCCAACGGCTACAAGCAGTACGGCATCAAGCACCTGGTCCGCCTGCTGCGTATCCGCAGGCTGGTCGACCTCGGTGTGCCGCTGTCGGACGTCCCCTCGCTCGAGGCCTCCGACGAGAGGGGGGAGCGGATCCTGCGCGCCCTGGACGCAGAACTCGCGGCGAGCATCGAACGCCAGCAGCGGATACGACGGGAACTGGCGGCGATCCTGGACAACCGGGCCTCGATCGACCTGCCGACGGGCTTGAAGCCACTCACCGACGACCTGCCTGAGGCGCAGCGCTCCCTCCTGCTGGCATACTCCAGCTTTCTCACCCCGTCGGCGATGTCCGCGATCCAGCAGCAGCTCTCAGGACCTCGCAGCGACGTCGCCGCCCAGTTCGAGGCCCTCCCTGCGGACGCGCCCGAGGACGTGCGGCGACAGCTCGCACAACGCCTCGCGCCCGAGGCCCGCAAACAGCAGGAGGACCACCCGTTCCTGCGTGACCTGGAAGTCTCCTCCCGCCGGGACGGAGCGACCACCCGGTCGGTTCTCGGGCAGGCATTGAGCGAGTTCTACAACGAGGCTCAACTCGACGTCCTACGGCACGTGCACGCACTGCTCTCGCAGGACGACACTGCCGGGAAGTGACGACGCTACGCGGCCCCGGCCCAGGTTCAGGCCCCAGGCCCGGAGACGGAGCGGCTCGACCGTCGCGCTTGGTGCACATGACCCCGCAACACTCGGCGAGTTCGTCCGGATCGACACCGGGAGCGCCGCGAGCAGCTCCGGGTCAGCCCAGCCGGGGCGATACGTTCGATCATCTCGCCGCTGGAGTCCGTCGCCTCGACCGCGGCGAAGACTGAGTCGGCCATGCGTGCGCAGTTGCAGGCGCGAGCGCCGGAGTCGCCCGGCGGGCCATCAGGGAAGTCGGCCGCG
This sequence comes from Streptomyces ferrugineus, assembly GCF_015160855.1. Classification (NCBI taxonomy): domain Bacteria; kingdom Bacillati; phylum Actinomycetota; class Actinomycetes; order Kitasatosporales; family Streptomycetaceae; genus Streptomyces; species Streptomyces ferrugineus. The sequence goes on along the minus strand of NZ_CP063373.1, from coordinate 4,853,872 downwards.
CCAGCCCGGTGGACGAGCTCGGCCGCCTCCCACCCAGCACCCTCCCCAAGGGCGCCGAGCCCCGCCGTTCGCCAGACCTGCGCCGCCGCGGCGCCGAGCATCCGTGACGCAGCCGGTCAGCGACCAGGTACCGCCTGCACCACCATGGTGGACACGAACCTCGCGCTGTCCGTCGGCGACCTCGGCCACCATCTTGGCCAGGAGTGCCTGATCACGCTCCCGGCGGCGCTCGCGGGCCAGCTGCACTCTCTGCACCGCCCCGCTCCTCGAACTCGCCTCACCCCCATACATCGGGCGAGCGGGCCGTACCGGGTACCGAAACCGTTCAAGATTTTCTATGACCGCAACAACTCGTGCGCACCGCGCCACTTACGCCGCCGACCTCACCCGTAGCTGACAGGGCCAGAACTGGGTATGTCGGAGACCACTGCCAACACCATCCATCGATGTCCACGGGGAGGGCCACATGGCCGCTGCCGACGAAGGCGGACTCGTTCAAGCCGCAGACAATCTGCGCGCCACCGTGCAAGGGGCCGCACGGCCGCATGCCCGCGCAGCACGCATCGACTCGGTCTGGCACAACGCGGGAACGGGCCTCGCCCTGGCCGCGACCACCGCCGCCACCATTCTTCCGTCCAACTTCTCCACTTGGGCCCGCGTGGCGTCCGGCGTGGCCACGTTCCTCATCGCACTGCTGCGTGCCCTCGACTTCGGGTCCCGTTGGCGCTGGCACCTCAACATGCGAGCCCGCTACACCAGCCTCGTCGATCGAGTTGACCGCGTTGCCGTCCTGCCTCCTGACCAACGCTCCGAAGCCTTGGCTCAGCTCTACGACGAACTCGCAAGGATCCGTGCCCAAGAGCGCGCGATCCCTGGAAGCGCCAGCGGTGTCGCCGCGTCTGGGAACACTGGCTGAAGCTGGTCGTTGTGGTGCCTGACAGGCCCGTCAGCATCAGGGCTCAAGGGCGGAACCTGAGTCCGGAGGCGCTGCTACGGCATGTACTGCGGCCGCAGACCGGACGCCGAGATCGAGTCCAACCACGGCGATACGCACGGCGCGAGCGTGATCGGGCTCGCCTTCACCTGATCGAGCAGCAGTACGACCAGATCGTGAAGTACGCCACCGCGCTCCGGCTCGGGACGGCGGACCTGCTCCAGGCCAGCCTCGTGCACGTCGACACGCTGTTGCCCCAGCAGGCCCTGGCCGAGACGGGGTGGGCGAAGAAGCCGACTTCCTACGTCAACCCGTACGGCGCCTTCCGCCTCGACATGGTCAAGGGGTTTGACCTGGCTCCCCTGGCCGTTCCCCATGCATGTCCGCCGGTCGGATGTCTCCGAGCTTGTGTGCGCCGAGGCAGCCCACAGGAGCCGCCCGGCTGATTCCACTATGACCTTCACGATGGTGGAGGCTTCGGCAGCCCGTATCACCACCGGTGTCACCGTCCAGGTCAGGCTGTCGACGGGTGACATCGGCGGTGGTCGCGACGCGGTTGCATGGTTCATCACGGTTGCCGACCAAGCGATTGCCGAGACCTGGTCTGCGGTGAGTAGGGTCGGTCTCCTGTTCAGTCTTCCGTGACGCGGATGATCGTCTTGCCGGGAGTGCGCGTGCCGGGGGCGAACGCGGAAGGTGCTTCGGCAAGGGGCCGCACGGCGCCCACGACCGGCTTGAGGCGGCCGTCCCTCACCCGCTGGGCGAGGTCGGCGAGACGGGCGCGGTCGGGTTCGACGACGAAGAACACCGCCCGCCCGTTCTCGGGCTGGACCTTGGGCGGCATGGCGATGGTGACGAGCGTGCCGCCGGCGCGCACCAGGGCGGTCGAGCGGTCGAGGATGTCGCCGCCGATCACGTCGAGCACGATGTCGACCTCGCCGACGTCCTCCAGCTTCTCGGCCTGCAGGTCCAGGAAGGTGTCGACGCCCAGGGCGAGTGCCCTGTCCCGGTCGGGGGCGCGGCCGGTGCCGATGACGCGGGCGCCGACCTCGCGGGCGAGCTGTACCGCGATCGAGCCGACGCCGCCCACGGCGCCGTGAATCAGGACGGTCTGGCCGGTGGTGAGGCGGCCGTGGTCGAACAGGGCCTGCCAGGCGGTCAGCCCGGAGATCGGCAATGCGGCGGCCACGGTGTGGTCGATGTCCGCCGGCAACGGGGCGAGGTTGCGGGCCTCCACCGCGGTGTACTCGGCGAGCGTGCCATTGCGGGTCCAGTCGGCCAGGCCGAACACCCGCTGTCCGACGCTCAGGCCGGTGGTGCCGTACCCCAGCTCCACGACGACACCGGACAGCTCGTGCCCGGGCACGCTCGGTGTCCGGTCGCGGCCGGCGCGATCGGTCCACGTTCCCGGCCAGTCCAGCTCGCCAGGGGTGAAGCCGGAGGCGTGCACCCGCACGATGACGTCGTTCTCGGCCGCCTGGGGGTAGGGCATGTCCGTCAGGGACATCCCTGCAAGGCCGGCGTCAGGGTCTCGCACAGTGATGGCTTGCATACAGGTCCTTACTGGGAGGGGCGACTGGAGCGCACAGCCCGTTCACACGCCGGGTCAGAGCAGATCGTCATCGGATCGATCTCATCCGCTGGCGCATTCCTTCGTCGCCTGTTTGGCTCTCTCACCAGGGAGACGAGGTGGCCCCTGCGAGTGTGACGGCTCAGACGCGCACGAGTTTTTCGGGATTGATGACCCGGCGGTACGCGGTGATCAGACCGTCTGTGATCTGGACCGTGTCCACGGAGTAGACCCGGCCTTCGCGGTGGAACACCAGCGCGAGCTCGCCGCCGACCTCGGCGAAGTCGATGCGGTCCGGACGCCACTGGCGCCCCACACGCACCATGACCTCGGCGACGCGCTCGCCGCCGTGGATGGGCTTGCGTGCCGCGAAAGCCTTGCCGCCGCCGTCGGTGACGTAGACCGCGTCCGGGTGCAGAAGCCTGACCAGGCCGGCCAGGTCCCCGGCTTCGTACGCGGCACGGAAGACCGCGAGGACGCGTTCACGCTCCGCCTTCGACGCCTGCGGCATGGACTGCTTCGGCTTGGCCACCCGCCGTCGCGCTCGCGAGGCGAGCTGCCGGGCACCCGGCGCAGAGACGTCCAGCAAGTCGGCGATCCGGCCGAACTCGAGACCGAAGACGTCGTGCAGGACGAAAGCCACCCGCTCCGGAGGGCTCAGCTCTTCCATGACCAGCAGCATCGCCGAACTGACGGACTCATCGACGAGTACCGGCTGCGACGCGTCCGGCCCCGTCAACAGCGGCTCGGGCAGCCACGGCCCGACATAGGTCTCCCGGCGGAAACGGGCACTCTTGAGAATGTCGTACGACCGCCGCGCGGCCACCGTCACCAGCCAAGCCCGCAGATCACCGATGCCCTGTAGATCCGCTCCGGCGGCCCGCAACCACACATCCTGGGTCACGTCCTCGGCGTCGGCCACACTCCCCAGCAGCCGGTAGGCCACACCGAAAACCGCAGGCCGGTGCTCTTCCCATCCGGCTCGGAGGGAGTCCTCCTGCTCAGACCGTCCGGACCCGTGCCCGTCACCCATACAGATCGCGGCCTCCTCCAGCTTGCGGATCCAGCGTAGCCACCGAACTCGGGACCGGGCGGCTCACCCGATGCCTACGCACGCCTGGCGTACGCAGTCCACAGGAGCTTGCGAAGAAGGCTGTGGAGGCCGCAGAGCGGCAGCACGCCATCGTGCCCGGCGAAACTGTGATCGCCCAGTTCGTTCGGAGGGGCCGGGTTCCTCGCCGCGATCGGCAACGACCTCTCGGACTTCGCCAGTCCGGACGGGCTCGCGGCCTTCGCCGGCCTGGCTCCGGCACCGCACGATTCCGGGAAGCGGAACGGCAACCTGCACCGGCCGCGCCACTACCACCGGGGTCTCCAGCGCCTCTTTTGCATGTCCGCCCTGATGAGCGCGCGCTACGACCCAACTCCCGGACGTATTACGACCGTAAGGGCGCCGAGGGCAAACGCCACTCCCAGGCGGTAATCGCCCCCCCCGCCCGGCACAGAGTCGACGTCTTGTGGGCCCTGATCCGGGACGGCCGCTTCTGCGAAGTCGTCGCGCCTCAGCCCACCGGTTGGTCCGGGTGATCGTCCGACCGCCACAACCAGCGCAAGGCGTCGGGAAGCAGGACGCCGCCGTGGTTGGGGCTGTGGCCGCCATCGCCCAGGACGAGGCGGAAGTCGTAGCCGGCTTCCGCGAGCGCGGCCGCGACGAGCAGGTTGTTGGCGAGCCAGTTTGCCTCGGGCTCGTTCCAGCGCAGGTCACGATGGCCCGCTTGCATGAAGACGCGCAGCGGCTTGCGAGGGACGCCGGGGATGAGTTCCGGGTATGGGTTGCCGCCTGGCATCTGCGTGAAGCTGGACAAGTACCCGATCACCCGGCGGAATCTGTCCGGGCGCAGCCACGCCGCGGTAAAGGCGCAGTTCCCGCCGCTACTGCCACCGCAGATGCCCCACCGGTCCGGGTCCTCGGCGATCGAGTAGTGCTTCGTGACCTCAGGGATGATCTCGGTCAGGAGGAAACTGACGTACCGATCGTCGTAGGCGTCGTACTCGGTGTTGCGGTTCTTCCGATCCTCAGCATCTGGGAAGACACCCGGGTCGACGAACACGCCGATGGTGACCGGGATGTCACCGCGGTGGACGAGATTGTCCAGAACGATCGCGCCGCGGACCTCTCCTTCAGGGTCCAGGTACCACCATCCGTCCTGGAACACCATCAACGACGCCGGCTCCGACGGGTTGTACCGCGCGGGCACATGCACCCAGAACTTCCGTGACGTTCCCGGGTAGATCGCGCTGTCCCTCCAGTCGAACTCGATCGTCTCGCCGGCGGGCACGCCGGGCTGCACGGCGGAGTCGGGGCCATGGGCGTAGCGCACATCTGACTGATGAATCGGAAGCGGCTGGTAGGGCACCTCGATCGTCACGCGGGCCAACCTAGGAGAGATCAAGAACGGTCTCAACGGGGTTCATGACCACCCCACCACTTCTGTGCTGCCGCCTCGGGTCTCCGCGGCCGGCCTTTCTCTCCTGAGCGTCATGCCAGATCCGGTGGCTGCCGCCGTCGCGATGCCTCTTGCCCGTCGACTCGCGTGCGGCGGATGTGCACTGTGCCGGCGGTCAGGTCCACCTGGAACGGTGGATCCTCTGCCGGCCTGACGTTCTTGCGTACGCGCTCCTGTTCCATGGCCCGCTTGACTGCCTGGGCCCCGGGGTCGCCCTCCTGGATCAGGTCGACACCGATCGACGAGAGGCTCTTGGTCTTACGCCAGTAGATCCAGCCCCTGGCCTCCATCGCCAGCAGAACACGATCCGCGAGGAGCACGAAGACGCCCAGCGCAACGACTCCTCCTGCACCCTGCAACACCGTGTGCACGGGTCAGCGTCCGGACTTCATGCGCTTGGCCCACCGGCCAAGGGCCCGTCGTGAGCGGCGAGGACGCCTCTGATGCGGTCGATTGCCCGCTGCGCCGAGTGGGCCGGTCTCGCCAGGGCTTCGCCCCCAGTGATCGTCAGGCGACAGGAGCGGCGCCTTGCGTTCTGCCTGGGCCTGGATCTCCACGTGGGCTTCGTGAGCAGTGATGCGGAACGCCTCCTCATAGGAGGCCAGGGCCGCGCTCATGGCCCCGCCTGCGAGGCCCCGACGTCGAATACGCGCGGCAAGCCACGCAAAGAAGCCCAGGACTGCGGCAAGGCCACCGATCAAGACCAGGAACGGTAAGAACGCATCCATGGACACGAGTCTACTTTTGCGTCAGTTGGGATGGCGGACGCCATCGCGTTCGGCGTCGATGCGACAAGCCCGTGTGGGCTTGCGTGAACCTTCTCGCCGCGAATGCCGACTGTTCTCGTGACACGTGATGGGAACAGGGAGGTGCTGTGAGCGGCGACGGGCGCGATGAGCTGCTGGTGGTGCGCTGCCAGTTGGGAGAACGCGATGCGTTCCCGCAGCTGGTGCGCGTCTGGCACGCACCTCTGTGGCGGTACCTGCGGGGCATGGTCGGCTCGCATCACCTCGCGGACGATCTCGCCCAGGAGGCCTGGGTCGCCGTGGTGCGCGGACTGCCGCGCCTGCGGCAACCGGATCGGTTTGCCCCGTGGCTGTTCACTATCGCCCGGCGGACGGTTACCGATCACCTGCGACAGTCCTACAAAGGGTTCGAAACAGCCGTGGAGGAGGCGGAAGTCGGCATCGGTGACGACTCGCTCAACGGCGTTCTGACGACGCTGGAGATCGAGGCCGGCCTTGCCCGGCTGCCGCCCCTGGAGCGCGAGGTACTGATCCTCTTCCATCTGCAGGACCTTTCCCTGGCCGCCTGCGCGGAGGTGCTCGACGTACCGCCCGGCACGGTCAAGAGCAGGCTGCACCGCGCCCGACGCATGCTGCGCGACATTCTCACCGAGAGGGGACACGAGGCATGAGCGAGCAGAACTCCGCAGCTCGACGGGGTGTGCCCGAGACGCTCGAGTGTGTACTGGCCGCCGAGACGTCGCTGCGCTCACGGATGCGGTACCTGGCGGCAGGGCTGGCGGGAGGCTGTGCCGCGGTGCTGATCGCCGTGTTGTGGGTCACCGAGCCGCAGCCGCTCCCGGCCCGTACGCAGGTCGCCTTCGCCGGGCTGATCGCCATTGGGCTGGCCTGGGCCGGCTTCGCCGGCTGGGTGCTGAGCCGGCGCCGTCCGCTGTTCGCCCGGGACCGGGTGTTGGGGGCCCTCATCGCGTTCGCGGCCACCGTGGCGACCAGCGCGGGCGGAACGGCCCTGGCCGTGGCTCGCGGCACGATGGTCGAGGCACTGGTCGCAGCCCTGGTCTCGGTCGCTCTTGTCACGGCTGCGGGGTTCGCCCTGGTGCGAGCACGGTCCCGGCGCCGCGAACTGCTGCGGCGACGCGATGCCCTGCAGCAAGAAGCCGACTGAGGTACACAGCGAGTCCGTTTCGGAATCATCGGCGCGATGCTCAGCCACCACTGTGACTGGGTGCTTCAGTTGACCATTGAGCCGCTTCGGATGGCCGTGGTGTGCTCGGATGGCCGTGGTGTGCTCGGATGGCCGGTTGGGGTCGGCTTGCCGCTGTCGGGTGAGCGGGGCAGTCAGTCGTCAAAGGTGGTGCCGTCCAAGTGCTGCCGGTGGACGGCGCGTTGGCGGCGTCGGCCTGCGGGGTCACACTCGGCGGGACCTGCCCGTCGCAGTGGATCGGTCTGACGACCGGGTCTTGTCGCTTCATCGACTGGGATGAGGCGGACGGCTTCATAGAACGGGACCTGCTTTGAGCAAAGCCTGATCCGCATGCACTCGGCCGGTCTCGCCACGACGCCCGGGCGAGGCCGACCGCCAGCGCCGACGCGATCCCCACCAATGCACGGCCGCATCGGCCGGGCCGGCCAGCCACGAGCAGACGGTGCGCCGGGGCCCTGGGCCACGTCGCACGGTCGTGCTCGCGATCGTATGGCTGTGATGCATGTTGAATCGATCTGCTGATGCGGTGAGGAAGAATCCTCGAGCCGGGCAACCGCTGTGCCGGGGACGGTGTCCACGAGTACATCCTCGGTTTCGTCACCCCTACCGGCACGCGGATCCCGACTCGGCGCAGGTAAGCACGGTGCCTGCGCGAGGCGTACGCATTGTCGGCGCTGGCGAGGTAGTACTACACAGCAGCCCCCGCACACGGACCGCACGCACCCCATGGGTGTTGGTCCGCTCGCGCGAACGGCTCGGAGATCTCCGCGTGAGAGGTTGGCGCAGTTGGTGCCGGCCTTGATGCCGATTCCGCCGCCCTCACATCGCGGACGGAGCGCCATGGCGGTGCGCGCGGGCCAGAGGTCAGTAGGAGCCCGTGCGCCCCTTGTAGTAGTGGATCGAGGTGTCGTAGTCGCCCCAGGCGTACGCGGTCATGTTGTGGTCGGCCAGCATCTCCGTGTAGCAGGACGAGCCGTTGACGGGCACCTGGCACCAGTAGTCCTTGCCGGACCCATTGCGGACGACCTTGGCGTCTCCGGCCTTTGCGTTGATCTCGTCGAAGGCGGCGTCAGACAGTCGGGCCCAGATCGCCTCGCACGAAGGGCTGTAACGCAGCTCCAGCAGAGCCCCGTTCCTGCCGCCGAGGCGGAGGCTGTCGACGGTGCGGGCGTCACCGCCGCAGTAGGCCGCGGGGTTCTTGCCCTCGCATCCCCAGTTCCAGCATCCGCCGGTGGGTGCCTGCTCGGCTGCGGTAGCGGTGGGTGCGAGAGCGAGCGATCCGGCAGCCAGTGTGAGCGATGCCGCTGCGATCGCCAGGCGGGCACGTGCCATGATTCCTCCCCGTTTGACGGTGGATCCGCGAGCGCGGACCCATTTTGGTCGCCGCCCAGGCAGCTTGACGGGCGGTTCACTCAGTCGGCCAGGTGTTTCGGCCGTGCCCGAAACACGGCGTACGAGGATTGCGCTCCTCCTAGTACCCCGTACTCCAGTGCGACTTCGTGATCTACGGTCAGAGGACGCGGTACCGGACTTCAGTCGGCTGCGTGTCCCGGATATCGGGGTAACTCCCTGCGCGGCCGCAGAGATTCGGGGATCCTGGGTGACCGTGACCGAAAATTTGAGCGAAGCAGCTCCGAGCAGTGAGGTCAGGGCGCTTCTTCGGGTCCTGGACGGGCAGCGGCGCCACGTTCTCGGCATCCTCGACGGGCTCGACGGGAAGGATCTGCGACGGCCCGTGCTGCCTTCCGGATGGCACTGCCTGGGCCTGGTCCAGCATCTCGCGCTGGATGTGGAGCGGTTCTGGTTCCGCGCAGTCCTGGCCGGGGACGAGGAGGTCATCCGTGTCCTGACGAGCGGCGACGATGCGTGGAAGGTGGCCCCGGAAGTGCCGGCCATCGACGTGCTCGACCTATACCGGCGGGAGGCAGAACTGGCCGATGCCGTCATCACCGCCACCCCTGCCGACGCTGCATTGGCCTGGTGGCCCCACGACCTGTTCGGTGAACCGCACCTGCACAACTTGCGCGACGTCCTGCTGCATGTCATCACCGAGACTGCGTGCCACGCCGGCCACCTCGACGCAGCCCGAGAGCTGATCGACGGCCACCGTTGGCTGGTCCTGGCCTGAATCCCGGTCCAGCTTCGCGCTCCTCGTGTCGAAGTCGCCTGCGGAACCCAATGCCCCGGGCCGTCGCGCGTGCGTATCTCCTCGGGCTGCTCTGCGGCGTCGAACGCCAGGCCACCACCATCGGCAGAGTCTTGTCGAATACGGGGATGACCAGCCGGAAGCTGGACCAAGCCAGCCACAGGCACCCTAGGCTCGTGCGACGCCCGCCGATCCGTGGGCCTCGCTCCCACCCCGCTGCATCCACATGCCCCCGGCTCCGGTATCCAGGGCCCCAACACCCTATGGTTCCCTGCGCGGTAGGACTCCTTCACCGCAGCCACGGCCCGGCGGGCCGTCCGGTCCGCGACGGTAGACCCCATCGCGACGATCTTCTTGTGAACGGCGTCGGCGCCGACCTCGCCCGCGACCGCTCGACGAGTTACTCCACCTTCGGCAGGAAGTCGTAGATCAGCTTCGACCTGCCGGCTCGTTGGATCGGGTCGGCCCCCTGGCCCGGAACTGGAGATATCGCCGGACCGTTTGGTAGTCGCAGCCAGCCAGCTCGGCTGCCTTCCGGTGGCTCCCCGTTCAAGGTTTCGTGTCCGCCAGCAGGCAGGCCACCTGACCGCCGTCGGGGAGTCTGCCGCGTCCGCTGACAATCGTGTCTCCGCTGATCCCAGAAAGCTTCGGCCATCTCGCGAGCGGTGTAGAGCCTGCGATCCTCCAGTCTGTCGCTCGGGCGGCCGATGTGGTGGCGCACGAAGTTCTCGGCGTCCTTGGCGTCGTACTCCTTGTACGACGGTTTGGGAGTGCGTGGTCCTGTTGACCGCGGCGTGCTCTCCGACCCACGCAACGGCGCTTTTGGACGTGCCCCCGGTGGGTGGAGTGACGGCGGTGGCAGCTGCCCTCGTCTACTTCTGGTTCCTGGCATGCGACTTGAACGCCAACAGGCCGTGTCCGTGAAGCAGTGGCGTCGGCCTCTGAGAGAGGTGAGGGTGACTCAGCGCTTCATGCTCGCCTTTAGCTGCTCCTGGTGGGACCATGCGCGCGCCAAGCGGGCGTCGTCGATGAAGACTCTGGCCCAACTGCCCTGGTCGGGTCGCGCTCTGGCGACATGATCGGGGTGATGCCGCCGACCGCTCGCCAGGCGAGAGCCCTTCGAGGATCCCGACGACGTGCTCGCGTCGGCGGTCCAGGGCACCCCTGAGCGAACCGAGTTCGGGGTTCACCGGGCGGCGCACAGTTCAGCGAGGCGTTCCAGGGTGCTCGCCATCTGCTTCAGCCACCAGGCGCGCCCCCTGTCCACTTCCGCGCGCTTGTCCTCCGGCATGCGCGAACCGTCGAAGATCTCGGTCACCACCGTCGCCCCGGCCCCGTCCGGGAGCAAGTCGAAGATCCATCTGTGGCCCCACACGGCCCCGGGCGCGGTGGCGTCCGGGTGCCGGCGACCGGGCCTCGGCTCCCAGCCGATGCGGCGGTCCGGCTCGTACTCGACGACGTGGTTGTTCATCTCATAGTCGCCAAAGCGCTCGTAGTGCATCCGCATCACGAAGACGTCCCCGACGCCCGAGACCACGGGGCCGGACACACCACCGCGCAGCATCCCCGAGCCGTCGAGCTCCGGGTGCCTCCGGCTCCGACGCCACACCGGGGGTACAACAACGCCTGGCCGCGCGCGCAGGAGCCGCGAATCCGGCAGACCTTCCCGGTCGAAGCACTGGACAGCCGTCGCACTCGATCTCCAGCATGGCGGGTCGCAGAGCTGCTCCCACCGCAACAACTGCGCGGAGACATCACAGTGAGGGGTGAGCCTCGCCCGAGGCCGGGCCGACCCCCCGCCCCCCGGCCCCCGGCCCGCGGTTTCAGTGCCGCAGTGCTGCCCTGGCCGGGAGGGTCACTGCCGCAAGGCCCAAGGCCACCGCTCCCCCGGCGAAGGCCGCGTACAGCAGCGGGGGGACGTAGGGGGCCTGGCCGGTCAGGCCGCGCATCATCGGGATCAGTGTCGCGGTGGCGATGGCCGTGCCCAGGACGGTGCCGGTGAGGGCGACCAGGAGGGCTTCGAAGCGCAGCATCTGCAGCACCTGGCGCCGGGTGGTGCCGACGAGGCGGAGCATGCCGAGTTCGCGGCGGCGATCGAGGACGGTCATCACGAGCGTGTTGGCGGCGGCGACAGCGGCGAAGCCGCCGAGGACGGCGGCCATCGTGTAGTTGGCCCAGGCGTTGAGCTCGCGCTCGGTGCTGCTTGCGGTGGTGTGGCCGGCGGCGTCGGTGACCTCGCCGAAGGCGGTGAGGTTCTTGGCATGTCCGCCCCGTACCAGCAGCGTGCTGTCGAAGCCGGAGGTGACGTGGGCGGCGAGCAGGGCGCGGTCCATGGTCACGGCTGCCAGGCCGAGTCCACGGCCGTACACGGCCGCGATCTCGAGGCGGGTCTGGGTGCCGTCCGGAAGGTACACCGGGAGGGTGTCGCCGACTTGGGCCTTGGCTGAGGTGGCGAGTGTGGTGTCGATGGCGATGCGCTTCTCGCCGATCCGCTCCAGGCTGCCGCTGCGCACGTCGAGGTCCTGTACCTGCGCGAGTTGTCCGCCGGTACCGGATATGGCCTGGGTGGCGGAGTTCTGCAGCCACCGGTCGGCGCCGGAGCCGACGGGCACCAGCACCTGTGTCTCGAGCAGGCCCACGGCCGCCTGCACGCCGGGGGCGCGGGCGGCGGCGTCGGCGTTGTCGGCGGGCAGTCCGGCCGGGTGGGTGATGACGTGATCGGCGATGATGCCGTCGCGCAGCTGCTGTGCGGCGACGTGGCTGTTGCTGGTGTGCAGGAAGACCAGGGTCGAGGTGAAGGCCATGGCCAGCACGATCGGGGTGATCGCGGAGGCCAGCCGGCGGGCGTTCGTACGGCAGTTGGCGGCCGCGAGCCAGGCCGGAGCACCGCCGCCGCTCAGCGCGAGGGCGAACAGCGCCGCGCACAGCCGTGCCACCAGCGGGCCGAGCAGGGCGACGGCGAGCATGAAGAGCATGACGACGCCGAGGGCGGCGTTGGCCGCGTCCTCGCCGGCCGAGCGGGCGGCCAGGACGGTGAGGAACCCGCCGCCGGCCAAGGCGCCAAGGCCCAGCACCGTACGGATCACGCCCGGCCGCAGCCGCTCCACCGACGCCTCGGTGAGAGCCTGACCGGGCTTGATCCTCGCGGGCCGGCGGCCGGCTGCTGCCCAGCCGGCGGCGAGCGCGGTCAGCAGCCCCGTGCCGACGGCGACGGCCAGGGGGATCCAGGAGACGTGCAGATCCACGCCGTCGGGGACGGCCCCGCGGTCCTTCAGCTGCCCGAACCACCAGTGGGCCAGGGCGATCCCGGGCAGGCAGCCGATCAGTCCGGCGGGCGGTGCGACGAGCAGCACCTCGGCGGCGACCGCGCGGCGGATCTGCCGCGGGGTGGCGCCCACGGCGCGCAGCAGCGCGAACTCCCGGGCACGCTGGGCGACGGACAGCGCGACCGTGCCGGAGGCGGTGAAGACGGCGACCGCGGTGGCGATTCCGCCGAAGGAGCCGCCGAGCCCGGTCAGGGTCTCCTTGGCGTAGCCCAGCGTGCGGTCCTCGACGGCACCCCGGCCGTCACCGGTGTGTACGTGGGCTCCGGTGCCGGCGAGCGTCTTGGCGACGCCGGCGGCGAGGGCGGCGGTGTCCGTGCCGTCCTCGGGCAGTACGGCGATGGCGTCGGCCTTGCCGGGGTGCCCGGCGAGCGCGGGGGCCTGGGCGTCGGCGAACCAGGCGATGCCGCCCGCGGCCGCGGCGTCGGCCGTGTCGCCGGCTGTATCGCCGGTCGCGTCGCCGGCCGTGTCGCCGGATCCGGGCCTGGCCAGGCCGCTGACGCGGAAGTCGGCGCGTCCGGTGGCGGTGTCAAGGGCGACCAGGTCGCCGACGCGGGCCTGCACGGCCCGCGCCGCGGCCGGGGCGAGCACGACCTCGCCCCTACCGGGCGCGGCCCCGGCGGTGAGCGCGGCGCCGGTGAAGGTGTGCGATCCCCAGCCGTGGCCCGTCAGGGCTCCGTCGCCTCGGCGCACCGGGAACGTGACGTCCGCCACCGCCGACCGGGCGCCTGGCACGCGGGCCGCTCTGTCCGCCAGCGCGGCGTCCAGGCGCGCGGTGTCCGGCAGCGGGTCCGCCGACTGCGACCGGCTCTCGCCGCTGCCCGTGACTAGGCGGGCGTACTGGTCGGCCGCGGCGACGACGGGTGCCTTCGCGTACCGCTGCGGCGGCACCGTGGCGCGGGCGCCCGTCTCCAGCAGGATGCCGCAGGCGCAGACGATCAGCGCCGCCATCATCAGCGCGGTGAACGTGCCCGCGAACGACGCGGGCCGCAGGCGCACGGCCGCGCGGGCGAGGCCGTTGGGGGCCAGGCGCCTCACGCCGCGGCCTCTGCCAGCGCGCCCGGACGGGACGTCAGGGCGGCCATCCGGGCCGTGATCTGCTCCGGCGAGCCGCCCTCGAGGCCACCGGCGAAGACACCGTCCGCGAGGAACAGCACACGGTCGGCCCAGGCGGCCGCGGCCGGGTCGTGGGTGACCATGACGACGGTGGCCCCCAGGGCGTCCACCGCCCTGCGGAGCAGGCCCAGGACCTCGGCGGCGGTGCCGGTGTCCAGGGCCCCGGTGGGCTCGTCGGCGAAGATCACGTCCGGGCTGGTGATCAGGGCGCGGGCGATGGCGACACGCTGCTGCTGGCCGCCGGAGAGTTCACCGGGCCGACAGCGCGCCTTGTCCGCGAGGCCGACCTGCCCGAGCACGTCCGCCGCCCGGCGACGGTCTGCGCGCCGGGCGGCCAGGCGCATCGGCAGCAGCACGTTCTGCTCGACCGTGAGGGAAGGCAGGAGGTTGAAGGCCTGGAACACGAAACCTAGGCGGCTGCGGCGCAGTTCGGTGAGCCGGTTCTCCCGCATACCCGTGATCTCCGTGCCGCCCAGACGCACCGAGCCGGCCGACGGCCGGTCAAGGCCGGCCGCGCACTGCAGGAAGGTCGACTTGCCGGAGCCGGAAGGGCCCATCACCGCGGTGAACGTGCCGCGCGGCAGGGCGAGGTCGATGCCCGCCAGCGCGTGCACGGCGCCGGCTCCTCGGCCGTACTGCCGCCGTACGCCGCGCAGTTCGACGGCGAGCGCCGAGCCGTCCCGGGCCTGCGGCCGCTCCCCCGCGTCGTGCCTGTTGCCGCCCTTGCGCAGCCTCATGGTCCGCCTTCCCGCGATCTTTTCGAGCCGATATCCCGAAGCTACGGATCACGGTCGTCGCAGGCCATGGTGGCTGCTGGCGGATCCCGGGTGGGGATAACCCGAGACACGACAGGACGCCGAACAGCCCGGACGGGCCGGGAAGACCAACCGGGAAAAGCCGGACGGGCCTGACGGGCCTGACGGGCCAGACGGGCCGGGGAGGGCGTCCACATTTCCCGGCATGGGCTCACGGCCGCCACAGGTGCGCCGGCGCACACGCTCCAGGACGTCGATGCAGGCGGCATCGGACATGCGAAGGTGCGGGAGGGACCAAGGAGCAAGCCTGTCGAGGGTCGGCTCCGGGTCCTCCAACGACCGTCCTTGGCCGCAACATGCCCGCCCTCCAGACCAACGGCCCGGATTCACCGGTCCCTTGATACGGACCGGACGACCGCCCCGCTGCCGGCAGGCATCCAGGCAGGCGTGACCATCATGATCTCCACAGACGGCCCGACCCACCTCAGGGCGCTGCTCGACACCGGCATCGAGCGCCTCCGCGCCACAGAGGCGACGGCAGTCGAACCGGCCGTACGGGCCTGACGGCCGGGGCCGTCACGATGGCCGACGGCGCGGGCGGGTCAGCGGCCAGCCGCAGGTGCGGCCTTCCTGCGGGCGCGGTACGCGGCTGCCTTGATCTTGTTGCCGCAGGACTCCATCCCGCACCACTGCCGACGCATGCCCCGCGAGCGGTCGATGTAGGTGCGGGTGCACTCCGGGTTGCCGCACTCCTTGAGCAGGGGCACGTCCGGCCCGCTCAGGAGCTCCACGGCTTGGCGCGCCACCATGGAGAGGGCTTCTTCCGGCGTTGCCTGCGTCCATCGCCCCGACGGGGTGAGCTGGGGCACGGCCGGCGGCCTGCGGGCCGCGTGGTTCACGACGGTCAGCGCCGCCCCGTCGTACTCCTCCCCGAGCCGACGGGCGGTGACCAGCCGGTAGACGGCTTCCCGTACGGCCGTCGCCTGCTCGACGTCGGCCTCCTGACCGGGGGAAACCGCATCGACGAGGCCGGACTCCACGTACCATGCGGTCAGCCTGTCCGGCGTCGCGAGCATCTCGAAACGCACCGAACGGCGCGCTTGCAGCGTGGCGGCGAAGTCGAGTGCCGGGTTTCCGCACACGAAGACATGATCGAGATTCACATCACCATTTTGGCAAGTGACGTGGGTGCCGGGGAAGATTCATAGCCTCCCCCTCACAGGCCCAGGCCGGTGACGGGCAGGACAAGGACGCCCCTCCCACGACCGCCCGGCGTCCTCGGTGTACCGCGATGTACCGCGCCGAGCCGCCTGGCACAGCCATCCGCTCCTCAACCAGGTCCTCGTGGCGGACCCGCTCGGGCGGGAATCACCCGTCAAGCGGGTGATCGGAAGTGCTTGGCGTCGATGACGGCCCAGGCACAGGCGACGGGTTCCTCCTGGGCAGCCTGTAGCCGACCCCCGGCAAGGTGCGGTGCTCGTACCCGCCCGTGAACCTGTCCCGGTGCGAGGCGCCGTTGCCCGGGGGTGAAGGGGTCCCGCCCGGGGTCGAGGGTGATGGCGGGCGCCCCGACCGCCAGCCGCGTGGCGAGCCGTTTCTCCGGTCCGTCGTAGCGGCGTTCCCCGTCGGCGAGGCCAAGCCGCCGGCGCGGTAGTTGTGGAGGACGACGGCCGCATGGCCGTGGCAACGCGGTCGGCAGCAGTTGGGCACACCCGGCGGCTGTCAGGCCACCTGTGACGGGGCGTCACCGGCCCAGGGGAAACATGAACTGACCGGCTGGACGGAAGACCGACCTGACAGAGCCGCCCGGCGGAGACGCCCCCTCCCCTCCGCCAGCCGGAGCAGGTCAGCGGTGCTCGGGGTTGTCCGCACCGGGGCGGCAGCCGGCATCCCACTGCGAGCGCTGATTGCCATGGGCGGGCACGCCTCCGGCCCGCTTCAGCAGGGCGGCGAGGTGCATCAGGTTCCAGGCCATGAAGGAGGTGTTGCGGTTGGTGAAGTCGTTCTCCGGACCGCCCGACCCCGGGTCCAGATACGACGGCCCGGGACCGGCCGCGCCGATCCACCCCGCGTCTGCCTGAGGCGGGATCGTGTAGCCGAGATGCTGGAGGCTGTAGAGCACGTTCATCGCGCAGTGCTTCACCCCGTCCTCGTTACCGGTGATCAGACAGCCGCCGACACGGCCGTAGTAGGCGTACTGGCCCTGGGAGTTGAGCAGCGAGGAGCAGGCATAGAGGCGCTCGATCACCTTCTTCGTCACGGAGCCGTTGTCGCCCAGCCAGATCGGCCCGGCGATGACCAGGATGTCCGCGGCCATCACCCGCTCGTACAGCTCGGGCCACTCGTCCACCGCGAAGCCGTGCTCGGTCATGTCCGGATACACACCGGGCGCGATGTCGTGGTCGACGGCACGGATCTCGGAGGTCGTGACGCCCCGCGACATCATGATCTCCGCGCTCCTGTCGATCAGACCCTGGGTGTGACTGAGCTGCGGAGACGGCTTGAGAGTGCAGTTGATGTACAGAGCCGTCAGATCGTCGAAACGGTACTGGGCATCGGAGGAGGACGAGGCTGCCATACAGGCAGCTTCCCCCGCGAAACCCGATTTGTCGCGGTCCGACGCACCCACAAGGGTCCCGTGGCACGCAGCCGGCGCAGACCCGGCAACGCCCCCACCCGGGCGCTGGTCACGCGCAGCACCTGATCCATCCGGCCCCGCGAACGGGCCACGCTCGCCGTGCCGTCGTAGGCCCGCTGGCCCGGCTCGACGTCCCGCAGCGAATGATCCCTGTGTGAACGCCCTGAACCCGCTTGAGGCAATGCCGGCGATCACGCCCATGTCCTTACGCCGCGGACAGTACGCCCCCCCCCATCGGCTGGGGAGCCGGTTGCGGAACGCGGGGAGGGACGGTGCGACGGCACCGAGGAACGCTGAAGAAACCGGCCAGGAGTATCCGTCTGCCTCGGAGCGGCCGGGGACACCCCTGTTCCGTGCCGGTCAGGGCGTAGCCGGTGTGGCGGCTGGAAGAGTTCGATGAGGTTGCCGGCGGGGTCGGTGAGAAGGATCTGGCGTCCGCCCGGGCCGGTGGCGTCATCGCTGCGGAGAGACAACCCGGCCGTGCGCAGTCGAGCGATCTCGGCATCCGGGTCGTCGACGATGATCAGCCGCGACAGCCCGTCGCTGCCCTTGACGGCGATGGTGTTCACGCATTCATCGCCCGAATCGACGGTCTTGAGGTTCCGGCTTGAGGTCCTGGCCGTCCCAGGTCTTGGGGATCGCGGCGCTCTGCCAGCTGGCCGCGAAGGGGAACTCGGCGCAGCTCGGTCGGCTGAAGCTGTCGCAGGTCCCGCCGAACCGGATGGCAGTGCTGGCCCGGTACGCGCTGGGGTCGAAGGCGCCACTGCGCTGATCGACCGCAGTGGCAAGCCCTCTGTCGACTGGGCGGCAGCGCGCAGCGGGGCCCTGGCCCTGGAGTCCGCCGCTTCGCTGGTCGGGGAGTACCCGGTTCAGCTCCGGCTGTTCTTGCAGGTCTTCGACGAAGCCGAGTTCACGGCGGCCCCGCAGGCGATGCGGGGCCGCGCGGGCGGTGGGGCAGCAGAAAGCGCGGTGTTCGGGGCGGCGACCGGGCGATCAGTAGAAGCGGCGGACGAAGATGTCCGACTTGCCGTTGGTGTCGCCGGGCACGATGTCGTCGGCCGCGGAGTGGAAGACGACGTCGCGCCCACCGGCGCTGACCGCTTCGGTCCCGGCCGAGGCGGGCTGGTTCGAGACGATCTCGTCGGTGCCCGTCTCCAGGTCGCGCAGCATGAGCGACGGTCCGCTCGTGTCGTTCGGGGCGTACAGCAGATAGCGTCCGGTGGGATCGATAGCCACGCCCCGCACGTTCGGCACCAGTTGGTCGGTGCCCGAGCTGACGTCGTGGACGTAGGTGTCGGAGCCCGAGAGGTAGACGACCTTGCTGCCGTCCTTGCTGAGCTGGACGAGTGTCGCCGCCTTGGACGGGTCCTCGATCGGGCCGGAGGAGATGCCGTCGGTCCGGTCCCACACGAAGACGTCCTCCGCCTGGCCGTCCTGGTAGGCGACAAAGCGGCCGTCGCCGCTGACGGACGGTCGGGCCGAGATGTTGTGGCCGAACTCGGCGACGGTCTCCGCCGTGTCGTCCTGCCAGTCCCGTACCTCGATGCGCTGCCGGGACGGCGGTCGGCTGAAGGTGGCGACATGGGCCATGTAGCGGCCGTCCGCGCTCAGCGACGGCTGGCTGCAGCTGAGGCCCGGGCAGGTGATGCCGATCGTGCTTCCTGAACTCACTTGAGACAGGAAGGTCTTTGTGTCTCTGAACAACCACCCCCACAGGGCGACGTATTGCCCGTTACCGCTGATCACGGGGCGCTGGATCGGGGTGGTGAGGGTGCTCATCAGCTTGGTCTGACTCGTCCGCCGGTCGCGGACGAACACCCTTTCCGATGTCGCCGGGTTGGCGGGTGTGAGGTTCTTCGCCAACGACGAGAAGGCGATACGCCGACCGTCGGCCGTGATCGTGGCGCCGGCGGAGTCGCCGTCGCCCTGGGTGCCGTCGGTCGCGACACTGATCCGCTCGACTCCGGCCCCGCTGTCGCTCGCGACGCCCGGCACGGTCATGGCCTCGGCCGAAGCGGCTCCGGGCAGCACCGTCATGACCGCGCAGACCACGACCGTGGCGCTTAATGCAGCCCGTACACGTCTGGTGGCGCTCCGCTTTGTGTTTCCCCTCATTTTCCCCCCTGTATTCAGGACGTGGCCCTCTCCCCCTGCTCCCCACCGGAGGGCCACAAGCATGCAATCGCGATGGCGCTGTGGGGTCAACGTGTCGCATGACTATTGAGAGGCACGGTTCCGGTCAGGTGACAGCGGCCGGCTTCGCAACCGCAGAGCGAGTGCCGCCCCGGCGACCGGCTGCGCGTCACCGGCAGCCTCGGCCTCCCCGGCACCGCCGCGGCCGTATCCGGCCGGACGTCGACACCGTCGATGTTTTGTGGGGGGGCGCCGCTGTCGGAGCAACCGCCGGACGACGGCGCAGCCGACGATCAACCAGCGACCGCGACAGGGCGATCCCGGCCTGGGCGAGGCACCGGCCATCCGCGTCAACATCGGCCCGTCGGCGTGAACGAGCTGGACGTCGCCCACTCCCACAGCTTCGACGTCACCACGGCCAAAGACGGACACGCTCGCCGACGCGGCCGACGCCATGCTCAACGGCCTTCCCCGCAGTCCGACGTCGCCCCGAACCCGCTACCCGCTGGACCTGGCTGACGAGCACGCCGCCCGACGGTCCGTGCAGACGCTGCTCGAACTGGACCGCGGCACCTGCCCGGACTCGGCACCGACAATACGTCCGTGGTACGGAGGAGGGCTGGGCCCAGGACATGGTGGGCACCGGTTTCCGCGTGGCCGGCATCATCGCCAGGGCAGACACCGGCGAGGCCGTCATCAGCATCGCGGTCGACGCCGAGATCGAGGTCTGTCAGGTGCAGCCGGACGGCTGTTTCAGCGACCTGATCGCCGCCCTGGACCACAGCATTCGGCAAGATGTCGGCATCGCCCACGTCGGCGTGGCGACCCCGTACGCGTCGGCGTTGGTCTCGCGCAAGCTCGCCGACGCCGGTGCCGCGGCGGGTATCCCGTGCGTCGCCCCAGCGGGCGACACCGGCGGACCTGTCTGCTTCCCGGGCTCGCTTCCACCGTGTTCGCCGTGGGCGCGCTGGAGTCTTCGGTTGCCCCGGTGCTGCGATCCCGTCGTGCTCGGCGCAGGGCGGATACACGGCGCTCGACGGCACCGGCAGGGTCTCGGCCCATGTCGCAGGCCTCGGCCTCGCTGCTCTCGTCCTCGCCCACCACGAGGACTTCCACGGCCAACTGCTGCCGCACGGCCCGGCCAGGTGCGGCACCTGTTCGAGGTCATCGCCGCTGGCTGCCGTCAGTTGGCCCCGTCGGCCACCGTAGAGGCGGCCCGCGTCGGACTCGGCCTTCCGGACGCCCTCACCGCACCCTCGGCCTGGCCCACCGGAGTGCAACTCGCCCCGGCCCTGTCCCCCTACGACCCCACCCCGGCCGGCTGATTGGAGCCGCAACAATGGCCGACCGGTGGGGTTTGTCAGCCCGCCGGGCCCAGCGTGGTGGTGTCATCCACGCTGAGCCGCGTGGGTCCGAGGACAGCAACTGAAGCCGACCGCCCAACCACGGCACGACGAAGGCTCCGACCGCGATCTCGTCGGAGGCTTCGATTCCGCTGGCTCGGCGCACAGTCGTAGGACACGGGCTCAGCGGGGGGCGCGGTCACCATGCCCGCGCCCCTCAGGACGCGCACCACGCGCCCATCACGTACCGTCATATCTGTGACAGTAAGTGCTGGAACTTACCGCCTCGGGCCGTCGACCGGACGCCTGCTGATCAAGACCAGTCGGGCCGGACTCGGCCGAAAAGCGGGGCACGACCTCACGATCGAGGCCACCCGCTGGTCCGGTGAGGCGGTGGTCGTCACCGACGACCCCGGGAGGTCGTCGGTGACAGTGACGGTTGAGGCGGGATCGTTGACCGTCCGGGAGGGAACCGGCGGGCTCAAACCCCTCACCGACGCCGACAAGGCGGAGATCAAGCGGACGCTTGAGGGAGAAGCCCTGCTGCACACCGCCCAGTACCCCACCATCACCTTTCACTCCACGAGGATCACGGGAACGCTCGAATCCTTCGAGATCACCGGGGAGCTCACCATCAAAGGCCGAACTCAGCCGGTGACCGTGCACGGAGGCAGCGATGGAGACGGCACGGTGTGCGGCTGGTCGACCGTCACCCAATCCATCTGGGGGATCAAGCCGTACGCGGCGTTCCTGGGCGCGCTGAAGCTGGCCGACGACGTCCGGATCGAATACGCGGTGACAGAACTCGAACCAGCCCCCGAGCCCGGGCCGCCGTCCGCGTAGCAGCAGCGGACGGGGGGCCTGCGCGCGAGGTGAGACAGCGCGGATCTTGCTGGTCAGCGGCGTCTGACTGCAGGGATGTCTTCTTCGACATCCGCGAAGTCGGCCCGTCCGTCGTGGCGTTCGGCGGACGGGCGGACCATGTTGTGTGTCAGTCTTCGGACGTGACCTGGATGTGGAGGGGCTTGGCTGTCTCCGTCTTGGGAACCTTGACGGTCAGCACCCCCTCACGGAGCGTTGCGTCGATCCCTTCGGCGTGGATCTCACCCGGCAGCAGCGCCCGGTATTCGAAACGTCCCGTCCGTCGCATGGCACGGCGCAGCGTGCCGGCCCGCTCGCGTTCCTTGACCTCACCGCTGATGATCAGGTCCCGGCCGCTCAGCTCGATGTCGATGTCATCATGCTTGACACCAGGAGCGTCGACCTCGATCAGGTAGGCCTCCTCGGTCTCGGAGAAGTCGGCCAGCGGTGACCAGGTCATGCCCGCGGCTGCGGGCGCCGCGCCGAACGTGGACTCCAGCAGCGATCCCATGCGGCTGAACAGGTCGTCGAACTCGGCCAGCGGATCCCTGGCCCAGAGCGGCCGCTCGGCGAGCCTGCCGGAGGTACGTCGTACAGGCAGAGTCATCACTGCCCACCTCCCGTGCGTCTCTTCCGCTCGTTCCCGAACGCCTTTCGAGTACCCGTGCGGGCGCTGCCCACCCTGTGGGGAGACGAAAGGTCGCATGCTGCAGGCAAGGGCGTCAGCTTGCCGCACACGGGGCGGAGCGCGCAGCCTGGACGTTGTGACGCTCTCGCACGGCACGCTGGCGCACCGGCTCATCGACGACCATCTGGTCGAGGGCAGGATGGAACCGGGCCACGAGATCGGGCTGCGGATCGACCAGACCCTCACCCAGGACGCCACCGGCACTCTGGTGATGCAGGAACTCGAGGCCCTCGGCCTGGACCGGGTCCGTACCGAGGTCAGCGTCCAGTACGTCGACCACAACCTGCTCCAGGCGGACGAGCGCAACGCCGAGGACCATGCCTTCCTGCGTTCCGCGTGCCGTCGCTTCGGCATCTGGTACTCCAAGCCGGGCAATGGCGTCTCCCACCCCACCCACATGCAGTACTTCGGCGTCCCCGGCAGGACTCTGGCCGGATCCGACTCGCACACCTGCGCCGCCGGGGCGCTCGGAATGCTCGCGCTCGGCACCGGCGGCTTGGAGGTCGCGCTCGCGATGGCCGGACGGCCCCTGCACCTGACCATGCCGGAGATCTGGGGCATCCGCCTGACCGGCCATCTGCCGGAGTGGGTGAGCGCCAAGGACGTGGTGCTGGAGCTGCTGCGGCGGCACGGCGTCAAGGGCGCGGTCAACCGGATCCTGGAGTACCACGGCCCGGGCCTGGCAGGGCTGACGGCCATGGACCGGCACGTCATCGCCAACATGGGCGCCGAACTCGGCGCGACCACCTCCGTCTTCCCCTCGGATGCCGCGGTACGGGACTTCCTGCGTGCCGAGGACCGCGAGGCGGACTTCCGCGAACTGGCCGCCGAGTCGGACGTCGTCCACGACCTCACGGACGAGATCGATCTCTCCGCGCTCGAACCGCTCATCGCCCGCCCCACCTCGCCCGGCAACGTCGTGCCGGTGCGCGCGGTCGCGGGTGAGCCCATCGGGCAGGCGGTCATCGGTTCCTCCGCCAATCCGGGTCTGCGCGACTTCGCCATCGCCGCGACCCTCGTCGCGGGCCGTCAGACGCATCCAGCCGTCAGCTTCGATGTCAATCCCACCTCGCGCGAGATCCTCGCCGATCTGACCAGGATGGGCTCGACCTTCGACCTGATCGCCGCCGGGGCCCGGATCCACCAGGCCGGCTGTCTGGGCTGCATCGGCATGGGCCAGGCTCCCGCGCCCGGCCGCAACAGCCTGCGCACCTTCCCGCGCAACTTCCCCGGCCGCTCCGGCACCGAACAGGACGCGGTCTGGCTCTGCTCTCCGGAGACCGCCACGGTCTCCGCGCTCACCGGAGAGATCACCGACCCCCGCGAGTGGGCGGCCAGGGAGGGCGTGCCCTATCCGCAGCTGCGCCTGCCCGGGCACGCGTCGGTCAACCGGGCCATGCTCGAACCGCCACTGCCGCCCGAGCAGGGCGCCCGAATCGAACTGGAACGCGGGTCCAACATCTCCGGTCTCCCCGACTTCGACCCAATGCCCGACGTGCTGGAGGGCCCTGTCCTGCTCAAGTGCGGCGACAACGTCTCCACCGACGAGATCTCCCCAGCCGGGGCGAAGGCACTGCCGTTCCGCTCCAACATCCCCAAGCTCGCCGAATTCACCTTCACCCGCCTCGACCCCGACTACCCGCGGCGTGCCGCCGAACTCGCCGCCGACGGCGGGCAGGGCCGGCACTTCGTCGTCGGCGGGGAGAACTACGGCCAGGGCTCCTCCCGCGAACACGCCGCCATCACACCACGTCACCTGGGGCTGCGTGCCGTCATCGCCAAGTCCTACGCCCGTATCCACTGGCAGAACCTGGCCAACTTCGGCGTCCTGCCGCTGGAGTTCGACGACCCGGCCGACTACGACCGCATCGATGCCGGCGACCGGCTCCGGCTGGAGAACCTCCGCCCCGAGTTGGCCTCCGGAGCCGAGTCCCGCCTGCGGCTGCACAACACCACCAAGGACGAGACGTATCTGGTCCGCCACCGCCTCTCCGACAGCCGCCGGCGCACCGTACTCGCCGGAGGAACGATCGCGGCCCTCGCCCACGAGGAGGCGCGGCATCCTGGAGCCGTCGGCAACGACAACCTGGCCGCGCCGGCGGACCCGGGCGACCTCAGTCACGGCGCCGGCTGACCCGGCTACCGCCCTGAGCTGCCGAATGGGCGGTGTCGCTGCGCCGGATGCCCCCAGACTGTCGATTGTCGCGGGCAAATGGTGGAACTCGGCGGTCATGCCGCTCGTACACCGAAGCCGATCGAAGTCCAGGGGCGGAGCTGACGCGCGTGTCCCGGTACCGCGATCACGGTCCGGCTTCATCGGCCGCCGCTGGGAGCGCACGGGCACCGAGCCTGTCACAGCCCGTAGCGCCCTGGGCCTGCGGCTGCTGCTGTCCGTGTTCTTCACGCCGCTCTTCGTGGCCGCAACCGTGCTGTTCGCCCTGTGGTCGTCGCGCGCCGAGCCGGACAGCAGCCCGACGTCCTCACAACTGGCGGTCCTCGCAGGACTGTGCGCCGCACTCGCCGTGCTGTCGACGGTGGACCTCGCCGTTGTCCTCCGCCGCCGACGAAGGGAGCGTCCGCCCCACCGAACCACCCGGTGACAAGCCAGCCGAGGGAGACGTCCTGTCTGCCGAACGAATCGGTCCAAGGAGTCGTCCTCATGAGGCTGCATTCCCCCGGCCACCGAACTTCAGCTGGAGGTGCAAACCGGGCGGTGGCCGAGCGGCTCGCCGAGGAACTGACCCATCTGGTCGACCCCGGCTACGCCGATGTCCTCGTGATCGGCGTGCGAACGATCCGGGGCACATCCTCGGCACCGACCTTCGCTTCCGCTCGCGTACCGCGTACCGCATGCGAGTTTCCAGGCCAGGGGGACGAAACGGCCCGCTGGCTCGCCGAGGACGCGTGGGCCCCACTGCAGGACGTCCGGGCCCAGGACAGCGGTTGTGTGAGTCCGTGTCCCGTGGAGGGGTACGCGGCAAGGATCGCAGGAGCCATCGGATACCGAGGCCGTCGGGCCCTCGGAAGGAGATGATGGTCGTGATCTCCGAGACGGTACTTGTCCCCGCCGAAGGCGTGGCGCTGGAGGGCGATTTCGAGACGCCCGACGGGGCGCGCGCGGTGGTTCTGTTCGCGCACGGCAGCGGGAGTTCCCGGCACAGCCCGCGGAACCGTATGGTCGCGGGCGAGCTGCGCACCGCCGGCGGGCTGGGCACGCTGCTGATGGATCTGCTCAGCGAGCGGGAGGAGCGGCAGGACGCGGTGACGGCCGAGCACCGATTCGACATCCCGCTGCTGGGTCGCCGTCTGGTGGCCGCGATCGACTGGCTGGGCGAGCAGGCCGGAACGAAGGACCTGCCGGTGGCCGTGTTCGGCGCGAGCACAGGCGCCGCGGCGGCCCTGGTGGCCGCGGCCGAGCGACCGCGGCGTGTCTTCGCCGTGATCTCGCGCGGTGGGCGTCCCGACCTGGCCGGTGATGCGCTGGAGCAGGTGTCTGCTCCGGTTCTGCTGCTGGTCGGCGGTCACGACCCGGAGGTGCTGCGGCTCAACGAAGAAGCCGTACGACGGCTGCGCACCACGAACAAACTGCACGTCGTGCCGGGCGCGACCCACCTCTTCGAGGAGCCCGGCGCCTTGGAGGAGGTCGCACGGCTGGCCAGGGACTGGTGCGAGGAGCAGTTGCGCGCCCGGCCGACGGCGCCCGTGCGGCCGTGACACGGGCCGGCGGGTGCTGAGACCGGCACGGTCGCGACCCGGACCGAGCAGGCGCGCTGGGCGTTGTGGACCTGCAGTTGCTGGGCGTGGTCGACCTACGGGGTCGAAGTGGCGCCGCCGGTCCCCGACCACGCGGGCCTCCGCCGCAGGCCGGCCAGGAGTCGAGGAGCAGGTCGAGCGAGTCGGGGCCGGTCAGGGGCACGGCGGGGGCTTGCCTCAGGTCAGGTCGCAGGATGCCGCGGCCCCCCGGCGTGTGTCGCCAGTCCCTTCCCGGCGACCTGGCGCCCCTGGAGGCGGCCCCGTCTGTGGTCGGCCTCGCCGGCACTCACTCCTCGGGGGCGCCGTCGGCCACCCGGTAGGACTTGGCCCAGGTGGCGCCGCAGCGGCAGCGGGAGAGCTCGACCAGGTCACCGTCGTCACTCACCCTGACGCCGTGCCCGATGCGAACGTGAACATGCTCGCCCATCACTCGTCTCCTCCGGCTGACGGGAAGCCTCATTCAACGGGATACGCAAATGCGGAGTAAAAGGGCGACCGCATGGTGAGACCGCCATCGTGCCCGACGTCTTTGTGGTGGGCGACGGTTGCAGCGGCGCCAGAGCCGACGGTCGAGCGGAAGCCCTCGGCCTCCGGCACGGGCAGGCCGCGCCGGGTGGCACCGTCGGTGATCGTGCGGGCGAGGGGGCGTTCGGAGCGGGCTTCGGCTGCGGCAGCGACCGTCAGCCGCTCGTCCGGGCCGGATCCCTGCCGGGGGCCGGTGCGGCGGCAGCCAGGGCCGCTCGTCCCTCGGTGAAGGTGCCGGTCTTGTCAGCAGGACGTGGGTGAGGCTGCGCAGGGTCTGGGATGCCTCGCCGGCGCGCATGATGACGCCCAGGTCGGCGACCTCCCCGGCGCCGCGCACGATGGCAGCAGGGGCGGCGATGCCCGCCGCACCGGGGCAGCCCATGACCGGCACGGTCAGCGCGGCGAACACCGCCCGCTCCACGTCGGCCCCCTCGGCGGCGAAGGACCGCGTCTTTCGCAGTCTTCCACCGACGGCCGGGCTGGGGAGGGCACACCGGACTCTCCCCTCCCACGCCACCGACGCGTGGCCGGGACCGATCGGGCTCGCCCTGCGTTCTCTCCGGCTGCGTCATCACCAGCCAGAGGTAGTGTTGTTCTGCCGGTCACCAGCAGTGTCCCTTCGCCCGTGTCGGCGGCACGACCGTGGCGGCTCGTCGCCACAGGGCCATCGGGCATCCGCCTGATGGAGGGCAGACCGGCACCTCGCTGCCGTCGGTTTCTGTGTGGTGCGCGTGTGATCGTCACCCTCACCCCCAACCCGAGCCTGGACTGCACCCTGGAGGTTCCGGACCTGCGGCCCGGCTCGGTCATCCGTGCCACCGGCAGCCGTCTCGATCCGGGGGGCAAGGGCGTCAACATCTCCAGGGCGCTGGCCGCCAACGGTCACCGGACGGTGGCCGTCCTGCCCTGCGGCGGCACCGAGGGTGAACGGCTCGCCGAGCTGCTCGCCTCCGAGGGCGTCGAGGTGGTCACCGTCCCGATCACCGACAGCGTCCGGGTCAACATCAGCGTCGTGGAGCCCGACGGCACCGTCACCAAGCTGAACGTGGCCGGCCCGCAGCTTGCCGCCACCGAGATCGATGCGCTTGCCGCGGCCACCTGTGCCACGGCCAATGGCGTCGGGTGGGTGGCTCTCGCCGGTAACCTGCCGCGCGGCGCCCCCGTCGACCTCTACGCTCACCTGGTGTCGCGCCTGCGCGGCAGCGGGGCTGCGCGTATCGCCGTCGACTCCAGCGGCGCCCCGTTCGCCGCCGCCCTGCCCGCCGGTCCGGATCTGGTCAAGCCCAACCAGGGTGAACTCGCCGAGGCCGCGGGGATGCCGGTGACCACTCTCGGCGAGGCCCTGACCGCGGCGAACGCGCTGCGGGCGCGCGGCGCCCGGACGGTGCTGGCCAGTCTCGGTCCCGATGGTGCCCTCCTGGTCGGCGACTCCGCCGTGTGGCACGCGGAGCAGCGCGTCGCCGAGCCGCGCAGTTCCGTCGGCGCCGGGGACGCTCTCCTCGCGGGGTACCTGGCGGCCTCCACCGAGGGGCCCGCCGCCCTTGCCGAGGCCCTGGCCTGGGGCGCCGCCGCGGTGTCGCAGCCCGGCAGCGGCATGCCCAGGCAGTGGGACCTGGACCGGTCGGCCGTCGTCGTGCACCCGCGCATCGATCCCGACCGCCCGCTCTCCGAACGGAACTGACACGATGCCCGACCTCATCACCGTGGATTTCGTGGATCTGGACCTGCGGGCCGCGGACCGTCATGAGGCGGTGCGTTCCCTCGCCGCCCGGCTCGTCGCCGCCGGCCGCGTCACGGACCTCGACGGATTTCTCGCCGACGTGCGGGGCCGGGAGGAACAGATGCCCACCGGTATCGAGGGCGGCATCGGAATCCCGCACGCCCGCTCCGTCCATGTCACGCTGCCCACGCTCGCCTTCGGGCGCAGCGCCGACGGCGTCGACTTCGGCGCCGCGGACGGCCCGGCGGACCTGGCCTTCCTGATCGCGGCGCCGGCCGGCGGCCACGCCGAGCACCTCGACATCCTGGCGTCGCTCGCCCGCCGTCTGGTGCACGTCTCCTTCCGGCAGGCCCTGCGTCAGGCGGTGGACGCGCAGGCGGTCGTCGATCTCATCAACGAGGAGGTGGGCGGAAGGTGAGGATCGTCGCTGTCACCGCGTGCCCGACCGGCATCGCCCACACCTACATGGCCGCCGAGGCCCTGGAGCGGGCCGCCGCCGACGCCGGGCACGACATCGTGGTGGAGACGCAGGGCGCGGCCGGTGCGGTCAGGCTGACGGCCGCGCAGGTGGCGGCAGCCGACGCGGTGATCCTCGCGGCCGACACCGAGATCCAGGACCGGGAGCGGTTCGCGGGCAAACCCCTGGTGGTCGCCCCCGTGCAGCGGGCCATCAACCATCCGGGCGAGTTGATCTCGCGAGCCGAGGAGGCCGCGGGGGCGACGGCCGGGGCGGCGACGACGGAGGGCACCGGTCCGGGCGATGCCGCCGAGCACGTCACCGCAGGCGAGGGGGCGGCCGGGGCCCGTGCAGCCGAGGCCGACATCACCGAGCCCGCCGTACCACCACCTGAGGGCGCCAGGGTCCATCCGGCGACCCGGGTGCGCCAGTGGCTGATGAGCGGAGTCAGCTACATGATCCCGTTCGTCGCGGCGGGCGGCATCCTGATCGCGCTCGCCTTCATGACCGGCGGCGCCGAGGTCGCCGTGAAGGTCGACGGCGGCACCTGGCAGGGGCAGACCTACCCTGAGGTCACCGACCTGTCCGAGCTGGTCGAGCGCGCCGGCTACGCCGGGGTGCTGTTCAAGATCGGCACAACGGCGTTCTCGATGCTGGTGCCGATCCTCGCGGGCTTCATCGCCTACGCCATCGCCGACCGGCCGGGCCTGGTACCCGGAGTCGTCTCCGGCCTGCTGGCGGTCGCGACCGGCGCGGGCTTCCTCGGCGGATTGGCCGGCGGTCTGCTCGCCGGTGCCGTGGTGACGGCCCTGCGGAGAATCCGCCTGCCGCGGGCGGCCGCGGGGGTCATGACCGTGGTCGGGATTCCGCTCGTGTCCACACTGGTGATGGGCCTGTTGATGATCATCGTCATCGGGGAGCCGATCGCCGCCGCGCAGCGTGCCCTCACCGACTGGCTGGACGGCCTGAGCGGGGCCAACGCGGTCCTGCTGGGCGCTCTGCTCGGCCTGATGATGGCCTTCGACATGGGCGGCCCGGTCAACAAGGTCGCGTACACCTTCGCCGTCGCCGGCCTGGCCAGCGGCGATCTGAAGGTGATGGCCGCCGTCATGGCCGCCGGCATGGTGCCTCCGCTCGCCCTTGCCCTGGCCACGGTTGTGCGGCGGGCGCTCTTCACCGACAGCGAGCGCAAGGCCGGGGAGGCCGCCTGGCTGCTGGGGGCCTCGTTCATCACGGAAGGTGCCATCCCGTTCGCGGCGGCCGACCCGCTGCGGGTCATCCCGTCGATCATGGCCGGGAGCGCGGTCACCGGCGCCCTGTCGATGGCCGTGGACGCCACCTCGCGAGCCCCGCACGGCGGCCTGTGGGTCATCGGTCTGATCGGCAGTCCCGTCCTGTATCTGGCCGCCATCGCGGCGGGCGTACTGGTGGGTGCGGCCTGTGTGCTCTTCGCCAAGCACTTCGGACGCCCCGTGCCCGAAGGGCCACCGGCGCTGCCCGGGGCCACGGGCCGGTGAACCCGCCGAACCGCAGGCCCGCCCGTGTGACCTCGCGGTACGAGCGGCTACGCGGGTCCCCCGGGGGTACGGGCGGAGTATCGTGAAAAAACGGACGCGTCCCGCAGAAGTGAGCGCCCGGGTCCGCTGCCGGGCAGACCCGAGTTCCCGGCAGCGGCCACGCTCCGGCCCCGATCGCCTCGAGCCGTTCGGGATTCTGCCTCCGGGAAGAGGAGGTCTCCGTGACGGACTTCTGGGGCACCGACGATGCCCTGGCCCGCGACCGGGAGCGGTTTCTGCGGGGCGAGTCGGCCGTGGCCAGCCTGCGGGCCCCGATCCTGAACTCATGGCGGCGCTGTGCCGCGATGGGGCTGTCGCCGGAGCGGATCGAACCCCCCTACCAGGCGGACCCCGGCCTGGAGGGCCGGCTCGCCCGGGCGGCGGCGCCCGTACTCGAGGGGCTGGAATCCGAGCTGGCGGGCGCGCGCGTGGGCGTCCTCCTCGCCGACCGGCACGGCGTGATCCTGCGCTGCCGGGCCGGCGAGAAGGCGCTGTACAGGTATCTTGAGGCGGTTCGACTGGCGCCTGGGTTCACCTACACGGAGGAGTACGTCGGCACCCACGGCATCGCCACGGCCCTGGAGGAGCGCCAGGACTTCCGCGTCTTCGGCGCCGAGCACTTCGCCGTCGGCCTGCAGCCCTTCGTCTCGGTGGGCGCCGCCGTCCGCGATCCCCTCAGCGGAAGCCTCGAGGGCGTGGTCGGTCTCACTTCACTGTGCGCCGACGCGGACACCGCCATTGCGGCCTGGGTCCGCAAGGCGGCCGAGGCTGTCGCGCTGCGGCTGCTGGAGGAGCGCACGGAGCGAGAGCACGCCCTGCTCCAGGAGGCCCTGCAGATCGAGCGCCGCGTGCAGGCGGCGATGGCGGACATGGCGCGGAGCCTGCCCGGCTCGCACGACACCTCCCTTTCCTCACTCACCGACAGTGACCGGAACGTCCTGCGGGAGAAGGCCACCGAGCTGATCTCCGGAGCCGGCCGCACCGCGGTGCAGGTGCCGCTGTCCGAAGGCCGTATGGCCACGCTCGTGAGCCGTCCCGTGGCGGGGGCTTCGGGCGAGGAGGGCGTGGCGGTCAAGCTGAGCTTCGTCGGGGACGCATCGGGGCATCGCGTGGTGCCGGTGCCGAGCGGGAGCGGCACCACACCGTCGGACAGCACACCGGCGGCGGTGATTCCGGCTCCCACTCCGGAGCGTTCAGGCGCGGCCCCGCCGGACGAGCCACCAGGTCAAGCCGTGCCGGGCGTACCGGGGGAAATGCCGTCGGCGGCCACGGCGCCAGGGGAGGCGGGGCCCGCCGAGTGGCTGCTGGCCGTCGGCCATCCGGAGCTGGGGCGGCTTGCGATGGCCGCGCGGGAGCGCCTGGAACTGCTGTACGACGCGAGTATCCGCATCGGCACCACGCTGGACGTGGCGCGCACCGCGGAGGAACTGGCCGAGGTGATCGTTCCGCGGTTCGCCGACATCGTCACGGTCGATCTGCTGGAGCCGGTGCTGCGCGGCGACGAGGCGCTCGTACCGAGTGCGCCCCTGCAGCGTGCGGCGCTCGGCGCCCACCAGGCCGAACCACCGTTCTTCCCGGTCGGCAAGCGGGTCAGCTTCGCCTCGTCCGCGCCGCAGGCCCGGTGCTTCGCCGAGGGAAAGGCGGTCCTCGAACCGGATGTGCACGCGGTCCCCGAGTGGCTGGCCCAGGACCCCGGCCGCATCCGGGAGATCGTGGATTACGGCATCCACTCCCTCATCGCCGTTCCGCTGCGCAGCCGCGGGGCGTCGCTGGGGCTCGCCACCTTCTACCGCCGCCGGGGGTCCAGGCCCTTCGAGGAGGACGACCTGCACCTGGCGGAGGAACTCATCGCCCGTGTCGCCGTCTGTGTCGACAACGCCCGCCGTTTCACTCGCGAGCAGACGGTCGCCCTCACCCTGCAGCGCAGCCTGCTGCCGGGCGTTCTCCCGGAACAGACCGCCGTGGAGGCCGCCCATCGCTACCTGCCCGCCCAGATCGCCATGGGCGGGGTGGGCGGCGACTGGTTCGACATCATTCCGCTGTCCGGGGCGCGCGTCGCCCTGGTCGTCGGCGACGTCGTCGGACACGGCCTGCACGCCGCCGTCACCATGGGCCGGCTGCGCACCGCGGTGCACAACTTCGCCACCCTGGATCTGGCCCCCGACGAACTCCTCCGCCGCGTCGACGACCTGGTCATCGCCCTGGGCCAGGAGGGGACGTCCCGCTCCGGCGGCGACGACGTCATCGGTGCCACCTGTCTGTACGCCGTGTACGACCCGGTCTCCCAGCGCTGCACGATGGCCCGGGCCGGCCACCCCCCGCCCGCGGTGGTCGACCCCGAGGGCGCCGTCCACTTCCCGGACCTGCCGGCCGGTCCTCCCCTCGGCCTGGGCGGCCTTCCCTTCGAGACCACCGAACTGCGTCTGCCGGAGGGCAGCCGGCTGGTCCTGTACACCGACGGACTCATCGAAGACCGCGGCTGGGACATCGACGTGGCCCTCGAACGGCTGCGGACCGCCCTGTCACAGGCCGACCGGGATCCCGAGCAGACCTGTGAGGCGGTGCTGCGAGTCCTGCCCGGCCCTCAGTCCTGTGATGACGTGACCCTGCTCGTCGCCCGCACCCGCGCCCTCGGCCCCGAACACACCGCGTGCTGGGACGTACCCGCCGACCCGGCGGCGATTTCCGGCGTCCGTGAGGCCGCCGCCCGGCAGTTGACCGAATGGGGCCTGGAGGACTGCGCCTTCACCACGGAGCTCCTGCTCAGCGAACTGGCCACGAACGCCATCCGGCACGCCGCGGGGCCCGTTCAGGTACGTCTGCTGCGCGACCGGGTGCTCATCTGCGAAGTCTCCGACGGCAGCAGCACCTCCCCCCACCTCCG
Source organism: Streptomyces ferrugineus (assembly GCF_015160855.1). Taxonomy (NCBI): domain Bacteria; kingdom Bacillati; phylum Actinomycetota; class Actinomycetes; order Kitasatosporales; family Streptomycetaceae; genus Streptomyces; species Streptomyces ferrugineus. The sequence continues at coordinate 4,821,013 of NZ_CP063373.1, read as the reverse complement.
CCAGGCCACGGCCACCGACGAGGGCGGGCGCGGCCTGTTCCTCGTCGCTCAGCTCGCCCTGCGCTGGGGAACCCGCTACACCCCGCGGGGCAAGGTCATCTGGGCCGAGCAGTCCCTGTCTCCCACACCGGCGTCGCTGGACGCATCGGCCTGGTGATCCCTTCGCCAGGCCGTGTCCGAGAGGCCGCCGCAGCAAGAGGTGAAGCACATCATGCAGGCCAAGGAACGTCAGCGGCGGATCGTGGCTCTCGCCCGCGAGGAGGGACAGGCGAGCGTGGAACGGCTGGCCGATGCCCTCTCCGAGAGCCCGGAGACGATCTGGCAGGACCTGGCCCTGCTGGAGCGCCAGGGTCTGCTGCGGCGAGTGCACGGTGGAGCGATCCCCCTGCGGCGGCTCGGCTTCGAGCCGGATCTGCCCACGCGTGGTGAGGTGATGGAGGAGGAGAAGAAGAGGATCGCCGCGGCGGCGCTGGACGAGGTGCCCGACGAGGGAGTGATCCTGCTGGACGCCGGGTCGACCACCTTCCGCCTGGCCGAGTTGCTGCCCGCCGGCCGTGAACTGACGGTGATCACCAACAGCCTGCCGATCGCCCAGCTGCTCGCGCAGCACGCCGAACTCACGGTCCTCACCCTGGGCGGCCGGGTACGGGCTCGTACCCTCGCGGAAGTCGACGTGGTCGCCATCCGCACCCTGGGGACATTCCTCATCGACGTGTCCTTCCTGGCGACCAACGGTGTCTCGGTCGAACACGGTCTGACCACACCGGACCTGGCCGAGGCCGAGGTCAAACGGGCGATGTGCCAGCGCGCTCGGCGGCGGGTGCTGCTCGCCGACAGCAGCAAGATCGGCAACGACACCTTCTGCCGTTTCGCCGAACTCCGCGACCTCGACGTCATGATCACCGACACCGGGATGGAGACAGAGGCCGCCGTGGACTTCGCCGAGGTGGGCCTGCGCGTCATCCGCGTGTGACCTTCACCCCGGCGAGCTCTCGACGCCGTCGTCGAAACGCTGTGGACGGAAGCCGAGAACGCCGCTCCCACCACGGACGGCGACCGGCGCGAGGGGGACGTGCCCTCGCACAGGCGATCCGGCACGTCATTCGCGGCATCCGCGCACATACGAACGCCGCTTCACTGGTCACCAGTCGGCAGGTCATGCCCGTCCCCGCGCTGCGGGGTGCGCAGCAGCGCGCGGGTGTGCTGGAGCATGGGCACCCCAGGTGTCCGCCGACCGTCGGTGGCCTGCTCAGGCGCCGTGCACGAGCCGCTCGCAACACGAGCAGGGCACGGCGCGCGCACTGACCGCCGCAGTGCCGGCGTGGTCGGCAGGAGTACCTGATTCGGGTACCCGGAGGACGACGGGCAGGAAGGGTGGTCGGTCATGGCACGCGCGATCTGGACCGGCGTGATCACCTTTGGCATGGTCACGGTGCCGGTCGGCCTGTTCACCGCGGTCGAGGATCACACGGTCCACTTCCACCAGCTGCAGCGCGGCACCGCCGACCGGATCCGTAACCGGCGGGTCAACGAGCGCACGGGCAGGGAAGTGGCGAGCGAGGACATCGTCAAGGGCTACCAGGCCGCCGACGGCGAGTACATCGTCGTGGAGCCCGACGAACTGGACGAGATCGCTCCGGGCCGATCCAAGACTCTCGACATCAGCGACTTCGTCGACCTGGCCGACATCGAGCCGGTCTACTTCGACCGCACCTACTACGTCGGCCCGCGCGGCAAGGAGTACACCAAGGTCTACGAGCTGCTGCGCGCAGCGCTGGCGGAGGCGGACAAGGTGGGGATCGCCACGTTCGTGATGCGCGGCAAGCAGTACCTGACCGCGTTGCGCGCGGAGGGCAAGGTTCTCGTGCTCCAGACCCTGCACTGGGCTGACGAGGTCCGCGATCCCGGCAAGGAACTGTCCGAGCTGCCCACGCGCCGCGTCGGCAAGAGCAAGGAGCGGGACATGGCCATCCATCTGATCGACGCGCTCAGCGCGCCCTGGGACCCGTCCCGCTATCGCGACACCTACCAGGAGAAGGTGAAGGAACTGGTGAAAGCGAAGGCCCAGGGCGAGGAGGTCGCCCGCACCGAGGAGGCTCCGCAGGCGACCAACGTCATCGACCTGATGTCGGTCCTGGAGACAAGCCTCCACCAGGCCGGCAGCTCCAGGTCGAAGCGGGCCGCACAGCGGAAGAAGCCGACGGGCAAGACAGGGCGCAGGCTATCGGCGAAGCAGGCTGGCGAGAAGAAGGCGACGCGGGGCCGTGGCGGCAGGGAGGAGCTACGACAGCTGAGCAAGACAGAGCTGTACGAGCGCGCCACCGAGCAGAACATCGCGGGCCGCTCCAAGATGAACCGACGGGAGCTGGCCGACGCCCTCGCCCGCACCGGGCGCCGTAAGAAGAGCGCCGCCTGACCCGCAGGAAACGCCGTCGAGGTCCATGACCTGCACACCGAGCCCAAGACGACGACCAGCGGCGTCTGCACGTCCGCAGGCGACCAGGTCGGTACACGCCCTCCTCACCGTGGTCCGCTCTCGATGCGGCAGGCCGGCCACGGTCCGACGCTGACGGCACCGCGTGTGACCTGGGTCTGGGTCGGGCGGGCGCGTGCGGACCGTCCGGGGCGTTCGTAGGCCTGCCCGGCCCGCGGCACCGGGACCGCAGCTGCGCAGCCAGCTGGTCTGGATGGATCTGCCGCTCGTCGAGCACCTCGCGCGCCGTTTCCGCAACCGCGGTGAGCCGCTGGACGACCTGACCCAGATCGCCACCATCGACCTGATCAAGTCGGTCGACCGGTTCGACCCGGACCGGGGTGTGGAGTTCTCGACGCTGGCCCAGCAGCACGGCCGCCACTCCCCCACGGTCCAGGAGCTCGCCGAGAAGCTGTCCATCCCGGAGGAGTGGGTCCGGGAGGGCCGGAGGCGGGGGTCCAGGAGGCCTGCAGTCCGCCAACGCGTACTCCACGCAGCGCGGAAGACGAGGCGCTGGCGGGCGTCGAGTACCGGGCGAGAAGCTCATCCTCCTGCTGCGCTTGGGACAAGCTGGTCGACGAGGGCGACGCCCGTTCGGATGACGTGGAACTCCCCGAGCCCCCGGCGTCGCGCCACCGGGCTCACCTGAGGGTGCTGATCCGGTGCCGCGCGTATTGACCAGCCGCGTCGTCCACGACCCCAGCGACGACTTCCGCTTCCGCCGCACCTGGAGGCGGAGCCACCAGATCTCCGTGTCAGCTTCGATGACCCGGCCGGCAACCGGATCCGGGCTCGCATTTGGGACACCGGCTGGGCTCCGCCGGGCGTGCGGGCAGTGTGGCCGATCGCCGAGTCCCTGCTGTCTGACACGCTGCTGCACGTAGTCAGGGGCGGGAACGGCCGTCCGGGAAGCGTGCGCGTCATGCGTCCGGGGGCCGCCGGGATGCCCGGCGGGCCGCGTATCCCCCCATGCCACCCAGCACACCCGCCGCCGCGACCAGCAAGGCCACGGTGATGCTCACCCGCAGCAGCAGCGTACCGAGGGCCGCACCGGCCAGCACCGCCACCAGGCCCGCGGCCCGATACCGCTGGGACGTATCCCCCGCCCCACCGCCCAGAGCCGAGTACCTGATCCAGGTGACCAGGGTGCCGGTGACGAGAGTGGTGTTGAGAACGGCTCCGAGCCGCCACATCGTCGCGCTGCGCACACCCATGGCCAGCGCGGTCGAAGCGATCACCGCGTAATGCCGCGGCGACGGCTCACCCGCGGCGGCCGGCAATCCGAGCGCGGTCAGCGCCCCAACCACGAGCAGCACCGCCGCGATGACGGCCGACGTCAAGATCCACCGCCCGCGCGTGGACCCCAACGCCACCCCCAGCCGGTTCCCCGCAGCGGCACCCACCACGAATGCGGCCAGCGCCGTGAACGAACCGAGAGGCGCCAGACCCTCGCCCCCGGCGAGCCCGAAACCGAGGAAGAGGATGTTGCCGGTCATGAAGGCCGTGAAGATCTGCCCCAGGCCCAGAAAGGCCACCGCGTCGACGATCCCCGTGACCGCAGTCAGCACGACCAGCACCTTAGGCAGCGGATCGGGATGAGCGGCAACGGACATGAGCATGCCTTCCTGCACCGGACGAGAAGACGGCGGTGGGTGCCCGGTCCGGAGAGCGGCCCGGCGAGCGGCCCGCTCCGCCGCCGAAGGGGTCCCGCCGCCCATTACAGCCCCGGCCCGACCACACGGCACGCCGGAGCGAGCCAAAGCTGGCGCACGCGGTAGTAGACGTCACGGAGCAGGGCGGTCCCCGCGCCGTGACGGAGGACGCGTCAGGACCGGGGGCGGGCGCCTGCCCGAGCACCCCATCAGCGCGCTCATGGAGGCTGTCGACGAAGGCGAAGTCGCGCTGCGCAGCCTCCCCTGACTCGCCACATACGCAGCTCGTCCAACTCAGCCGGGCCGCACGCCTGTTGAGCGACACGACGTTGATGGACTCAGGGCGACGGGCCGATGCCTTCACGAGGAATGACGCTCGCTTGAAACCTCATGCGTCACAGGCGTTTCAGACGTCGGCGATTCGGCCAATCCGCTCCGCTCGGGAACGGCTCCAGCACGGTGTCCGCATGTTCGACCCCTTGCGTATCAAGGCCCGCACGGCGTCCGGAATCGCGCGCGTTCGATTCCGGCGCTGCGTCGTTATGCCGTGCATCGCCGGGCCATCCAGGTTCGGCCCCCGACCCCCAGGAGGGACAGAAGGTGCCTGTGACTGACGCCTCGACTGCCAGCGCTGAGACCCCGCCTCCCCCGCCACCTGCGGAGATCCGCTACAGCGGCGAGTACTCCGTCAACCCGCTCGGCGACGTGTCCTTCACGCACATGTGCGCCCGCCTGCCGTCCGTGCTGCGCCGCATCTGCCGAATGGCCTGGCAGCTCGACCGCACGGCCGTTCTCCTCCTCGCTGCCTGCCAACTGGTCACAGGCGCCGCCGCCGCGGTGGGCCTGGCCGCAACTGCCCGCGCCATGCAGCCGATCCTTGGCCTCGGCACCGTAGCCGACCGTCTTCATCAGGCAGTCCCCGCGCTGATCGTCGTGGCTGGCGCGGCGGCACTCGGGCGGCTCTCCAGCGCGCTCGCGTCGTACGCGGATCGCAGGCTCACTCCGCCGCTGACGACCTACGCCGACACCGCGCTGGTCGAGGCGGTGTGCCGAGTCGAAGCCGCCGCCTACGCCCAGGGCGGGTTCGCCGACCGGCAGGAAGCCGCCGAAATGGGCGTGGTGCGCACGCACGTGATGGTGAACGACGCGCAGCGATTCGTGGCCGCCCTCATCAGGATGGTGGCCGCCGGCGGAGTCCTGTCCGTGCTCCACTGGGCGATGCTGCCGCTGCTCCTCCTCGCCGTCCTGCCGGCCGGAGTCGGCGCCGTTCTCACCGCGCGCGTCGACTACGAGATGCACTACGCGAACGTGTCGGACCGCAACGTGCGCCACATGATGCGCTGGTGGACCACCACGCCGAAACACGGTGACGAAGTCCGCGCCAACGGCATGACCGGCTATCTTCTGTTCTGGTACCGGTCGTTGTCCCAGCGCATCGACCGCCGTCTGCTGGACGCCGCCCCACGGACCTTGCGCATCACCCTGCTGTCCTCGGCCGCAGGCGGCTTCTTCCTTCTTCTGGCCTGGGCCGCGCTCACCTGGCTGGCCATCACCGGGCGCATCGAACTCGCCATCGCCGCAACTGCCGTCGTCGCCGTTCAGACCACGCTCGCAGCGCTCTCCCAGGTCGTCATCAACGGGGCGGCCCTGTTCCACACCAGCCTCTACCTGACCGACATGCAGACATTCCTCGACGACGCCGCGCAACGGGCCCCGCAGCGCGGCGAGTTGTCAGCGCCCACGACCGTCGAGGAAATCCGGATCGACGACGTGGTGTATCAGTACCCCGGCAAGGACCGCCCGGCCGTCGACGGCGTATCCCTGTCCCTGCGCCGTGGCGAGATCCTGGCCATCGTCGGCGAGAACGGCAGCGGCAAGTCCACCCTCCTGCGCCTGATCACCGGCATCTACCTTGCGGACAAGGGGCGCGTTCTGTGGAACGGCGCCGACCTCGCCACCCTTGATCAGAACAGCGTCTGGGCCCGTACCGGGCTCGTGCCGCAACTCTTTGCCCAGTGGCCGCTGCGCGTCCGCGAGAACGTCACCCTCGGCCAGCCCCGCACCCACGACGACCTGCATGTATGGGAAGCGATCGACGCGGTAGGCATGCGAGAGGCGGTCGAGGCGCTGCCCGACGGCATCGAGACGCTGCTTGCCCGGGAAGTGTTCGGGGGCGCCGAACTCTCCGGCGGACAGTGGCAGCGCCTGGCCTGCTCGCGCGCGATCTACAGGCGCCCCGAACTGCTCATCCTGGACGAACCCACCTCCCACATGGACGCCCGAGGAGAACACCAGATCTTCGAGAAGATCAAACGCGGCGCCACGGACCGCATCACGATCGTGGTCACGCACCAGTTGGAAAACACCCGCCTCGCCGACCGCATCCTCGTCATGGACAAGGGCCGAGTCATCGAGCACGGCCAGTACGAGGACCTGGTCAGCTCCGGTGGCTTGTTCGCCGAGCTCGTCGCTCTGACCCAAGACCGGTGACCGTACCGGCACAGCGTCATTCCCTCCCCAGGAGCAACACGCGTATGACTGATACCCGGAAGACCATCGCCCGCCCTGCTGGCCGGTTAGGAGACCACGCCCCTTCCCGCGAGCAACGCATCCTGCTCCAGGTCCAGTTGCTCAAGATCCAGGAGGAGGCGGGCGAGGTCGCCGAGGCGGTGATCGGAGCCATGGGCAGAACTCCCGTATGAACCCCACTGCCCACACGATGTTCGCACTCCACATGGACTTCATCGCTCATTCTCGCCGAAGGGAACAACGCGTGATCGCCTCCCCCGTCGCCTACTGGGAACCCCTGTGGGCCTCCGGCCGCCGCTACCGGCAGATCACCGACACCGAAACCCAGCTCCTCGCCGACCATCTCGGTCCCGGCCACGGACGGCCGGCACTCGACATGGGATGCGGCGACGGCGCCTTGGCCCGCCATCTACACCACCAGCTCGGCTACCAGACCATCGGCGTCGACTGCGCTCCCAGCGCCATTGCCGCTGCCACGGATGCTGCCGCTGCCACGGATGCTGACGCGGGCTCAAGCGATCAGCCCCGGTTCCAGGTCATGGACTTCGCCGCCGACGACCTGAGCGAGCTGCCCGACCCGGCCTACGCGCTCATCACCTGCCGGCTCGTCTTCCGGTTCATCGCCGACAAGGCCGTCTTCCTGGACAAGGTCCGTCAGCTCCTCGTCCCCGGCGGAACCTTCTGGGTGGTCACCGAACTCGCCGACCGGCGGGCCGACGACGATCCCCTCAAGAGCCTGGGCGTCACCGCGCCCGACGTCGAGCTCCTCACCGCCCGCTGGTCCAGCTCGACCGCCGTCGACCTGGACCGGCTCGCCTGCTTCGCCCTGCGCCCATGACACCCCGTGCATCCGATCGGAGACGACCTCTGTGAGCGGCGAGTTTGCTGGTAGTTCCGGCTATCAGAAGTTGCGGAAAGCAGGATCACGGCCAGCAGAGGAATCAGCCCCAGGTCCGGGAACACACCCAGAAGCAGGCCGCCCAGCACCGCGCCGGCGATGGAGCCTGCGGCCATACAAGGGGTCTTGCTCCTGGCCTCGTTCTTCGCGACCGATGGACCGGAGCCGGTCCACTTTGACCACAAGGTGACGCCCGCCTATAGCTGGCCGGTGGACCATTCCGCCGAGTTGCTGGCCAGGGCCGGGCTCGTCACGTTCGCCCGGCTGCTCCTCGGCCCGGCCTCCGAGCGAGGCTTCCTCGACCCCCACTTTCTGGCCCGCTGCCCCTGGGGCCTGTGTGATGTCGTGATCAATCTTGCCGATCCGGGTCCGTACAGAAGGGGGGATCCGGATCGGCAAGCTGTCAGAATGGCACGGCGGGGCAGCTGGTGCCCTGTGGTGGGACTGCCAGGTCGGTGAGATAGCTGTCCACGGCGTTCTCCATACACGGGCCGCTGGTGACGCTGCCGTGCCCATGGCCCTCGTAGGTGAGGAGCACGCCGCTGCGACCGAGCTGCCGGGCCACCGAGACCGCCCACGGGTAGCCGGTGGCGGGGTCGTGCAGCGCGTTGGAGACCAGGATCGGCGGGGCGCCGTTTGCGTCCAGGCGGTGCTGCGGGTTGGCGGTCGGCGCGCCCAGGCACGCCGCTGCCATGTGGATCGGCAGCAGGTAAGGCAGGTCGGGCGCGGTCTTGTTCATCATGGCGACGAGCGAGGCGTACTCACAGCCCGTCGCCGTCCGGCGTGCGGGCGTGGATGCGCATGACGCGTCCGCACACGGCGCACGGCCGGGGCGTGGCACCGCACCCGGCGCACATCGGGTCTCCGTCCTCGGTCCGGTAACTGACGATGTGTTCACGCCGGCAGACGACGCACACCTCGCGCTTGCGTCGCTTCCTCTTGCACGGCTCGCACAAGGGGGCGCCGGTAGCGGCGTGGAAGCAGGGGCGCTCCTCACCACAGTCGGTGCAGACGGTGGTCGGGAGCTGGTGGCAGCGTTCACACAGCACCTGGCCGCGCGCCCGGGCCTGGATGTACCGACGCTCGCCGCACCTCGAACACATCCTGTGAACAAGGGGGTTGTGGTATCGGCAGGAGTCGCACAATGGACGGCCGTCGTGGGTACGGCCCATCACCGGACGTGTCCGTCCGCAGCGGTGGCACGGCTCCGCGTCCAAGGCTCTGCGGCAGTCGTAGCAGCAGCGGATCCCGTCACGAACGTTGGAGAGGGGAACACTCCGGCCGCAGTGCGGGCACGGCGGGACCACCAAGTTCTCGGCGCCGCGCTCTTGGAGGGCTTCGATCAGCGCCAGGGTCTTCGCGGGGCCGTACGCGCCCTGGCCGGTCAACAGGTCGGGAATGTCCTCCAAGGCCCACAGAAGTTGCCGCTGTCTGGCTCTGACCGGCTCAACGCTTCGAACGGCATCGGCGATGGCCTCGTCGGACATCGCGGGGCTCACCAGCTGGATCAGTCGGCACAACGACTTCACCGGATCTGCGCCGCCATCCGGTGGGTGAAGCCGGCACCGCGGGCGTCCCTGGCGGTCGCGCGTGGATACTTCCGGCCGGCCGCAGATGGCGCACGGATTGGCACGGTGCCATTGGCGGTCTGCGCATCGTCCGCAGATCCGAGCGTCACTGCCCACAGCCTTGCCCCTCAGACGCCGGGGCTGTCCGCACATTCCGCAACTCGGTGGCTGGACGGTGCTGAGCACCGTGCTCGCGCAGGGCGCGTACGAACCGTTCCACGACCGGAGGGGACTCCGGCCGCCCGCCCGTCAGCCAAGCGGGGTCCTGCTGGAGCAGCGAGGCGGGCTGCCTGCGCTGCGGGCCGTGACGGAAGGTGTCGGTGACCACCGTCTCCACCAGGTCCTGGTCAAGATCTGGCTCGATGGTGCGGACCACTTCCGCGATCACGGACTCCGGCTCGACTGCGGTCCGTGGCAGAGACCCGTCCACGGGCTACTCCTCGGTGGGGACGATGCGGGCGCGCTTGGGCCGGAAGTCTCCAACCCCTGCTGCCGGTCCCGGTGGTGCGCTGTCTGTGCTGCCCGCGGTTGCCGTCTTGCGGCCGGAGGCTCGGACGGTCACCGGTTCGATGAGGTCGTCCATCGCGCACCCGAGGATGTCGAGCAGGGCCATGAGCGTTTTCAGGCTCAGCCGCTCGGGACGTTCCACGACCAGCCGGTAGACCTGGCTGGGCGACAGGTCGATTCCTCGCTCGGCCAGCAGCGGACGCAGGTCGGTGGTGGTGTACATGCCGCGGGTGGCCATGACCTCCCGCAGATGCCACCGGTAGTCCAGGTTTGCCGTCACGTTGTCTCCCTACTGTCCGTTGTGCAGGGCCTTGTCCAGGACCTTGCGCATCATCGTGTTCATGAAGTCGCTGCTCACGCCGGTGTAGAGCGCGGTGGTCGAGGCGAAGCGGTGCCCCACCTGCCCCTGGATTATCTTGAGCTTGCTGTCGGGCTGGGCTGTTGACCTGTGTGTTTGTGTCGTGGTCGCTGTGTGCGACGTAGCGGTTGGGGGCATCTGAGGTCCTTTCAGCACGGGCCGATCGTTACTGACCTGGCATTGCTCGCGCCGCCTCGCGGCGGGCCTGTGCGAGTCGTCGCCGCACGTTGTTCGCCCAAGGCCCGGGCGAGTTGTTCGCGAAGTTGCTGGTTCTCCTCGGTGAGACGGCGGATGCGGGCGCTGGCGGCTTCGAGTCGCCGCAGCAAAGACGCGTCGGATGTGCGTTGACGTGCAGGCAGCGGGGAGGCGGGGGCTCGGCGGTGTGCTGCACGAAGGTGCTCGATCTCCGCTCGCAAGTCCGGCTGGGCATAGAGCCAGGACCGGGAGACACTTGCCCGTTTCGCCACCGTCTCGAAGGTGACGCGCTCGCCCTCGGCGTCGAGGGCGCGGAGCCCCGCGGACGGTGCTGTCGCTCGTCCTGGTCGGCCACCGTTCCTCGTGTCGGTGTCGGTTCTGCGTCCACCCTGCCCAGGTGCGCACGGCGCCGCCAGCCGTACGGCCCGATCACACCGTCCTGCGCCGAGACGACGCCGCCCACGCATCCCGGCTGCCGTTCCTGAGCGGGAAACGGGTCCCGGCACCGCCGCAGCTGAGGTCGTGGGACGCCCGGGCGGCTTGACATCCGCGGCGCAAGGTCACATGGTTAGTTACATATGTAGCTAACCAGTTGGGTGGATAAGCCAACGATGGACGACGACCGACCGATCTTCCTTCAGATCGCCGAGATGATCGAGAACTCGATCATCGACGGGTCGCTGGTGGAGGAGGCCCAGGTCCCGTCCACCAACGAGCTTGCCGCCTTTCACCGGATCAACCCGGCCACCGCGGCCAAGGGCGTCAACCAGCTCGTGTCGGAGGGAACGCTCTACAAGCGACGCGGCATCGGCATGTTCGTCGCCGGTGGCGCCCGGGCCAGGCTGCGCGAGCGGCGACGGGAACGGTTCACCGAACAGTACGTGCAACCCCTGCTCGCCGAGGCGCACAAGCTCGGCATCGGCCACGACGAGCTGATGAAGATGATCGATTCATTCGGTCCGGTTGTCGGGAAGGACCTGGGATGACGGCGGTTGTAACCGCACACGGGGTGACCAAACGCTTTGGCGACGTCACGGCACTCGACGACGTGAGCTTCGCACTGGCCGAGCACACGATCTACGGCCTGCTCGGGCGAAACGGGGCGGGCAAGACCACCCTGATGCAGATCCTCACCGGGCAGGCGTTCGCGTCGTCGGGGAACGTGTCGGTCTTCGACGCGCCACCGGTGGAGAACCCGGCCGTCCTGTCGAAGGTCTGTTTCGTCCGGGAGAGCCAGCGCTACCCCCACTACTACACCGTGCGCCACGTCTTTCACACCGCACGCCGGCTGTTTGCGAACTGGGACGACACGTTCGCGCACAGCCTCGCCGCGGACTTCCAGCTACCAGCCGGGCGGCTGGTCCGCAGACTCTCCCGGGGCATGCTCTCGGCCCTCGGCGTCACCGTCGGGCTGGCCGCGCGGGCGCCCCTGACGTTCTTCGACGAGCCGTACCTCGGGCTCGACCCGGCCGCCCGGCAGCTCTTCTACGACCGCCTACTCGCCGACTACTCCGGGCATCCCCGCACCGTGGTGCTGTCCACCCACCTCATCGACGAGGTGAGCGATCTGATCGAGCGGGTGCTGCTCATCGACCGTGGCCGGCTGCTGCTCGACGAGGACGCCGACGACCTGCGCGGACGGGCGGTGGCGGCCACCGGCCGGGCCGAGGCCGTGGACGGGTTCGCGGCCGGACGCACCGAGCTGCACCGCGAGCGGTCGAGCGGCCAGGTCCGGTCAACCCTCCTCGGCGGGCTCGGACCACACGCGAAGACGCTCGCGCAGACGCTCAACGTCGAGCTGGAGCCGCTGTCGTTGCAGCAACTCGTGGTCCGCCTGACCGCACCACCGACAACAACAGCGCCGACGACAACAGCGCCGACGGACCGGGAGGCCGCCCGATGAACCGCATCCGTCCGGTAGCCCGTCTCCAGATACCGGCCTGGCCGCACATCCTGGGCTGGACGTGGGGCTTGACGGCCGTCGCGTTCGGCATCAACCTGTTGCTCTTCCTGGCGAACCACGACCCGGGCGACGGCGTGAGGGACACCGGCGGCCTGGTCAGCCTGTACGCTATCGCGATCTCGATGGCCACCTTCTCGGTCACCCAGATCTTCCCGTACGCGCTGGGCATGAGCGTGACCCGCCGGGACTTCTACCTGGCCTGGTCACTACTCGCCCTCGCCCAGTCGGTGGCCTACGCGCTGGTGCTCTGCCTGCTACGCGCCGTGGAACAGGCCACCGGCCACTGGGGGATGGGGATGCGGTACTTCGACCTGTCGTTCATGGATGACGCCAACCCGGTGCTGCTCCTGCTCGGCTACGCGGTACCCATGCTGGTCGTAACCCACTTCGGGATCCTGCTCGGCACGGTGCACCTGCGCTGGGGCACCACCGGCGTCCTCGCCAGCCTCACCCTGACGATGACAGCGCTCGGGCTGGCCGCCGCGCTGATCACGTGGACCCGGCAATGGCACACGATCGGCCACTGGTTGCTCGACCAGCCCCCCACGGCGCTGCTCGCCGGCTGGCCGGTCCTGGTCGCCGCCGCGTTCGCAGGCGGCGGATACACGCTCATCCGCCGTGCCACCGCGTAGCCGCGGCGGGTACTCGGCCGCGCCAGATTGTCAGCCCTGTCCGCCCGCGTCCCTAGGAGAGATGCAATGACGAGCAACAACACGCCCCCGCCCGCCGCAGGTCTCGGGATCTGGGCGAATCTCGGGGTCTGGATCGCATTTGGCTCTGCCTTCGGCCTTCTCTTCGGCGTCGTCGTCGGGGGTCTTTTTGACAACGCCGGTCTCGTTGTCGCGCTGGGTTTGTCCCTGGGTTCGGGCCTGGGTGTGGCCGCCTGGGCCGTCTTCATCGGGCCGCGAAGGAATGCCCGCGGCGAGTCCTGAGCGTCGCGCACGAGTATGGGCTACGGGGTCGTAGGCGCCACCGGGGAGTCCAGGAAGCAACGCAACGACGCTGGTGATGGTGGCCGCGGCAGGCGTTGGTCAGATCCAGCACGCCGACCGTCTGCCCCTCGCTCTTCTCACCGGTGAGCTGAACCCGAGTTTCTGGAAGAAGCCCTCGGGACCGTCTTCTCCGGACTCCCGCGTGAGGTGCATCTGGGTACCATCGCGGCGCCTGATTGCGGCGGCCACCGATTCGACAGCGAACCGGCCGACTCCGCGCCCCTGGGCATCGGGTATCACGTTGAGGCGCACGTGCCGGATCGGAAGTCGTCGCACGTGCGGTGCGCAGCAGGCGCTGCATCGCCTGCGGCCCGGCATGCCCGGCATGGTTCCAGCAGTTTGCACTTGATGCCTGACAGCAGGCCCAGGAGGTAGTCCCGGGCGGTGGGGTGCGGTTCCACCCGGGGCGAACCGGCCCGCGACCCGCCCCATCAGCTCATCGAAGATGACCCGCCAGCCGGCAAGCTCCACGCTGTGACCCGCGGCCACCACACGATCTTTGGTTGTCCTCACAAACACCAATGATCATGCGGTGGCCGTTTCAGAGCTACCAGGCGACCTATGCGATCGCGGCGCTCGTCATCGTTGGCGGCATTCTTCGTCTCGGTGCGCGGTCTCGATCAGGTGTTGTGGTTGCCGACGGCGTAGCGGTTCCAGGTGGCGCCGGCGTGGGCGACCTGGCGGGCGGTGCTCTTCTGGTGGAATCCGAGTGCGTCGGCGACGACCGGGGCCGGGACCTGGAGAACCAGTTGCCGCAGTGCGGAGACGCGGGCGTCGATGAGCGGGAACCCGAGTTGCCGCAGCCGGTCGGACAGGGTGCGGTAGGTGATCGGTTGGCCGGCGAGCCGGCCAGGGAACAGCCATCCCTGTTCGTTGCCCTTTGCCTCGGTTGCCTCTGCGGCGAGGCGGCGCAGCAGATGAGCGAACGGCTCGGGCACTGGTGTGGGCGGCTCACCGAGGTGGATGAACAACTCCCGACCGGATCCGGTGTCGGATTCGGTGATGTCCGCGGTGGTGAGGCAGTGGATCCGGCTCAGCGGTTGGGCGTAGAGCAGCAGCAGGCATACCGCTACCCGGATCGGCAGCGGCACGGTGTCGGTCGGGTTGTCGCCGGTTCCGTTCGGTGTGGTCGGGTCGGTGACGTAGCGGCGTAGCAGGGCCAGCCGGCGTTGTTGGGTGATGGTCTTGCCGGGCTTGAACACGACCTGGCGCACCACGAGGTGGCGGGGCAGGTGTCCGTGCTCGATTGCCCAGGTCTGGAAGCCGCGCACGCCTTGGCGTTGATGGACGCGGTGGCTGGTGTACCAGTTGTCGGTGTCGGCCTGGGTAACCGCCGCCGGGGCGATGTTGTTGTCGTGCAGCCAGGTGAGGAATGTCTGCGCTTGGGTGAACTGCTGGGTGGTGTAGAACTTCGCAGTCGGCCGTAGCGGTCGGGTGGCCGCTGTCGCCCGCAGTCGCGGCAGCTGGTGCCACAAAGCGAACTGGCGCAGCAGCCGCTCGTGGGGATGCTCGCCGAGCTGGCCGAGGCGGTGGTGTAGCCATACCTCGGTGTCGATCAGGTGCCGGTCGACCGGTGGCAGCACCCCGCAGGCGATCAGCCGGTGCCGCAGGCGCCCTCGATGGGCACCTTGCGGCGCAGAAGCAAGGTCGCCCGGGTATGCCGGAACCAGTGGGGGTCGAAGTTCGGTCCCGGTGTCGCGGCGGAGCCGCAGCACCAGGTCGTAGACGGCCGCGTAGGTCAGCGGACGCCCGTAGGAGCCGCCCCAGAGGTTGACGAAGATGTAGTCGCTGTCCAGGTCGCCGTACTCGCCGTGCAGATAGTCCGCGTCGAGCCGGATCACCTCGGGGCCGACCGGGATCGTGCGAGGCGAAGCGGACTTGGCCCGAGCCCGGTTGTCGTTGACCCGCGGCGTGACCGTCAACTCGCCCTCCGCCGCTGCCAGGTCCTCGTGCCGGAGCCCGAGCGCCTCACCGATCCGGATCCCCGTCTCCCACAGCAGCGCGAACAAGAACCGGTCCCGCAGCCGGGTGCAGGCGTCCAGGATCGCCTGGACCTGGGCAGCGGTCAGGATCGTCGGATGCGTGCGCGGCGCCTTCAGCTTGATCGTGCGACGCCGCTCGGGCTGGCCGCCGGCCAGGTGATACAAAAACGGCTTCCAGCCCGTGCGCCGGGCACGGACCGGCTGCAGCTCAGTGACGAGATCGCCGAGGTCCACACCGTGGCGTGCGTGGAAGACGTACAGACCACTGATCGCCGACAGCTTCCGGTTCACTGTGGTCACCCCGCAGTGATGCTCCGCCGACGGGAGCATCGTGACGCGGCCATCGCGGCCCGCGGGCGGCAGCCGGAGCCAGGCGACGAACTCGCCCAGGTCCTCCAGCCGGACCTCGCGCCAGTCCAGGCCCCGCCGGTCGAGGAAGACGAACCAGTCCTTCAGATCATGGGCGTATGCCTTGACCGTGTTCGGCGACCGCTCGATGTCGGTCAGGTAGGAGAGGTA
This sequence comes from Streptomyces ferrugineus, assembly GCF_015160855.1. Lineage (NCBI taxonomy): Bacteria > Bacillati > Actinomycetota > Actinomycetes > Kitasatosporales > Streptomycetaceae > Streptomyces > Streptomyces ferrugineus. Next base: position 4,805,377 of record NZ_CP063373.1, on the reverse strand, counting down.
GCGCTCGATCGGCTCGACTATGCCGCCCTCGTCGCCGAGCACGGTCCACGACTCAAGCGACGAGGCGGGCATCAGCACCCGTTGCACCAGCATCAGACCTCCTGGGGAACTGCGTGATGAACGGCGGTAGATAATCACCTCCACCACACAGATCTCCGCCCACCCCAGGCCCGTGCTGCACGTCAAGGACACAGTCCAGAGGACTCAAGAGAAGCTGGACGAACGCCGGGTCCGCGCCGTCCTCAATCTGGTGGGTGACGTGGCTGTGTCGCAGGCAGTGCGGCACGAGGTCGGAGTCCAGGCCGAGCGCATCGCGGTATTCGGCGAAGCGGTCCTCGATCTCCCGGGCCTGGAGCCGTCCGCCGCGCTCGGTCGGCCACAGGGCCGCTCCGACCGAAGCCCGGTAGCGGGTGCGGATGTTGGTGACGTAGTCCTCGACCGCGTCCACGGCCCAGGGCATGACGCTCAGGACCCTCCGCCGCTTCGGCGGCGACCCCTTCGACCGTTTGCCGTACCGGACGTGGAGGGAGCCGAACCGGCCCAGTTCCGGGGCCTTGGGATTGCGGTACCAGTCGGTGAGGTCGAGCTTCGACGTCTCCGTGCACCGCAGCCCCCACCCGTAGATGACCTTGTAGACCGTGGCATCCCGGTAGGCAGCAAGTGCCCCCTTGCGGCCGAGCCTGATGGCACGGTCGACCTGAGCGTCGGCGTATTCGAGGAAGAGTTGGATCTCCTCCCGCGTCATCGGCCGCCGGCCCGCCTCCGCCTCGTAGTCGACGAGATGGGCTGCGGTGTTCCACTCGTGGCAGATCTGCACCGGGTGCGTGCCGAACCGCAGTTCGCACTCCTGCGGCCACTGGTAGTGCGGCGAGGTGATGTAGTCGCAGAACAGGCGCACGGCGGTCTGATATCCGCGGATCGTCGACTCCGCGCGGTGGAGCTCAGCCATCAGATACGTCGTCCACTCGTCCATGGCGGCGGCAGACCAGTTCCACGGATACGCCTCGGCAAAGTCGTTGAACTGCCGTACCACGCGCAGCCGGTCGTTGATCGCCTTCGGCTGCAGGCGCCGGCCTCCACGCTGCTGACGCGTCCAGCCCTCCAACATCGCCTCAAACACGGTGTCTTCGGGGTGCAGCAGCGTCAGCCGTTCAGCAGCACAAGCCGGGCTGAGCCCTCACTCAGGTCGGTCGTCGTCACGCACCCCTCTTCCACTGGGTGCGCGAATCATGCATCAGATGAACGAGTCACAGCAAGAGTGCAGGTCAGAAGCCCGCTGCTAGCTCTTACAGGAGGTACCTTGATGCCGCAGATCACCAGCTCGGACGACTCCGAATCGTGCATCGGACGCAATTCCCCGGAGTCGACCAATACCGAAGCGTGGACGGAGTACGGCCGCCATCATCTCCAGCGTGCCACCGCTCTGGCGGAGGTGGAGCGGATCGATTTGGGGTCCTGGCGGTACCGGGCCGGGCGACGAGACCCTCGGCGACGTGCAGGGCCTGCGCATGCTGGACGTCGGGTGCGGGCTGGCCCGGCACGCCGCCCATCTCGCCCGCGATCGTGGTGCACGGGTGGACGCCATCGCCTCCTCGGCCACCCAGATCCAGCGCGCCCGCCTCCGTTACCCCCAGCTGACCGGGCTCAACCTGATGTGCCATACGACGTCATCTACTCCGTCAACGCCTTCCCCTTCATCGACCCGTACCGGCTGCTGCCTGCTCTGGCCGCAGCGCTCAAGCCCGGCGGACGCCTGTACTTCCTGGTCCAGTACGGACTGCTGGTAGAGACCATCACCGTCCTCGACGCCGCGGAGGAGACCAATCACGCCTCCTACCGGCTCTTCCATGTCCGCCGCCCGCCCCGCATCAAGTCCCGTCGGCGCCATCCTGCTCGGCCCGCACGGCCCGACGTCCACCTGCTCGGCACCCTCGTCGACCACGTCGGCAGCGTCGTGCGCATGACGGTGGGCGCCGTCGTCACCGCCTGGCGGCCCGACGTCTCTGGTGTGGTGATCCCGGCTGTCGGAGTCCAACGACCTCCACCTGCACGGCCGAGGCGTGGCGCTGATGCAACGGTGACCCTACTGGAGTTCGGTGCCCGCCCCGACCCGGCGTACCCGCTGGACGGCACGAGCGTCGCGGGCTACCCGCTGTGCGGCGAGGAGGAGTTGCAGGCCGATCTCGCCCCCGACGAGCCGGAGTTGCTCGCGGAACTCAAGGCTTCCTTGGGAGCGGATCGGCTCCGGGCTCCTGCCCCGCCCTACCCGAACCCCGGGAGGGCTGAAGGCGTCCGTCAGCACGGGTCGATGTACCAGATCGGGTCCCAGTTGTCGACACGTACTGGCGTAGGGCTGACCGGAATACTCTGAACGAGACCCCCGCTTCGGTCCAGCAGGCGGGCCACTGCCCCTCCTGTCTGGTTGTTGGCGGCAGCGCCGGCGCCCAGGAAGTTGGAGAGGGTACGGGTGCCACAATAGTAGAGGATGAATACACTGTGCTGGCCGTCGCCCTCACCGGCTGCAACGCACAGATATCCACCCGGGCAGTTCCTCAGGGCTGAGTTCCGCTGCTCCGTGCTGAAATTTCGCAGCACGGATTCCCTGGAGGAGTCAATCGGGCTCACCCCAGGGGTCCAGGCTGTTATTCCGACGTCAGACGCGTTTGATTGCCCCTCGCCTTTTGTCTCCGCTGCCCGCGCCGTCGGAACGGCGATCGACAATGCCGAGAAAAGGACGGTGAGCGCGGCGAAGAGGGCCGCAACCCCCTTCCGTGAGATGCGCGGCCTGTGTGCCGTAACCACCATGTTTGTTCGCCCTTCCGGCTGGCTCGTGTCTCCTTCATTCCTCATGACATGGTGAATGCCGAAACCGGGCTTGTCCTTAGTGGTGCGCGCACAGGTCTTTAGTCTGTGTGCACAGTCGCGCACTGCCTCCGGAACTCGCGCGGTGAAAGGCCGTAGGCCTTGCGGAAGGCCTGACTGAAGTGCGCGGGGCTGGTGAACCCCCACCGGGCGGCGATCGCGTGGATGGGGCGGGCGGTCGGCAGGGGGTCGGCGAGGTCGCGTCGGCACTGCTCCAGGCGTCGCTCGCGGATCCAGCCGGCGACGGTGTGTCCGTCCTGCTGGAACAGTTTGTGCAGGTAGCGCAGGGAGATGTGGTGAGCCGCGGCGATCGTGTACGGGGTCAGGTCCGGATCGGCGAGGTGGTCCCGGATGAAGGTGTGGATGCGGGCCAGCAGGGCGCGTTGCCGGGTGGGGGGCGGCACTGTGCTGGAGGAGTCCAGGGCGTCGGCCAGGGCTGTGGTCAGGACGTCGAGGGTGAGGGTGGCCAGGCGGGTCGTCTCGGACGGGCTGAACTCGTCCATGCGCTGCGCGAGTTGCCGTAGGAACTGGGAGGACAGTGCGCCGATGCCCCGGTCGCCCGGGATGCGTACGGCGCTCAGCCGCCTCAACTCCCGGTCGGGGAACGGCAGCAGAGAGCGCGGGAAGCGCAGGAGCAGCATCTGACTCACCGGGATGTGCGGCGTGTGCTTGACGAGGAAGGGGCGCGAGGTGTCGAACAGCATCAGGTCCCCCACGCGGAAGTCCGCCTGTCGGCCGTCGTGGGCCGCTATGCCGCCACCGTGCGCGATGAAACCCAGCTTGAACACCTCGGGGTCTGTCCGGCGGATGAGCTGGGGAGTGCGGTGCACCTCATGCGGCACCACGGTCAGCCGTGTCGCCTGCACTGGGCCGAAATCACTGATCCCGACCCGAGCCTCAAATCCGCCTGCCAACTGCGGATCGCAGCGCAAGTCGTAGGGCACCCACAGCTTCGCACTCACCTCCCGCCAGAATGCGAACCGCTCCCCCTCCGGAACATCAGCGGTGCTGATCATGTCCATGCCCCAGTGTCGACGCTGCAGCCTCGCCCCCTCACCGACCGAACCAGCCGAATTGGCGGCGGGGGTTCACCAGCCCCGCGCGAGACCTGTGCGCCCACCCATAACGACAGGAGGAACGTCTATGATCTTGCTTCAACGACGGTTTGCAGCTTGTCGCGTTGTTCCTCGTTCGCGAGTGTGATCAGCCTGTTCTCGACATGCGGTGGCAGGTCCTTGATTCCGAGCTTGACGCCTGACTTGTGCGAATGGTCGATAAAGGTCAGCAACGCCTTCGCCCCGGACAGGTCCATGTAGGTCACGTCCTTCAGGCTCAGCGACAGACTCGACCTGTCGTTGCGCAGCTTGGCGAAGACATGGTCGACCGACAGGAAAGACAGCGGCCCTTCGATGCGGTAGGTGTCGGCGCCATCGTGGACGATCGAGGCTTTCCGCCGACGCGACTTCGCGACATGAACGATGAGTGCCAGGCCGACGCCGACGGCGACGGCCACCGTCAGGTCGACGAGAACGGTGACGACCATGGTCGCGAACATTACGGCGACGTCCCCGCGCGGGGAGACGTGCGCCTGGCGCAGGCTCTCCCAGTCGAACATGCCGACTGCGGTGAGGATCAGGATCCCCGACAGCACCGCGAGCGGGATGTACTGGACGACAGCACCGAGGCCCACCACCAGGGCAAGCAGGATGACGCTGTGCGTGGCCGCCGACAGTGCGGTACGGCCGCCGCTGCGGACGTTGACGACGGACCTGACGGTCGCGCCGGCGCTGGCCAGGCCGCCGAACAGTCCGCTGGCGGCGTTGCCGATTCCCTGCCCGATCAGTTCCTTGTTGCTGCGATGCCGCTGGCCGGTGATGTTGTCCATGACGACCGAGGTCAGCAACGAGTCGATGGAACCCAGCAGAGCAATGCTCAGGGCAGGCAGGAGGAGGCTGAGCAGCTGCGATCCGCCGAGGTCCGGGACGGCGAACGAGGGAATCGACTCTGGGATCTTGCCTATGTAGTCGATCGCCGTGTTGAGCGGGACCGGTCCCATCCGCACGCCTTGCACCCACGAGTCCACGAGCCGCAGGAGCAGGGTCATGACCACCAGGGCGAGCAGACTGGCAGGGATCGACTTGATCACTCGCGCGGAGGCGAACATGAGCACAATCGTTCCTGCAACAACCAGGAAGCTCTTCTCCACTTGGTCCAGTTCGCCCAGGATGATGATCAACGCGATACCGCCCATGAACCCCGACACCACCGGGTGGGGAATGTAGCGGATGAGCGATCCGAGTCTGCACAGTCCGAACAGGATCTGAAACCCGCCGGCCATGACGAATGCGAGAAACGCGGCGTCAAGCCCGTGGTCGGCGATAACTCCGGTGGCGACGACAGTTATGGGGCCGGTAGGCCCGGTCACCTGGGCAGGCGTACCACCGAACAGGGGCGCGAAGAATCCGGCGAAGATTGCGCCGTACAGTCCGACGAGCGCGCCCTCGGAGGTGCCGGT